>NZ_JADPKT010000018.1 GCF_023074075.1 Bradyrhizobium sp. 138 | reverse complement strand
GTTGGCAGGACCCGGCCGGGTCGAGCTTCACCTGGTCTCCACGGGTGCCGTCCGACTTCGAGTGGCCAACTCCGGAGGGCGCGCCAGCTCGGTCCTCAGACATCTACCGCGATCTAACTTCTTTCACTGATCTGCCGTCCACACCGCAGGAAATGCGTGACGATGCGCAGTCAAGGCCGGTGCTCAGCCCCGCCGGCAGACCACCGTTCTTCATCGGTCCATCAGGCACGCCGCAAGAGCTCGAGGATATCGGATATCTCGTCGGCGAGGATTGGCGGCATGGCTCACAGGCGGTGCCGGAGTTCCTGCTCGATGTACTGGACAATAAAATGCTGTTGCCGAGTTCGCAAATGGCTCCCCAGCCGGTCTCTATCAACGGTGAGACCTACTCCATCGCATTGGGGCCGCGAGGACGCCGCGATGCCCAACTGATCCATCACCCTGTCCCATCCTCAGTTCCTGATCCCCGGATCGGCGCTTCAAGGGCGAGTGTCTCTGCCGGCGACCGCAGCGGACGGGTGCTCGGAGCCGACGAATGGCTGGGTGATGCGCATATCCAGCGGGACTACGAGCTGCTGTCGCAGGAGTTGCAGCAAAACAATCCAAACCTCGCCGCCCGGACCCGGTTCGTCGATCCTCTCATCGCCTTTCAGGTGGGCCATGGTACGGACGGCGACGCCCTGAACGCATTCCATCGCATTGTCAACGATCGGAATGGCAACGATACGGCCGACTTCCTGTTCCTGCCGGTGAGTGATGCGAGTGCTACGGACGTCCGTCGCCGCGGCTCCCATTGGTCGTTGCTGCTGGTAGATCGCCGCGATCGGGACAGGCCGGTTGCCTATCATTACGACTCCTTCAAGCCATACAATGCCGGACCTGCAGCAATGCTCGCATCGCGGGTGGGAGCCCATTTGCAAGATGCCAACATGCGCAGGCAGAGCAACGGCCATGATTGCGGAGTCTTTGTGGTCGACGGTACCCGGGCGCTGGTCAGACGGCTCGCGGGAAGACGACGGGCAGACCTGAGCCTCCTCTACCTCGTCGTCGATCGGCAGGCACTGCAAAACCGGCTAAGTGGGTGATGTCGGCTTCAACTGAATAGCGCGTGCAGCTGGTTGAAG
>NZ_JADPKT010000080.1 GCF_023074075.1 Bradyrhizobium sp. 138 | reverse complement strand
CGGAACCGCGCTCGACGCCGGAGCCGAGCCCGAGCGGAAGGTGATGGTCTTGCCGTTCACGGTCAGCGTGTCGCCGTCGGCCGGCTGGGCGTTGCCGGCCAGGCCGGTGGCAGTCGTGCCGTTGGTGGCGATCAGGGTGATGGCGCCGGTCAGGGCGGCGGTGCCGTCGCCGGCAGTTCCCGCAGTGCCCGTGAACGAGCCGATGGTGGCGCCGAGCGTCGTGGTGCCGCTCGCCGCCGTGGTGCCGCCCGCCGCCCCGCTATACACGACGTTGCTGGATGCTGTGGCGCTGGCGAAGCTCGTCGTGCCGCGCAGGTCGGCCGCCGTCGCACCGGAGATGGTGGTCGAGACGTTGGACTTGGTGGAATAGCCGACCGTGGTCTGCAGCGCCTGGTTGGCGATCGACTTGGCGCTGTCGATCAGCTTCTGCAGCGAGGTGATGCCGGTGTTGGCAGCCTGCAGCACCTGCACGCCGTTGGCGATGCCGTCGAGCAGGTTGTTGATGTCGCTGGCGCGGTTGTCGAGCGACTGGGCCGTGAAGAAGTTGGTGGGGTTGTCGAGAGCCGAGTTGACGCTCTTGCCGGTCGACAGACGGCTCTGCGTGGTGGCGAGGAGGTCAGCGGTGGACTGGAGAGAGAGCAGGTTCTGGCGAACCGATGCGGAGAGGACGATACCGGACATTGAGTGTTACCCTTCTGGTACGCAACGCAACAAACAAACTTCGATTAGGATTAATCGATGCCGGGACGGTGAACGCAGACGGCTAACAAAGCATGAAGCATGTCGCGGCAGTCCTTGCCCGGATTCACCATACGCGCGTTCGGAGCCGGATCGTGCTCGCCTATATCGTCATGATAGGATGATGTTTTTTGGTGCAGCGACGAGGCGTTTGCGACTTGTCAACCATAACTCAGAGTGAGCAATTGGCTGCATCCGAACGCATCCTCTCCTGATGCCGGCGCAAAAAGAAAGCGGCGGGGCCGAAGCCCCGCCGCCGGATCTTGCTTGCGATGTCTGCCGCTTGTTAGCGGAGCAGTTGCAGCACGCTCTGCTGCGACTGGTTGGCCAGCGACAGCGCGGAGACCGCGATCGACTGCCGGGTCGACAGCGCCTGGCTGTTGGCCGCTTCGACGTTG
>NZ_JADPKT010000072.1 GCF_023074075.1 Bradyrhizobium sp. 138 | reverse complement strand
ATGGCATCTGCCATCGATTCACTCCCAACGATCAGCTCATGCCAGGCTGTATCGCAGACCAAGCTCACGACCGCGAGGTGGGGGCCTCGTGCCGGTTACCATCAGCTGCAGGAGAGATGAGATTGATCTCGTAGCTAGCGTTTCTCTACCACCAGCTGATGATGATCGATCGTTTAGTCAGTTTTTGCATGTCGTGACGGTCAGTGTGGCACTTGATCTTACTCGAGCCCGTGCGAAGCCTAGTCCGGCATGATTATGCTCGATTGTATTCGTCTAAGACGGTGTTGATATCTCCGGTCATCCTGACTTGGCCACGCTCCATCCAAACCCCCTTATTGCACCACTGGCGGCAAATCTCATCACTGTGGGAGGCAAGAACAAGAATGCCGGCTTTCCCAACAAAATCTTCAATTCGCTGCTGAGCCTTTGCTAAGAAGCTCGCGTCGCCCGCGACAATCCATTCGTCCATGAGCAGAATCTCGGGCGCGAAACAGGTCGCAACAGCGAAGGTTAGTCTGCTCATCATCCCGGACGAGTACGTTCGCACTGGAATATCGAGATAGTCGCCGAGCTCAGTGAATGCTGCGATTTCAACGAGGCGTTCGTCAATTTCCTTGGCAGATAGGCCGAGGATGAGACCGCGCAGGCGAATGTTATCGTAGCCGGAAATGTCGCCATCGATGCCGAGGCTAATGTCGAACATAGGCGAAATTCGCCCGCAGGTGACAACCTCTCCGGACACGGGTTCATAGATGCCGGCCATCACGCGCAGCAGGGTCGTCTTCCCAGCGCCGTTCCGGCCGACTAGCGCGACGCGATCTCCGCGGCTGAATGATAGGGATACATCGCGCAACGCCTCGACGGTAATTCGCTGATTGGCATCACTGGCCAGCTGGCCGCCTGAGCCCTTGAAAAGCAGGCTCTTCTTAAGGGAGCGCGAGCCGCCATGATAAATAGGGAAGGAGACACTGACGTTCCTGAGTGAGAGGTCGCTGCGGTCGCTGGAACAAGAGGTTTGTATTGCCATGGTTGTCAAACCCAGTACGAAATACGCGCCCGGAAGCGCGAAAAGAAAAGACCGACAACCGTTAAATTGACGGCGGTAATCATCACCAGCGCCGTATAGGTTCTCACCGATGGAATACCGCCGAGCAAGGGCAATCGCACCACTTCGATTAGGTGAAAGAACGGGTTGAAATCCGCGATATAAGCTCGTGAATGCAATAGTTCCGGTTTCCACATAATAGGCGTAATAAAGAAGACGATCTGTACAACGGAATTGATCAGCTGAGGAACATCGCGAAACCGGGCAGAGATCATTCCGATCAGGAGTGTAATCGCTCCGCCATTGATGAGAATGATAAAGAGGCCTGGAAGGGCTAATAAAGCGACCGCTCCTGGCCATATCTGGAAATAGACCAACACCCCAACATAGATGACGATGTTATGTGCGAATATGACCAGTTTGCTCCATGTCGAGCGGAAGACATAAACTGAATACGGTAGGCGGACCTGCTTGATGTAGGATTCCGCGCCGGTGAACATCACTCCTCCTTCGATAAGGAAGCTTGAGATCAGCGTCCATGTCAGTAACCCCACGCAGACATAAGGAAGAAACTCATGGACAGGGGTAGCAAAGAGTTCCGCATAAAGAATGCCGAGTACGATCACCATAACGGCCATGCTAGCGGTCAACCAGAATGGGCCAAGCATAGAGCGGCGGTAACGCTGTAGTATGTCATTCCAACCCAGCCGTACCCATAGTGGCCACATGGCAGCACCGGTTGCCAAATCTGCAATCGCCGCGCCGACTGCAAAGCGGCTCCCTGCGCGCGTAACCGTCCTGCTCACAAGATCCGCCATTGTATTGTAGGTGACATACTTGACTATCTATTTGTTAGCCGGCGAATTCCGACGTTATTTCGGTGAGTTACCTCATTCCCCTAAGCGAGAAAAGCATCTTGCATTGTGGGATGCTTTTACCTGGCACGTTTGGATCTACGAGCATAGACGTGTTCATAGACTTCGATCACGCGTGCGCGATAGACTGATTGGTCGTATTCAGAAAATGCTCGTGTTCGGGCCGCGCGCCCGAGCCGCTCGGCGAGTGCAGGATTGCTCAATAGACGCCCGAGCGCGGTAGCAAGGGCGGTCGGATCGCCGGGCGGCACGGTTAAGGCCTCCATGTTGTGGCGGGCAACCAGCGGAACCGTTGTTGGAAGGTCGGTGTTGATGATCGGCAAGCCGGCTGCCATTGCCTCGATCTGGGCCAGTCCGAAGGCTTCGGCCGTCGTGACCGATGGAAAGGCGAACAGACAGGCCGAATGGAATAGCTGTCGAATTTCGTCACGGGAGCGGCGGCCGGCAAAACGAACCCGATCGGCGACTCCAAGATCGTTGGCCAACGCCTGCAGCCCGTTCAGAAGCGGACCTTCGCCGATGATCGTGGCAGTTGCATCAAGTGAAACCAGCGCACGAAGCAGCACATCGTAGCCTTTGTATCCGACCAATCGGCCAAGTGAGACGATATGACGGGACGAATATCTCCGCGCGTTCGGAGAATCAATTGCGTTCCAATAAGCCGCGTCTAGGCCGAATGGAATCACGATGCATTTTTTTCTATGAGACTGCAGGAAGGGCGAATGATCGATCATGCGTTGACCAGCTACAATAATCTGGTCAGCTCGCTTCAGAACGCGGTGGATCATCGGCGTAACCACTCTCTTAAGGCGCGGGTATCCAACTATTTCGGCATGCCAATAGATGATCAGGCCTACTCGATCAGGTAAACCATAGGCCAGTGCCGCGTCATTGAGGGGCAGGGGAGCGTGGTGCACTACAATATCCGATCGCCTCGCACGACGGATCAGAGTGGGTATGTAATTTGGCGCCATCGGTGTGGAAAATAATGTGCCGAAAGAGCCCACGGCCCGAACGGGCGTGCGGTCGATCTCGATGTTCCGGCCCCATCCGCAGCGGCGCGCCGTCAGAACAAACTGCTCGACGTCCGGTACCGAATGCCCAACTAAGTTCGCGATGACAGCCGGTACACCTCCCTCGATATCTGGTCGATAGATTTTATAGGCGTGCAATACCCGCAAGTGAACTTCTCGCCGAAATTGGACTTACGCGAACGGCAATGCATGTCGGTTGAAGAACCGAAAGCCATGCTTCTTAACAAGCTCATCGCGCTCAGCGAGCTTGAGATCTTCACGCATCATCTCTCCGACAAGCTCTCGAAAGGGTGTACGAGGACTCCATCCGAGTTTCTGCTTTGCCTTCGATGCATCGCCGAGCAGCGTCTCGACTTCAGCAGGACGGAAATAACGCGGATCGATTGCTACGATGCACGCGCCAGTTGAGGCGTCGTATCCCCTCTCGTCCACGCCACGCCCATCCCAGCGGACACTTATGCCTACTTCTTCGGCGGCAAAGTTGACAAAATCGCGAACTGAATGCTGCTCACCTGTCGCAATGACGAAATCTTCGGGCTCATCCTGTTGGAGCATCAACCATTGCATCTCGACGTAATCGCGCGCGTGGCCCCAATCGCGCCGCGCGTCTAGATTTCCGAGGTGAACGCGTTCCTGTAAGCCGAGCTTGATTCGCGCGAGCGCGCGCGTAATCTTGCGCGTGACGAAAGTTTCACCGCGGAGCGGGGACTCGTGGTTGAACAGAATACCATTACAGGCATACATTCCGTATGCTTCACGGTAATTGATCGTGATCCAATAGGCATATAGCTTTGCCACTGCGTATGGCGACCGCGGATAAAACGGTGTGGTTTCCTTTTGGGGGGTCTCCTGCACCAATCCGTACAGTTCGGATGTAGATGCCTGGTAGAAGCGCGATTTTTTCTCTAAGCCCAGAATGCGCAGTGCTTCAAGAATTCGCAGCGTTCCAAGCGCGTCGGAATTCGCGGTATACTCGGGTTCTTCAAACGAAACCGCAACGTGGCTCTGCGCTGCCAGATTGTAGATTTCGTCGGGTTGTACCTCTTCGACGATTCGGATCAGACTTGAGGAATCGGTAAGATCGCCATGGTGAAGGGTGAAATCCAGGCCCTGCACGTGAGGATCGTGGTAGAGATGGTCGATGCGATCGGTATTCAAGAGCGACGTCCGCCGCTTTATACCGTGAACCGAATAGCCCTTTGAGAGCAAAAGTTCCGCAAGATAAGCACCATCCTGACCGGTGACTCCAGTGATCAACGCAGACCGTTTTCTCATATGCGGAAATCTCTTGGTGGAACACCTGCCGGCCGACCCCTCCCGTTGGAGCCATAGTCCAATTGGCGTTTAGATCATAAACATTTGCCGCGCAATGTCTTATGTCCGAGAGTTCCAGAGTTGACTTAAGACAATCGTCGCAATTCCCGCAACTCGTCTGAATGTTGGCAGGAGCCGCGCTAGTACCTGGCGGCGTGTCGGGCTAATTAAGAGGCGACCGGCTGTCGAAAAGGGACGTATTCTTTGTATCTGTTGCGTTTTCTGTTATCTAGAAGGTTAGGTTGATGGTGCTGCACAACCGGATTTGGCTCCCTGAGGCGACTAAAATCGTCTCTATATCGGGAAGTGCCAGATCTGGGGAAAAGTTCGTCTTTCCTTCGAGATGACAGTAGGTCTCATCGCCGAAGT
Source organism: Bradyrhizobium sp. 138 (assembly GCF_023074075.1). Lineage (GTDB taxonomy): Bacteria > Pseudomonadota > Alphaproteobacteria > Rhizobiales > Xanthobacteraceae > Bradyrhizobium. The sequence goes on along the minus strand of NZ_JADPKT010000072.1, from coordinate 165,992 downwards.
TCTCTCAGGGTTTCAAATGACTGTTGTGCCACTCACGTTAACCTTTGCCTTTTTGCTTTTCTGGACGATCGTGGGCTGGTCGCTGATTGCGATCACGGCTCCGGGCTTGGGACCGCTGCGGTCGCTGTTTCTGGCGCCAACAGTCGGAGTAGCAGCGACGCTCTTGCCAACCTTTTGGCTGAGTGTTGCTGGCATTCCCGTTGAAGCGTTCGCGCGCTCTCTGTGTGCGGTTGTCCTTTTTGTTTCCATCTGTGTATGGTTGTGGAGATGGCCGGCATGGTTGCGTCAGGATCTGATTTTTGTCTTGCCAGTTGTCGTATCAGTCGTTCTGTCCGGATTTCCCTCCCTACGATTTGGCTTGGATTGGCTTGCCAACGCTAATGATGATTGGGCGAACTATAATCTCAGTGCCATACGTCTGCTGCACAACGGGTTTTTCCAACAACCCTCGATTAACGCTTTGAGATCCGGCCAGGACTATCCCGGCTATCTTTGGTTTCTGGTTGTGGCGGGGAACGGCCGTCCAGGCGCTGATTTGTTGCTCTCTTTCTTCGCAGCCGTTTCTGGGAAGAGTCCCTTTCTTCTCTTTATGCCATTGATCCTCGCATTTCACGGAGCTCTTTGCGGTGCCGCCGCCGCGGTCGCTTTGCCCGCATTCGATAAACGGCGATATCTGTTCGCCGGCCTTTGCCTCACGGCCTTGGCACCTCTCAGCTTATATGCTGTGCATCAGCAGTTGATTGCCCAGGTTATCGGGTTGGCGTTCATGTGTGGCACCGCAAGTTTGGCATTCACGCCGTTCACTGAGCTGCGTTCGAAGGGGCATCTTTTCCTGACGGCTGTGGTCGCGGCAGCCTATTGGCTGATCTATCCCGAGACCGTTCCATTTTTTGTCATGGCATTTCTGCTTTTCCATGTTTGGCATTTCCGTCGAAATGATTGGGGATGGCGCTCCTGGCGGAGCGTGCTGTTGCTCACCGTTGTAACTGCGTTGCTGGCGGCGCCGTATCTTGTCAGCTTTTTCCTTTATATGCTGTCGCAGCTTCATGGCAGTGCATCGCAAGGCGTTTACGAAGGTGTGTCGATTTTTCCTTACTTCATCGTTCCCAGCGGGCTGTCGATCTTGTTCGGCTTCTTACCGCTTGGGGCGAGCGATCGTGAACCCTTCTTGTCTTTTGGGATTGCCGCAAGCATAGCATTGGGCGCAGTTGCTTTGGGAGGTGTTGTTGAAGGCTTCCGAAGGCGAGTATCGTTCGCAGCCTTCCTTGCAATCATGTGTATTGTTACTGCCGTTGTCGTAGCTAAGCGGAACGATTTTGGGCTTTTCAAAATTGCGATGTTTGCACAGAGTTTTATATGGTTCGCCATCATCTTTGCGGTCGCGCATTTCAAGCAGAAAATCATAAATTATCTGGTCGTTGTCGCTTCATTTTGCGTCTGCTTGACGGATGCAAGATACGTTGCGAGTGCTTGGCGGGAAAGTAGTGGCGGTGGAAATGCTATCCCGCACGGATCCAGCGATAGAGTTTTGACTCGTCTTCTCGACGACCGATCGCTTGAAACCTGCAACGTGACCTACGAGACGCCATTGCCCCCATTGATGAAAATTCTGGGGGCGAGGGAAGGGTGCGCACGGACGTTCGAGGCGCGGCCGTCATTCTTCAATGGGAGACTTGATCTTGCTTTGCAAGGGTCCGAAAGGAACCCTCTTCATAAGTTATTTGGAATCACGCAATACACGGCCCGCAGCTTGGAAGAAATTGGTCCAAAACAATCGGCATTGCCGTTTGCGGCATCTGATGTTGACGGCAAGTCTGTAACGATTAGTCGGCTCACGAAAGAATACAACAAAACTATTCCGGGGGGAGCTGAAGTTGATATCTGGTCCGATCGCGATGCAAGCGGCAACCGCTTGACGCTAATCGATTCAAACTTGGGGAGTTACTACTACTTGCCCGAGACTGGAATTGTATCGGTTTATGCGCCGGAGCAGGACATCTACTTCGCAGGAAAAATGTTCGCTGCAGCGGGAAGGTATTTGCTTTTTCGGGTCAATAACCCAAGTGCTGCGGCTCGTCTGCAGTTGAGCATGACTTCATCCACTTTTGCGGGGACAGAAAGGCGCCTTCCTCCGGTGAAGGTCGTCGGCGAAGCGGCGAAATCGATTGGATTCTTGGGCTATGGTGCCGGCCGAGTGGTTTCCGATGCCGTCGTTCCTATTCGCTATGACGGCAAATTCTATATATTGCTGGACATGGCTGTCGATGCGCAGCCGCTAGCAACTCCTCGTCGCGGTTTGATGAAGCTTTACGGACAGGACGTCCCGCTGGACTATAGGCAAATGACTGGCTTGGTTCGTCGTATTCGCTTAGTTGATGCCAACGACAAGCTTTTGCAGCCGCCTTCGCGCCTGGAGCACTTCCCGGCTGACCTTGCGAACGACGCGCTGCAATTCTCCGGGATGTATGAAGATGGTTGGCTCGGCGACCAAGGTTTTTTTGTGCTGTCTTCCGAGACCGCAAAGTATGTAAGGATGCGCGGTCAATTTCAAAGAGGTGTTGGACTCGATGATGTCGATCTGACGCTAAGTGTTGACGGTGGCGGATCCGTAACGAAGCACCTCGAGGCTGGCAGCTTTGAACTCTGGCTGCCGGTGAAGGCTGGCGCATCCCGAATTCAATTTAAATTTTCGAATATAGGCCGGTTACCTCCGGGAGACGCGCGCCCCGCTGTGGCGCTGCTGACGTCGCTGTCCATGGAGGATGGAATGGCCGTCGGCCAGCACGCAGTTTCTGCCTTCGCGTCAGCGGGTAGCGCGGTGATGGCTTCCGATGGAATATATGCGGACGGCTGGGAGGCTCCGCAGAGCACATTGCTCGTGCAGTCGCCTGTCGTTGCTGGGAAAGTCGTTCTGTCGGGTATGGTGCCGAGCAATCTTGGGTTGGAGGACCAGAAGATCGAGATTAAGGGAGGGAGTGAGGGGGCAATCGACCAAACCCTGCAACCTGGCGACTTTGAAATCCAAGTTCCCGTTGCGGAGGGACCGGTGAAGCTTGAGATCAACTTCATCAAGTCGAATCAACTTCCAAATGGTGATGGGCGGCGCGTCTCCGCGCTTTTGCGCTCAATTAGAATCGTGCCATGATCCAAAGCGGCCGAAACAGCGGGCGGGCTGAGACCAATTGATGTTCGCCTCGACGATGATTACTTCTTTGCCGCCGACCATGAAGCGGATGGTTGCTGGACGCGATTTTGGGACTGTGTATCAGCGTGCTTGTATCGAATCGTGGATTTCGGCTGGCTTTCGGATCGTCAGCATCAATTCGGCGACGGAAATCGAGCAGCTTAAGCCTCTAGCTTACCCCGTCAGTTTCGTTCTGTCTTCTAACGTTAGGCCTGGAATTGGCGAGTTCCTCGATTATGCGGGGCGGTGCCATGATGATTTGGTCGCTATTATCAATGCAGATTGTTTCTTCCTTGGATACCCGTCGTTCGTCAGCGGGGTAAGGAAGGGGGCTCGTCGTGGCCTCGTAATGGTGGAGCGGGTAAATATCGATCCGATATCGCTGCTGCCGACTGGGCAAACCTGCCTCGGTTTTGATGCGTTCTTTTTCGCGCCATCGATGGCTCGCGCTGCCACCATCCCGCGCGACTTGACGGTTGGGCAGCCGTGGTGGGATTACTGGCTGCCGGCCGCTTTTGCAGTAGAAAATATAGAACTTTTGCGGCCCCAATCACCGTTGGTTTTTCACCTCGACCACGAACAAGGATGGTCCCAGGATCGCTGGCTAAAGACCGGTCGCACTTTTCTGCAGAGCTTTGCCCTTCTTGACGACCAAAAGCTCCCGTCCTTTCTGGCGGAGGTTCGTCGTTTCGCCAGTGAGGAGCTCGCGAGCCGGGAGGACCTTGGAGGTTTCGGGGATTGGTGTTTTAATTGGCTTCGAGACAATTCATCTTACCTTGAAGTGTCGGCCGAGCCGACCGCGGCCGAACTGCTAGGAAAGATTCTAGCTTCGATCACCAATTTCGATGGTATGCATGCGAGCACTTTAGCTTTGGCAGAAGCGAGAAGAAATCTTGCTGACCTTGCTGCTTTGCAAGCTCAGGGGGCGAACGCAGCATTGGCAGAAGCGAGAAGAAACCTTGCTGCGCTTGCTGCTTTGCAAGCTCAGGGGGCGAGCGTCGCTGGGGGAGCTCGGCGGTGGCGGCCTAGTGCAGTGCACGCCCGTTCGGTTCAGCTTGCTCGAAGATTCGCGGGACGGCTGATAAAAGCTTTGCGCAAAAGGGTGTAAGAGTGTGCGACTTCATAATAAATCCCTTCAGATTTCGTCGGAGAAGCCTATCAAGTGAGGGCGTGATTTGACCACTGGAGCGGACCCTGGCCGCACGCTATAGAGCGGCTCAATGCGCGGATGGGCTCAGATCGCGATTGTTAGTTCCTTGTAAGTCCAGGATCGGAATCATGTCTGCAACTCAGTGTGTCTCCATAGGATATTCGTCCGGCGTCGAGCTGTCGATTGTGGTTCCAGTATACAAGGAAGCAGGGAATATTAGGCCATTTTTGGACCGAACCGAAGCTGTAATGACTCGGATGGGGTTGAGTTACGAGGTTATTTTCTCGCTCGACCCGTCACCCGATGATACTGAGGCTGTGATCTTGCGTGAGATCGAACGTAATCCGGCCGTCAAGTTACTTTTGTTCTCTCGTCGATTTGGACAGCCTGCCGCGACAATGGCCGGTATTTTGAACTGCGTTGGCGGAAAATGTGTCGTGATTGATGTGGATCTACAGGATCCGCCGGAGATGATCGAGCGTCTCTACGCCAAAATGACTGAAGGCTATGAGGTCGTTTACGCAATGCGCTCCTCGCGAGAGGGCGAGACTCTTGTGAAGAAAGCTGTTTCGTACCTCGGCTATTCGGTTATCAACCGGCTGAGTGACGTTGAGATCCCACGCAATACTGGTGATTTTCGCATCATGTCGCGAAGGGTCATTGAGGAGTTACGTAGGTTGTCGGAGACTCACGGGTTTCTGCGAGGCATGGTAGCTTTTGTTGGTTTCAAGCAAGCTGCGGTTCTCTATAGTCGCGACGCCCGCCTTAAGGGGACCGGAAATTACAACCGTCTGGTCGGCTCGCTCAAGATTGGTATCAACGGTCTTGTAGGCTTCAGCAGTCGGCCATTGCAAATGATGTCGATGGCGGGTTTCGTTGTTGCCGCAATCAGCTTCTTGCTCGGTTTTTGGTACGTCCTGCAAAAACTAATTGGCTTCGACTTGTCGCCAGGCTTGCCGACAACTGTGCTGGTGGTGTCGTTTTTCTCGGGCGTACAATTGCTCGCACTTGGACTGGTCGGCGAATATATTGGCCGGATCTACGATGAATCGAAGCGCAGGCCGATGTACATCATCGATAAGAAGATAAACTTCGCGGAGGATCTTGACGCTTCAACGGTAGCCTCTGATCGCCAGTTGGGCGCGGTCGGACGAGGATGAGCTTTGCTATTTTGGAAGCGGCCATAAGTTACGGAGCCTGTCCGGATCGTTAATTCGCTCGCCTTTTGGACGATTTCCTGACTTGCATGACCATGCCTCTGTGTCGGCGACTTTGACGTTCTTGCTTCTATGGCGGTTGAAATTTCCGCCTCGAAGTTTCCACTTTCCAGGCGGATCGGTGTGCAACTGCTGCGCTGTTTCGCCATCGCGGGATTGAACTATCTTTTTGACCTTGCTTGTGATCTATCCTTGGCCGATATGATGCGGCAGGCGGCCGCAGTTGCTGTGGTCTTCTCAACCGTGCTGGCGGCAGAACCGGCTTCTGCTGGAGTTGGTCTGGGTCTTTCAAGGGGGATGTATGCGGGCATTCGTAACCGGCGCTTCTGGCTTCATCGGCAGCAATCTCGTTGATAGGCTGCTTGCAGCTGGCCACAGTGTCGTCGGCTATGACAATTTCGTCACCGGACAAAGCCGCTTCCTCAAAGGTGCGTTGATGTCGGCCAATTTCAAGCTGATCGAAGGCGACTTGTTGAATAACGATGTGCTACGTACGTCCATCGCGGGTTGCGATATGGTCTTTCATTTGGCGGCGAACGCAGACGTTCGGTTTGGCACGCACCATCCATTTAAGGACATCGAGCAGAATCTGATCGCGACCTTCAACGTGCTGGAGGCGATGCGCGTCCATGGCATCAAAAGGATTGCCTTCTCGTCGACCGGCTCAGTCTATGGAGAGGCCAAGGTGTTTCCGACACCAGAGGATGCGCCGTTCCCGGTGCAGACTTCGCTGTACGGCAATTCGAAGATCGCAGCGGAAGGGCTGATCACCTCCTATTGCGAGGGCTTTGACTTCCAAGGCTTCATCTTCCGTTTCGTCTCGATTCTTGGCGAACGCTACACCCACGGCCATGTGTTCGACTTCTACCAGAAGCTTGCCGCCGACCCGTCGAGGCTCGAAGTGCTTGGCAACGGCAAGCAGCGCAAGTCCTACCTCTATGTGCAGGACTGCATCGACGCTATCTTCATTGCCATCGAACGCGCCACCGATCGAGTGAATATCTTCAACCTCGGCCAGGACGAGTATTGTGAAGTCAATCAGTCGATCGGTTGGATATCGAAGCGGCTGCAACTGGAGCCGAAGCTTGAATATACCGGTGGTGAACGTGGCTGGATCGGCGACAATCCCTTCATCTTCCTCGATTGCAGCCGCATTCGTGCCCTGGGCTGGAGGCCGAAGGTCTCGATCAAGCATGGCATAGAGATCACTCTCGACTATCTCCGTGCCAACCCCTGGGTGTTCGAGGCGCGCCCATGACCGTTTGCGTTTACGGACTGTGGCACCTTGGATCGGTGACGGCTGCGTGTCTGGCTTCACGCGGCATAAAGACCGTCGGGCTCGCCGAAGACGCTCAGGCTGCTGCCAAATTGAGTGCAGCGAAAGCGCCGCTGTTCGAACCCGGTCTCGATGCGATGCTCGCGCAAGGACTGCACGACGGCCATCTCAGCTTCACAAGCGATTTGGCGGCGGCCATTGCATCGACTGACCTGCTATGGGTGAGTTTCGATACACCAGTTGACAACGACGACGTTGCTGATGTCCGGTACGTGCTCGATCGCATCCGAGGGACGTTTCCGCATCTGAACGATGGGACCGTCGTTCTGATCTCGTCTCAAGTGCCGGTCGGCAGCACGGCGCAACTCGAGCGGGATTTCGCCAAGGTCGCCGGTGGCCGCAAGGTGTCGTTCGCCTATTCTCCGGAGAATTTGCGACTCGGCGATGCGATACAAGTGTTCACCAAGTCCGAACGTATCGTTATCGGCATTCGCGAGGATTGGGCGCGGCAGGTCATCGAGCCGGTTCTCAAACCATTCTGCGATACGCTGCTCTGGCTCAGAGTCGAGTCTGCGGAAATGGTCAAGCACGCGCTGAATGCCTATCTCGCGACCTGCGTTACCTTCACGAACGAAGTTGCCACGTTGTGCGAGGGCGTAGGCGCCGACATGAGCGAGGTCGAAGGCGCGCTGCGCCTCGATCCACGTATCGGCAAGAAGGCTTATGTACGGGCAGGGGCCGCCTTCGGTGGGGGCACCCTGGCGCGTGACGTGCAGTTCCTGAAGATTATTGCCAAAGACGTCGGCGCTCAAGTTCCGGTGCTCGCGGCTGTGCTCGAAAGCAATGCTTATCACAAGGGTTGGGTGGTTAGGCATTTGCGCGGTCAGCTTGGCGCGCTCAAGGCTAAGAAGGTCGGCGTGCTGGGTCTCGCCTACAAGGCCGGCACGAATGCGATACGGCGTTCTGTCGCAATTGAGGTCATCGGAGAGCTGATCGAGGCGGGGGCCGATATCACCGTGTACGATCCGCAGGTGGCCAGTCTGCCGGACCCACTGCATTCGTTGGTGACGATCGCGCCATCGATAGATGCTGTGTTCGTGAACAGTGAAGCCGTGGTGCTTGCCACTGAGTGGCCGGAATTTCGCGAACTTGATTTTGGCAGGCTGGTGCGGACGATGAAGCGCGCTTTGCTGATCGACCAAAATGCTTTTGCATCCAAACAAATGTCGAAGATCGCGGCGGTCAACTATATCATTGCAGGCAAAGCACGATGAAGCTTAAGGGCCGAACTGCTGTTGTAACGGGCGCAAGCCGGGGGCTGGGCGCGGAGATTGCGCGCCAGTATGTCATCAACGGAGCCAGCGTGGTGCTCTGCGCGCGCAGTGCTGATAAGCTTGCCGAGCAGAAGCGTGCGCTAGAGCCACTCCTGGCTGGTGGCTCACGCATTATCACCGTGGCTGCCGACGTTGGCCAGTTGGCAGATGTCGATCGGTTGTTCGCCAGGGTTCAGGCTGAGTTTCCGCGCCTTGATATCCTGGTGAACAATGCCGGCGTTTATGGTCCGATGGGCAAAATCGAAAATGCCGATATGGATGAATGGATCGACGCCATCCGCATCAACCTATTCGGTGTTGTCTACGCCTCGCGCGCGGCCATGTCGATGTTTCGCGGCCAGCGCTATGGCAAGATCATCAATGTTTCAGGGGGGGGCGCCACCAACCCGATGCCCGCGATTACTGCCTATGCAGCATCGAAGGCTGCCGTTGTACGATTTTCTGAATCGCTTGCGTTAGAGTGCAAGGACGATCGTATCGATGTCAATGCAATTGCGCCTGGGGCGCTGGTGACACACATGATGGAGCAGTTGCTCAACGCGGGTCCCGACAGGGTCGGCCAGGAATTCTTTGACCGGATGAAGAGGATCGCAGGCGAGGGAGGAACGCCGCTCGATGTCGGCGCCGCGCTGTGTGTGTTCCTTGGCTCGGCCGACAGCGACGGCATCACCGGCAAGCTGATCGCCGCTCAGTGGGACCGCTGGCAAGACTGGCCGCAGCATCTCGAGGAATTAAACAACAGCGATGTCTTTACGCTTCGCCGGATCACAGGACGTGACCGTAATAAGTCATGGGGAGACAAGTGAGCGGACCGGGCGTCGCAATCATCGGCTGTGGGCTGATCGGCCATAAGCGTGCCAAGGCCCTCGGGAACGCTAGGCTCGTGGTATGTGCGGACATAGTACAGGAGCGGGCCGACCGACTGGCGGCGACATCGCAAGGCTGCAAGGCGGTGATCGATTGGCGTGAGGCCATTACCGATCCCAGCGTATCAATCGTGATAATCGCAACTTTGCACGATACGCTAGCCGAGATCGCGCATGGCGCGGTCGGAGTTGGCAAGCATATCCTGATCGAGAAGCCTGGTGCGCGCAATGCAGCAGAGCTGGCCGGCCTCGCCGAGGCTGCCGCCACGAATGGTTGTCTGGTGCGGATCGGTTTCAATCATCGTTACCATCGTGCGCTGCAAAAGGCGCAGGCCCTGGTCAAATCGGGTGAATTGGGACCATTGATGTTCCTGCGCGCGCGGTACGGGCACGGCGGCAGAGTTGGATACGATCGCGAATGGAGATCGGATCCGAAGAAATCAGGCGGCGGCGAGTTGATCGACCAGGGACCGCATCTGATTGATCTGGCGCGTTGGTTTCTGGGCGATTTCGCCGAAGTCAATGGTTTCGCCGCGACCTATTACTGGAAGATGCCGGTGGACGACAATGGCTTCCTGCTACTCAAGACTGCCGAGCGTAAGGTTGCTTTCTTGCATGCGAGTTGCACTGAATGGAAAAATACGTTCTCCCTCGAAATATACGGTCGCCACGGTAAAATCGATATCAACGGCCTCGGTGGCAGCTATGGCACGGAGCGGCTGACGTTCTACAGGATGCTGCCGCAGATGGGCCCCCCGGAAACGACCAGCTGGGAATATCCGATGGAAGATAACTCTTGGGAAGTTGAATTTTCCGAGTTTATACAAGATATTCGGCTGAAGCGGCAGCCCGGCGCAAGCGTGCGTGATGCCATCGAGGCGCTGCGTATCATCGAAGAGATTTACAGGATATCCGGTTATGATTACGACCCGTAGTCCGTTGAGAATCAGCCTCGGCGGCGGCGGCACCGATCTACCGTCGTATTACCGCGAACACGGCGGCTTCCTGATCGCCGGCGCGATCAACAAGTATGTCTACATCAATGTGATGCGACCTTTCACCGAAGGCATCTATCTGAAGTACTCGCAGCTCGAGCACATTCAGGAGACCAGTGAAGTCCAGCATCCGATCATTCGCGAAGCGATCAAGATGCTGGGCTTCAAAACGCCTCAGGTCGAGATCACGGCGCTTGCGGATATACCTTCGGGCACCGGTCTGGGATCGTCGGGCAGCTTTACGACAGCTCTGCTGAAAGCGCTTTACGTTCATCGCATGCGCCACATCGATCCGAAGGATCTGGCCGAACTCGCTTGCGAAATTGAGATCGATCGCCTCGGTGAACCGATCGGCAAACAGGATCAATACATTGCCGCCTGTGGCGGATTGACCTGCTTCACGTTCAATCCCGACGACAGTGTCGAAGTCGTGCCGCTGAACATTTCAATGGATACAAAGTTCGATCTGGAGGACAACCTATTGCTGTTCTTCACGGGCTTTTCGCGAAGCGCAGGGTCGATTCTGAGGGATCAGAACACCAGGACGAAGAGCAGTGATAAGGACATGATTGCCAACCTGCACTTTGTCAAGGAGCTGGGTCTAAAGAGCAAGCTGTTGCTTGAGAGCGGCAAGACAGAAGAGTTCGGCGCGCTGATGCACGAGCATTGGGAGCACAAGAAGCGCCGCTCGGGCGGCATGAGCAACTCCCACATCGACGAGTGGTACGACATTGGCATGAGGAACGGCGCAACGGGTGGCAAGCTGGTTGGCGCCGGCGGCGGCGGGTTCCTGTTGTTCTACGCCAGCGACCGCAATAGGCTGCGCCATGCGATGGCCAAGGTCGGGTTGGAAGAGGTGCGTTTCACCTTCGACTTCGAGGGAACAAAGGTTCTGTTCTCGTGAAGCTGCCGGTCGCGATCCTGGCTGGAGGCTTGGCCACGCGGCTGAGGCCGATCACAGAGACGATTCCCAAGGCGCTCGTTGACGTGGCCGGCGAGCCTTTCATCCTGCGACAGTTGCGCTATTTGCGCCACCAGGGCGCCAGACGGGTGGTCCTCTGTGTCGGTTATCTCGGAGAAAAGATTCGGGAGGCGGTAGGCGACGGTTTGGCTGTCGGATTGTCGGTGTCCTATTCGCAGGATTGGCCAAAATTGCTCGGAACCGGTGGGGCTCTGAGGCAGGCATTGCCTCTTCTGGACTCGCAATTTTTGGTCCTGTATGGAGACTCCTACCTGCCGATCGACTTTTCCGCCGTGGAGGAAAGTTTTCTGCGGAGCGGCAAGCCGGCGCTGATGACCGTGCAGCGCAATGAGGGGCAGTGGGACAAGAGCAATGTTCTGTTCGCGGACAACGTCATTGTGGAGTACAACAAGCGCGCCCCCATGCCTGACATGAAACATATCGACTACGGCCTCGGTGCATTATCGGCGGACATTCTAACGGGGCATAGCGGCGACGATGCGTTCGACCTGGGTGACGTTTATCATCGATTGTCGGTGACCGGACAACTCGCCGGTTTCGAGGTTCAGGAGCGGTTTTACGAAATCGGCTCGCACAAAGGTCTCGCCGAGGCGGCGGACTATTTCAGGGGTGAGGGGAAGTCATGAGTTACGCCGCACAGTACATGCGTGAATCGGCAGACATCATTGCGAAGATGGATGTTGCGCCGGTTGAAAAGATGGCAGATCTGCTTGCAACGGTGAAGGCGGAGGGAGGGCGTATCTTCTTCCTCGGTGTTGGCGGCAGCGCTGGCAACTGTGGTCACGCCGTGAATGACTTCCGCAAGATCGTTGGCATCGAAAGCTATGCGCCCACCGATAACGTATCGGAACTGACGGCGCGCACCAATGACGAAGGTTGGGCCACGATCTTTGCTGAATGGCTGAAGGTCAGCAAGCTGCGCGCTAATGACGCGATCTTCGTGTTCTCGGTGGGCGGTGGCAATCTGGAAAAGAACATAAGCCCGAATCTCGTGACGGCCCTGAAGCTTGCCAAGTCAGTGGGTACGAAGATTATGGGCGTGGTGGGCCGCGACGGTGGCTACACGGCGACCGTCGCGGATGCCTGCGTGATCGTACCGACAGTCAACCCGGATAATGTCACCCCGCATTCGGAAGCATTCCAGGCGGTGGTATGGCATCTGCTGGTCTCGCATCCGAAGCTGAAGGCCAACCAGACCAAATGGGAATCTACGGCCAGGACAGACCCGACGAAATGACAACACGAGCTATCTTCCTCGATCGTGACGGCGTGCTGAATCACCCTGTGATTCGCGAGGGCAAATCCTATCCTCCCGCGCGTGTCGAGGACCTGAAGATCTATGATAGTGTTGGCGGTCAGTTGCAGCGTCTTAAGGATCGCGGCTTCATCCTGATCGTGGTGACAAACCAGCCGGACGTCGCGCGCGGCACGACGCCGAAATCGACGGTGGAAAGCATTAATGCGGCGATCGCACGGGAGATACCAGCTATCGATAGGTTCATCGTCTGTTACCACGATAATGCCGACGGCTGTGATTGCCGCAAGCCGAAACCAGGGATGCTGCTTGTGGGCGCGGCGGAATTCGGTGTTGACCTGCCGCGCAGTTATATGATCGGCGATCGCAAAGGCGATGTTGATGCCGGACGGGCGGCAGGGAGCAGGACGATCTTTATCGACCGCGGTTATCGCGAGGCGGTGCCGACGAACTACGACTATAGGGTATCATCGACAAGCGAAGCGCTAAAAATCATAGAGAGCGAGACCAACAATGAAGAAAGTTGAGGATCTGACTGTAAAGATTTTCGCCGACGGTGCCGACAGGGCCGGCATGCTGGAAATGTATGCCAAGCCGTTCGTGAAGGGTCTGACGACTAATCCGACCCTCATGCGCAAGGCGGGAATCACCGACTACAAAGCGTTTTCCCTCGACATCGTAAAAGCCATTCCGGATCGTCCAATCTCGCTTGAAGTGTTCTCGGACGACTTTGAGGAAATGGAACGCCAGGCGCTTGAGATTGCCAGCTGGGGCAACAACGTTTACGTCAAGATTCCTGTGATGAATACAAAGCGCCAGACCAGCTACAAACTGATCGAGAAGCTCACCGCGAAGAAGGTAAAGCTCAACGTCACCGCGCTAATGACCCTGGGCCAAGTGCGTGACGTCGTCGCCGCGCTCGATCCAAATGTGCCTAGCTATGTATCGATCTTTGCCGGTCGCGTCGCCGATACCGGCCGCGATCCGCTGGCCATGATGGCTGCTGCGGTCGAACTGCTGAAGGCCGCTCCGGCCTCGGAACTGATCTGGGCCAGCCCGCGCGAGCTGCTCAATATATTCCACGCGGATTCGATTGGTTGCCATATCATCACAGTGACCAATGACATCCTCAAGAAACTGCCTCTGGTAGGCAAGAGCCTAGATGATTATTCGCTTGAGACTGTTAAAATGTTTGCGGACGACGCGATTGCCGCCGGCTACAAGCTATAGTCCCGCTACGCCAACCGAAACCTTTTCGCTGAAGACCGCCTGTGTCGTACGTCTAATGCTGCGCCTGCTTGATCCAATTGGCGAGCGCTTTCATCCAGACTGCGTAAGGTTGAGCAAGCCACCATTTCAGCGGCACCCGGCCGTGATATTTGCGAACGATCGCTATGGCCTCGCGATAATGCAGCACGCGCTGGGTGTTCGTCTTAGTCCCCTTGTGGTCGCGATTGGTTGCCACGAATTCGTTCACAAAGGCGAGTGGAGCGAAGCCGCGATATAGTCGCCACCATAGATCGTAATCCATCGCCATCCGCAAACGATCGTCGAGGCCGCCCACAGCCTCCCATGCCGTCCGGCGCATGAGGGTGCCCGGCTGCGAGATGATGCATCGGAGGGCCAAGCGTCGCTCGCTAAACGGTTCGACCCAAACCGGGGTTCGCACTCCTTCGTCGGTCTGGTTCCAAACCCTGCCATAGGCAGCAGGTGCTTGAGGAAATTGTTCCAAGGCGCACAACAGCCGTCTTAACGCGCCGGGCTCGAGTAGGTCGTCGCTGTTCAGCCACGCGACATAGGGGGCGCTACCGCGGGCAATACCTTCATTGATCGCGGCAGACTGGCCGTTGTCGCGATGGCTGCGCCACCCCGCCAAGCGGTCAGCGTAACGACAAATGATTTCGACCGATTCATCGGTTGAGCCGCCATCATTGACATAGATCTCTGCGGGAAAATTCTGCACAAAGATGGACGTCAACGCGGCCTCAAGGAAGCGACCTTGATTGTAAGAGGGGACAGCAATTGTCACAAGCGGCTTCACGGCCATCAGCGTCGGGTGCTCGCGAGAAAGTCCGCATAGGCCAGCGCAAGCCCTTCTCTAAGACCGGTGCGGGCGCGCCAGCCCAGATTTCGAAGACGACTGACGTCCATCACCTTGCGCGGCGCTCCGTCCGGCTTGGTGCTGTCGAAAGCGATTTGTCCCCGATAGCCGATCACCTCTGCAATGATGGTGGCAAGTTCGCGGATGGTGAGGTCCTCGCCGGTGCCGACATTGATGTGCGAAAGCATGGGTTGGGTATTCCTCTGATAAGTATCGGCGCTTAGGTCCATCACGTGAAGGCAAGCTTCGGCCATGTCGTCGACATAGAGAAACTCACGCATCGGCTTGCCCGTACCCCAGATTACCACTTCCGGAGCGGCGTTTTGTTTTGCCTCGTGGAAGCGCCGTAGCAGTCCGGGAATGACGTGGCTTCTCTCGGCATCATAATTATCGCCTATTCCGTAGAGATTAGTTGGCATCACGCTACGATAGTCGGTGCCGTATTGCCGGTTATAAGACTCGCACAGCTTGATGCCCGCGATCTTTGCGATGGCATACGGCTCATTCGTCTGCTCCAGCACGCCCGTGAGTAGACTGTCCTCCGTCAGGGGCTGTGGAGCGAGCCGAGGGTAGATGCAGCTCGAGCCAAGGAATAGCAGCTTCTCGACGCCCCCGCGCCACGCCTCATGGATGATGTTCGTCTGGATCATGATGTTCTGATAAATGAATTCGGCTGGATAGGTGTTGTTGGCCAGGATCCCACCCACATGCGCCGCAGCAAGATAAACCCGATCGATCTTCTCGTTGGCGAAAAAGTCGCGGACCTGAGCCTGGTCGGCGAGATCGAGTTCACTGCGGGTCCGCGCGATTACGGCCGTATCGCCGCGTTCGTGCAGTTTGCGCGCGATTGCGGAGCCGACCATCCCACGATGGCCAGCGACGAAGATTCGTTCAAGACGCGACATTAGGACCTCATCGAAAGAACCGAGTGCTGATAATTATAGACTCGGCGGGGTTTCCAATCAATTGAGCAAGTCTCTGGGCATAGATTCATTACGTCTTGATCGGATGTCGAGCCAATTCTAGTCCGCAGGAGGCCGGTGATCACGAGGTGAAATCTCGAAGTCGGGGTAGCCAGCGTCGCGGGCATTAATCACGGCCGGGGTCATGGGCCAAACGATGCCGAAAGCCTGATCATTCCATCTCACTCCCGCGGCCGCTGCCGGATTGAACGAACAGTCGGTGTGATAGAGCACGTCACTGTCAGGCTCAATCGTGAGATAGCCATGTGCGACGCCCGGCGCAAGAAAGAGCCCGGTACCGTCCTTTGGACTCAGCTCTAACCCAAACCAAGTGCGGAATGTGGGGGAGCCCCGTCGCAGATCAAGCGCCACATCGTAGATCTTGCCGCGCGTGCAATGAACCAGTTTGTTTTCAGGAGTGAGGCTGTAATGCATACCGCGCAATGTAGCTTTGCTCCGGTTGTGCGACAGGCTGACTTGGCACGGATGAAAGGGGACGCCCGCCGCGGCAAAGATATCCGGATCGAAGATTCGAGCAAAAAAGCCGCGATCATCTTGGAGGAGATCCGTAGAGATCAAGAAAACTCCTGAAACGGGCGTCGCTTCAAAGCGCATCCCACGCCTCCACTAGCCGACCTAGGAAATTCGAACCTCTGGTATTGCCAAAACGAAGCGTCCACCCCAATGTCGAATGCACGACATCGAATCCATGATTTCATCAGCGATGTTCCAGGGAAGGATCACGAGATCATCCGGACGTATCTCGCCCAGCCGGTCCGGCGACAGGATGGGTATGTGCGATCCCGGTGTGAACTTGTCTTGCTTGGTTGGATTGCGATCAAATACCGCTTCGATCTCTGGATATCCGGCACCACAGACATTTAGAAATGTGTTGCCTTTGGCGGCAGCTCCGTAAGCGGCGATCCGGCGACCAGATGCTTTGGCTGACTGAAGATAACTCAGAAAGCCATCCTTCACCCCGGCGATCCGGTTGTCGAATTCGCGATAGCCGTCGAGCCTATCGAGGAGGGCCGCGCGCTCCTTGTTGCGCATGATCTCCACACTGTCAGACTCTGCCTGGGCAGCAGATCGATGGCAAACCAATAGGCGTAAAGAACCGCCATGGGTTGATAGTTCCTCCACGTCATAGATCCGTAGACCGCAGGCGTGGAAGATGCGCTCAGCGGTCAGCAGTGAAAGATAGAAGAAGTGCTCATGGTAGATGGTATCGAACTGCAGTCCTTGGATCAGACGCAGCAAATGCGGAAACTCGAAAGTTGCAGTGCCATTCTTGGATAGGAGCAGTGCCACGCCACCCACGAAGTCACGCGTGTCGGGGGCATGCGCGAGGACATTGTTAGCAACGATCAGGTCTGCGCGTCGGTGCTCTCGGACGATGCGCCGGGCCGTCTCGATGCCGAAGAAAGCGACGTCTGTCGGAATACCCCTATCATTGGCGAACTTTGCAACATTCGCTGCCGGTTCAATTCCGAGCATCTCTAGGTCTGAAAAATTCTGCAACAGGTAACCATCGTTGGACGCGATCTCTACAACGAATGAGCCGCGCCCAAGGCCAAGCCGCAGTCGAATCGCGTCGCAATAATTCCGCGCGTGCGCTAGCCAACTAGTCGAATACGATGAGAAGTAGTCATAATCAGAGAAGATCGTGCCTGGCGGAACTGAGTCGTCGATCTGCACCAGAAGACATGCCTGGCAGACGCGTGCGATCAGCGGAAACTTCCGTTCCGTTACAATCTCCTCTTGGCGCACATTGCGATTGGCGAGTGGAGTCGTGCCGAGATCGGCAAATGTATGGCACAGTGGTGTCCCGCAAAATCTGCAACTATGATGCTGTTCACTATTCATCGCGTCAGAAAGTCATCTATCGAGGCTAGAGTGTAAGCGAGCATGTCTTCGCCATTCCGAAACGCAAGGTACCAGTCTGCGGTAGCCCGAACGGCCTGCATGCCTGGGAGCCGGTTGCGCCAGCCGAGCACATCGTGCGCTAGACGACAATCCAAAGTGAGATGCTGCATTTCCACAGACGATGCGGGGCGATCGACGCGCCATTGCGGAGACCGCCCTAGCGCTTCCAGCATTGCATTGGCCATCGTGGCCACCGCGATTGGTTCGGCCGCCGAGGGGCCGAAATTGACTGTGCGCGGCAGGCCTCTTCCGTCATGAAGCTGCTGCGCGTACGTTAAGTAACCGCAAAGACAATCAAGCACGTGTTGCCAGGGACGGATAGCTTCGGGATGTCGCAGGACCAGTTTGCCATTTGTCGTGACTGCTCGATATATGTCTGGCACAAGGCGTTCTTCTGAAAAATCACCACCGCCGATCACATTGCCGCCACGAGCTGTCGCGACCGACACGCCTTGAGCTTGGAAATAGCTATCTGCAAAAGCCGCTGCAACCAGTTCGGTTGCCGCCTTCGATGCTGAATAGGGATCGTGCCCACCGAGTGCATCGCTCTCGCGAAATGGGATAGGTACGTGGTTGTTACGATAGACCTTATCGGTGGTAACGACAAGAACTACCTTTAGGCGTGGCGACTGGCGTAGCGCAGCCAGCAGATTGACTGTGCCCATGACATTGCTCGCGAAGGTCTCCACGGGTTCTCGTACGGATTTGAGAACCAAGGGCTGAGCTGCAAGGTGTATCACAATCTCAGGGGCGGAACGCACTACTGCCGCCTCGATGTCGGCATAGGTTTGCAGGTCGCCAAAACCTGAGCATACGAGACTATGAATTTCCGCGATTGTATAGAGATTAGGTTCAGTGGCCGGCGGTCGAGAAAAGCCCGACACTTGCGCTCCCATACGTGTCAGCCAGAGGACAAGCCAACTCCCTTTGAACCCGGAATGCCCCGTCACCAGGACCCGTTTTCCTTTCCAGAATTGGGGAAGCACTGTCACTGCCAGACTTTCCAGGGCGCACGACCGCTTTTCCAGAGGTCTTCTAGAACATTCTTGTCGCGTAACGTGTCCATCGGCTGCCAGAAGCCGGTGTGGCGGAATGCCATTAGCTGGCCGTCGTTTGCGAGCCCCTCTAGCGGCGTGGTTTCCCATGCCGTCGTGTCACCTTTTATTCGGTCCAGCGCTGCCGGCTTTAAGACGAAGTAACCACCATTGACCAGCATATGATCGCCGGGTGGCTTTTCAAGAAAGCGGTTGACCCGCGTCCCATCGAGATCGAGCGCCCCGTAGCGGCCCGACGGAATGACGGCAGTCAATGTTGCATCACGTCCGTGTCGTTGATGAAACGCTATCAGACTCCGGATATCGACGTCGGCCACGCCGTCGCCATAAGTCATACAGAAATCCTGGTCTGCGTCGAGGAACCGCTGTACTCGTTTTAAACGGCCGCCGGTGAGCGTACTCTCCCCGGTGTCCACAAGTGTCACGACCCAAGGCTCTACCGACGATCCGTGATAGATCACCCGGTTGTTGCGATTGTCGATTGTGACGTCTGAGTTGTGCAGAACTTGGTTGGCGAAATATTCCTTAATCATGTAGCCTTTGTAACCGAGACAGATGATGAACTCCGTTACGTTATGGTGAGCGTAAGTCTTCATGATGTGCCACAGGATGGGCTTGCCTCCAATCTCGATCATGGGTTTGGGGCGAATGGCGGTTTCTTCCGCAATGCGGGTCCCAAGGCCTCCGGCGAGAATGACTGCTTTCATCGGTTTAGCCCAACAGGTTGAGTCTTTTGCTCTTGTAGAGATTCAGACTATACGTGCCGTCGATGCTTTAGCGAATGCGCTTGATCCAAGCGTCGGGCCAGTGCGTAACATTCCCAGTAATGTTCGACTCGTTAAATGGCCAGACCGGCTCTTCAATCACGAAATCGGAGTTCGCGGCAACGAAATCCTTGGCGGCGGTTGCCGGGTTGTTGCGCTCCCAGTTTGGTTGGCCGCGTGGCGCCTGTGCCAAGTCGCGCATCAGCCCGTCAGTTGCCACTATATAGGAGCCTACGGAGACAAGCGGTGCATAAGAACGCAATTCACTCGTGACATGGTCGTAGCTATGGTTAGAATCCAGCACTACTAAAACGCGGTCGTTCGGCTGGACCTGCGCTCGAGCACGAGCCACGATCTCTGGGGCAGTCGATGAGCCTTCGATAAGTGTAATCAGGTCCGCGAGAGTGTGAGTCTCCATTCGCTGTCGGTTGTGCGGACGGATCTCTATGTCGATTCCTACGACACGGCCACGCCCAAGCAGGCGGCACAGGCTGGCAGAAAAGATCAGTGAGCCACCATGCGCTATGCCCGTTTCAATAATAATATCAGGCTGGAGAGCATAAACCACCTCCTGGTAGCGGATCATATCGTCAGGTAACTGAATTATCGGCGCGCCGAGCCACGAGAAAGTGTAATTATACTTCTGGTTCCAGCCGACCTTTAGCCAAAGATCCTTGATGAGGTCGAAGGCGTAATCGGAGTACATTGGATAATTGTTGCCTTCCGTCGTTGAGACTTCCAGTCTATCAAGGTCGAACGTGATCTTCATGCCGACATCTCCAAATGTGCTGTATCAAGTGTCAGCAGGCGAATCGATTTCTGCTGAGAGGCAATCCTGTTAGAAATTTCTGCGAGGTAGTTCGGATTCATGACGATTACGCTATCGCCGCTTTCGAGTTGGGTTGGATCGCAAACCTGTACGCCAGTTAATGGCATGAACTGTCCGACTTTCTTCGGATTAATATCGATCGCACCAGCCAAAAGTTCGCCATCGGGATCGACGAGTAGCGCGAAAGTCACGCCTTTTGAAGATGCGCCCCAAAGCCAAACACGGCCCTCTTTCCCAAGAGTTACTATCTGATCGCGCCAGCGCTCCACGAAGTCGAGCCTCTTCGCACGAAATCCATCCGCGGTGAGTAGTGAGGGTGCGGTTGGCTCTGCGATCAATTGCGAGTCACCGGTGTCGATTTCTGCCCACAGATACTGATCTGAAAACACCGAAGTTATTGCGCAAAGATTGAAGCCGGCTGCTTGGCATCCAAAATGCATCGCCCGCTTCGAAAAGATCGAACAGTGTTCGTAAAATAGATCTTGGTGCTGAAAGTTTTCCACAATCCAATTGATATCCGGTGTTTCAAGGAAGATCTTCGTCGGACGTGTGGCATCGACTGCGGCCCGAATGGTGCGCAAGAAGTCGAGAGGCCGGTGAATGTGTTCGATAGTATGCCGAGCGACTATGATATCGATCGGATGACGCAGCAGGTTCAACGTATCGTTGTCGAACAAGCATGTATGGATTGTCATATTTGCGTCGTGGCCTTCAAGCGCGTTCTTGAAGGCTGGATCGAATCCGGTCAGACTTGCAAAACGGTTCGCTCTCGCTAGGCGCCTTAGAAGGTCGCCCTGTCCGCAACCAATTTCGACGAGGTGCGCTTCGGCGCTTTCATCTAGACTAGTAATGATGCGTTGAACCATTGCATCGACGTGGTCGGAAAATACCTCGGAGACTAGCTGGTTATTGTCATAGAATGAGTCGTAAACCATCAGCTTGGGATCGAAGGCGGCGTTCCAAGCGAAGTTGCAATTCGCACAGAGTCGCATATCCAAACGGCCCGCGGGAGCTGAGAGCGCCGAGGCACGGTCTGGCCAAACACGATTCTGCAAAACGGGAACGCGTTCACGTTGATCCAGAACAGAATTGCGTTTTGTCGCGCAGATGGGGCAAGCAGGGATCATATCGTTTGCTCGCTTAGTGCTTCCCACATCCGGTATGTTTCTGCCAGACGATCGCGGAGTGGACGCGATAGAGTGAAACCTACCTCTTTGTTGAGTCGTTTTGTGTTGGCGACCAAACGTGGCTGCTCGCTTGTACGATCAGGCAGGACGCCGCGTTGTAGAAGGCCAGGTCGCCCCGCGATGCTCTCTAGGGAGTGCGCGACTTCGGCTACCGAGATGCCATGGCCGCTACCTATATTAATTTCGCCCGTTACGTCGGATAGCACAAGCCGGCCGAGCGCCTCAGCGGCGTCGCGAACGTCCATGTAATCCCGAATATCATTTCCCGATGAAATTGGAGCACCAAGGCCTCGCGCCAACTGTAGGCAGACTGACGGCACTAGGCGCTCTGGCGGCTCGCCGGGGCCGAACAGATGAAAAAGGCGGGCCCAGACAAAGGATACTCCGTTGGTTTGTGCGTGCGCACTTGTCACGCGGCGGACTGCGTCTTTCGCAATGCCATAAAGGCTTGTGGGGGAAATGGCTGAGGTCTGCTCGTCACAATCGGTTCCCGGCTCCGGCGCATACTCTGCGCAGCTACCAATCCCAACGAAGCGGGTTGCCCCAGCCTCAACAGCATAGCGGTAGAGATTGATGGACCCGGCAGCCCAATCCAGATTTGTCGAAGCGGTATAGAATGAACCGTGACTGACGTCCCAGGCAAGATGGACAACGCAGGTCGCTCGAACATCGTCGAACACTTGTCGAATTTGCTGGCCATCCAGCACACTTAATGCCAACGGGTATACGTTTTTCTGGGCGGGAACAGGTTTGCGGGAGAGCGCGAAAACCTCCACCTTGTGCTTGGCCAAAGCTGCGACTGTCCATCTTCCGACGAAGCCGCTGGCCCCTGTAAGCAGAATGCGCAAATTTGGCTCTTAGGAAAGGGCGTCGTTGATGCATCTTATGCGCAACGCCGCATTGATTCACATTTGCTTGCATGAGGCGAATTTGCAAGCAGTTGAGCTCAAATATGTAATCATTTGCGAGCAAAGACTCAAGGTTGGGGATGAATCGTTCATGGACATGTGACTGTTTACTCGCTAGTTTTGACGCTCAAAGCAAATTGCGGCATATAGGAATATAGTCGCAATCGTCTGGTGTATGGGATGAAATGCCGCTTTTTTCGCTCGTTCTACCGACGCTGCGTCGGCCCGACACTTTTCAGTATGCGCTGCGGACCTTGGTCAATCAGACCCAACGCGACTTCGAAATCGTTGTTCAGAATAATGGCAGGGATAGGCAGACTGAGGACATCATCGCCAGTCTTGGTGACGACCGAATAAGACATTTTTGGTCAGACGAGATCCTGCCAATGTCACGCAATTGGGAGTTGGCACTCTCAAACGCTCGGGGGGAGTACATCACCTTTATCGGAGACG
This sequence comes from Bradyrhizobium sp. 138, assembly GCF_023074075.1. GTDB lineage: Bacteria > Pseudomonadota > Alphaproteobacteria > Rhizobiales > Xanthobacteraceae > Bradyrhizobium. Next base: position 143,548 of record NZ_JADPKT010000072.1, on the reverse strand, counting down.
ATGATGGACTTTTCTCTGATGCATGTCAGATAGCTAGCGGTCTCATCGGTCACAACAAGGCCGACATCGTTAGCTGGCGGCCTTTCAGCTATTACTGGGGTAGCCACATCATCTCTGAACGCAAAAATCGTTTGCTCGCGGATGTTCATTCGAATGTTGAGATTAAACTGATCGATTCGCGGCAGCAATTGCTTGCCTTTTATAACTTTAAGTTGCATTATTCGCAATTACCCATGATCTATAATTCATTCGTGTCGCGCTCTCTCGTCGATCAGGTAATTAAGAAGACGGGCAGATACTTCCTTGGGGTAACGCCGGATGTGACGTCTGGAATTGTAAACGCTGCGTGCTCGAAGCAATTCATATTGATCAATCGACCATTATCGATTGCCGGCTTATCGGGCCATAGCACTGGACACAACGTAACGCTCTCGCCGCCAGGATGGATTTCTGCCGAAGAGGTCAAAGTTGCGCTCGGACATATCAATTTCGACTCACGCTTAGTGCCAGCCAACAATAATCTTGAAATGATGCTGGCAAATGACGCGCTGCTGGTGCGAGATCTGCTTTTTCTTGACGATAAGCAGATAAATATAGATTTTCGGCGCCTAGCACAGTCGGTAGCTTCCGCCATTAATGATCGCCCGTGGTTTTATCAGGAGACCATGCGCGCTGTCGAAGAGCTTGCTGCTAAGCATCATTTTTCGGTCGGCGACATCTCGTTCCCCGCGCCCATCGATTGCGTGCCGCCCATGATCCCTGGTGAAACGCCTCGTGGGGAACAACGGACACTTCACATAATAGATTGCGATGCCGCTGGAATAGATCATGTGAGCGATGCTGTGGCCTACACTGAGCGCAATTTGCTTAAACCTTTGGATGACGTGAAGAGCTTGCACTTATTAGAGTCCACCAAGTTCGATATTCCTTCTGCTGCTTGGGAAGAGAAGCTGTTTTTTTGTGAAGAGGGAAATGGAGTTCCCGGACTTGAGTATGGCTGGGGAGCACCTGAGACGTGGGGAACGTGGTCGATCAACAATTATATGCTTCTCCGATTTGGTATTTCGGGCGTCGAAGAGAACGCGTTTCAGGTGGAATGTTGTATGCGAGCCTTTCTTTATCAGCATCACAAATCTATTGATTTCGAATGCCGTTCTAGGAACACGGTCCTGTTTAGGAAGACCATTATGAAATCGGGCTCACATATACATAGGTGGGAAATTCCTCTTAGTTCTCGCGAATCGAAGGAACATGTAGAACTCGAATTTCGTGTCGAGAACCCAACGTCTCCCGCGGAACTTGGTGCAAGTGCTGATACCCGTCTGCTCGGGATTGGATTGGAATGGCTCCGCATTGTTCGATCAAATCAGATTTGATTGTCTAGGGGGCCTGTGTTTCTTCAGGCCGGTCTGGTCAAGCGGCAGTATGCCTTCCGCCGCTCAGAACAATCGGAGTCCGCCGCCGTCTATCAGGTTTATCAAAGCAATTATAAGGGCGCAGACGAACTGCCAGCAAGGATGTCGGCTAATTCCTCCTCCATTTTGATTGACTTTTGCGAGCTCCACTTGCCCAATGCGCGCGAGCGGACGGAGCACTAAGGCCGGGGCAGATCGCGGACGTGCAAGACTTTGACTATCTCGCAACGGATTCTGAACTTAGAGTCGTGATGAATGCCTTGCGCATCGCGCTCCGATCTGCTGTGATTGGAACAATGGCCGCGTATACTGCCTTTATTTCCACCGATTCGTTCTTGAAGGCAGCAATCGTTGGGCTCGCCTTTGCTGCCGTGTCTAGCTTTTGTAGCCTGCGCCGTTGGCTGGAAGGGCCAGTCGTTTTGTTCTTCATGCTCGCAACAATCCATTGGTGCGACGCAGGTCGTTATTCCATCATCCCCAAGCTGGCCCACTATGTAGGCTTAGTGCAGTGAAGCTGTTACTGTCTATATCGTTAGCCGAGATACTCAACACTTCACGCTCAGCATTTCGTCGCAGCTTTAGCACCCAATTGATGCTGTAGTTCATCTGTTCAACTCCGGTTGGACTGGAGCGGGCTGGTTCGGCTTCGAAAGGTCGGCCGCCACTTTCTCGCCTAGGATTCTGCGGCAAGACAGAATAATAGTGTGCGACGCTTTAGAGCCGAGGAATGCTGATGAACTCAAAGGCCGGATGGTCTGATGACCTCACTAAACTGCATGAGAGCGCAGCCGGAGCAGGCATTAGCATCGACGTATATTCGCGCGACTGTGGAATTAAGGCACTGGAAGGCCGAATTCCAGCAGATGCATCAATCCTCGAACTCGGAAGCTCAAGCGGCTTCATGCTGAACGACATTCGTAAATCCTTCCCACGTTCAACCATAACGGGATCAGATTTTCTGCCAGATGTAGTGGAACGATTACGGAGCATCTCGTCCGAACGAATCGCTACCATCGATATCACATCGAACGATTTGCCAGACTGCTCACATGATGCCGTTGTCGCGCTTAACGTGTTCGAGCATATTGACGACGACGAAGAAGCAGCGCGAGAGGTCTTCAGAATTTTAAAATCTGGTGGCATTTTCTACATGGAAGTCCCGGGAGGGCCCACCCTATACGATGCATATGATGCAAGCCTCATGCACTTTCGCCGCTACACTCGACGTTCTGTAAGAAATTTGTTGCTCGGAGCCGGCTTCAGACTCATCGAGCAGAGCGCAATTGGCTTCCTTGCTTACCCCGGATTTTGGGCGACAAAGAAGCTCAATAGACTGCGCTTCGGCATATCGCCGAACGAAAATCTTGTACGCCAATCGATCCATGATGCAGCTGAAAGTCGATTACTATCCGCAAGCATCAAGTTGGAAAGGAGAATGAGAAGATTTCTCACTTTGCCGGTTGGAATTCGTCAGACAGCGACTGCCATCAAACCTTAGTTCGTGCAGGCTCGGCCCAGTGAAACTTACCTGAGAAGAACGTGCAAGGTCGTGCAGCGTATTCTCAGACGGGATAGACCAACAGGTCCGAGGCCCATCCATTCCCCAGAGGAGTGGGTAAAGCGGGATGAGATTAGCCTGAATCGATTTGGGACTCCCAAATCAGCTTGTTTCTGAGGTCTGAATGACAGCGATCTCTTGCTGGCTGGGAGCGTTGCGGACGATCAAGAGGCGGCGGCGAGTGAAGCGTTGCCGAAGGGCCTGATCGTCGTCACGCGGGAATTCGTTGCGCACTCGCCGCTATTCCTCGGCCAAACTTTTCACCGTAAGACGATGGCCTTACAGGTTTAACGGATAGAGGTGAACGATGTAGCCGCCAGCCGCTTTACGTGATCCGGATCGCCAGCGTTAAGTTCAGGTAGCGTTCGGACAGATGAGGTTCACAAGGTTGCATTTGCCCCACGGTCATGAGATGCTACCGACGATAATGCATGAAAACTGTTATCGAGTGTAATTGCCTTGGTTTGTAAGGGTTTTTAATGCCGGCAACCGATCTGCCGCTCGTCACGATCGGCATTCCCGTTTTCAATGGCGAGGGCCACGTCGCTGAAGCAATCACTTCAGCGCTCCGGCAGGACTATCCTAATCTTGAAATCGTCGTGTCAGACAATGAGTCGACGGACAACACTCTAGAGAAATGCCGCGCTATCGCGAGCGCGGATGCTCGCAATCGCGTTCGTGTTTTCGCCAACGGCGAGAATGTTGGCGCCGTTGCCAATTTCCGGCTGACGCTGGAAAGAGCCTCTGGCAAATATTTTACGTGGCTGGCCCACGATGATGCCTTGGCGGCCGATTATATCAGCCGCACCGTGCAATACTTGGAAGAACATCCCGACGTGGTTCTGTGCGGCTCCGGGTTTAGAGCGCTAGACTATTGGGAGCCGGGTTCTGAATCCCCGACGACGCTTGACAAAATTTCGCCGGATCGCCCCTGGCGGCAGTCGCGCAAAGAATTTTTCCGGTGGCCTCAGCCGCTGAGTCAGATGGTGATCTACGGCCTTTATCGTAGAGACGCGTTATCCAGGATTTCATTCGATTGCGCGGTTGTACGTGGTCGGTCAAGAGTCCTGGATTGCGAATATAGCATTCTGACACCGCTTGCGAGCTTCGGGCGCATTGTAGCCCTCCCGGAACTTCTCCGTGATTACCGCTATCGCGTTCGTTCGTCCTTTCACCGCGATCAAGCCGACCTGACCGCATGGGAAAAGTTCACTCTTGGGCTTCAAAAGAAGGCCTTTATTTTGAGGAGCGCCCTCACCCTAGTCGCCCCGATCGGCGAGCGCGCAGAACTGGTTATGCTCTCCATTGCGAATTTCTTCCGCGCGAATTTTCGCAGGCCTGTCGATTACGCGGTGACCTTGGCTGAATATCGGAGTGAGATGTCCATGCTCTATCGCACCTGCGAGCAACGAATGGACGAGATACGGAAGCTGGAAACTGTATGCCACGATCGCCTAGAGCTAATCCGGCAGCTGGAAGCTATATGCCAGGAACGCTTAGAGCTAATACAGCAGCTTCATAACCGGTGCAGAGAGCAAGAGCAGGTTGCGCCGATCACGGTGGATCATCGTCTCGCTCGCCTCTGGCGTAAGGTCCTCTCCTCCATTCGGCGGCTGCTGACCGCGAGAGGCAGAGTCGAGTCAGAACTATTGAGCGGAAACATTCTAAGCCATAAAAAAAGCCGTGCCTGAGGCGGATCATCTTGAGCCTCCTCGCGCGCTCGCCGACGGTCGTCGTGCACGGTTTCGCCCGCTGAAGGCCACGACCTCACTGGCCGCCTTGCACCACACCTGGATCAATGCGCCATGGTTCATCGGGGGGGCGATCGATGGCGCGAGCTTTCGTACCTATGTCGAGAAGGCTCTACTGCCCGTCCTTCGTCCCGGCGACATCGTCGTGTCGGATAACCTCGGCAGCCACAGGAGCAAAGGCAATTCGCCAACTCATCCGCTGAGTCGGCGTCAAGCTGCTCTTCCTGCCAAAATACTAAATAGCGGGAGCCCTGGAAAGGTTGATACCGAGAGGTAGCTCGGGGGGCGCCTCTATTCGCTCTGCGGATCGCACGTCGTGGCTGAGTCCCGTGCTGCGCTATCCGCCGGATTGCCCGACGGAGCGTTGCCTCATTTGCTCACACTCCGACGCCAATCGGTTGATCAAACTCAAGCGTTCAGAACAGGCTGTCTCGAGAAATTTGTTCTCGTTCTCGAGTCTTTTGATCAAATCCAAGCGTTCGGAACAGGCTGCCTCAAGCAACTTGTTCTCGCCATCGAGTCTTCTGACCAAATTCAAACGCTCAGAGCAGGCTGTCTCGAGTAACTTGTTCTCGGTGGCGAGTCTTCTAGTGGCGCTGACGAGTGTTTTCATTTCGTCGGGACATTGGGGTGCCTCGGTATCACCAACATAGTCCAGTTCAACCATCAACGTCCGATGTAGATGAAAAAAAAGAGCATCGATCAGAGGGGTCCATTCAGGAGCTCCTTCCCAATCGGTTTTGCCTTCACGAAAAAATGCCTGATCTTCGGCGTGCAACCTGTCGAAAGGATTTTGCCATGACGCAATTGGCCCGCGATGTGCAACGACATTCGCGAGACTTGACAGCGTGCCAAGGGAGGGCGTTATAAGTTCTTCGTACCTAACGGTAAGGGTGTTTTTTCGACCGTTCCACGCGCGATAGTGAGCTGACCAGTCGCCGTAGCGATCGATGCCTGCAACGATCTCGACAAGCGACGACCCGCCGCCGCGAAATTCTCGGTCAAAATGATGATATGACAGACACGCCTTGCGACCATCTCGAACGACATAGATTGCTGGCTGATCGTCGATCGGTGGATTGTGGGTCTTGACGAGATGAACCTCGTCTGTGTCGCATGCTTGCCGATAAAAGGTTATCCAATCAGAAGCGAATCCATCAACCCCTACTATTCGCGACCAACTTCCGTCTTCTTTGGCGTGCTGGTTTTCGTCCATGGAATCCGACTTAGAGGACAGCCCCATGGTTTGCTTGAGGAGGGTTCGTAGAAGCGTATTTCCCGAGCGCGGATACGACGCAAGCCAAACAATCATCTCTCATTTCCGTTTTCCGGCGCTGCGACGACTGGCTGCACGGTTATGTCCGCGCTCCTTGTAGCGGCGGCACGCTCCTGGGGGCTTCCAAGGTTACCACATAACATATTTGGTGAGTGCACACCAAACGCCGAAGCTGCACTCCGTTCAGGAGCGATTCTAAGGACAGGATCTCTCGGGACTGCACGCATAGTTCCATGTCAAGTGATTATTGATCGAAGCCATAGGAGTTGATCTGGGGTTCGATGTCGACGTGCGGATCCTAAGACGGTTAAAGGAAACCTCGCGGTGTGGGGGATAACGCGGATCAGTGCAGTGGGTAGCTTTATCTGGGACCATCATGGGCTTGCTTTGGATCGCCATGCGAGTCGCAACGGTTTTATTTGTCGCCATTTATCTTCCTTGGTGAGGCACGTGCGCGCTTTTTCTTGAGAAGCGTGGCCGGGATGCGAAAGTGTCCTCAGCTTTTCCGTGGAACGTGTTCAGCTCTTTCAGTAGGGACAGCCGCCGCTGCTGGGCTCCACTGAGTAGTGCTTCAAACAATGAGAGGATCTCCCGCGCCTGAACATAAGCTTCCATGCTGACCGCGTGTTGATCGAACCCGTAGGCCTGAAGCCGGGCGTCAATGTCAGCTGCGGCGTTCGGGTCTAGTTGCCAATCCAAAGCATTCTGAACGGTGTAAAATTCGGCATTTCGTCGGACTTCGGGAGAGCTGCCTGCCACATCAATGCGGCTGAGCGTTATCTCGATTGCCTTTTGGCGGTACGTGGTTAGCAGCCTGTGACGCATTACCCGGTAACGCAGGATCTCCCAGGTGAACTCGGCGATATCGATAGCGATCAGACATTCGATCGCCGATTGCGGATTAACGTCGCGGAGGATTGCAGCCTGGAGCGCGTGATAGTGATCGATGTTCTCTCCGGACAGAAGTTGAGGCGGAGGACGTAGTGCTTCGAATTGAGGTGGCAAGGCGCTGGCCGATTGCGGCTGAGTAAGCGCGATAGGGTTGGTCATTAACCCCGCGCCTCCGGCGGACGACGCGTCGGTGCAGCAACGCTTGCTCCGTTCGTCAGATGGACCGGGCTGGCATCCCAAAGCTCTTTCGCGGTCGGCAGAGGCGAAATTTGCAAATTGGTCCACCAGGCCCTTTCGTCCCCATGTCGGTGCAGGGATTGATGATGGGATCGGCAGAGCGGCACGGTAAACTCGTCGCTGACTTTGCGTCCCAAGGTGCGTGGTTGAGCAAACTTCAGGTGATGCGCGTCGGCGGGGGTCTTCTGGCAGACCAGACACCCCTGGCTGCGGATGAAGGCAAGGTGATCCTTGCTTCGCCTCCGAGGCGGCTCCTTCGGGAAGGCGAGGCCGTCCTGCGAGGCGTTGGCAGGCGCCTCAACGTTGCTGGATGCCTGCGAAAGAAGTTCCTCGGGTAGGATTTGTCCTTCCTCGAACCTCTTCTGGTAGGCGGCCTCGAGAACGCGGGCATCCGCCTCCAGAAGGGTGTTCTTGAGTGGGAGACTGAGCTTGGCCCAAGTGAGCAGGTCCTCGCCGCCTTTGCGCAGGGCAAGCTCGCCCAGGAGCCGGTCCAGGAGCTTGGCGGAGCGTTCGGGCGGCAATACCGGGGGGCGGTTCAGGACGCCGCGAGGTGGCCTTCTTTTCGGTCCTGGCGCGGTCTTCGGCTCAGTGGCGGCAGGACCGGTCATGAGGTCCGGGGCGTCCAAATCGTCCTCACCGGCAATTCCGACCAAGGCAAACAGGGCGTAGCGGCGGGCGTAAGTCAGGGCCGCCCCCATCCGATGCGGCGCCTCGACTTCCTTGGCGGCGCAGACCGGAAGGTCCGAGGAGATCCATTCCCCGGAGGCGTGGGCGAGGAGGGTGGTGAGGTGAATCTGCCCGGTCGGCTGCTCGATCCGGGTGGTCTGAATGGTGGCGATTTCCTGCTGGCTCAGCGTCTTGCGGACAATGTCCAGGCCGCTCGCGAGCGAGGCGTAGCGGAAGGTCCGGTCGTCCTCCCGCGGGAAGGGCGACCTGATGACGGCGGTCAGGGTCTTCTCGGGGTTCATCAGTTCAGCCTGGGCCCGGGCGAGGGCGGCTGCGATGGTCCCAATGCGCTCACTGGACTGATGCACGGGAGCCCTCCGCCAGCTGAGCCTCGAAGCTGATCGCGCCCGATTTCGAACGTTTGGCTTTGATGCCGTGGCCGGCCGCTTCCTTGGCATCCTCCGGCATCAGCTTTTTCAGATCCGCCTTGGCCGTCTCGTGCTCGCCATGGGCCTCTCGCGTCCGCAGGTAGGTCGCCGCCAGTTCCGCCCATCGGTTGGAGGTTGACATATCGACGACTTTCACCGCTTCGAGTCTCGGGCGGGGCGTCTCGATATTGAAGAGGACGGGCGGTTCGCCGCTTTGGACGCAGCGCCAAAACTTCTTTTCGGCCGTGAGTAGGAGGTGCTGATAGAGCGGATCAGCGTGGATCGTGATCTCGACCCATTTGCCGCCACCGGTGATGATCGAGAGCACCGCGCTACGGGACGCGGTGACCCACATGTTGTGCTGCAGCTGGGCCATATGTTTCTCGGCCGCGGCTTCCTCGGTGAAGGCCCAGGGCAGCATGAATTTGGCTTCGAAGACGGCGCCGGTTTGCTCGACGGTCCCATCTAGCGTTGCGGCCATCCATTTGTGCACAGGGTGCCGAACACGTTTCTGAATGTCCTTGACGGTGTGCCCGCTAGCGCGTTGGTACCACGCACGATTCAAGACCTCGGTTACGGTTCCGAGCTGAACGATCAGATTGTCCGAGAGATTTTCCGGTTCGACCTCTCCGCGCTTCTCTCGCCAGAGCCGGATAAGGACATCCTGGTCTTCCCCCATGATGATGCGGGCATCCGAGCCGCCGATGAAATGGCGGCGGTCATTCGGGTTGAATCTGATGATTTGATTTGGCGCGTCTGCGCCATTCGTTTGAACCATTGTCACCGGTATCTCCTACGCAAGACCAAGCGGCTTATTTGCCGCACTGCCTGAAGCCCCGCGTCCGCGAGGCGAGATACCGGCGCGATAAATTGGCGTTGGCGTCCGGTCGAATCAGTAACGCTCCAATCGCGGTTGAATGCCAGTCCTTTCTGCAGCAACTTTATTGCTCGTTTTAGCGGTGGGAACGGCTCTTATTCTCCGCGCTTAGGGCAAGGACCAGAGGGGTGACTGATCGGCATCAAAGCGACAAAACGAAGCCAATTTACGGATGAACAGCAAAGAGCTGGATGCAAAAGACGTGGCGCAGAGAACGCTTCCGTCCAATCGCGCGGCAAGTTGAAATGAAGCCGGGATTGTCGGAAGATCGGCTGTGTTCAGTCCAACTTAGGCCAATAAGATTCTGATGCGTCCGGCAGTCTTCTTTGATCGTGACGGCGTTCTCAACGAGGACGACGGCTATGCTTTTGATCCGGACAAGATCCGCTGGGTGAAAGGAGCCCAACAGGCCGTAAGAGCAGTCAATGACGCCGGGTATTTTGCATTTGTGGTGACGAACCAATCAGGAATTGCGCGGGGATTTTACGAGGAACAGCATGTTCGCAGTTTGCACGAATGGATGTCGCGTGAGCTTGCTATCATTGGTGCGCATATCGATGCGTTTGAGTTCTGCCCCCACCATCCGGACGGCTTGATTGAGCGCTACCGTTTCCTCTGCAACTGTCGTAAGCCGCAGCCAGGGATGATTAGAGCCCTGCTTGAGCGGTACCCGGTGGATATCGATGATAGCTTCATGATTGGCGATAAACAGAGTGATCTTGATGCGGCGCAAGCGGCCGGCATCGCAGCCTATCTGTTTGATGGGGCAAACCTCCATTCGTTCATCGCCCCGCTGTTAACAGACCGATCACCCGATCCCCCGCCTCAAGTACTGTCACGTCGCGGAGTTGCCAGGAATGAGGATTGATGCCGTCGATTTCGCGATCGACGGATCGATCGCTAGTTAGTGAAATCCGGGAGGGACATTGGCGTCAAAACGACAAATCGAAGCCAATCGCGCAAACGCAGCGAAAAGTACCGGCCCGCAAACAAGCGCTGGGAAAGCAATAGCAAGCCGCAACGCTTATCGGCATGGATTATCTCGTTGGGACGAAGCCGCTGGTTCGGGTTTCGTTGGGTTCGACGCAGTTCTTGCCGAGGAGCTCATTGGCGCGGATATGGAAGCCGCGCTTCAAGATCTGGCTCAAGCCAGGAGTCGACAGGATCGGCTGCGAGCTCTGAGGCTAGGTCTGATCCTGGCGGTGGTTGAGGGCGCTGAACCAAAGCAAATGAGATTTCTGTCAAGCTTGGAGCGGTATGAGAAGACTGCGCTCTCGCGGCAGCGGCGGGGGCTCAAACGAGTGAAGCGGTACAAAGTTTGAGGGATCACAACAGATCGAGGCCATAGCGGCGGGAACCGCAAAGTGCCCCTCAAGCCGGGATACATCGCCCCGATTGGACGGTTCGCGTTCCTCTGCTATGGTTCAAAGTCTTGGAGGCTGTATGAACTACATTTTCCCGCTGCTGGCGGTCGCCATCACCATCGGCCTTTTTGTGGTCTACGCGATGGTGCGGGAGAACTTTCGCCGGTCGAGGCCCGCAGATGAAGTTCCTCGCTGGCCGGATTCCGGTCTGAGGTAGGCGCCCCAGTAACTTACATCGGCATTTGGCTTGACAACCGGCCTACGAGGATCAGCGGCCGCCAAACGGCGTGCATCGAAAAAACCGAAATTTCGGTTGCGCCGTCGGGCAAAACAGTGGTTTATGAGATGCTGGTCCAGCCGCAATGGAGCCCAGCCAATGGCCGATGAATGCAAGGCTTTGTCCGATCTACCGGAAGTAGCTAAGCTTAACGGAGAGTTCCGCAAAAACTACGGGAAGCTTCTTGGAGCTTTCTTGTATCTGCGTTCGATCAGTGCCGCCCGTGGGCGGTCCTGGTTTTGGACCGCTTTGCTTTCAGCCGTTTGTTCTGCCGCGCTGGCGTGGCTGGGGAAGCAGGGTATCTCGCTATGAGCCGCAGGTGACAGGCTGGAAAAGAATCGACAGTTGGCGCTGCATGATTTATGCCGCGCTCTCTCCATCAAAGGGTAGTGCAAGTCACGACCAGGTGAGCGATCTTCTAACGCTGCGGCGAGCTCTCGCCTGCAAAGTGCGGACGTGCCCGTCAAACCACTCCGCCGAAGTCGATGCCTTCTTTGGCGAGCTTCTCAGCTTCCTCTGCGGAAGCGGTGGGCTTCGTATCAAGGTAAGGATGCTCAGACGCTGGCAGGATGGTGCGGATGTTTTGGCCATCCGCCCGCGTAATGCGGGCAACCCAGCCCCTATGGCCGTGCTCAAATCGCTGGATGTGATACTGCTTGTACGTAATCATGACTCTTGAACGCAACTGACTCTGATGCTGGCCCCTTTTAGCCAGGGTGATGCTGCCGCGCAATAGGCCTTAAACCCAAGTTAAGATCTCCATCGTGAACCGGGGTCTTCGGATCAAGGGTCAAGAAAAACCCGCCGGCCTGGGGCCAGCGGGGAGTTAACTGAGATTGGACCGGTTTATGGTCGCCCGCGAAGCGTAGCGCAGCGGAACACAACCGTGAATGAGGATGGGTTGCTCATTCTTTAGCTCGTCCGTGAAGCTGACCAGTCTAGACGCTCGGCCAAAAGGTGCTCGCGAGCATGCTGTCGTCGCTTTCGATTGCGGTATCGGCCAAGGCTCGATCGCTGGCCTGTCCAAGCTCTGCTCGATGGATCGAAATGCTGTGTCACCTTGCTTGCTACGTGGAATAGCACCGTCGAAGCGCGCGAAAGCTAGTCACGATCGCGGCGCGCGGAGGCTAAGTCACGTGCGGCAAGCTCCAATTCAAGATCAGTGATCCGCTCGAAGATGTGAGCGGCGATCCTCTCTGACTCCTGGACCGTCAGCGATCGGATTCCGATCGAGGCCAGCTCGTCTCTCAGGATTTTTGCGACTATCGATTTGGCGCCCATAACACCCGGTCCTAAAGCGAGCATCAAAGCTCAACCAGAGCGCTAGCACAAGATCTCAAGAGGTCGCTGGTGTCAGCGCCGCCCCTGAATCCGTCTGGGTTTGGACCGCGCCGCTTTCGGCTTCTTGTTCCGGGGCGCGGGCGTGGCTTGGGAGTTGGAGCGTGTTCTTAGAAGCCGACGGGTGATCGCTTGAACAAGGCCGGAGATCGTTTTGAATCGCACAATTCCTCGCTGCGCCCGCGCTGCTTCGGAAAAGCGGATCGTGCGCTTCACTTTGCCGTCGGTCGGCAACAGGACGTAGTCGAGTACAGCCTTGTTGTGCTCGGACAGTCGGATGGCGGCAATCCAGCCGCCAGGAAGACACGCCTCGCGCTCGATGCTCCAGTGCGGTGCATGACTTGGCTTTTGGCCGGGTGTCCAACGGGCAGTCCTGACCGATAGACAGGCTGTCCCGTTCACACGCAGGCAATCGCTCCAGCCACCCGAACTGATGCTTCCGCCTGCCGCCTTAATCGCGACGGCGGCCTGTTCGACAAGTTTTTCCCTCAGCTCGGACCAAACAGGACGCGAGTCGAGGAAATCGTAATTCCGCTTCGGGGTATAGCCGAGCAACCGATATAGATTTCGAAAGTTGCCGAAGTGGGTTTGACAGGTCGCAGAGCAGGGAAGTCCCGGAGTTCGATCGATAATGGCCGGCGTCAGGCGGCCTTCTCTGAGAAGGGTCTTGCGCAAGCGAACGAGCATCTCCTCCTCGGACAGATCAACGCGTCGTCGCTCGATGATCTTCCTGACATTGAAGAAGGCCTCGCGATCGATGATGGGTTCGATACAGCCCTCGCTTCTGATCCATTGTTCAGGAGGATTTCTCACGGCGGGCTGCCGTAGCTTTTGGGACTTGCGGTTGAAGATGAGGTTTCCGATATAGCTCTCGTTTCTAAGAACAATGCCCACCGCGGCGCGGGTCCATGGCGCGCCTGTGCTCGAGACGAGTCCTTTCTGATTGAGCTCCCAAGCAATCACAGTTTCAGACCTAACCTCCAAGAATCTTTGGAATATCCACTTCACGACGGCGATTTCCTTCGGATCACCTGGTCTTATGCGGATGTGGTCGGTAAGGATGTACTTGCGGTCGCCCTTCTTCATCACCCCTCTTGTCTGCATCTTGTCATCGACGAGCTCCCGTACCAGCGCGTAGCCGGCACGGCCGCAGGGCTTGTAGCCGAGCCGCGCAAAGCGACATTGACCGGCGTAAACCTTCGCCGAAAGCTCGCGGCTGTACTCGGCCGCCATCACTCGCTTGATGTTCTTGACGATGCTCGCAAGCATGCTGCCATCGTTTTCAAATTGCTCAGCGCAATAGGCAACCTTGATACCAGCGCGTCTGCACACGAACTCATAGTGCGCGCTTTCGTCCACGTCCTGGAATCGGCCCCATCGGCTGACGTCGTAGACCAGGAGATGGCCGAAATCGGTCTGGTTGGTCTCGACATCCTCAAGCAATTGAAGCAGGCCGGTCCTGTTCTTGATGAGCAACCCGCTCTCGCCCTCATCCTTGTAGGTGCGAACCAGCGTAAAGTTGTGGGCGTGCGCGTACGCAGCGATGACAGCGGCCTGATTCTGAATCGAGTATTGTTGCCGGTCGGTTGACATGCGGACATATTGAGCTGCCCGAACACCAAGGAGCGCTTTTGGCAGATGAGCTTTGTGAACGATGAGCGCGTTACCCATTCTTCACCTCATCCCGACGCAGGCTATGGAGACATAGAACTCCTCCGGATTTGACTCTTCAAGATGGATCTTCTGAGGAGCGCTGTCCGCGTTGGCACGGTTGTGAGGAGCTGGGATGCTAGCGGTCCGCCGTGATCATTCGGCCGAGCAGCGTAGCAGTGTCGTGAAGGCGGTCCGCATCATAAATGAGTTGCTCGATGCCCATGGAGAGCTGAACTGCTTCTTCAAGGCTACCGGCCTCCGCACATGCCTCCGCGGCTTTGGCGATCTGCCGAGCTTGCTTCAGCTTGACCTGCATCTCGGCGAAACAGGCTTTGACGACCGGTGCAATTGATTTTGTATCCATATCCGCCCGCTACTTGGTTGGTAAACCACGCACGCTCTGATCTGCCGGGAAGTCCAGTGGATTTTGCGCAATCTCTTGGCTCAATGTGGGCGTGTTGGAGCACAAAATGATCCGGGCCGCCGAAGCGCGGCCGCTCGGAGCGGATTGGCGGGCTGCCTAACTCGTCCTGGTTCGCAGCAGCCGACGCAGCAGTTTGATTGGATCGGCCCCCAACGCCTCGGCGATGACGATGAATTCAATCACGTCCAGACGGCGTTCTCCGCCCTCATACTTCGCGACAAAGGACTGCGGTTTGCGCAGCTTCTTGGCGAGAGCTTGCTGGCGGATGCCCGCTCTGTGCCGCGTTGCGACAAGAAGTGCGATGAAGCGGGCATATTCGGCGGATTTGAGCGACTTTTCCATTGGCCGCCGGGCGCATTGATTCGGCGGCAGTGAATTTGATCCCGTATCAGGATTATCCCAAAATAGGATCAGATTAACCCTCAGGTGCGAACCTGAGCGGCAGGGCGCTTTGTACGCTGGACTTGTGCGGCGAGCGGAGCGCAACTGCAGGCGTCGCTCAACCCAAGGAGTTCCACAGTGCTAGTTGAACTGAATCAGAATCCCGTCACGCTCCATTCCAGCGCCTCCAGCGTGCGGGAGCAGGCGCTCTTCCATCTGTTGCTCGGGGAGCTCATGGCCGCGCGCTGGCGGCAGGGCCGCCACGACATCGAGGTGCTCAAGAGCGAGGTGGACCGAGGTGGCTACGACATCGTGCTCGAAGCCAACGGGGTCCTCCGGCATATCCAGTTGAAGTCGACCTTTTCCGGCTCGGCGGTCCGGCACGTGACCGTCAGCACCCGGCTGCTTGATAAGCCCAGCGGCTGTGTCATTTGGCTCGAGGTTGACCAGCGCACGCTGGCCGTCGAGCGCTACTTCTGGTTCGGTGGCCAGCCAGGAGCACGACTGCCGGATCTGGGCTCGAAGGTCAGCCGGCATACGCGGGCGGACAGCAACGGGCAGAAGCTCGAACGTCCCATGCACCGTGACGTGGGGAAGACTTCCTTTGAGGTTTTGAGCGGGGTAAATGAGTTGCTGATTAGGCTGTTTGGCTAGCGCTGAATGGTTGCTCGCGCGGACATCCATACCGATCAGCTCTCCGCTATCCGTCCGTCCCGTCAAATAGAGCATCGCAGGCTCCGCATTGCGGGCGTGGGCGCCTCCACCAAGCTGTTGGAAACGCGGAAGGCAGCCTGATTTGGCTGGGTCGACCGCGGCACTTTGGGACCTGAACGATATCTCTGGTTCGGCGGGGAGTCTGGGTCATCGTCACCCGGCGGACGGATCAGGCGGGAGTCATGCGCCAACAGCGTGGGCAAAGGGCCGAGCAACGCTGCAAGCTCGGCGAAACCTGCTTCAAGTGTCTCGGAGCGTCGACGACCTAATTCGCGGGCTTCTTGGGTAATTCAACAATGCTGGCGCCATAAAAGGCCAAGAGTTCCTCCGTGGTCTCGAACCGCTTGCGGGGCATGAGCAGAGGCTTACCCACCTTGGCAGGATCGTCGCGATCGAGAAATTCGCCGCCTTGCTCGGCCAAGCGAAGAATGTTGCCGAATGCTGCTGCATCATTTTGCAAAGCCGCGTTGCAGTTCTTCAGGAGAATGAGTTCAGCTAGAGTCACACTGCGGCTACTGCCATTCTGTTTGATTGTCTTACGCTCGGCCACAAGCCGCTTGAATAGTGCGATCATATTTTCGTCCTCCGCACCGGAGGTCTTGCGGCGGGCCGTCGATGCGCTGTTCCTGATCTTGGGCTTGGGGCTGCAAGACCCCGGTTCTCTCGCGGGTTCGTGACCTGCTTCCGTTTTGCCGGCCTGGGTTGCCCTTTCCGCTGCATTCTTTTGCTTCCACGCCTCGTAGCTCTCTGGAAATTCCGAGGGAGTGCGATCGTCGTAATAAATGATGTGCGGATGCTTGGAGGTCTCCTTGCGAAAAAGCCCGGCCTCGCGCATCAACTTCAGAAAGATCCGGAACGCGGTTGCATTGCCTTCCATCGCTCCCTTCAAAATTCGCCGCAGATATGCCTCTCGTGTCGAGATCTTGCGTCCATCCTTCAAAATCTGAGAGCTATCGAATATGTCGCGGATCAAGATCCCCTCAGGCCGCTTCGGTCGCCCCGTTGGGTTGCCTGATCGACCCTTCGGAAATCTCGTATGCCTCGGCGGGTGCTTGTAGCCGACCTCATAGGGCGCCTGTATTTCGTGAAGCGCATGAGGCTTAGCGGAGTCGCTTTCATCGTCCATTTGCTGTTCCCGAGATGGGTTTATGACCTTTGAGCGGACTACCATCTCGCTTCCAAGGAGGCGCTCACGAAAATTGCTGCGCGTATCAGCGGGGCGAGGTTGGTGCCGCGAGCGGTCATCTCGTCTTGAAATGCAGGGCGCTGCCAGGGTGAGTCGGTCAAGCCGCCCGAATCTCCGCCAGCTCCTCAAAGGTCTCCTGCATGGGATAAAGCAGAGCCTTCCTTCCGGTGAACTGCTCCCAACGGCGCACGGCGACATCGACGTAAGTGGGGTCGAGCTCGATTGCGCGGGCACAGCGACCGATCTTCTCCGCTGCAATCAGGATCGTTCCGCTGCCACAAAAGGGATCAAGCACGATCTGACCGCGCTTGGAGCAGTCCTTGATGGCATCGGCCACCATCGCGACGGGCTTCACGGTCGGGTGCAGCTTCAGCTCTTCCATGCGACCGGCCCGCATGCTGGTTGCGCCGTCATAGTCCCAGACATTGGTCCGATAGCGCCCGTGCTGGCCGAGTTCGAATGTGTTGGTATGCGCGGCCGATCCGTTCTTCCAGACGAACACCAGCTCATGCTTGGAGCGGTAGAACGAGCCCATGCCGGCGTTGGTCTTGTTCCAGACGCAGAGGTTCTTGAGCTCCGCATAGTGTCGATCCCCTGCAAGCAGCATTTCCCGCATATGACGCCAATCCATGCAGATCTGATGGATCGAGCCGTCCCTGGAGTAGCGGCAAAGCAGCCCGAATGTCCTGGAGAGGAACGTGGTGAATTCCTCCTCGCTCATCTCCCCTGAGGCCATGGCAAATTCACGGTGCTGGATGGCGCCCAGCCCCGAGACGTTTCCGCCGATGCGAACATTGTAAGGTGGGTCGGTGAAAACGAACTCGGCCCGCTCCCGATCCATGAGGGTGTCGTAGACCGCGCGATCGGTCGCATCCCCACAGAAAAGGGCGTGCTTTCCCAGCCGCCACATGTCCCCGACGCGGCTGATGGGTGGACCATCACCGCACTCCGGAATCCTGTTTTCGGGCTGCTCGCTCTCGTCGTCGAAGTTTTCGATAATGCAATCGACCTCGGCGGCTTCAAATCCCGTGAGATCGATGTCGAACCCCACGTCGGCGAGCTGCTTCAATTCGATGGCAAGGATCTCGTTATCCCAACCCGCCTTTTCGGCATGGCGATTGTCCGCAAGAATGTAGGCCCTCTTATCCGTCTCGCTAAGATGCGAGAGGCGGACGCAGGGCACCGTCTCGCGGTTCAGCAGGCGTGCGGCTGCAAGACGGCCATGGCCTGCAATGACCTGACCGTCATCATCGATAAGAATCGGATTGTTGAAGCCGAACCGCTTGATGCTCTCCGCAATCAGCTTGATCTGCTTCGCCGAATGGGTCCGGGCATTGCCGGCGTAGGACTTTAAAGTGTCAATTGACAGCTGCTCGATCTGCAAAGGTTCTCTCCCGAATTGAGTTCGCTTGAGGCGGAATGCCCCGGGAGGTTTTTGCAGATGAGGCGGCCGAATTCGCTCACGGAAATTAGCGGTTACGGTGCACGAACGGGAGGACGCGGGAACTGGCGCTCGATCTCCGCTTCGAAGTCCTCCGAATCCCTGCGGCGGTCGTCGGGATGTAGGCGCCCATTCTTCCAATGAGTGTGCTTATTCCGGAGGCTCTTCCAATCGATATTCTTGAGGCGCTTATGTGCCCAAGATGCCAACAGGCCGTAAGCGCGCTCGCTGGTCGCGATATGATCGGCGGTGCGTAACCGGGCCGCTTGATCTGCCTTGAGCCGCCGGCAAAGCCACGGATAGATCCTGTCGATCTGCTCCAGGGTAAAGTCCTGCAGCGCTGGGTGATTGGGCGGGCGACCACGGCCCTTCTTGGTGGGAAGGTCGTGCCGGACGTGCCATGGCGGATCGTCTTGAAGCCGCTGCTGATCAAACGGGACACCCATGTTCGTCTCTCCTTCGGTTCGCTGGTCCGGAGAAACGCTAGCCCAAGATGGAGCTTCAGCGCAGCGCGGCGCACCGGGGTGGTAAACGCTCAAAATCCGATATTGCGGATTCGGAGGGCTATGGGGGTAGCGGGCGAGTCCAATTGGCGAATGTAGAGGTCTCCCATCGCGTTTTCGAATTCCATCACAAGGGCGTGACAAACTGCTCTGCATTCACGAGAAGAAGGATCGCTCGAGGCGCGCAAGCTGGAGAGCTCTCCGGCCATTTCCATTGCCGTTGATCGGCTTTTCCCTGCTTCGGCTCGGCCGATTCCCTGTTCTTTGCTTGTGAATTCCCTGATAGCGGTTCGGAATTCCCTGTTATTTTCCGCCCGGCGCTCGCCACAGGGCGCGTAAGCCTCGGATATTCCGGGGGTTTTGCGCAGTTTTGCTCCTGAGCAGAGCGTAGCTTTGCGAAATATTCGCTGTTACCGGAACAAGGTCAGCGTTAGCGCTCGTCCGCGATCACCTTGCCGTCGTTCGGCAGGGCGCCGGGACCGACCAGATCGACGCTTCCACCGAGTTTCGTCACGGCGCGCAAGCTGGCCGCAACCTCTTCGCGCAGGGCGTCGTTCGCGGTCGCAGTTTCCGCTTTCAGTGTCATCGCGTCGGCCTCGCCCTGTCGGGTGACGATCAGGCGCAGTCTTCCGAGCTCGGAATGCCGCTTGCCGATCTCGGCGATCTGCTCGGGACGGACAAACATGCCTTTGACCTTGGTGGTCTGGTCGGCGCGGCCCATCCAGCCCTTGATGCGCATGTTAGTACGCCCGCACGGGCTCGTGCCGGGCAAGGCCGCGGTGAGGTCGCCGAGCGCAAGCCGGATCCAGGGATGGTGCGGGTCGAGCGAGGTGACGACGATCTCGCCGACGTCGCCTGGCGTCACGGGATCGCCGGTACCTGGCTTGACGATCTCCAGGATCAGGTCCTCGTTGACGACCATGCCTTCACGCGCCTCGGTCTCGAATGCGATGAGGCCGAGATCGGCGGTGCCGAAGGCTTGGTAGGCGTCGAGGCCGCGCGTCTTGATCTCGGCCTGGAGCGAGGGCGGGAACGCGGCACCTGAGACCAGCGCGCGCTTGATCGAGGAGACGTCGCGGCCCGAGCTCGCCGCAGCATCGAGCAATATCTTCAGGAAGTCCGGCGTGCCGCTGTAGCCGACCGGCCGGTAGGCCTCGATCAGTTCGAATTGCTGTTCCGTATTGCCGGGCCCTGCCGGGATCACGGCGCAGCCGAGCGCACGCGCCGATGCATCGAAGATGAAGCCTCCGGGGGTGAGATGGTAGCTGAAGGTGTTGAGGACGACGTCATCGGGGCGGAACCCGGCCGCGAACAGCGCCCTTGCGCCGCGCCAGGGGTCGGCCTGCCGTCCCTCCGGCTCGAAGATCGGCCCTGGGGAGGTGAAGAGGCGGGCGAACGAGCCGGGGGCCGCCGCCACGAAGCCTCCGAAGGGCGCAGAGGCCTTATGCAGGGCGGGCAGTTCCGACTTGCGCAACACCGGCAGACCCGCCAGTGCCGCTCTGGAGGTCACGGCGGCGGGATCGAGACCCCTCAGCCGCTCGGCATAGGCGGGGGCGGCTATCGCGGCTCGCAGCACCTCCGGCAGGTGGGAGAACAGATCGGCCTCGCGCGCTGCTGGCTCGCGCGTCTCGCGGGCGTCGTAATGGGCGGTCATGGTTGTTCTTTCCGTGTTGGCATCCGTTGCGCGCCGCCACCGGCATGGGTATCAGACCGCCATTGGCGAGGCGTGAAGGGGACCCGATGGCGGACGTAGGAAACATTGCGGCAGATGAGGCTGCGGATGTCGTCGCGCGCCTGAAGCGCCGCATGATTGGCGAGGCGCTGCCGCTGTGGTCGACGGTCGGCTGGGATCATGCCGCGGGCGGCTTCATCGACCGGCTGCACCGCGACGGTACTGCGGATGCGGCCGCTCCGCGGCGCGTGTTCGTGCAGGCCCGCCAGATCTGGTGCTATGCCAAGGCCGCCCAGATGGGTTGGTACCCCGAGGGGCGCGCCATCGCGCTGAAGGGGCTGGAGCATCTGCTGGCCAAAGCCAGGGCGCCTGACGGCCGGCCCGGTTATGTGCACCGGCTGACGCCGGAGGGCGCGGTGCTCGACGGCCGGCGCGACGCCTACGACCACGCCTTCATCCTGTTCGCGCTCGCGACCGTCTACGCGCTCGACCAGGACGCGCAGGTTCGTGCCGAGATCGACGCGCTGCTCGCTTTCCTCGACGGCCATCTCCGCTCGCCGCATGGCGGCGTGCACGAAGGCCTGCCGGTGTCGCTGCCGCGCCGGCAGAACCCGCACATGCATCTGTTCGAGGCGATGATCGCGTGTTTCGACGCGACCCATGATCTGTCGTTCCAGAACCGTGCCGGCGAATTCTTCGCGCTGTTCCTGGCCAATCTCTACGACAAGCAGAAGCGCATCCTGACCGAGTATTTCGAGGAGGACTGGTCGAAGATCGAGCCGGTCAGCGTCGAGCCGGGCCACCAGGCGGAGTGGGTCTGGCTCCTGAAGGGGTTCGAACGCATCACGGGTTGCCCGACCGGGCAGCGGCGCGCCGAACTCCTGGCGACCGCGCTGCGCTATCGCGACGAGGCCACCGGCTGCTTGATCGACGAGGGGGGCGATACTGGCAACATTCGCCGCAGCACGCGCCGACTTTGGCCGCAGACCGAGATCGCGAAGGCGTGGATCGCGCAGGCCGAGTCCGGCGAGGCGGGTGCGGCGGACGAGGCGCGTGCGGCGCTGGTGCGGCTCGAACGGCATTATCTCAGCCATCCCGTAAGGGGCGGCTGGTACGACCAGTTCGATCGCGACGGCAAGTCGCTGATCGACACCATTCCCGCGTCGTCGTTCTATCATGTTCTCTGCGCAGTCACGGAAGCGGAGCAGGTGCTGGGTTAGAGCCACCGCTTGCGCCGCTTGAAGCTCTTGAGGTTCTTGAAGCTCTTGCGCTGGTCGCCGGCGCCGCCGAGGTAGAATTCCTTGACGTCCTCGTTGTCGCGCAATTCGTCGGCGGTACCGTCGAGCACGACCTTGCCCTGCTCCATGATGTAGCCGTGGCTCGCCACCGACAGCGCGGCGCGCGCGTTCTGCTCCACCAGGAGGATGGTGACGCCGAGGTCGCGGTTGATCTTCTGGATGATCGAGAACACCTCTTTCACCAGCAGCGGCGACAGACCCATGGACGGCTCGTCCATCAGGATCATCTTCGGGCGCGCCATCAGCGCGCGGCCGATCGCAAGCATCTGTTGCTCGCCGCCGGAGAGATAGCCGGCAAGGCCGGTACGCTCCTTCAGGCGCGGGAAGTAGTTGAAGACCATATCGAGGTCGGAATCGACCTCCCGATCCCTGCGGGTGAAGGCGCCGAGCTTGAGGTTCTCCAGCGACGTCATGTCGGCAACGATGCGCCGGCCCTCCATCACCTGGAAGATGCCGCGGCGGACGATCTTGTCCGGATCGATGCCGTTGATGCGCTCGCCTTCGAACAGGATCTCACCGCGCGTGACCTCGCCGTCCTCGGTCTTGAGCAGCCCCGAGATCGCCTTCAGCGTCGTCGACTTGCCGGCGCCGTTGGCGCCCAGCAGCGCCACAATCGCGCCTTTGGGCACCTCTAAGCTGAGCCCGCGCAGCACCAGGATGACGTCGTCATAGACGACCTCGATGTTGCGCACGGCGAGGAGGGGAGCGGACGCCACGGCGGTTGGCTTGGTGCGGGACGCTTCGAGGGTATCGGTCATCGGTGTGTCTACCAAATTGCTACGCTCGTCATGCCCGGGCTTGTCCCGGGCATCCACGTACTTGCCGTAAGGTCAGGCGTGGATGGCCGGGACATCTGTGCGAAGACGCGCTTCGCGCTTTTGCCCGGCCATAACGTCTGAGTTTGCATTACCAACCCAGCAATTCCGGCTTACGCGGCAGCTCGACGGTCTTGACCTTCTCGAGCTTAATCGTGCCCTTGGTCATGAGATCGTTGAGGTCGCCGTCGGTCGCGCCCGAGATCTTGGTGCGATAGAGATCGACCTTCAGCGTGCCGCGATGGTCCTTGTCGGTCCAGGTCGAGGGATTGCAGACGCCTTCCATTCCGGCCGGCACCCAATCCTTCTTCTGGTAAAACCCCTTGGCGACGTTCTCACCGGTGGCGCCGCCGTTCTTGGCGGCCCAGTCGATCGCCTCCTTCATGTAGAGCGCCGAGCAGACGGCCGCGACGTAGTGCACGGGACGATAAACCTTGCCGCTGGCGTCGGACATCTTCGAGATTTCCATCAATGTCTTCATGCCGGGCGCATCGCCGCCCCAGCTCACCGCGGTGCGCAAGGGGAAGATCACGCCGTTGGCGGCATCGCCTGCGGTCTTGGCGGCGTTCTCGTCCATGCCCCAGACATTGCCCATGAACTGGATCTCGACGCCGGCGGTCTTGCAGGCCTTCATCACCGAGATGTTGGAGGCGGCGGTGTTGCCGAGATAGGCGTAGTTGGCGCCCGAGGATTTCAGGCTCAGGCACTGCGCGCTGTAGTCACCCGGCGCGAGCGCGAACACCAGCGGCGGCAGCACCTCGAAGCCGAGCTCCTGCGCCATCGCCTCACCGGCGGCCTTCGGCGCGTTGGGATAGGGATGGTTGGCGCCCATGTGCACGAATTTCGGCTTGCCGGACTTACCCTTGGCCTTCCAGTCCTCGGCGGCCCACATCAGCATCGCGCGCAGCGCGTCCGAATAGCTCGGGCCATAGAAGAAATTGTAGGGCGCGGGCTTGGCCTTGCCACTGACGCCTTCGGGATCGGTGAGGGCGGCGGCATAGGAGCCGGACATGTCGGGAATCTTGTCTTGGGCGAGGAAGCCGGTCAGCGCCTCGGTGTCGGCGGTGCCCCAGCCCATGATCGCGGCGACCTTGCTGTCTGGCGCCGACCATTTCTTGTACAGCGCGATCGCGCGAGGCACCTGGTAGCCATAATCGTTGGTGTCGAGGTTGACCTGCTTACCGCCGACGCCGCCGTTCTTGTTGACCCACGCGAAGGTGTCGGCGACGGCCTGGCCAAAGGGCGTGCCAACGTCGGAGGTGCCGCCGGAATAGTCGGCGAGGTGCCCAATCGCGATCTGCGCCTGCGCGCCCGCCGAAAATGCGGCGATCGCGATGGCGAGCGATGCGGTGCTCAAAAGGGACTTCATCGTCATGGGTCGGTTCCTCCTGTTTATTGTTTAAGCGAAGTTAGTTGCCCGCGCTCAATGCGAGAACGGGTAGAGTTTCCAGTACGCCTTGATCTGCCGCCAGCGATGCGCGAGCCCGTCAGGCTCGAACATCAGGAACGCGATGATGATCACCCCGATCGCGATCTCGCGCAGGAAGGTGATGTTGGTGTTGAGCGACAGCGCCTTGTCGATCGCGCCGCCCTTCAGGTACAGGCTGATGAATTCCATGGACTCCGGCAGCAGCACCACGAAGGCGGTGCCCATCAGCGTCCCCATGATCGAGCCGGTACCGCCGATGATGATCATGGCGAGGAACAGGATCGAGCGCTCGATGCCGAAGCCCTCCTGCGACACCACGAGCTGGTAATGCGCGTAGAGCGCGCCTGCGATGCCGGCGAAAAAGGCGGCGAGTCCGAACGACAGCGTGCGGTATTTCGTCAGGTTGATGCCCATGATCTCCGCGGAGAGATAGTGGTCGCGGATCGCCACCAGCGCGCGGCCGTCGCGGGTGCGCATCAGATTGGTGACGAGGATGTAGCTTAGAAGCACATAGGCCAGCACGACGTAGAAATACTGTCTGTCACCCCGCAGCGTGTAGCCGAAGATCGAGAACGGCTCCGCGCTCGCCGGCACCGATCCGCCGGAGAACCATTCGGCACGGGAGAAAAAATCGAGCAGGATGTATTGCGCGGCGAGCGTTGCGATGACGAGGTACAGCCCCTTCAGCCGCGCCGCCGGGATGCCGAAGATCAGGCCGACCAGCGCGGTGACGACGCCAGCGAGCGGGATTGCGAAGAATACGGGGATCGGCGCGTTGTTGGAGATGTAGGCCGAGGTGAAGGCGCCGAGCAGGAAGAAGGCGGCGTGCCCGATCGAGATCTGGCCGGTGAAGCCGACGAGGATGTTGAGGCCGAGTGCCGCGATCGAGAAGATGCCGATCTGGATCAGGATGCTGAGCCAGTAGCCGCTGAAGAATTGCGGCGCGAGGCACAGCAGCGCTACGCCCGCGATGGCGAAGTTGCGGCTGGTGGTGGTCGGGAAGATCGTGGTGTCCACCGCGTACGAGGTGCGGAAATCACCAGCAGGAATGAGGGCAGGGCCGGCCATGGGTCAGATCCGCTCGATGTCATGGGTGCCGAACAGCCCGTAGGGCTTGATCATCAGCACGATGATGAGGACGTAGAACGGCGCGATCTCGTAGAGATTGCCCCAGTGCAGGTACTCGCTGTCGACATATTGGGCGACGTTCTCGAGCAGGCCGATGATGATGCCGCCGAGCACGGCACCACCGACGGAGTCGAGCCCGCCGAGGATCGCCGCCGGAAATACCTTGATGCCGTAGGCGGCAAGGCCCGAGGACACGCCGTTCACGACGGCGACGACGACACCCGCAACCGCCGACACCGTCGCCGAGATCGCCCAGGCCATCGCGAACACGCTCTTGACGGAGATGCCGAGCGATTGCGCGACCTGCTGGTTGAACGCGGTGGCGCGCATCGCAAGACCATATTTGGAGGCGCGGAAGAACCAGGCCATGCCGATCATCATCGCGACCGACACCACGAGGCTCATGACATAGACAGTCTGGATCTGGAGGCCGAACAGGCTGACCGACTGGCTCTCGAACACGCGCGGGAACGGCTGGGGATTGACGCCGAACATCCATTTCAGCGTCGCCTGCAGCACGGTGGAGAGCCCGATCGTCACCATGATGACGGAAATAATGGGCTCGCCGATCATCGGTCGCAGGATGAGGACCTGCACCGCAATGCCGAACACGAACATGAACACCAGCGTCATCGGCATGCCGATCCAGAACGGCACCTGGTACTTCGCCAGCAGCGCCCAGCAAACCCAGGCGCCGACCAGCAGCAGCTCGCCCTGCGCGAAGTTGACGACCTGCGTCGCCTTGTAGATCAGCACGAACGACATTGCGACCACGCCATAGAGCGTGCCGACCACGAGGCCGTTGACCAGGAGCTGGATGAGGAAGCCGGTGTTCATGTCGATGTCCGCGCAAAGTGCTGAAGCGATGACGGTGCGCCCTCTCCCCTTGTGGGAGAGGGTGGCTTCGCGAAGCGAAGACGGGTGAGCGCGGTGTAAAAAGAAATCACTCCGCCGCCTCCGCCATCTGCCCATGCCCGCGGAGATCCACCACGCGCAGGGTCGTCCGCACGCGCTGGGTCGTGCCGTCCTGGAAGCGGATCACGGTGTCGACGGGGATGTCGGCATCGCCGCGATAGATGGCGTCGATGATCCCAGCATATTTCTCGTTGATGACGCTGCGGCGCACCTTTCTTGTGCGGGTGAGCTCGCCGTCGTCGGCGTCGAGCTCCTTGTAGAGCAGCAGGAAGCGCGAGATGCGCTGGGCCGGCGGCAGCGTGGCGTTGACGGTCTCGACCTCCTTCTGGAGCAGCGCATAGACCTCGGGCCGCGAGGCGAGATCGCTGTAGGTCGTGAAGGAGAGGCGGTTCTTCTCCGCCCATTTCGAGATGATGGAGTAACGGATGCAGATGATCGCCGCGAGCGCGTCACGGCCGGCGCCCAGCACGACGGCTTCGGCGATATAGGGCGAGAATTTCAGCTTGTTCTCGATGAATTGCGGCGAGAAGCGCTCGCCGCGCGAGGTCTCGGCGAGATCCTTGATGCGGTCGATGACGACGAGCTGCTGGTTCGCGTTGAAATAGCCGGCATCGCCCGACAACATCCAGCCGTCCCTGACGTCGGCGGCGCTGGCCTCGGGATTCTTGTAATAGCCGAGGAACATGTTGGGATGCCGCACCACGATCTCGCCGACGCCGTGGACGTCGGGATTGTCGATGCGGATCTCGACATTGTCGGACATCGGCACGCCGGTAGTATCAGGGTCGACCTTGCCCTCGGGATGCAGCGTGTAGGCCCCGAGCAGCTCGGTCTGGCCGTACAACGTGCGCAGCGGCACGCCCATGGCCTGGAAGAACTTGAAGGTCTCGGGGCCGAGCGCCGCGCCGCCGGTCGCGGCCGAGCGCAGCCGGGTGAAGCCGAGACGGTCGCGCAGCGCGCGGAACAGGATCGCGTCGGCAAGGCCGGAGCGCTTGCCCTGTTCGAGCGCAGCAAGCCCCGACTTCATGCCGACGTCGAACAGGCGCTGCTTGAGGGGCGTCGCATCCATCACCTTGGCGCGGACGTCGGCCGCGATGGACTCCCAGACGCGAGGCGCGAACAGCACGAACGTCGGCGCGATCTCGCGCAGATCGTTCATCATCGTATCCGGCTCTTCGACGAAGTTGATCTTCATCCGGCAGAGCAGGCCTTTGCCGAGCACGTAGACCTGCTCCATGATCCACGGCAGCGGCAGCACCGAGACGTATTCGTCGTCCGGACCCTTGGGGTCGAAGGCAAGATAGGTCGCGCAGTGGCCGAGCACGCGGCCGGCGGCGAGCATCGCGAGCTTGGGATGGGACGTGGTGCCCGACGTCGTGCAGAGGATCGCGACGTCCTCGCCCTTGGTGGCATCGACCAGTCTGTCGTAAAGCTCCGGGTCGCGCGCGGCACGTGCCCGGCCGAGCTCGGCAAACTTCTCGGCCGACATCAGCCTGGGATCGTCGTATTTGCGCATCCCACGCGGATCGGAATAGATGATGTGCTTCAGCTTCGGCGCACGCTCGGCGAGGGTGAGCAGCTTGTCGACCTGTTCCTCGTCCTCGGCGAAGACGAGCTGCGCCTCGCCATAGTTGAGCAGATAGGAGGCCTCCTCGTCGAGCACGTCGCGATAAAGTCCGAGGCTGAGGCCGCCGATGGCGTGCGTCGCCACCTCCGCCGCCACCCAGTCCGGCCGGTTGTCGCCGATGATGCCGATGACGTCGCCGCGGCCAAGGCCCATTTCGAGAAGACCGAGCGCGAAGTCGCGCACGCGGGTCTGATAGTCGTTCCAGGTGAACAGCCGCCAGAGCCCGAGATCCTTCTCGCGCAATGCGATCTCGTTTCCATGCTCCTTTGCATTGAGCCGGAGCATCTTCGGATAGGTGTCGGCCTGCGCGACGCGGCCTGCGTAATCCATCATGCCGCGCTCTCCTGCGCCGGCGAAGCATCGTCGGGATCGACCAGCACCTCGTCCTCCTCGCCGAGATAGGCGCGCCTGACGTGGGGATCGGCGAGCACGGTCGCTGGATCGCCTTCGGCGATCTTCTTGCCGAAATCCAGCACCATGACGCGGTGGGAGATGTCCATCACCACGCCCATGTCGTGCTCGATCATCACCACCGTCATCCCGAACTCCTCGTTGAGGTCGACGATGTAGCGGGCCATGTCCTCCTTCTCCTCGAAGTTCATGCCGGCCATCGGCTCGTCGAGGAGGATGAGGCGCGGCTCCAGCGCCATGGCGCGGGCGAGTTCCACGCGCTTGCGCAGGCCGTAGGAGAGGGTGCCGGCGGTGGCTTTTCGCACCGACTGGAGGTCGAGGAAGTCGATGATCTCCTCGACCTTGCGGCGGTGCTCGAGCTCCTCCTTGCGCGCGCCGGTGAGCCAGTACAGCGAGCCCGTGAGGAAATTGTTCTTCAGGAGATGATGGCGTCCGACCATGATATTGTCGAGCACGCTCATGTGGTGGAACAGCGCCAGGTTCTGGAAGGTGCGGCCGATGCCGAGCGAGGCGCGGGCATTCGGGGTCAAACCGGTGATGTCGCGGCCCTGGTAGAACAGCTGGCCTTCGGTCGGCTTGTAGCGGCCGGAAATACAGTTCACGATCGAGGTCTTGCCGGCGCCGTTGGGGCCGATGATCGAGAACAGCTCGCCCTCCCTGATGGCGAAGCCGACGTCGGTCAGCGCTCGGACGCCGCCGAATCGCAAGGACACGCCGCGCACTTCAAGACTGGTAGGCACCAAACCAAACCCTCCCGGTGATGGCGCACTTTAGCGGCGCTCTTCGTCCGTTCCTGCCCGGCGATCCTAGTACGGTGGTGCCGGTGAGGCCATGCAGCAGATGGTCTCGACCGGAGCCGCACCACTCTCGTTCCCGTTTGGGATCAAAAGCTGCATCGCCCGAGGTGGTCCTCAATAGTGGAAAGCGCTATTTAGAAATGTCTCCCGGCTGACAATTCTGCGACAAAGTTTGCCGGGCGGCAGTGGCCTTCATCTTTCGTCGATGGCGGTCCAAACCATCATGTTGCATTGCAGCAGAGGGCGGAGCGACGAAACGGTGCGGTTAGCGGCGAGATCATGATTTCAGAAGAGCATCTGAAGCGCGTCGCCGCCTGGTCGCGCGAGCTCACGCAAGCGGAGATCGAGGTCGCGCGTGCCGGAATCACGGAGCGGTCCTACGGCACCGGCGAGACCGTATTCATGCGCGGCGATATTTTTGCCTATTGGGCCGGCATGGTGGGCGGCCTTGCCCGCATGGGCGGGGTCTCGCGCGACGGCAAGGAGACCAGCCTAGCCGGGCTGACGGCAGGAGCCTGGTTCGGCGAGGGCAGCGTGCTCAAGAACGAGCCGCGCCGCTATGACGTGGTCGCGCTGCGCGACAGCCGCGTCGCCCTGATGGAACGCAGCGCCTTCATGTGGCTGTTCGAGAACAGCGTCGGCTTCAACCGCTTCCTGGTGCGCCAGCTCAACGAACGGCTTGGCCAGTTCATCGGCATGCTCGAGGTCAACCGCACGCTGGATGCCACCGCGCGCCTCGCCCGCAGCATCGCCTCGCTGTACAACCCGATCCTCTATCCGGAATCGACCGCGCATCTGGAGATCACCCAGGAGGAGATCGGCGCGCTCTCCGGCATGTCCCGCCAGAACGCCAACCGCGCGCTGAACCGGCTGGAGAAGGAGGGACTGCTGCGGCTGGAATATGGCGGCGTCACCATCCTCGATATCGAGCGGCTGCGCGGGTACGGGGATTAGAGCGTTTTCGAGCGAAGTGGATACCGGTTCGCGTGAAGAAAACGCGTCAAAACGAGAATCTAGAGAGCCGTTCCGATTCATCGGAACGGAGCTCTAGCGCGCATTGGCGGGGGCGTGCGACGGCCAAAGATCGGCGCGCCAGAGGATCGCGATGGCTAGCATCGCAATGATACCCGAGGCCGCATAGAGCGAGCCGGTCGCGGAATAGCCGATGATGTCGATCAGGCTGCCGGCCGCGAGCAATCCGAGCGGCAGGCCATAGATCACCATCATGCGCACGCCCATGACGCGGCCGCGCAGATGTGCGCTCGCCGTCCGCATCAGGATCACGGCCGCCGAGATCATCGACATGCTCTGCGCGACGCCGGCGAGCACCAGGCAGGCCATCGCGACCGGCATGGTCCTGACCTCGACGAAGACCAGCAGCATGGCGTACCAGGCCAGTGTCGCGCCGATCAGGAGCCGGGCAATGCGCACTCCGCCGACGAGGCTCAGCGTGATGGAGCCGATCAGAGAGCCGACGGCGAAGCTCGCCGAGAGATAGCCGAGGCCGGTCTGATCGGTCTGAAAGATCTCCCGCGCGATGTAGGGCAGCAATCCGCCGGTGAACGGAAAAGCGGTGAGATTGGCCAGAAAGGCGACGCAGAGCGCGGCGCGCATTCCCGGGCCGCTCCAGGCGTAGACGATCCCCTCCTTGAGGTCGCCGAACAATCGCGAAATGGCGTGGCTGTCCGCGGGAAGATCGCTCGTGGCGATAGTCCTTTTCGGCCGGGTCAGGCAGAGCATGAGAAGCGCGGCCACGAAGTAGAGACAGGCGATCGCCACATAGACGAGGCCGATGCCGAGGAGGGCAAACAGCCCGGCGCCCGTCAACGCACCGGCGATGCGGGCGCTGTCCTGGGTCGTGCGCGCAACGCTGATGGCGCCCACCAACTGTTCGGCCGGCATGATCTCGGCGAGCAGCGCGCCCCGGACGCCGAGATCCGAAGGGCGGATCAGTCCCATGATCGCGACGATGATCATGACGCTCAATGGCGAGAGATGACCGGTCAGCGCCAAAACCATGATGGCTGACGAGAGCGCCGTATAAGCAAGGCGCATCACCACCAGGAGATCGCGATGACCGATGCGGTCGCCGATCATGCCGAATACCGGCGCGACCAAGGTCCCGACGAACTGGAGCGATGCAAGCACGGTAAGCAGCAGCACCGAG
Organism: Bradyrhizobium sp. 138; assembly: GCF_023074075.1. Lineage (GTDB taxonomy): Bacteria > Pseudomonadota > Alphaproteobacteria > Rhizobiales > Xanthobacteraceae > Bradyrhizobium. The sequence goes on along the minus strand of NZ_JADPKT010000072.1, from coordinate 112,909 downwards.
CCGGTCTCGACCAGGATGTACCAGCCGAGCACCAGCGTCTCGACCTCGAACGCCCAGGAGGTGAGCAGGTCGGACGGCCACTGGAAGCGATAGTTGCGGATGCGAAATGGCGCGAGTGCCGAAGACCGCGCGGTTGCGCTCACGACGCGATGACGCGTGCCACGGCGATTCCTTCTTGTTTTTTCTTCTGGGCGAGACCGTAGCGCACGCGATGCCCGTGTCAATCGAAGCTGCCGCATGCCGCCATGCGCGTTGGCTTCGGCATGCCGGCCCGCGGTGCGCGCGTCACGGCTTGCGAAGACGGCGCATGGTGCGGTCACAGAGTTTTCATCTTGCTATGGCCCTTAAGAGCCGGCGGGCTCGGGGGAGCGGAGCAATCACAGCATGGGTACGTTGGCAGACGTTCGTCGCGCGGCTTCTGGGTTCTCTGATTCTCGCGAGCGTCCTCGCGTCGGCATGCCGGGCCGGTCCACAGGACATGCTGACGTTGATGCAGCGCATCACGTCGCTGGCCAAGGAAGGCCGCTATGGCGAGGCGGTCGGGCTGGCACGAAAGCTCGTCGCCGAGTCTGAGAAGGGCTCGGGCCGGCAGTCGCCGCTGACGGCAACCACGCTGGTGGTGCTGGGTCAGTCGCTCCAGGCGCAAGGCGAGACCACCGAGGCCGAAGCCGTGCTGAGACGGGCACTTGCGATTCGCGAGAAGAGCCTCGGGCCCAATCATCCCGAAGTCGCCGCCGTGCTCGGCACGCTCGGCCAGCTCGAGCTCGGCCTGAACCGGTTGAGCGAGGCCGAGCGGGATATGTCACACGCCATCGCCATCGACGAGAGCGTGCTGGGCCCCGACCACCTCACGACAGCCCTGGCGCGCATGCAGCTCGGCAATCTCCGGCACCGTCAGATGAAGGAGACCGAGGCGCTCGATATGTTCAGTCGCGCCCTTGCGGTGTTCAGGAAGTCGCCGGGACAGGCCGAGATCATGATTCCGGTGACGCTCAACAACATCGCGGAGGTCAATCGCGCGCAAGGCCGATTGCGTGAGGCCGATGCGAACTTTGCCGAAGCGCTCGCTCTCCAGGAGAAGCAGCACGGCGCGGACAGCATCTATCTGGCCGCATCGCTGAGCAATCTCGGCGAGCTCCGGCGCGCACAGGGGCGGCTTCAGGATGCCGAGCAGCTGGCCCGGCGAGCCCTGGCCATCAGGGAGAAGGCGCTGGGGCCGGATCATCCCGACGCCGCCGCGAGCCTGAACAATCTTGCCTTGGTGTTTTCCCGCGAGGGCCGGGCTGCCGAGGCCGAGGGACTGCTGACACGGGCGCTCGCCATTCAGGAAAAGAGTTTTGGTGCGGCGCATCCGAACGTGGCGACGGCGCTGAACAATCTTGCAGAGGTCTGGGCCCGTCTCAATCGCAAGCAGGAGGCCGACCAGCTCTTGCGCAAATCGCTCGCCATTCGAGAGAAAGCCCTCGGTCCCGGCCATCTCGACGTCGCTATCGCTCTCGACAATCTGGTGACGCTGATGGGCGACGGCAGTCGATACGCCGAGGCTGAACCGTTCGCCCGTCGCTCGCTTGCGCTGCGCGAAGCCGCCCTCGGCGCCTCCCATCCGCTGGTCGCGAACAGCCTGAACAATCTGGCCGTCATCCTGGACAGCACCGGCCGGACGCAGGAGGCCGAGCCGCTTCTGAGGCGCGCGCTGGATATCCGCCTGCGTGCGCTCGGCGAGCAGCATCCTGATGTCGCCAGCAGCTTTGCCAATCTCGGCGCCCATTTTCTTGATCTAAAGGATTGGCAGCAGGCTCGCGACGCGTTCGCGCGTGCGGTGGCAATCCAGAACGGCCGTCGTACCGCGGAGTTCGGCGAGGACGGCCGCGGCGATCTCAGGGCCCATGAAGACACCAATCCATATCCGGGCTTGATCGTTGCCGCCTACGATCTCGCGCGCGCCAGTGACGAGCAAAAGGACGCGTTGCGGTCGCAGGCGTTCGAGACGGCACAATGGATCGGTGACGAGCAGGCCGCGCGCGCGATCGCAGGAATGTCGGCCCGCGTCGCGGATGGCAGCGGGGATCTCGCGGCGCGCGTTCGAGAACGGCAGGATCTCGGCGCGCAAGCGATGGCGACCGACAAGATGCTGGTGGCGGCGATCTCGCAAGCCAGTGCCGCGCGCAATGCGGCTGCGGAGCAGGCGCTTCGTGCCCGTGCCGCGGACATTGCAGGTCAGATCCGGGAATTGGATCGGACGATCGCCGCCCAGTTTCCGGACTATGCGGCGCTGGTGACCAAGACGCCGATCGCGATCGAGGACGTCCAGAAGCAGCTTCGTCCCAACGAGGCGATGCTGCTGTTCACGACGACGTCGCGCGCCACTTTTGTCTGGACGGTGATGCGCTCGGATGTGCGCTGGCATGCGGCCGACCTCGGCGAGAAGCAGCTCAACGACGCCGTCAGTGCCCTGCGCTGCGGTCTCGACGCGGAGGCGTGGCTGGACAAGGCATCCACATGCCCGCAGAAGCTCGGCCGCAACACTCCATTGGGCGCAGACGAGCCACTGCCGTTCGATCAGGAGCGCGCCTTTGCCCTTTACCAAGCCTTGCTCGGGCCGGTCGCGCGCGAGATCGATGGCAAGGAACTGATCCTGGTGCCGTCGGGCCCACTGGCGACGCTGCCGTTCCAGGTCCTGCTGACGGACAAGCCCGCGGCAGGTGGAGACCTCACGAAGGCACCATGGCTGGTCAGGCGATTTGCGACCACCGTCTTGCCGTCCGTCTCCAGCCTCAAGGCGCTGCGCCAGGTCGCACGCAGGAGCGCGGCGTCGAGGCCGTTCCTTGGTGTCGGCAATCCGACGCTCGACGGCGATGGCCGCAGCGAGCTTTCGACCGCGCGCGCCAAGCTGGCGCGCCAGATCCAGACCTGCGACGCCATCCCGACACGGAGCCAGGTCGCGCAAAGGCGCTTTCGCGCCGTCGACGCGCTGTCCGGTGGCGCAGCGGACATTGCGCAGCTCAGGCGCCAGATGCCGCTGCCGGAAACCGCGCTCGAATTGTGCGCGGTGGCCAACACCTTCGTGCCCGTGAAGGGCGATGTCGTTCTCGCGGGCGATGCCTCGGAGGCGAGGATGAAGACGCTCAGCCAGAGCGGCGACCTCGCAAAATACCGCATCCTTCATTTCGCGACGCATGGCGCGCTTGCGGGACAGGTGCGCGGCTCGATCGAGCCCGGATTGATCCTGAGCCCGCCGATGGCCGCGACGCCAGCAGATGACGGCTATCTCGCATCGTCGGAGATTTCGGGCCTCAAGCTCGATGCCGAATGGGTGATCCTGTCGGCCTGCAACACCGCCGGAGGGCAGGCGGCCAATTCGGAGGCCTTCTCAGGTCTCGCACGGGCCTTCTTCTATGCGGGCACGCGCGCGCTGCTGGTGTCGCATTGGGCGGTCAACTCCGACGCGGCGGTGGTCATCACGACTGGCACGATCGATGCCCTCAACGCGCATCCAGACATCGGCCGCGCCGAGGCGCTGCGCCGCTCGATCTCGGCCCTGATTGCGAAGGGTGGCGCAAATGCGCAGCCCGGCGTCTGGGCGCCGTTCGTGCTGGTGGGGAACGGAGCCATGTAGCGCAATGCACATCAGTGCGCCGCCGCGCACGAACAGGCTGGAGAAGGATGTGTTGTTGCGGCCGGGGTATGGCGAGGTCACTATCCTTGACATCGGAAGGCTGCGAAGTTGCGGGAGGAGTGAAGCCGCGACCACGTCCGTTAACCAACCACCGCTTGCTCTTCCAATGCAACGAGCCCATGCTCGCTAGGTTCCTGGACCCATCCGGTAGTCCAGGAGATCGCGCCGTCGCGATTTTCGCGAGGTCTTGACCCATGAACTGCTCTTGCTGCGGTTCCGAGGTTCAGAGCGGCTTTGCCTTCTGCCCGAAGTGCGGCACGAAGCAGCCCAACGCCTGCCCCAGCTGCGGCTATGCATGCGCACCGGATTTCGCCTATTGCCCGAAATGCGGCGCCCTCGTCGGTGAGGCCCTCAAAGATGGGGGAGAGGCGCGGCCGAGCCGGCCGACAGCGCCGATCAGGGCCTCCTCGCCACTGCTGGCACCGCCGGCCGACCCGCAACAAGCATGTCGTCCGCGGTCCGATAGGATCGACAGCGAAGCAAACCGCCGTACCATCACCGTGCTGTTTGCCGACCTCAGCGGCTTCACTGCGATGAGCGAGCGGCTCGACCCCGAGGTCATGCAGACGCTTCAGAACCAATTGTTCGAGGAACTGACGGCTGCGGTGCAGAGCTTTGGCGGCTTCGTGGACAAATTCATCGGCGATGCGCTGCTCGCGCTGTTTGGTGCGCCGGCCGCGCACGAGGACGACCCCGAGCGGGCGGTCCGCGCTGCCCTCGACATGATTAGCCGGACGGCGCGCCTCAGCGAGCGCGCAAAAGCCTATGCCGGTTCACCGCTGCTGCTCCATGTCGGCATCAACACCGGGCACGTCGTCGCGGGCGGGTTAGGCGTGGGCGTTGCCAAATCCTTTTCGGTGACCGGCGACACCGTGAATACCGCGCAGCGGTTGCAGTCGATGGCGGCGCCGGGCGAGGTGCTGGTCGGGCCGCTGACCCACCGCCTGACGCGGCATGCGTTCTCCTATGACTCGCTTGGCGAGGTCTCGCTCAAGGGCAAGATGGGCAGCGTTCTGGTCCATCGTCTGAAGGGACCGCTCGATACGCCCCGCGCGGCACGCGGCCTCGACACGTTGGGCCTCGATGCACCGCTGGTCGGGCGCGACGCCGAGCTTGCGCGGGTGATCGGCAGCCTTGATCGCGCGCGCGGCGGCGCGGCTCAACTGGTGCGGCTGATTGGCGAAGCGGGCATTGGGAAAACGCGGCTGGTCGACGAGTTCCTCGCCCGCATCCGTGACGAGGATCGATTCGCAGACTTGGCGGTCCGGCGGGCGGTCTGCTCGCCGCTCGGCGAACAGTCTTACGGCGCGCTCGCCGCCGTGCTGCGTAGCGCTTATGGCATCGCACAGAAGGCCAGCGCTGCAGAGGCGGAAGCGAAGGTCGCCGAAGCGCTGTCGGAGCTTGGCCTCGCGACTGACGAGGCCGCCCGCCTGATGCCCCTCTATCTGCACGTACTCGGCCTCGGCGACCCCAACGCCCTGCTCAGGCATGTCGAGCCCGAACAGCTCCGCCGGCATTCTTCGAACGCCGTCTGGCACTGTCGCCGCTGCTGATCATCGTCGAGGATCTGCACTGGGCCGATGCGGTCTCTCTTGAAGCGTTGCGGTTCCTGATGGACCGACTTGAGCGGACGCGGCTGATGCTGCTGTTTACGCATCGGCCGACGCTGGAACTTGACCAGTTCGGTTCGAGCAGGATCAGTCACACGACCCTTCGGCTGCTTCCGCTTGGCGACGCTGACGGACAGAGGCTGCTCGCGGCCTACTTCAGGCACGGTTGGCGTGAACCGCCGGGACGTCTGTTCAGTCGGATCCTCGATCGCGCCGGCGGCAATCCGCTTTTCCTCGAGGAAATCATACGCGGCCTCATCGAGGCCGGCACCCTGGAACGCGACGGCGCGCAGTGGCGGATGAAGTCGGATAAAGCCGCCGCCGATATTCCGGCAAGCATTCAGGCGTTGTTGCTGGCGCGCCTCGACCGGTTGCCCCATCTGGTCCGCCTTCTGGCACAGGAGGCCGCGGTAATCGGCCCGCGTTTTGATGCGGGTGTGCTTGGTGCGGCGACAACCGAGCCAGCGAGGGTTGAAGCAGGGCTCGAACTTCTATGCGACGCGGAGATCATCGAGGAGATCGCAGGCTCGAACTCGATTTCGCTGCGGACCTACCGTTTCACCCAAACCATGCTTCAGGACGTGATCTATCAAAACCTGCTTCTGCAGCGCCGGATCGAGCTTCACGGACGGATTGGTGCCGCGCTAGAGCGGCTCTATGGCAATGAGCCCGAGCGCCTCGAGGATCTCATACTGCTCGGACATCACTTCAGTCTGAGTGCGAGCAAGCCGAAGGGCGCGCGCTATCTGCGCGCCGCCGGCGACCGCGCACGCGCGAGCTATGCCAACGACGATGCCATCCGTCTCTACCGACAGGCCCTCGCCGTGCTGTTGGCCAACGGCGAGGGGGAGCCGGAACGTCTGATCCTGTACGAGCGGATTGCGGACCTTTGTGGCGCGGCTGGCCGGCGGAATACGGCCGAGGAGCATTATCAGAGCGCGTTGGAGGGGCACCGCGCCGCAGAGGACCGGATCGGCGAAGCGCGGATTCTTCGCAAGCTTGGCCGATTGCTGTGGGACGCCGGCAAGCGGATCAAGGCGGAAACGCATTACGCCGAGGCTGCCAAACTGCTTGGAGGGATCGACGCGCCCATCGAGTGGGCGCATCTCTTGCAGGAGCGCGGCCGTCTCGCGTTTCGCACGGGCGATCACGTGGCCGCCGCGAGCTGGGCAGACGAGGCGCTTGGCTATGCCCGATCCGTGCCTGCCGACGCCGACCAGCACGCCGGGCTCGAGGCGGCGCGCGCCATTGCGGAGGCTCTCAATACCAAGGGGGTTGCACTGGCGCGGGTTGGACGACACCAGGAGGCGGTGCGCGATGTAGAGCAAAGTGTCGCAGCTGCCGAAGCCGCTGGCCTCCTTAACGTAGCCTGCCGCGGCTACACCAATCTCGGTGTGCTCTACACGATTGTCGACCCGGCGAAAGCCGTGGAGGTCTGCCGGCGTGGACTGGATGTCGCGCGTCGGATCGGGGATCTCGGCTTCCAGGCGCGTCTTCTCGCCAATTTTGCCGTTGCGTGTTGCACCTTCACGGACAGATGTACCGAGGAGGGGGTGCCGGCTGCCGAGAAGGCGATCGAAATCGACCGTGCGCTCGATCAGCGGGAGCATCTCTCCGTGCCCTTGATCGTGCTCGGGCAAATCCATCAATGCCATTTCCGCCCCGACCTGGCCGCCCTCTGCTACAATGAGGCAATCGAGGTGGCGAACGAAACCGGCGAACCGCAGCAGCTCTTTCCGTGCTATGATGGTCTTGCGACACTGAGCCTTGATCGAGGCGACATGCCCGAGGCCGACCGATATTTCGCGCTGGCCCATGATGTCTGTGCCCGCCACGGGCTTGATCCCGCCGGGCTGATCGTACTGCCATTTCTTGACTAGGTCATATGAAGGAGTTCAACCATGTCAGAACTTCACGTCGATGGACCGCTTCAACCGGGTGATCGCGCACCGAACGTCGTGCTGGATGCCATCACACGCGATGGAAAGATCGCGCTCCAGGATTTTCGCGGGCATAGTCCGATATTGATCGGCTTGTTTCGAGGTCTGCACTGCCCGTTCTGCCGGCGCCATATCGCGGCACAGGCGCAACTAGACGCAGCCCTGCGCGACAAGGGCATCGAAAGTCTCACGATCGTGAATACGCCCATCGAGCGCGCGCGGCTCTACTTCCGCTATCATCCATTGCCCAATCTGCTCGCCGCGTCCGACCCCGAGCGGGTCTCGCACCGCGCGTTCGGCCTACCCAATCTCGAGTTCACGGAGAAGGAAACCGAGTGGCCGCGCAAGGTCGGCATGGATGTGGTCATGAGCATGCAAGTGGACATTCCCGGAGAATTGCCGGGGCCGATGAATCGTTTGGCGGCCGCCGAGCAGCTCAACAAGAAGGATGGCTACGAGATGATGGAGGCCGATCAACGCATGGCGGCAACCGGCCAGGGCCAGTTGTTCGGCCAGTTCCTGCTCGATCGGGAAGGGGTGGTGCGCTGGACCTTTACCGAGGTTCCCGAAGGCGGCCAGCGCATGTTCGGGATGCCGAGCGCCCAGGAATTGATGTCGGCCGCCTCGCAAGTGGCAAGCTAAGCATCGTCGCTTGGTCGACGGTGCAAATACTTTGCTCAACGCGCTCAACCCGCGGCTTCCTCTCCGCAGGCGTCGCCATCGCGGTCGTGACCCTCAACGAAATCTGGACTACTTCGGGCAGACTGTGAATGTTGCGGCGCGCGTGCAAGTGTTGGCCGATGCCGGCCAAATCTGCCTCTCGGAGGCGCTTTATTCGGCGCGGGGAGTCTGCCGTCTCCTCGCCGGTCACGCCGTCATTGAGTTTGATGCACCTCTCCGCGGCGTCGAAGGCATTGCGTGCATGCATCGTGTCGTGCGCAGGATAGGATCCTGCTCCAGCACGACCCTGCTGTACATTCTCACTTCGCCGGCACTTTCGGCTTCTTCGCCGCCAGCCCCACGGCAATCGCCGAGATAAGCGGACGCATGAAATACGCGTCTTCCGCCGGCGAGACGTCCGTGCGCAGGCCGTGCGCGGCGAGCTCGCCGGAGACCGCCGGGCCGACTGACGCGATCAGCGTCTGTTCGAGGCCCGCGCGCAGCTTGGCCTCGCTACCATGCGCCTTCGCGGCCTCGATCAGGCGGCGGACCTGGCCGAGATTGGTCAGCGCGAGAGCATCGATCCGCCCCGCGGCCATGTCGTCGATCGCCGCGACGATGTTGGCATCCGCGGCCCTGGAATCGTAGACATAGGGCAGCACGGTATCGACCGCGGCGCCTTGCGCGGCGAGCGAGCCGGTCAGCTCGCTGTGATCCTTGTCCGGATAGAGCTGGAGGCCGAGGCGACGTCCGCTGAGGTCGAGCTTGCCCAGCATCTCGATCACGCCTTCGGTGGTCGGCTTCTCCGTGGTCTGCTGCGCTTCCAGACCGACCTCGCGCAATGCCTTGCCGGGCTTCGGGCCGCGGGTGAACTTTCGCGCTTTGGCGAGCGCCGCGACGAGGGCGGCGTCGAGGTCGCGGGCGCGCGCGAGCTTCATGATTCGCCGCAGGCCTTCGCCGGTCATCAGCACGAGATCGTCGAGGGGCTTGTCAATGGCGCGGCGGATCCAGGCCTCGACCGGGGCCGGGTCCGGCGCATCGTGAATGGTGAACATCGGACACTGCACGACCTCGGCGCCTTGCTCGGCCAGAAGTTTTGAGAACTGCGCCTCCTCGCGGGTTTCCAGGATCAGGATGCGGGTGCCGTTCAAGCGGTCGGCCATGGGCGTGCTCCAGGTCAGTCAATGCAATGGTCCGTTCATCCTGACTCCGCGCTTTATATCGAAGCAAGTCTTGGGATTGGCGCAAGGCCAGGGTCGATGCTAGAGCAGGCGCAACTCGCGGACAGTTCCGCTGCCCAAACCTTCATCACGAGCCAAGCCTGTTCATCAACATGCCCGATCATCAATATGTCCTGACCCTGTCCTGTCCGGATCGTCCCGGCATCGTCTCGGCGGTGTCGACGTTCCTCGCGCATAACGGACAGAACATTCTCGATGCCCAGCAGTTCGACGACGTCGAGACCAAGAAATTCTTCATGCGCGTGGTGTTCACCGCCGCCGATCTTGCCGTGGAACTGTCGGCGCTGCAGACCGGCTTCGCTGCGATCGCCGAGCGTTTCGGCATGGAGTGGCAGATGCGTGACCGCGCTGCCCATCGCAAGGTGATGCTGCTGGTGTCGAAGTCCGACCATTGCCTGGTCGACATCCTCTATCGCTGGCGCACCGGCGAATTGCCGATGATTCCGACCGCGATCGTCTCCAACCATCCGCGCGAGGCCTATGCCGGGCTCGATCTCGGCGGCATCCCGTTCCACCATTTGCCTGTGACCAAGGACACCAAGCGCGAGCAGGAGGGCCAGATCATGGACCTCGTCGGCAACACCAAGACCGACCTCGTCGTGCTCGCGCGCTACATGCAGATCCTGTCGGATGATCTGTCGGCGAAGCTTTCGGGGCGCTGCATCAACATCCACCACTCGTTTCTGCCGGGCTTCAAGGGCGCAAAACCCTATCACCAGGCCCATGAGCGCGGCGTCAAGCTGATCGGCGCCACTGCGCATTACGTCACGCGCGACCTCGACGAAGGCCCGATCATCGACCAGGACGTCGAGCGCATCAGTCATCGCGATACGCCGGAAGACCTCGTTCGCAAGGGCCGCGACATCGAGCGCCGCGTGCTCGCGCGCGCGATCCGCTACCATCTCGACGACCGCGTCATTCTCAACGGCCGCAAGACCGTGGTGTTCGTAGATTAGCGAATGGCGAGTGGCGAGGCTGTTACCGCACCGCGCCAGCCGACGTAGCCCCCGTCGCGCCCTTTTGCGCCTGCTCTTCCTTCTCGCGATCCGCCGCGGGCAGCAGCCGCTTGCGTTCGCGTTCCCGCATATAGGCGTCGTATTGCGGCGTGCCCGCACGCGGCGGGGCATCGGCCGGCAGGCCGCCGGCCCATTGCGGGACGTAATCGCCCATGCCGGCGGAGAGTTTTTCGTTGACCGTCCCGCAGCCGGACAGTCCCGCAGCGAGCGTGACGAGGACGAGGGCTGAACGAAAAGTCTTGGACATTGTCTGGGCGCGCACGCGTTCGGTCTTTGGACGCCAACTCGGGCCGGCGCGAGGAAGAGTAGCTTCAACAAGGTAAAATAGACTTATTCGAGATAGGTAATATGCTACCGAGTTGCGGTCAGCCAGCGCGCGCCGATGTATAAATTCTGCAAAGGAAAGACGAAATCCTCCATCCACGCGATTCCTGCAGCTTCTAGACTGCAATGCGAGGCTCGCGGCAACATGGCTAGGTCGGGTGCCGGGGTTTTCGTTGACAAGTCCATTTTCTTTGTACATTCGTACAAATGAAGGCGGCCAGGAGGGAATTGCCTGGGTAACCCCGGCGTGACCCTCTGCACCGCTTCCAGTCGATGGGACATTGGCGCCGGTGGGTCGCCAAACGTCCGATTGACAAGAAGGGCGCGGAAGACGCCCATGTGACGCACGATTGTCACCCGCGCGCGGGCTTAGTTTAAGGCAAGGGCCGGGCACTCGGTTCAGGACACAAGAGTTGGGAATGAAGGGGAGGGACATCTGATGTTCGAATGCAAACAACTGTCTCATAAGGCAACTTCCAGGACTGCTTGGACCGCTGCCGTTGCGGCCATCGCGGGCCTTGCGGCGATCGTGCCTGCGAAAGCCGAGGACAGCGTCAAGATCGGCCTGATCCTGCCGATGACCGGCGGCCAGGCCTCGACCGGCAAGCAGATCGAGAACGCGATCAAGCTCTACATGCAGCAGAAGGGCGACACCGTCGCCGGCAAGAAGATTGAGATTATCCTCAAGGACGATGCCGCGATCCCGGACAAGACCAAGACGGCTGCGCAGGAATTGATCGTCAACGACAAGGTCAATTTCATCGCCGGCTTCGGCGTGACGCCGGCCGCACTCGCGGCTGCGCCGCTGGCCACGCAGGCCAAGATCCCGGAAGTCGTCATGGCAGCCGGCACCTCCATCATCACCGAGCGCTCGCCCTACATCGTGCGCACCAGCTTCACGCTGGCGCAATCCTCGACCATCATCGGCGACTGGGCGGTGAAGAACGGCATCAAGAAGGTCGCGACGCTGACCTCGGATTATGCGCCGGGCAACGACGCGCTCAACTTCTTCAAGCAGAATTTCACCGCCGGCGGCGGCGAGGTGGTCGAAGAGGTCAAGACGCCGCTCGCCAATCCCGACTTCGCGCCGTTCCTGCAGCGGATGAAGGACGCAAAACCCGACGCGATCTTCGTGTTCGTGCCGGCCGGCCAGGGCGGCAACTTCATGAAGCAATATGCCGAGCGTGGTCTCGACAAGGCCGGCATCAAGGTGATCGGGCCGGGCGACGTCACCGACGACGACCTTCTCAACAACATGGGCGACGCCGTGCTCGGTACCGTCACCGCGCATCTCTACTCCGCGGCGCACCCCTCGCAGATGAACAAGGATTTCGTCGCAGCCTACAAGAAGGCGTTCGGCAACCGTCCTGGCTTCATGGCAGTGGGCGGCTATGACGGCATCCACTTGATCTACGAGGCGCTGAAGAAGACGGGTGGTGACACCGACGGCACCAAGCTGGTCGAAGCCATGAAGGGCCAGAAGTGGGAGAGCCCGCGCGGCCCGATCTCGATCGACCCCGAGACCCGCGACATCGTGCAGAACATCTACATTCGCAAGGTCGAGAAGGTCGACGGCGAGCTCTACAACGTCGAGTTCGCGACCTTCGAGGCCGTCAAGGATCTCGGCAAGACCAAGAAGTGACGCGCGAAAGCGCGTCATCCCGGAGCGCGCTTAGCGCGCATCCGGTCTCGAAATTGTTGAAACGAGATTCCGGGTTCAGCGATCCGCGCTGCCCCGGAATGACGAGTGATTACCAAGGTTCACCCGCTCCCGATGACCTCAATCCTCACCAACCTGTTCGATGGCGTTGCCTACGGCATGCTGCTGTTCGTGCTCGCCTGCGGGCTCGCGGTCACGCTCGGATTGATGAACTTCGTCAATCTCGCCCATGGCGCCTTCGCCATGGCCGGCGGCTATGTCTGCATGGTGCTGGTCAACCGGATGGGCTGGCCGTTCTTCGCTGCCCTGCCGCTCGCTTTCGTCTCCTCCGCTGCGATCGGCATCGCGCTCGAACGGACGCTCTACCGCCACCTCTATACGCGCAGCCATCTTGATCAGGTGCTGTTTACCATCGGGCTGACATTCATGTCGGTCGCCGCCGTCGACTACATCCAGGGATCATCACGGGTGTTCATCAATCTGCCCGCGGCGCTCCAGGGCCAGTTCGACCTGTTTGGGGTCGGCATCGGCCGCTATCGGCTGATGATCATCGTGATCTGCGGTCTGCTGACCATCGCTCTGCAGATGGTGCTGGCCAAGACGCGCTTCGGTAGCCGTCTGCGCGCCGCGGTCGACGATCCCCGCGCCGCGAGCGGCCTCGGCATCAACGTGCCGCAGGTGTTCGCCTTCACCTTTGCATTCGGTTGCGGGCTCGCCGGTCTCGGCGGCGCGCTGAGCGCCGAGATCCTCGGCCTCGATCCGTATTTCCCGCTGAAGTTCATGATCTACTTCCTGATCGTGGTCACCGTCGGCGGCTCCTCCTCGATCACCGGCCCGTTCCTGGCCTCGCTCCTGCTCGGCATCGGCGACGTCGCCGGCAAATATTACGTGCCGAAGATGGGCCCCTTCGTGATTTACACCATGATGATCGTGATCCTGATCTGGCGCCCGAACGGCCTGTTCGGCCGCACGGCCGCGCGTTGAGTACGCCGATGAACGCTGCTTCCGACGTCGGTTATCACGCCCAGCGCCAGGCGCGCTGGCACTACGGCGAAATCGCCTTCTGGCTGATCGTGCTGGCCTGCGGCTTCGCCTTTCCTACGCGCTATCTGATCATGACTGACATCCTGCGGCTGGCGCTGTTCACGATGTCGCTCGATCTCATCCTCGGCTATGCCGGCATCGTCTCGCTCGGCCACGCCGCCTTCTTCGGCGTCGGCGCCTATGCGGCGGGACTTCTCGCGCTTCATGGGATCATCAACGAGCCCGTACTGGCGCTGATCGTCGCAGGGCTGGCCGCAATGGTGCTCGGCTTTGCCACCAGCTTCCTGGTGATCCGCGGTGTCGACCTCACGCGCTTGATGGTGACGCTCGGCATCGCGCTGCTGCTGGAAGCGCTCGCCGAGCGCTTCTCCAACATCACCGGTGGCACCGACGGCCTGCAAGGCATCGAGATGCAGCCGATCTTCGGCCAGATTCCGTTCGACATGTTCGGCAAGGCCGGTTTCTTCTACTCGCTGGCCGTCCTGTTCCTGCTGTTTCTGTTCGCTCGCCGCGTCGTGCATTCGCCGTTCGGCCTGTCGCTGCGCGCGATCAAGAACAATCCGCTGCGGGCTGCTGCGATCGGCATCCCCGTCAACCGCCGCTTGATCGCGATCTACACGCTGGCGGCGTTCTATGCCGGCGTCGCCGGCGCGCTGTTCACCCAGACCACCGCGATCGCCTCCCTCGACGTGTTCGCCTTCGAACGCTCGGCGGACTTGATGCTGGTGCTCGTGATCGGCGGCACCGGCTATCTCTATGGCGGCCTGATCGGCGCCGTGGTGTTCCGCATGCTGCAGGAATTGTTCTCCACCATCACGCCGCAATACTGGCAGTTCTGGATCGGTCTCGTGCTGGTCGTGATCGTGCTGGTCGGCCGCCAGCGTCTGCACCGCTGGGTGCTGTACGTGCCCAACCTGATCATCAAGCAGGTTGCAGGACGTAAAGCGGTCGTCGCCGTGCCGGAGAGCGAGGCATGACCATCGCGCTCGAAACCCAAAATCTCGAAAAACAGTTTGGCGGCTTGCGCGTCACGCGCGATCTGTCCTTGAAGGTCGAGCAGGGCGCCCGCCACGCGCTGATCGGCCCGAACGGCGCCGGCAAGACCACGGTCATCAACCAGCTGACCGGCGTATTGAAGCCGAACTCGGGCCGCATCCTGCTCGAAGGCCAGGACATCACCGATCTTCCCGTGCACAAGCGGGTGCTGCGCGGTTTGTCGCGCACCTTCCAGATCAATCAGCTCTATCCCGATCTCACGCCGCTGGAGACCATCGGCCTGGCCGTCTCCGAGCGCCTCGGCCATGGCGGCGACTGGTGGCGGCGGATGGGCACGCGCAGCGACGTCAACGGCGAGATCGCCGATCTGCTCTCGCGCTTCCACCTGCTCGACGTCATGAACGAGCAGACCGTGACGCTGCCTTACGGCAAGCAGCGCCTGCTCGAGATCGCGGTCGCGATCGCCGCCAAGCCACGCGTGCTGCTGCTCGACGAGCCCGCGGCCGGCGTGCCCGAGAGCGAGCGTCACGACATTCTCGCCGTGGTAGGCAGCCTGCCGCGTGACGTCACCGTGCTCTTGATCGAGCACGACATGGACCTCGTGTTCTCCTTTGCCGACCGTATTTCGGTGCTGGTCTCGGGCGCGCTGCTGACCGAGGGCCCGCCCGAGCAGGTCGCGCGCGATCCGCAGGTCAAGGCCGTCTATCTCGGCGAGGAGGCGGTCAATGTCTGACCTGCTCGCGATCGAGGCGTTGCGCGCCGGCTACGGCGAGGCGGTGGTGCTGCCCAACATGTCGCTGCGTCTCGCGGAAGGGCAGGTGCTGGCGCTGCTCGGCCGCAACGGCACCGGCAAGACCACGCTGATCAACTCCATCGTCGGCGTCACCCGCCGCTTCGCAGGCACCGTCACGCTCGCCGGCACCGATGTCACATCGCTCCGGGCCGACCAGCGCGCGCGCGCCGGCATCGGCTGGGTGCCGCAGGAGCGCAACATCTTCCGCTCGCTCACGGTCGAGGAGAACATGACCGCGGTGGCGCAGCCCGGTCCCTGGACGGTCGAGAAGGTCTACGAGATGTTCCCGCGGCTGAAGGAGCGGCGGAGCAATTTCGGCAACCAGCTCTCCGGCGGCGAGCAGCAGATGCTGGCGATCGGCCGTGCGCTGACCCTGAATCCGAAAGTGCTGCTGCTGGACGAGCCGACCGAGGGCCTTGCCCCCATCATCGTCGAGGAGTTGCTCAAGGCAATCGGCACCATCACCCGGGCGGGTGGCATCTGCTCGATTATCGTCGAGCAGAATGCCCAAAAGATTCTGGGGCTGGCCGACCGCGTTGTGATATTGGAGCGCGGAACGATCGTCCACGACGCCCCGAGTGCCGCGCTGAAGGCCGACCCGTCGGTCCTGGAGCGCCACCTCGGTGTCGCAGGGGCGGCGGCCCACTAGAATAATATCCGGGAGTAACAAATGCAGCGAACCAAAGCCCCCTTCCGCGCCGACGAGGTCGGCAGCCTCCTGCGTCCGGCCAAGATCAAGGAAGCCCGCAGCCGTCTCGAGAAGGGCGAGATCTCAGCCGACGATCTGCGCAAGATCGAGGACATGGAGATCGAGAAGGTCGTCCACAAGCAGGCCTCGCTCGGCCTGAAGCTTGCGACCGACGGCGAATTCCGCCGCTCCTGGTGGCATTTCGACTTCCTGGCCAAGCTCACTGGCTGCGAGCTGTTTCATCCCGACACCGGCATCCAGTTCGCGGGCGTGCAGACCCGTCACGACGCGGTGCGGGTGATCGACAAGCTCGACTTTCCCGACGACCACCCGATGCTGGACCACTTCCGATTCCTGAAGAAGGTGGCCGACCAGGCCCACGTCACCGCCAAGATGACGATTCCGTCGCCCGCGGTGCTGCACTTCCGCGGCGGCCGCAAGTCGATCTCCAAGGACGTCTATCCCGATCTCGACGCCTTCTACGAGGATCTCGGCAAGACCTATCGCAAGGCCGTGAAGGCATTCTATGATGCCGGCTGCCGCTATCTCCAGTTTGACGACACCGTGTGGGCCTATCTCTGCTCGCAGGACGAGTTGCAGAAGGCGCGCGAACGCGGCGACAATCCGGACGGTCTGCAGCAGATCTATGCGCGCATCATCAACTACGCGCTGGCCGAGAAGCCCGCCGACATGGTGGTGACGACGCATGTCTGCCGCGGCAATTTCCGCTCGACCTGGATCTCCTCGGGCGGCTACGAGCCGGTGGCCGAGACGATGCTCGCCGGCACCAATTACGACGGCTATTTCCTGGAATACGACTCTGACCGCGCCGGCGGCTTCGAGCCGCTGCGCTTCCTGCCCAAGGGCAACAAGGTCGTCGTGGTCGGCGTCATCACCTCGAAGTTCGGCGAGCTCGAGAAGAAGGACGACATCAAGCGCCGCCTGGAAGAAGCCGCCAAGTTCGCGCCGCTGGAGCAGCTCGCGCTCTCCCCGCAATGCGGCTTCGCCTCGACGGAAGAGGGCAATATCCTTTCCGAGGAAGAGCAGTGGGCCAAGCTCAGCCTCGCGGTCGAGATCGCGAAGGAAGTGTGGGGTAACTGAGCGCCGCAGCTAGGCCCAGGCCTCACTCGTGTCCCGGACGCTGCAATGCTCTCGCGTTGCTGCGCAGAGCCGGGACCCCTGCTGCCAGACTTGCTCTTCGTAGATGTGGCCCCCGGCTCTGCAGCGCGCCGCTGAAGAAGCGCTCCGCTGGGTCCGGGGCACGCGGGTATCTCACTTCTCCGTCGGAGACCTCGCCCGGCAGCATCACCCACGCGCGTGCTTATCCTTCGTGACCGACACCACTTCGGCCCGCACCCACGTCATCATCTGCTGAGCCTCCAGACCTGGCGCGCCGCATGGCGCGAGAGAGCGGCGAGTTCGCGCCTTCGTCGTCGAGCGCAGCCTGGCCGGCGCGATCGCGTCGGCAAAGGCGAGGACCGCGGCTGACGCGGCCCGATCGGCTATTCCCTGAGTGGGCAGAATTTGCTAGGACCTAGGTCCCAATCCGTCTGCCCACCGCGTCCCACTCCATGAAAAACGACGAAATCCTGAGCCAGATCACGGAGTTCTGCCGCAAGGCGGACATGGCGGAATCGACGTTCGGCCGGCGTGCGGTGAACGATGGGAAGCTGGTGCAGCGCCTGCGCGAGGGTAAGCGAATCACCATCGACACGCTGGAGCGGATCCAGGCCTATATGGCGGCATCGATGGCTGGCGGCGTGCCGCCGCCACGGGGCCTGCAGGTGCCGCCGGAAAAGCGCGACCCGCGCGGCAATTTCCGCTTCTTCGAGAACCGGCAGAAATACCTGCTGTTCGTCCACACCTGCAGCGAGAAGCGGGTGGTCGCGGATCGGGTTGCGCTGGAGCTTGCCTCCATCCATCCACGCCCGCCGGCCTTGCGCCTGTTCGACGCCGGTGTCGGCGATGGCACGGTGCTGGCGCGCGTGCTGCGCGCGACGCATCAGCGCTTTCCGCACATGCCGTTCTACGTCGCCGGCAAGGAACTCAGTCTGGAAGACCTGCGCCTGACGCTGGAGAAGGTGCCGGATCGCATTTTCGAGCATCCGGCGTCGGTGTTCGTCTTCACCAACATGTTCTACTCGGAGGCGCCCTGGCTCACGCCGGCATCGCCTGCGGCGGCGGCGGCGACCGTCTGGCACGAGGTCCCGCTGCGGGGCGCCTCATCCGGCGAGTTCGAGCAGCAGATCGCGGAGCTGAGGCCGTTTCTGGAGCAGAACTGGCGCGCCGCGATCAGCCCGCGCACGGCCATGCCGCTGTATGAACGGCCCGTGGTTCTGGTGCTGTATCGCGAGGACCACAGGTTCCTGCTGGATTCGACCATTCCGCGGCCGGGCCAGACCGAGGCCAATTTCGACCTCGTCATCGCGTCGCAGCCCTACCGGGCCCTGTCCTCGGTCAATTTCCGGGCCAAACGGATCATCGCACCTCTGGCGCGGGCGCTCCGGCCGGGCGGGCGGCTGATCGGTATCCACTCCCATGGCCAGGATCCGGGCATGGAAATGATCCAGGCGATCTGGCCTGGAGAAAATCCTTTCTCGGTCAGCCGTCATGAGCTACTGCGTGCGGTTAAGTATGAACTTGGATCGGTGGGCCGCGACCTAAATTTTAATGCTTATGCGGATAACCGTTCGATCTTCAGGTATGATATGGAAGCGCTGCCCAACGAGGTAACCGGTACGATCGGAACCTCGACGGCCTTTGCAGCGTGGAATGCGGCGGTGTATGTCGCTCAGATTGAGGACGACCGGTTGACAGAAATGACTCAAAACGGCCGCACTCTGGATGCCGCCAGGGACGTGCTGCGAAAGTATAATGGGCTCTGGTTTCTCGACGAATCCTACGTCATCTCGCGCCGGCGTGATTGACATCATCCACAGGTAAACATCGCAAACGCCCGCCGGTTTAGCGGCGGAACAAGGGGTTACTGATGCGCGCGTCCTATCTCTTCACCAGCGAGTCCGTGTCCGAGGGTCATCCGGACAAGGTCTGCGACCGCATTTCCGACGAGATCGTCGACCTGTTCTACCGCGAAGGGCCGAAGGCCGGCATCGACCCCTGGCAGATCCGCGCTGCCTGCGAGACGCTCGCGACCACCAACAAGGTGGTGATCGCCGGCGAGACCCGCGGTCCGAAGTCGGTGACCAACGAGCAGATCGAGAGCGTCGTCCGTGGCGCGATCAAGGACATCGGCTACGAGCAGGAAGGCTTCCACTGGCAGAAGGCCGACATCGAGATCCTCTTGCATCCGCAGTCGGCCGACATCGCCCAGGGCGTCGATGCGCTGCAGCCGGGTGAGGTCAAGGAAGAGGGCGCGGGCGACCAGGGCATCATGTTCGGTTACGCCACCAACGAGACGCCCGATCTGATGCCGGCGCCGATCTTCTACGCTCATAAGATCCTGCGCCTGATCTCCGAAGCCCGTCACTCCGGCAAGGAGAAGGTGCTCGGCCCCGACTCCAAGAGCCAGGTCACCGTGCAGTACGAGAACGGTAAGCCGGTCGGCGTGCGCGAGATCGTGGTCTCGCATCAGCACCTGGTCGAGGACATCTCGTCCAAGCAGATTCGCGACATCGTCGAGCCCTATGTGCGCGAGGCGCTGCCGAAGGACTGGATCACGCCGAAGACGATCTGGCACATCAACCCGACCGGCAAGTTCTTCATCGGCGGTCCGGACGGCGACTCCGGCCTGACCGGCCGCAAGATCATCGTCGATACCTATGGCGGCGCGGCCCCGCATGGCGGCGGCGCGTTCTCCGGCAAGGATCCGACCAAGGTCGACCGCTCGGCGGCTTATGCGGCGCGCTACGTCGCCAAGAACATCGTTGCCGCCGGTCTTGCCGACCGCTGCACGCTCCAGCTCGCCTATGCCATCGGCGTGGCGCGTCCGCTGTCGATCTACATCGACACCCACGGCACCGGTAAGGTGTCGGAGGACCAGCTCGAGAAGGCAGCCGCCAAGGCGATGGATCTGACGCCCCGCGGCATCCGCAGCCATCTCGACCTCAACCGCCCGATCTACGCGCGCACCTCGGCCTACGGCCATTTCGGTCGCACGCCGGACAACGAGGGCGGCTTCTCCTGGGAGAAGACTGACCTCGTCGAGCAGCTCAAGCGCGCGCTCTAAGTTCTCTTGCTTCATTCCGGGGCGCCGCGACAGCGGCGAACCCGGAATCTCGAACTTCCGGATTCCGGGTTCGCTCGTTTCACGAGCGCCCCGGAATGACGAACCAAACAAACAGGAACCCCCAATGAACGCGAAGCCCGGCTTCACCGATTACATCGTCAAGGACATTTCGCTCGCCGATTTCGGCCGCAAGGAACTCTCGCTGGCCGAGACCGAGATGCCCGGCCTGATGGCCACCCGCGAGGAGTACGGACCGAAGCAGCCGCTGAAGGGCGCCCGCATCGCCGGCTCCCTGCACATGACGATCCAGACCGGCGTGCTGATCGAGACGTTGGCCGCCCTCGGCGCCGACATTCGCTGGGTCTCCTGCAACATCTACTCGACGCAGGATCACGCTGCCGCCGCGATCGCCGCTGCCGGCATTCCCGTCTTCGCCGTCAAGGGCGAGACGCTGACCGAATACTGGGATTACACCGCAAAGCTGTTCGACTGGCATGGCGGCGGTCATCCGAACATGATCCTCGATGACGGTGGCGATGCCACCATGTATGTCCATCTCGGTCTGCGCGCCGAGAACGGCGACGCCGCCTTCCTCGACAAGCCCGGCTCCGAGGAAGAGGAAGTCTTCTTCGCGCTGCTGAAGAAGCAGCTCAAGGAAAAGCCGAAGGGCTACTTCGCGGGGATCGCCAAGAGCATCAAGGGCGTTTCGGAAGAGACCACCACGGGCGTGCATCGTCTCTATGACATGCAGAAGGCAGGCACGTTGCTGTGGCCGGCCATCAACGTCAACGACAGCGTCACCAAGTCGAAGTTCGACAACCTCTATGGCTGCCGTGAATCGCTGGTCGACGGCATCCGCCGCGGCACCGACGTGATGCTGTCGGGCAAGGTCGCGATGGTCGCCGGCTTCGGCGACGTCGGCAAGGGCTCGGCCGCTTCGCTGCGCCAGGCCGGCTGCCGCGTCATGGTGTCGGAAGTCGATCCGATCTGCGCGCTGCAGGCCGCGATGGAGGGCTACGAGGTCGTGACCATGGAAGACGCCGCGCCCCGCGCCGACATCTTCGTCACCGCCACCGGCAACAAGGACATCATCACCATCGAGCACATGCGCGCGATGAAGGACCGCGCCATCGTCTGCAACATCGGTCACTTCGACAACGAGATCCAAATCGCCTCGCTGCGCAATCTGAAGTGGACCAACATCAAGCCGCAGGTCGACGAGATCGAATTCCCCGACAAGCACCGCATCATCATGCTGTCGGAGGGCCGTCTCGTGAACCTCGGCAACGCGATGGGCCATCCGTCCTTCGTGATGTCGGCGTCCTTCACCAACCAGACGCTGGCGCAGATCGAGCTTTACGCCAACAACAACGACGGCAAGTACAAGAAGGAAGTCTACGTGCTGCCGAAGACGCTCGACGAGAAAGTCGCGCGCCTGCATCTCGCCAAGATCGGCGTCAAGCTCACCGAGCTGCGCAAGGACCAGGCCGACTATATCGGCGTGAAGCAGGAAGGCCCGTACAAGTCGGACCACTATCGCTACTGATTGACTGGTCCGATCGATCATCGACGAGAAGCCCCGGAGCGATCCGGGGCTTCATTGTTTCGGCACATGGAATTCAACTCGCTTTGCAGTTGCTGCACGGCTGATTGCCAATTGACGGCCAGCAGTGGCGGGCGGACAATCCTCGTCGGCGGAGGAAACCATGCAAAAAGAACATTTCGACGTGCTGATCGTCGGTGCCGGGCTATCCGGCATCGGGGCGGGCTATCATCTTCAGACCAGGTGCCCGACCAAGAGCTACGTCATTCTGGAGGGCCGCGACTGCATCGGCGGCACCTGGGACCTGTTCCGTTATCCCGGCATCCGCTCCGACAGCGACATGTTCACGCTCGGCTATTCGTTCAAGCCGTGGACTGATCCGAAAGCGATCGCCGACGGGCCGCAGATCCTGAACTATGTGCGCGAGACCGCCGCCGAGAACGGCATCGACAAGCACATCCGCTATCGTCATCGCGTCAAGCGCGCTTCGTGGTCGACGCCACACGCACGCTGGACGGTGGAAGCCGAGCGTATCACAGGCTCGGGCGCGACCGAGCTCGTGCGTTTCACCTGCAATTTCCTATTCATGTGCTCGGGCTATTACAAATACGAGGCCGGCTACACGCCGGAGTTCAAGGGCGCCGCTGATTTCGCCGGCCGCATCGTGCATCCGCAGAAATGGACCGAGGACATCGACTATTCGGGCAAACGCGTCGTCGTGATCGGCTCGGGCGCGACCGCGGTGACGCTGGTGCCGGAGCTCGCCAAGAAAGCGGCGCAGGTCACCATGCTGCAACGTTCGCCGACCTATGTCGTATCGCGTCCGGCGCAGGATCCCGTCGCCAACAAATTGCGCCGCAATCTGCCGACGCGGCTTGCCTATCATGTCATCCGCTGGCGCAACGTGATGTGGGGGATGTTCTTCTTCCAGCTCAGCCGGCGCAGGCCGGACAAGGTGAAGAACCTGATCCTCGGCGGCGTCCGCATGGCGCTCGGCCCCGACTACGACGTCGCGACTCATTTCACCCCGCGCTACAATCCCTGGGACCAGCGGCTGTGTCTCGTGCCCGACGGCGATCTGTTCAAGGCGATCCGCGAGCAGCGCGCCGCCGTCGTCACCAATGAGATCGACACGTTTACGCGCGACGGTATTCGCCTCAAGGACGGCAGCGAGCTTGCGGCCGACATCATCGTCACGGCGACGGGGCTGGTGCTCCAGGTCGTCGGCGGCCTCGAGGTCAGCGTCGACGGCCGTGCCGTCGATTTCGCCAATACCCTGACCTACAAGGGCATGATGTACGCCGACGTTCCGAACATGGCATCGGCCTTCGGTTACACCAACGCGTCCTGGACGCTGAAATGCGATCTCACCTGCGAATATGTCTGCCGGCTCATCAACTACATGGACCGGCACAATTTCCGGCAGTGCATGCCGCACAATGACGATCCAGCCGTTGCTCTTCAGCCCTCGCTCGATTTCACCTCGGGCTATGTGCAGCGCGCGGTCGCAAAAATGCCGAAGCAGGGCTCGAAGCGGCCGTGGCGGCTCTACCAGAACTACGCGCTCGACATCGTCTCCTTACGTTTCGGCCGGATCGACGACGGCGTGATGCGGTATTCCTGATTTCCGTATGTTGCCGGTGGAACCCATCGATCGCTTGAGGTGAACCGCGACTTGAAGTAGTATTGTTGCGTCGCATGCAATTTACTTCCGACAGCGCCTGAGTTCCGCGTCGCTGGCATTGATGGGAGCGCGGGACGTGCACGTGCTTGCTCTGGTCACGCAAAAAGGCGGAAGCGGCAAGAGTACGCTGGCCGTTGGGCTTGCGGTGGCCGCGATGGAACGTGAAGAGCGGGTCGCTCTCATTGAGGCAGACGCGCAGGGCACCATCTCAAGATGGAAACAGCGTCGTGAGAATTCCTTTCCTCATGTCGAGTGCGTTGCTGATCCGGCGGAGATCGAGCCGGTGCTATCTCGGCTCCGGGCTGAAGGGATTGGGCTCGTAATCATCGACACGGCCGCCACGAACAACGCCCTGGCGCTCCGCGCCATCACCAATGCCGACCTTTGTCTCATTCCGGCCCGTCCAAGCCCGGCCGATATCGAAGCTGCCATCCCTACGCTGTTGGCCATTCGCAGGGGTAACCGCCGATTTGCCTTCGTCCTCAATCAGGCGCCCACACGTGGGTGCCGGCTGAGTGAAGCTGCGACGTCGCTCAACTCGCTTGGCGTGCTTGCGCTCCCCTTCATCGGACAGCGCAACGACCACCAGGATGCGCTTGGGTTAGGCTTGGGGGTCACCGAGTTTGCGCCGGAGGGAAAAGCTTCGGACGAGATCGTTGAGCTGTGGCGGTGGATTTCGAAAAACATGTTCACGGAGCCGAAACATCATGGGCAAGACGCGGTCGAGACAGCCTGCTGATGGCGTACGCGCCAGACGTCGGTCGCTGGTGGATCTGACTGCGGCCGTGGGCCGTACCGTCGACGAGAGCCTCTTGGAGACGTCCACGGATCCGGTCGCCATCCTGGCGGCCGATGGACACCGGAGCAGGGGGGCAGCCAAGACGCCCGCTCGAAAGATGCCGGCTCGAAAGATGCCTGCGGATACGCCCATTCCCGCGATAGTCGACGGCGCCGAGGCGCGCCCGTCTACCAAGGTGGAATTGCCTTCGACTCCACTCCAAAGTGCCGACACCTCCACTCTCGCCGTGGAGATCGCCAAAGAGATGCAGACGCGTGCCTTCGAGGCAATGAACTTAGGCCTGCATACAGCGTTCGAATACACGAAGGATATTGCCAATCCGGAAGGCGACATCCTGGACGGAGCTGCTGCTGAGTGCCATGCCCTCGTGCTCGAATTGATGAAAATGAATGCAGGTGCGGCCCTGCAGTATACGCGCGAGTTGAGCCGCGTGAGAACGCTCTCGCAGTGGATCGAGTTGTCGGGCTCACATGCGCGAAAGCAATGCGAGTTGGTGCGACAGCAGACCGAACTACTGAAATCCATGACAAGCAATGCGAGAACGCCCGGCGCCGAATAGCGCGGATCGAAATCAGGAGACCGGCGAGGGCGGGGCGGGCGGCACGCAACGGCGCCGATGTCGTTTGCGTCTTCGGCGAACGGGCTGAACCGGTCAACGCCCGACCAGTTAATGCCCGATTAACCAGCGGGTCCTAGCCTGCCTCGGCCGGGGTGACTCGCAAGGCCGAGGTAAGCCCAATGGAAGCCCAGAGAATCGCAGTCGACGCCGTCGTCGCGCTGACCGATTGCGACCGCGACGCCGTCATCGCCTTCATCCGCCGTCTCTATCTTGCCGGCGTCACCGACCCCAAGCGCCTGACCTTCAAGGGGCTCCAGGCGCTGTCGCGCGCGTGATTTGGCTCAGTTCCGATCCGGGTCCAGCCCGTTTCGTCCCCGCGCTCGCGCCAGCGTGAACCTCAACCCACCGGTGAATATCTTGCCGCCCGGGCCGGCGCGGAGTAGATGACGTCCCCGCTGGGTTCACTGGGGAACGGGGAGATGTTGAAACAGCTTTTTGCGCCGCAACTTGTCATTCTTTATGTGCTTGCGGCCTCGACCATTTATGTTCACTTCCGCGGCAAGCAGCGGCTGCGCTTCGCGCGCCAGCTCGGCGATCACTCGACCTATCTCGCACCTTACAATGTGCTGATGTATGCCGGCTCGGCCGTGCCCAACAGGCCGGTGATCTCGGTCGATCAGTTTCCGGAGCTGAAGCCGCTCAGCGAGAACTGGGAGACCATCCGCGACGAGGCGGTGCGCCTGTTCGACGAAGGTTTTATCCGCGCGGCCGCGAAGAACAACGACTGGGGCTTCTATTCCTTCTTCAAGAGCGGCTGGAAGCGGTTTTACCTGAAATGGTACGACGACTTCCTGCCGTCCGCGAACACGCTGTGCCCGAAGACGGTGCAGCTGCTCAAGTCGATCCCGAGCGTCCATGGCGCGATGTTCGCGATGCTGCCGCCGGGCGGCAAGCTGGGCGCGCATCGCGATCCATTCGCGGGCTCGCTGCGCTATCACCTTGGCCTCGTCACGCCGAACTCGAACAAGTGCCGGATCCTGGTCGACGGCGTCGAATGCGTCTGGCGCGACGGCGAAGCCTTCATGTTCGACGAGACCTTCATCCACAGCGCGGAGAATGCGACCGACGTCAACCGCATCATCCTGTTCTGCGACGTCGAGCGCCCGATGAAGTTCGGCTTCATGACCGCGATCAACCGCTGGGTCAGCCACCACATCGTCAAGGCGTCGGCGACCCAGAACGTCGAGGGCGAGAATGTCGGCGTGCTCAACAAGGTGTTCGGCAAGCTCTACGAGATCCATCTCGGCAGCCGCAAGGTCAAGGCGTGGAACCGCAACGTCTACTACGCGCTGAAATATTCGCTGACGGCGCTGATCCTCGGCCTCATCGTGCTGTCGGCGCTGCGGTGATCGGGCCCTCGCGATGAGCCCCTTGCCGGTCGCGAACGCGGAGATCGTTCAGTTCTTCCGCCAATGGCTGGAGACCTTCGCGGGCTATGTCCGCGAGGTCGATTACGCTTCAGCGCGGCCGCTGTTTCATCCGGACGTGCTCGCCTTCGGCACGCACAACGATGTCATCCCGGGCCTCGATCAGTGGGTCTCGACGCAATGGGACAACGTCTGGCCGAAGACGGCCGACTTCCGCTTCGTGCTCGATCAGACTTCGGTTCTGGCGTCCGCCGATGGCACGATGGCGACAGTGATCGCGCCGTGGACGAGCACGGGCTATCATCAAGATGGCAGCGCATTTGCGCGCCCCGGCCGAGCGACGATGGTGTTTTCAAGAAAGGACGATGGGTGGCTGTGTGTCCATTCCCACATGTCGCTCAACCGCGGTGTGCCGCAGGCAAGCCATGCCAATCGCCCAGTGAAGGCCTGGTAGCGTGTAGGGTGGATTAGCGCAGCGTAATCCACCATCTCGCCACAGCCAGGATGGTGGTGGATTACGCTTTCGCCAATCCACCCTACGATCCCAGCCTACTCCGGCTGGCCGATCGCGACCTTCAGCGTGCCGACGCCGTCGACGCCGCATTCGAGCTTGTCGCCGGGCTGGAGCTGCGACACGCCGGCAGGCGTCCCCGTCATGATGATGTCGCCGGCGGCGAGCTTCACCTGCTGGGAGAGCTGCCAGATGATCTCGGGCACGTTCCAGATCAGCTCGGTGAGATCGCCCTTCTGGGCCTCCTTGCCGTTGACCGTCAGCCAGATCTTGCCCTTGGCGGGATGGCCGATCTTCGAGGCCGGCTGCACCGCGGAGCAGGGCGCCGAATAGTCGAACGACTTGCCGATCTCCCACGGACGCTCCTTCTTGCGCGAGGCGATCTGGAGGTCGCGGCGGGTGAGGTCGATGCCGACGGCGTAACCGTAGACGTGGTCGAGCGCCTTGTCGGCCGGGATGTTCAGCCCGCCGCTCTTCATCGCGACGATCAGCTCGACCTCGTGATGCAGGTCCTTGGTCAGTGGCGGATAGGGGATGGTGGCGCCGTCGGGCACCAGCATGTCGGCGTGCTTGGCGAAGAAGAACGGCGGGGCGCGCTCGTCATTGCCCATCTCGCGGATGTGCTCGAGATAATTGCGGCCGACGCACCAGATGCGGCGCACCGGATAACGGCCGCTTTCCCCGACGACGGGAAGCGAAGCCTGGGGCGGAAGCGGGATGACGTAGGAGGCGGCGTTCATTTAGCGATCTCGCTGCTCTTGAGGTGGAACGAACTCTATGCGGTTGCACCGATCGGCGCCAGAGCGCCGGAATGGTGATGCTGCAGGCGGAAGAACGAGGCGTAGCGGCCGCCGCGGCGGAGCAGTTCGTCGTGCCGGCCCTGCTCGACGATCTCGCCGCCCTCGACCACCAGGATGCTGTCTGCGTGCATGATGGTGTGCAGGCGATGCGCGATCACGATGGTGGTGCGGTTCTGGCAGAGATGCTCGATCGCCTCCTGCACCTGCCGCTCGGACTCCGAATCGAGTGCCGCGGTGGCTTCGTCCAGAAGGATGATCGACGCGTTCTTGATCAGTGCGCGCGCGACCGCGATGCGCTGGCGCTGGCCGCCGGACAGCTGGGTGCCGTGCTCGCCGACCGGCGTGTCGTAGCCGAGCGGGAAGCCCATGATGAAATCATGCGCGCAAGCCGCTTTCGCGGCGTCGATGATCTCGTCCTCGCTTGCGCCCGGCTTGCCGAAGGCGATGTTGCTGCGGATCGTGTCGCGGAACAGATAGACATCCTGGCCGACATAGGCGGTCTGCGCGCGCAGCGATTTGCGCGAGACCGCGCCGATCGACTGGCCGTCGATCACGATGTCGCCTTGCGTCACCTCGTAGAACCGCAGCAGGAGCGCCAGCACGGTCGACTTGCCGCCGCCGGAGGGCCCGACCAGCGCGGTGACCTTGCCGGGCTCGGCAACAAAGCTAATGCGGTCGAGCACGGTCTCGCCGGTGCGGTAGGCGAAGCTGACGTCGCGCAGCTCGATGCGCGCGTCGGTGAGCTTCAGCGCCGGCCTGTCGTCGTCAGACTGCTCGCTCGCCGGGCTGTCGACCACCTCGAGCAGCATGCGCGCGCCGACCAGCTGGCTGTTGAGATCAATGTTGAGTCGCGCCAGCCGCTTGGCCGGCTCGGTCGCCATCAGGAAGGCGGTCATGAAGGAGAAGAACGCGCCGGGCGTGGCGTTGAGCGCGACCACGCTGTAGCCGCCGTACATCAGGCAGCCGGCGACCGCGAAACCGCCGAGCATCTCCATGAGCGGATTGGAGCGGTTGGCGACGCGCGCCATCTTGTTGGCGTTGCGCTCGACGATCGCGATGTTCTCGTCGATGCGCTTCTGCATGGTGTCTTCGAGCGTGAACGCCTTGACGGTGCGGATGCCTTGCAGCGATTCCTGCATCGTCTCCATGATGTCGGCGGTGCCGGTGAACTGGTTGAAGGCAAGGCCCTTGATGCGCTTGACCAGCTTGCGCAACACCAGCATCGCCGGCGGCACCGCGACGAGGCCGATGAACGACATCAGCGGATCCTGCCACACCATCACGCCGATCATGGCGAGCAGCATCAACAGGTCGCGCCCGATGGCGTTGACCAGCATGTTGAGCACGTCAGTGATTGACTTGGCGCCAGCCGTCAGCCGCGCCAGGAATTCCGAGGAGTGCCGCTCGGAGAAGAAGCCGACGCTCTCGCGCATCAGCTTGGCGAACAGCTGGCGCTGATTGGTAGCGAGGATGGCGTTACTGATCTTGGTCAGGATCACCATATGGCCGTAGGTCGCCACGCCCTTGATGAACAGCAGGAGCACCGTGATGCCGGAGAACATCGCGATGCCCGGGATGTTCTTGTCGACATAGGCCTGGTTGATGACCTGGCCGAGCACATAGGTCGCGCAGGCGGTTGCGCCGGCGGCGACCGCCATCAGCGCGAAGGCGACGAGATAGCGCCGCCAGTAGACGACCCCCTGTTCCGTGACCAGGCGGCGAATCAGGGTCGCTGCCGCATAGGGATCGTCAGTGATTTTCTTTGGAAACTGGGCCATCCGGTGTCCATTGACGGCGCAGGACAAAAGCCTGCCCGCGCGTCAGGGATCGATGGGCCTCTGTGCCCGCTCAAGCGGGGTTTTTCAAGCCCAATTAAGGGCTTGCGCTTGGGATGATTCTAGGCCGAGGCGGCGTGGCGGAGCTCGACATGGCGCTCGTGGAACAGCTTGTCCTCCCACGCCAAAGCGTGGGCTGCGATCGTCTCGAGGTCCTCGTATTGCGGCTTCCAGTCGAGCAGTCCGCGGATGCGGCTGGTGTCGGCGACCATGGTCATGATGTCGCCGGGCCGGCGCGGGGCGTATTGCACGGCGAAGCTGCGGCCCGAAACCCGCCTCACGGCGTCGATGGTCTCCAGCACCG
The DNA here is from genome assembly GCF_023074075.1 of Bradyrhizobium sp. 138. GTDB lineage: Bacteria > Pseudomonadota > Alphaproteobacteria > Rhizobiales > Xanthobacteraceae > Bradyrhizobium. The sequence goes on along the minus strand of NZ_JADPKT010000072.1, from coordinate 83,613 downwards.
AATAGCCGCGGCCATAACCGCAATTTAGCGTCGTCGAGGCACCGCCGTTGCGCAAGTAGGCAAGGGCCGAGCGATGTGCTTGCGACAGGTCGGTGACGTGGATGAAGTCCCGAATGCAGCTGCCGTCGGGCGTCGGATAGTCGGTGCCGAATACGTCGATCTTGGCGCGCTGGCCGGTCGCCGCCTCCACCGCGATCTTGAGCAGATGCGTGGCGCCGACGGTGGCGAGACCGATGCGCGCCTGCGGATCGGCGCCGGCGACGTTGAAATAGCGCAAGGTGACGTACTGCATGCCGTAGGCGGCGGCGACGTCGTGCAGCATGATCTCGGTCATCAGCTTTGACGAGCCGTAAGGTGACAGCGGTCGCGTCGGCGCGTGCTCGGGCACCGGGACCTGGTCCGGATCTCCGTAGACGGCGGCGGTCGAGGAGAAGATGAAGCGGCCAATGCCGCGCTTCACTGCGACATTGAGTAGGTTACGCGCGGTCATGAAGTTGTTGCGGTAGTAGCCGAGCGGATCGCGCATCGAATCCGGCACGACGACCGAGCCCGCGAAATGGATGATGCTCTCGATGTTGTGCTGCGCGATCACGCCTTCGAGCAGGTTCTCGTCGCCGGCATCGCCGATGAACAGCGGCACACCCTCGGGCAGATAGGCGGAGAAACCGGTCGAGAGATCGTCGATCACGACGACGTCCTCGCCGGCTTCCGCCAGCGCGAGGACCGTGTGACTTCCGATATAGCCGGCGCCGCCGGTGACTAGCACAGTCATGATCTCACCCGTCTTCGATCAACGCTGCAAGCTAACGTCTGCGTGGTGAAGAGGGGGTATCGGCAGCCCTGAACTGGTCACTATGCTTAATGTTGCGTATAGGGGACCTTCGAAACGGAGCGTGACGTGGCGAATTTCCCCGGCGATCTCGAAGTGATCGTGCCAAATCTGCACAGGCGCTATTCCGGGGTCACCGCGACCAACCGGATGGTGGCGCCGCGTCTGGCGAAACTGTACCGCGCCGCGTGGTTCGGGTCCGATGCGCCGGCGGGGATCGCGCGGCTGACCGTTACGGATTTCCTGAAGCTATGGCGCCGCAAGGCGCCGCTGATCTGGCATGCGCGGCGCAACAACGAGATGATCGCAGGCGTCGCGTTGCGTGCACTGGGCTGGCCGTTGAAACTCGTGTTCACCTCGGCGGCGCAGCGGCACCACAGCTGGATCACGCGCTGGCTGATCCGGCGCATGGACGCGATCATCGCGACATCGGACATCTCGGGATCGTTCCTGAAGGTGAAGGCGACCGTGATCCCGCACGGCGTCGACACCGACGTCTACACGCCACCGATCGATCGTGCTGCTGCCTTCGCCGAAAGCGGTCTGCCGGGCCGCTACGCCATCGGCTGCTTCGGCCGCGTGCGGGCACAGAAGGGCACCGATGTGTTCGTCGATGCGATGTGCCGGCTGTTGCCGCGCCATCCGGATTTCACCGCCGTCATCGTCGGCCAGGTCACGGCCGAGCAGACGCCCTTTGCCAATGATCTCAAAAAGCGGATCGAGGCCGCCGGCCTGCAATCGCGCATCGTCATCACCGGCGAGCTGCCGATCGAAGCGGTGCAGCGCTGGTACCAGCGGCTGACGATCTACGCCTTCACCTCGCGCAACGAAGGCTTTGGCCTGACGCTGATCGAGGCGATGGCGGCAGGCAGTGCCCTGGTCGCCGCACGCGCCGGTGCGGCCGAGCTTGTGGTGGAGGATGGGGTGAGCGGCGTGCTGATCCCGACCGGTGATGCCGATGCGCTGGCTGCGGCATTGGATCCGCTGATGCGCGACGTGGCCGCGGCGACGGCGATGGGCGAGCGCGGGCGGGCGCGGGTGCGCGAACGATTCAGCCTTGATGCCGAAGCGGCGCGGATCGGGGAAGTCTATCGGCCGCTGCTCTGAGCCGTCGCGCTCGTGGTCGCGAACAAAAATCGCGAAAACAACCCCATGCACAGTAGACGGCCTTAACGAAATCAATGGCTTGATGGCCCGTCCCGCTACGCTGCGGACATGCGTCGATGTAGGACTCTGTTCCCGTTTTGGGAATTTGCGTTGATCCCGTAGTGGGAACGTGCTATGGCTATGAACGTAATAGCGAGAAGGGCACTCAAGATCTTTTGGGAGCGATACCCCCAAGCGGAGACCCCCTTGGGCACCTGGTACGAAATCGTTTCCAAGGGTGACTGGAGTGGCCCAGCAGACCTGAAGAGAGCGTTTGGAAACAACATCGACTTCGTTGGCGACAACAGAGCCATCTTCGACATAGGCGGCAACAACTATCGCCTTGTGGTTCACTTCTCGTACAAGTTCAAAACAGCTCTCATCAAGTTTGTCGGCACGCACGCAGAGTACGACGGAATAGACGCGGAGACCGTGTGATGATGGACGTAAGGCCTCTTCGCAATGAACAGGATTACGATTGGGCTATCGGCGAAGTATCCCGCTATTTCGAGGCCGAGCCTGCTCCCGGCACGCCTGACGGTGATCGCTTCGAGGTTCTGTCTTCGCTCATCAAGGAGTACGAGGACAATCACTTCGCGACCACTCACGGCGATCCAATCGACGTTCTTCATTTCGCAATTGAGTCCATGGGGCGCTCGCAGACAGAATTGGCAGCTCTGATCGGACGCAATCGGGCGTCCGAAATTTTGAATCGCATCCGTCCACTGACGCTGGACATGATCCGAACTATCAGCAGGGAGTGGAACATTCCCATTGGTGCTTTGACAGCGCCATATGAGCTGGCACGTGCGCATGCTTGATTGTGCTTGATCGTGCTGGTTCGGCGGCGATGCGGACCGCATTCGCCAGCGGCGCCTAGTTATTCGCCTTCGCCCCCGCTTCCCCCAGCACCCGCTGCGCGATCGCCACCACCTCGCTCGCCGCGATATTCCGCATGCAGCGGTGGTCGTTCATCTTGCACACCGTGCTCTGGCAGGGCTGGCAGGACAGCACTTCCTTGTCCTGCACCACGGTCGCAGCAAGGCCGTTGAGCGGCGCCCAGAGATAGGGACTGGTCGGGCCGAAGATGCCCATGGTTGGCGTGCCCAGGGCGGCTGCGATGTGCATCAGGCCGGAATCGTTGGAGATGGCGACGCCGGCCGCGGCCATGGCCAGCACGCCGTTGCGTAAGTCGTTGCCGGTGAGGTCACGTACGCCCGCGCCGCCTGCGGCGACGATCTCCTGGGCGAGGCCCTTTTCCGCGGGGCCGCCGACCACCCAGACCTCCAGCCCGCGCTCGACCAGGAGCCGGGCCGCCTCCGGATAGGACGTCCAGCGCTTTGAGACCCCCACCGAGCCTGGGGCGAGCGCCACCGCGGCTCCGGCGCCGAGGCCGTTGGCCTGACGCCAGCGGACGATGTCCTCGGCGGGGACGCGCAATTGCGGCACCGGCCATTCCGGGGGCAGGGGGGCGCCGTCGGGTTGGGCCAGGGCGGCATTCTTGTCGATGAAACGGGGCAGCTTCTTCTCGCCCCAGCGCCAGCGGTTGATCAGACCGAACCGGAACTCGCCGACGAACCCGACCCGTTCAGGAATACCGGCGAGGGCGGGTGCGATGGCGGCCTTCCAGGTCCGAGGCAGCACCAGGGCGGTGCCGTAGTTCCGCTCGCGCAGGAGTTTTGCCAAGGCCAGCTGGCGGCTCACGGCGAGCCGGCCGCGCGGCAGGTCCCAGACGATGCCTTCGCGCACGCCGGGCATGTAATCGACCAGCGGGGCGCATAGGGACGTGGTCAGCAGATCGACCGGCCGGTTCGGCCAACGCTCCTTCAGGACCCGCGCGACGGTGTGATTCCGGACGAAATCGCCGATCCACATGTATGGAATGATCAGAATCGGGCGCGTGTCGCTCCGATCCGCATCTCCGCTAAGTTGTGAATTTTGGTTCATTCGTTAAATGGGGCCGGGCAATCTAATTGTGGCGGTTCGGTAGCCGCTCCGGGCCGGCAGGTAAAGCCAGCAGACCGCTCAATCCCAAAACCGCTTACACTTTGGCGGCTCATGCGCTACGGCAGGACCGGGTCGCAAAAATCGGGCAGGGATTTCGGAATGTTGCTGGTGACCGGCGGGGCCGGTTTTATCGGGTCGAATGTCGTGGCCGCGCTCAATGACGCCGGCCGCAGCGATGTCGTGGTTTGCGATGTGCTGGGCAACGACGGCAAATGGCGCAACCTCGCCAAGCGCCAGCTTGCGGATATTGTTCCGCCGGCCGAGTTGCTCGACTGGCTGAAGGGCCGCAAGTTAGAGGCCATGATCCATCTCGGGGCGATTTCCGCGACCACCGCGACCGATGGCGACCTCGTGATCGAGACCAACTTCCGCCTGTCGATGCGCCTCTTGGACTGGTGCACGATGAACGCGGTGCCGTTCATCTACGCCTCCTCGGCGGCGACCTATGGCGACGGCAGGGAAGGCTTTGACGACGACGCCTCGCTGCCGGCGCTGAAGAAACTGCGGCCGATGAATCTCTACGGCTGGAGCAAGCACCTGTTCGATCTTGCTGTTGCCGAGCGCGTAGCGAATGGCGATCGGCTGCCCCCGCAATGGGCCGGGCTAAAATTCTTCAACGTGTTCGGCCCCAACGAGTACCACAAGGGTTCGATGATGAGCGTGCTGGCGCGCCGCTTCGACGACGTCAAGGCCGGCCGCATAGTGCAATTATTCAAGTCGCATCGTGAAGGCATCGAAGACGGTGATCAGCGCCGGGATTTCATCTATGTCGACGACGTCGTGCGCGTGGTCATGTGGCTGCTCGCGACGCCGGCGGTGTCCGGACTCTTCAACGTCGGAACCGGCAAGGCGCGCAGCTTCAGAGATCTGATGCTCGCTGCCTATGCGGCGCTCGGCACCAGGCCCAATATCGAATACATCGACATGCCCGAGCAGATCCGGGGGGCTTACCAGTACTTCACCCAGAGCGAGGTCGATCGCCTCCACCGCGCCGGCTACAACGGCAGCTTCACGACGCTCGAGGACGCGGTCAAGACCTTTGTCGGAGATTATCTCGACCAGCCCGACCGCTTCCGATGAGCACTTGAGGCGCAAAGACCATGCCCACGCCTATTCTCGATTTCGACGCTCTCGCGCAGGCCATCTCGGACCGCACGGTGCTTTGCATCGGCGACATCATGCTGGATGAGTTCGTTTACGGCGAGGTGTCGCGGATCTCGCCGGAGGCGCCGACGCCTGTCATCGCTGCACAGCGCAGCGAGATCCATATCGGCGGTGCCGGCAATGTCGTGCGCAACGTCGCCTCGCTCGGCGCGCGCTGCATCTTCGTCGGCCTCGTCGGCGAGGACGATGCCGGTGCCCAGCTCAAGGCGGCGCTGGGTGAGCTTGCTGCAATCGAAAACGTGCTGGTGTGCGACCCGTCGCGGCCGACCACGCGAAAAGTCCGCTTTGTCTCCGAACATTTTTCCACGCACATGCTGCGCGCGGATTGGGAGCAGGCACTACCTGCCTCCGATGAGATCGAGACCAGGCTGATCGAGGCGATCCTGCCGCAGATCGCGCGCGCCGACATCGTGCTGCTTTCGGACTACGCCAAGGGCGTGCTGACGGCGCGCGTCATCCGCCACACCATCGACGCCGCGCGAAAAATGGGCAAGCCCGTGATCGTCGATCCCAAGAGCCTGAACTGGGCGATCTATCGCGGCGCCACGCTGCTCACGCCCAACCGCAAGGAATTCTCGGAGGCGACGCGCAGCCGCGCCGATACGCTGCAGAGCATCGTCGATGCCAGCGAGGACGTGATGCGGCTCGCCGATTGCAGCGCGATCCTGGTCACCCAGGGCGAGCACGGCATGACGCTGGTGCCGCGGGGCGGCGAGGCCGTTCACGTTCCGGCTTTTCCGGTGAAAGTGCGCGATGTCTCCGGCGCCGGTGACACCGTCGCCGCCGCGCTCGCGGTGTCGCTTGCGACCGGCGCGGACTGGGATACGGCGCTGCGCATGGCCAACGCGGCGGCGGCCGTCGCCGTCGGCAAGCAAGGCACCGCCAGCGTGAGCGCGGCCGAATTGCGCCGTAAGATCCTTCCGCATGCCAGTCTCGCGGCCGAGGAGAAGATCGTGCTCGAGCCTGATACGCTCGACGCGCAGCTCGCCGAATGGAAGCGGCAGGGCCAGCGCGTCGGCTTCACCAATGGCTGTTTCGACATCCTGCATCCCGGCCACGTCAAGGTGCTGACGGCGGCGCGCGCGGCCTGCGACCGCCTGATCGTGGGGCTCAACAGCGACGCCTCGGTGCGGCGGCTCAAGGGCGCCGAGCGGCCGGTCCAGGACGAGCGCGCGCGTGCCGAGGTGCTCGCCGCGCTCGAGGCCGTCGATCTCGTCGTCATCTTCGAAGAGGACACGCCGATCGACCTGATCAGCCGGATCAAGCCCGGCGTGCTGGTGAAAGGCGGCGACTACACCCGCGAGCAGGTGGTCGGCCACGAGATCGTCGAGGAAGCCGGCGGCACGGTCGTGCTGGTCGATATCCTCCAGGGCTTCAGCACGACGGCGCTGGTGCATCGCGCCCGGGGAGGCGACAAGTGACTGCGCTCGCACACGAGACGACCAGCGAAATGTTGCTTCGCCGTTTGCGCAGCCCGGCCGCCTGGCGCGAGACCGTCGATATATTCGCGGTCCTGACCGCAGCCTCGCTGCCCTGGTCGACCTCGCTTGCGGGGATCTTCAATGCGCTGATGCTGCTCTGCATGCTGCCGTTCCTCGACGTCCGCGGGTTCCTGCAATCGCTGAAGCGTCCGATCTGCATTGCGCCGATCGCGCTGGTCCTGCTCGCGCTTGTGGGGACACTCTGGTCGGACGCGACCTGGGGCGCACGCTTCTATGCGGTCAATCCGACCGTCAAGCTGCTCGTGTTGCCGGTTCTGCTCTATCATTTCGAGCAGTCGCCGCGCGGCCACTGGATCTTCATCGCCTTCCTGGTGTCCTGCGCCTTGTTGTCGGTGATGTCGTGGCTGGTCGCCTTCTATCCGGATCTTGCGCTCAAGACCGATCCGCCCGAACGCGGCATCTTCGTCAAGAACTACATCGACCAGAGCCAGGAATTCGCGCTTTGCGCCGTTGCACTCGCCTATCCGATCGTGACGCTGCTGCGCGAGAAGCGATACTGGTTCGCCGGGCTGCTCACGGTGCTGGCGCTGAGCTTCTTCGTCAACATGGTTTTCGTGGTGGTGTCACGCACCGCGCTCGTCACCGTTCCGATCATGTTCGGTGTGTTCGCGCTGCTTCACCTCAAATGGCGCAGCATTGCGCTCATCTCTGCCGCTCTGCTCGTCGGCGCCGGTCTTGCCTGGCAGGCCTCGCCGCAATTGCGCAGCACCGCCGAGACGTTTGGCAGCGACTACACGCGTTATGTGGAAAGGGGTGAGCCGAGCTCGGCGGGCTTGAGGCTCGAATTCTGGCGGAAGTCGCTCGGCTTCTTCGCGCAAGCGCCGATCAAGGGGCACGGCACCGGCTCGACGCGCGGATTGTTCGAGCGCGTCGCGACGCCCGGCGGTCTGAACCAGGCCTCCGCCGAGGTGATCGGCAATCCGCATAACCAGACGCTGAACGTCGCCGTGCAGTGGGGCGTGATCGGCATCGTCGTTCTCTATGCGATCTGGATCCTGCATCTGCGGCTGTTCCGCGGCGACGGGCTCGTCAACTGGATCGGGCTTCTGGTGGTTGTGCAGAACGTCTTCACCTCGCTGTTCAACTCCCATCTGTTCGACTTCCACGAAGGCTGGATGTACGTCATCGGCGTCGGCGTCGCCGGCGGCATGGCGATCCGGGCACAACAGAGCGAGGCGAAGATGGGGGAAGCCGGTTCCTGAGCGGCCGCGCGGCTGGCAAGTCTGGTCCAGATGGGCTATCAGCGCGGTCAGGTTGCATTTCACTGGGGCTTTCATCGGTCGGCGGATGACGCGTCTTTCGCATCTCACCTTGCGCAATTTCCTGATCGCGCTCCACGACCTGCTGGCGACCGCGGCGGCGCTTTTTGCCGCCTTCTATCTGCGATTCGAGGGTGGTGACGGGTTCTTCGCCCGCTTGCCGCTGCTGTTCCAGATCCTGCCCTACTTCCTCGCCTTCAGCGTGGTCGTGTTCTTCATCTTCAACCTGACCACGACGAAATGGCGCTTCATCTCGCTGCCTGACGCGCTGAACATCATCCGCGTCGCGACCGTGCTGACGGTCGCCCTGCTCGTGCTCGACTACATCTTCGTCGCCCCCAACGTCCGCGGCGCCTTCTTCCTCGGCAAGGTGACGATTGTCCTGTATTGGTTCCTCGAGATTTCCTTCCTCAGCGCGCTGCGCATGGCCTACCGCTACTTCCGCTATACGCGGGTGCGGCGTCACGCGAGAGGCGAGGAGGCCGCGCCGGCGCTGCTGATCGGCCGGGCCGCGGATGCCGAGGTGCTGCTCCGCGGCATCGAGAGCGGAGCGATCAAGCGCATCTGGCCGGTCGGCGTACTGTCGCCGTCGAGCTCCGACCGCGGCCAGTTCATCCGCAACGTGCCGGTGCTGGGCGGCATCGACGACGTCGAGGACATCATCGCCGACTTCGCCAAGCGCAACAAACCGATCGCGCGCCTCGTCATGACGCCGTCGGCATTCGAGCCGGAAGCGCACCCGGAATCGATCCTGATGCGGGCGCGCAAGCTGGGTGTGATCGTCAACCGGATGCCCTCGCTCGAGAGCGGCGATACGCCGCGGCTCACCGCCGTTGCGGTCGAGGACCTCCTGCTGCGGCCGAGCGAGACGATCGATTATGCCCGCCTGGAAGCGCTGATCAACGGCAAGGCGGTGATCGTCACCGGCGGCGGCGGCTCGATCGGTTCCGAGATCTGCGAGCGCGTCGTTGCCTTCGGCGCCGCGCGGCTCCTGATCGTGGAAAACTCGGAGCCGGCGCTCTATGCCATCACGGAGGCGCTCGCCGCGCGAGGCGCGGCCGCCGAGATCGAAGGGCGGATCGCCGACATTCGCGACCGCGAGCGTATCATGCGCCTGACGGCGGAGTTCAAGCCGGACATCGTGTTCCACGCCGCCGCGCTCAAGCACGTGCCGATCCTCGAACGCGACTGGAGCGAGGGCGTCAAGACCAACATCTTCGGCTCGATCAACGTTGCGGATGCCGCCGTGGCGGCCGGCGCCGAGGCGATGGTGATGATCTCGACCGACAAGGCGATCGAGCCGGTGTCGATGCTCGGCCTGACCAAGCGTTTTGCCGAGATGTACTGCCAGGCGCTGGATCACGACCTCGCAGCCGCCGCGCGCGGGGCCAGGCCGCCGATGCGGCTGATCTCGGTCCGGTTCGGCAACGTGCTGGCCTCGAACGGCTCGGTGGTGCCGAAATTCAAGGCGCAGATCGAGGCCGGTGGCCCGGTGACGGTGACGCATCCCGACATGGTCCGCTACTTCATGACCATCCGCGAGGCCTGCGACCTCGTCATCACCGCGGCCACGCATGCGCTCGGAACGCAGCGTCCCGACGTCTCGGTCTACGTGCTCAACATGGGCCAGCCGGTGAAGATCGTCGATCTCGCCGAGCGCATGATCCGCCTTTCCGGATTGCAACCCGGCTACGACATCGAGATCGTGTTCACCGGCATGCGGCCGGGCGAACGGCTCCACGAGATCCTGTTCGCTTCCGAGGAGCCGACCCGCGAGATCGGCGTTGCCGGCATCATGGCCGCGCAGCCGAACGAGCCGCCGATGCAGACGCTGCGCAAGTGGACCGCCGCGCTCGAGCAGGCGATCGCGCGCGACGATCGCGCCACCATCAGGACCATCCTCAAGGATGCGGTGCCCGAATTCGGGTCGACCGCGGCCTGACCATGCAGCCCTCCGGCAAGATCGTCGTCGCGAGCCAGCATTATCCACCGGATACCAGTACGACGGCGGCGATCATGGCCGAGATCGCCTGCCGTCTCGCCGCCGGGCACGAGGTCGTCGTGCTCTCGGGCTGGCCGGGCGCATTGCAGGCCTCGCAGGCCGGACCGGGCAAGCCGCGCGTCGTCGCCATCAAGAACCGCATGGCAGGCAAGGCGGCGCTGGTGCGTCGCGGAGCGTCCGAGCTCCTGTTCGCGGCGCGCACGTTCTTCGCATTGATGCGAGAGTTGAGGCGAGGGGATGTCGTGCTCACGGTCACCGCGCCGTTCATGCTGCCTTACGCGGCGGCGGCGGCAGCCAGCTTCAAGGGAGCGCGCTCGGCGCTGATCCTGCACGACCTCTTTCCCGACGTGCTGGTGATGGCGGGCCTCTTGAGGCCCGGCTCGCTGGTGGCGCGGACGATGCGGGCCGCCAACAGCCTGATGTTCCGCGCGCTCAATGCCGTCATCACCATCGGGCGCGATGCGGAACGGCCGCTGCTGAGCTATTCCGGAATGAGGCGGAACAAGATCCGCTTCATCCCGAACTGGGCGACGCTGGTGCCCGCGCCGCGGCCGGTCACGCCGGACAATCCGTTCCGCAGGGCGATTGCCGCGCGCTTCGTCGTCGGCCTGTCGGGCAATCTCGGCTTCACCCATGATCCCGAGATCGTGTTCGAGGCGGCGCGGCTTCTCAAGGACGAGGCGGACATTCACTTCCTGCTGTCCGGCTGGGGCATCGGCTTCGAACGGCTGAAGCAGTTGCAAGAGGCGGCGAGCCTGCCCAATGTCTCCTTTGTCGGGCGCGTCGCGGATTCCGAGCTCGAAGCGTTTCTGGCGTCCGCCGATCTCTGGATCATTCCGTACCGGAAGCACGTTGCGGGAGTGTCGGTGCCGAGCCGGTTCTACAATCTGCTGGCGGTTGGCCGTCCCGTGGTGCTGGTGTCCGAGCCGGAGGCCGAGGCCGCCATGACGGTGGTGGAGAATGGGCTCGGCTGGGTCGTGACGCCGGGCCGCGCCGATCAGCTCGCAGGCGCGATCCGTGTGGCGTCCCGGTCCGACAATGGCACCATCGCAGCGCGCGCGGTGAAGGCGGCATCGCGATTCGACAGGACGACCGCGATGAATGCCTATGCGGCGCTGATCGACGAATTGTTGCGCAACCCGAATCTGTCGGAGCAACGATGAACGAGAAGAGATCGGTCGTGCTGGTGACGGGAGCGAGCGGCTTCCTCGGTCGTCATATCGTGCCGGCGCTCGCTCGCGAGGGATGGTCGGTCCGCCGCGCGGTTCGCAGTCCGGATGGTGTCGGGGACGAGGTCGTGATCGAAACGATCGGTCCCGAGACCGATTGGCAGACCGCGCTGGAAGGCGTCGACGCCGTCGTCCATCTCGCCGCGCGCGTGCACCACAAACACGAGGAGCACGCGGTCCAGCTCTACCGCAACGTCAACATCACCGGCACGCTGCATTTGGCGCGCTGTGCGGCGACGGCCGGCGTGCGCCAGTTCATCTTCATCAGCACCGTGCTCGTGCATGGCCGCAGCAACGAGGGCCGCGCCCCGTTCAGCGAGAGCGACATCCTGACGCCGCGCGGACTCTACGGCATGTCCAAGGCCGCAGCCGAGGCGGGCTTGAGAACGCTGGCGCGCGACAACGACATGAAGATCTCGGTGATCCGGCCGCCACTGATCTATGGCGCAGGCGCCAAGGGTAATTTCGCGCTGCTGACGCGCGCGGTCGATCTCGGGCTGCCGCTGCCCTTTGCCGCGATCCGCAACCAGCGCGCCTTCCTTGCCGTGCAGAACCTGTCGTCGTTCATCCTGCGCCGGCTCGGTCATCCCGATCCCGCCAGCAATTTCGAGATCTTCCTCGTGGCCGACAGGGAGCAGGTCTCGACACCCGAATTCATCACGCGTCTGGCCGAAGCGTCCGGCAAGCGCCTGCGGCTGTTCGGCATGCCGCCGAGCCTGCTCTCTACGCTGCTCAGCGTCATGGGCCGGCAGGATACGCTTGACAGCCTGATCGGCTCGCTCGAGCTCAACACTTCCAAGGCGAGGGCGACCGGTTGGGAGCCGCAGGTCTCGCTCGACGAAGGGTTGCGGCTGGCGCTGTCGGCTCAGGACGCCTGAGGGCGCGAGAAACGCTGCAGCACCAAAGCGACCGCGGCCGCGCCTGCGAACAAGGACACGATCGTGATCGTCAGCGAGGCGGCGCGAACGGTGACGATGGCAAGTAGCGCCAGCACGAGATTGAGCGCGAACACCTCGCCGATCACCCGCGGGGCCGTGAACCCGTTGTCGGTTGCACGTTGATAGAAGTGCGTGCGGTGGGCCGACCAGAACGGCTCGCGCCTGATGATGCGCCGAAACAGCGTGATGGTGGAATCCGCAAGGTAATAGGCCGGCAGCAGCAGCGCCGCAGCTTGTTGCCCGTGCCAGGCAAGCTCGAGCAGGCACCAGCCGAGCAACAGGCCGATCGGCAGGCTGCCGACATCGCCCAAGAACACCTTCGCGACCGGCTTGTTGAACGGCGCAAAGCCGAGCATGGCGCCGCACAGGGCCGTTGCCAGCCACGCTGCGGACGCAGAGAGGTCGCCATACCATCCGAGCAATGCGAGCGCGGCCGTCACGGGCACCACCTCCGCCACGGTCATGAGGTCGAGCCCGTCCATGAAATTGACGAGATTCACGAACCAGACGCCGCCGATGAGAAGGAGGGTGCGTTCAACGGCGAGCGGCAGGGCTGGAACGATCCGCAGCGCCTCCGGTGTCGTGAGCACGACGGCGGCCACAGCCGCCGCCTGCAACAGGAGCCGGACCACGACCGGCAGCGGCCTGATGTCGTCGACGAGCCCGACCAGAGCGATCAGCACCGCGGAACCGATCAGGGGCAGGGGAATCCAGGCGTAAATCCAGCCCACAAGCAGGGTGGCGGCGACGACCGCGATGCCCGCACCTTGCGGGGTTGGAAGCTCGTGTGATGAGCGCGCGTTCGGACGCGCCAACGCATAGCGTTGCAGCAACGGCATGCTGCACCAGGTGATGCCGGCGGAGATCAGGGCGGCCAGCCCGGCCGGCGCAAGCGCGAGCAGCACCAGTCCGGCCGCAGGGTCCGGACCCGAGACGAGCATCGTCACTCCGGCACTCCGATCGGCGCCGAGCCTTGCGCGGCCTTCTCCGCACTGAGGATCCAGACCAGACCGCCGACCGCGCCGACGATGAAGGACACGGCGCCGAACAGCAGCGAGATGTTGACGCCCTCGTTGGCGGCAAGCCCCGCGAAGCCGAACGCCAGGCCCATCGTGGCTTCACGCACGCCCCAGCCGGCGATCGAGATCGGCATCATCGTGATCAGCATCACGGGCGGCACCAGCAGGAAGACGTCGCTGAAGCGAACCGGGGCCGCAATCGACTGCACCACGCACCAGGCGATGACGACGGCGAGCACGTGAACGAGCACCGACAGGATTGCGATGATCGGCCCGCGGGTGCGGCTGAAGATCACGCGGTTGGCGATCACGGCGCAGGCGTGAAGGTGATGCGTGGCCCACCAGGTCTTCAGCCAGCGCCATTTCAGTGCGCCGAAGATCAGGAAGCCGAGGCCGCCCGCGAGCGCCAGCAGGTCGACGAGCAGCAGCGCCGAGCGCCCGTGCGGATCGGTGATGAGGGTGTAGCTCCAGGGCAGGCTCGCGACGATCACGATCGCGAGCGCGATCAAGCCGATCGCGCGGTCGACGAAGATCGAGTAGGTCGCCGCACGCCAGCCGGCGCCGGCGCGCGCGACGAGCCACAGCCGGACCGCGTCGCCGCCGATCGCCGACGGCAGGGTCTGGTTGAAGAAGGAGCCGATCACGTTGTAGCGCATGGCGCGGCGGAGCTCGAGCGGAGCGCCGCAGACGGCGCTGATCTCGCGCCAGCGCAGCACGCCGACGAAGATCTGCAGGAACGTGATCGCGATCGCCACGCCGATCCAGAACAGGCTGGTGACGGTGAAGCGCGAAAACAGTTCGGACAGATCGACCTTGCGCAGCGCCAGATAGAGCAGCGCCGCGGAAATCAGGATTTTGGCCGTCGACAGCAGGATTCGGCGCATCTCGCCCGCATGAACAGGGTTTGCGAAGATTTGAGGCAACCCGACGCGAGCGCCGAATTCGGCCGCTTTGGTATGGTTTTGGCGCCGATCTTGCAATAGCCGTTGTGAAAGGGCGGCCAGGCTATTGCGACCCCCTCAAGACCGCGGCAAAACAGGCATCGCGGGTTGGCTATCCCCATGGGAACAAGATGACGGATCAGGCGATTTTGGTCACGGGCGCTGCGGGTTTCATCGGATTCCACGTCGCCCGACAGCTTTTGGGCGAGGGCCGGTCCGTCATCGGGCTCGACAATCTCAACAGCTATTACGATCCGGCGCTGAAGCGGGCGCGTCTTGCGCTGTTGCAGAGCGACTCCCGCTTCTCCTTCGTCGAGGCCGATCTTGCCGACCGTGAGGCGATGGCGGCGCTGTTTGCGCAGCATCGCTTTACCGAGGTCGTGCATCTCGCGGCGCAGGCCGGCGTACGCTACTCGATCGAGCAGCCGCACGCCTACGCCGATTCCAATCTCGTGGGCTTTCTCAACGTGCTCGAGGGCTGCCGCAACAATAGCTGTCGTCATCTCGTCTACGCCTCGTCATCCTCCGTTTATGGCGCCAACACAAAACTGCCATTTGCGGTTGCGGACCGCACCGACCATCCCGTGAGCTTCTACGCCGCGACCAAGAAGGCGAACGAGGTGATGGCGCAGTCCTACAGCCATCTTTATCGCCTGCCGGTCACGGGGCTGCGCTTCTTTACCATTTACGGCCCGTGGGGTCGGCCCGACATGGCCATGTTTCTGTTCGTGAACGCCATCATGGCGGGCAAGCCGATCCGGCTCTTTAACCATGGAAAGATGCGTCGCGACTTCACCTATATTGATGATGTGACGCGTGTAGTATCCAGGCTGGTCGATCTTGTGCCCGCGGACGATCCGGCTGCCGCAAATGCGCCGTTTAAGGTCTACAATGTCGGCAATCACCATCCGGAGGAACTGATGCACGTCGTCGGTCTTCTGGAGCGGGAGCTGGGCCGGACGGCGATCAAAGAATTGCTGCCGATGCAGCCGGGAGATGTGCTGGAAACGTTCGCGGATGTCGAGGATTTGATGCGCGACACCGGCTTTGCACCGTCAACGCCGATCGAGCATGGGGTCCACAATTTTGTCACCTGGTATCGGGACTACTTCAAGGTTTGAGATGACGATGGACAAACGCATAATCCCCCTGATCATGTGCGGCGGTGCCGGCACGCGGCTGTGGCCGGCTTCGCGCGAAGTGCGGCCCAAGCAATTCCTGCCGCTGTTCGGCACCCGCTCGACCTTCCAGGATACGCTGCTGCGCGTCTCCGATCCTCAACTGTTCGACCGGCCGATCGTCATCACCAATGCGTCCTATCGCTTCATGGTGCTGGAGCAGCTCGCCGAGATCGGCATCGAGGCCGACGTGATCCTCGAGCCGATGCGGCGCGATTCCGGACCTGCGATTGCCGCGGGAGCGGCGTTCGCGCAGAACCGCGCCAGTGAAGCCATCGTGCTCGCGCTCGCCGCTGATCACGTGGTGCAGGACACCGCCGCTTTCGTCGCCGCCTGCCGCGAGGGCCTTGCGGCCGCGAGCACCGGGCGCATCGTCACCTTCGGCGTCAAGCCGGAGCGGCCGGCGACCGAATACGGCTATATCAACCCGGGCGAGGTGATCTCCGGCGAGGTGCATGCGGTCGCGCGCTTCGTCGAGAAGCCGGACGCGGTGAAGGCATCCGATTACGTCAATTCGGGCTATCTCTGGAACAGCGGCAACTTCATGTTCCCGGCCAGCGTGCTGCTCGACGAATACCGCAGGGTCGATGCGGCTAGCGTCGAGGCCGTCACCAACGCCGTCAACAATGCCGGCCGCGATCTCGGCTTCGTCACGCTGGAGCCCGAGGCATTCGGTTCGGCGAAGGCGATCTCGATCGACTATGCGGTGATGGAGAAGACCGCGCGCGCCGCCGTGGTGCCGGTGTCGTGCGGCTGGTCCGACGTCGGCTCCTGGCACGCGGTGTGGGAATTGTCCGAGAAGGACGCGCAAGGCAACGCCGCGCACGGTGCTGCCGTGTTCGAGGACTCTCGCAATTGCAACGTCACCACCGACCAGGCGCTGGTCGCGCTCGAAGGCGTCGACGATCTCGTCGTGGTCGCAACCGCCGATGCGGTTCTGGTCTCGCGCCAGAAGGACGCCAACGGCCTGAAGCGTCTCGTGACCAGGCTGAAGGCGGTCGCGCCCAAGGTCACCGAGGAGCACCTCAAGGTGCACCGGCCCTGGGGCAGCTATCAGTCCGTCGACAATGGCGAGCGCCACCAGGTCAAGCGCATCGTGGTGAAGCCGGGCGGGCGGCTGTCGCTGCAGAAGCACCATCATCGCGCCGAACATTGGATCGTGGTTCGCGGCGCAGCCCGCGTCACCGTCAACGAGACCGTGAAGACCGTGCACGAGAACGAGTCGATCTACATTCCGATGGGCGCCGTCCACCGCATGGAGAACCCCGGTAAAATCATGCTGGAACTGATCGAGGTCCAGACTGGAAGCTATCTCGGGGAAGACGACATCATCCGGATTGAAGACGACTATCAAAGGTCGTAACCAGCAAACTCCGAATCACGCGACCCGGGCCCAACTGGCGGTATTTTTTCGTCCTAAGGCCCGGGGAACGTGTAACTTTTTGAATCAAATCGTGTCCGGGCCGCCAAGGTGGCATTCGCCACAAATGTGGCGTCCGTGCTAGAAGCGCGCCGGGGATTTGCGTTGAATCGGGGTTTGCTCAGATGAGTTCCAAAGGATCTGCACCGGCAAAGGCCGGCTTGCGCGTCGGCGTCATTGGCGCCGGCGTGATGGGCAGCAACCACGCGCGCGTGCTTAGCGGTCTTCCCGGCGTCAGCCTCGTCGGCATTGTCGATCCCTCGCCGCCGCACCGGACGCGCACCACCGAGCTTGCGAGCTGCCAAGGCTTCGAGACGCTCGACCAGCTCCTCGCCGAAGGCGTCGACGCCGTCACCATCGCAGCTCCGACCCATCTGCATCACGAAGTCGCGCTCGCCTGCATTGCCAAGAACATTCACGTCCTGGTCGAGAAGCCGATCGCGTCCACGGTCGAAGAGGGCCGCGAGATCGTCGCCGCCGCGCAAAAGGCCGGCGTGACGCTGATGGTCGGCCATGTCGAGCGCTTCAATCCGGCGGTCGCCGCGGTCAAGCAGGCGATCGCGGGCGAGGATATTCTCTCCATCGCGATCACGCGTGTCGGCCCGTTTCCGCCGCGCATGTCCAATGTCGGCGTCGTCATCGACCTCGCCGTGCACGACATCGACCTGATCCGCTGGTTCACCGAATCCGACATCGTCGAGGTGCAGCCGCAGCTGTCGAGCGCGGTCGCCGAGCGCGAGGACATCGCGCTGTTGCAGTTCCGCACTGCCAACGGCGTGCTCGCGCACATCAACACCAACTGGCTGACGCCGTTCAAGGCGCGCAGCGTCACGGTCGCGACCCGCGGCAAATACGTGATGGGAGATCTGCTCACGCGCCAGGTCACCGAGTGCTTCGGCTTCAAGCCCGATGGCAGCTATTCGATGCGGCATCTGCCGGTCGGCCATGACGAGCCGCTCCGTGCCGAGCTGATCGCGTTCCTCAAGGCCGTGCGCAATGGCGAAACGCCGGCGGTCACCGGCGACGAGGGCGTCGCCAGCCTCGAGATCGCGACGCAGTGCCTCGAAACGCCGTCGCAGCCTGCGGCGACGTCGTCCGCCCGCAAGGGTCCGCGCCGCGTCGCCGGCTGATCATTTTCCATGTCGACCAATCAAGAAGCCGCCAAGAACCAGACCATGAACCAGCATCTGCGTTCCGAACCCATTCCCTTCATCGACGTCGGCTCGCAGCGCCGCCGGCTCGGCGCCTCGCTCGATGCGGCCGTCAAGCGCGTGCTCGACCACTGCCAGTTCGTCAATGGCCCTGAAGTCGCCGAGCTCGAGAAGCGGCTTGCGGCCTACAGCGGCGCCAAGCATGTGATCGGCTGCGCCAGCGGCACCGACGCGATCCTGATGGTGATGATGGCGAAGAATGTGGGGCCCGGTGATGCCGTGCTCTGTCCGTCCTTCACCTTCATCGCGACCGCCTCGCCGGTGGCGCGGACCGGCGCGACGCCAGTTTATGTCGACGTTGACCAAGCCACCTTCAACATGAGCCCGGAGTCGCTCAAGCGCGGCATCGCGACTGCGCGGAAGGCCGGCCTGAGGCCAGTCGCGGTCATTCCGGTCGACCTGTTCGGCCAGCCCGCCGATCACGATGCCATCGCCGAGATCGCCAAGGCCGAAGGCCTGTTCGTGCTCGACGACGCCGCGCAAGGCTTTGGCGCGAGCTACAAGGGCCGCAAGCTCGGCACCTTCGGCCTCGCCACCGCGACCAGCTTCTTTCCGGCCAAGCCGCTCGGCTGCTTCGGCGACGGCGGCGCGATCTTCACCGATGACGACGAGCTCGCGGCGACCTTGCGCAGCATCCGCGTGCACGGGCAGGGCGTCGACAAATACGACAACGTCCGCCTCGGCCTGACCGGCCGGATCGACACCATGCAGGCCGCGGTCCTGATCGAGAAGCTGAAGATTTTCGACGACGAGATCGCCGCCCGCAACAGGGTTGCGGAACGTTACGCGCGCGGGCTTAGCAACGTCGTCACCGTGCCGCGTCTGGCGCCCGGCAACACCTCGGTCTGGGCGCAGTACACGATCCGTCTGCCTGAGGGCACCGACCGCGATGGTTTCGCTGCCGCGCTAAAAGCCCAGGGCGTGCCGACCGCGATCTATTACGGCAAGTCGATGCATCAGCAGACCGCCTACAAGCAATATCCGGTCGCCGACGGCGGTCTGCCTGGCTGCGAGAGCCTGTCGCAGGATGTCATCAGCCTGCCCATGCACGCCTACCTGACCGAAGCCGACCAGGAGCGCGTGATCGCCGCCGTGCGCGGCGCGCTGGCGGGCTGATCTTTGCTTCACCTCTCCCCGCCGGGGAGAGGTGGCCCTCTTTTTTGATCCGATCTTCGTTCAAAGGCTTATCGCTTGCCCGATAAGCCTCTAGAAGTGTCCGCATGCTCGGACGCATCTTCACGGTTGGTGGTTACACGCTGCTCTCGCGGCTGACGGGATTTGCCCGCGACATCATGCTCGCGGCGATCCTCGGCGCCGGCCCCATGGCCGACGCCTTTTTCGTCGCGCTGCGTCTGCCCAATCATTTCCGTGCGATCTTCGCCGAGGGCGCCTTCAACGCCGCCTGGGTGCCGGCCTATGCCCATGTCCATGGCGAGCGCGGCGAGGGGGCGGCAAAACTGTTCGCCGACCGCATCTTCACGCTGCTGCTGGCCTCGCAAGTTCTGCTGCTGATCGCCGCCTGGTTGTTCATGCCGCAGGCCATGAGCATCCTCGCGCCAGGATTTAGCGAGGATGCCGAGCAGCGCAAGCTCGCGATCGAGCTGACCCGGATCACCTTTCCCTATCTGCTGCTGATCACGCTGGTGACGCTCTATGGCGGCATGCTCAACGTGATGCAACGCTTCGCCAGCGCGGCGGCGGCGTCGATCTTCCTCAACGTCGCGATGATGATGACGCTGGCGGTTGCGGTCTGGTTTCCGACCGCGGGTCATGCCGCCGCTTGGGGCGTGCTGATCTCGGGCTTCCTGCAATATTTCCTGCTCGCCGGCGACCTCGCGCGCCATGGTGGCCTGCCGCGCTTTGCCCCGCTGAAGCTCGACGAAGACGTCCGTGGCTTCTTCAAAGCGTTGGGACCTGCGACGCTGGGCTCGATGGGCACGCAGGTCGCGCTGTTTGCCGACACCATCATCGCGACCTTCCTGCCCGCCGGCGCACTGTCGGCGCTCTATTATGCCGACCGTCTCAACCAGCTCCCGATCGGCGTCATCGGCATCGCCATCGGCACCGTGCTGCTGCCGGAGATGTCGCGGCGGATCACCGCCAACGACCATGACGGCGCGATGAAGGCGCAGCGCCGCGCTTTCGATTTCACGCTGCTGTTCTCGATCCCGTTCGTGGCCGCCTTCATCACCGTGCCCGACGCTATCATGCGCGCGCTGTTCGCCCGCGGCGCGTTCTCGAAGGCCGATGCCGCTGCCGCCGGCGCCACGCTCGCGGCCTATGCGATCGGCCTCATCCCGTTCGTGCTGATCCGCAGCGCGGTGGCGACCTTTTATGCGCGCAAGGATACGGCAACGCCGGTTCGGGCGTCGCTGACGGGCATCGCCGTCAACGTCGCGCTGAAGGTCGCGTTGATGGGAACGCTGGCCCAGATCGGCCTTGCACTGGCGACCGCCATCGGCGTCTGGACCAATCTCTTGCTCGTGCTGTTCTTCGCCGTGCGGCGCGGCTTTCTCGTGCCGGATCGCGCGTGGCTGACGTCGCTCGTCAAATTCCTGCTGACCGGGATCATCCTGGCTGCCGCGTTCTGGCTGATCGCGCGGTTCAGTGGATCTTGGCTTGGCGCGATACATTTCCGGGACGAAGTGACTCTGCTCCTGCTCGCCGTCGGAGGGACGATCGTCTACGCGCTCGCCATCCTCATCCTGTTCGGCCGCAACTGGCTGGTCTCGCTGGTGCGGGGCTAGGCGAGCACGCACTCGCCTCCAGGCTGCAAGCAGCATCCATACATCTCTTGATTTTGCGCGATTGCCGTGGTATCAGCGCTGCATGATCAAATCGTCGCGCATCGTCACCTGCAACCACATCACCCGCTTCGGCTGGGCCGTGGAAGGAGTCGTGCGCTAGGAATTCAACGACATCTTTTCCACCAGGCCCCGCCGGCATCGGACGGGGCCTTTTCTTTTGGCCACGCTCCCTGCCGGCACAACAGCAGGAGCGTCCGATGCCACCACAACAGACGAACATCTCATCCGAAATTGAGCGCGACGCCGCAGGGCGCAGCCTCGATCTCTCCATCGTCCTGAGCCTGCTCAGGCGATACCGGCTTGCGTTTCAGGAGCGGCGCCCGCGCATCACCTTGCAGGACCTCAGCGACAGGGAGTTGATGGATATCGGCTTGACGCGCGGCGAGCTCGACCGCATCGCGCCTGAACGCGCGATCGAGAGGTTGAGGGACAATGTGAGGGCTTTGTGGGGCCGTGGTGGGCTGTGACGGCCGTCACCCCCCGACCTTCGCTGCGACAAGGAGAGGAGGCGATCATGATATCGCATGCTGCGTGTGCCCAGACGGACGTGGAAATCCGACGATTGACTGTCGATGATCTCGAACTCTTTCGCGACATTCGCGCCGAGGCGCTTCGGACGCACCCTCAAACGTTTGGTTCTCGTGAAGAGGACGAGGGCGGGGAGGCGGTGCTGGGGGCCTATCGCCGTTGGTTGAGCGGAGTGATCTTAGGCGCCTTTGAATGCGGAGATATGATCGGAGTCGGCGGCTTCTACGTATCGCCAGATCGACGATCGCGGCACAGGGGCCACATCTTCACGGTCTACGTGAGGGAAGACGGCCGAGGTCAGGGTGTCGGAGATCGCCTCATCAAAGAGCTTCTCGCCCACGCCGAGGCATGCGTCGAGCAGGTGCATCTTGAGGTCCTGCTCGAAGCAACCGCCGCAATCAGGACCTACAAGCGCAATGGGTTTGAAATCTACGGCACGGATCCCGCTGCCATCCGCATAGGTGACGCCACGTATGATAAATATCTTATGGTCAGGAAGTTCAGCCGCTGACACGGCTCTGGCGCGGCTGCGCGGCGGGGTTGCCCCAGACCGGCGAGGGCCGCCTCGAATCATCGATCTCCATGGGAACGGCCACCTAAACCCGTTTGCCTTGCCAGTTTTTCCACGGCAATATGCCGGCAAAACAACCATGAGAACGGGAAGATAAAATGGCGGCTCCCATCAAGTTCGGCGTTGGCCAAAGCGTGCTGCGTAAAGAGGATGACGCGCTCATCCGCGGCAAGGGCCGCTATACCGACGATTACGCGCCGCAGGCCGCGCTGCGCTGCCTGATGCTGCGCTCGCCGCATGCGCATGCCAAATACACCGTCGATGTGAGCCGTGCTCGCGGGCTTCCCGGCGTCGCGCTGATCCTGACCGCCGATGACGTTGGGGATCTCGGCAATCTGCCCTGCCTGTTCAATCTCGAGACTGATCCGTTTACTGGCCCGCCTTACCCGATCCTGGCTGCGGGCGAAGTGCGCCATGTCGGCGATGCCGTCGCCTTCGTCGTCGCCGAGACCATTGATCAGGCCCGCGACGCGATCGAGGCGATCGACGTCAAATGGAGCCCGCTGCCGTCAGTGACCGGCGTCGTCAACGCCGTCAAGAAGGGGGCGCCGCAGGTCTGGCCGGACAAGGCCGGCAACGTGCTGTTCGACGTCTCGATCGGCGACAAGGCCGCGACGGAAGCTGCCTTCGCCAAGGCACATGCGGTCGCCGAAATCTCCATCGTCAACCCGCGCGTGGTCGCGAACTTCATGGAGACGCGCGCGGCGGTCTGCGAATACGACGCCAAGCGCGATCAACTGACGCTGACCGTCGGCAGCCAGGGCAGCCATCGCCTGCGCGACATCCTCTGCCAGAACGTGCTCAACATCCCGACCGACAAGATGCGGGTGATCTGCCCCGACGTCGGCGGCGGTTTCGGCACAAAACTGTTTCCCTATCGGGAATACGCCCTGATGGCGGTCGCGGCGCGGCAACTGAAGAAGGCGGTGAAATGGGCGGCCGACCGCACCGAGCATTTCATGGGCGATGCGCAGGGCCGCGACAACGTCACCACCGCGAAGATGGCGCTGACTGAAGACGGCAAATTCCTCGCGATGGATTGCGACCTGATGGGCGACATGGGCGCGTATCTGTCGACCTTCGGCCCCTACATTCCCCATGGCGGCGCCGGCATGCTGCCGGGCCTCTACGACATCCAGGCTTTTCACTGCCGCGTGCGCACCATCTTCACCCACAGCGTGCCGGTCGACGCCTATCGCGGTGCCGGACGGCCCGAGGCCGCCTATGTCATCGAGCGCCTCGTCGACGCCTGCGCGCGCAAGCTCGACATGACGCCGGATGCGATCCGCCGCAAGAATTTCATCCCACCGAAGGCGCTGCCCTACAAGACGGCCACGGGCAAGGTCTATGATTCCGGCGACTTCGCCGCGCATCTCAAGCGCGCGATGGAGATCGCGGAATGGAAGGAGTTTCCAAAGCGCGCCAAGGCGGCCAAGAAGCAGGGTTTGATCCGCGGCATTGGTCTTGCGAGCTATGTCGAGATTTGCGGCGTGATGGGTGAGGAGACGGCCAACGTCCGCCTCGATCCCAGTGGCGATGTCACTGTCCTGATCGGCACGCAATCGAGCGGGCAGGGCCATCAGACCGCCTATGCGCAGATCGTCGCCGAGCAGTTCGGCCTGCCGCCGGAGCGCGTGCATATCCGCCAGGGCGACACCGGCGAGATCGCGACGGGCCTCGGCACCGGCGGCTCGGCTTCGATCCCGACCGGCGGTGTCTGCGTCGAGCGCGCTGCGGGCGAGCTTGGCAAGAAGCTGAAGGAGTTCGCAGCGCAGGCGCTGGAAGCGAGCGCCGGGGACCTCGAGATCACCGATGGTGTGATCCGGATCGCCGGCACCGACCGCTCCATCTCCTTTGCAGACCTCGCCAAGCGGCCCGGCGCCGATCCGTCGAAGCTGAACGGCAGCGCGACCTTCGCCAGCGCCGACGGCACCTATCCGAACGGCACGCATCTGGCGGAGGTCGAGATCGATCCGGCCACCGGCATCATCAAGATCGTCAACTACGTGATCGTCGATGATTTCGGCAAGACGCTCAATCCGCTGCTCTTGGCCGGCCAGGTGCATGGCGGCGCCATGCAGGGCATCGGCCAGGCGCTGATGGAGCAGGTGGTCTATGGACCCAGTGACGGCCAGCTCATCACCGCAACCTTCATGGACTACGCGCTGCCGCGTGCGGCGGACGGCCCGGCCTTCGTGTTCGAGACCGCCAATGTCCCCTGCAAGACCAATCCGCTGGGCGTGAAGGGGGCGGGCGAGGCCGGCGCGATCGGCTCCTGTCCGGCCGTCGTCAACGCCATCGTCGATGCGCTCTGGCGCGAATACAAGATCGACCACATCGACATGCCGGCAACCCCGGAGCGAGTGTGGATCGCCATCAACGAGCACCACCGCCGTCACAGCCTGTAAGTCCAAGTAAACGCGGAACGCGTTTTGCGGGCTCGGCCAATGATCCAGGGTGCGCCGATTTATCGTCGCGCTCTGGATGGAATGAAAACTGCCAGTCGGGGTTGGCTCAATGTGGGGTCGGCACGATCCTGTCTCAGCGAAGGGGATTTTGCGAATGAAGCGAGTGTTGGTTGTTGGGGGCTCGCTGCTGCTCGGGATGGGCGCCGTTTGGGCGCAACAGGACGCCGTCAAGGAGGTCCAGACCCTCATGAAGGGCAACGGCAAGAACGCCGGCGCGATGTCGGCGATGGTCAAGGGCGAGAAGCCCTACGACCAGGCCACCGTGGACAGCGCGCTGGCGCAGTTCGAAGATACCGCCAAGAAGCTGCCGAATCTGTTTCCGGCCAGCGCCAAGGGGGTGAAGCTCGACGGTGATTACTCGACCTCGCCGAAGGTCTGGGAGGACAAGGCCGGCTTCGACGCCAAGATCGCAGGCTTCGCCAAGCTCGTCGGCGAAGCCAAGGGCAAGATCAAGGACCTGGACTCGCTGAAGGCGAATATGCCGGCCATCGGCAAGGAATGCGGCGGCTGCCACGAGACCTACCGCGTCAAGAACGGCTGAGGCCGAAGAGAGGCTTCGTAGCCCGGATGAGCGAAGCGATATCCGGGAAGCCTGTGCGAGTTGATGGACCTAACCCGGATGTCGCTTCGCTCATCCGGGCTACGGGAATCGAAGGGCGGTTGCGAAAGCGACCGCCCTTTTCTGTTCGCAAGGTCTGACGGATCGCTGCCGGAGCAGTTATCTTCGTACCGACGGCCGCGGCGTTGATGCGAGTCGGCGCATCCTGTTCCCGAGTGCATGACATCAGGAGTTCCAGCGCGCGGCGAGGATCTCAATCAACAGCGAGACAGGCCATGGCAAAACCGTTTCCGTCGAAGACGCATATCGGCAATCACATGCTGCATCCCGAGACGCTGATGCTGACCTATGGCTATGATCCGCAGCTGTCGGAAGGCGCGATCAAGCCGCCGGTGTTCCTGACCTCCACCTTCGTGTTCAGGACGGCCGATGACGGGCAGGACTTTTTCGATTTCGTTGCCGGCCGGCGCGAGCCGCCGGAGGGCATGGGCGCGGGCCTGGTCTATTCGCGCTTCAATCATCCCAACAGCGAGATCGTCGAGGACAGGCTCTCGATCTACGAGCGCACCGAGAGCTGCGCGCTGTTCTCGTCCGGCATGGCGGCGATCGCGACCACGATCCTGGCCTTCGTCCGCCCCGGCGACGTCATCCTGCACTCCCAGCCGCTCTATGGCGGGACCGAAACGCTGCTGACCAACACGTTGGCGCGCCTGTCGATCGGCGCCGTCGGCTTCGCCGACGGGATCGACGAAGCCGCGGTCAAGCAGGCCGCGGAAGAGGCCATGGCCAAGGGTCGCGTCTCGATGATCCTGATCGAGACGCCGGCCAATCCGACCAACGGCCTGGTCGACATCGCCATGATCCGCCGTGTCGCCGATTCCATCGGAAAGGCGCAAGGGCACACGCCGATCATCGCCTGCGACAATACGCTGCTCGGGCCGGTGTTTCAGCGGCCGATCGAGCACGGCGCTGATATTTCGCTGTATTCACTGACGAAATATGTCGGCGGACATTCCGATCTGATCGCGGGTGCAGCGCTCGGCTCGAAGGCGATCATGAAGGGCATCAAGGCGCTGCGCGGCGCCATCGGCACCCAGCTCGATCCGCATTCCTGCTGGATGATCAACCGCTCGCTGGAGACATTGAGCCTGCGCATGGAGAAGGCCAACAGCAACGCGCGCCTCGTTGCGGACTTCCTGCGCGATCATCCCAAGGTCGCCAAGGTCCACTACCTCGGTCATCACGAGGAGACGTCGCCGGCCGGCCGTGCGTTCGCGCGGCAGTGCCTGGGGGCGGGCTCCACCTTCTCTTTCGACATCGTCGGCGGCAAGGAGGCCGCCGTGAAATTCCTCAACGCACTGCAGATCCTCAAGCTGGCGGTGAGTCTCGGCGGCACTGAGTCGCTCGCGAGCCTGCCTGCAACCATGACCCATTCCGGCGTTCCCGCCGACATCCGCCAGAAGATCGGCGTGCTCGATTCCACGATCCGGCTGTCGATCGGCATCGAGAACCCGTCGGACCTGATCGCCGACCTCACGCAGGCGCTGAACGCGGCCTAAAGCGCGATGCGGTTAGGATGAATCGCCATCGCGCTTTAGGTTGTTGTTTGAGCATGATCTTTTCGGAAAACCGCTGCGCACTTTTCCGGATCATGCTTTAGAGCGCACCCCGAATCGAAAAGGCCGGACGCCCCTCCTGCGTCCGGCCTTCGCACGGCGAAGCAGCATTGGGCTTACTTCGTCACCTGACCACGGATCTCGCCGCCCGGATTGGCCGCGGTGTGGATGTTGATGTAGTACTTGCCGCCGAGCAGATCGGCGGCCTGCGCGTCCGTGAGCACCGCTTCGCCCTTCACCGGGCTCGCCGTCGCATTCGGGATCGCGACTGCGACGCCGGCGTTCTTGCCGGCCTCCGCAGGCCCATGAAAATGCGCGGCGGTCGCAGGGCCGGAGAGCCCGGAATAGGTGACGGTCCAGGACAGCTTCTTGCTGGCGGCATCATAATCCAGATCGGCGGTTCCGGTGCCGCTGGTGGTTGTTGCCGGCACTTCGGACTTGCCGTCGAGCGTTGCTTTCAGCTTTTCGGCGGTGGCTGGGCCCGCAAAAGCGACGGCACCGAGCGCTAACACGGCGATGACGGTCTTGTTCATGACATTCTCCCTGCTGAACCCGTTTGGGCTGACAAACTTCCAACAGCCGGCATTTCAGTTTATTCCCGTTTCCGGCGAGGGCGGGCTAAATTCTTCGTGGTTGGAGCCGCGACGATATCGGGCATAAGTTTGCCGCGACGCGTGAATGGATCTGCATGTTGCAACGAACAATTCTCGGAGGGCTGCTCGCTGCGCTCGCTGCCGCGGGCGTCTATTGGTGGCTCAGCGCGCCGGTGGTGGCAGCGGCGGGCAATGCGCCGGCCCATGTGGCAAACCTTGCCAATGGCGAGGCGATGTTCAACGCCGGAGGCTGCGCGTCCTGCCATGCCACGCCCGACCAGCCCGATCGTGTCAGGCTCGGCGGCGGCGTCGCGATCAAATCGCCGTTCGGAACGTTCTACGCGCCGAACATCTCCCCCGACCCGAATGACGGCATCGGCAAATGGACCGACACCGACTTCGTCAACGCGGTGATGCTCGGCGTTTCGCCGGGCGGGCAGCATTATTTTCCTGCCTTTCCCTATACGTCCTATCGGCACGCAAGGCGCGAGGATGTGCTCGATCTCTTCGCCTATCTGAAGACGCTTGCGCCTGTGACCGGCAAGGTGCGCGACCACGACATGAGCCTTCCCTTCAACATCCGCCGCAATGTCGGGATCTGGAAATTCCTGTTTCTGGACGACAAGCCGCTGATTGCCGACGGTGCGAAGTCGCCGCAATGGAATCGCGGCGCCTATCTCGTCAACAGTTTTGGCCATTGCGCCGAATGCCACAGCCCGCGCAACGCGCTCGGCGGCATCCGCTCGGGGCAGCGCTTTGCCGGCGGGCCCAATCCGGAAGGCGAGGGCTGGGTGCCCAACATCACACAGAAGCGCCTCGGCGAGTGGAGCGCGAAGGATATTGCCTATTTCCTCAAAAACGGCGAATTGCCCGACGGCGACAGCGTCGGCGGCGCGATGAGGCGTGTGATCAAGAACACCTCGCAATTGTCCGACGAGGACCTTGCGGCGATGGCGGACTACCTCAAATCGCTGCCGCCGGTGGAGGGGCCGCCGCGGCCCAAGCGCAAGGAAGCTGGCAAGGAAGCCGGTTAGCTTACGAGCTCAGCTCGCGCCGAACGCCTTGAAGGTGATGATGGTGAGGGTGTCCTGGATGCCCGGCAGCACCTGCACCTTCTCGTTCACGAAATGGCCGATGTCGGTGTCCTTGTCGACGTAGAACTTCACCAGGAGGTCGTATTGGCCGGCCGTGGAGTAGATCTCGGAAGCGATCTCGGCTTCGGCAAGCGCATTGGCGACCGTATAGGACTGTCCGAGCTTGCATTTGATCTGGACGAAAAAAGGAACCATCGCGGGCACTCCGAAAGCGTATCTGGCGGCTAATAGGCCAAAACCGGCATGGTTTAGCAAGCGGACTTGCCGGCCGCCAGATGCCGGTCGGAATTTCAGGACGTCACGACCGCCGCGGCGAATGCATCCCTGAGCCGCTGGGCGAGCTCGACCTTGCGATAGGGCTTGGTCAGCACGATCGCCTGCGCATGCGCACGGCCCTGCTCGACCAGGGTCTCCAGTGCGTAGCCCGAGGTGAACAGGACCGGCAGCGCGGGACGAATCCGCCGCGCCTGATCGGCGAGCTCCCAGCCGCTCATGCCGCCCGGCATCACGATATCGGTGAACAGCATGTCGATGCTGGGGTCGGTGCGCAGCTGCTGCAAGGCCTCCTTGCCGTTGACCGCGGCAACGACGCGATATCCAAGCGCTTCCACCCTGCGAATGACGGAGGAGCGAACGAACGGATCGTCCTCGGCGATCAGGATCGTCTCGTATCCTCGCGGCGCTGCGTCCTCGCCATCGGACAGGTCGGCCTGCGATTGTCCGGTGTCGGCGCGCGGCAGATAGATCCGGACCGTCGTCCCAAGGCCTGTCTCGCTGTAGATCGAGACATGGCCGCCTGATTGCTTCGCAAAGCCATAGACCATGCTGAGGCCGAGACCCGAGCCTTTACCGACTTCCTTGGTAGTGAAGAACGGCTCGAACGCGCGCGCGATGACGTCAGCTGTCATGCCTTCGCCGTCGTCAGTGACCGAGATCAACGCGTAAGGGCCGGCTGCGACTTCGGGGTGAAGGACGCGATAGTCCTCGTCGATCGCGGTCAGCTCCGTGCTCAGCGACAAATGTCCTCCTGCAGGCATGGCATCCTGCGCATTGAGCGCGAGATTGAGCACGGCGGATTCGAGCTGGGCGCGATCGGCAAACGCCACGATCGTACCGGGGCCGGAGCTCGTCCTGATCTCGATGTCTTCACGCAAGGTGCGCTTGAGCAGCTTGAACATGGAATCGAGCAGGCCGCGGCAATCGATCAACTGAGGCTGCAGCAATTGGCGGCGGCTGAATGCGAGCAGCCGCTGCGTCAGCTCGGCGCCCCGTTCGCCCGACTGGCAGATGTCGTCGGCAAAGCGTCGCAGATCGGGCCGAGCCTTGAGCTGCTCGCTCAAGTGCTCGGCGTTGCCGATGATGACGGTGAGGAGATTGTTGAAGTCGTGAGCGATGCCGCCGGAGAGCTGACCGACCGTCTCCATCTTCTGCGCCTGCTGCAGCTGCCGCTCGGTCAGCTTGCGCGCGGTCAGGTCGTGGACGATGCCGACGAAGATCAATTCGCCGTCCTGCCGCGCCTGGCCGACCGACAGCTCCATCGGAAAGGTCGATCCGTCCCTGCGCAGGCCAATGGCCTCGCCCGCGGTCGCGAAATGCCGCGCGTGGCTGTCGGGCGCAGCGCCGGCCTCGGGCATCAGCATCCCGACGTTCCGGCCCATCACCTCGTCGGCAGAGTAGCCGAACAAGCGCTCGCAGGCCGGATTGAACAGCAGGATGCGGTCCTGCGCATCGAGCAGGATGACGCCGTCGACGGCGGTCTCGACGATCGCGGTGAGGCGCGCCACACTCTCGCGCATCGCGCGCTGTGCGTCGCTGACCTGCTGGAGCAGCAGCGTGGCGTCCCGGGTCTTGATTTCCTCCTCCTCGAGCGCGGCCTGGACCTGCCGCAACTCGAACGGCGAGGGGATCGCCAGGATCTTCGGCAGCAGCGGCCAGAGCGCGCCCGCCGTGACCACGGATGCCACCGCTGTCGCTGCCTTGACGATGCCCTCGATGCCGTAGACCGGAACCCAGAGCGTGTAGATCGACAGCACGTGGGTCAGGCCGCATGCCATGATGAAGATCGCGAAGGCCCAGTAGACCCAGCCGAATTTGAGGTCGCGCCGCTTGGTGACCAGGATCGCGAGGGCAAACGGGATCGAAAAATAGGCGGCGGCAATGCAGACGTCGGAAACGACGTGGAGCCAGATCAGCTCAGGCTCCCACAACAGGCAGATGCCGTGCGGTGACAGCATGGACGAGTCGAGGAGACGTTCAAAAAAGGCCCACATCGTTCCACCCCAAGATTCCGTTCCAGGCGGCTTGCGGCCGGGCGGCCCGCAAATAGTTCCACCACCTCTCATCGGCGAAGCAGGTTCACGACTATACCAAGGCTCCGGCGTGGTTGCATTTTTAAGCCCGCACCATTGCGGGGCGAGCCCCGCAATGTCCGCCTGATTCGGCGAGCGCGCCACGGTATCGCGAATCACGGTCGGCCGCGGGCTCGGCGCGCTTGCCGGTGTTCCACGGTCGCGCTAGGACAGGCCATGGCGGTGTCCCTATCCAGCAAATGTGCCCGGCGATGACGAACCCGGTCGCACTCACCATCGCCGGTTCCGATTCGAGCGGCGGCGCCGGCATCCAGGCCGACCTGAAGACTTTTGCCGCGCTCGGGGTTTATGGCGCTTCCGCCATCACGGCACTGACGGCTCAGAACACGCGCGGCGTCACCGGCATTCACGCCGTGCCTGCCGACTTCGTCACCGCACAGATCGATGCCGTGTTCGCCGATCTCGAGGTCGGTGCCGTGAAGATCGGCATGGTGGCCCAAGTCGCCAGCATCGATGCGATCGCGGCGGCGCTTTCGCGCTGGAAACCTGGGCACGTGGTGCTCGATCCCGTGATGGTGGCGACATCGGGTGACCGCCTGCTGGCATCCGAGGCCATCGACGCCCTGCGCACCCGGCTGATGCCGCTGGCGTCCGTGATCACGCCCAATCTGCCGGAGGCTGCGGCGCTGCTCGACGAGCAGGTCGCGGCAAGCGAGGCCGAGATCGAAAGCCAGGGGCGGCGCCTGCTGGCGCTCGGCTGCCGTGCGGTCCTGATCAAGGGCGGGCACGGTGAGGGTGCGGACAGCATCGACTATCTCATCGACGCCGACCACACGATCGCGCTCGCCGCGCCTCGCCTCGCCACCCGCAACACCCATGGCACCGGCTGCTCGCTGTCCTCGGCGGTCGCGGCAGGGCTGGCCAAAGGCGAGGATCTGGAAAGCGCCGTGCGCAACGCCAAGGCCTGGATCGGCGCCGCGATTGGCGCTGCCGACCGCTTCACCGTCGGTCACGGCCACGGCCCGATCCATCATTTCCACAAGTTCTACTGACGCGGGCTTGCTCAACCTCTCCCGCTTGCGGGAGAGGTCGCGCCGAAGGCGCGGGTGAGGGCTCTCTCCACACGGAGACTATCGATTGGGGAGACACCCTCTCCCCAACCCTCTCCCGCAAGCGGGCCCGCAAGCGGGAGAGGGAGCGCACCTGTTCTCGCGGCTTCCAGTGTCAATCTGATCCACCCCCTGCGGCGCCATGTCGCCTGATTGTCGCATCCGACTGATATTCGCGGGGTGGGCGAGGCAAGGCGTGATTCGTATCTGAAGGTGCCTCAAGGGTTCAATCGGTCATTCCCCTGTCACGGGACATTGTTACAGGCTGACGCATGGGAAGTTACGATGTGAGTGACGAGAGCCCGGAGCGGCGCTTTCGCACGTTGTTCATCTCCGACGTTCATCTCGGAGCCCGCGGTTCTCAAGCCGATCTTCTGCTCGACTTCCTGCGCTACCATGATGCCGATACCATCTACCTCGTCGGCGACATCGTCGACGGCTGGGCGCTGAAATCGAGCTGGAACTGGCCTCAATCGCACAACGACCTCGTACAGAAGCTGCTGCGCAAGGCCCGCAAGGGCGCCAAGGTCGTCTACATCCCCGGCAATCACGACGAATTCCTGCGCAACTATTACGGCACGCATTTCGGCGGCATCGACGTGGTCGAGAACACCGTCCACACTGGCGTCGACGGCAAGCGTTATCTCGTCATCCACGGCGACATCTTCGATCTCGTAGTGCAGAACGCGCGCTGGCTCGCCCATCTCGGCGACAAGGCCTACGACTTCGCGATCCAGATGAATCGCTTCGTCAATTTCTTCCGGCGCTTGTTCGGCGTGCCCTATTGGTCGCTGTCGCAATGGGCCAAGCAGAAGGTCAAGAACGCCGTCAACTATATCGGCGCGTTCGAGCAGGCGCTCGCCGCCGAGGCGCGACGCTACGACGCCGACGGTGTGATCTGCGGCCACATCCACTACGCCGTGATCCGCGACGAGGGCGGCATTCGCTACATGAATTGCGGCGACTGGGTCGAGAGCTGCACCGCGCTCGTCGAGCACGATGACGGTCATTTCGAGATCATCACCTGGGCGGATCATTTGCAGAAGCCGGCAACCGTCCCGCAGGTTGCAGCCAGAGCTGCATGACAGAGGCCGCCTGATGCGCATCCTGGTCGCGACCGACGCCTGGCACCCGCAAGTCAACGGGGTGGTTCGGACGCTGACCAAACTCGCCGATGCCGGCAAAAGTCTCGGCGTCGAATTCGCGTTCCTGACGCCGCAATCGTTCCGCACCTTTGCGATGCCGAGCTATCGCGACGTGCGCCTCGCCATGCCGCGCCCGGCGCGGATCGTAGAGCTGATCGAGGAGGCGCGTCCCGACAGCATCCACATCGCAACGGAAGGGCCGATCGGCCTGATGGTCCGCCGCTATTGCCGCCAGCGCAGGCTGCCGTTCACGACCAGTTTCCACACCCGCTTTCCCGAATATATCCGCGCCCGCGTGCCGGTTCCGGGCTCGCTGATCTGGCGGGCGCTGCGCCGTTTCCACAGCCCCAGCCGCGCCGTGATGGCGGCAACGCCGGCGCTCGCGCGCGAGCTGACCGACCGCGGCTTCGACAACGTCGTGCTATGGCCACGCGGCGTCGACACCCATTTGTTCCATCCCCGCGCTATCGACCTCTGCCTGCCGGCGCCGGTTTTTCTGTCGGTCGGCCGCGTTGCGGTGGAGAAGAATCTCGAAGCGTTCCTCGACCTCGATCTGCCCGGCACCAAGGTGATCGTGGGCGACGGCCCGGCACGCGCCGCTCTGGAAGAGGCCTATCCCGATGCGATCTTCCTCGGCGAGAAGCACGGCGAGGAACTGGCGGACATCTATGCGGCGGCCGACGTCTTCGTGTTCCCGAGCAAGACCGACACGTTCGGCCTGGTCCTGTTGGAGGCGCTGGCAAGCGGCCTTCCGGTGGCCGCCTTCCCGGTGAAGGGCCCCCGCGACGTGATCGGCAATGCGCCGGTCGGCTCTCTCGATCACGATCTGCGCAGCGCCTGTTTCGCCGCACTCGACATCTCCCGGCAGGACTGCGTGGCCTTCGCCGCCAACTATACCTGGGAGGCCTCGGCGAGGGCTTTCGTGGCCAGCATCGAGGCGGTTGGCGCCGTGCTGCCGGGCCGGACCGGTGCGGAACAGCCGCGCTTCGTGGCCTAAATCCCCGCGCGCAGGTGTCTTGCCCGGGCCTCATCGGCCGCGATAAGCTCGGACATGACCGAACAGCTCCTCCCGATCGGCCCTGCCGACATCGATGCCGCAGCGCGCGTGATCGCGCCCTACGCCATCCGCACTCCGCTGTTGTCCTTTCCCGTGCTCAACGAGCGCGTCGGTGCGAAGGTGTTCTTGAAGCCGGAGATGCTCCAGCGCACCGGCTCGTTCAAGTTCCGCGGCGCCTTCAACAAAGTGTTCTCGATCCCGCAGGATAAGCGCGCCGGCGGTGTCGTCGCGTTCTCCTCCGGCAACCACGCCCAGGGCGTGGCGGCGGCGGCAAAAATCCTCGACATGCAGGCGACCATCGTGATGCCTGCGGACGCGCCGTTGTCGAAGCGCGAGCGCACCAAATCCTACGGCGCCGAGGTCGTGCTCTATGATCGCGACAAGGACGATCGTGAGGCGATCTCGCGCGGCATCGCCGAGAAGCGCGGCGCGACGCTGGTCAGGCCTTACGATGATCCCTTCGTGATCGCGGGCCAGGGCACCGCCGGCCGCGAGATCGCGGAAGATATGGCAACGCTCGGCCTTAGCCCCGACATCGTGGTGGCGCCAGCCTCCGGCGGCGGCCTGATCGCGGGCGTCGCGACGGCGGTGAAGGCGCGCTATCCGCAGGCCCAGATCGTCGTGGCCGAGCCCGAGGCGTTCGACGATCACGGCATTTCGCTGACCGCAGGCCATCGCGAGCCGCATCCGCCCGCGGGCCGCACCATCTGCGATGCGCTGATGGCCCTGATCCCCGGCGAGATGACGTTTGCGATCAACAGCAAGCTGCTCGCACGCGGCGTCACTGCGTCGGATGCCGAAGTCGGTGCCGCCGTCGCCTTCGCCTATCGTGAGCTCAAGCTCGTGGTGGAGCCCGGCGGCGCGGTCGGTCTCGCCGCGCTGCTTGCGGGACGTCTCGACGTTGCCGGCAAGAACGTCGTCATCGTGCTCTCCGGCGGCAATGTCGATGCCGATCTGTTCGCGGAGCTGGTGGCCTGATTTCAATCGCCACGTTCGAATCCCTCGCATGAAGAAGGGCGGAGCATCGCTGCTCCGCCCTTTGTCTTGCCTACGTTTGCGCACCGTCAGTGCATGAAGCTCCGGCGATTGTTGCCGCCGCTCATGCTCGGCGCCTGGTTCATCGACTGGCGGAAGTTGGTGTTGCTGTTGACCATGCGGCTCGGCATGGTGTTGAGCTGCGGACGGTTGTTCTGCACGTTGTTCTGGACCTGCACCTTGCTCACCGGATTGTTGGTGATCTTCACGCCGTTGTTGATGCGGATCGGATTGTTCTGCGTCTGAACATTGACCGGCTTCGACTCGACGTTCGCGCCGCCCTTGCCGACATTCACCGGCATGCTCACGATCTTGCCCGGCTTGCCGTTGCTGGCATTCGGCGTGTTGGCGGTCGGGGGCAGGGTCACGATCTTGCCGGTGCCGCCATTCGTGTTGGTGTTGGTCGGCGCGGGCAGGGTGACGATCTTGCCCGGGATCTGCGACGGCGTGCCGTTCGGCTGGTTATTGCCAGAGGGCAGGTTGACGATCTGGCCGCCATTGCCGGGTTTGCCGATGACATTGCCGTCGACCGGCTTCTGCACGACCGGCACGTTGCCGCCCATCTGCGGCCCACCATTACCCTGCTGCAACGGCATGTATTTGGGCTGGCCGAGATTGCCGATCTTGAAGGTCGGGGCAATGTTCTGCGGCGCCAGGAACTTGGTCGCCTGCATCAAGGGAATCTGCTTCGGCTGCGCCTGCAGCTTCAGCGCAACTTGCGCATAGGGGCTGTTGCCGTAGCTGTCGTAGAAGCTCTTGTACGCGACGGGCGAGTTCACCAGCACCGCCTTGTGCCAGGCCTGCGAGAGCAGAAGGTTGTTGAGCAGCCAGCGGACGTGGTCGCACAGCGGGTCGTGCGGATACATCTGGATGAACTCCTGATAATATTCCGGCCGGCCCTCGGACACGACGTAGTCATAGGCCTGGCGCGTCGAGCGGCTCGGCAGGTTGGAGGCCATCTGTACGACGGGCGCCTTCACCGGCGCACGGTTGGCGGCGACGGCGGTATCGCCGAAGAAGGTGAAGTCGCTCGTCAGCGACGAACTCTCCCACGGGATCTGCGCGCCGCTGGTGGTCTGGTTCACCTGCAGGCGCACGCGTTTGAACAGCTGCTCGATCGGCACGTTGGGCTCGCGCGCGACGTTCAGGAAGGCTTGGGTGTAGGGGCTGTGGCCGCCCGTGCCGTCGAGCGCTTCGGCGCCGGGCGCGGTCGAGTAACCGACGATCGAGCCGTTCGGCGCATCGACAATGGCAAGGCCGCGGCCGGCATCGTTGACTTGCGGGAACGGGTTGTTGCGGCAGGCGTCGAGGATGACGATGCGCATGCGGCTCGGGATCGTCTCCAGCGTCGACATCACGTCGACCAGGCGCACCGAATTGTTGACGAGCTCGGTGGGGCTCGACACCTTGGCATCGACGGGAACGAGATAGTTCTCACCGGCGAGCTGCACGCCGTGACCGGCGTAATAGACCATCGCCACCGTGTTCGGACCGCGCGACGTGACCTTGGCGGAGAAGTCCTGGACGACGCGGAGCATGTCGTTCTGGGTCAGATCGGTTGCCGAGACCACTTCGAAGCCGGCGGAGTTCAGGAACTGCGCCATCGATTGCGCGTCGTCGTCGGGGTTCGCAAGCTGCGGCGCGTTCTGGTAGTTCGCATTGCCGATCACTAGCGCCACCCGCTGCTCCGGGCCTTGCAGCGCGGTGGGGGCAGGCTGGACCGGGGCGACCTGCGCGGAAACGGGCTCGCAGGCGAAGCCGAACAGGCTTCCCACGAGGCTAGCCGTCATCAGGAAAGGCTTGAGGCGGAACATGGCGTGCTCCTTTGGCACTGATCTCGATGCGAGATTGGTTGCGAGGAAGCCTGGCCGCGTTCGAGTTTGAGGTCCGTGATCCCCATCACCATGGCGGCGGATGTGATCTGAATCACGCTTGGAACCTGCTATGGTGAACGACCGATAACAGGAACCGCCGGACATGCTGAAATCGATCGATCCGATCCTGACGCCCGACCTGCTCTGGCTGCTCGCCTCCATGGGCCACGGCGACGACCTCGTGGTCGTCGACGCCAACCACCCGGCCACGCACATCGCCCGCTCTACGTCGTCGCAGCGCCTGATCCAGCTGCCGGGCATGACGATGGAGACGGCTGTCCGCGCCATCATGTCGGTCTATCCGCTCGATGATTTCGATCCCGACCCGGTGCGCGTGATGATGCCGGTCGACAATCCCGACCGTGTGCCCGATGTGCAGCGCGCCGTGCTGGCCGAGATCGAACGCGCCAGCGGCGGTCCCGTCAGTCCCGGCAAGCTCTCACGGGCGGATTTCTATCGCGCGGCGGCGGCGGGTTTCGGCGTCGTGCAGGTCGGCGACAGCAGGGGCTATGGCTGCTTCCTGATCAGGAAGGGCGTGATCGGTTAGGCGGAATCATTCAAGGTTGCCGAGAATTCTGCACTTGAATTTGAATGGCCTCCGCACAACCGGCCGATTATTGTCGATTCATGTCTCGCCTTATGTGCCTGTCTGTTGCATTCATCCTGTCGTTGTTGCCGGCCGTCGCGCCCGCTGAACCCGTGCAGAAGCGTCCCAAGCCGGTCTGGAAAGGCTACGGCTTCCTGCCGGGTTATCGCCAGCCGCTGAGCAACAGCATTCCGCTCTACAAGCAGAAGGACGCGATGCGCCGAATGTCGCGCGCCGACCGGCGCCATTGGTACATCGACCCGGTTCCGCAATATTACCGCTGGGACGGCGAGTGGCACTATTTCGGCCGCCCGGGTTTCAACGGCGGCCGCTACAACGGCGGCAGCTTTGGTCCGTGCTGGACGCGTACGCCGATCGGAGCGGTGTGGAATTGCGGGTGATGAGGCTTCGACGATGCGGCGAGAGTGTGTGCGCCTCAATGCTCGCCTCGTGCCCCGGACGCAGCGCAGCGCTCCTTCAGCGGTGCGCTGTTGAGCCGGGGCCCATGTTGCACAGAAGTTCGGCGCTTCTCGGTCCCGGCTCTGCGCTGCAACGCTCGCGCGTTGCAGCTTGTCCGGGACACGCACTCGCCCTTACGAGAAGAACGCGATCTTTTCGGCCTGGGTCATACGGCGGATCGGCGCGAGGGGATCGTTGGCGGGGGCGCGGGGCTTCTGCAGAATGCCGCTGGCGAGGATGGTGGCGCCGAGCGAGAACTCGGTCGAGGATCCGGACAGCGGCGAGGGCATCGGTGGCAGCGACGCCGTTGGCGCTGTGGCGAATGTCGCCGTCGCCGCCATCGCCTGCTGCTCCATCACTTCGGCGGCGGCTTCCGCAATGGCGTCGGTGAGGCGCGCGAGCGAATCCATCGCGATCGGTGCGTCCGCGGCCTGCTCTTCCATCGCCGGGGCAACGATCGGCCGAGAAGCGACCGGATCCCGAAGCTCGGCGGCGACCGGTGCTGCGGTCTCCGCGGGTCTCGGCTCCGGAACGGCCGTTTCCATCTCGACCGGCGCGATGATCTCGTCGAACTCGGGATCGGGCGCGGCCATCTCCAGCGCGATGGCCTCGAGCACGGCGTCGTCCTCGGCTTGCGCGGCAGCGTCGAGCGCGAATGCGTCAGCGGCATTCGCGTCGGCGTCTTCCGCGAAGGCGGCGGTGTCCGTGGCCGGCTCTTCAAAAAACGCGACGGCCTCCGGCCGGGCATCTTCCGGCCCGACATGGTCGAGCGCGGCGTTTTCGACGGCGATCTCGCTTTCGGCCGCAACCTCCGGAGCGACGGCCGCCTGCGGTGCCTGTTCGGTCTCGGCGAACGCTTCGGTGGCGCCGGCCACTTCAACGGCGGCATCGGGCTCGGCAGCTGCCGCGACGTCCGGCGGCGACTCCGTAAAAGCCACGGGCGCTTCGCTGGCCATCTCTGCCGCTGCGGCTGCTGCAGGCGCGGTCTCGACAGGCGGGGCTTCAGCGGCGGGTGAGGGCGCCTCTTGCGCTGGAGCCGAAGGCGCCGCCTGCGGCGTTGCGCCGACGTCGGTCTGCTCGACCCGATCCCTCAGCAGATCGAAGGCAATCTTGAGCTCGACCCGGGGGTCAATGGTCGAAACCTGTCCGCAGGCGGCCTCTATCGAGGCGAGCTGCGAATCAATGAGGTCGCAGATTCGCCCGTCGGCGCCGATCTCGCGCCAGCGCCACGAGATCTCCTTGATGATGCGCACGCCGCGCGGAATCGCCGCGAGGCTGGCCTCGATCGCTGCGGGGTCGAACGCGGCGATCGCGATGGTCTCGGCTTCGCGGATGGCGCGGCGGATCTCGACCAATGCGTCGGGCAGGCGGTCTTCGACGACGGGTTGTCGCTGCGCCGCAAGGGTTTCTTCGATCTTCGCGACCGCATCGAGAACCATGCGGGTGTCCGCATTGCGGTTGCGTTTGGCGTATTCGCCAAGGAACCAGCGGCCGCGCGCGGTCTCCATGAAGGCTTCGCGGATCGCCTCGTAATCCTGCTCGTTCGGCTCGGCCGCGCGGGCCGACATAGGCGAAAGGGCAAATGCTTCGTTGGCCATGGCGATCTCTTCGCGCAAATCACTACGCGTTATTGTAACGATCACCACGATATCGACCGAATCGCAATTGGTTTGATGCAGTCCGAATCACAAATCCCCATCGCGGCATCCAGGAAACGGCGATTCGCCGTCAGCCTCGCCCTGTTCTATTCGGCCGTCTTCGCGGTCTCGGGCACGCATCTGCCGTTCTTTCCGGTGTGGCTGAAGGCGATCGGCATCGATGCCGCCTGGATCGGGCTCATCAACGCGCTGCCGGCGATCACGCGCTTCACCACGCTGCCGCAAGTGACCGCCTTTGCCGAAAAGCGGCATGCCATCCGAGCCGCCATGATGGTGTCGGTGCTGGCGACGGCGATCGGATTTACGGCAGTCGGCCTGCAGCAGCAGCCGCTGGCGCTGTTTCTGATCTATGCGTTGACCTGCATGATGTGGACGCCGACGATGCCGCTGACCGACGCCTATGCGCTACGCGGCGTCGCCCGTTACGGGCTCGATTACGGACCGCTGCGGCTATGGGGCTCGGCGGCCTTCGCCGCCGGCTCGCTCGCCTGCGGCTATCTCATCGACAGCATCGCCGCCCGCGACCTGATCTGGATCATCGTGGCATGGGCGGTCGTTGCGGTCGCAGTCAGTCTGCTGCTTCAGCCGCTCGACGATGTCAGGCGCAGGACGACGGAGCGGCATGCCGGCAAGGCGCTGCTGCGCGATGCCGGCTTCTGGGCGATCATCGCCTCGGCCGCGCTGATCCAGGGCAGTCACGTCGCCTATTACACCTTCTCGGCCATCAACTGGCAGCTCCATGGCATCAGTGGGCTGACGATCGCGGGGCTGTGGACGCTGGGCGTCATCGCCGAGATCGTCGTGTTCGCGCTGTCGCCGCGCTTCTCGCTGCATCCATCCACGATGATCGCGATCGGAGGTTTGAGCGCGGTGGTGCGCTGGATCGTCACCGCGAGCGAGCCGCCGCTGGCGCTGCTCGCGATCGTGCAGCTCGGCCACGGCCTCAGCTTCGGCATGACCATCGTCGGCACCATGAATCTGCTGGTGCAGCGCGTGCCCTCGCATCAGATCGCGCGGGGGCAGGGCTATTACGCCGCCTGCAACGGCCTCTTGGGCGCGACCACCTCGATCGCGTCAGGCGCGATCTACGCCCGCATCGGCGACGGCCTGTACTACGTCATGGCCGCGATGGCTGCTGGTGGCGCGCTCCTGATCTGGTCGGCACGGCATCGGCTCAATGCTCAGCCCCACAGCGAGGCATCCGGCGGATAGACCAGGCTGTCGTCGTAACGTAGCCCATGATCGCGGTCGCGCGCGAGCAGCAAGGGACCATCGAGATCGACGAAGCGCGCCTGCGGCGTCACCAGCATCGCCGGCGCCATCGACAGCGAGGTCGCGACCATGCAGCCGATCATGATCTCGAAGCCGAGCGACTGCGCCGCATCGGCCATGGCCAGCGCTTCAGTGAGGCCGCCGGTCTTGTCGAGCTTGATGTTCACGGCGTCGTAGCGTTCGCGCAAGGGCGCAAGCGAGGCGCGATCGTGGACGCTCTCGTCGGCGCAGACTGCGAGCGGCCGCTTGATCCGCGCCAGCGCCTCGTCCTTCCCGGCCGGCAGCGGCTGCTCCACCAGGGTCACGCCGACGGCGGCGCAGGCGGCGAGATTGGCTTCCAGATTGGCCTCGGTCCAGGCTTCGTTGGCATCGACGATCAGCTCGGATTCGGGCGCGGCCTTGCGCACCGCCGCGATCCGCTGGGGATCGCCGTCGCCGCCGAGCTTGATCTTGAGCAGCGGCCGGTGCGCCGCCTTGGCGGTCGCCGCGGCCATGGCCTCGGGGGTCCCTAACGAGATCGTGTAGGCGGTGATGCGCTTCCCCGGCAGGGGGCGGTCGAGCAGGCTCCAGGCCCGCAGGCCCGCCGCCTTGGCCTCCAGGTCGATCAAGGCGCAATCCAGGGCGTTGCGGGCCGCCCCAGGCGGCATGGCCGCCTGCAGGGCCTGCCGGCTGATACCGCCGGCCACGACCTCCTGCATCGCCTGGATGGCCGCGAGCGTCGCCTCCGGCGTCTCGCCATAGCGGGAATAGGGCACGCACTCGCCGCGGCCGGTCAGCCCGTCCCGGCTGACCTCCGCCACGACAGTCACGGCCTCGGTTTTGGCCCCCCGGCTGATGGTAAAGCTGCCCGCGATCGGGAAGCGCTCGATTCGCGCCGCCAGGGACGCAAATTTCATGGAAGTCATTTTGAACTCTGGCGAAATCTGAACCTGCTAGTTACCTCTAGCAACTAACATTAACCACTTGGGGATACCTTCTCTGGGTAAGGGCGCGTGCGCAACCATCTGATTTTCTCCGCCCCGGCACGGGAGCGGACATCTTGAACAGCGATCCGAAGCTGGAACGGATCGCCAAGGGCAACGCGCTGGCACTTTGCGCCACTGGGACCTGGACCGCGAGCTTCGCGCCGGTCCTGGAGCGGATCGTGGCCGACGCCGAGAAGCTCGCTGGCAGTCCCCAGAGCATCTTCATCGACGTCTCCGAGGTCGCCAAGCTCGACACGTTCGGTGCCTGGCTGATCGAGCGGCTGCGCCGCAGCCTGACCAAAGGGCCCGTCGAGGCGCAGATCGCGGGGCTCTCCGCCAACTATTCCAGCCTGGTCGACGAGGTGCGGCGGGTCAGAGCGACGACCGCGGTCGACAGCGGCACGGTGACCATCACCGGCATGCTCGAGCAGATCGGCCGGACCGTGGCCGGTGTGGGCGGGACGGTCGCCGGCCTCGTCGACATGCTTGGTGCCGTGCTCGCGGCATGGTTTCGCGTCCTGATCCACCCGCGCTCGTTTCGCCTGACCTCGACCGTGCATCACATGGAGCAGGTCTGCTGGCGCGCGGTGCCGATCATCGTGCTGATCACCTTCCTGATCGGCTGCATCATCGCGCAACAAGGCATCTTCCATTTCCGAAGATTCGGCGCCGACATCTTCGTGGTCGACATGCTGGGCGTGCTGGTGCTGCGCGAGATCGGGGTGCTCCTGGTCGCGATCATGGTCGCGGGCCGCTCGGGCAGCGCCTACACCGCCGAGCTCGGTTCGATGAAGATGCGCGAGGAGATCGACGCACTGCGCACCATGGGCTTCGATCCGATCGAGGTCTTGGTGCTGCCGCGCATGATGGCCCTCGTGCTGGCGCTGCCGATCCTCGCATTCCTCGGCGCGATGGCCGCGCTCTATGGCGGCGGGCTCGTCGCCTGGCTCTATGGCGGCGTCGAGCCCGAGGCCTTCCTGCTGCGCCTGCGCGATGCCATCTCGATCGACCATTTCATCGTCGGCATCGTCAAGGCCCCGGTCATGGCCGCGGTGATCGGCATCGTCGCCTGCGTCGAAGGGCTCGCGGTGCAGGGCAGCGCGGAATCGCTCGGACAGCACACCACCGCCTCGGTGGTGAAGGGCATCTTCTTCGTCATCGTCATGGACGGTGTCTTCGCCATCTTCTTCGCCTCGATCGGGATGTGACGATGACAGGCGAGATGCAAAATCCCATCATCCGCGTGCGCGATATCACCGTGCAGTTCGGCTCGACACGCGTGCTCGACGGCCTCAACCTCGACGTCAAGCGCGGCGAGATTTTGGGATTTGTCGGCCCATCGGGCGCGGGCAAGTCGGTGCTGACGCGCACCATCATCGGCCTCGTGCCGAAGGTCGCTGGCTCCATCGAGGTGTTCGGCGTCGACCTGGATTCCTCGAGCACCTCGCAGCGCCGCAACGTCGAGCGGCGTTGGGGCGTCTTGTTTCAGCAGGGCGCGCTGTTCTCCTCGCTGACGGTGCGGCAGAACATCCAGTTTCCGATGCGCGAATATTTGCGGGTCTCGCAGCGGCTGATGGACGAGATCACCATGGCCAAGCTCACCATGGTCGGCCTCAAGCCTGAGGTCGCCGAGCGCTTCCCGTCCGAGCTCTCAGGCGGCATGATCAAGCGCGTGGCGCTGGCGCGCGCGCTGTCGCTCGATCCGGACCTCGTCTTCCTGGACGAGCCGACCTCGGGCCTCGACCCGATCGGCGCCGGCGATTTCGACGAGCTGGTCCGGACGCTCCAGCGCACTTTGGGGCTGACGGTTTTCATGGTAACCCACGACCTCGACAGCCTTTACACAGCGTGTGACCGCATCGCCGTTTTAGGGAACGGTAAGATCATTGCGGCAGGGTCGATCGCCGACATGCAGGCCTCGCAGCATCCCTGGCTGAGGCAGTATTTCCATGGCAAGCGCGCCCGCGCGGTCATGGGTTGAGAGCTGGGTTGAGTAGCTGGGATGAGTAGCCGGAGCACCTGATGGAAACGCGGGCGAATTACGTCTTGATCGGGTCGTTCACGCTGGCGGTGATCGCCGCGGCGATCGGCTTCGTGCTGTGGTTTCAGTCGCTGCACACCACCAAGCAGCGCAGCCCCTTGCGCGTTGTGTTCGAGGGCCCGGCGGCGGGCCTGCGCAATGGCGGCAGCGTCAATTTCAACGGTATCAGGGTGGGCGAGGTGGTCTCGGTGAAGCTGGACAACCCGCGGCGGGTTGTCGCACTCGCCATGATCGAGAACAATGCCCCGATCCGCAAGGACACGCTGGTCGGCCTCGAATTCCAGGGCCTCACCGGCGTTGCCGCGATCTCGCTCAAGGGCGGCGACGAGGCCGCGGCACCGCCGCCGCTCGACCAGGACGGCATCCCGACGCTGACCGCCGACCCCAACAAGCTGCAGGACGTCACCGAGGCGATCCGCGGCACGCTGCAGAACATCAACAAGATCGTCGCCGACAATCAGGAATCGGTGAAGAACTCGCTGAAGAATCTGGAGACCTTCACCAACTCGCTCGCGCGCAACTCCGAGAAGATCGACGGCGTGATGGCCAAGGTCGACGGCGTCATGCTCAAGGCCGACAATCTCATGCTCGGCCTCAACACGCTCGCCGGCGGCAAGGACGGCGGCGAGCTGTTCCAGGCGGTGAAGTCGATCCGCGAGCTCGCCGACGATTTCGACAAGCGCTCCGGTGCGTTGATGTCCGACGGCCGCCGCACCCTCGGCGACATCAGCCGCGCCGTGAACAACTTCGACCGCAACCCCACCCGCGTGCTGTTCGGCGCCAGCAACTCGTCGCAACCCGCCCCGCCGCCCGAGCCGCCGAAGCCCACGCCCGCCGCGAACGGCCGGCGGTAGCAGTAGCGGTCTGCGCAGCTCTAACCCACGTCATTGCGAGCGTAGCGAAGCAATCCAGACCGTCTCCGTGGGCGCAGTCTGGATTGCTTCGTCGCAAGGGCTCCTCGCAATGACGATGTGGAGAGAGTGTCCGCCGCTCTCGTAGACCGGATGGAGCGCTAGCGTAATCCGGGACTCTTTGCTTGGCTCCCCGCATTCCGCTGCGCGCCATGCGGGCTACGATCTCTCCTCGCAACGACGAGCCCAAACAAAAACGGAGCCCATGAGGGCTCCGCTTTCTATTCGCTATTCGCCAGTTGCTGCTTACCCCAGCCGTCCCGCCGCATGGGCCAGCAGCGTGTAGACCAGGCCCGTCTCCGAGGTCAGGTGGCTGCGCAGCTCCTGCGGGCCGCGGCCGTCGCGGGCGGCTT
This sequence comes from Bradyrhizobium sp. 138, assembly GCF_023074075.1. GTDB lineage: Bacteria > Pseudomonadota > Alphaproteobacteria > Rhizobiales > Xanthobacteraceae > Bradyrhizobium. Next base: position 38,758 of record NZ_JADPKT010000072.1, on the reverse strand, counting down.
CGTCAAAGACCTTCTGCCGTTCCTCATGGGGATGGATGGTTCGTGCAAATTTGCACCTCACGTGGCAAACGAGTAAACGTAAGAGTTGCCTTTTTGGACGAGCTCGCCTTACAAACGAGGAGCTATTTTGTGGCTTTCACTTTATCTGATCTGAAGGCGGAATTGAGTGCGCTCGCGCCCGGGGCGGCGTGTTGTATTCATCACGACACATTCGCCGATCTTTTCCCACCCGGTGAGCCTGACGACGGCGCAAGAAAAGCAGCGTACGACTTCGCGAAAGCGAATGCCTGCGCCACAACCGTCCATCCGAACAGACGTTGTGCTTCGTTAAAGAGAGAAAGTAGGCTGGCCGTGGCGACGGCGGGTACGATGCCCACGAGCGAAATGGTTGGAGTAGAGACTTATGACGCTCATAGTCGGGATGGCCAATGCAGAAATAGGCTTCATGGTGGGAGATACCCTGCTAACCCCATTACTAGAGGTTAAGGGAAATCCAACTGGTGCTGTAAATGGCGAATTCCACGGTCTCAAGATTCAAATTCTGAATGACAAGATTGCGATTGGCTTTTCGTCCTCGAACTCTGCCGAGACGGCTCTAAGTATAGTCTCCAACGTGTGGCGTGCGTTGCAGACCGATCCTGACGTAGACGTCTGCGCGAAGCTGTCGGACGACTACCAGCAAAGCCTAAGCTCTGCGGCTGATGAAAAACCGGACTGTGAATTTCTCGTTCTGCAATTGGGCGTTAGCAGCAATGGGTTAGCCCACATCACCGCCGAAGGTATACAGCGCTGCGAGCGGGCGTACATTGGGGACCAGGCTCAATATAAGCAGATGAACGCACTAAGAAAGCCGTATGACCCGCCTAAAGAACAGTACGTGCAGCAGCCCGATGGGACTTTCCAGATCGAAAAGACGAGCGACAGTAAAGGTCAGATCGAATTTATGGAAGTCAGCTCGGCCATGGAAGAACTTGTTCAGCAGAGGAACACGGCTGTGGGCGCTATCGGCGGGAATGTCATTCGGGTTTGCGATGCATGGCCATCCGGCAAGTTGGAGTACATGCAAGCCGGCATAGTATCTCTCAGTGCAGAAGAGGGGCAATCGGGCTTTTCTCTTCTTTCGTCCTGCACAGGGACGAGAGGAGTTGGAATATACTACCGATCTGGAAAGCTAGGTTTTTTGATGATCGTTGGCGATGCCGAAACGTGTCGTAAGGAATCATCAGAAACCATTCAGTCGTTTATTGAGCTGGCTTCCCAACAGTACGGCATGAATTTAGTCGGACCGACTTAGCAAATCGACGATTGCCTTCTGACGAAGGCCGCCCAACGGTGTGTGCAATCCCTATCGAATCACTACCAACCAAGCCGTTATCGTCAACCCATCTCGGGTGACCAATCGCTATCGGTACTTGTCGTCGATGCGGGGCGTGTTTCCGAACTGTCCTGGGGCGGTCGTCCGGGCTGCGAGCGACTTGTCCGCCGTAGCTCGAAGAGCGAAGGTGGAAGCGAAGCAATCCAGACCGTCTCCGCTGTGGCAGTCTGGATTGCTTCGTCGCAAGAGCTCCTCGCAATGACGGCTCAAGGTGGGGTTGCCGCGCACTCTCATGTCCCGGACGCGCTGCAGCGTGTAACGCTGCTGCGCAGAGCCGGGACCCAGCAAGCCACACCGTCCGCTGCAACATGGGCCCCGGCTCTGCAGCGCACCGCCGAAGGGCGCTGCGCTGCGTCCGGGGCACGAGAGCGAGGATGTGTCGCTCTCGTAGCCCGGATGGAGCGCAAGCGTAATGCGGGGCTCTTTGCTTGGCTCCCCGCATTCCGCTGCGCGCCATGCGGGCTACGATCTCTCCTCGCAACGACGCCCTCAAGCAAAAACGGAGCCCGCGAGGGCTCCGTCTTTCATTCGCTATTCGCCACTCGCCATTCGCGAGCCGCTTACCCCAGCCGCCCCGCTGCATGCGCCAGCAGCGTGTAGACCAGGCCCGTCTCCGAGGTCAGGTGGCTGCGCAGCTCCTGCGGGCCGCGGCCGTCGCGGGCGACTTCGTCGAGCAGGCGCTCGAACTCGGCGACGTAGCGGTCGACGGTGCCCTTGAAGTTGCGGTCGGCGCGGTACTTGCGGGCGACCTCGTCGAAGGCCTTCTGGCCGGCGGGCGTGTAGAGGCGCTTGGTGAAGGCCTTGTTCTCGCCGCGCTGGTAGCGGTCCCACATCTCGGCGGCGAGGTTGCGGTCCATCAGCCGGCCGATGTCGAGCGACAGCGATTCCAGCGGATTGCTGCTTGCTTGCGGAGCCTGCGGCTGCGGCGCGGGTGCGGCGCGGCCACGGGAAGCCTGACCAGTCGGTGCGCCCTGATTGGCGTCGGTCCGGTTGAGCAGGTCCGACAGCCAGCCGTCACGGCCCTGATCGTTGCCCGCAGGCGCGACCGGCGGTGCTTCGGTGCGGCGCGCGGCCGGCATGCCCAAGTCCGGCGGCGGCAGCGTCGAGGCGCTGCCGGTGTCCCGCATCCGGGTCTCAGTGGCGCGGACGCCGACCGCGGCCATCATCGGCTCTTCCTGGCGCTGCACGCTGGCACGGCTCGTCGTGGTGACGTCGAGGCCGCGGCCATGCTGGGCCACGATGCGGTTGAGCTCGGCGAGAGCCTCGATCTGGTCGACGATCACCTTGCGCATCTGCGCCGTGCTCTCGGCGGCCTCCTGCGGCATCTCGAGCACGCCGCGGCGCAGCTCGTTGCGGGTGGCTTCGAGCTCGTTGTGCATCTCGAAGGCCATCTGCTTCATGCTGGAGACGAGGTTGGTGAACTTCTCCGTCGACTGCTTGAACATCGCGTCCGCCTCGTCCGTGGTCTGGCGGTAGATGTCGTGCATCGCCTCGATGGTCTGGCGATGCTCTTCCTCGGACGCCGACCGCACCGCCTCGAACTGGCGGGTGATCGCGGCCGAGCCTGCGCCGGCGGTCTCGGCGACGACGCGGGCGATGTCGCGGGCGCGCTCTTCGGCCGCGGCGAGCGATTCATCGAGCAGGCCGGTGAAGCGCGACAGCCGCTGGTCGAGATCGGCGGTGCGCAGGTCGATCGTGGTGACGAGCGATTCCAGCGCCTGCTTGCGCTCGGCGAGCGAGGCGGTGGTGTTCTTGTTGCTCTGCTCGACGACCTGCGCGGCGTCGACCAGCGCCTTGCCGTGCGCGTCGAACTGGGTCGACAGCTCGCCGAGATCCTGCAGCGCCTTCGTGGTCTTGCTGTTGAAGACGTTGAGCTGCTCTTCCAGGTTCTGCGTCGCCGCGCCGTTGCGCGAGGTGACGTCGTTCATCGCCGAGACGAAGTCGGCGACACGGGTCACCAGCGCCCGCTCGAGCGAGTTGAGGTTGTCGTGCGCACCGGTCAGCACCTCCTGGAGCAGGATGTTGCCTTCGCGCAGACGCTCGAACAGCGCCACCGTGTCGGTGCGCAGGATCTTGCTGGTCTCCTGCATCTCGGTGACGGCCGCAATCGAGACCTGGCGCGACTGGTCGATCGCGGAACGCGAGGCCTGCTCGAGGTCCTTGAGCGACTTGCCGACCGCGCTGGTGGCGATCTCGCTCGCCGCGTTGATGGTGCGGGCGACTTCCGAGCCGTTGCCCATCATGGTCTGCGAGAAGGCCTGGCCGCGCGTCTCGATCGACTTCAGTGCGTCCGAGGTGACGCGGTCGATGTCGAGCGTGAGCTGGCTGGTCTTCGAGCCGATCGCATCGACCAGCGCACCGCGCTTGGCATCGATCATGTTCGACAGGCGGTCGGCCTGCTGCTGCACGTAGGTGACGATCTCGTCGGTCTTGCCGGTCATGGCCTGGCCGAAGCTGGAGCTGGCGGCGAGCACCGAGCGCTCGACGTCGGACGAGCTCGACTTGACCCGCGAGCTCGCCTCGTTGGAGGCCGTGATCAGCGCGTTCTGGGCGTTGAGCGCGCTGGTCTGGATGTCGTTGGTCGCGTTCGCGGTGGCCGCGCTCAGCGTACGCTCGATCTCGGTCGAGATCGTGCGGATCTGGCTCGCGGCATCCGCCGAGGTCGAGGTCAGCGAGGTCTGGGCCTCACGTGCGCTGTTGAGGATGGTCGAGGCGGTGTCGGCGCCGACCGCGGTCAGCGTACGCTCGATATCGGTGGTCAGCGACTTGATCTGGCTCGCCGCGTCAGTCGAGGCGGAGATCAGCGATCCCTGGGCCTCGCGCACGCCGCTGGTGAGCGCCTCGATGGTGGCACCGCCGGCGGTCGCCAGCGCGCGCTGCATCTCGGCCGCGAGCGAACGGACCTGGCTGGTCTGTTCGGCCGAGACCGTGAGCAGGGTGGTCTGGGCATCGCGGGCGCTGGTGGTGATGGTCTCGGCGGTCGACTGGCCGACCTGCGAGAGCGAACGATGCACTTCGGCCGCGAGCGACTTGACCTGGTTCGCCGCCTCCGAGGACGCCGTCACCAGCACGTTCTGCGCCTCGCGAGCGCCGGCGGTGATGGTTTCGGCGGTCGAGGTGCCGGCCATCGAGAGCGAGCGCTGCACATCGGCCGTGAGCGACTTGACCTGGGCCGCCGCATCCGAGGATCCGGCAACCAGGGTGTTCTGGGCCTCGCGGGCACCGCTGGTGAGGATCTCGGCGGTCGAGGTGCCGGCCATCGTGAGCGAACGCTGCACGTCGGAGGACAGCGCCTTGATCTGGTTGGCGGTCTCGGCCGAGGCCGCGATCAGCGTGCTCTGCGCATCGCGAGCGCCAGCGGTGATCGATTCCGCCGTGGTGGAGCCGGCCAGCGACAGCGAGCGCTGCACGTCGGCGGTGAGCGTCTTGACGTGGTTGGCCGCGTCCGAGGACGCCGTGACGAGGGTGGTCTGGACCTCGCGGGCGCCGGCCAGGATCGAGGCCGCGGTGGCGGAGCCTGCCGCCGACAGCGTGCGTTCGACGTCGGCCGCGAGCCCCTTGATCTGGCTGGAGGCTTCGCCCGACGCTGCGACCAGGGTCGACTGCGCCTCGCGGGCGCTGTTCAGGATCGAGTTCGCCGAACCGGTGCCGACCGCGGTCAGCGCGCGCTCGACCTCGGCGGAGGTCATCTTGAGCTGGGCGTTGACGTCGGAGGAGACCGTCATCAGCGACTGCTGGGCGGTGCGCGCACCGGTCTGGATCGTCTCGCTGGTGTTGACGACGAGGTTGGTGAGCGAACGCTCGGCGTCCTCGACATGCGAGCGGATCGCGGTCGAGATCATCTCGGCGCGGGACATCATGTCCTCGCTGGCCTGGCGGCCGCTGCTCTCGATGCGGCCGGCGACGGCCTCGACGCGCGAGCCGAGCAGATCCTCGAACTGCGCCACGCGCACGTCGATGTCGCTGGCGACCGAGCCGACCTTGGTCTCGATGACCTGATGGATCTCCTGGAAGCGCGCCGTGACCGTGTCGGTCAGGTGCGTGCTGCGGCCGTCGATGATCTCGGTGACGCCGGTGATGCGGCGGTCGACCGCGTCGATCGCCTGGGCGGTGCCGTCCGTGAGGGTCGAGGTCAGGAGGGTCAGGCGCGTGTCGATCGACTGCACCGCTTGCGAAGCGCCGTTCGTCACCGCGGTGGTGAGGTAGGTGAGGCGGGAGTCGATGGACTCGAGCGCCTGCGACGCGCCGCCGGTGAGCGTCGTCGTGAGGTGGGTCAGCCTCGTGTCGATCGACTGGATGGTCTGGGATGCGCCATCGGTCAGCGAGGTCGTGAGGTGGGTGAGGCGGGAGTCGATCGACTGGATCGCCTGCGTGGCGCCGTCCGTCAGTGTGGTCGCCAGCGTGTCGAGACGGCTGTCGACGGTCTCGGTGACCGACTTCGCACGGGTGTCGAACGACTGTTCGAGCGCGGTGACGCGGCCGCCGAGCTGCTCGTCGAAGGTCTTGATGTGGCCTTCGATCGTCGAGTCGAGGCTGGAGATCTTGCCGTTCAGCGAGGCGTCGAGATTGCTGACGCGTTCTCCGATCGTGGTTTCGAACTGCACCAGGCGCTGGTCGAGCACGGCCGTGATCTCGCCACCGTTCGCGGTGAAGCGGGTGTCGAAATTGTCGACATAGGTCTTGAGCGACTCATGGATGTCCTGCGTGCGCTGGCCCATGCGCTCGACGATCTCGCCGCCGAAGGTCTTCACGGTGCGGTCGAACTCGGAGATGTGGCGCGTGATCAGGGCGCCCAGCGTGCCGGAGTCGCGGGCGAACTTCTCGACCAGCTCGGTGCCCTGGTTCCGCACCAGCTCGTCGAACGCGCTCATCTGCAGCGACAGCGAGTCGTGCGCGGTCTCGGTCTGGCTGACGACCTTGGCGACGAGGGTGTTGACGGTGGCGTCGAGCGCCTCGCTCGCCTTGTCGCCGCTCGTCATGATCTGGCCGGCGAGGCGGTTGCCGGCGTCGTCGATCTTGGAGGAGAGGTCGTTGGAGCGCAGCTCGAGCTCGAGCAGCAGCGAGTCCGAGGAATTCTTCAAGCTGTCGTGCACCTGCTCGGTGCGCTCGGAGATGCCGTCGACGATCGCGGCGGAGCGCTGCTCGAATTCGCCGGTGATGCGGTCGATGCGCTCGTTCAGCATCTCGTGGACGCGGTCGGCGAGGTCGACGAACTCGTCGTGGACGTGGCCGGTCTTGAAGTTGAGGCTGGTGGTCAGCCGCTCGCTGGCGTCGAGCACCGCGCGCGTGGTCTCGTTGCTGGCCTCCTCGAGGCGGTCGAGCAGGTCGCCGCCGCGTTCGCCGAGCGCCAGGATCATGTTGTCGCCGGCATTGCTCAGCGCGCTGGTGATGTGGGCGCCGCGCTCTTCCAGCGCACCGGTGATGGACTTGGCGACTTCGTCGACGCGTGAGGCGATCGCGTCCGAGATCAGCGCGATGTCGTGGCGCAGATCGATCTGCACGCCGGAGATGGCGCTGCGGACCTGCTCGGCCTGGCCGACCAGATTGTCGCGCTGATGCGCGATGTCCTGGAGCAGGGCGCGGATGCGCACTTCGTTGTCGGAATAGGCGCGTTCGAGCGCGGCGACCTCGTTGGCGACCAGCGTCTCGAGCTCGCCGGCACGCGCGATCGCACGCTCGATGCCGTCGCCCATCGCCGCGACCTCGCGGCGGATGGCCTGGCCGACGGTGACCATGGAATCGGAGGCCGAGCCTTCGGGCTCGGAGAAGCGGATCGCGACCTGCGCCATCGCCTGCGCGATCATGCGCATTTCCTGGCCGCGCCAGACCAGGCTGGCGAGGAAGTAGAACAGCATGATCGGCGCGAAGAACATCGCGATCAGGCCGGCGATGACGAGCACGCCGCCGCTCTGGCCCATGGCGGCCTGTATCGAGGGCAGGAAGCCGAACGTCAGCGCAGCGCAGGCAGCGAGCCAGACGCCGGCGAAGATGGTGGCGAAGGTATAGACGCTGCGGGCAGGGCGGCCCTTCTGCAGCGCCTGGAGCAGCTGGCCGATGGTCTCGCGGTCGTCATTGGCGGCGCGGCGCGAAGAGCGCGGCTCCTCGACCGGATCGAACACGGTCGACCGTTCGTTGGCGGCGGGGCGCGGCTCGAAGCTCGGCTCGTCGAAGATCGGGGGCGCCGGCGGCGCCACCGAGGACGCCGTCTCGTTGCGCATCGAGGCGTTGCGGCTGGTGTCCGCAGCCGTGTCGCTGATGTTGAGGGCTTCCTGGATCGCAGAAAGCGCAACTTCTGTGGGGTCTTTGACCTTTTTCGGAGTGTTCGCCATGTTCAGTCCGAGCCCTCGTTACTTGTACGCGTCCCCCCGCGAGCCCTGCGCGCTACGCAAGCCCACAGACCGGATCATGCCGCTTGCGCGGATCTCCGAGCCGTCCCCACCCGGACGGCTTGTCCGCCAATTTCTGCAACATCCTATTGGCAGAGCGTCGCGAATGAAATGCCCGCGATTAAGACAATCTTAATCATCGTTAACAGGATCGCGCCCTAACGCCTTAGCAATCAATGAAATTCTCCACCGGTCTCGGCCGATTGCGGCAACTTTTCGTCAATAAACCGGCAGATCTGCGTCAAACAGCCCAAACATTTCGTTAACCATTTCCATGCTTGGGTAAGGAGAAACTACCGCCGGACCGGCGGAACCATCGCGCTATGCCGGGGCCTGCGCCATGACGCCTGAACTGCAACGGATGGACTGGATGCCCTCGCCCCCGCTTGCACCCATCGACAGCCCGCTCGACCTCGACCACCTCTCCCGGATGACGCTCGGCGACGCGGAGCTGGAACAGGAAGTGCTGGCCATGTTCGCCGAGCAGGCGGTCCGCCTGATGGCGGCGATGGCGATGCTGCCGACTGATGCCAGTGCACTTGCCCACAAGCTCAAGGGCTCGGCCCGCGGGATCGGCGCTTTTGCGGTGGCGGATGCCGCAGCGAGCCTGGAAACCGCGATCCAGACCGGTCACAACGAGCGCCATGCCTTCGCCGCGCTGAAGGAGGCCGTGACCGAGGCCCGCGCCGCCATCGAGGCCATCCTGAAGGCTTGAGGCCAAGCGGCCGAGCCGGCCTCTAGTTGCTTGTTTTGACGCATTTTCTTGCCGCAAAGCGGGATTCACTTCGCATCAAAACCCTATGGCGCCGGGCTGATCGACCCGTTATAGGACAGCCCGGACCCTCCTTCATTCCAGCACCGCGGCAGCACGAGCACACATGGCCAAGATTCACTTTGTCGACCACAAGGGCGAAACCCGCACGGTGGAAATCGAGAACGGCGCAACCGTGATGGAAGCCGCGATCCGCAACAGCATTCCCGGTGTCGAGGCCGAATGCGGCGGCGCCTGCGCCTGCGCGACCTGCCATGTGTATGTCGACGAAGCCTGGCGCGAGAAGGTCGGCAGCCCGACGCCGATGGAGGAGGACATGCTCGACTTCGGCTTCGATGTGCGCCCGAATTCGCGCCTGTCCTGCCAGATCAAGGTCTCCGACGATCTCGACGGTCTCATCGTGACGACGCCGGAACGTCAGGCCTGACGGGCTCAGCGGCGGCCGTCGCCGGTCCAGAGAGCTGATCGTCGACCGCATATAGCGCGCAATCGGGCGCGAGTTTCCCGCATCCGGATAGCGCGCGCTGTTTGGCATCCTCGACCGATCGCCGACCGACCGAGTAGCCATAGAAGTTCTTCGAGACTGCGAATGCCTTGTGTTGGCCCTCGGCCATGTACTCCGAAAAGGCCGCGCGCCCTCGGCTGCCGAATTGCGGCGGAACCGGCAGATCGGGCAGGAGCGGCGCTGCCAGAGGTTTACTTCTGCCCAGATTTTGCTGATGCAGAAAGGCGTCCACCATCGGTTGCCAGACCGTGACGCCGCCATGAAACAGATCATGGCCGTCATTGCCGAAAGCCGGTGCCTCGATCAGCTGCGCGCGTCCACCGGCGGCTGAGAACGCGTCGAACGCTTGGCCGGCAAGCTCCGGACTGAAATAGCTGTCGTTGGCCGCATAGACCCACAGCATGGGTGCGTGCGACGTTGCGCCCAGCGTGCGGAACGCGTCGACCAATCCCGCCTGGTCGGCAGTTTTCTGGGCATCGCTCGCGTTGTCGCGACGAATGCCGCCGGCGAAGCTGATCGCCGCCGCGAGGCCAGGGGGCGGGTTCGTCGTCAGTGCGACGGTTGCGAGGCCTCCCGTGGAAACTCCGACCGCGATCATTCCGTGCGAGCTGACATCAGGGCGATGCTCCATGGCTGCAACCGCGGCGCGCAGATCGTCCGCAGCCATTCTTTCCGTGCGCAGAATGCTTGCGGTGGCGCAACAGGCGGCGCGCTCCGCGTGAGTGCCGCCCGAGTCGCCGTAGCCGCGACGCATCACGACGAGCGCGGCAAATCCCCTGCGTGCGAATGCGACGGCCTGTTGGTAGAAGCGGTAAGGGGTGAGATCGCGCCGCTGCACTGCATCCGTGGCCGTGCCGTGGCTGATCAGCGCGAGCGGATAAGCCTGTGTGCCCGCGGGGCGGATCAGCAACGCTTCGAGGCCGCGCGGGCCCGCCGCCGGCATCGCGATGCGCAGATCCTCCCGATGGTAGTCCTCGGCCACGGAGGGCTGCGCGGCCAGAACGGCCAGCACAAGCCAGAGCGCCGCGTGGCGCATCATGGTTCGCCCGCTCCGCGCCGCCACCACGGCTTGAGATTGCGGATCACCTCGTCGGTCAGCGGTGTCGGCCGGCGCGAGGCCTCATCGATCATGACGGCGATGGCCTGCGCCGACGCCACGCATCGCCCTTCCGAAAACACCACCTGCTCGAAGGTCACCGACGTTCGCCCTAACTTCACCACGCCGAGGCCGAGCTCGATCGTGCCCGGCCAGTGCAGCTCGGCGCGGAAATGGATGTCGAGCCGCACCATGATCCAGGCGAGCCCTGGCGGCGTCAGCCCGTACTCCGGGCTCTTCATCAGCGTGACACGGCCGGTCTCGAAATAGGTGGCGTAGACCGCGTTGTTGACGTGCTGGTTGGGATCGAGATCGCCGAAGCGGACGTTGTCGCTGAGGCGGTAGGGGTAGTCCTCCAGGCGCGGCGTCGTATCGAGGCGACTTGGTGCGTTCACCGATTGATCTCCGTCATATCCTCGCTCGTTACAGCCCAGTTATCCTGCCCCGGCAAGTGGGCGCGGTTGCGGGGTGCTCCCGCTTTTATGCCTTCCCTGATCCATCCCCGTTGGCTAGACAGGCAGGGTCACCTCTGCCCAAAGGGCGCCGTCCAGCTGATAACCACAGACAAAGAGACGACATGAGCGACGCGATCAAAACCGATGTGCTGATTATTGGCGCCGGCCCCTGCGGTCTGTTCGCCGCCTTCGAGCTTGGCCTTCTCGACATGAAGGCGCATTTCGTCGACATCCTCGACAAGATCGGCGGCCAGTGCGCCGAGCTCTATCCGGAAAAGCCGATCTACGACATTCCCGGCATTCCGCAGGTTTCGGGGCAGGGGCTCACCGACGCTCTGATGGAGCAGATCAAGCCGTTCCATCCGACCTTCCATCTCGGCGAGATGGTCGAGACCGTGGAGAAGATCGGCGATCCCCTGTTTCGCTGCACCACGGATGCGGGCAAGGTGTTCGAGTGCAAGGTGCTGGTGATCGCGGCCGGCGGCGGCTCGTTCCAGCCCAAGCGTCCGCCGGTGCCGGGCATCGAGGCCTATGAAGGCACGTCAGTCCATTACGCCGTGCGCAAGATGGAAACGTTCCGCGACAAGAGCGTGCTGATCGTCGGCGGCGGCGATTCCGCGCTCGACTGGACGCTCAATCTGCATCCGATCGCGAAGCGCATCACGCTGTTGCACCGGCGCGACGAGTTTCGCGCCGCGCCCCACAGCGTCGAGCAGATGCGCGCGCTGGTCGCCGCTGGCAAGATGGATCTCCGGCTCGGCCAGGTCACCGCTCTTTCCGGCGCCGAGGGCAAGCTCACCGGCGCCACCATCAAGGGCAACGACAACGCTGTGATCGACATTGCCTGCGACACCATGCTGCCGTTCTTCGGACTGACCATGAAGCTCGGTCCGGTCGCGAACTGGGGCATTGCGCTGGAGAACAATCTGGTGCCGGTCGAGACATCCGCGTTCGAGACCAACGTGCCGGGCATCTTCGCGATCGGCGACATCAACACCTATCCCGGAAAGCTCAAGCTGATCCTGTGCGGCTTCCACGAGGGCGCGCTGATGTCGCAAAAAGCCCATCGCTACGTCTATCCGGAGAAGCGGCTCGTGTTCCAGTACACGACCTCGTCCTCCAGCCTGCAAAAGAAACTCGGTGTCAACTGATGCGGCGGGGCGGGAAGGCAATGCCCCATGTTTCTGGTGCTGGAACCGTTCGCGAAATCGCCGTAGTCTGCGGCCATTCCGGTCGTGGAATAACAAGGTGATCTAATGCGGAATCCCTCCAGCTTTCGGCTGCTCCCCTTCCTCGCGCTGGCATTGTCGCTCGCGACGGTGACGCCGTCCGCAGCGCAGACCGCCGAGCCTACGGCGGCGGGCCTGTGGCAGAAGGTCGAAGACGGCAAGACGGTCGGATGGTTCCTCTTCGTCGACCGTAACGGCGTCTTCGAAGGCGTGATCGCAAAAACCTTCCCGCGGCCCGGCGACGACCCGAACGAGGTCTGCAGCAAGTGCACCGACGATCGCAAGAACGCGCCGGTGCTCGGCATCTCCTTCGTCCGCAACATGAAGCGCGAAGGGATGAAGTACGAAGGCGGCAACGTGCTCAATCCGCGTGACGGCCAGATCTGGAAGGCCAACATGAGGGTCAGTCCTGATGGCCAGACCCTGACGCTGCGCGGCTATCTCGGAATTTCGCTGCTCGGCAAGGACGAGGCCTGGACGCGCCTGCCTGACGCCAACATCGCCCAGGTCGATCCCGCCATCGTCGCAAAATATCTGCCCGCGCAGGCTGCGGCCACCAAGCCGCCAGCACCCGCGACGAAGAAGAGCGGCGGCGGGATGATGGCGCCGGCGCCCAAGCAGTAAGATCAGCAGCGATTTATTCGCCGAAAGACGAACGCGCCCCGGGCCCGCTCCAGTAGTTGCCCGGAATGCGTGCTGGCGCCGGATTTGCATAGCTGTCCGCAAGCGGCTGGGGGAATGAGTCGCTGCCCTCTAGGCCTTTCGCTGAGCCGCGGAAGGTGGGCGGCACGCATCGTCCCTCGCGGCGATCACTTCGACCCGCGGAGACGATATGCGACTTCCAAGATTGCGATTTGCAAGATTGGGTGCAGCGCCGTTGCTGGCCCTGACAGCGCTGGGCCTGGTAGCGGTGTTGGCGACCTCGGCGCTGGCGCGCGATGACGGGCGCTACGCCAACTCGCCGTTGAAACCCTGGTTCGAAAGCCTGCACAGCGAATTCGGACAATGCTGCACCGACGCCGACGGCTACATCATTGCCGACGCCGATTGGGAATCCGATCGCGGTCGCTACCGCGTCCGCATCGACGACGAGTGGGTCGTGGTGCCCGATGGTGCCGTGATCACCGTGCCGAACAAGATCGGCCGCACCATGGTGTGGAAGCACTATATCGACGGTCATCCGCGCGTGCGCTGCTTCATGCCGGGCAGCATGACGTAGAGATCGGTCCTAGAATCTGTAGGTCACGCTGCCGAGCACCGTACGGCCGATACCGAGGAAGCAATCGCCGAGCGCACGGCACGTGGTGACGTGACGCTTGTCGAAGAGATTGCTGCCATTGACCTGAAGCCGCCAGGGACCATTGTCGTAGCGGACCATGGCATCGAACAAAGTGTAGTCCGGCGTGCGGAGGGTGTCGGTGCCGTCCCAGGATTGCCCGATGTAGCGCACGCCGCCGCCGACGGTGACGCCCGGCAGGCCAAACCAGGTGAGGCGGTATTTCGCCCACAGCGAGGCCTGGTGGTCCGGCACGGTCTCGACATGCTTGCCGGCATTGTCGCCGCTTTCGACGCGGGCATCGAGATAGGTGTAGGCGGCGATCAGATCGAGATCCGGAGTAATGTTCGTGAGCACCTCGAGCTCGGCGCCGCGGATCCGGACCTTGCCGGTCTGGATCGAGAGCAAGGGATTGTCAGGATCGCTCGTCAGCCGGTTTTTCTCGGTGATGTCGAAGATTGCGCCGTTGATCGCATTGCGTGGTGTCGGATTGTACTTGAAGCCGAGCTCGACCATCTCGCCGCGTTGCGGCGCGCACGCGGTGGCGCAAATGCCCCCGCCGAAGATGGGGTTGAACGACTGCGCATAGGTGACGTAGGGCGTGAGGCCGAACGGCAGTTCGTACATCAGCGCGGCACGGCCGGTGGTCGCCTGGTAGTTCTCGACCGGTAAACCCTGCGTGTCGCTGGTGACGTAGTCGTGGCGCAGACCGAAGACCGCAAGCCATGGCCCGAGCCGCAACTGGTCCTGTGCATAGAGGCCGAGCTGGGTCTGACGGAGATCGGGTTCGGCAGACATCGCCGGCGCCGTCACGCCGCTGTAAACCGGCGCGTAGAGATCGAACGGCGTCGAGTCCGTGGCGAAGCCCGATTGCGCACGCTCGTTGATCTGGCGGTAATCGATACCGAACAGCACCTTGTGTGCGACCGGCCCGGTGTGCAATTTCAGCTCGGCATTGCTGTCTGAGGTCAGGCTGTCCTTGACCGTCTGACGACTCCATACGCTGCGTGCCATGGTACGTCGGCTGGAATCGAGGAATGGATAGTTCGGATCGCTTGGATCGACGAAGTTCAGATCCGGCCACATTGACCGGTAGATGCCCTCGACATGGGCGTAGCGCAGGTTCTGCCGGATCTTCAGGCCGTCGCTGAAGCTGTGCTCGAACAAGCTGCTGATCGCCCCGGTCTCGGTCTGGTATTTGTCAAAGCCAGGCTCGCCGGCGAAGCGGTTGACCGGAATGAAGCCGTTGGGGCCGGGATAGAGCGTGCCTTCATGCGGCAGAAACGCGGTGGAGGAGCCGCTCGTGTCCTTTTGGTAGGTGCCGAGCACGGTCCAGCTGGTATCGTTGGTCGGGCGCCAGGTCAGCGATGGCGCGAGCACGATGCGATCATCCTTGACGTAATCCGTCTGCATGTTGCTGTCGCGGAACACGCCAATGAAGCGATAGAGCCACTCGCCGTCCTTTGTCAGCTTTCCCGTGGAGTCGAGCTGCACCTGCTTGCGGTTGAAGCTGCCATATTGCACGCCGATCTCGCTGGCGGATTCAGCCCGCGGCCGCTTCGAGATCAGGTTCAGCAAGCCTGCCGTCGAGGTGTCGCCGTAGAGCACGGAAGAGGGGCCGCGCAGAACCTCGATACGCTCCAGCGTATAAGGCTCCGGGCGCCATTCATTGAAATTCCAGGTGTTCACCATCCGCGTGCCGTCGAGATAGATGTTCGGATCCTGGCCACGGATGCGCGGATAGTCGCCGCGCGAATCCGCGCCGTAGGCGTCGGCGAACACGCCTGGCACGTAGCGCAACGCTTCCTGCACGGTGGTCGCGCCCTGGTCGATGATGCGCTCCGCGGTCACCACGCTGATCGACTGCGGCGTCTCGCGGAGCGGCGTGTCGGTCTTGGTGCCGGTGCCGCTGCGACTTGCCACATAGCCCTGCACCGGGCCCGTCGCGGTCTCGGCAGCAGCAGCGCCCGCCGCCGGTGTATTGGCGTTCAACTGTGCGGGCTGGGTCTGACGGCGTCGGTTCGCTGTCTGCCCGGCCCGCTGCGAGCGGGGCGGACGTGCTCCGGCTTTCGATCGCGACGACGGCTGTTCGACGACGACGGCGGGCAATTCCTGCGACGATGATTGCGCCTCGGCTGGCGCCGCGTCGATCAGGCCCGCCAACAGCGGCAGCGCGCCGCCGATCAATCTCGTTGCCGTCCTTAGATATGTTGTCATTCGCGACCCCATCATTCCTGACGGGCACGACTAACAAGAGCATTCCCGGGCTTGAAGTGGAGAAGGACGCAATGGTCCCTCAATCATCAGATTTGGAATTAGTATTGCTATAAATCGAGCGCGCGCCGGTTGATGCCGGCGCGCGAATGCGTGAATGACAAGATGAGGTCGTGTGCCTTGCGTCGCTCGCGATCAGCGCTGCTCGCTCGTCGCACCGGCGCTCGCCAGCCGCTTGACCCGCGGCGACAACACCGAAAGCTGTGCGGGCGAGGCGGGCATGCCGGCGACGATCATGGTCGGTGCGGCCGACTGCTCCTCGACGCCGGCGCCGCCGAGCACCTGCACTTGCGTCGTCGAGATCGGAAACGACGTCACTTCGTAAGAGGGAAGCTCGGTGGCGAAGGCACCGGTCGCGCTCGCAATCACGGCGCTGGCGACGGCAATCATTGTGAGAGCACGCATTGGAAAATCTCCGTTGAAGATGTCAATCGGAGGTTTGGTCGCGTCGACGCCGGAGCAGGTTCGCTCGCGTACAAACATTCCGATCGCCTCCGGCGCACATATTGGTTGCTTGATGCGAAAGGACGAAACGATCAAGAAGCATTTGGCGCCAATGTTTCCGGACGGTTTCGTGGACCGACGATGCGCCTTGCTTAGTGCTCTTGCAGATCGAGCTGCGGGGCTTTGACCGGCGCGGTGGCCGCGGGAAAGCGCAGGCTCACGGTCGTGCCACGGCCGGGCGCGGAGGAAATGACCAGCTCGCCGCCATGGGCGGCCATGATCTCGCGGACGATCGACAGGCCGAGGCCCGCGCCGTCGGCGGCGGCGTTGCCGGTCTGAAACGGCTCGGTCAGCCCGTGTTCGGCGCCACCGGGCAGGCCCGCACCGTCATCGTGAATCGAGATGCCATCGCGGCTGAGCGTGGCAACGATGCGTTGCGCGCCATGGGCGTGAATGAGCGCGTTGCCGACGAGGTTGGCAAGCGCACTGCGAATCGCGGCGTCCACGCCTTGGACCAGAAGCGGACCTTTCCCGTCTTGCTCCAGCGCGAGCTCGATGCCGGCGTCCAGTGCCGAGGGACCGAAATCGGCCAGCACGTCGAGCGTGATTTGGGCGAGATCGATCGGCCGCTTCACGATCGCATGATTTTGCAGCCGGGCCAGGTCGAGCATGGCCGAGACCAGGTACGTCAGGCGCCTGATGTCGCGCACCAATTCGGCCTTCAGCGCCGGCTCGGGCACGTCCTCGATCTTCGCACGCAACAGCGTGAGCGGCGTGCGGAGTTGGTGGGCGGCGTTGCCGAGGAAGCGGCGTTGCATCCTGATATAGGCGTCGATCTCGCCGAAGGCGCGGTTCAGCGCCTCGACCAACGGCTTCAGCTCCGAGGGAACCTCGGACAAGGATATCAGTCCTTGCGGCGCCGACGGATCGATCGCGAGGGCGCGCCGCGCGACCCGCTCGATGCCGCGTGAGACGAAACGCGCGGCAAGCGCCGAACCGATCGCGACGGTTGCCGCAAAGGCCAGCGCCACCAGGAGGATGGAAAACATGTTGCGGACAAGGAAGCTTCTTGCAATCCGGCCAAAGCGAACCTGAGGCTCGCCGGCCATCATCGAGAGCCGCACGGAGCCCCGTTGCGCAACGGCGAGACAAAACGTGCTGTTCTGATCGAGTGTGCTGAAGACCGACAGGCCGACGGGCCCGCGATAGGGGAATGCGAACGGAAGCGGTGGCCGGTGCTCGCTGCCGTACTCGCTGACGAGATCGCCGGCGGACACGACGTACCAGAGGTTCGGGCTGTCCGCCTTCAATTCCTGAAGAGCGGGAGTCGGACGCACCGTCAGGTTTTGCCCTTCGATCAGCGTGGCACGATCGAGAACGGTCGCCACGACCCTGCAGGCCCTGAACTCGCGTTCCTCCAGCGGGTAGCGCGTGACGAAGATGCCGACCATGATCAGGAAGATCGTCGTCGCGGCGATGCCGAGCGACAGCGCAAAGGTTCTGGCGATCGACCTCATCGCGGTGTTGCCAGCCGCAGGATGTAGCCGATGCCCCGCATGCTGCGGATCTCGACGTCGCCGCCGAGCTCGGTCAGTTTCTTGCGGAGGCGCGAGACCTGCGCTTCGAGCGTGTTGGACTCGATCTCGTCGTCGAAGCCGTAGATCTCCTCGATCAGGGCGGCGCGGGTGATGACGCGGTCGCGCCGCATCAGCAACGCCCCCAGGATCAGCGCCTCACGCCGTCGCAGCAGGATCTTGGTGTCGGCGACGACGGCCTCGTTGCTGCCGAGATGCAGCTCGACATTGCCGAGCGACAGCACCGAAGGCGCGAGCAGCCGCGGCCGCCGTAGCACCGCGCGCACCCGCGCGATCAGCTCCTGCGGCTCGAACGGCTTGCCGAGATAGTCGTCGGCGCCCCCGTTGAGGCCGTCGACGACATCCTCCTTGGCGTCCTTGGAGGTCAGCATGATGATCGCGGGACGTTCCGACGACTGGCTCAACGCCGTGACCACCTGGAGCGCATCGCCGTCGGGCAGCATCCGGTCGACGATCGCGAGATCATATTTGAAATTGTCGAGCGCCTGACGTGCATCGGCGATCGAGCCGACGATGTCGACGATTCCGTGCAATTGTCCGAGCAGGCGACTGACATAGGCGCCGATCTGCGGTTCGTCTTCGATCACGAGGGAACGCACGCGGGTCGTCCTTAGACTCTGCTGGGCAACAAACCCCGAGCGTGACGCTCCCTGGCCGAAGTCTGGCGTTTCGGCTCGTGCGCAGGGTTCCCATAAAGGCAGCGAGCTTGGCGAATGAAAGGCAGACGCGAGCGGGCCGGCGGCGGTGCCGGCCGAAGTTTCGGCGCGGGAGCGCGTCTCGGCAATGTTCGGGCAATGTTGGTTCGGTGGCCCGCGCCCGTCGCACAATGGAACGGATCCGGTCAGCGGCTCTCTCCTTGCAATCTTGGGGCAATTTTGCCGGACCACATGCTGGGGCTCCGAACCACATCAGTCGACCAGGCCAGCAAGGCCGGTCCGGGGGCCCCGTAATGACGCATTTTGACGAAGCCGCCTTCCGCCTCACGGTGAATGCGCGGCGGACGACCGCCCTCGTTGCCGCACTCGGTGCGATCGTGACGATCCCTCACGCCGCATCGGCGCAGACCACGGTCACGCTGCCGGCGCCGCCGTTCGAGTTGCCGATGCTGCCGTCGCCCTCCGGAAACTGGACGGTCATGGTGGGTATCGGCGGACAGTACATGCCCGATTTCGTCGGGTCGAAGGACGGAAAGTTCCTCCCGATTCCGATCTTCGCCATCCGCCGTGCCGGATCGGTCGACCAGTTTCGGGGGCCGCGCGACAGCGCCAGCATCGCGCTGCTGGACGTCGGCAATTTTCGCGCCGGGCCTGCGTTCAAGTACGTCTCGTCGCGCAAGAGCGGCAAATATGCCGAGCTGACCGGGCTTGGCGACGTCAAGGCCGCCTACGAGCTGGGCGGCTTCGTCGAATATTATCCCGTCGACTGGCTGCGCCTGCGTAGCGAATTGCGCCAGGGCATCGGCGGGCATACCGGCACGGTCGCCGACGTCTCCGCCGACGTCATCGTGCCACTGATTCAAAGGCTGACCATCTCGGCCGGTCCGCGCTTCACCTGGAAGAGCACCAAGGCGACCGCGCCCTATTTCGGAGTCGACGCCGTGCAGGCGTTGGCATCGGGATTGCCGACCTACAATGCCAAAGGTGGCGCACACTCGGTCGGCTTCGGCAGCCAGATCTCCTACCGCATCAATCGGCAGTGGGAGGTCCATGCCTATGTCGAGTATGAGAAGCTGCTCGGTGATGCCGCGGACAGCCCGCTGGTGAAGCTGCGGGGATCGTCGAACCAGACCACCGTCGGCCTCGGTGCGTCCTATTCGTTCGACTTCAGGATTCGATAGGCCATGCGCCGCACCGCTTTTCTATGGATTGGCCTCGCCGCCGCTTGCGTCGCTCTCGGCGCCGCCGCGGCCTTCGAGACGCGCGCGAGCCGTCTCCAGGCGATCAAGACCGTCGGTATCGTCTCGGCGATCGGCGAGGAGATGAGTCTGACGCAAGCCGGTCTGACCCGACTGGGCGCCACCGCGCAAAGCCTGTCGATCAGCGCGTGGGCGCTGGACGACTTGATCGTCCAGCAGGCGAGCAGGCTGCTGGACGGGCGCTTTCGCGTGCAGCCGGTGAGCTACAGGCGCGCCGCGTTCGCAGCAATCAGGGATTCGCCGGTTGCGCCCGTCAATCTCCTGCGCCGCGATCCGTTCAAGGAACTGGTCCGCAGCGATGTCGCCCCGCAGGGGCTGGACGCGTACATCGTCATCACCCGGGCGAGATCGAAACTCGGCAACGGTCGCAACGTCGAGGGCGTCGGGCTTGCCGAATACCGGACGCTGCTTGCAGACTACGGTATGATCCACGCGCTCTACGAAGTTCGCATCATCGATGGCAGATCGTTCGACGTGATCGAGAAGCGGGCGGCCGCGCCGCTCGACAACACCGGAACCATGCAACTGGCCGGTCCGAGCGGGCCGATAGACGAGACGCTGGGCGGTGCCGCGTCGAGCGAGCGCCTGCGCGCGGCCGTCGTCGATCTCATTACGCGCAGTCTGCCCGTCACGTTCGGTGACATGCACTTGATCGGAGGTCAGTGAAGCCGCCTCGCGAGCCTCAGGTCACCGGCGCCGGATTGAACAGCGTGAGATCGTTGTGGATGCCCCAGCGATCCGACCACGGCTTGGTGCGGCCAGAGGCGACGTCGAGGATCAGGCGGAACAGGTCCCAGCCGGTCTCCTCGATGGTCTTCTCGCCGGTGGCGATGCGGCCGGCGTCGAAGTCGATCAGGTCCTTCCAGCGGCGGGCGAGCTCGCTGCGGGTTGCGACCTTGATCACGGGCGCCGCCGCAAGGCCGTAAGGCGTGCCGCGGCCGGTGGTGAACACTTGCAGCGTCATGCCGGAGGCGAGCTGAAGCGTGCCGCAGATGAAGTCGGAGGCGGGCGTTGCCGCGAACAGCATGCCCTTCTGCGTCGCCTT
Source organism: Bradyrhizobium sp. 138 (assembly GCF_023074075.1). Taxonomy (GTDB): domain Bacteria; phylum Pseudomonadota; class Alphaproteobacteria; order Rhizobiales; family Xanthobacteraceae; genus Bradyrhizobium. The sequence continues at coordinate 18,391 of NZ_JADPKT010000072.1, read as the reverse complement.
CTCGCCGGGCGAGAGCACGCCGGTGATGGCGCTCGATCCGGACTTGACGATCGAGCCCAATGACTTCTCGACGATGTTGGCAAGGCCGCCCTTCTTGTTGCCGGGCGTGGTGTTGGCGCTGCGGTCGGCGCCGCCGCGGGCGAGATAGGAATCATACCAGGCCATCTCGCGCACCAGCGCGCGACCGACGTCCTCGTTGATCGCGCGGCGCGTCAGCAGCTGGATGGCATCGCGCACCTCGGTCACTTCGGAGAACATCACGGTGGCCCCAGCGCGTACCAGCAGATCCGCGGCGAAGCCGACGGCGGGATTGGCGGTGACGCCGGAGAAGGCGTCGCTGCCGCCGCATTGCAGCCCGATGACGAGATCGGAGGCCGGGCAGGTCTCGCGCTTGCGGGCGTTGAGCACCTTCAGACGGGCCTCGGCCTGGGTCATGATCGCGTCGACGATGGCGCCGAAGCCGTCGAAGGCTTCGTCCTGCATCCGCACGATGGCGTCGCTGACGCCCTCCGGCACCAGCCGCTCGGGCGCGAGCTTCTCGCAGCCGAGGCCGACGACGAGGATCTCGCCGCCGAAATTCGGGTTCAGCGCGATGTTCTGCAACGTACGGATCGGCACCACCGCGTCGGGCGCGGTGATGGCGACGCCGCAGCCATAGGCGTGCGTCAACGGCACGACATCGTCGACGTTGGGGTATTTTGGCAGCAGCTCGGCGCGGATGCGCTTCACCGCATATTCCATCGTGCCTTTGACGCATTGCACGGACGAGGAGATGCCGAGGATGTTCTTGGTGCCGACCGAGCCGTCAGGATTGCGATAGCCCTCGAAGGTGAAGCCTTCGAGCGGCGGCAGCGGTGCGGGGACGGCGGTGGAGATTTCGAGCTTGTCGAGGTCAGGGGCCTCCGGCATCCGGATGCGCGCCTCGTCCACCCATTCGCCGGCCAGGATCGGCGACAGCGCATAGCCGATGATTTCGCCATAGCGGATGATCGGCGCGCCTTCTGCGATATCAACCAGCGCCGTCTTGTGTCCCTGCGGCACGAAGGCGCGCAGCGTCAGCCCATCGGCAAAGCGGGCGCCGGCGGGAAGCCCGAAATCATTGACCACGATCGCGACATTATCGCGCTCGTTGAGCTTGATGTAGCGGGGCTGCTCTTTCGCTGCGACGTCCTGGTCCATGGGAGGACTCCGTCTTGTAGGGCGGGTTAGCCGAAGGCGTAACCCGCCGCTTCTCTCAACGCTCGGAACCAAGAGGCGGGTTACGCTGGTGCTAACCCGCCCTACGGATATCAGCCCGGGAACGTATAAGCCGTCTTCACCGTCGTGTAGAACTCGCGCGCATACGAGCCCTGCTCGCGGGCGCCGTAGCTCGAGCCCTTCCGGCCGCCGAACGGCACGTGATAATCGACGCCGGCGGTCGGCAGGTTGACCATCACCATGCCGGACTCGCTGTTGCGCTTGTAGTGCGAGGCGTATTTCAGGCTGGTGGTGCAGATGCCCGACGCAAGACCGAATTCGGTGTCGTTGGAGATCGCCAGCGCCTCTTCGTAGTTCTTGGCGCGGATGACGGCGGCGACCGGGCCAAAGATCTCCTCGCGCGCGATGCGCATGTTGTTGTTGGCTTCGGTGAACAGCGCCGGCTGCAGGTAGTGGCCGGGCGTCTCGCGCTTGAGCAGCTCGCCGCCGAAGGCGAGCTTGGCGCCCTCGTCCTGGCCGATCTTGATGTAGCGCAGGTCCTGGTCGAGCTGGCTCTGGTCGACCACGGGGCCGATATGCACGCCGGCCTTGAGCGCGTCGTCGACCGACAGGCTGTTCAGCCGCTCGGCCACAGCCGCGACGAAGCGGTCGTGGATGCCCTCGGTGACGATCAGGCGGGACGAGGCGGTGCAGCGCTGGCCGGTCGAGAAATAGGCGCCGTTGACGGCGACTTCGACCGCGGTCTTGAGGTCGGCGTCATCGAGCACGACCAGCGGATTCTTGCCGCCCATCTCGAGCTGGAATTTCTTCATCGGGTTCGAGAGCACGCAGGCCTGCGCGATCTTGCGCCCCGTCTGCACCGAGCCGGTGAAGGAGATCGCTGCGACATCGGGATGATCGAGCAGGGTCTGGCCGACCACCGAGCCGGAGCCGACCACGAGGTTGAACACGCCGGCGGGAATGCCCGAGCGGGTGATGATCTCGGCAAGCGCATGGCCGGAGCCCGGCACCAGCTCGGCCGGCTTGAACACGACGGTGTTGCCGTAGCAGAGCGCGGGCGCGATCTTCCAGGCCGGGATCGCGATCGGGAAATTCCAGGGCGTGATCATGCCGACGACGCCGACGGGCTCACGGGTGAGCTCGACGTCGAGGCCGGGACGCACCGAGGCGCCCTTCTCGCCGATCAGGCGCAGCGCCTCGCCGGCGAAGAACGCAAAGATCTGGCCGGCGCGGGCGACCTCGCCGATGCCTTCGGGCAGGGTCTTGCCTTCCTCGCGCGCGAGCAGGCGGCCGAGCTCTTCCTTGCGGGCGAGGATTTCGAGTGAAATCTTGTTCAGCGCGTCATAGCGCACCTGCGGCGTCGACTGGGCCCAGGCGGGGAAGGCGGCCTTGGCGGCGGCGATCGCCTTCTCGGTCTGCGCCTTGTCGGCTTTGGCGTATTCGCCGACGACGTCGTTGGTGTTGGAGGGGTTGATGTTCTTGGTGACGCCGGAGCCGTCGACCCATTCGCCGCCGATGAAGTTCTTCAGGATCGCAGTCATCGTTTCCTCCAGAGTGTTTTACCGTACAAGGCAGGGACGCTTGTCGTCGAAGGTCCAGCCGGGGATCAGGTCCTGCATGGCAATAGCGTCATCCCGGGCGCCAAGTCCATGCTGCTTGTAGAGGTCATGCGCCACGTCGATAGCGGCCCTGTCGATTTCGATGCCAAGGCCCGGCCGGTCGGGGACGGCAATCTTGCCGCCCTTGATCTGCAGCGGCTCTTTGGTCAGCGCCTGGCCGTCCTGCCAGATCCAGTGGGTGTCGATCGCGGTGACCTTGCCGGGTGCGGCGGCGCCGACATGGGTGAACATGGCCAGCGAAATGTCGAAATGGTTGTTGGAATGCGAGCCCCAGGTCAGGCCGTTGTCGCGGCAGGTCTGGGCGACGCGCACCGAGCCCTGCATGGTCCAGAAATGGGGATCGGCCAGCGGAATGTCCACCGCCCCCAGGCGCAGCGCATGGGAGAGCTGGCGCCAGTCGGTCGCGATCATGTTGGTCGCGGTCGGCAAGCCCGTGGCGCGGCGGAACTCGGCCATGATCTCGCGGCCGGAGAAGCTGCCTTCCGCGCCGCAGGGGTCCTCGGCATAGGCGAGGATGCCGTGCATGTCCTTGCAGAGCCGGATCGCCTCGTCCAGTGACCACGCGCCGTTGGGATCGAGCGTGACGCGTGCGTTCGGGAAGCGCTTTGCGATGGCGGTGACGGCCTCGATCTCCTGCTCACCGCGCAGCACGCCGCCCTTCAGCTTGAAGTCGGCGAAGCCGTAATGGTCATGGGTGGCTTCCGCGAGCCGCACCACAGTCTCCGGCGTCATCGCCTCCTGGTGGCGGAGGTTGAACCATTCCGCCTTGCCGGTCTCGCCCTGGACATAGTTCAGCTTGGATTTGCTGATGTCGCCGACGAAGAAGAGATAGCCCAGCGTCTCGACGCTCGTGCGCTGCAGGCCCTCGCCGAGCAGCGCCGCAACCGGCAGGTTGAGGTGCTGGCCGAGCAGATCGAGCAACGCCGATTCGATCGCCGTCACCGCGTGGATCATGACGCGCAGATCAAACGTCTGCTTGCCGCGGCCGCCGGCATCGCGGTCGGCGAAGGCGGTGCGGACGTCGGCGAGGATGTTGTTCATCGCGCCGACGGTCTTGCCGATGACGAGATCGCGGGCGTCCTGGAGCGTCTGCCAGATCTTCTGCCCGCCCGGCACCTCGCCGACGCCGGTGTGGCCGGCATTGTCGGTGAGGATGACGATGTTGCGGGTGAAGAACGGTGCGTGTGCACCGCTGAGGTTGAGGAGCATGCTGTCGCGGCCCGCGACCGGGATCACCTGCATCGCCGTGATAACAGGTGCTCCTGAGATATCAGTTGGGGCCATCGCACGCTCCTCCTTGTTGTCGTCCTATTCTGCAGCCTGTTGTGACGATGGGATGGCGGGCAGATTCTTCACCAGCGCGGTCAGCTCCGCGACCTCCTGCTCGGTGAGGTCGGTCAGCGGCGGGCGGACCGGGCCGGAGTCACGGCCGATCACCTTCATGCCCGCCTTGATGATCGAGACCGCATAACCCTTCTTGCGGTTGCGGATCGCGATCAGCGGCAGGATGAAATCCTTCAACCCGGCCTGGATCGTGGCGTGGTCGCGCTTGCGCACGGCCGTGTAGAAATTGGTGGCGAATTCCGGCACGAAGTTGAAGACGGCCGAGGAATAGGTCGTCACGCCCATGTCGAGATAGGGCAGGGCGAAGGTCTCGGCCGTCGGCAGGCCGCCGACATAGGTCAGGCGGTCGCCGAGCTTGGTGTAGACGCGGGTCATCAGCTCGATGTCGCCGATGCCGTCCTTGTAGCCGACGAGGTTCGGGCAGCGCTCGGCAAGGCGCGCGAGCGTGTCGGGCTGGAGGATGGCGTTGTCACGGTTGTAGACGATGACGCCGATCTTCACGGCGGCGCAGACCGCCTCGACATGGGCGGCGAGGCCGTCCTGCTCGGCATGGGTGAGATAGGGCGGCAGCAGCAACAGGCCGTCGGCGCCGGCTTTCTGGGCCCCAATCGCGATCTCGCGGGCGATCGCGGTGCCGTAGCCGGTGCCGGCGAGCACGGGCACGCGGCCCTTGGTCTCGTCGACGGCAACCTTGACGACCTGCGGAACCTCCGATGGCGTCAGCGAGAAGAACTCGCCGGTGCCGCCGGCGGCAAACAGGCCGGCAACGTCGTAGCCGCACAGCCAGTCCATGTTGGCGCGGTAGGTCGCCTCGTCGAAGGAGTAGTCCGCCCTAAACGGCGTGACGGGAAAGGACAGGAGGCCGGATCCGATCTTCTTGGCCATCTCCTGCGGGGTCATCTTGCTCACGGGCGCTGTTCCCTTCGTGCGTGTTGTGGAGGACACGGGCCTTAAGGCCGGCGCGTCCATGCGCCGTGGTTTAGGAGACCGTTCGATGCGGGTCCAAGCCAAAGCCTATATCGACCGATGCGGATTGAGCATCAATCCTCCGCCACCTCCGCGGAGGACAGTTCACCGGCGATTTTGACCAGTGCCGAGAGCAGCGGATTCTCGTCGTCGCGGCGCCAGACCATGAACAACTCGACCGGCACGCGGCCCCGCAGCTTCAGCGGGCGTAGCCGGACGTCGGAGATCTTCAGGCCTGCAGCCGCGGCCGGCACGATGGCAAGCCCGAGGCCGGCGCGCACCATGGCCAGGATCGAGTGGATCTGGCTGAGATGCTGGACATAGCGCGGCAGCACGTCGGCGCGGGTGAATTGCGCCACCAGGAGATCGTGGAAGTAGCGGCTCTCATAGGGCGAATACATCACGAAGGGCTGGTCGTCGAAATCCTTGATGGTGATGCTGTCGGCATTGGCGAGCGGATGCTTCTTCGGGATCGCGGCGAGCAGGGGCTCGGCGACGACGCGGCGGCTGGCAAGTTCGGGACGCGCGATCGGCGGCCTGAGCAGGCCCGCGTCGATCTGGCCCGAGGTCAGCGCCTCGAACTGGTCGCCCGACACCATCTCCTTCAGCGAGAAATCGACCTCGGGCAGTTTTGCGCGGCAGGCTGCGACCAGTTCCGGCAGGAAGCCATAGGCGGCGGCCGCAGTGAAGCCGATCTTCACCGAGCCGGTCTTGCCGAGCGCGATGCGGCGGGCGACTTGCGACGCGCTTTCCGCAAGCTTGAGGATGCGGCGCGCCTCCGGCAGGAAGCTGCGCCCCGCAGGCGTGAGGCGCACCGAACGGCTGGTGCGCTCCAGCAGCGGCGCGTCGATGATGTGCTCGAGCACCTGGATCTGCCGGGACAGCGGCGGCTGCGTCATGTTCAGCCGCGCGGCGGCGCGGCCGAAATGCAATTCCTCCGCCACCGTGACGAAACAGCGGAGCTGGTTGAGGTCGAACATCGATACATGCCTTAGATGAATAAGGCGTTTCCCTGGCACTTCTAGCATCGATTACCCCCAAAAACAAAGACGGCGGCTTTTGAGGGCCGCCGTTGAGTTGCCTGGTCAAGCTCCCATGGGAGCCCTCAGGAGGAACGTTTGAGCGCCACCCGCTCGATCTTGCCGACGATGACGAGATAGGCGAACGCCGCCACCAGCGCGTTGAGGCCGACGAACACCAGCGCGCCGTTGAACGAGCCGGTCGCGGCCAGGATGTAGCCGATCACGATCGGCGTGGTGATCGAGGAGAGGTTGCCGAAGGTGTTGAACAGGCCGCCGGAGACGCCGCCGGCTTCCTTCGGCGAGGTGTCGGAGACGACCGCCCAGCCGAGCGCGCCGATGCCCTTGCCGAAGAAGGCAAGCGCCATGAAGCCGACCACCAGAGCCTGTCCGTCGACATAGTTGCAGGCGATGATCGACATCGACAGCAGCATGCCGCCGACGATAGGGATCTTGCGCGCCATGGTCAGCGAGCCGGTCCTGCGCAGGATCGCGTCTGAGATGATGCCGCCGAGCACGCCGCCGATGAAGCCGCACAGCGCCGGCAGCGTCGCCACGAAGCCGGCTTGCAGGATCGACAGGCCGCGCTCCTTGACGAGATAGACCGGAAACCAGGTCAGGAAGAAATAGGTCAGCGTGTTGATGCAGTACTGGCCGAGATAGACGCCGAGCATCATGCGGTTGGAGAGCAGCTGGCGGATGTGGTCCCATCCCGAGCCGGTCTCGGGCGCACGTGCGCGCGGCAGATCGTTCTTGGGCGCGTCGAGATCGACCAGCGCGCCGCCCTCCTTGATGTACTCGAACTCGGCGTCGTTGATCGAAGGATGCTCCTTCGGTCCGTAAATCGTCTTGAGCCAGACGAAGCCCATGACGATGCCGAGCGCGCCCATCACGAAGAACACGAAGCGCCAGCCGTAAGCATGCGCGATCCAGCCCATCAGCGGCGCGAAGATCACGGTGGCGAAATACTGACCCGAGTTGAAGAAGGCCGACGCGGTGCCGCGCTCGTTGCCCGGAAACCAGGCCGCGACGATGCGCGCATTGGCGGGGAAGGAGGGCGCTTCCGCGACGCCGACAAGGAGGCGGAGCGCGAACAGCACGGCGACGGCCGCGCCGGCGCTGAGGAAGCCGACCCAGCCCTGCATCAGCGTGAACAGCGACCAGATGATGATGCTGAAGGCATAGACGAGGCGCGAGCCGTAACGGTCGAGCAGCCAGCCGCCCGGCACCTGCGCCACGACATAGGACCAGCCGAAGGCCGAGAAGATCCATCCCATGGCGACGGGATCGAGATGCAGCTCCTTGGAGAGCGCGGGGCCAGCGATCGACAGCGTGGCGCGGTCGGCATAATTGACGGTGGTGACCAGGAACAACATGGTCACGATGAACAGCCTGACGCGAGACCTCCTCACGTCCGCTGCGGACACCACTGCGCTCATCAGGCGCCTCCCTTAAGTCTCGGCCCGTTTCCCCGAGACGAGTCCTAGAGGCGCGCGCGGCAAAGTGTCCAAGTTCAAGGCAGTATCGATCGATGCCGTTTTTGGATTGATGGAACGGCAGGTCGGGGGGAACGATTGGTGAGGTGACGAGACGCGAGCTCAGCACTCGTCATTGTGAGGAGCTCTCGCGACGAAGCAATCCAGGAATTTTTCCGCGGAGGGATTCTGGATTGCTTCGCTGCGCTCGCAATGACGTGTGGAGAGAGCTCGGCGCCTGGCCCTACTGCCTTGCGCTCGGCAACAGCTGCGGCAGGAAGCCCCGCGTCACGCCCGGCGGCACGGCGTCGAGGCCGAGCACGGCGCTCGCGGCGGGCAGGGCGGCATCCGCCATCGCGGCGTGGCCTTCCGCGCTCGGATGCACGGCGCCGCCATAGACGGCGGAGAGCACGCCCCAGGTCGCGTCGTGGATGTCGGTCGGCTGGCTCGCCGCCGGCAATCCTTGCGGATAGGTCATCGCGGCAAAATAGCTGTCATTGGCGTCGCGGACCCAGCGCGCGCGAGGCAAATAGGCGCGATATTCCGAGGCGCCGCGGCCACACAGCATCGGCTGGCTCGCTGCGCTCACGATATCGGGATTGAAGCTCTGGCCGTTCTCGGCAAAGCAGGCGCGGTCGAATTCGGGATCGTTGCCCGAATGGGCGCAAAAGCCGTGATCGGCGAATGCGGCCTGATGCGCATCGACGAAGGTCATGCGGTCAGCTTCGACATCGCGGCACAGCGCGCCGCCGGTGCAGGTGGCGAGCCCCTTCAACTGCGGCAGAAATTCAGTGTCGACGAAGGTCGAGACGCGGGCGAGGCGCTGCGGATCGGCGTTGAAGGACGGATGGATGTCGAAGCCGGCCCGGCCACCGCGGCAGGGCACGCCGCCATCGGCGAGCGCGGGATTGGCGTAGGAGACATAGACCACGTGCGAAAGGTCGCCGCCGACCAGGGGCTTCAGTGCCTCGCGCAGCTTGACGAAATTCTGCGGCAGCTCGCGCGCCAGTGCATCGCGAGAATCGTCGACGCTCGCCATCACGCCGGAGCGACGGAACAGCGCGCGCTCGGTCGCGGTCTCGACGATCACGTCGGCGACGAGACCGGAGAAATAGACGTCGTTGGCGCCAACCGAGAGCAGCACGAGGTCGAGCGTACGGTCGGGCTGGCGCTTCTTCGCCGCGGTCAGCGCCTCGCGCAGCTCGGCGACCTGCGCATTCACGCTGGTGTTGCAGACTCCGGTCTTGCCGGGTGGGCATTCGCGGGCGCGCTGCGAGCCGAGCAGCCCGTTGCCGATGCTGGCGCCGGTGCAGGCGAGCGGCAGATAGGTGACGGCGATGTGGGTGTAGCGCACCGCGAGCGCCAGCGCGGTGCGGGTCTGGTAGCTGTACAGCGAGCGGTGGCAGGGCGCGTCGAACCAGAGCGCGCTGTAGCGTTGCCAGTTGGCGAGCGTATCCGGCGCCTCGCAGGCGCGGCCGCCCTTGAAGCCGTGGCGGCTCGGACGGTAGTACTGCGCACCGGCGGTACCGAGATAGGAGCGGAAGCAAAAGCCTTCGTCCGACAGCGCCAGCGGCCGGTCCGGATTGCCTTCGCCGGAAGCGATGCTGTCCCCGAGGCCGGCGACGAAAATGTCGCGGACCTGGATCTCGGTCTGGACGCGCTGGGTCGGATCGGAGCCGGAGGAGACGTCGACGGTTGCGACCGTCTGCTTGCCGTAGCGGACACGCAAGTTGATCGGCTCGGCGCAGTCGAAGGTCGATTGCTGCGGGCCGTCGCCGTCGTCGAACGACCAGGCGCAGGTGGCGCCGACCGGCACCGCGCCAATGAGGCGCACGGTGACGGGGTGGTCGATCGGGGTGAGGTAGTTTTCCTTGGTGTTGTCGCGCGTGCAGGGCTGGTTGACCCGGCCCTGGAGGTCGATGCAGAGGCGGTTGACCATGTTGCGGGCCCAGCCACGGCCTTCGCTCTGGAGCTCCAGCGATTGCTCAGCGGCCAGGATGTTGCGGTTACGCGCGTTCTCGACATGGAGCAGGAAGTCGCGCTCCTCGCGGAACAGGCGGAAGCGGTTGCGCACCTCCCAGCTGATCTGCAGGGCGCCGGCGTCCTGGGCGGCGGCGCGCCCGGGCGGCAAGGCGACCAGAATCCCCGCAAGCAGCAGGGCGCCTGCGGAAAGGGTACGAAGGGGATGAGGGATCATGGCCCGCGTGTTCAACGGCAAAGTTGAGGCGGAAATAAGAGAGGATTGCTCCCCCGCCTGCAACCTTTGTCTTACGGGTTTGAGGATCCGCCTACCGCTTGCCGGCCTGCCGCAGCGCCCGCTCGCGCTCCATCGCGGCCACCTGCTGGGGCAGATTGGCCTGGGCGCAGGCCTCCGCCAGCCGCCGGCGCTCCTGCCACGGCGCGACCACGTTCATCCAGAGCTCACGCGTGCCCATGATCGAGATGGCGAGGCCGAACGGGATCACGAAATAGAGGATGCGGAACACCAGCAGGGTCGCCAGAAGCTCCTCGCGGCCGAATTGGGGCAGCGCCACCAGCATGGCGGCATCGAACACGCCGATCGAGCCGGGCGCATGGCTGGCAAAGCCGATCAGCGTCGCCAGGATGAACACCACGGCCAGCGACATGAAGTCGATGGGCGGATTGGCAGGCATCAGCAGGTACATTGCCAAGGCGCAGAAGCCGAGATCGACCACGCCGATCAGGATCTGCACCAGCGTCAGCGGCGCCGAGGGCAGCACCACCTTCCAGCCCTTCTGGCCGAGCTCGCGCCGCTTCTCGCCCATGCAGAGCCAGACCAGATACGCACCAATCGAGGCAAGGCCGCCGAGCGCGATCAGCCGGTTGATCGACGGGGGAAGCTGATCCATCGAGGACGCCGCATCCGGATGGATGGCCAGGCCGATGGAGAGCACGAAGATGTTACCGAGCCAGAAGGTCAGGCCCGACAGGAAGCAGATCTTGGCGACGTCGATCGCGTTCAGCCCGTAATCCGAATAGATCCGGAAGCGGATCGCGCCGCCGGTGAAGACGGTGGCGCCGATGTTGTGGCCGATCGAGTAGGACGTGAAGCTGGAGAGCGCCGCAATGCGATAGGGCACGTGCTTCTTGCCGATCGTTCGCAGTGCAAAATAGTCGTAGAATGTCAGCGTGCAGAACGCGAAGAAGACGCAGATCGCCGCGAGCCCGATACTCCCGCGAGGAATCTCGGTCAACGCGGTCAGGATGACCCCGGTATCGATGCCCTTGAGGGTCCGCACCAGCGTGGTGATCGCGAAGGCGATGATGAAGATGCTCGCGGCAACTCCGAGCCGTCGCCAGCCGATCCATCTCGTGAAGCCGCGCTTCAGCGCGGGCAGCAGTCCGTGCATTCATCCTCCCGACGGGGGGCAAGGCCGACCGGGCCAGGCATTGGCCAGTCGGGTGCGATCATGGCCAAAGGCAGGCATCGATCGCTAGGCATGATCCAGCTCATTTAAGGCAAAAACAGCGGCTTGTGCAGCCCTTGACAACAATAGGTTCTGCGCTGGACCGGCCCTTTTGTCATACGCGGTTCACATCGGAAGGCGCGTTAAGCATATGAAACGTGAACCCGGCCGGCTCGCGCATTTCGTATGCTGACATGATCTCAGACCTCGGCGCTGTCCGCATTGTTCCAGCGCAAAGCGAATACGGGCCTTTTTGGAACGTCGCTGCCGCGCGCTCGTTGTGCCCAATCAGCAACCGAACATGGCGGAATAAGCGCTTTCGTGCAGGGCCGCTGCCGTCGTGTTCCAGAAATCCGAGAGGACGGAACGATGGGACTGTTCACAAAAGACATCAAATCCATGAACGACCTGTTCGTGCACCAGCTCCAGGACATCTATTATGCCGAGCAGCAGCTGACCAAGGCGCTGCCGAAGATGGCGAGCAAGGCCACCGATCCCCAATTGAAACAGGGCTTTTTGACGCACCTCAAGGAAACCGAGGAGCACGTCGCTCGGCTCGAGGAGGTGTTCAAGATGCATGGCGTCGCCGTGAAGGCGGTCGAGTGCCCGGCGATCGATGGCATCATCGAGGAGGCCGACGAGACCGCCGGTGAAGTCGCCGACAAGGCCGTGCTCGATGCCGCGCTGATCAACGCGGCGCAGGCCGCCGAACATTACGAGATCGTGCGCTACGGCAGCCTGATTGCCTGGGCCAAGCAGCTCGGCCGCAACGACTGCGCCAGTGTGCTCGCCAAGACGCTGGAGGAAGAGAAGGCGACCGACAAGAAGCTGACGGCACTCGCCGAGAGCAAGGTGAATTTGCGCGCGGCGAGCTAGCCCAAGCTGAACCAGGATGGCGCCGCGCGGACATCCGCGCGGCGCTTGCATGTTTTGCATGGGGCTGCAACCGACGTGCAGCATGCCGGTGCGAGGATGAACAATCCGAGTGAATGGGCAAATCTTCCGTTCACCATTGCCGCAACGGGTGGGGGGCCGGTTACCGACTGTCCACCTCTGTCGGTTCAAGTGCGGGTCCATAGGGGCCCGCGATGTATCAAGTTCTCTACTGTCTCACCGAAGAGCACGATTTGCGGCTCGTCGCGCTTGGCGGCGCGGTGTGCCTGCTCGCCAGCGCGGCGGCGATCAGCCTGTTCCACCGGGCGCGCGCGACGCAGGGCGTCGGGCGTCTGGTCTGGCTCGGCCTCGATGCCGCCGTCAGCGGATGCGGCATCTGGGCGACGCATTTCATTGCGATGCTCGCCTACGGGCCGGGAGGCGCGGGTGCCTACAACATCCCGGTAACCATCCTGTCCTTGATCTTCGCGATCTCCGTGACCTTCGTGGGACTGAGCATCGCCGCATCGTCCTCGCGCGCAGTGTGGATCGTTCTCGGCGGCGCCATCGTCGGCTCCGGTGTCGCGGCGATGCATTACACCGGCATGGCGGCGCTGGAGATGCCCGCGCGGGTGGACTGGATCGGAAGCACGGTCGCCGTCTCGGTGCTATCAGGAGTTTTGCTAGCGGCACTTGCGCTGTTCGTGGCGGCGCGACGCGACGACCTCTTCCACGCGCTGACGGCGACTGCCCTGCTGACGGTCGCCATCGTCGCACATCATTTTACCGCGATGGGCGCGGTGCTGCTGACGCCGGATCCGACGCTCGCGATCGGCGGTCTGTCGATCCCGCCGGCCTCGCTGTCCTTCCTCACCGCCAGCGCTGCGGTCGCGATCATCGCGATCGCACTCGTGGCTGCGCTGCTCGACCGGCGTGCCAGGGGCCAATTGGGGGCCCAGCAAATGGTATTGGACACCGCGCTCGAGAACATGTCGCAGGGGCTGTGCATGTTCGATGCCGACGGCAAGATCATCTTGTTCAACGAGCGCTACGCGGCGATGCTTCGCCGCACCGACATCGCGCTGACCGGGCGCCGGCTGGTCGAGATATTGCGGGACGAGCAGGCCAAGGGCCAGTGGCAGGGCGACGCGGATGAATTCTTCGCGCGGCTCGTCGCCGACGCACGCGAGGGCCGCACCACGACCGACGTCGTCAACCGGTTCGGCCGCTCCATCCGGGTGGTCAACCAGCCGATGCAGGGCGGCGGCTGGGTTGCGACCTTCGAGGACATCACCGAATGGCTGGACGCGCAGGCCAAGATCTCGCACATGGCGCGCCATGATGCGCTGACCAGCCTGCCGAACCGCGTGCTGTTCCACGAGCAGCTCGAGCAGGGACTGCGCCGGACCAGATCAGGCGACCAACTCGCCGTGCTCTGTCTCGATCTCGACCACTTCAAGGACATCAACGACTCGCTCGGCCATCCGATCGGGGACGCGCTGCTGAGAGAGGTTGGGCGCAGGCTGACCGCCGCCGTCGGCGAAAGCGACACCGTGGCGCGGCTCGGCGGCGACGAGTTCGCCGTGGTCCAGATCGGACGTTCCGAGGAAGCCGCTGCGCGATCGCTCGCCCGGCGTCTCGTCGAGGTGATCTCGGCGCCTTACGAGATCGACGACCATCAGATCGTGATCGGCGTTTCGATCGGCATCTCGCTGTCGCCGCAGGACGGCAGCGATCCGGACGAGCTGTTGAAGAATGCCGACCTCGCGCTGTATCGCGCCAAGGCGGACGGCCGCGGCACCTATCGCTTCTTCGAGACCGGCATGGACGCCCGCGCGCAGGCGCGACGCCTGTTGGAGATGGATCTGCGCGCGGCGCTGCAGCGCAGTGAGTTCGAGGCGTATTATCAGCCGATCCGTGACGTCGCCAGCGGTCGGGTCGTCGCCTTCGAGGCGCTGCTGCGCTGGAACCATCCGCAGCGCGGCCTGATCGCCCCGATCGACTTCATTCCGCTGGCCGAGGAGACCGGACTGATCGTCCAGCTCGGTGAATTCGTGCTGCGCTCGGCCTGTACTGACGCGGCCACCTGGCCTGTCGATGTCGATCTCGCCGTCAATCTGTCGCCGGTCCAATTCAGGAATCCGAACCTGATCACATCCGTGATCGCGGCGCTGGCCGCCTCGGGACTCCCGGCGCGCCGTCTCGAGCTCGAGATCACCGAATCCGTGCTGCTTCAGAACAGCGAGGCGACGCTGACCACGCTGCACGAGTTGCGTGGCCTGGGGGTGCGGATCTCGCTCGACGATTTCGGCACCGGCTATTCGTCGCTGAGCTACCTGCGCAGCTTCCCGTTCGACAAGATCAAGATCGACCGCTCCTTCGTGTCGGAGCTGGCGACGCGCGAGGATTCCATGGCGATCATCCGCGCCGTGACCGGCCTTGGCCGCAGCCTCGGCATCGTCACCACCGCGGAAGGCGTCGAGAACGACGCCCAGCTCGAGCTGCTCAGGCGCGAGGGCTGCAATCAGGCGCAGGGCTATCTGTTCAGCAGGCCGCGGCCCGCCTCCGACGTGGCGATCATGCTCGACCGCCCGCGGCTGCGCGCGTTGGCTTGAAGGTTAGCCGCGGCGCAGCGCGAAGTGCGCGCCGCAGAACGCCATCACGGCGCCGAGGCACAGCGCGGCGAGGCCGGCCAGCACGCCCGAGACGGTCGGGACCGGGCTCGGCGCCGAGGCCACCTGGCCCGCGCCCGCAAGCAGCAGCACGCCGACCGCGATCAGGAACTGCCGCATCCGTTGCGGGATCTGGCCGGAGACGGCACTCTGCATCAACGTCGCCGTGAAATAGCCGCCGGAGAAGCCGACCGTGGCAATCAGCCACCACGCGATCGCGGCGCCCGCGGGGATGAACTCATGCGTGTCGGAGTGCCAGAGCCCGCCGAGGTCGAGCCCGTAGCGCGCCCCCAGCATGTGCACCGCAAGTGCCAGCAGCACGCCTGAGATCATTGCGGCGCCGAGAATCAGGCGGCGCGGAAAAAATGTCGTCTCAGCCATGCCCCGCTTGTAGGATGGGCGAGGGCGCCCGCGCAAGCGGATCGCGGACGGGATTGATTGTGAAGATGCAGGGTTCGCAAGCTGAGACCACTTCAGCCACGAGCTATGCCTACAAGGCGTCGCTGATCGGCTCGGCGCACCGCTTCGCGCTGACGGAGCAGGGGCTGTCCTGGCACGTCGGCGGGCGCTCGGGCCTGTGGCGCTATGACGAGATCTCCGCGATCCGGCTGTCGTTCCGCCCGGTCTCGATGCAGCAGCACCGTTTTCGCGCCGATGTCAGTCACACCAGCGGCCGCCGTATCGCGATCCTGTCGACGAGCTGGCAGACTGCGGCGCTGATGGCGCCGCAGGACAACGGCTTTCGCGCCTTCATCGTCGCGCTGCATGCGCGGATGGCGAAGGCGGGCAGCCGCGCGGCGCTGACCGCCGGGCTCGGCCGCACCGCCTATGCGGTCGTGCTGGCATTCCTGGCGGTGCTGACGGTCGCGATGACGGCCCTGTTGATCCGCGCGCTGATGATCGGCGAGCTCGCGGGCGCGCTGTTCATCATCGGCTTTGCCGCGCTGTTCGCCTGGCAGGTCGGCGGCTTCCTGCGCCGCAACCAGCCGCGGAGCTATGGCTTCGATCAATTGCCCCGGTCGTTACTGCCATAGACCGGTCGCTACTCCGTCGAGTCGAAATCCTCTTCCTTGGTGCCGAGCAGCGACACGATGGTGCGCAGGCCGGAATCGAGCTGCTCGAAGCTGGGCGGGGCGAGAGCGAGGCGCACTGCGTTCGGTGCGTGGCCGTGGGCGATGGCGAAGGTGGAGGACGGCGTCAGCGCGATGCCGCGCCTCGCTGCCGCCGCCACGAAGGTCTGCGAGCGCCAGTGCGGCGGCAGCGTCAGCCACAGATGATAGGAGCGCGGATCGGCGGCGAGCTGGTAGCCGGCCAGCAGCCGTGCCGCGGTCTGCTGGCGGCGCGCGGCGTCGATCCGCTTCAGCCGGGTCAACTCGGCGACGGTGCCGTCGGCCATCAGCCGCTGCCCGGAGGCGAGCGCGTGGCCGGAAGCGATCCAGCCGCCGGTCCGCACCGCGCTCATCACGCTTTCGCGCAAATGAGGCGGCGCCACGAGAATGCCGAGCGCAAGGCCCGGCGCGACCTTCTTGGACAAGCTGTCGAGCACGATGCAGCGGTTCGGCCCGAGCGCCGCCAGCGGCGTATCGTCGGCGAGGAAGCCGTAGACGGTGTCCTCGATGATGGTGAGGTCGAGCTTTTCGGCGACGCGCATGATGTCGGCGCGCCGCGTCGCGTTCATGGTGACTCCGAGCGGGTTCTGGATGATGGGCTGGAGATACAGCGCCGACAGATGCGACTCCCGATGCGCCTTCTGGATCGCGTCGGGCCGAGCGCCGTGCTCGTCCATGGGAATCGGGACCAGCGTCACGCCTAACCGCGCCGCGATGCTCTTGACATATGGATAGGTCAGCGCCTCGACGCCGCAGCGGCCGCCGGTGGGGACGAGCGCGGCGAGCGCGGCCGCGAGCGATTGCTTGCCGTTGGCGGTGAAGACGATCTGCTCGGCCTGCGGCGCGAAATCCTTGCGCGCGAGATAGGCGGCGGCAGCATTGCGTGCGCTCTTGGTGCCGGTGCTGGTCGAGACGCGCAGCGCCGATTCGAGCGCGTCGACGCGCTCGAGCCCTGCAAGGCTCTTGGCGATCATCGCCCATTGTTGCGGCAGCAGCGGATAATTGACCTCGAAATCGATCCGCGCATCGCGCGGCTCGCTCAAGGCCTCGACCTCGCGCCTGATGTCACCGGAGATAAATGTGCCGCGGCCGACCTCGCCGACCACGAGCCCGCGGCGGAGCAATTCGGTGTAGACCCGGCTCGCCGTCGAGACCGCGATGCCACGGTCATAGGCAAAATTGCGCTGCGGCGGCAGCCGGTCGCCGGGCCTTAACGTGCCGTTAGCGATATCGACGGCAATGGCATCGGCAAGCTTCACGTACTCGAACTTGGACATTATTGCACCGAGAGCAATGTTTTACTTGCTCCGAGCAGTGTACTGGAGCATTTAAGTTCCATCAAGTTCCGCGATTGAGCCGAGGAGAGCGAGAGCAATCCGACGGCACTGAGGTGCAAGCGCTCGTAGCGTCTGCGCCAACGGCATCGGCTTGGCCGCGCGGGACGACTGCCGGAGAAGAAGAATGACCCTGATCTCACAAACTGCCGGGCGGAGCTTACGCCCATCCTCATCGCGCGGATTTTTTGCAACGCTCGCCAGCGCAGCCTACGCGCTGTTCGAACGCCTGGAGCGCCGCTCCGCCGTCAAGACGCTGACCGAGCTCGACGACCGCGCTCTGCGCGACATCGGGATCACGCGCAGCCAGATCGAGGACGCGGTGTACGGGCAGGTCAAAGCCGAGCTGACACGGTATCTGTGAGGCGCGAGCGACGCTCGTTCCTCGCATGTCCCGGACGCGCTGCAACGCTCGCGTTGCTGCGCAGAGCCGGGACCCAGGAGGCCACGCATTCTGCGGCAACATGGGCCCCGGCTCTGCAGCGCACCGTCGAAGAGACGCTGCGCTGCGTCCGGGGCACGAGATTGGTGTTTGGGCACACAACTGTCTCAACATCGTCATTGCGAGCGCAGCGAAGCAATCCAGGAATTTCTCCGCGGAGGCAGTCTGGATTGCTTCGTCGCAAGGGCTCCTCGCAATGACGGGGTGTGGGTGGCATGGTCGCTCATCATTCGCAGCTCAAATCGCAGACACACCTTCGCATCCTCGCGGCTCATCTCGCCCGAGCTTTGGTTCTCTCTTCACCCTCGATTGAAGGAGGGCGCAGGGAAGACCGGGTGCTGACCTGGCACCCGCGGTCCACTGTGCGAAGCGTGTGCTTAAAAAAAGCTGCACAGCGGCATACAGGTGAAGCCCAACAACCGGCCTTCCCTGCGCAGTGGTTTGACGGCTTATGTCGTGCTCTCCTCGGGGAGCGTTGCACTATTGCCCCCGTCGCCTTGCGGATGGCTGACGCGTGCGTCCGGTTGGCCGACACACATCACCACAAGACTTGACGCACAGACCCCGGGCGTCAGGACCACACGATTTTGCCGTACGCTGATCACACCGGTCTTATGCGCGATGCTCTCGCTCACGGCTCTCCGCCCTGCGAAGCTCTTCGCGCCGATGTGACCTGCGTCCACCGCCGCCCGGCCCGCGTTCGTGACGATCGCGATACGCCCCTCTTCTTGGGCCGGGTTGCCGCGACACATACGCCCTTTCCGAATTTCGGTAAAGTGGAATATTTTCGGCAAGGCGGATTGACCTAGCGCTCGCGTGTTTTGCCCGTCGAGGCTGAGCAAGAACTCGGCATTTTGGGGAGTTGATGTACGATTCTGTTCATGACGAATCGCACATTCAAGACGGGCGAGAG
>NZ_JADPKT010000066.1 GCF_023074075.1 Bradyrhizobium sp. 138 | reverse complement strand
TCTCCGCCGCTGGTGCCGGAAGCCCCTGTTGCCGCCGCGTCCGCGCCCGCCAAAGACATGACCACGGGCACGCTGATCGACCAGACCCTGGAGCGCCCGCTGCGTCCGGGCGAGGTCTCGCTCGACGAGCTCGAGCGCGCCTTCCGCGAGACCGCGATTGAAGCGCCGGTGCCTGCGCCTATTGCCAAAGCCGAGCCCGCGCCGGCGGCTGAGGCTCCCGCGCCCGCTGCCAAGGAAGCCGCAAAGCAAGCCGCAAAGCCCGCCAAGGAGAAGCCCGCGGTCAAGAAGTCGATGGCCGACGAGGGCGCCAGCGAGGGCGACCGCATCGCCAACCAGTCGATCCGCGTCAACGTGGATACGCTGGAGCATCTGATGACCATGGTCTCCGAGCTGGTCCTGACCCGCAACCAGCTCTTGGAGATCTCCCGCCGCAACGAGGACACCGAGTTCAAGGTGCCGCTGCAGCGCCTGTCCAATGTCACCGCCGAGCTGCAGGAGGGCGTCATGAAGACGCGCATGCAGCCGATCGGCAATGCCTGGCAGAAGCTGCCCCGCATCGTCCGCGATCTCTCCTCAGAACTCGGCAAGCAGATCGAGCTGGAGATGCACGGCGCCGACACCGAGCTCGACCGCCAGGTGCTCGATCTGATCAAGGACCCGCTCACCCACATGGTGCGCAACTCCGCCGATCATGGCCTGGAGACCCCCGCCGAGCGCCTTGCCAGCGGCAAGGGCGAGCAGGGCACCATTCGCCTGTCCGCCTATCACGAGGGCGGCCACATCATCATCTGCATCGCCGACAATGGCAGAGGCCTCAACACCGAGAAGATCAAGGCCAAGGCGATCTCCTCAGGCCTCGTCGCCGAGGCCGAGCTCGAGAAGATGAGCGAAGCCCAGATCCACAAGTTCATCTTCGCGCCGGGCTTCTCGACCGCCGCCGCCATCACCTCGGTCTCGGGCCGCGGCGTCGGCATGGACGTGGTCCGCACCAATATCGACCAGATCGGCGGCACCATCGACATCAAGAGCGTCGCCGGCGAAGGATCTTCGGTTACCATCAAGATCCCGCTGACCTTGGCCATCGTCTCGGCCCTGATCGTGGAGGCCGCCGGCGACCGCTTCGCCATCCCGCAGCTCTCGGTGGTCGAGCTG
>NZ_JADPKT010000058.1 GCF_023074075.1 Bradyrhizobium sp. 138 | reverse complement strand
GTGCAGACCGCTCTGATGTTGCCTGTCATGTTCATCTCAGTGCCGGCCGGTGCGATCGCGGACATGTACGACCGGCGTATCGTTGCACTGGTTTCAGTCGCCATCGCGCTCGCCGGCGTGTCAGCGCTGACGGGGCTTGCTTGGTTCGACTTGATCACTCCGAATTTGTTGCTGGCATTGTGCTTCGTCGTCGGCAGCGGCATGGCGTTGATGGATCCGGCCTGGCAATCCTCGGTTAGCGAGCAAGTGCCGTTGGAAACCCTTCCGGCGGCAGTGGCGCTGAACAGTATCAGCTATAATATCGCGCGAAGCGTGGGTCCGGCCATCGGCGGGATCGTGGTTGCAACCGCGGGTGCCGTAGCTTCATTCGCACTTAATGCGTTGCTTTATCTTCCGCTGATCGCCGCGCTGTTCCTATGGAAGCGCGTCTCCGTACCTAGTCGTCTGCCGCCCGAGAAGCTCAGTCGCGCTATTGTTTCAGGAATGCGGTATATCATCAATTCCCCGTCGATCACGATCGTGCTGGTGCGCTCCATGGTGATGGGCGTGACCGGCGGCGGGATCATCGCGCTCATGCCGCTCGTAGCCCGCGACCTGCTGCATGGTGGTGCACAGACCTATGGCATCATGCTCAGCGCGTTTGGTCTCGGCGCAGTGGTCGGAGCACTCAATATCACCGAGCTGCGCAAGCGCTCGGCTGGCGAGGCGGCAATCCGAGGCTGCAGTCTTTCGATGGGCGGCGCGGTTACCGCAGTAGCGCTGAGTGGAGCGCCGATATTGACGGCCGTTGCGCTGTTCCTCGCCGGCGCCGTGTGGATGATCACCTGGGCGCTGTTCAACATTGGGGTGCAGTTCGCAGCGCCGCGCTGGGTCGCCGGTCGATCGCTCGCGGCATATCAGGCGGCCAGTTCTGGCGGAATTGCCATTGGCAGCTGGGCCTGGGGGTATCTGGCCGATGTCACGGGCGTACAAACAACGCTCCTTATTTCGGCTGGTTTAATGCTTGTAACACCGGTCCTGGGGCTCTGGCTGCCAATGCCACGCGTCAGCGCTCGTGAGCAAGAAGCCGAGATGCTGGCGGATCCCGAAGTTCGGCTCGAACTTTCCGGCCGCAGCGGCCCGCTTGTGGTAGAGATTGAATACCGCGTACCGCGAGAGAATGCGCAGGCGTTTCACAATGT
>NZ_JADPKT010000074.1 GCF_023074075.1 Bradyrhizobium sp. 138 | reverse complement strand
CGTGCTCTCGGTCGATGCTTGCATCAGACTCTCCGATGGTTCGAGTGTGGAAACCCAAACCTATCGGAAAGAGCCCGCTCACCGCCCCATGGAATCTACGATGCTGGATGGCGCAGCCGGTGTGACTGGCTGCCGTCACTCCCCCCACACCCGCGCCAGGGTCGCGAGCCAGCAGCCTTCGCAATAGCGCGCGTCCTTGTAGTCGATCCAGTTGTGGGCATAGACGCGGTCAGGCGGAATGCCGTAGCGCGCGCGCAGCAGCTTGACGAGGATCCGCCACGCCGCGACCTGCGCTTCGGTCGGGCCGGTCGTCACGTCGGGGTAATTGCCGGCGAACTCGACCCCGATCGAGTTGTCGCGCACGATTTGGCGATAGGTCGCGCGGTTGTCGATATATTTGTTGTCGTTGCGGTTGGCGCCGTCGCCATGGGTCGGCACCAAATTCTCCGCGACCGCCCAATAGACCGTGCCGTCGGTCTCGACCCATACCGTGACGCCGCGCCGCGTCGGAGCCTTGGCTTGCGCCTGCGCGCCGCCGCGCGCCGAGCCCGCCGGCCCTTCGGTCTGGTGCACGATGATGTTGCGCCAGGGTCTTGCGTCGCGAACGTCGCCCCATGGCGCGAGCCAGACGATCTTTAGACCAGGAATGTCGGGCGTGCCGGAAGCGCGCGCGAGTTTTGCCAGATTGGCGTCCTCAGCAATGGCGGGTACGATCAGACAGAGCGCGGCGAGAACGGCGGCGAACAGGTGAGATATCATCATTCGGATCCAATCACGGACCCTGATCTAGCACGGCTCTACGCGAATTTTGCGCACGGCCTCGCTCCGGCCGACCGGCTCGGGCGAAAGCGGCGGCGCCGGATCGTAGACGGCAAAGTCGTTCTTGCCGTTCTTCTTGGCGGCGTAGAGCGCGTGGTCGGCATTGGCCATCAGGCGGTCGGGGAATGCGCCGATGCCGCGATCCCACTGCGCGACGCCGATCGAGATCGCGATCGGGATCTCGTCGCCGGTGCAGGCCTCGGCATCCTGACGGCAGACCTCGAGCACGCGGCGGGCGATCGCGGCGGCCTCACGCACAGGCGAGGACGGCAGCACGATGCAGAACTCGTCGCCGCCGGTGCGGGCGAGCATGTCGCCGGGCCGAAGGCGCGTCTGCGCCATCAGGGTGAAGTGCTTCAGGCAGGCATCGCCGGCGGCATGGCCGTGGGTATCGTTGATGGTCTTGAAGCCGTCGAGATCGATCACCAGCAGCGAGAACGGCGCACCGCTGCGCTCGGAGCGGGCGCATTCCTCGGTGAGGCGCTGCAAGAGATGCCGGCGGTTGGCGACGCCGGTGAGATCGTCGAGCAGCGCGAGATCGGCAACCTCGCCCCGCAGGCGGTCCATCGCCATCAGCAGAAAGCCGAAATTGAGCGTCATCGACAGAAACAGCAGCCCCAGCACCATGACGGCATGGGCCTGGCCGCCGGCTCGCGCCGACATGTCGTGGCCGAGCAGATTGCCAATCATACGTGCAGCGAGGATCGCCAGGATGGTGAGGATGACGATGCTGGACAGCCGCGCGCCCGGGCTGACGCGGCCCTCCGGCGGCGACAGCAAAAGACCCAGCGCCAGCAGCAGCGGCAGGGCCTGACCGAGCGTGTAGCTCAGCATGCGCAGCTGCATGTGGTCGAAGCCGACCATGAAGACCACGATGCCAGCGAGGCTCAGGCCTCCCGTCGCCGTCATGAGGCGCCATGAGACCGGCCGATCATAGAAGCGCTGAATGCCCATGGCGGCGAGGCAGCTCGCTGCGATCACACCGGCTGCGCCGAGCAGAAGCGGCAAGGGAGAGACGACGAACAGGCGGACCAGCGCCGTCATCGCCCCGATCGCGCCGACGAAGGACGACGCCATCCAGAACCGCGCAGCGGCGAATTGCGGATAGGACCGCGTCACATAGGCCCAGATCACGCCGAGCGCCAGGAAGTTGACGACGAAGACGGTCCAGAGTGTCGGGACGTTCAGCATGACGCGTGCGGCACGCGCAGCGTCGCGCTCCCCGTCCCTGGCAGCCGTCCGTCCATGACCCATCCCCGTTTTCTTGCGGAGAAGATGCGGCCGGTGCGCTTAACGGAGTCTCACCGCGATCTGCCAAACCGCGCCTTTGGTTTTGGATTCATGAACGGCGCGCGGCGGTTGTCGGATCGTTAGGGATATCGGCGGCGATGGCGCGATGCGGATTCGCGGACCAAAATCACCCGAAAATGCATCTGAACTGTGGATAACGCGATGACACCGATGTGACAGCGCGGGGCAGAGACCTGCGAATCTGCTGAGTTTGTCGTCGAGGATGTTGCGAGGCTGGCCCTCCGCCTAGCATCCCTCGTGTCGCGTTCCACCATTAACCCTTAAGAGGATCCTATGGCTAAGAAAGCGAAGAAGGCGGCGAAGAAGAAGGCGAAGAAGGCCAAGAAGGCGAAGAAGAAGTAACGAGGCTTCTTTTTCTTTGCCCGGGTGGAGCCTCGCTCCGCCCGGGCGTCGGGTAAGTGAGTTTTGAGGTGGCGGGCGCAGGGCCCGCTTTTTTATTGGGTGGAAGGCTACCGCTCCGCAAAGGCCAGCTTGGCGCCGAGCGCAGCGAACCCCGCTGCAAAGCTGCGGCGCAGCCAGGCCATGACGGCGGGTCGGGAGATGACGCGCTCGCGCACGGAGGCGGCGCAGAGGCCGTAGACGACGAACACCGCAAAGGTCATCGCCATGAAGGCGCCACTCAATTCCAGCATGCGCGCCAGCACGTGCGCCTCGTCCGCGGCGATGAACTGCGGCAGGAAGGCGAGGAAGAAGATCGACAGTTTTGGATTGAGGATGTTGATCAGGAAGCCGGTGACGATGACGCGGTGGGCCGACCGTTCCCTGATCTCGCCGTCAACCGCCAGCGCCCCGCTCTCGCGCAGCGCCTGCCAGGACATGTAGAGCAGATAGGCGACGCCGCACCATTTCAACGCGGCGAAAGCGAGCGCGCTGGTGTGGAGCACCGCGGCAAGGCCGAGCATCGCAGCACACATGTGCGGCACGATCCCGAGCGTGCAGCCGAAAGCGGCGGCGACGCTGGCGCGCGAGCCGCGGGTGAGCGCCGCAGCCAGCGTATAGAGCACGCCGGTGCCGGGGGAAGCGACGACGATCAGCGAGGTGAGCAGGAAGGACCAGGTCATGGGCAGACCTTAGCAGCCCGCCTCGCGGTGAGAAAGCCGGGGCCGTCCGGGCGCCCTCAAGACAGCTGTGCGATCTCGGCCTCGCGCAGGACGTCGAGGGGCGCCCAGGGTTTGGCCCAGAACTTGGCGCCCGCGGGCAAGGGTTGCATCAGGGGGCGGCCGGAGGTGACGACGATGTCGAGCCTGGGATTGCGGTCCTTGGCGACGTGGGCGAGCTCGACCCCGTTCATGCGGCCGGCAAGCTGGACGTCGGTCAGTAACAGGCAGAGCGCGCCGGCGCTTTTCTCGAGCACAAGCTCGGCGGCCTCGGCGCTCTCGCACTGGATGACCTGGTAGCCACTCTCTTCCAGCAGGAGACTCAGCATCTCCCGCTGCATGACGTCATCTTCAACGATCAGCGCGGTGGCACGAAATGGCTGTGCCTGTCCCATGAGCGTCTCCCAATGCTTGCTTGCGTAACGTATGTTAAGGAGCCAATTCGCCTTGGGTTCGGTTCCATTCTGAAAAAATGTAAATCTTGGTTCCGCGACTGAGGGCTTGACGGGGGACATCATGACTGCGATTCGCGGCGCCGCCGCCATCACGGGAGCCGCCAGCGGCATCGGCCGCGCGCTGGCCATCGCGCTTGCGCAGCGCGGCTGCGATCTCGCGCTGGCCGATCGCGACGAGGCTGGGCTGAAGAGCCTCGCCGCTGAGATCGGAGCAACGCGCAAGGTCAGCCTGCACCGCGTCGACGTCGGCGAAGCCGACGACATCGCGCAGTTCGCGAGCGAGGCGACCGCGGCGCATCCCGCGCTCGGCATCGTCGTCAACAATGCCGGCGTGGCGCTGATGGGCTCGTTCGAGGAGATCGACCAGGCGCAGATGGACTGGCTGTTCGACATCAATTTCTGGGGCGTGGTGCACGGCACGCGCGCCTTCCTGCCGCATCTGCAGACGCTGGCCGAGGCCCATATCGTCAACCTCTCCTCGATCTTCGGCATCATCGCGCCGCCGGGCCAATCGGCCTATGCGGCGGCGAAATTCGCGGTGCGCGGCTTTTCCGAGAGCGTGCGGCATGAGCTCGCGGTGGCGGGCAGTCCCGTCAGACTGTCGGTCGTGCATCCCGGCGGCGTCGCCACCGCGATCGCGCGTAACTCCCGCACCGGCATCGGCGTCACCGACAATGCCCGCCGCGCGCAGTCGATCGAGCGGTTCGAGAACGCGGCGAAGACGGCGCCGAAAGATGCCGCGCTGCGGATCATCAAGGGCATCGAAAAGAACGAGCCGCGCATCCTGATCGGCAACGACGCCCGCTTCATGGACCTCTTGCAGCGCTTCCGCCCGGGGACATATTGGGCGCCGCTGCAACGGAAGCTGGAGCGGATGGCGAAGGGGACGTGAATTAGGAACGCGACAGCGTTGCCACACACACCGCTCTCGTAGGGTGGGCAAAGCGAAGCGTGCCCACGCATGTTTCGCGATCGAGACAGCGCGATCGAGACAGATGGTGGGCACGGCGCAAGGGCGCCTTTGCCCACCCTACGAGTTCTGGAGAGGATGGCGAAGGGGAAGTGAGGCAGGAACGCGATGGCGCGACCTCACACTCGGCTCTCGTAGGGTGGGCAAAGCGGCTTGTCCGCCGTAGCTCGAAGAGCGAAGGCGGAAAGCGTGCCCACGAATGTTTCGCGATCGAGACAGATGGTGGGCACGGCGCAAGGGCGCCTTTGCCCACCCTACGAATTCAACGCGCCCTTCTACTGCCCCGCCAGCCGGTCCGCAAAATAGCCGATCGTCTTGCGGTAGATCACCGCCCTGTTCCACTCGCGCATCGCCTCGAAATTGGCGGTGCCTTCGCCGTAGGGCTGGCCCATCTTGAAGCCGCTGGTGTGCAGCAGGTTCGCGGTCGAGGCGAGCACGTCAGGGACGCTGTGGCGGAGATCGACATGGCCGTCGCCGTCGAAATCGACGCCGTATTTGATGTAGGACGATGGCAGGAACTGGGTCTGGCCGATCTCGCCGGCGAAGGCGCCGATGAGGTCGCGCAGCGGCAGGTCGCCGCGCTGCACGATCTTGAGCGCGGCGAGCAGCTCGCCCTGGAACAGGTCGGTGCGGCGGCAATCATGCGCGAGGGTTGCCAGCGTGCGGACCACCGGCATCTTGCCGATGTCGCCCTTGCCGAAATCGCTCTCCAGCCCCCAGATCGCGACCAGGATATAGCGGGGCACGCCGAACTGCTGCTCGATGCGCGAGAGCAGCGCGGCGTGGCGCTGCAGAAGCGCGCGGCCGCCATTGATGCGGCCCGGTCCGACCCGGGTCGAGACGTATTGCTCGAAGCTCTTGTTGAAGGTGTAGCGCTGGCGCCGGTCGAAGGCGAGCACCGCTGGATCCGGCGCCACGCCGCTGAGCGCCGCGTTGGTCACGCTCGCCGAGACGCCGGCCGCTTGCGCTTCCTGTGCCATGGTGGCGACGAAGCTGTTGAAGTCACCGCCGCAGCGCGCGGCCTGCGCCGCCCCGCCAGTCAGACCAATGACGAACGCGGCGGCGAAAAGCAGTCTCAGCATATGGAGCAATCCCCCAAAAAAATTTGCGCGAAGCAGCGCGCGGATCATGCCCGGGAAAGCAGCGAGCGTCAAAGCGGCAAGCTTGATCCGCATCAAGCTGTCTCGCGGTCCGCTTCCTAGATTGCAGCGGCCAGGAGCCATCTCTCCGTCACGCCAGCGAGCGGCAACCCCGGACATCTGCGCGAGCTGATCTTTGCCGACAGCGCTCCCGGCATTGCACTCGCCTTGTTGCTCGCCTCGTTCCTCATCACGTTCGGCTCGGCCGCGATGGGCAGCGCGATCATGGCGCAGGGACGCAAGCAGGACAGCGGCAACGGCGGCGGGCACCGATCGCGCCTCGCTGCGCAGGAGGTGGTGCAGCGTGGGCGCGCGCATTGAGAGACGCGCGGAACACACTTGGCGCACATCGGATCATGTTATCTGCACGCAGGCGGGAAGAGGTGCAGGCTCGCGCAGCTTCCGGCACAGCACGCGGCACATGCTGCATCGCCGCGGCCGCGAAGATGAACAAAGTCGTTTGGCAATCAAACAATTGCGTCGATGTGGTTCCGCATCCCACATCGCAACCAGCGCATATCTGATGCGCCCGCTGCGACATCAACGCCGCCGCGATTTGTCTTGCCATCGCAGCGCGTCTTCGATAGCCTTCTATTCTAGGTTGTCGCCCCGCCAGCCCCGGGCGACGCTGAAGACCAAAAATAAACGGCGGGCTTCGGCCCGCCGTTTATCGAGGCGAGCATTTGTCGACAGGCGGTTGTTGAGACCGGAGTCTCTGATGCAGCGGGCTCGCGGCCCGGGCCGCGCTGGCCCCGAGAGGCGCAAAGTCATTTGACTATGGCGCTTCTATCGACGACAAGCCGCCATGGCCAAAAAACCCGGGACCAATCCCAAAGGCGAGTTCGCCTTCTTCAACGTCGTCTATGAAGACGATTCCCAACGCTCCAACCGCCGCGTGCCCGCAGAACTCCTGGGCGGCCTCGACGGCGACGAACCCGCCCGCGCCTTCATCATGGAGCAGGACCGCGAGATCGCGGAGAAGTCAGGGCGGCCGGCGCTTGAGATCAAGCGGATCGAGCGGGTGGGGGTGAAGAAGAAGTAGGCCTTCAGCTTCTCCACGTCATTGCGAGCGCAGCGAAGCAATCAGAAATGCCTCCGCGGAAAGACTCTGGATGTTTCGCTGCCCTCGCAATGACGTCAAAACAAAAACGGCGGGCTAACGCCCGCCGTTTTGCTTTGGATCGTTGTCTCCGATCAATTATCCAAGAAGCTCCGCAGCTTCCTCGATCTCGACGGATGCTTCAGCTTCCGCAGCGCCTTCGCTTCGATCTGACGGATACGCTCTCTCGTCACCGAGAACTGCTGGCCCACTTCTTCCAGCGTGTGGTCGGTGTTCATGCCGATGCCGAAGCGCATGCGGAGGACGCGTTCTTCGCGCGGCGTCAGGGACGCCAGCACGCGCGTGGTGGTTTCGCGCAGGTTGGACTGGATCGCGGCGTCGATGGGGAGGATCGCGTTCTTGTCCTCGATGAAATCGCCGAGGTGTGAATCCTCTTCGTCGCCGACCGGCGTCTCCAGCGACAGCGGCTCCTTGGCGATCTTGAGGACTTTTCGCACTTTCTCCAGCGGCATGCCGAGCTTTTCGGCGAGCTCTTCCGGGGTCGGCTCGCGGCCGATCTCGTTGAGCATCTGGCGGCTCGTGCGCACGATCTTGTTGATGGTCTCGATCATGTGCACGGGGATGCGGATGGTGCGGGCCTGGTCCGCGATCGAGCGGGTGATCGCCTGCCGGATCCACCACGTGGCGTAGGTCGAGAACTTGTAGCCGCGGCGGTACTCGAACTTGTCGACCGCCTTCATCAGGCCGATGTTGCCTTCCTGGATCAGGTCGAGGAACTGCAGGCCGCGGTTGGTGTATTTCTTGGCGATCGAGATCACGAGACGGAGGTTGGCTTCCACCATCTCCTTCTTGGCCTGGCGCGCTTCGCGCTCGCCCTTCTGCACGGAGTGCACGATCTTGCGGAACTCGACGATCTCGAGTCCGGTCAGCGCGGCGAGCTGATGCACCTCGTGACGGAGGTCCTTGATGCGGTCCTTCTCGTGATGGACGAAGTTCTTCCAGCCCTTGGCCGAGAGTTTCGAGACGCGGTTGAGCCAGCGCGGGTCGAGCTCCGAGCCGGTGTAGTTGCGCAAAAAGTCCTCGCGCGCGACGCCGTGGCTGTCGGCAAGGCGCATCAGGCGGCCCTCATGCGAGACGAGGCGCTTGTTGATGTCGTAGAGCTGCTCGACGAGACTGTCGATACGCGCCTGGTTGAGGCGCAGCGACTTCACCTCGACGATGATCTCGTCCTTGAGCTTGCGATATTTGCGCTCCTGGTGCGGCGACAGCGAGGGACCATGCGAGGTGCTCTCGAGCTGGTTCTGGATGTCCTGCTCCTGCAGCTTGCGCAGCTTCTTGTAGCTCTCGGCGATCTTGTCGAAGATCTCGACGACCTTCGGCTTGAGCTCGGCCTCGATCGCCGCCAGCGACATCTGGTTCTCGAACTCGTCGTCCTCGTCCATGTCGGCTTCGGCGGCGGATTCGCCCGGATCCTTGGCTTCGCCACCCTGCCCGCCGGTGGCGGGCTGCGCGGCGCGGAACGGAGTCGGCGACGGCGGCGCGGCGGGCGGGGCGACATGCGCGGGGGCGCCGGCTGCCGCGGCCTGGCCACCCTCGGCGGGCGCTTCGCCGTTCTCGCCGGTGGGACCTGATATCATCGCATTGTTCATGCCGGCCTTGGCGTCGGGGCCAGCATAGGTGGCTTCGAGATCGATGATGTCGCGGAGGAAGATCTTGCCTTCGTTGAGCTCGTCGCGCCAGATGATGATGGCCTGGAAGGTCAGCGGGCTTTCGCACAGACCTGCGATCATCGCCTCGCGGCCGGCCTCGATGCGCTTGGCGATCGCGATTTCGCCTTCGCGGGAGAGCAGCTCGACCGTGCCCATCTCGCGCAGATACATCCGCACGGGATCGTCGGTGCGCTCGCCCGGTTCGCTCTTCTTGACCTCGGTGACGGCCTTCTGGGTGACTTCGACCAGCTCGTTGTCGGTCTCGTCCTCGCCGCCCTCGTCCTTCTCTTCCTCGCCTTCGCTATCGTCGGCTTCGGTGACGTTGATGCCCATGTCCGAGAGCATCGACATGATGTCCTCGATCTGTTCGGGCGAGGTCTGGTCGGACGGCAAGACTTCGTTGAGCTGATCGAAGGTCACAAAGCCGCGCTTCTTGGCCTGCTTGATCATCTTCTTCACGGCGGCGTCGGACAGATCGAGCAACGGCGAGGGCGCGTCCTGGGAGTCCTTCTCCGGCGCATCCGCTGCCTTGTCGTCCTTTTCCTTGTCCTTCGCCTGCAGCGTCTTTGCCTTGGTGGCCATCCATTGCTCCTAAACGCGCTTCATGCGAGACGCTTGGCCGCGTCCGCGTGAATTCACATGAACCTGTTGCTCGACGCTCTCGCTTCGGCAGCTCTCGACACGGAAAGGGCGGCGCGCATGTCTCTCGCCACCCCCAACTCTCTCTCGCCGGAATTGCCTAACGCTTCGTCAGCTTTCTTTGTCGCAGCGGATGCAGGTGTAGTGCCAACAGCGATTGCGCGGATTCATTCCTGACGCGTCTGTTCTGCCTGCGGCCGCCTCTGGGCCAAAGTGCTACAAGACCGTTAAGCCTCGATTAACCCTGTTTTTGCCGCCAAACCCAGGATTTGGCGAGTCTTTTAGCGGTACCTAGCCCGGCCGTCCGCATGATTCTTTCATCACATGCTCTTCTGGAACCGGCCCGACAGCTCACCAAAACCCTCGATCAGGGCTTCGGTGCCGTCGACCTCGGCCAGACGCGCCTTGACGTCACGCAGCCACGCCAAATTGGCCTCGCTGGGGTCCTCCCCCAAGGCCAGCTCGGCGTCTTTCAGTTCTCTAAGTAGTGAATGCCATTGCCGATGCAAGGCAACCAGCTGATGCCAGGTGGCGAGAACGTCGTCCCTGGCTGCGCCTTCGCGGGCGCCCCACACCGCCGCGGTGGTGATCCCGCCCTCAACCCTTTGAAGGACTTGCGAAAATCCGCCCTTGTCGAGATCGCTGCGCATCTTCTCGGCGAGCTCGCCGGGGTCCGGGGAATGATGATGGTCGTTGGCGAAGGCGGCGATGATGCCGGCCCTGAGCTTGTGGGCCTCGGGGTGGGCGAGCTCCAGGGCCGCGACCTCCTCGAGATGGTCGTGCAGCAGCCAGGGGTGGTTGATCAGGCTTTGCAGGATCAGGGCCTCCCGGCGGGAGATGGCGCTGCGCTGGCCCTTCATGATCGGGCTGGCCGCCAGCTGGGGGCTCGCCGCCTGGTAGGGCCCCGAAGGTAGCGGGGCGGGGCCGGATGCACCGCGGCGCCCTCCGAATGCTTGGCCTCCGAATCCTTGGCCACCGAATCGATTCGCGCCTGCCCCGCCCCTGGGCTGGAATTGGCGGCCGCCACCACCCTGGCGGAAATTGCCCCGGCCGCCGAAGCCGCCGCGCCCGCCGTCCGGAGCAAAGGCGCGCTGCAGCCGCTCGACGAATTCGTCGCGGTAATAGCGCCGCACCACCTCGTCGCGGATGCCGTTGGTCAGCTCCTTGATGCGCGCTTCCAGCGCGGCGCGACGTTCGGGGGTGGCGAAATTGCCGCCTTCGAGCTCGCGCGACCAGATCATGTCGGCGAGCGGACGGGCCGCTCCGATCACCTCCTCGATCGCGCCGCGCCCCCCCGAGCGCGCGAGATCGTCGGGGTCCTGCCCCTCCGGCAACAGCGCGAAACGAAGACTCTTTCCTGGTGCGAGGAAGGGCAGCGCGAGATCGGCGGCGCGATACGCAGCCTTCTGGCCGGCGCGGTCGCCGTCGAAGCAGAGGATCGGCTCGTCCGCCATCTTCCAGAGCAACGCGAGCTGGCTTTCGGTGAGCGCGGTGCCGAGCGGCGCGACGCTGCCTGCAAAGCCCGCGGTTACCATCGCGATGACGTCGACATACCCCTCGACCACGATCAGCGCGCTGCCGTCATGGGTGGCTTTGCGCGCGGTCTGGTGGTTGTAGAGATTGTCGCCCTTGTGGAAGAGCGGCGTCTCCGGCGAGTTCAGGTACTTTGCCGGAACGTCCTTCTCCAGCGCGCGCCCGCCGAAGGCGATGACGCGGCCGCGCAGATCCGTGATCGGAAACATCACACGGTCGCGGAAGCGGTCGTAAGGCACCGGAATGTCGTCGCCGGCCACCAGCAGCCCGGTCTCGACCATGTCCTCGACGGAAACGCCGAGCTTGCCGAGATGCTCCTTCAGCGCGAAGCGATCGGGCGAGGCATAGCCGAGGCGGAACTGCAATTGCGTCGCCGGCGAGATGGCGCGGTCGGCGAGATAGCCGCGCGCCTTCGCGCCGACGCGCGAGGCCAGCGTCTCCGCGAAATAGGTCGCGGCGAGATCCATGACGTCGTGCAGCGTGCGGCGCCGCTGCTCCTGGCGCGCCGCATCGGGCGTCGACGCCGGCAGCGAAAGGCCGGCCATGCCGGCGAGCCGCTCGACGGCCTCGGCAAATGGCAGGCCGTCGGTCTCCATCACGAAGGAGATGATGTCGCCATGCTTGCCGGAGGAGAAGTCGTGGTAAAAACCCTTCTGGTCGTTGACGTAGAAGGACGGCGTCTTTTCCTGCTGGAACGGCGACAGACCCTTCCACTCCCGCCCCGCCTTCTTCAACTTCACGCGCTTGCCCACGACTTCGGAAACCGAAAGCCGGGCACGAAGCTCGTCGAGGAATTGGGGCGTGAAGCGCATTGAGTTGATTTCTGGGGTGAGTCGGGCATTATGCCAATCGGATAGGCATATAAGGATGGCCGCGGGAAATACGAAGCACGTGGGGCTTCTCCCGGCTATTCACAGGGCGAAAGATTCGACGGAAAGCTTGAACCGCGCCCGGTTCCACGCTTCCATACCCCCATGTTCAGGACCTTTCGAGGCGGCCAGAGTGGCGGCTGGCGGGTGACGTCGATCTCGCCCGTGACAGGCGAGCCCCTGCCCTTCGTACCGGCGCTGTCGGTGACCGACAGCGAGGCTGTCTCGTTGCCGCTGGTGCCCTCGCGCAATGCGTGGCGGCTGGTCGGCGTCGCCAGCAGCTTGCGCTATACCGAAAGGCCTGAGAAGCAGCAGCTCGTGGCCGTGCAGGCCGGGCTCGGCCGGATCGAGGCAACCAGCGCGGCGCTGATCCCGATCCGCAAATCGCAGGCCTGGTGGGAGCTGACGCAGGAAGAGCGGCGCAAGATTTTTGAGGACAGATCGCACCACATCGCAAGCAGCCTTCGTTTCCTGCCCGCCATCGCGCGCCAGCTCTACCACTGCCGCGACCTCGGCGGCCCCTTCGACTTCCTGACCTGGTT
The DNA here is from genome assembly GCF_023074075.1 of Bradyrhizobium sp. 138. GTDB lineage: Bacteria > Pseudomonadota > Alphaproteobacteria > Rhizobiales > Xanthobacteraceae > Bradyrhizobium. The sequence continues at coordinate 172,253 of NZ_JADPKT010000074.1, read as the reverse complement.
CGAATTCGCCCCCGCGCACGCCTCGCTGTTCGAGGAGCTGGTTGCGATGCTGAGGCGGACCGAAGAGTGGAGCTACGTCGAGCGCGAAGTCGACGTGCGCGTGGTGAAGGAGGTGCTGTCGGCTTAGTGCTCCAAGAACCGCCCGGAGTCGATCAGCGGCAGACCGGTGACGGGCCAGTTGTAGACATAAGTCCAGGCCTTCTCGACGGCGCCGTCGGCGCGCGTCACGTCGATCAGCCGGCGCAGATATTCGGTCGGCTCGGGAAAGCCTTCGCCGCAGGCCTCGTACATGTCGAGCTCGCCCAGGAGCTCGCCCGGCACATGCATCCGAAACAGCTCGCCATGGACGATGTCGGAGGCCGTCTCCGACAGTAGCAATCCCGGATAATGCTTCACCAGAACGAGCCGGCCGCGGCAGGTCGCCTCGCCCAGAAAATCCGCATGCCCCGCCAGCAGCCGCGCCATCGGATGGTCGAAGCCGCGCATCAGGGTGCCGTAGACGAAAAGGCGATCGGAGGTCATGCTGTTCTAACGTTGCGATGTCGGTGCAATATCGTTACTCCGTTTACACAAATAATCGTTTCATAGGCAATCAGCATGGACCAGCACACCGCCGAGGCGACCGATCAACTGCTCGGCGAGGAGGACATTCCGCCCGTGCATGAGGTGAATGCGGCGGGACAATCGCCCTTCCTGCTCACTGCGGATCATTACGGGCGGGTGCTGCCGCGCGCGCTCGGCGATCTCGGCGTCGCGGCAAGCGAGATGACGCGGCACATCGCCTGGGACATCGGCATCGCCGGCGTCGCCGAGCGGCTCGCCAAGCTGCTGGATGCGCATCTGATCGCGCAGCGCTATTCGCGGCTCGTGATCGACTGCAACCGCCCGCCCGAAGCAGTAAGCTCGATCCCGGTCATCTCCGAAGCCACCGCGATCCCCGGCAACGAAGGGATTTCGGAGTGGGAGCGCGCGGCGCGGCGGCGCGAGATCTTCGCGCCCTATCATGATCGCATCGATGCCGTGATCAGCCGCCGCCTGCACGAGGAGCGGCCGACGGTGCTGGTGTCGCTGCACAGCTTCACCCCGGTTTATGCCGGCGTCGCGCGGCCCTGGCACATCGGCGCGCTGTATAACCGCGACACCGTGCTGCCGCAGCTGCTGCTCCGGCTCCTGCGCGCCGAAGGCGATCTCGTCGTCGGCGACAACGAGCCCTATGCGGTGAACGACCTCACCGACTGCACCATTCCCGTGCACGGCGAGGCGCGCGGCCTCGTCAACACCGGCATCGAGATCCGGCAGGATCTCATCGCCGACCAGTCCGGCCAGCAGCAATGGGCCGAACGGCTGGCAAGGATTTTTGCGGAGATCGCGGTGGAGCTGAAGGCGGAGCTGTTGGTGTAGGCCTCACTTCGCCCGCGTCAGCGCCAGCCAGATGCCGCCGCCGATCATGAAGCCGCCGGAGATGCGCGACATCATCCGGGTGCGGCGCGCCGAGAAGAATTTTCGCGCGCGCCCGGCGGCGATGGCGTAGAGCGCATCCGTCACCACAGCGGTGACCATGAAGGTGGCGCCCAGCAACGCGACTTGCGGAAAGTGCGGCTGGTTCATGTCCATGAACTGCGGGATGAAGGCGCCGAAAAACACCAGCACTTTCGGGTTCGACAGCAGCACCAGGAATCCTTGCAGGAAGAACCCGCCGCGCGGCGGCGGAGGCGGTGCGTTGACATCGACGCCCTCGACCGGTGTCCAGATCAGCCTGATGCCGAGCCAGACCAGATAGGCGGCGCCGGCAAAGCGCACCCAGTCGAACCAGTAGCCCATGGTCGCCATCAGCGAGGTCAGGCCAACCGCGACGATGCCGATGACGATGGCAAGCCCGGCCTGCGCGCCGGCAACATTGATGAGCGCCGCGCGCGTGCCGTGGCGCAGGCCGTTGGCGATGACGAGAGTGACGATCGGCCCCGGCAGCAGCGCCAGCGCAATGCAGGCGGCGACGAAGGCGAGATAGGCTTGCATGGACATCATGGGCGAGACTCGCTGCGGTTTGGAGGTATTAATGCATGGGACGGGCGGGAACGGAAGCGCGCTTATTCCGTCCCGCGCGCGACAAGGGCAATCGAGACCGAGCGCGCGCCTCGTCCTTCGAGACGACCGCTTCGCGGTCTCCTCAGGATGAGGCTAAGCAGCATCGGTGCTCGTTGAAACGACCGCCGCGCACTCGATCCTCATCCTGAGGGCCCGCCGAAGGCGGGCGTCTCGAAGGATGGCCACGGGCGAAATCTCTCCACATGCGATTGCCCTGGCACCGCGCGCCACATCGTCAATTCTTCGGCAAGCCCGCCGCCGCGCGAGCCGGTCCCGTCAGTTCGAGAATATGCAGACCGGTATTGGCGCGGTCGACGATGTAGATGTAGCCGCGGTCATCCGTCTCGACATTGTTGGTCTGGATCGCGACCTTGCAGCGCTCGCCGCCCTCGATCGGGATGCAGCGCCTGTCGGTGGCGGCCGTGATCGACGGAATGAAGTAGCCGACCTCCTTGGGATGATAGGGATCGCGGATGTCGAGCGCGCGCACGCCGGCATTGAAGAAGGCGATGAAGGCCATCTTCTTGTAATAGACCGGCGCCATGCTCTCGTTCGAGGAATGCGCGCCGAAGCGGCCGCCGCGCTGGCAGAACTGCCCGCTCGCCTCCGGCACGGTGTAGCTGGAGATCACCATCGGCCGTGTCTCGGTGGTGACGTCGGCGAACCACACCATCTGCCTCGCCTCGCTGCATTCATTGAGGATCGCCTCGTTCACGATCATGACGATGTCGCGGGTCTTGCCGTCCTTGTCCTCGGCGAACTCGGCGATGGGCATGTCGAGCATCGGGAACGTGGTGTGAGCGCCGTTGAAGGCGGACATCGGCATGCGCGCAATCTCGGGATAACGCAGATTGTCCGGCGTCGGCTCCTTCGGCCCGTTCAGGAGCTTGTCGCGGTCGACGATCTGCAGGATGCCGCCCTTGTTGGTGCCGTAGCCGAAATAAACGCGGTTGCCGTCGGGCCCGGTCGAGATCGGCCCGTGCAACTCGGTCGGCACCGCACCGGTCGAGCTGGGCTCCTGACCCGGCAGGCCAAAGTCGCGGATCTTCTGCGGACGCGCGGGATCGGAGAGATCATAGACCTGCGTCATGCGCCGCGTGCGCCAGTCCGGCGCGCCGGAGACGAGATAGGCAATGCCGGTGTCGCATTCCCACCAGCTCTTGTGCGTGTCCTTCAGGCCGCCGATGCGCGTGATGAGCACCGGACTGGCGGGGTCGCTGACGTTCCAGATCTCATGCGCCTCGCTGCCGAAAGTGCGCAGCATGTAGACCGCGTTGGGATCACCCTTCGGCAACGCCTTGCCGTCGCAGACCCGCACCATCTGCGCGCCGCCGGATTCGTACTTGCCCTCCTGCCCCGGCAGATGCCGCAGATATTTCGGACGCGCGGGATCGGTGACGTCGACGATCGAGGTTCCGTTCGGCTCGGCCTTGCCCGTCATCGGGTTGACGGGCGCGGGCACGTCGTCGGTGCCGCCGTGATGGCCGATATAGGCGATCCAGCGATTGCCCTGGTGATGGATGGTCGGCTGATAGGCGCTGCGGGCCTGGAGGTCGCTCATACCGACGAGCCTCATGTTGGACGCTTCGGGCGGCGCGCCGATGGTTTGCTTCTGGGCCTCGACCACGGTGCTGCAAGCGAAAAGAACGAGGGCGGCAGCAAGCGACACGCGACGGAACATGAAGGTCCTCCCGGAGCCAATCTGCGTTGGCTGAGCGTCGAAGCTAGCATGGCCGATTGCGCGCGCCAAAGATCCGCCTTGACACGCAACCATTTGGTTGCCTATTATGCTTGCCATGAATGAGGTCTTCAAAGCGCTGGCCGATGCATCACGACGCTCGCTGCTGGACCGGCTTCACGCCAGGAACGGCCAGACGCTGAACGAGCTCTGCGAGGGCCTTGCGATGACGCGGCAGGCCGTGACCAAGCACCTTGCGATTCTGGAGGAGGCCAATCTGGTCACCGCCATCAGGCATGGCCGCGAGAAGCTGCACTACCTCAACCCGGTGCCGATCCATCAGATCGGTGAACGCTGGATCAAGAAATTCGAGCGCGGCAAGCTCGCCGCGCTCGGCGAGTTGAAACGTCAGTTGGAGAAGCGCGATGAGTAAGCCGGAATTCGTCTACGTGACCTATATCGAGACCACGCCGGAAAAGCTGTGGGAGGCGCTGACCGACAGCGAGTTCACGCGCCAGTACTGGTTCGACACCGAAGTCAGGTCCGACTGGAAGGTCGGCTCGCCCCTTGCCCTCGTGATGGGCGGCAAGATCACGGACACCGGCGAGATCCTCGAGGCCGATCGGCCGCGGCGGCTTTCCTACACGTTCAAGCACGAGCTGATGGAGGAGATGCGGAACGAGGCGGCGACGAAAGTCGTCTTCACTTTGGCGCCCTACGGCAATCTCGTAAAGCTGACGGTGACCCACGAAGGCTTCACCACAGGCAGCAAGCTGCTCGACGGCATCTCCAAGGGCTGGCCCGCCATTCTCTCCGGGCTCAAGAGCCTGCTCGAAACCGGCAAGGCGCCGACGATCCCGCCCGCCGCGCTCGACATCGAAGGATTTGCGTGATGAATATCGATCAATTCAAGCCACTGACCATATACACCATCTACATCGCCTCGACGCCGGAGAAGGTGTGGGACGCGCTGACCTCCGCCGACTTCAGCAAGCAGTACTTCTCCGGCTTTGCCGTTGAGATGGAGCCGAAACTCGGCGGCAATTTCATCGTGCGCGCACCTGATGGGTCCGAGCACATCTCGGGCGAAGTGTTCGAGCACGTGCCGCCGAGGAAGCTCACGGTGAGCTGGAACGTCAATTGGCCCGATCTCGTGGAAAAGCTCGGCACCACGCTCGTCACTTACGAGATCGAGCCCGCCGGCGAAGCGGTCCGCCTCACCATGAGCGAACGCCACGACCGCGAGCTCAGCGACGACATCCTTTCCGGAGGCCGCACCGGCTGGCCGGCGATCCTCTCCGGATTGAAGAGCCTGCTAGAGACGGGCAAGGCGCCGCAGATCAAGATGTCCCCGCCAGCGAAGATGCTGGATGCGCTGAAGGCGATGGGGATCAAGACGCCGTAGGCGTTCGGAACTATCGTAGGGTGGGCAAAGGCGCACTTGCGCCGTGCCCACGACCTGTCCGACACAGCAACAGACGCGTGGGCACGCTTGCGCTTTGCCCACCCTACGGCACTGCCGCGCCTTATTTGTCAGGGGCGCAACACCAGCAAAAGCGCCACTGCGAGATTGGCCGCGAACAGACCCGCGTCGATGACGAAGATCCTCAGCATCGGGCCCTTCAGCACCGGCCAGTACGCGACCCCGACCCGTCCGCCGCGCATCAACACCGGAAGATTGTAGACGAACTGGCTGAAATGGCAGGCGGAGAAGAACAGGAACAGCACGATCTGCGCCTCGACCGGCTGGAAGACGGACGGACGCACGGCCAGGAGATACAGCGACAACAGCCCGATCGGCAGATTCATTGCGCCCAGAAACGCAACGCTGGCCGCCAGGGTCGGCGCGATCGGATTGCCGCGCTCTTCCCGCGGCAGCAAGATCTTCAGCGTGTTGCGTTGGGCGATGCTGAACTGAACAAAGGCGCCGACGAACCAGAGCGTGTTGAAGAGCAGAACGATATTCGAAAGGCGCATGGCTATTTTCCGTAACAGGGTCCGCCGCTCATGGCACGGCCCTCCGCTCGCTCGTCGGCGAGGAAAGTGGCAAAGCCGGCATCTCATGTCAACTATATTGACTTGAGATTTGGTCAATTGTGGTCGGCGATCGCCTCCATGACGGCCATCCATGCCGCCGCACCCGACGCGCCGGCGCGATCGAAGGCCTCGCGCAGGACCTTGCGCTCGTGGTCCGAGGCGCGCTGCTCGATGCGGCGCCCGGCTTCCGTCAGGCGCAGCAGCTTGGAGCGATGCTGCTCCGGCGCGCGCTTCGACGCCACGAGCTTGCGTTCCAGCAGCAGGTTGAGCGGCCGGCTGAGAGCTTGCTTGGAAATGCCGAGAACCTCGAGCAACGCGCCGATCGCGATATCGGGCCGCCGCGCCACCACGTAGAGGATACGGTGGTGCGGGCGCGACAGGCCCTGCTTGGCAAGATATGCGTCGGCCTCCAGCGTCATGCCGCGCCAGCCGTAATACATGAGCTCGAGCGCCGCATCGAGATCGTGCAGCTTGGTCAATGAGGCGCGGTGAAGTCCCGCGGCTTGAGACGTCTTTGTCATCGTCGGAAGTCAGCCCCTCGCCCGCAGCTCGCGCCGCAGCACCTTGCCCGTCGCCGTCATCGGCAGCGTCTCGGTGAACTCCACGAAGCGTGGATATTCGTGCGCGGCGAGCTGCACCTTGACGAACTCCTGGATTTCGCGCGCCAGCGCGTCGGTGCCGGCAAAGCCGGGGCGCAGCACGATCCAGGCCTTGATCGATTCGGTGCGGATCGGATCGGGAATACCGACCACCGCGGCCATGGCCACCGAGGGATGCTTCATCAGCGTGTGCTCGATCTCGGATGGACCGACGCGATAGCCGGCGGTGGTGATGACGTCGTCCTCGCGGCTGACATACCAGAAATAGCCGTCCTCGTCCTGCACGCCGAGATCGCCGGTGAGCAGGAACTCGCCGGCATATTTCTTCGCCGTCGCCTCGGGATTGCGCCAATATTCGAGCATGGTGACCGGGCACGGCTGGCGCACGCCGATGATGCCGCGCTGTCCGCGGGGCAATTCCTCGCCCTTGTCGTTGACGATGCGGACGTCGAAGCCCGGCGTCGCCTTGCCCATCGCGCCTGGGCGGATCGGAAACAAATTGGAGTTGCTCCCGATCACGAGATTGCACTCGGTCTGGCCGAACACTTCATGCGCGTCGATGCCGAAGGTCTCGCGCACCCAGCCCAGCAATTCGCCGCCGAGAGACTCGCCGCCCGTAAAAATGCTGCGCAGCTTGACACCCGGATGCTTCACGCCGGCCTGCCGCATCAGCTTCAGCGCGGTCGGCGGCAGGAACACGTTGCGCACGCCGAGGTCGGCCATCATCTGCATCGCCGCCTGCGGCTCGAACTTTCGCGCACGATGGCCGACCAGGGGGATGCCGTGGTACCAGAACGCGAGCAGGCCGTTGATGAGGCCGCCGATCCAGGCCCAGTCCGCCGGCGTCCACATGAGGTCGCCGGGCCTGGGTAAGAAGTTATGACACATCTCGACGTTCGGGAGATGGCCGAGCACCACGCGATGCGCGTGCAGCGCGCCTTTGGGATTTCCTGTCGTGCCCGAGGTATAGATGATCAACGCGGGATCGTCCGCGGAGGTGTCGACGGTCGCGAAGTCCTCGGATGCGGCTTCGATCGCTGACCAGAACGGCTTTGCGCCGGCGTGGACGGCGCTGCTCGTGACATAGATGTCTTGCAAATAGGGCAACCGATCGCGGATCTTCGTGAGTTTCTCCCAGCCCGCCTCATCGGTGACGATGGCCCTCGCTTGCGAATTCGACAGGCGGAATTCCAGCGCGTCCTCGCCGAACAGCGCGAACAGCGGGATCGAAATCAGACCGGAGCGGAACGCTGCCATATGCGCGATCGGCAATTCCAGCGATTGCGACAGGAACACCGCGACACGATCGCCACGCACGAGCCCGTCCGCCTTCAGCGCATTGGCGAAGCGGCGCGACATCTCGGCGACCTCGTCGAAGCAGGTGCGGCTGGTCGCGCCGTTCTCGTCGACATAGATCAGCGCGAGCTGGCCGGTGCCGTCGGCATGGCGATCGCAGCAGGCTTCCGCCATGTTGAAGCGCGCCGGGATGTCCCAGCGGAAATTGCGGACGAGTTCGTCGTAGGTTGCGGCTTCTGTGAGCATGGCTGATCCTACCGCACCGTCGCGAAAAACTTGCGGACATCGCGCACGAACAGCTCCGGCTGCTCGAAGGCGGCGAAATGGCCGCCCTTCTCCATCTCGCTCCAGTGCGTGATGTTGTGGAAGTTCGGCTCCATCCAGCGCCGCACCGGCGTGATGATCTCCTTGGGGAAGGCGGCCACCCCGGTCGGCACTTTGACGACCGGCGTGGTGCGGCGCTTGCCAAAGCTTTCCCAATAGAGCCGCGCCGAGGAGGTCGCCGTCTCCGTCGCCCAATAGAGCATGACGTTGTCGAGCAGCTCGTCCTTGCTGAAGATGTTCTCGGGGTGCCCGTTGCAATCGGTCCAGGCCCAGAATTTTTCCAAAATCCAGGCCGCCTGCCCGCTCGGCGAATCCGTCAGGCCATAGCCGAGCGTCTGCGGCCGGGTCGACTGCTGTTTCGAATAGCCGGTGTCAAGATCGACATAGTGCTTGAGGCCGGCGAGCGCGCGCTTCTCCTGCGCCGTCGGCTCGCCCTCGACCTTCGGTGCCGCGTTGAAGGCGAGCGTGATGTGGATGCCGGCGCAATGCTCGGCATCTTGCGCGCCGAGCGAGCTCGTCACCGCCGATCCCCAGTCGCCGCCTTGCGCGCCGTAACTGATATAGCCGAGCCGGTCCATCAGCTTGGCCCAGGTCGCGGCGATGCGGTCGACGCCCCAGCCGGTCTCTTTGGGTTTGGCCGAGAAGCCGAAGCCCGGGAGCGAGGGACAGACGACATGAAACGCATCCGCGGGATTGCCGCCATGCGCGGCGGGATCGACCAGCGGCGCGATCACCTTCTGGAATTCGACGATCGAGCCGGGCCAGCCATGGGTAATGATCAGCGGCAGTGCGGACGGCTCCTTCGAGCGCACGTGGATGAAGTGGATGTCGAGCCCGTCGATCTCGGTGGTGAACTGCGCGAAGCGATTGAGCTTGTCCTCGCGCGCGCGCCAATCGTATTCGCTCGCCCAGTAGGCGCAGATCTCCCGGATCCATTGCAGCGGCGCGCCCTGGCTCCAGTCGTCAACCAGCTCCGCCTCCGGCCAGCGCGTGCGCGCAAGGCGCGACTTGAGGTCGGTGAGGATGTCGTCGCTGATGGCGATGCGGAACGGTTTGACGGCGCCGGTCATCGGTTGGCTCCCGATTGTTTCTGTCGGGAGAGTAGACTGAATTAGCGCCGTGACAAAAGGTGCCCTTCCTTCCCTGGAGGGGGAGGAGCTAGCCCGACAGTGCCGCCTTCACCAGGCCGCTCGCCTTGCCAAAGTCCATTTGTCCCGCGTACTTCGTCCGCAGCACCGCGATCACCTTGCCCATGTCCTTCATGCCGGCAGCGCCGGTCTCGGCGATCGCGTCCGCGATCGCCTTCTTGACCTCGTCGTCGGCCATCTGCTTCGGCAAGTACGCCGAGATCACGGCGATCTCCTCGCGCTCCTGGGCTGCGAGCTCGGCGCGGCCGCCCTTGTCGTAGAGCTCGACCGCCTCCTGGCGCTGCTTGATCATCTTCTGGAGCACACCGAGCAGGTCGGCGTCCGACAGCGGCGGCTTGCCGCTGCCGCGGGCGTCGATGTCGGCGTTCTTGATGGTCGAGTTGACCATGCGCAGCGTGGACAGCTTGCGCTCGTCCTTGGCCTTCATGGCCTCCTTGACCGCATTGTTGATGTCGTCGCGCAGCATGATCGTGATCCTCTCAATCTGTCGCGCCTGATCTAAGCCGTTCGCGGGCAAGAGGCCATACCGGAGCCGGCACCGGTTCATTGTTTCCTTGCCGGGCGCCAAAATGGCGCAAAATTGCCTGTTCCGACCTAAGTGCCTGAAGTCGCCCTGTCAAATATGCAAAAACGCATGTGAATCGGGCCTCTCCCGCTTTGACGGCGGCGCCTGCGGGGACTATGAAGCGCGCTCATGACACAACATGACAACGATCCCGCCTGGCCGGACCATAAACCGACCGCGCTCCTCGTGCTTGCCGACGGCACGGTGCTCGAAGGCTTTGGTCTCGGCGCCGAAGGCCACGCCGTCGGTGAAGTCTGCTTCAACACCGCGATGACCGGCTATGAGGAAATCCTCACCGATCCCTCCTATGCCGGCCAGCTCATCACCTTCACCTTCCCGCATATCGGCAATGTCGGCACCAACGAGGACGACATCGAGACGGTGAACATGGCGGCAACGCCCGGTGCGCGCGGCGTGATCCTGCGCACCGCGATCACCGATCCCTCGAACTACCGCGCCACCAAGCACCTCGACCAGTGGCTGAAGGCGCGCGGCATCATCGGCCTCTCCGGCATCGACACCCGCGCGCTGACCGCGCTGATCCGCAGCAAGGGCATGCCCAATGCCGTGATCGCGCACGCGAAGGACGGCGAGTTCGACCTGCATGGCCTCAAGGAAGAAGCGCGCGAATGGCCGGGCCTCGAAGGCATGGACCTCGTGCCGATGGTCACCTCTGGCCAGCGCTTCACCTGGGACGAGACGCCCTGGTTGTGGGACAAGGGTTTTGGCCGGCAGGACAAGCCGGAGTTCAACGTCGTCGCCATCGACTACGGCATCAAGCGCAACATTTTGCGCCTGCTCGCCGGCGTCGGCTGCAAGGTGACGGTGGTGCCGGCGACGACCTCGTCCGAGGACATTTTGGCGATGAAGCCGGACGGCGTGTTCCTGTCCAACGGTCCGGGCGATCCAGCCGCGACCGGCAAATATGCCGTGCCTGTGATCCGGGACGTGATCAAGTCGGGCACGCCGACCTTCGGCATCTGTCTCGGACACCAGATGCTTGGGCTCGCCGTCGGCGCCAGAACTAAGAAGATGCATCAGGGCCATCACGGCGCCAATCACCCTGTGAAGGACGAGACCACCGGCAAGGTCGAGATCACCTCAATGAACCACGGCTTCGCCGTGGACGAGACGACGCTGCCGAAGGGCGCGACGCAGACCCACATCTCGCTGTTCGACGGCTCCAATTGCGGCATCCAGCTCGACGGCAAGCCGGTGTTCTCGGTGCAGTACCACCCCGAGGCCTCACCCGGCCCGCGCGACTCGCACTATCTGTTCCAGCGCTTCGCCGACCTGATGCGGCAGAAGAAGAGCGCGTAAGGCGCGCTATCTCCTGCGTGCCCCGGGCGCAGTGCAGCACGCCGCCTTCGCGGCGTGACGCGCTGCTGAACCGGGGCCCATGGCTCGCGGCACTCTGGGTCCCGGCTCGGCGAAGCAGCGTTTCACGCTGCATCGCGTCCGGGACATGAGACCTGTCGAGGAACGCCCCCACACGATTGAATGTTGTCTCGGCATCTTGTGCAGCCGGAGCCCATCATGTCCGTGGTCCGCGACCATGCCGAGCCGCTCGCCATCGTGTTCGAGGATGACGGGCTCGTGCCGAACAACATCCGTCCGTTCCTGGTCTACCAGGGCGCGGTGACGCTCGATCCGAAGCGCCCGGAAGCGACCATCGAAAACCTGTTCGAAGCGAACGGCTGGGGCGGCACGTGGCGTAACGGCGTGTTCGACTATCTGCATTATCACGCGACGGTGCATGAGGTGCTCGGCGTCGCGCGCGGCAGCGCCCGCGTCCGTTTCGGCGGCGATCATGGCCAGGAGTTTCAGATCAAGGCCGGCGACGTCGCGATCCTGCCCGCCGGCACGGGGCATCAATGCATCAAGGCGAGCGATGATTTCTGCGTGATCGGGGCGTATCCGCCGGGCGCGAAGATGGAGATCACGAGGGCGACGCCGGAGAACCATGCCATGGCGCTGAACACGATTCCGCAAGTCGCGCTGCCGCCGGCCGATCCCGTGACGGGGAAGGACGGGGCGATGATGAGGCTGTGGCGGTAGACAAAAGCACGGTGCCGTAGGGTTAGCACTGCGGAGTGCGCGTAGCGCAGACCGCAGGGCGTAACCCACCTCTTCTGTCTCCGCGGATAGACAAGTGGTGGGTTACGCTCTGCGACCGCGCTTCGCGCAGCCGCAGCGCTAACCCACCCTACGCATTCCTTTACGCCTCGTTGCCGCCTTCCTGCCGCGTGGCCTCGAACAGGAACCAGGTGCGGCGCTCGGTCTCGTCGATGAAGTTTTCCAGGATGCTGGCGCTGGCGACATCGCCGGCGTCGTCGCAAACGTCGTGCGCTTTGCGCATCGCCGCTGCGACGTGCTTGTTGTCCTGCATCAGCTCGCGCAGCATCTCGCGCGGCGGGACGTAGTCCTCGTTGTTGTCCTTGATGGTCTGGAGCTTTGCGACCTGGCCGATCGACTTCAGCGTGGTGCCGCCGATCTTGCGGACGCGCTCGGCAAGCTGGTCGGTGGTGGCGAAGATCTGGTCCGACTGCTCGTCGAGCAGCAGATGGTAGTCGCGGAAGTGCCGCCCGCTGATGTGCCAATGGAAGTTCTTGGTCTTCAGATACAGCGCGAAGGCGTCGGCCAGAAGCACGTTGAGCGCCTCCGAGACCTTCCTGGCCCCGTCGGGCGCCAGATCGGTCGGTATATCGAGATCGGGGGAGACCTTGTTGTTGGTTTTGCTCACGGGAGACCTTCCTGTTAGGACGCGGACATTGACGGCGCGCCGTCGCACCCCTAACGCAAGGCGGACAGCGCCGGTTCCGTTAGCGGAACCGTTGGGCCGGGACCCTCGAATACCATGGACGATTGGATCGATTATTACGACTCCACGCATACGATCTATGTCAGCAAGCTGCATCGCGACTTGCACTTCCAGATCATCGCGCGGGACATCATCGGCTACATCTCCTCGCCGGATGCGACGGTGCTGGACTATGCCTGCGGCGAGGCGCTGTCGGCGAGCCAGGTGGCTGCTCGCTGCGGCAAGCTGATCCTGGCCGAGCCTGCGCCCGGCGTGCGTGGCCGGCTGATCGCGCGATTTGCCCCGAACACCAGGATCCGAGTCCGCTCGCTCGACGACGTCCGCAAGATGCAGGACCAGTCGATCGACCTCGTGGTGATGAACTCGGTCGCGCAATACATGGCGCCGGACGAGCTCGATGCCGCGCTGCTCAACATCCACCGTATCCTGAAGCCCTCCGGCAAGCTGGTGCTGGGCGACATCCTCCAGCCCAATGTCGGCATGTTCAGGGACGTCATGGCGCTGCTCGGCTTCGGCCTGCGCCACGGCTTCCTGAAGGACGCGCTGATCGGGCTGATCAGCACCGCGCTGTCGGATTACCGTCAGCTGCGCACACGCATCGGTCTGCAGCGCTACAGCGAGGAGGAGATCACCGCCAAGCTGAGGGCGGCCGGGTTCGCGGTCCAGCGCGCCCACACCAATATCGGCCACAATCGCTGGCGCATGACCTTCATCGCGCGGCCGCCTCTGGTTCGTTAAGCATAACAATTAGCCGTTGTAGCTTGTCGCACTGCAATCGGACATGATCGCCGCGGCCCGGTGGCGGAAGCGTCTACGCGAGGGCGGTGCAACGCTCTACATCCTGGTTCAAATCCAGGCCGGGTCTCCAGCCTTCGCTGGCTCCGCCAGCTTCGGCTCGGCATGCCCTTCCGTAGCGAAGCCAGGCACGCTTCGACTGCCCCCACGAAGCAAAATCTCGCTTCAACCTGCCTCAACCACATCACACGCCGGCAGTAGCTGAAGCCGCTCGGCATCCCTGGCCGCCGATTTGATCACGGCATCGAGCAGGCCGGGAAAGCGCGCATCCAGATCCTCGCGGCGCAGCCGCATGAAGCGGTTGGTGCCCGCCACACGCGTCTGCATCAGGCCGCATTCGCGCAGCTTGGCGAAGTGATAGGCGAGGTTGGACTTGCCGCTGAGCGCGTAGAAGTCGCCGCAGCACAGCTCGCTGCTGACACGTTCCTGCTGCGCGAGCTGGTAGACGATCGCCAATCGGATCGGATCGCTCAGGCAATCCAGCACCATCGGCAGCTCGATCTGCTCGCGGGTCGGATGGAGAGGTGTGCGGCTCATGATCCGGGAATCATAGCGAAGTGGCCGTAATGTTCAATAGTTCTTGAACCAATTGACACCGAGACCGTCGCGTTCGATAGTTCAATAAACGTTGAACATAAGGATTGCTCTCATGAGCGTATTCTGGCTGGCCTTGGCGGCCTTCGCGATCGGCACGGAAGGCTTTGTGATTGCAGGTCTTTTACCGTCGATCGCCTCCGACCTCGCGATCTCGGTCCCCGCCGCCGGCCAATTGGTCACAGCCTACGCTCTCACCTATGCCGTGGGCTCACCGATCCTGGCGGTGACGCTGAACAATATCGACCGTCGCACCGTGCTGGCCCTGGCGTTGACGACCTTCATCGCCGGAAACCTCGCGGCCATGGTGGCCTCCAACTACGCGCTGCTGCTGGCCTCGCGCATGCTGATGGCGCTGGGCTCCGGACTGTGCATGCCGACGGCGCTCGCGGTATCGGTCGCCGTCGCCGCCCCTGAAAGACGCGGCCGCGCGGTGGCGCTGGTCACGTCGGGGCTTACGATTGCGACCGTCATCGGCGTTCCCCTCGGCAATCTCGTCGGCAGCCTGCTCGGCTGGCGCGCAACCTTTGCCATGGTGGCCCTGATCAGCGCCGTTGCGCTCGCGGGCCTCCTGCTCGGCCTGCCCCGCGGACTGCCGCGAAACACAGCTTCGCTCGGCGAACGGCTGGCGGTGGCGCGCCACGGCCATGTCCTGGCCGCGCTTCTGATCACGATTTTATGGGCGCTCGGCGCCTTCACCCTGTTCACCTATTTCGCGGTCCCGTTGCGCGGCCTTGGCTTCGATGCTTCGCAAATCAGCCTTGCCCTGCTGGTGTTCGGCGCCGCCGCCGCGATCGGGAACATGCTCGGCGGCCTTTTGGCCGACAGGCTGGGCACCATCGTCACGGCGGCGCTCGGCCTGACCGGCATGGCCAGCGCGCTTTTCCTGCATTCGCTGGTGCTGAAATTTCTCCCGGGCCAGGCACATTATGCGATCCTGGGCCCGATCTTCCTCTGGGGCATCGCGGGCTGGGCGTTCTATCCGGCCCAGGTCGCCAGCATCATCCGGATCGACCCGCAGGCCTCGATGGTTGCGCTCTCCCTCAATGCCTCGGCCATGTATCTCGGCTTCGCCATCGGCGGCGCCTTGGGCGGCGCCGTGCTTGCAGGTTGGAGCCCGGCAGATCTCGGCTGGGTCGGCGGGTTGAGCATTTCGGCAGCCCTTCTGGTGCATCTTGCCCGCGGCTGGCAGGCCCGGCCAAAACCGGTCAAAATTGCCGGTTGATGGGCGTTTTTCGGGGTTTCGCCGCCCCAAAAACTGGTCTAAGACCCACCCGCGCGCGAGGGAGACCCCCGCGCTCTCGGCTTCAGGGGACGCGCGGCAAGCGCGCCCTTTTTTTGTGCCCAAATTCCACTTCGGCGAGAGTTGATGCCCAAACGTACAGACATCACCACCATCCTGATCATCGGCGCCGGTCCCATCGTGATCGGCCAGGCCTGCGAGTTCGACTATTCGGGCACGCAAGCGGTGAAGACGCTGAAGGAAGAGGGCTATCGCATCGTCCTCGTCAATTCCAATCCGGCCACCATCATGACCGACCCGGAATTGGCCGATGCGACCTATATCGAGCCGATCACGCCCGAGATCGTCGCCAAGATCATCGAGAAGGAACGTCACGTCATTCCCGGCGGCTTCGCGCTGCTGCCGACGATGGGCGGACAGACCGCGCTGAACTGCGCGCTGTCGCTGCGCCGGCAGGGCACGCTGGAGAAGTTCGACGTCGAGATGATCGGCGCCACCGCCGACGCCATCGACAAGGCGGAGGACCGCCAGCTTTTCCGCGAGGCCATGACCAAGATCGGGCTCGAGACGCCGAAGTCGCGGCTCGCCAACGCCTCCGAGCTGAAGAAGTCGTTCCGCGACAAGCACCAGGCTGAACGTGCGAAGCTGTCGGGCGCAGCTCTCGAAGAGCACGACCGGCAGTGGACGCTGGGCGAGAGCGAGCGTCGCAAGCGCTACCAGGAATACGCATTCGGCCAAGCGATGATGGCGCTGTCCGAGATCGGCCTGCCCGCGATCATCCGCCCCTCCTTCACGATGGGCGGTACCGGCGGCGGCATCGCCTACAACAAGGAAGAGTTCCTCGACATCATCGAGCGCGGCCTCGATGCATCTCCGACCAACGAAGTGCTGATCGAAGAATCCGTGCTCGGCTGGAAAGAGTACGAGATGGAGGTGGTGCGCGACAAGAAGGACAATTGCATCATCGTCTGCTCGATCGAGAACCTCGATCCGATGGGCGTGCACACCGGCGATTCCATCACGGTGGCGCCGGCGCTGACGCTGACCGACAAGGAATACCAGATCATGCGCGACGCCTCGCTGGCGGTGCTGCGCGAGATCGGGGTCGAGACCGGCGGCTCCAACGTGCAGTTCGGCGTCAATCCCGAGGACGGCCGCATGGTCGTCATCGAGATGAACCCGCGCGTGTCACGTTCCTCCGCGCTCGCGTCGAAGGCCACCGGCTTTCCGATCGCCAAGGTCGCCGCCAAGCTCGCGGTCGGCTACACGCTCGACGAGATCGCCAACGACATCACCGGCGGCGCCACGCCCGCCTCGTTCGAGCCGACCATCGACTACGTCGTCACCAAGGTGCCGCGCTTCGCCTTCGAGAAATTCCCCGGCGCATCGACCACGCTGACGACGTCGATGAAGTCGGTCGGCGAAGTCATGGCGATCGGTCGCACCTTCCAGGAAAGCCTCCAGAAGGCACTGCGCGGTCTCGAGACCGGCCTCACCGGCCTCGACGAGATCGAGATCGAGGGTCTCGGCCAGCACGACGACAAGAACGCGATCCGCGCCGCGCTCGGCACGCCGACGCCGAACCGGCTGCTCCAGGTCGCCCAGGCCATGCGGCTCGGCTGGTCGAACGACGACATTTTCAACTCCTGCAAGATCGATCCGTGGTTCCTCGGCGAGATGCGCGGCATCGTCGACATGGAGGAGAAGGTTCGCAAGAACGGCCTGCCCGTCAACGCCTTCGGCATGCGCACGCTCAAGGCCATGGGCTTCTCCGACGCGCGCCTCGCGGTGCTCGCCGAGACGACGGAGGCCGAGGTCACCGCAAAGCGCCACGCGCTCGGCGTCCGCCCCGTCTACAAGCGCATCGACACCTGCGCGGCCGAATTCGCCTCGCCCACCGCCTACATGTATTCGACCTATGAGGCGCCGTTTGCGGGCGCGCCGGCGGACGAGAGCGCGCCGTCCGACAAGAAGAAGGTCATCATTCTCGGCGGCGGGCCGAACCGCATCGGCCAGGGCATCGAGTTCGACTATTGCTGCTGTCACGCCTGCTTCGCGCTGCATGACGCCGGCTATGAATCCATCATGGTCAACTGCAACCCGGAGACGGTGTCGACCGACTACGACACCGCCGACCGGCTCTATTTCGAGCCGCTCACCGCCGAGGACGTGCTGGAGATCATCGCCACGGAGCGCCGCAAGGGCACGCTGCATGGCGTGATCGTGCAGTTCGGCGGCCAGACCCCGCTGAAGCTGGCGCGCGCGCTGGAGGCTGCCGAAGTGCCGATCCTCGGCACCTCGCCTGATGCCATCGACCTTGCCGAGGACCGCGACCGCTTCAAGCGCGTGCTCGACAAGCTTCGCCTCAAGCAGCCGAAGAACGGCATCGCCTATTCGGTCGAGCAGGCAAGGCTCGTCTCCGCCGATCTCGGCCTGCCGCTGGTGGTACGTCCGTCCTACGTGCTCGGCGGCCGCGCGATGCAGATCATCCGCGAGGAGAACCAGCTCAACGACTATCTGCTCGGCACGCTGCCGGAGCTGGTGCCGGCCGACGTCAAGGCGCGCTATCCGAACGACAAGACCGGGCAGATCAACACCGTGCTCGGCAAGAACCCGCTGCTGTTCGACCGCTATCTGTCTGATGCCACCGAGATCGACGTCGACTGCCTCTGCGATGGCAAGGACACCTTCATCGTCGGCATCATGGAGCACATCGAGGAAGCCGGCATCCATTCCGGCGACAGCGCCTGCTCGCTGCCGCCGCACTCGCTCGAGCCTGAGATGATCGAGGAGCTGGAGCGGCAGACCCGCGAGCTCGCGCTCGGCCTCGACGTGGTCGGCCTGATGAACGTGCAATACGCCATCAAGGATAGCGAGATCTACGTGCTCGAGGTCAATCCGCGCGCCTCGCGTACCGTGCCCTTCGTTGCCAAGGTGGTCGGCACGCCGGTCGCGAAGATCGCCGCGCGCATCATGGCCGGCGAGAAGCTCGCCGACTTCAAATTGAAGGAGGCGCAGCTCAAGCATGTCGGCGTCAAGGAATCGGTCTTTCCGTTCGCGCGCTTCCCCGGCGTCGACACGGTGCTCGGCCCCGAGATGCGCTCGACCGGCGAGGTCATGGGCATCGACGGCTCGTTTGCGGTGGCGTTTGCCAAGAGCCAGCTCGGCGGGGGCACGCGGGTGCCGCGCAAGGGCACGGTGTTCGTCTCGGTGCGTGAGAGCGACAAGACGCGTATCGCCGAAGCGGTTCGCGAATTGCATTCACTCGGCTTCAAGGTGCTGGCAACCTCGGGCACGCAGCGCTTCCTGACCGATCAGGGCATCCCGACCGAGAAGGTGAACAAGGTGCTGGAGGGCCGGCCGCACATCGTCGACGCCATCACCAATGGCGACGTCCAACTCGTCTTCAACACCACCGAAGGCCCGCAGGCGCTGGCCGACAGCCGTTCGCTGCGGCGCGCGGCCCTCTTGCATAAAGTGCCGTATTACACCACTCTTTCCGGGGCCGTGGCGGCCGCGCAGGGCATCCGCGCCTATCTGGGCGGGGACCTTGAGGTTCGTACCCTGCAGAGCTACTTTTCGGAAACCTGATCGCTAGCGGCAGCAAAGCTTCCGCTAAGTGATTGGCAAGGAAGCCACAATGGCCGGAGGAACTGATCCGGCCAGGTGGTGGTTCTGTTCCGGCGCCAGACCCACATAACATCCCGGCGGGCGCGTGTTCAGCCCCGGGAATACCGACGAATCAAGGTTGCCGCGCCCTCGGTCTTCGGGGGCGCGCAGCTGAAGGACGAGAGAAGAGATGGAAAAGGTTCCGATGACCCAGGCCGGCTTTGTCGCGCTCGGGGAAGAATTGAAGAAGCGCCAGTCGGAAGATCGTCCGCGGATCATCGAGCATATCGCCGAGGCGCGCTCGCACGGAGACCTGTCGGAGAATGCGGAGTATCATGCCGCGAAGGAAGAGCAGTCCCACAATGAAGGCCGCATCGCCGAGCTTGAGGACAAGCTCGCGCGCGCCGACATCATCGATATTTCCAAGCTCTCCGGCGACACCATCAAGTTCGGCGCCACAGTGACCTTGGTCGACGAGGACACCGAAAAGAAGACGGTGTGGCAGATCGTCGGCGAGGTCGAGGCCGACGCCAAGAAGGGCCGCATCTCCATCACCTCGCCGCTCGCGCGCGCGCTGATCGGTAAGAAGAAGGGCTCGACCGTCGAGGTCAATGCACCCGGCGGCGCCAAGGCGTATGAGATCACCAAGGTGGAGTGGCGGTAAGAACTTTCCGGCGCGATGATGTTTAAAAAGGCCGCGCAATGCGCGGCCTTTTTGTTTCGGCATATTGCCTGCGTGAGTGGTCATTGCGAGCGCAGCGACGCAATCCAGAATCCCTCCGCGGAGACACTAGATTGCTTCGTCGCAAGGGCTCCTCGCAATGACGGTGTTGATGCAGGGCCCTCACTCTCATGTCCCCGACGCGCTGCAACGCGTAGCGTTGCTGCGCAGAGCCGGGATCCAGAAGGCAACACGGTGTGCCGTGAGATGGGCCCGGCTCAGCAGCGCATCACTTCGTGCTGCGCCGCGTCCTGGGCACGACAGAGCGAATCTACCGCCGCGCCTTCACATCCAGCGGAACGGCCGCCTCATACTTCGAATTATGCAGCACCAGCGATGTCCGCACATTGCGCACGTGGGGCGCCGCCGTCAGATGCGTGACGAAATCCTGGAAGGTCGCCATGTCAGGGGCGACGCATTTCAGGATGAAATCGACCTCGCCCGACAGCATCCAGCACTCCCGCACCAAGGGCTCGGCACGGACGAACGCCTCGAACGCGCGCAAATCCGCCTCGGCCTGGCTGGACAGGTGCACCGCGGCGAACACGGTGACGTCGAAGCCGAGCTTGCGGGCGTCCAGCAGGCCCCGATAGCCGTGGATGTAGCCCTCCTCCTCCAGCGCCCGAACGCGGCGCAGGCAGGGCGGCGGGGAGATGCCGACACGCTTGGCCAGCTCGACATTCGTGATTCGACCGTCGGCCTGAATCTCGGTGAGAATCTTCAGGTCGATCTCGTCTAGGTTCCGCGACACGTGATTGGAACTCCTGGCCTTTACGGCTGTATTGGTGGGTTTCTCGCAATCCTCATAGCCAGTCCGCAACCTTAGCGCAATTTTATTGCGCGCGCAGCGCAAGGGACTTTTGTTCCCTGTTGGAAAAATCCGCCGACAGGGAATGCAATTCTTGCATGGCTCACCAGAAGGCTTAGATTAGCTCTGATATTTCAGCGCCTCCGCGAGGCCTCCCGGCCCGTTACGCGCCCGCGCTGCAAATCCCCCGTGAAAGGCGTCCATCGAAATGTCCGCTCCTGTTCATGCAAAGGTCGTCATTATCGGCTCCGGCCCCGCCGGTTACACCGCGGCAATCTACGCCGCGCGCGCGATGCTGGAGCCGATCCTGATCCAGGGCATCCAGGCCGGTGGCCAGCTCACCATCACCACCGACGTCGAGAACTATCCGGGCTTCGCCGACGTGATCCAGGGCCCTTGGCTGATGGAGCAGATGGAGAAGCAGGCGGTCCATGTCGGCACCAGGATCGTCTCCGATCTCGTCACCAAGCTGGAGACGGCGCACCGGCCGTTCCGCCTCATCTGCGACTCGGGCGACGTCTATCTCGCCGATACCGTGATCCTCGCCACCGGCGCGCAAGCGCGCTGGCTCGGATTGCCGTCCGAAGTGAAGTTCCAAGGCGGCGGTGTGTCGGCCTGCGCCACCTGCGACGGCTTTTTCTACCGCAACAAGGACGTCGTGGTGGTCGGCGGCGGCAATACTGCGGTCGAGGAAGCGCTGTACCTCACCAACCATGCCTCGCAGGTCACCATCGTGCACCGCCGCGATCACTTCCGCGCCGAGCGCATCCTGCAGGAGCGGCTGTTCAGGCACCCGAAGATCAAGGTGATCTGGGACTCCGCGGTCGACGAGATCTGCGGCACCGAGAACCCGAACAAGGTCACCCATGTCCGCCTGAAGAACGTCAAGACAGGCGCACTGACGGACGTGAAGACCGACGGCATCTTCATCGCCATCGGCCATGCGCCGGCGACCGAGCTCGTGAAAGACCAGATCAAGCTGAAACCCTCGGGCTATGTCGAGGTCGCCCCGAACTCGACCGCCACCTCGATGCCCGGCCTGTTCGCCGCCGGCGACGTCGCCGACGAGACTTATCGCCAGGCCGTGACGGCCGCAGGCCTCGGCTGCATGGCAGCGCTCGAGGCCGAACGTTTCTTGGCCATGCGCGCCAGCGAGCGCGCAGCAGCGGAATAGACATCATGCCTCGAACACGCGACGGATTTACGGATATGGACTGGGACAAGCTGAAGGTGTTTCACGCAGCGGCGGAAGCTGGCAGCTTCACGCATGCGGGCGAGCAGCTCGGCCTGTCGCAATCGGCGGTGTCGCGCCAGGTCTCGGCGCTGGAGCAGGAGCTTTCGGTCTCGCTGTTCCATCGCCATGCCCGCGGCCTGATCCTCACCGAGCAGGGCGATTTGTTGTTCCGCACCGCGCATGACGTGTTCATGCAGCTGCAGGCGGCGCGCGCGAAACTCACCGACAGCCGCGAGCGGCCGAGCGGTGACCTCAAGATCACCACCACGCCCGGTGTCGGCATCAACTGGCTGATCCCCCGGCTCGGCGAGTTCACCGCGCTTTATCCCGAGATCCGCATCTCGCTGATCGTCACCGACGAGGAGCTCGATCTGTCGATGCGCGAGGCGGACGTCGCCATCCGCACCCGCAAGCCGACGCAGCCGGATCTGATCCAGCGCAAGCTGTTCGCGATGGGCTTCCACGCCTATTGCTCACCGGAATACATCAAGCGCTTCGGCACACCGCGCACGCTGGAGGAGCTCGATTCCCACCGCATCATCACGCTCGCCGACGGCAACTTTGCGCCGCATCTGCAGAACCGTAACTGGCTGGTCGAAGCCGGGCGCAACGGCTCGGGTCCGCGCGAAGCCTATTTCAGGGTGAACAACATCCTCGGTCTGGTACGCGCCTGTCAGCAGGGCCTCGGCATCGCCGCGCTGCCCGACTACCTCGTCGAGGAACAGAGCAAACTCGTGCAGCTGTTCGGCGAGTCGGATTCGATCCAGCTCGACACGTATTTTGTCTATCCCGAGGAATTGAAGACGGTGGCACGCGTGCAGGTGTTCCGCGACTTCGTGGTCAGCAAGGCGCAGCGCTGGCCGTCCTGATTTCCGCATGACTGACATGCGGCCTCGGCTGTTGCTGCAGGCCGCTCGTCAAGCCCATACTGTTTGCACGCTGAGCCTTCGCGTTGCGCATTTGTCCCCCTCCTCCAGTGGCGCGGGAGTTCAGTAATCCCTCTTGGAAGGTGATTGTGTCGGCCTCACGTGGCCAATACCTTAAGCCGGGCTCTTTGGGCCCGGCTTTTTTTCGTTCAAATCGACCTTCGCCTTCCGCGTGTATTGACAGTTCCACGCATACCCCGCATCATTTGCCGATGATCACGAAGTCGTGCGCAATCTCGTTCAAGGCCAACGCCTCGAAAAAAGGCCCCCATCCCGGGGCCTCGGATTTTTGCGCGCGCTAGCTAAGCTTCGTCATCGCTGCAAATCCCGAAAACCCCGCCGCCTGGACGGGGTTTTTTCATGTGCCCTCCGTCTCAGGCTTTTTCCCGAGAAGGAGATGGAAACATGACCGGACTTGAAGATCATTTGCACGGGCTGTGGCTGCCGCTGGTGACGCCGTTTCAGGGCGGCGCGCTGGACGAGAAGTCGCTGCGGCGGCTGACGCGGCACTACAGCGCGCAAGGCATCGACGGCTTCATCCTGGGGGCCACCTCCGGTGAAGGCATGACGCTGCGCGGGGCCGAGCTCGAACGTCTCGTTGCCATCGTGCGCGACGAGATGGCGGCCGGCCGCCGCAACCTTCCGGTCTGCCTCGGGCTGTCAGGCGCCGACACCGCGCGGCTGAAGGAACGTCTCGACGAGACCGCGGACTGGCCGATCGACGGTTATCTGATCGCCAGCCCTTATTATGTGCGGCCCTCGCAACGCGGGCTGCTGGCGCATTTCGAGACGCTCGCCGATCACGCCGCCTGGCCGCTCGCGCTCTACAACATTCCCTATCGCACCTCGGTGAACATCACCAACCAGACCATGCTGCGGCTCGCCGAGCACAACAACATCGTGGGCTTGAAGGATTGCGGCGCGAGCCGCGAGCAATCGATCGCGCTGCTGCGCGACCGGCCGAAGGACTTTCGCGTGCTCACCGGCGAGGACGCGAACTATTTCGAGGCGCTCGGTGACGGCGCCGACGGCGGCATCGTGCTGTCCGCCCATGTCGAGACCGCGACGTTTGCGGCCGTGTATGCCGAGATGAAGCGCGGCAACCACGACGCGGCGCTGGCGCGCTGGCAGGAGGTCGCTGGTTTGACGCGGCTGTTGTTCACCGAGCCGAGCCCGGCCCCGGCCAAGTACTGGCTGTGGCGATGCGGCCTCATCGACAGCCCCGAAGTGCGCCTGCCGATGGTGGAGGTCAGCAGCGAGCCGCGGCCACGATCGATCGCGAGATCGAGCGACGGACGAAGGTCGCGGCGTAGCTTTCTTCGCCTCTCCCCGCGTGCGGGGAGAGGCCGGAATTTGCGCACGCAAATTCCGGGTGAGGGGGAGCTTCCGCGAGTCCTGTGGTTAACCGGACCCCAATGCCCTTCGCACCCGCCGCATGGCGCGTCCACGCCTCGTTTACGCTCTGATGCCTATCGTTGTCCTCCAAAGCTTCTCGAAGGGGGAATGACCATGGGGCATCGCACCCGGGCTACGGCCGCGAGCCAGTTCGCGCCGACCGATCTCTTGAAGGGAATTCTCGTCGTATCGTCGTTCGGGTTCTGGGCGGTGATGCTCGGCCTGATGCCGGTGCTGCTGTTTCGGGTCTGGCTCGCCTGAGGCGGCTGTTCGCGCGGATGGTTAAGCGGAGGTCGCAAATGCGCTCAAAATGCGAGCGGGATTGCAAGCCGGAATTTTAAAACATCGCGCGTATCGTTCACGCCCATAAGCGAAGAAATCGCGGGGGCGTTTGTGAATAGTCATAATGAAATGGCGTCGCATTTCGACGCCGGATACGAGAAGCTGTCCACCGAGCAGAGCTTTACCACCGAGGACATTCTCTGGGCCGTCGGCATCTGGTCGGTGATCCTGACGCTGTCGCCGGTCATCGTGTTCTACATGTTGATGGTGGCGTAGCTCATTTCCACCGATCCCGGAAACGCAAAACGCGCGGCTTGTCCGCGCGTTTTTCGTCCGGGGAAATGAATAATGAAAATTAAGCAGCCTGCTTGTGCATTGCGCCGGATGCCGACGCCGTGCCGCGAATAGCCTTCACTGAACGCTCGATCGCGGCCCACAGCCTTGCGATTTCCTGAGCCGCACGGCTCTCGGCCTGGTACTCCCGCGCGCCCTCGCCATGGCTCAGCGCCATCAGGAGATCCGAACGGTTGGTGATCTGGCCGCCCCACACCGGAGCCCGGAATTTGGCCAGCGCTTCGCGGGCGATGGTGACGATCGGGCTTTCGGCTTCGTCGCGTTTGGCCGGCGCACCGTTGAGCACGACCGCGTAGGGCTTACGCGCCGCGCGGCACATCTGGATCGTTTCCTGCACCGCGTTGACGTCGAACACGCCGGGGCGCGCGGGAATCACGACCATCGTCGCGTTGCGGATCGCGTCGTCGACCACGGCCGACAGGTTCGGCGGCGTGTCGATCAACACCCATTCATAGCCGTCGCGCTTGGCAGCGGAGACGATGCCGCTGACGGAGTTCACGGCCGCCTTGATCGGCGGCTCGTTGGTGCCACGCAGCTTGTGCCACAGCGTGAGCGAGCCCTGCGGGTCCGCGTCCACGAGCATGACCTGCTTGCTCGCCTTGATCTGCGCGGCGAGATGTGCGGCTAGGGTACTCTTGCCCGAGCCGCCTTTACGCGATGCAAAAACAATAACGTTCATACCTTCGGCCTCCAGATTGACCCCAGGCCGCGAAAATGAATCACCACGCTGATTCGTGAAAGATAAATTTATCGAGAGTTGCGCTTGGGTCACGAAATAACAAGGCGTGCTGGCTTTTGAGTCACACTGCGATGTGCGAGGCGCGACACGAACTGCAATGAAAACGTGTGTGCGCGAGCGTGTGTGCGTTTTCTGAGCAGTCGTTCGGGATAAAGCGGAATGCAACCTCGCCGCGCAACCCCGCATTCGACTTCTTTTCCGTCGTGCTTGCACGGCGTCTTCGTAAAGCCTCACGCCAGCTGCGCGAACAAAAGGAGTCCGTTACCTCAAGAAGTTTCGCAAAAGGAACGCTGACAGCCCCGCGCTCAGCCGTCGCTGGTCTTTTTCTTCTTGGCCGCAGGCTTGGCGGTCTTCTTCGCGGTTTTGGGCGCGATCTTCGTCGGCTTGCCGGCGCGCATCTCGCCCGGCTCGGGTCCGGGGCGGAAGAACACCCGGCATTGCGGCGAGAGTTGCGCCTTCTTCTTGATCATGCAGGCGGTGATGGCATCGACGTTCGGCACGAACTCGCCGCACAGCCGCATCGCATCCGGCGTGCAGGCCTGCTGCTCCTCCTGGGTGTAGGCGAAGCCGGCGCCGGGCTGAATCAGCACGGCCAGGGCCAGCCCGAGGGTGGCAGCAGCCAAGGATGTCTTGAAGCGAAGCGCCGGCATCGATTCCCCCAAATGTCGAACAGGAGGGAATAGTGGGTGAACGGCGGTTCGTTGGCAACCGAGGGGGATGCGAAAGCCGGACGCTGTGCGGTCTCGGCAACAGGGCGGCCGGCCCGGCACCAGCCCGACGGTCTGCCGTTCCCCCAAGGCGAAGCGGCGTGCAGCCCCCTTCGGCAGCCAGCCAACAAAAACGCGAAAACAACCCCATGCACAGTAGCCAAGCCACGGCAATCCCTCATCGTTTCATTTCTTAGGATTTGGCGAAGTCCGATTTGACACGTCGGGCAAAACAAGGGCATGATGACAGCATCAGGGAATGCGCGTGGGTGGTCGGCCGGGATCCCCGTGTGGTGAGGGATGCATGGCCACGTTGCTGATCGTCGCGCCGGTGTTTGCGCTGATCGCGGCCGGCTATGCCGCGGTGCTGTTTCGCTTCGTCTCGGAGAGCGCGCACAAGGGCATCAGCGAATTCGCCTTCAGCATCGCGATTCCCGCCCTGCTCTTCCGCACCATCGTCGTCTCGGAATTCCCCGACGTCAGCCCTGTCAGGATGTGGGGCGCCTATTATGGCGCGCTCGCCATCATCTGGATCGCCGCGCTGGCGATCTCGGCGCTGCTGCGCGCGCGGCGCGAGGAGCGCCAGGACGGCGTCGTGTTCGCGATTGGCTCGGTCTACGGCAACATCGTGATGCTCGGCATTCCGCTCGTGCTCTCGGCGCTCGGCAATGAGGCCGCAGGACCGATGGCGCTGATCCTGTCGGTGAACACGCCGCTGCTCTGGCTCTGCGGCATCCTGCAAATGGAGCTGGTCAGCCGCAAGCGGACCGGCTCGGCGCTGTCGGTGATCCGGCCCGTGCTGACGGATCTCGCCCGCAACCCGCTGATGCTGGCGATCGGCTTTGGCGTGATCTGGCGCTTCACCGGCCTCGGCCTCACGCCCGTCGTCGACCGCACCATCGAGCTCTTGGCGCAGGCGGGCTCGCCGACGGCGCTGATCGCACTCGGCATCAACCTGTTTCGCTTCGAGGTGAAGGGCGAGAAGCTGAGCATTCTTGTGATGTGTGCGCTCAAACTGCTGGCGATGCCGGCGGCCGCGTTCGTGCTGGCAAAGCTGCTCGACCTGCCGCCGCTGGCGGCCGGCGTGATCGTGCTGTTCGCGGCGATGCCGACCGGGGCCAATTCCTACATCTTCGCGGTGCAGTATCAGCGGCTGGTGAACCCGGTGTCAGGCGCGGTCGCGCTGGGGACGCTGCTCGCGGCGGTGACGTTGCCGGTGGTGGTGTGGGTGGTGGCAGGATCCAGGTAGCTCTGGAGATCCCATGCCATCTGCTCAGCGCCTCCCGAGCGCCTGCCACTCGATAGCCATTTTGGTCTGGCTCAACTCAAGCTGGATACCCGTTGAGATGGTGGACCTGATTGATCACCCCGGGCAAATATTCGGTCTGGTTCAAAACGCCGGTTGGCGAAGGCGCCGGGGTCGTCGAGTTCGGCCCTGACGGAAAACTGAGCGGCGGCGATTCCACGTTTGCCTATGCGGGACATTGGACGCAGGAAGGCGGGCACTTCAAAGCCAGTCTTTCCGCCCGACGCGTGACGCCCGGGCCGCCCGGTGTCTTCGGATTGGATGAGATCGACATCGTCGTGTCGGGCCACTCGGTCGATGGCTCAACCACATCCTGCACGGGTTTTGCAAAACAATCGCCCGGCTTGAAGCTGGAAGCGGAGCTTGTTCGTATCCTGGGCGATCATTGAGACGAGGAATCGCCCTAAGGCGCCCGTTGCACCGCATCGCGATTGGCGTGGGGGCCGCGGCGCGAACGCGTACTTCTGTACCAGCGGCCGGTGAACCCGGTGTCGGGCGCGGTGGCGCTGGAGACGCTGCTGGCGGCTGCTGCCGGTGGTGGTGTGGGTGGTGGCGGGACGAGCCTTGCACCATTGTCCCGAGGATTTTGCCTTTACACGCAAAGGTCGCTAGGCTGCCCTGACACATATTGCAGGGAGGGTGACATGGGACAGCGGGAAGACATGCTCGCATCGATTAGGGCCGCCTACGCCGCGCGCGACGGTGGTGACGCCGAGAGCCTGGTGACTGCTTTTCATCCAGAGGGCGCGTTCACCTTGATGGGCAACAAGAACGCGCTCGAACTCGCGGGAAGCATGCAGGGCCACCCGACCCTGCGCGAAGCTTTCGGTCAATTGATCGCCGGCTTCGGCTTCGAAGGCCGCGAGATCCTGGCCGAGCTGGTCGACGGCGATCGCGTCGCCGTCCACTCCCGCGTCGTCGTGCGACACCACCCGACCGGAAAAACGGTCAGCACCGAGATCCTGGACTTGTTCAGGTTTCAGGACGGCAAGATCGCGGAGTTGATCGAGTTTGCGGATACGGCGCAGATCAAGGCGATGATTTCCTGACGCGGGATGGGGTCGGATTGAAGTGGCATCCCGCTTTAGGTGCAGTTTCGGCGGCAGTGCACCAAATTGATGTCGCCTGACGTCGTGAGGTTTAGTGCACATCACCGTAACGAGCAGCACGTCCTGCGCGTGGATTGTCGTCGGTGCTTGAGGACCGTCGAAATCAAAAAGTTCGATGCAATTAGGTTCTACGGAGAGCGGGCGCTCCGGTAGGATGTCGGCCGGCGTTTGCTAGATCAAACCTGCACTGCCACACGGGACGACACGAGGAGGACAGATGGCCAGATGGAACCGCGCAACCCTAGCGGGTTATCATCGACTTCATCGCATTTCCGGTCTAGGTTGGGGCTTTCTCTCGCGATAGCTAGGTTATTCGCATGAAGCTGTTTGCCACCGATGTTTTCACTCCCAATCAGTTTCCAGAGTACACCTATATTGAGCGGCCCAAAGAGGATCTAGAAGGTAAGTTCCGACGGGCGCTTGCCACGCCCAATGTCATCACATCTTTATCGGGTCCGTCGAAATCGGGGAAAACTGTTCTCGCGAAAAAGATGGTCGGTGCAGAACATCTGATACATGTCTTCGGAGCTGAAATTACGAGTGGAGCGGCTCTTTGGGAGCGCGTTCTGAATTGGATGGATGCCCCTAGCAGCGTCGTAGAACAAACCACGGAAAGCCGCGCAAACAAGTTTGGTAGTGAGGTTAGCGGAAAGGGATCGATCTTTGTTGTCGAGGCTGCCGGAAAGGGAACGGCAGAAACTACAGGCACAAAGTCGAGCACTAGCAGCGCAACGAGATCAGATAACAGCCTCGCCCGAGTTGCCCGAGATATCGCGAACAGTGACTATGTCGTGTTCCTCGATGACTTCCACTACATTCCATCCGAGGTCCAAGAGGACGTGGCAAGGCAGCTTAAGGCCGCAGGAGAGAAAGGGATCAAAATATGCACCGCAACGGTCCCTCACAGGGCCGATAACGTTGTACGCAGCAACCCCGAGCTGAGGGGCCGACTTGCGCAAGTCGATACGACGTTTTGGTCGCCGCAGGAACTGTCGGAGATCGCAAAAGCCGGCTTCGCAAAGCTACAAGTGAGCATTCCGTCGGCCAAGTTGTTGGATATCGCGCGGGAAGCGTGTGGGTCTCCCCAGCTCATGCAGCGAATTTGTCTCGACGTTTGTTTCAACCTAGGGATCGAAAAAGAATTCGACAGCGTCAAGAACTTCGATTTCAGCCCACAGCAATTAAGCATGATCCTGCAGCAATCATCGACGCATTCAGATTTCGGCACGATGGTGGCGAACATGCATCAGGGACCGAAGGAGCGCGGAAGCGAACGCCGTGTTCACGAACTCGTCGACGGCACGACTGGAGACGTCTACCGCGTTATCCTCCTTGCGCTCGCCTTTGATCCACCTGTGATGGAGGTGCCATACAGCAGCTTGATGTCGCGGATCGAAAAGGTCTGCAAGGGAGAAGGCCCCTCAGCGAGCAGCATCGTGCAAGCTTGTCGTCAGATCGCTAAAATTGCGCTTCGCATCGCACCGAAGGAACGGGTCTTAGAGTGGGACGATCAAGAACTAACGGGTACGATGAGCGTGGTCGATCCGTATTTCTTGTTCTACCTGCGGCGATCTCGAAAGCTCGATACCTTGGCGAACAAACACGCCACGTCCTAACGTCAAGCGAGAAATTGCGATATGCCAACGCTTTACGAACTACAGGGGCCACTGTTCGATAAGGCCGTGTCGCGTATGGAGAGCGGCGGCCCGCGCAATGATTATACGGCGAGCGCCGTGTACGCGGCTGAGGGCTACTTTTACGCGGCGTATGCCGCTCCCGGGTGGGTGCCTGAATTTGTTCGGGGACGGGATGGTCCAGCGGTGTTTCGAGACCACAAGGATGCGGAAGCAAGCGCGCGAGAAATGCTCTTCAATCATTTGAACGCAAATCTGGAGAATGGATGGATAGACGGACTCCGCGCGCCCAATTGACTCCCATTCACATATGCAACTGCACGCTACCCAATTCCGCTACCTAAACGGATCGAACGAACCACGACCGTAGCTAACTGGTTGAAATCACTGGTACAGTTGGGTGGGCTCGAACCACCGACCTCCTGTTCCACAGACAGGCGCTCTAACCAACTGAGCTACAACTGCATCCTGGCGAGCCGCCCCAAAGCGGGCCTGAAAAGGCCGGCGACCTGAGGGGGGCTGGACGGGGCGGAAACTAGGTGCAACGGGCGTTTTTGGCAAGGCCGCAATGGTGCGAAAAACCAGCTTAAACCACCCTCAATGCAACGAAATCGGGCGCCATCGCGACGGTAAAGGCTGTCTCTCCCGACTGCTGGGAGTCCCCGGGCGGAGAGAGCCCTCACCCGTCGCCTGACGATGCTTCGCATCGTCCGGACGCCGGCCTCTCCCGCAAGCGGGAGAGGCAAAGAAAAAACCCGGGCCTTTCAGCCCGGGTTTCTGATCGACAACCAGCCGGCCGGATCAGGCGGCGGGCTTGTAGAACTTCGAGGCGCTGGCCTTGATCGGCTCGGCGGTCTCGGCGGCGACGCGCTGGGAGAGCTCGACCAGCTCCTTGGCCTGGGACTGGAAGGTCTCGAGCTGGGTGCGGGTGTGGCCGGTCCACAGCTCCAGCGCTTCGGCCGGCGACTTCAGGCCGAACAGCTGCTGGGCGAAGTCGAGCTGGGCGTTGCTGTTGGCCTTCATGAACTCGACCAGCTTGGCGGTGTACTCGCTCGCGCCCTTGGAGGCCGAGGTGAACACGGCCTCGACGGTGCCGTTGTGGGTCTCGGCCGCGTCCTTGAACTTGGCGTAGCTTTCGCGGGCCTGCGACACGCCCTTTTCGGCGAACGCACGCATCTGCTCGGGAACCTCGAACGGAATGATCGAGGCAGAAAACGGATCAGTCGCACCTGTCATGGTCGTCCCTCACGATAATGAAAAAATGGAGTGAGCCTTCTGGCGCGCCCGCCGGCCAACCGGGCCATTCGATGGCGGGAACGAAGACTGGAAACGCGAAACAAACGATGTGGCTCGCCCAGTCCGAGTATTATGGCGGCCTATCATGTCAACATTGTGCAGCGCAATGCGCCAAGGGGGGCGTCGCGATAATTTAATCTCGGTGAGGGCGAGGTTCCGCGAGTGGGGAACCGGGGGTTGAGGTGGGTCGGGGACGTTTCTTACCCTCCCTGGAGGGGTACCGCGGATGCCGCGCGGCCCTATCCCCTTCGAATCCGTTGGATGAACCGGGCTCCCGCTTGCGGGTTTGGGCACATTAAGGTTATCGCGGCTTAGGGGCGCGCCTGAAGGGCCGGGCCGTGGACCTGCCCGCGGCCGCGGGCGATACTAACCCTTTCTTAAGGCTGTCATTCCCGGCAGCCGCCAGCGTCAAGCGTGAGACACAGCCGGCCTTATGACGAGTTCGGATTTCCAGTTGCGAGGTGTGGGCGATCCCCGGCTGGCCGTGCATGCGACCTCTCAGCTGCCCGCCTGGCTGTGGTCGATCGACGGCGCGCGCGTGCTGTGGGCCAATCCGGTCGGCGCAAAGCTGTTCGGCGCGGCAAATAGTGCTGCGCTCGCGGGCAGGATTTTTGGCCCGGCCGACGGCCATCGCCGCCAGGTCGCCCGGCTCGCCCGGCAGCTGCCGGCGAACGGCTCCATCAGGCTCGAACGTCTGCGCGGTTTCGGCGCCCGGCTCGGCACGCTGATGACCTGCGCCTGCGCCCGGCTCGACTTTGCCGATGGCGGCCGTGGCGTGCTCGTCACCGCGATGGATCCGAGCTTGCGCACCATGCCGCTGGTCGAGCGGCTGCTTCGTCTGGTCGACGGCGCAAAGGTGCCGATGGCGGCGTTCGCGCCCGACGGCCTGTTCGTCGGCGCCAGCGAAGCCGCCCGCGCCCTGCTCGGCTTTCGCGATCTCGGCGAGGCCGGCCTCGACCGCGCGCGCAGCGATGCGCTGCGCGAAGGCCGCGCCGAGACGCCGATCGGCATCGGCCAGATGGTGCTGCAACGGGTCGGCACGGGCGCCGATATCGGCCTGGTCGCGCTGATCGAGCCGGCGGCCGCCGCGCAAGCTGCACCTGCCAAGCCCGTTCCTGCCGAGACCGCAGCCGAGCGTGCACCAAGCGAGGCGCCGCCATCGCACGAGGCGCCGGAAAGCATCGCCTTGTTCGACGTTTTCGCCGAGCCGGTCGAGGCGGCCGCGACCAATGAGACGATCACGGGCGAACCGCCGCAAGCCGCAACGGTTCAGGACGCGGTTGAAGAGATTGTTCGAGAGCCGGCGCATGAGGTGGCCGACCAGGCCGCCGACATCGCGCCAAAGACTCCGGTTGAAAACCCGCCGGCAGCCATTGTGTCGCCGCAGGCTGCGCCGATCACATCAGGCATGGTCGAGCCGCCGTCGGGACATGAGCCGCCCGCACCGCGTCAGCATCCGCTGCGCTTCCTCTGGCAGATGGATGCAGAGGGCCGCTTTGTGCTTCTCTCCGACGAATTCATCCGCCTGATCGGCGCGCGCACCGCCGCAGGCTTCGGCTGCCCCTGGCGCGAGATCGCCGAGCACTTCTCGCTCGATCCTGAGGGGCGCGTCGCACAGGCGCTGGCGCGCCACGACACCTGGGCCGGCATCACCGTGAACTGGCCAACCGACGGCGGCGAAAATCTCCCGGTCGAGCTCGCGGGCCTGCCGGTCTACGATCACGCGCGTAACTTTGCCGGCTTCAAAGGCTTTGGCGTCTGCCGCGATCTCGACGCCCTCAACCGGCTCGATTCGCTCAGGCGTTTCGCGCTGCTGGCCGAGCCGCCGGGGCAGCCGATCGAGCCGCCCGCACCCGAGCCTGAGCCGATCCCTGAATCCGAACTGCCAAAACCCCCAAGCGACGCGACTTCACATCCAACCGAACCGGACCTGCCCGTGGAAACGCCCGTGGAGACTCCCTTGGAAACGCCTCCCAATGTCGTGCCGTTCCGCCCACACGGCGATGTCAGATCACTCAGTGATCAGAGATCGCCGACGCTGACGCCGGTCGAGAACAGCGCGTTCAACGAGCTCGCCCGGCAATTGTCCGAACGGCTCGAGCGCGACCGCGAGACGATCGCGGCAGATAGCGCCGAGCCCACGGCGGAGATCATTGCCGAACCACCGGCGCCGGAGCCCGAGCCGCCGCAAGCTGCGGCCGAATGGCTGACCGAGCCCGCGCCGCCGCCACGCGGCGCCAGCGCGCGCGACCGCACACTGCTCGACCTGTTGCCCACGGGCATCCTGATCTACCGGCTCGACCGCCTGCTCTATGCCAACCCGGCGTTTCTCGCGCGCATGGGCTATGCCAGCCTCCATGCGCTGGAGGATGCCGGCGGGCTGGACGCGCTCTATGTCGAGCCCGGCGTGTCCTCGGCCAGCAGCACCTCGCAAGCCGGCACGCCTGTGACGATCAGCGCGACGGTTGCGAATGGCGAAGCGCCGCTGCCGACCACCGAAGCGCATCTGCACACGATCGACTGGGACGGCGAGAGCGCGCACGCGCTGATCTGCGCGCTGCCGCAGGCGGCCCCTGTCGTCACCGCGCCCGGCATTGCCGAGCCTGTCATCGCCGAGGCGGTCGTCGCCGAGACCATCGTCCCGGAATCCTTCCCTTACGAAATCGAGCCCGCGGCCGGCGAAGCCGAGGCCGAAGATCTCGCCGCGATCCTCGACACCACGGCCGAGGGCATCGTCATGTTCGATGCCGAAGGCAACATCCACGCCTGCAACCGCAGCGCCGAGGCGCTGTTCGGCTATGACGGCGAAGCGCTGCTCGAGCAGAATCTGGTGACGCTGTTCGCGCCCGAGAGCCAGCAGATCGTCGCCGACTATTTCGAAAGCCTGAAGAGCCAGGACATTGCGAGCCTGCTCGACCACGGCCGCGAAGTGCTGGGACGCGAGAAGAAGGGCGGCGTCATTCCGCTCGCGATGATCATGGGCCGCACCCGGCCCGACGGGCCGAACTTCTTCGCCGTGTTCCGCGACCTCTCCCAGAGCAAGAAGGGCGAGAGCGAGCTGACGCAGGCCCGCCGCCTCGTCCACAGTGCGGCCAATGCGAAGGCCGACATGCTGGCGCGGATCAGCCACGAGATCCGCACGCCGCTCAACGCCATCATCGGCTTTGCCGAGGTGATGATCTCCGAACGTTTCGGCACGCTCGGCAACGAGCGCTACGGCGAATACATGAAGGACATCCGCGCCTCCGGCGAGCGCGTCATCGCCATCATCGACGACCTCCTGGAGCTGTCGCGGATCGAGACCGGCAAGCTCGATCTCAACTTCGCCAACCTCAACCTCAACGATCTCGTCGAAGCCTGCGTCACGGTGATGCAGCCGCAGGCCAATCGCGAGCGCATCATCATCCGCACCTCGCTCGCGCATGCGCTGCCGCAGGTCAGCGTGGACGCGCGCGCGATGCGGCAGATCACCATGAATCTGATCTCGAACTCGATCAGGCTGGCCAGCGCCGGCGGCCAGGTCATCGTCTCGACCGCGCTCTCCGACCGCGGCGAGATAGCGCTGCGCATCCGCGACACCGGCCACGGTCTTTCCGAGCGCGAAGTCGCCGCCGCGATGGAGCCGTTCCACACTCCGCCGCCCGGCGACGCCGCGGACAGTACGGCGCTGAACCTGTCGCTGACCAAGGCCCTGGTCGAAGCCAACCGCGCCCGCTTCAACATCAAGAGCGCCGGTCACGGCACGCTGATCGAAGTGGTGTTCGCGCCGGCGCTGGCGGGGGCTTAGCCTCCACCGTCATCGCGCGTTGCGTAGCCCGGGTGAGCGAAGCGACACCCGGGGAAGGTCCCGCATATCGCTCCGCTCATGCGGGCTACGCCGCCTCCGCCATCATTGCGCGCGGCGCCCCCTACTGCGTTGTCTACGCCGCGCGCACGGTCTCCAGGAACCTGCTCACCTCGATCTTCAGCCGGCTGCTGTCGTTCGACAGCGACTGCGCCGCAGAAAGCACCTGCGAGGAGGCCGAGCCGGTCTCGGTCGCGCCCTGGCGCACGCTGGAGATGTTGGCGCTGACCTGGGTAGTGCCGGCGGCGGCGCTCTGGACGTTGCGCGAGATCTCGCTGGTCGCGGCGCCTTGCTCCTCGACCGCGGCGGCGATGGTCGAGGAGATCTCCGACAGCCGTTCGATCGTGCCGCCGATGGACTTGATGGCGCCGACCGAATCCTCCGTCGCAACCTGGATGCTCGAGATCTGCTGACCGATGTCGCCGGTCGCCTTCGCGGTCTGCTCCGCGAGCGCCTTCACTTCCGAGGCCACCACGGCAAAGCCGCGCCCGGCTTCGCCCGCGCGCGCGGCCTCGATGGTGGCGTTCAGCGCCAACAGGTTGGTCTGCCCTGCGATGGCGTTGATCAGCTCGATCACGTCGCCGATGCGCGCGGCCGCCTTCGACAATTCGCTGACGCGATCGTTGGTCTGCCCGGCCTGGCTGACGGCTTCGCCCGCCATGCGCGCGGAGGCCTGCACCTGACGGCTGATCTCGTTGACGGAGGCGGTGAGCTCCTCCGCGGCGGAAGCCACCGACTGCACGTTGGTCGCGGCCTCTTCCGAGGCAGCTTCCACCAGCGTGGCAAGCTCGGTCGACCGGCTGGCGGTGGTGGTCAGGGACGTGGCCGAGGCCTCGAGCTCGTTGGCCGCCGACGACACCGTCTCGACGATCTCGCCGATCGCGCCCTCGAAATCGTCGGCCATCCTGATCATGTCGGCACGGCGGCGCTCGGCGGCGAGCTTGTCCTGCCTGATCTTCTCCTCGGCTTCTTCCTGCGCCTTCCGTTCGGCATTGATCTTGAACGTCTCGACCGCCTGCGCGATCTCGCCGATTTCGTCGGGACGGCCGAGCCCGGGCAGAACGACGGCGAAATTGCCGTTGGCAAGCTCGATCATCGCCGCCCGCATCGCGGACAGCGGCTTGGAGACCGAGCGGCCGATGAACACGCCGAGGCCGAGCACGGCGGATGCAATCAGCGCGATGGCAACGCCGATCCACCATTGAATGCCGTCGCGCTCGACATCGTTGAGCCGGTCGGCTTCGATGCGGATCCGGTCGACCGATTTCGACACCTGCTCGATGACGGGCTCGACGGCGGCGAACGCCTCCGACATTGCCTTCTGCCGGGCGGCGAGCGCTAGCGCGGCGTCCATCCAGGCAGAAAAATCGCGCTGATAGTCGGCAAGCTTCGCGCGCAGCTCCGTCTTCGCAGCATCGGACATATCGGCAGCATCGACGCCGGAGAGGAATTCGCCCGCGCGCTTCTTGATGTCCTCGCCATATCTGGCGTCACGGCGCAGCATGAAATCCTTCTCGTGACGGCGCATCATCAGCATGGTCACGCGAAGCGGCGCATTGTGCAATTGATCGACCCTGGCTTCGATGTCGTGCACGGAGGCGCGCAGGCGCCCCTCGAGGCCGGACTTCTCGTCGAGCCCAAGCCGCTGCTTGGTCTCGACCACGGCGGTGAAATGCGCCTGATAATCCCTGAGCGAGGCATTCATCGCGTCGATCTGGCGCGCCAGATCGGGCTTGCCGAGCGCGGCGATCCTGCCGCGCAGCTTCTCGATGTCGAGGGCAACCTCCCTGCCGATCTCGACCTGCCGCTGCGCCTTGCCGGCGTCATTGCGCAGCAGGAAATCCTTCTCGGCGCGACGTGCCTCGAGCAGCTCGATCGCGATCCTGCTGTTCAGCTCCTGGATCGTGCGCGCGTTCTCGGCGGCGTCGCGATAGACGGCCATCGCGCGCTCGCCATAGAGATGGATGCCGCCGATCAGGACGACACCGGCGACGCCGATCACGCCGATGGCCGTGATCTTGTGAGTGAGACGAAGGGAAAGGAACCGCATCTGAAAACCCAATGGCTGCAAATACGGTTGATGAAGCAATGGTTCAAAGCTTCCGTTAATTTGCGGGCACGTACGAATACGTGTATTTGTCACAATACTCGCCCTTATGCACGATGAGGTGCACAAGCTGGTTCCAAAAAAGAAACACGGCGCTTGCGGCGCCGTGCTTCCTGTCTTGACGCCGCGGGTAGCGGATCGTCTTAGCTGTAGATCTCGAACAGCCCGGCGCCGCCCTGGCCGCCGCCGATGCACATCGTCACCACGCCCCATTTGGCCTTGCGGCGCGCGCCTTCCTGCAGCAGATGGCCGGTGAGACGGGCGCCGGTCATGCCGAAGGGATGGCCGATCGCGATCGAGCCGCCATTGACGTTGTACTTGGCGGGATCGATGCCGAGCTGGTCGCGGCAGTACAGGCACTGGCTGGCGAAGGCTTCGTTGAGCTCCCACAGATCGATGTCGTCGACCTTGAGGCCGGTACGCTTGAGCAGCTTGGGAATCGCGAACACCGGGCCGATCCCCATCTCGTCGGGCTCGCAGCCCGCGGTCGCCCAGGCGACGAAGCGGCCGAGCGGCTTGAGGCCGCGCTTCTCGGCGTCCTTGGCTTCCATCAGCACCACGGCCGCGGCGCCGTCCGAGAGCTGGCTGGCATTGCCGGCGGTGACGAACTTGCCTGGACCTTTCACCGGCTCGAGTTTTGCCAACCCTTCCAGCGTGGTGTCAGGGCGATTGCATTCGTCGCGGTCGACGACGTAGTCGACGATCGACTCCGCCTTGGTCTGCTTGTCGACGACTTTCATCTTGGTCTTCATCGGGACGATCTCGTCCTTGTACTTGCCCGCCTGCTGCGACGCCGCCATGCGGCGCTGCGATTCCAGCGAGAACTCGTCCTGATATTCGCGGCTGAGCTTGTAGCGCTCGGCGACGATGTCGGCGGTGTCGATCATCGCCATGAAGATATCGGGGGCGACCTTGAGCAATTCAGGATCGATCGATTCCTTCGGCGTGCCGCCGCCCGGCATCGAGATGCTCTCGACGCCGCCGGCGACGATGCAATCGGCGCCGTCCGAGCGGATCGAGTTGGCGGCCATCGCGATGGTCTGCAGCCCCGAGGAGCAGAACCGGTTCACCGAGACGCCGGCCGTGGTCTTCGGCAGGCCGGCAAGCAGCGCGGCCTGGCGGCCGATGTTCGGCGCGCCATGGGCGCAATTGCCGAGATAGCAGTCCTCGACATAGTCCTTGTCGACGCCGGCGCGGTCGACCGCGTGATGAATGGCATGGGCCGCGAGCGACATCGGCGGCGTGATGTTGAACCCGCCGCGGCCGGATTTTGCGAGGCCCGTGCGCGCATAGGAAACGATGACGGCTTCACGCATGTATTTCTCCCTTTTCGAACGATCGAACGAAGCGTCCTTGCGCCATTGGTACACAAAGTTGGAAGACTGCGGGAGAAATAAAAACGCCGCCTCCGGTGATGGAGGCGGCGTTGTTCCGCGGGTCGGAATATATGGCGACGGGCGTGATAATATCCGCTTCTGTCGGCTTGCTCCGTCACCTCTCCCCAGCGGGGAGAGGTGAAGATCAGAACGTCAGCGCCTTGGCCTGCTTGACCTGCGGCAGGGCCTGCACCTTGGCGAGCACGTCCGCCGGCACCGCGCCGTCGACCTCGACCAGCGCGATGGCGTCGCCGCCCTGCTCGACGCGGCCGAGATGGAAGGTGGCGATGTTGATCTTGGCGTCGCCCAAGAGGCCGGCGAACTTGCCGATGAAGCCCGGCTTATCCTCATTGGTCACGTAGATCATCGACTTGCCGAACTCGGCGTCGACGCGGATGCCCTTGATGTCGACCAGGCGCGGCTTGCCGTCGTGATAGACGGTGCCGGAGACCGAGCGCTCCTGGCGTTCGGTCGCAACCGTCACCGTGATCAGGCTCTCATAGTCGCTCTGCGCGGCGCGCACGATCTCGTCCACCACCATGCCGCGCTCCTTGGCGACGACGGGCGCGGACACCACATTGACCTCGCCCAGCATCGGCCGCAGCAGGCCCGACAGCACGGCTGACGTGATCGCCTTGATCTTCATCTCGGCAACGTGGCCCTCATAGGTGATCTCGACCTTGAGGATGCCGCTCTCGGTGAGCTGGCCGGCAAACGAGCCGAGCTTCTCGGCGAGCGCGATGAACGGCTTTAGCTTCGGCGCTTCTTCGGCGGTGATCGAGGGGAAATTGACCGCGTTCGAGATCGCGCCGGTGAGCAGGTAGTCCGACATCTGCTCGGCGACCTGGAGCGCGACGTTCTCCTGCGCTTCCGTGGTGGAGGCGCCGAGATGCGGCGTGCAGATCACGTTGGGATGGCCGAACAGCACGTTCTTGGTCGCGGGCTCCTCGACGAAGACGTCGAAGGCGGCGCCGGCGATGTGCTTGGAATTGAGCGCATCGATCACGGCCTGCTCGTCGACGAGACCGCCGCGGGCGCAGTTGATCAGGCGCACGCCCTTCTTCATCTTGGCGATTGCGGCCGCGTCGATGATGTTCTTCGTCTTCTCGGTCAGCGGCGTGTGCAGCGTGATGAAGTCGGCACGCTTGAGCAGATCGTCGAGCTCGACCTTCTCGACGCCGATGTCCTTGGCCCGCTCGGGCGAGAGGAAAGGATCGAACGCGATCACCTTCATGCGCAGGCCCAGTGCGCGGTCGGCGACGATCGAGCCGATATTGCCGCAGCCGACGACGCCCAGCACCTTGCCGGTGATCTCGACGCCCATGAAGCGGTTCTTCTCCCACTTGCCGGCCTGGGTCGAGGCGTCGGCCTGCGGAATCTCGCGGGCGAGCGCCAGCATCAGGGTGACGGCGTGCTCGGCGGTCGTGATCGAATTGCCGAACGGCGTATTCATCACGATGATGCCCTTGGCCGTCGCGGCGGGAATCTCGACATTGTCGACGCCGATGCCGGCGCGGCCGATCACCTTGAGGTTGGTCGCCTTGTCGAGGATCTTTGCGGTCGCCTTGGTCGCGGAGCGGATCGCAAGGCCGTCGTAATTGCCGATGATCTCGGCAAGCTTGTCCTTGTCCTTGCCGAGATTGGGCTGGAAGTCGACCTCGACGCCGCGGTCCTTGAAGATCTGCACGGCGGCGGGCGAGAGCGCGTCGGAAATGAGAACTTTGGGTTTGGTCATGGATGTCTTCCTTCACACCCTCCCTGGAGGGGGAGGGTCGGCGCGGAGCGCCGGGGTGTGGGGTGAAGCTGCAAACTGAAAATTCGAAAGTGCGCCGCGTGGAGAGATCACCCCACCCCGACGCACCTGACGGTGCGTCGACCCTCCCCCTCAAGGGGAGGGTCAGAACATCACGCCGCTTTCGCCAGCGCGGCCTTGGTCTCGGCAAAAGCCCAGTCGATCCACTGCGTCAGCAGCTCGACGTCCCTGGCCTCGACGGTGGCGCCGCACCAGATGCGCAGGCCGGCCGGCGCATCGCGGTAATAGGCGAAGTCGTAGCCGGCGCCTTCCTTCTCGACCAGCGCGACCAGCTTCTTGGAGAAGTCGGCCTGCGCGTCCTCGGACAGCGAGGTGATCGAGGGATCGGTGAACTTGAGGCACACCGAGGTGTTGGAGCGGATCGCGGCATCCTTGGCCAGGAAGTCGATCCACGGCGTCTTCGCCTTCCAGTCGGCGAGCACCTTGGTGTTGGCGTCGGCACGCGCGATCAGCGCCTTCAAGCCGCCGATCGACTTGGCCCAGTTCAGCGCGTCGAGATAATCCTCGACGCAGAGCATCGACGGCGTGTTGATGGTCTCGCCGACGAAGATGCCTTCGTTGATCTTGCCGCCCTTGGTCATGCGGAAGATTTTCGGCAGCGGCCAGGCCGGCTTGTAGGTCTCGAGCCGCTCGACGGCGCGGGGCGACAGGATCAGCATGCCGTGCGCAGCCTCGCCGCCGAGCGCCTTCTGCCAGGAGAAGGTGACGACATCGAGCTTCGCCCAGTCGAGAGCTTGCGCGAATGCGGCCGACGTCGCGTCGCAAATCGTCAGGCCGGCGCGATCCGCCTTGATCCAGTCGGCATTCGGCACGCGCACGCCCGAAGTGGTGCCGTTCCAGGTGAAGACGACGTCGCTCGCGGGATCGACCTTCGAAAGGTCGGGGATTTCACCGTAGCCCGCGTTCAGCTTGGTGACGTCCTTGAGCTTCAATTCCTTGACGATGTCGCTGACCCAGCCCTCACCGAAGGATTCCCAGGCGAGCGTGGTGACGGGGCGTGCACCGAGCAACGACCACAGCGCCATCTCGACCGCGCCGGTATCGGAGGCCGGCACGATGCCGATACGGTAATCGGCGGGGACCTCGAGCACTTCGCGCGTCAGATCGATCGCGAGCTTGAGCTTGGTCTTGCCGACCTTCGCGCGATGCGAACGGCCGAGCGCTGCGTCCTTGAGATTTTGGGCGTTCCAGCCGGGGCGCTTGGCGCAGGGGCCGGAGGAGAAATGCGGCACGTTCGGCCGCGAAGCGGGCTTCGCTACAGTCATAATATCTACCCTTCCAGATAGTCAGCCTCCCGTTGGGGGGAGGTGTCCCGCCGCGGCTGATACGGGAATCGGGAAGGCCAGTCAAGAAACTTCCGGCGTCGCACGGCGGAGTGAAGGCGCCTCCGGCGCGATATCAGGGGATTCCACCGGCGCGAGCGCGTTCAGCAAGTCCGTGGCCTCGCTGATCAATTGCGCCGCCTTGCGGCGGCTGCCGACCTTCAAAATGCATTTGTCATTGGCCTGCACGACATAGTCGTTGCCGACCTTGATCATCGAATAGCTTGCCATGAAATCCCCGAACCGACCGAGCTCGGTGTCTGACGCTGCCGTAGCACCGTTCGTTCCCTCATCAACGTGAACGACCGGCGGGTAGTTTATCGGCCCTTAACACGAAGGAATGCGCGATCTGAATGTGCTGATTGCGCAAGGCTCGCAAGCAGCTGGCTCAAAAGCGGACAGTCATGCCGACGTGACTCGCTGTGAATCCGAGCCGCTTGTAGAAGCGCTGCGCGTCGACGCGCGTCTGATGCGTCAGCAATTCGACCAGATTGCAGCCGCGCGCCTTGGCTTCCGCGATCGCCCACTGCACCAGGCGCTCGCCGATCCCGCGACTGCGGCAATCGGTGGCAACGCGCACGTCTTCGAGCAGGCCGCGCATGCCGCCTTGCGAGCTGATGCCCGAGAGAACGGCGAGTTGCAGGCAGCCAACCACCCTGCCCTCGATCTCAGCCACAACGAGCGTCAGATTCGAATCGCGCTCGACCCGCGCGAATGCGTCGTAATAGACGGCGGGCAACGGATCCTCGACGCGCTCGCGCGCGCGGCCGAGATGATCGTCGGCGAGCATCGCCACGATGGCGGGAACGTCGTCGCGGCGCGCACGGCGAATGGAGACGGATCCAGCGCTCATGGCGAAAACTCCACCTCAGCGCGCCGGCGGAAGGCCGAGAAACGCTTCAACTTCGCCGATCCAGCGGCGGACGGACGCATAGCGGCCGAGGTCGAAGCCGCCTTCATGCGCCACGCGGGTATAGGCAAGCAGCGAGACATCGGCGAGTGAAACTACCTCGCCGGCGAAGAAGCGGCTGGCCGCCAGATGCTGCTCCATGCGGTCGAGCGCCGCATAGCCACGCTTGACCTTGTCAGGATCGAGCTCGGACACATCCTTGCCGAGATAGACGAGGACAAAGCGGCACACCGCGATATAGGGCTCGTGGCTGTACTGTTCCCAGAACAGCCATTCGTCCATCTTGGCCGCAACGAAAGCGTCGCGCGGAACCAGCGCGCTGTCGCGGGCGAGATAGCGGATGATGGCATTGGACTGCGCCAGCGTGCGGCCATCGTCGAAGGCGACGGTGGGCACCTGGCCGGCGCCGTTCATCGCAAGGAATTGCGGC
Organism: Bradyrhizobium sp. 138; assembly: GCF_023074075.1. Lineage (GTDB taxonomy): Bacteria > Pseudomonadota > Alphaproteobacteria > Rhizobiales > Xanthobacteraceae > Bradyrhizobium. The sequence continues at coordinate 129,146 of NZ_JADPKT010000074.1, read as the reverse complement.
GTGCGCGTCTCGCCCTTGCGCGTGTCGATTTCGATCCAGCGGTAGGGCAATGCGAGATGATCGCAGGCCCATTTCACCTTGAGGCAATTGCCGGAATTGCTGTCGCCGTAGATCTTCATCGCCGCCGCGCCCCGCGTTCAGCGATAGAGCATCAGGACAGCGCAGCCGTGTCAACCGGCTGCAAACGCGGCCCTAGAACTTGTAGCCGGCACCCACGCGGAAATTGTTCAAGTTGACCGAGATGTTCTTGGCGTTCGAGAACCCGACATGCTCCCATTCGCCGCGCAGGATGATACAGTCGAGCAGCGCGTATTCGATGCCGATGCCCCCTGTCCATCCGTAGATGAAGCTGTTCGCGCGCCTCTCGGTCTGCGTCATCGTTCCGGAGCCGATGGTCGTGCGACTCGTGATTCCGGTGTTGGGATCCGTGTAGTCGTCGTATTTCAGATACGACACGGTCGCGAACCTCGATACGTCGGCACGTCCGATTGCAAGACCGCCGAACGCATAAGGCATGAAGTCTCCGCCCGACCATCCAACCCGCCCCCGGAAGGTCACATAGTCCTTGAGCTGCAATGCGGCGCCGCCGCCGAGCGTCGTGTTGTAGGAATAGACGTGATCCGTGGGCGCGGTTTCACCGGGGATCAAGCGCGTCATGGAATCGCTTGCAGTACTCGAGAGATTGTTCACGTAGCTGTAGTTGGCTTCGACGCCCATCACAGCGTCGTAAAACTGCCAATTCCGCCCGACATAGGCACCGAATCCCGTGCTTTGGACGTGATTCTTCGGCAGCAGCGACCATCCTCCAACCGGAGCCTGCAGGATGCTGTCGCGCAGCATGAAGTCCGTCATCGATTTCGGGGCGCGACTGAAATCCATCTCGGTCGTGGCGAAACCGAACTGACCGCCGACGTAGAAGCCGTCCCAGTTGACAGAGGACTTCGACAGACCGTCCGTGAAGCCGCCGCGCAGGATCGGCAGGTCCGGCATGTCGGCCGCGTGCGCGGCAGACACCGTCCCCAACATCGCTGCCGCCAACATCAGCCTACGCATCGCAACGCTCCATCGGACTCGAACTGTTGCGATGATCATCGCCTGTTAACCTTAACCAATGGTTGCGTCGGGCGGCTTCGTCGCAGGCGGGCCATGAAAAATCCGCAAAGCAAAACGGCGCGGGATGATCCCGCGCCGTTAAGAAGTCCTAACCGATCGACGTCGCGATCAGCCCTTGGTGACCAGCGGCGGCGGCATGTAGGCCGGCGGGCTGTTGAGATCCCAGCGCACGCCGAGCTTGATGTCGTGCGAGGTGATGTCCTTGACCTTGATCGTAGACGGCCCGGACTGGCTGTAGTCATAGAAGCGGTAGTTGCCAGGCGCGGCATCGCCAAGGTTCATGTAGCTGTAGGCCAGTTCGACGGTGAAGCCCGGATTGACCTTATAGGCGAGACCGGCGTGAGCGGCCCAGGCGAAATTCCACTTCCCGTTGTCGCCGAAGTAGGTCACGCTGTTCGACAGCGCACCGGCCGTGATCCGGGTGCCGTCGTCGCGGAAGCCGCTGAGCTTGTTGTAGGAGCCACCGACGCCGGCACCGATGAACGGGGTGATGCACCACCAGGTGCCGAGATCGACATAGGCGTTCGCCATGACGACCCACTCGGATTTGCTGCCGCTGTAGTTGTTCGATCCGAAATCGTTAGCGGCGTAGGAGACGTTGTTTGCGCCGTGCAGATTGGCCTTGCCACGGTACTGGCCGATCACGTCGGTGCGGAACCAGTTGTTGAAGCGATAGCCGACACCGAGATCGAACAGCGGCGAGGAGTCGAAGCCAACACCCTCCGTAGTGGTCGGATACGCAATGGCACTGTCGATGCGCTTGGCGCTCTGGTTGGTCATGCCGATATCGCCGCGCAGATACCAGCCGCCGAAATCGGCGGGCGGAGCCGGCGGCGCGTACATCGGAGGGGGCGCCGCGATCGGCATATCGGCGGCGAACGCCATCGACGAGATCAGGGTTGCCGCACCCGCGGCAAGGAGAGACTTAACGCTACGCATTGGCTTCGTCCTTTTGGCCGGTGAGGCAAATACGCAGGCCTCACGTTCTGGAAACTCACGGAGCGGACGATGCCAGCAAATGTTTAAGCGCCACTTAACCCTAATTTTTAAGGTTGATTTTTTCTCTACCTGCACGCGGATGCGGTTGGAGCGTTGCAAAAATGCGGCGGTCGCGCCCCGCAATTGCTAACGATTGATGAAGCCGCAATGCAGCGAAGCCAGATTTGTTAACGCTTGTGCTGGGGCAGTTTGGGCAGGAACACCGCGAGAAGCCCGATCGCCGGCAGCCAGGCGCAGACCTGGTAGACGAACGCGATCGAGGTGTGGTCGGCGAGCTTGCCGAGCACGGCAGCCCCAAGGCCCCCGATGCCGAAGGCGACGCCGAAGAACACGCCGGAGATCATGCCGAATCTGTGCGGCACCAGCTCCTGCGCGAACACGATGATCGACGAGGTCGTCGAGGAGATGATCAGGCCGATGACGACTGACAGCACCGCACTCGTGTAAAGACCCGCATAGGGCAGCGCCAGCGTGAACGGGAGCGCGCCCAGGATCGAAATCCAGATCACGATCTTGCGGCCGAAGCGATCGCCCAGGGGACCGCCCAGAAACGCGCCGACCGCATTCGCGGCGAGGAAGATGAAGAGATAGATCTGCGCTGCCTGGGTCGACACGCCGAAGCGGTCGATCAGGTAGAAGATGTAGTAGCTCGACAGGCTCGAGACGTAGAGCTGCTTGGAGAACAGCAGCGCGACCAGCACGAGCAGCGCAACGGCGACGCGGCGCGAGCTCGGCGCGTCGGGATGGGACTGAACCGCCGCCGTCTTCTTCGCCTTGATCTGCGGCGCATACCAGCGGCCGATGCGCCAGAGGATGAGGATCGCGAGGAACGCGATCGAGGAGAACCAGGCGATGCTGCCCTGCCCGAACGGCACCACGATCAGCGCCGCCAGCACCGGCCCCATCGAGGTGCCGAAACTGCCGCCGAGCTGGAACACCGATTGCGCAAAGCCGTAGCGGCCGCCGGAGGCGAGCCGCGCGATGCGCGCGGACTCCGGATGAAACACCGCCGAGCCGAGACCGACCAGCGCGGCGGCAACGAGGATGACGAGATATTGCTGCGCGGCGCTGAGCAGCAGCAGGCCGAAGAAGGTCGAGGCCATGCCGATCGCGAGCGAATAGGGCTGGGCCTTCTTGTCGGTGTAGTGCCCGACCACCGGCTGCAGCAGCGAGGCGGTGAACTGGAACGCCAGCGTGATCATGCCGATCTGCGCGAAGTCGAGCGCGTAGGTGTCCTTCAGGATCGGATACACCGAGGCGATCAACGACTGCATGGTGTCGTTGAGGAAGTGCGAGACGCTGATGCCGGCAAGCACGACATAAGCCGGCCCTGCCGCGTTGGCAGCGGGTGCCACGTCAGCGACGACGACGGGCTCGGTCAGCGTTTCCTCTGAGACGACGACAGGCTTGTTCAATGCAGCGATCCCGACGCGGCAGATTGCCGCGACCCGATGGTTACGATGCAAGCGGCGATGGAACCACTGCCAATCGCTGATGGCTGGGATGCGCGTGTCTTACCCTCTCCACGAGTCCAGTATCGTAGGGTGAGATCACCTCACCATGAGGGTCGAGATCTCGCCATGAAGAAGGAATCGTAGGGTGGGCAAAGGCGCCCTTGCGCCGTGCCCACCACCTGCCCGATACGGCGACAGACGCGTGGGCACGCTTCGCTTTGCCCACCCTACGATACTGTCCGTGGGGTGACACCACCTCACCCCACTCGTGCTTGAAAGAGCTTACGCCGCCGCCTGGCCGAGCGCCGAGACGATGGTGTCGACGACGTCCTCGACCAGGATGCGGTCCTCGCCCTCGCCCATGACGCGGATCACGGGCTCGGTGCCGGAGGAGCGGATCAGGAGACGGCCGTGGCCGTTGAGCCGCTTCTCGCCGTCGGAGATCGCCGACTTGACGTCGGAATCGTCGAGCGGCTTGCCGCCCTTATGGCGGACGTTCTTGAGGATCTGCGGCAGCGGATCGAAGCGGTGGCAGACCTCCGAGACGGGGCGACGCAGCTTCTGCACCACCGCCAGCACCTGCAATGCGGCAACGAAGCCGTCGCCGGTGGTGGCGTAGTCGGACAGGATGATGTGTCCGGACTGCTCGCCGCCGAGATTGTAGCCGCCGTTCAGCATCTGCTCGAGCACGTAGCGGTCGCCGACCGGCGTGCGGACGAGATCGAGCCCCTGCCCGTTCAGGAAGCGCTCGAGCCCGAGATTGGACATCACGGTGGCGACGATGCCCGGCCGCGACAGCCGGCCGTCTTCCTTCCAGCTCTGCGCGATCACCGCGAGCAACTGATCGCCGTCGACGACATGCCCGCGCTCGTCGACCAGGATGACGCGGTCGGCATCGCCGTCGAGCGCAATGCCGATGTCGGCGCGCATCTCGCGCACCTTCTTCGACAGGGCTTCCGGCGAAGTCGAGCCGCAGTCCTTGTTGATGTTGAAGCCGTCGGGCTCGACGCCGATCGGCACCACGTCGGCGCCCAGCTCCCACAGCGCTTCCGGCACCACCTTGTAGGCGGCGCCGTTGGCGCAATCGATCACGACGCGCAGGCCCTCGAGCGAGAGATCGCGCGGCAAGGTGCGCTTGGCGAATTCGATGTAGCGGTCATGCACGCCGTCGATGCGGCGGGCGCGTCCCAGGCTCGCACTCTGCGCGAGCCGCTTGTCGATGGGCTCGTCGAGCAGCTGCTCGATCTGCCGCTCGACGTCGTCGGAGAGCTTGAAGCCCTGCGGGCCGAACAGCTTGATGCCGTTGTCCTCGAACAGATTGTGCGAGGCGGAGATCATGACGCCGAGATCGGCGCGCATCGACTTGGTCAGCATCGCGACTGCCGGCGTCGGCATCGGTCCGACCAGCAATACGTCCATACCGACCGAGGTGAAGCCCGCGACCATGGCGTATTCGATCATGTAGCCGGACAGGCGGGTGTCCTTGCCGATCACGACCCGGTGGCGGTGGTCGCCGCGCTGAAACGCAAGGCCCGCGGCCTGGCCGACCTTGAGCGCGAGCTCCGGCGTGATCAGTCCGTTGGCGCGGCCCCTAATCCCGTCCGTCCCGAAATATTTGCGGCTCATATCGTCCCCCAAGCAACAACCAGGGACTCCCCTCTACAACCACGGGCTGCCCGAACGGGCCCCGCATCCCTGATTTGCCGAGGTCTTATAGAGCTATCGCGGCTAACTTGGCTTCAAAAAATATGATGAATCATTACGGAACCGGCGCCGCGACCGCCCTGATAACACATTGTTAACATTGTAATTCCGGCGTGACCAGCGAAAAGCGGCGGAACTCGCCTAATCCGAGCGCTTCACGTGGCTGTCGGCGCGGCTCGGCGCCGGCTGGGTGACGTTGACGGGATCGGAGGCCGGGAAGGTCTCCTCCAGTCCCTCTTCCAGCGCCTCCTCGAGATCATGCTTTTCCTTGATCTCTTTCGGCGACGGTCCAGCGTGCGGCCTCGTCATGGCGCTCTCCTGCAAAACGTTCTGCAAACGATTTGGCTGTGCATTCAACCATGCTAGATGACCTCGAAATCTTCCGATGCAAGAGTCAGACGGGCCGGGGAAACGAGCATGAAGCATATTACCTGTATCGACGATCTTCGCGCCCTGCATAAGCGCCGCGTGCCGAAGGCGTTCTTCGACTATTGCGACCGCGGCTCCTATGCCGAGGAAACGCTGCGCGCCAACCGCGAGGACATGCAGGCGATCAAGTTCCGCCAGCGTATCCTGGTCGACGTCTCCAAGCGCGACACCTCGACCACGATCCTCGGCGAGCCCTCGACCATGCCGCTGATCCTCGCGCCGGTCGGCCTGCTCGGCATGCAGCACGGCGACGGCGAGATCCACGCCTGCCGCGCCGCACAGGCCGCCGGCATCCCGTTCACGCAATCGACCATGTCGATCTGCTCGATCGAGGACATCGCGGCCAGTGTCGAAAAGCCGTTCTGGTTCCAGCTCTACGTCATGAAGGACCGCGGCTTCATCAAGGAATTGATCCAGCGCGCGATCGCGGCCAAGTGCAGCGCGCTCGTGCTCACCGTCGACCTCCAGGTGATCGGCCAGCGCCATGCCGACATCAAGAACGGCATGACGGTGCCCCCCGAATGGTCGCTGTCGAAGCTGCTCGATTTCGCCAGCAAGCCGGCCTGGGTCTCCGGCGTGCTGCAGGGCAAGCGCCGCACCTTCGGCAACATCGCCGGCCACGTGAAGAACACCGAGGATCTCAACCGCCTTGCCGAGTGGACGGCCTCGCAGTTCGACACCTCGCTGAGCTGGAAGGACGTCGAGTGGGTCCGCAGCATCTGGCCGGGCAAGCTCATCATCAAGGGCATCCTCGACGTCGAGGATGCCGAGGAAGCCGCCAAGACCGGCGCGCAGGCCCTCGTCGTCTCCAACCATGGCGGCCGTCAGCTCGACGGCGCGCCGTCCTCGATCGAGGTGCTGCCGGAGATCGCGGACGCGGTCGGCGAGAAGATGGAGATCATGTTCGACGGCGGCATCCGCTCCGGCCAGGACGTGATGCGCGCGCTCGCGCTCGGTGCCAAATCCTGCATGATCGGCCGCGCCTATGCCTATGGCTTAGGGGCCGGCGGCCAAGCCGGCGTCGCCAAGGCGATCGACATCATCCAGAAGGAGCTGCTCACCACCATGGGCCTGTGCGGCGTCAACCGGATCGACGAGATCGACGATCATATCATTGCGATGTGAGGCGAAGCGACGGTGCCGTAGGGTGGGTTAGTTCTGCGGATGCGCAAAGCGCAGTCCGCCGAGCGTAACCCACCAACTTCGTCCGCATTTGCGGGAGCATGGTGGGTTACGGCTTCGCCTAATCCACCCTACACGTCCTCCGCCTGGCCCATCACATCGGCGGCGTCAGGCCGTCGCGGCCGACGCTGACGCGGTTGGTCTCGAACGAGCCGTCCGGCAATTGCTTCATGAAGGCGATGACCTTGGCGCCGGCCTTCAACTCGGATTTGTCGCCAGGCACGAAGGTGACCACCGGCGTATTGTCGGCCACGAACACCTTCTTCTCGCCGTCCTTGTACTTGACCAGCAGCGTGTGGCCGTCGTTTCCGACCACGCTCTCGGCGACCGTCGCGTTGGTCATGCTGGAGTTGGGCTTGAGGTCCCAGGGCCGCGAGCCCTCGCCGGTGCCGCGCATGCTCTCCGGAAACACGTGAACCTCAACCGCGTTCTGGCCGCCGTCCGGTCCCGGCACCGTGGTCGCCCCGACGAACGAGCCCGGCTTGATGTCGGCGAGCGAGATCTTTGTAATGCCCGACACGTTCACGTCAGGGGCAAGGTGTAGCTTGACCTCTTCACCGCTGCGCGACTTGACTTGCATGGTGTCACCATTGACGCTTTTGATGGTGCCGCGCACGCGCGTCGGCACCGGCGCCTTCTGGGCGAAGGCGCAGTAAGTCGAGACGGCCACCATCGCGACGGCGATCAGCGGACGTGTGAAAGTTGCACGTTGAACAGACATGACGGTCTCCGGTTATCCCCACGGATGGAGAACTCCGAAAGTGGCGCACTATTCTCTCAAGTCTTTGTGAGATCGGCCTCGACCAATGCGCGCAGCTCGGCCGTGACCTCGGGCCGCCGGCCGAACCACAGCTCGAAGCCGCGCACCGCCTGATGCAAGAGCATGCCGAGCCCGTCGGCGGTCCTCAGGCCACGCGCCGCTGCGGCAGCGAGCAGCGGCGTCACCAGCGGAACATAGACGAGGTCGGCAACGACGGCCGCTTGCGGCAGGCGTGCGACATCGACATCGAGCGACGGCTGGCCGTTCATGCCGAGCGAGGTCGTGTTCACGAGAAGTTTTGCACGCGGCAGCACGTCGTTGATTCCATCCCACGTCACAGGATGCACGTTGGGCCCGAACTGTCTTGCCAGCGCCTCGGCCCGCGCGACCGTGCGATTGGCGAGATGGACGCGCGTGATGCCACGTTCGAGCAGCCCGAACACGACCGCACGCGAGGAACCGCCGGCGCCGAGCACCAGCGCCTCCTCCGCCGCTTCCCAGCCGGGCGCGCTGGCGTCGAGATTGCCGATGAAACCTTCGACGTCGGTATTGGTCGAGCGCAGCTCGCCATCGGCAAACCACAGCGTGTTGGCCGCGCCCACGGCCTCCGCGCGGGCATCGGGCGTCGACAGCGCCAGCACGCCTTCCTTGTGCGGGATGGTGACGTTGGCACCGACGAAGCCGCGCAAGGACAGCCGCAACACGAAATCGCGCAAGTCCTCGGGCGGCACCGCCTCGATGACGTAGCCGCCTTCAATGCCCAGCGTGCGCAGCCAATGATGATGGATCAGCGGCGAGCGCGAATGCGCGGCCGGCCATCCGATCAGACAGGCTGCAGGAGCTTTGGGCGCGGTCATCTTTCCCTCGGGTCGTATTCCCGAGGCGATCCATTTCGCGTCGCGCCCGCTCTGTCAAGCGCGCGGGCGCCACAGCGTCGGTCAGGCCGGCCGGCGCGAGAACGGTGCGCCGTCAGCTCGCGGCAGCCTCCTCGCCCGCGCCGCCCTTGATGTCGGCAATCGCGCGCTCGAGGCTCTGGCGATAGCGTGCGCGCGGCGGCGTCACGCCATGGGTGAGCAGCGCGCGGCGCACTGCGGGCGAAGCCCCCGTGATGAACAGCCTTATGCCCTGGCGGTGCGCCTTGGCGGCGACGCGGCCGAGCACGTTGGCCGCCGTCGAATCCAGGAACGGCACCGCGGCGAAATCGACCACGAAGGCCTTGCGCTTGTCGGCGACCCCGTCGAGCACGCCTCCGATCGCGGAGGCTGCGCCGAAGAAGAATGCGCCGGTGATACGATAGACCAGCACGTCGCGATCGACCGCAAGCGCAGGATCGTAGGGAACGCGATCGCCATTGCCGTCGTCGGGACGATCCCCGGCGACCAGTGGCGAGCGTTCCTCGATGCCCGTCGTCTCCGCCATGCGATGGATGAACAACACCGCGCCGAGCGCGAAGCCGACCAGGATGCCTTCGGTGAGATCGCGGAAGATCGTCAGCAGGAAGGTCGCGAGCAGCACGACGGCATCGCCCCATGACGAGCGCAGGAGTGTGCCGAACTCATGCTTCTCCGCCATGGTCCAGGCCACCACGACCAGCACCGAGGCGAGCGCGGCCAGCGGGATGTAGCTTGCGAGCGGCGCCGCGATCAGCATGAACAGCAGCAGAAAGACCGCATGCAGCATGCCCGCGAGCGGCCCGCGCGCGCCGGCGCGGATGTTGGTCGCCGTGCGCGCGATCAGTCCGGTGACGCAGATGCCGCCGAACAGCGCAGAGCCGATATTGGCGGCGCCTTGCGCTACCAGCTCGCAATTGGAGCGGTGGCGGCGCCCGGTCATGCCGTCGGCGACCACCGCCGACAGCAGCGATTCGATGGCGGCCAGCAGCGCGAACGCGATCGCGTCCGGCAGCACGGCGCTCGCCTTCGCAATCGAGAACGCCGGCAAGGCTGGCGAGGGCAATTCGCGCGGAATGCCGCCGAAGCGCGAGCCGATGGTCTCGACCGGGAGCGACAGCAAGCTACTGGCGATCGCAGCAAACGCGACCGCGATCAGGATGCCGGGCCAGGACGGCCGCCAGCGGCGCAAGGTCGCGATGATGGCGATGCTGACGATGGCGACCGCGGCGGCGGACGGATTGATGGTGTTGAGGCCGCCGGCGAGCGCAACGAGCTTCGGCACGAATTCGCTGGGCTCTTTCCCCGAAAGCGTGATGCCGGAGAGATCGCGGAGCTGGCTGGCGAAGATGATCACGGCGATGCCGGCGGTGAAGCCGACCGTCACCGGATAGGGAATGAACTTGATGTAGGTGCCGACCCGGAGCAGGCCCGCGGCGATCAGGAACAGGCCCGCCATCATGGTGGCGAGAATGACGCCGTCGACGCCGTGGCGCTCCGCGGTCGCCGCGACCAATACGATGAACGCGCCGGCAGGTCCGCCGATCTGGAACCGGCTGCCGCCGAGCAGCGAGGCGATGAAGCCGCCGACGACGGCGGTGTAGAGGCCGCGGTCCGGTGTCACGCCCGAGGCGATCGCGATCGCCATCGACAGCGGCAGCGCGACGATCGCGACGGTGAGACCCGCGAAGATGTCGGCGCGAAAGTCGGCGATGCCGTAGCCTTCACGCCAGACGGTGACGAGCTTTGGCAAATACAGTTCGGCGAAAGTCGGCCGGCGAAGCTGATGCAGTTTGCCTGCTTGATCGCTTGTGATGCTCATCTCAGCAAAATGCTCCGCTGCCCCACGATGCTCCGAAGCATCGTGCGTCCCGTGTTGCCGAGGTGCGACGATGCGCTAGCCCATCTTGATCCCGAGCCCGATCAACGTCCGATCATGCCCCGACGCGGCGCGGCGGCCCGGGCTCCTTCAGGCGAACGCCACGCCCGCCGCTGTCGCTGCGGACCTGCTCGCCGATCAGCTCGACGCCGGCCCGGTCGAACGCCTCGACCACCTTGATCAGGGTCTCGACCACGCCACGCACATTGCCGGTGCTGGCCTCCATCCGCTGGATGGTCGGCAACGAAACGCCGGCGAGCTCGGCCAGGGTTTTCTGGTCAATGCCGAGCAGCGCGCGGGCTGCCCGCATCTGGAACGAGGTGATCACCTTGGCCTCACTTATCAGCAGTTATAAGTGATATCTGAAACATATACAATGATGTAAAATACATCATCGCCAGCCGGACGCAAGGGGCTTGCCCCGTCTGTCTCTTCCGTCATTGCGAGGAGCTCTTGCGACAAAGCAATCCAGGCCGCCTCCGCACAGACAGCCTGGATCGTCCGCCTTCGCCAAGGCTTCGGCGGACCAGTCGTTGCGCTCGCAATGACGCGTGGAGAGAGCGCGGCCCAAATGGAAGTCGCGCGTGAAGACAGCCCCTCACCCCATCCTCTCCCCGTAAGAACGGCGTAAGAACGGGGAGAGGGAGAGAGAGGGCGGTGCCTCCCTTACTGCGCAAGCCAGATCACGCCGCGTGTTGATGCGCGGCGATGATCTGGTCGGCGGCGCGGCCGGTGACTTCAGCCATGTGGTCGAACGTGCGCGTGAAGCTGCCGGCGCCGGCGGTGGCCGAGCGCAGCTCCACGATCAGTTCGCCGATCTCGGCTTCCGGCATCATGGCGCGGACGCAGTCCCAGCCGCTCCAGCCGTCGCGGGTGTCGAAGCCGAGAATCTGGCCGCGCCGTGCCGACAGGATCGCGTTGATCTTGGCGGTCGCATCGGTCGGGCAGACGATCTCGACCACGTGGATCGGCTCCAGCAGCACCGGCTGGCATTGCGGCAGGCCTTCGTTGAGCCCGATCCGCGCCGCCGTTCGGAAGGCGAGGTCGGACGAGTCGACGCTGTGGAAGGAGCCGTCAGTCAGCGTCACCTGCACGTCGGTGACGGGGAAGCCGAGCGGACCGCGCGCCAGGCCGTCGACGACGCCTTCCTCGACCGCCGGGATGTAGTTGCGCGGCACGGCGCCGCCCACCACCTTCTCGGCGAATTTGAAGCCGTCGCCGCGCGGCAGCGGCCTGATGTCGAGCACGACGTCGCCGAACTGGCCGTGGCCGCCGGACTGCTTCTTGTGACGCCCGCGCTGGGTGATCGGCTTGCGGATGGTCTCCTGGTAGCCGATCCCGGGCGGATGCGAGGTGACCTTGACGCCGAAGCGGTCGCGCAGTCGTTCGCCGGCGACGCGCAAATGCATCTCGCCCTGTCCCCACAATACGGTGTCGTGGGTCTGGGCATTCTGCACGACGACCAGCGAGGGATCCTCCTCGTGCAACCGCGCCATGGCCTGGCCGAGCTTCACGTCGTCCTTGCGATCGGTGGCCGCGATCGAGATGGCGAGCACCGGCGGCGTCGGCTCGGCGACGGCCAGCGCAGCCGGCTGGGTCTTGCCGCTCGAGACCGTGTCGCCGGTCCTGACGGGATCGAGCTTGGCGAGCGCCACGGTGTCGCCGGCTTCGGCCGAGGCCCGCTTGGTGTCGTAGGCGCCGTTGACGGCGAGGATGCCGGAGATGCGTCCCGAGCCCCCAGAAGCGGATTGCAGCGTTGCACCGTCGTCGAGATGGCCGGCAAGCAGCCGCGTCAGCGACAGCTTTCCACCATGCTGCGAATGCAGCGTCTTGAAGACATAGCCGAGCGCATCCTTGGTCTCGGGCACGCCGAGACGTTTTGCCGTCTCCGCCACACCCGGCGCCTCGTGACGCAGCGCCTTCATCAGGCGCAGCACGCCGTTCTCACGTGCGGCGGCGCCCAGCAACACCGGGCAGATCAGCCCCTCGCGCAACTCGCGGGCGAGATCGTCGAACACGGCATCGCGCGGCGGCTGGATGTCCTCGAGCAATTGCTCCATCAGCGCATCGTCGTGATCGGCGAGCTTCTCCAGCATCGAGAAGCGGGCTTCCTTCTCGCGATCGAGATTGCCGCCTTCGAGCGCGATCACCTCGGAGGCCTTGTGCTCGCGATAGACGAAGGCGCGTTCCAACGCGAGATCGACGAAGCCCTCGATCAGCTCGTCCTTCCAGATCGGGATCTGGCGCAGCACCAACGGCACGCGGGAGGCGGGCTGCAACATTGCGAGCGTCTCGCGGATGCGCTGGCTCGCGCGGTCGATCTTGTTGAGGAACAGGAAACGCGGAATCTTCAGCTCCTCCAGCTCGCGGAGGATGATCTGAAGCTGCGGCAGCTTCTTCTCGTCGGCCTCGCAGACCACGATCGCCGCATCGACCGCGGGCAGCGCGGCGCGCATGTCGTGGGCGAATTCGACGGAACCGGGACAATCGAGGAAGGTATAGCTGTCGCCCATGAAACTCGTGGTGGCGGCAGTCAGCCCGACGGTCATCTTGTGATGACGGGCCTCTGGAGTGGCGTCGCCGACGGACGTTCCGGCGTCGACGCTGCCGGCGCGCGGGATTGCGCCCGTTCGCGCCAGAATTGCTTCGAGAAGTGTGGTTTTACCGCTTTGGAATGGGCCCACCAGCGCGATGCACCGTGGACCTCGGGGACTTCTGACGTCTTGTCCCATTCGCCGCCTCCTTGGTGTGGAGCTCGGCCCATGATTGGGTCGGCAAACGCAGATGCTCTGCCCGTCCCCGAGATTTGGCAAGCATCAAACGTCGCTGCGGTGCGTCGTCGGTTAGATCAAGTCTTAACGGCCCGGTGTTCCACCTCTTCCCGGCGAGGAGAGGTGAACCCACACCGCCGTCGTCGCGCGATCAACGGCCCGGACGAAGTTCCAGGCTCTCGAGGCCAGCGGCGATGTTGAGGCCGACCTGACCCTGCACGCTGAGTGGCTGCAGCGCGATCGAATTGTTGGAGCCGCCGACCAGCACGTTGCCGCCAAGGCCGACGCCGACCGAGGCGCTGCCCTGCGCGCCCGCGTAGTTGCCGGAGAGGTCGCCGGGGCCGAGCCGGTCGACCGGTGCGAACACGCCCCACGCCAAAGCCGTCTCCTGGGTGATGCCGATGTCGAGACCCACTTTACGGATCGTCGCGACATAGCGATCGTCGGGCAGGCCGTCGGCGCGCAGCACGCAGCCGAGATGGGTCACCGATCCCACGATGAAGCCGACGCTGGCGCCGCCGCGGCATTCGAGCACGCCGACCCGCGCCATCCGCTGCTGCGCGCCGGCAGCAGCGACGGAGACAACGAGGCTGGCGGCGGCGAGCCCGGCGAGGATGAGCGAACGGCGCATGAAATATCTCCGGCGATGATGTGGTGCGAGCAGAGAGCGCCCGATGCGTGGTGCGTATGCGTGGTCTATGCCACAAGAACCTTGCTGGTGCCAGATCGCAGACGGCGACAGGCGTGCAAACAATAAAAAGGCCCGCCGAAGTGAGCCTTTTGCGCAGACACCGTAGGGTGGGCAAAGCGAAGCGTGCCCACCACCTGTCTCGATCATGGAGAGATCGTGGGCACGGCGCAAATGCGCCTTTGCCCACCCTACGATTCTGGTGCCAGATCGCGCGCGGCGACAAGCGTGCCAACAACAAAAAGGCCCGCACGAAGCGGGCCTTTCCAATTTTCACTGTCGCGGCCAGCTCACCGCAGATTGCCGCAGAAGCGCTGGATGCGCTTGCAGGCGTCTTCGAGATCCGAGGTCTTGGTCGCATAGGAGATGCGGAACGCAGGTCCAAGGCCGAAAGCCGAACCCTGCACGACGGCGACGCCTTCGGTCTCCAGGAGCTCGGTGACGAAGTCCTCGTCATTGCCGATCACCTTGCCCGACGGCGCGGTCTTGCCGATCGTGCCGGCGCAGGACGGATAGACGTAGAAGGCGCCCTCGGGACGCGGGCACTCGATGCCCTTGGCCTGGTTGAGCATGGAGACGACGAGGTCGCGCCGCTCCTTGAACACCTTGTTGTTGGCGGGGATGAAGTCCTGCGGACCGTTCAGAGCTTCGACCGCGGCCCATTGCGCGATCGAGGACGGGTTTGAGGTCGACTGCGACTGGATCGTCGACATCGCCTTGATCAGCTGCGCGGGGCCGCCGGCATAGCCGATGCGCCAGCCGGTCATGCAATAGGCCTTCGACACGCCGTTCACGGTGAGCGTGCGCTCGTAGAGCTTCGGCTCGACCTGCGCGACCGTGGTGAACTGGAAGTCGTCATAGACGAGATGCTCGTACATGTCGTCGGTCATCACCCACACGTGGGGATGCTTCACCAGCACGTCGGTGAGCGCCTTCAGCTCCGAACGCGTGTAGGCGGCTCCCGTCGGATTCGACGGCGAGCACAGGATCACCCATTTGGTCTTCGGCGTGATCGCGCGTTCGAGCGCCCCAGCCTGGAGCTTGAAACCGGTCGCGGCGGTGCAGACCACTGGCACCGGCTCGCCGCCGGCGAGCGCCACCATCTCGGGGTAGCTGACCCAGTACGGCGCGGGGATGATCACCTCGTCGCCTGGATTGATGGTGGCCATCAGCGCGTTGTACAGCACCTGC
Source organism: Bradyrhizobium sp. 138 (assembly GCF_023074075.1). Lineage (GTDB taxonomy): Bacteria > Pseudomonadota > Alphaproteobacteria > Rhizobiales > Xanthobacteraceae > Bradyrhizobium. The sequence continues at coordinate 114,086 of NZ_JADPKT010000074.1, read as the reverse complement.
TTGCCGCCGGTGCCGACGATGATCTGGTTCGGCTTGTAGGCGACGCCGTTCTCGCGCTGAAACTTGGCGATGATCGCGTCCTTCAGCTCCGGAATGCCGTCGACCGCGGTGTACTTGGTCTTGCCGGCCTCGATGGCGCGGATCGCCGCCAGCTTGATGTTGGCGGGCGTGTCGAAGTCGGGCTCGCCGGCGCCTAAGCCGATGACGTTGCGGCCCGCCGCTTTGAGCGCGCGTGCTTTGTCCGTGACCGCGATGGTCGCGGACGGCTTCACACGGTCGAGCGCAGCGGCAAGGAAGGACATCGTCATCTCCTGACAAGCGTCGTGAAACCTTTCGTCTCACGACTCCAATTGTGGGAATGCAGCCACCCTAAAACGTGAGCCGCTGCACCGCAAGAAACTTCGGCCCTGTCCCGGAAAAACTTGAGGGTAGGACACGTTTCGAGGCGCAATTTCCCGCAATTTTCCGCAACTTTGCCTCCGGATTTGCTCATATCCGACAAGGCGTGTCCTCGGAGCAATTTTGCGTGGGGCCAAAGCCGAATGAGGAGGCGGATTGGCCGGGACAAAAGCCCGGCCATGACGATGCGGAAGCATGGCGACCTGATTCTCAGTCGTGCAATGATCCTGGCTGCTTCACGGTCTCGTAGGGCCATGCCTCCGCATGCTGACGCAAGCGTGATCTGATTTGCAGCGTCGCGCGAACATGATCTTCCGCGCCATTGCAGTGCGGTAGGGTTTTCGAGTTTTTCTATGGGCTGGCTCTTGCGGCGGATTCGCATCGGCATCATTGTTTAGCCGCGCTGCGGGGCAACGAGCGCCGCGTCTTCCCGTCCTCGGATTCGAACTCCCAGAATGTACAAGCTCTATTCGATGCAACGCTCGGGCAACAGCTACAAGGTCCGCCTTGCACTGGCGCTGCTCAACCTGCCTTACGAGGCGATCGAGGTGGACATTCTGCGCGGCGAGAGCCGCACGCCGGACTTTCTGACCAAGAACCCATCGGGACAGGTGCCGTTGCTCGAGGTCGGCGACGACCGTTATCTCGCCGAGTCCAACGCCATCCTCTGGTACGTCGCCGTCGGCACCCCGCTTGCGCCCGAGAACCGCATCGACCGTGCCGAGGCGCTGCAATGGATGTTCTTCGAGCAGCACGCGCTCGAACCGAACATCGGCGCCGCCTATTTCTGGCTATCGCTGGTCAAGGGCGGCCGCGACCTGCAGACCCATTCGCTGGAAGACTGGATGGAGCGCGGCTATGGCGCGCTCCAGGTGATGGAGAACCACCTCAAGACCAACGCCTATTTCGCCGCGCGCCAGCTCACGGTCGCCGACATCGCGCTGTACGGCTACACCCATTTGGCCGAACGCTGCGACTTTGACCTCGAGGCCTTTCCTGCGATCCGGGGCTGGCTGAAGCGGGTGGAAGCCGCTCCCGGCTTCGTGTCGATGGACTGGCGGCCGGCCGACATCGACGATCCCGCCAGTATCGCGGCCGGCGCATGACGGTGCCCCGCCCCTGCTCTGGGGAATAGCGGGCATAAAGGTAATATTTGCCGCAATCTGGCCATTTTCAGCGCGATAGCCGCCGCAATGTTGCCGGTTGAAACTGGGAAATTGTGGAAAGTCGCGGGTGATTCGCTCGCGTGTTGAGGGATTTAGACAATGATACGGGCGTCCGGCACGGCAGGCTTTCAGGGCCATCCCGCTACCGTCGCGTCTTCCCGACTGACCAGCGCGGTTGCGGCCTCGCTCGCCGTCGCCGCGCTCTCGCTGTGCCTGATCGTCACCCTGACGGTGCTGTCGACCAAGGCGACCATGGCGATGGGCCTGCCGGTCTGATTCCCGTTTCATCCAGGTCCAGCCTTCAAGTCGAAGCATGGCCCGGGCCGACCGGGATCGCAGCGGGACGTCGATGAAATCACCTGTGGTAGTCGTTGCAATCACACTGACTGCGGCCATCCTGGTCGCGGCATCGCTGTTGATTGTCGTCGGCACCCGCAAGGGCCCGGGAACGTCGACGCTGAATGCGCCCGCGCTGCAACAGCCCCTCAAGCACGCGCACCTGGTTTAAAATCATCCGAAAGCCTTACGCTTGCCAGCAAGCGTGCCTTAAGCACACCGCACGAAATGCATCGCACTGGCGCAACGATCAGTCAGAGTTGCGGTCTTATTCGTTCGGGAGGAGCGAGACTGGTCCATGCGGTTCGGATGGCGTGCGATCTCCGGTCCGGTGCTGACGGCAGCAACCCTGCTGCTGGCGATGCTCTTCGATCGCTTTATCCCCACTCCCTCCCCCGCGCCGTTGCTCGTCGGCATCGTGGCGCTTGCCGGCGCATTGTCGGGTCTCGCCTCCGCCATCACCAGCGCAGCCGTCGCGGTGATCGGTGCGGCATTGCTCCTTCTCAACCGCTATGGCATTTCCGGCTCTACGACCGCCGATCTGGTCCAGCTCGGTCTGCTGGCGATCACGGCTGCCGGCACCGCCGGCATCACCGGCCTGATGCGCCAGCGGCTGCTCGGCACGTTCGCGGCTGAGCGCCGAAGCCACGCCACCGCCGCGCGGCTGTCGGCCGCGCTCGACCGGGTCGATATCGGCATCGTGCTGCTCGATGTCGAGACGCGGGCCGAGTTCATCAACCGCGCGTTCCGCGATTACTTTGCGGTGCCGGACGAGATCGCCGACGGCAAGCCGCCCTTCATTGCGCTGATGTATCACAGCCGCGACACCGGCGCGTTCGAGCTGCCCGAGGACGAGCTCGGCACCTTCATCGCGCAGCGCATGGAGATGGTGCGGATCGGCGATGCCACGCCGATCAACATCGCCTTGCGCAACGGCGAGGTGCTGCGCTTCGTCTGCACTGCCCTGCCCGACGGCGGCCGCATGCTGAGCTACACGCCGGTGACCGACCTCGTGCGCCACACCGACGCGCCGGCGCGCGCCGACTACTACCGCTCGCTGCGCGATCCCACGGGCCGCAAGCTGATCCGCTATTTGCGCGTCGCGGAGTGATGCAACGGCGCGATTGATCGGCAGTGCGATCATCACGTATGAAGGACATCACTTCGTCCTGCCCCCAAGATCGCGGAAATCCAGATGTCGCTCACCATTCGCTCCGTCACTCAGCAGGACTACGATCAATGGCTGCCGCTGTGGGACGGCTACAACGCCTTCTACGGCCGCTCCGGCCCGACCGCGCTCGCTCCCGAGATCACGAAGGTAACGTGGCAGCGGTTCTTCGACGCCTATGAGCCGGTGCATGGGCTGGTCGCCGAGAGCGACGGCAAGCTGCTCGGCATGACGAACTATCTGTTTCATCGCAGCACCACCGCGATCGAGCCGTCCTGCTATCTGCAGGACCTGTTCACGCTCGAGGCCGCGCGCGGCAAGGGCGTCGCCTCGGCGCTGATTCACGGCGTTTATGAGCGGGCGAAACTGGCGGGATCGCCACGCGTCTATTGGCAGACGCACGAGACCAATCTCACGGCGCAGCGCCTGTACGACAAGGTCGCCGAGCGCTCCGGCTTCATCGTCTATCGCAAGCTGTTCTGATCGCTGCGCGCACCCTGTGGATAACTCCCGCTGTCACCCGCGCGTAACATAGCACGGCTACGCTGCACCTGCGTCTGATCTGGCCCCCCGTCACCGATCAAGCGCCCCAAAGCGGTCCCCGTCAGTCGCCGCGTCTGACAGGGGCCGCATTTTTTTGTCCGCCTTGCCGGCATGGCAGCAGCGCGGCCAGCGCCTTGCTGGGGCGGCGCACGGTAGTCAGAATGAGTGGCTGCTCATCTCTGACAGGGTCTCCCATGGAAATTCGCCATCTCGGCGCCTCCGGCCTTCGCGTGTCTGCGGTCGGGCTCGGCTGCAACAATTTCGGCCAGCGCACGGATCTGGAGACCTCGCGCAAGGTGATCCATCGCGCACTCGATCTCGGCATCACCCTGTTCGACACCGCCGACATCTATTCGAACATGGGCGGCTCGGAAAATGTGCTCGGCACTGTCCTGAGCGATCGCCGCAAGGACATCGTCCTGGCGACCAAATATTCCAAGCCGATGGCGGAGGACGGCACCAAGCAGGGCGCCTCGCGCCGCTACATCATGGCGGCGGTCGAGGCCAGCCTGAAGCGGCTCAAGACCGATTACATCGATCTCTACCAGCAGCACGACTATGACTCGCTGACGCCGATCGAGGAGAGCCTGCGCGCGCTCGACGATCTCGTCCGGCAGGGTAAGGTGCGCTACATCGGCAATTCCAACTTCCCGGCCTGGCGCATCGCAGAAGCCGAGTTCACCGCGCGCGCGATGAACGTCAGCCGCTTCGTCTCATGCCAGGATGAATACAGCCTCCTGGTGCGCGACATCGAGAAGGATCTGCTGCCGGCGGCAGCGGAATACAAGCTCGGCCTGCTGCCGTTCTTCCCGCTCGCCAGCGGCCTTTTGACCGGCAAGTACCGGAAGGGCGAGGCCGCGCCTGATGATACCCGCTTCGGCAAGGTGCCGCGGCTGCGCGACCGCTACGTCACGCCGCGCAACGAGGACATCGTCGAGAAGCTCCAGGCCTTTGCGAGGGCGCGTGGCCACAGCATGCTCGAGCTCGCCTTCTCCTGGCTCGCCGCGCGACCGCAGGTGTCGAGCGTGATCGCCGGCGCCACGCGCGTCGAGCAGATCGAGGAAAACGTCAAGGCGATCGCCTGGAAGCTCAGCGCGGAGGAGATGGCGGAGATCGACAAGATCACTCTGGGCTGATGTGCGAGGCGCGGCGCTACTTCGCGCCGCGTCCGACCGTCTGCATCACCTCAAAACCTTCGAACTGGGGATGGCCGAGATAGAGCGGCTTGTTGTCGCCGGCCCGGTGATGCGCCGCCCGAAATGCTTCCGACTTGGTCCAGGCCTCGAACGCCGCATGGTTCGCCCAGACCGTGTGCGATGCGTACAGCGTGTGGTCCTCGGCTTCCGGCCCGCGCAGCAGATGGAATTCGACGAAGCCCGGCACCTTGTCGAGATGGGTGTCGCGCGAAAGCCAGACCTGCTCGAAGGCGGCCTCGGAGCCTTTGGCGACGCGGAAGCGGTTCATGGCGATGTACATGGGCGTGGTTCTCCTGGAGTTCAGGCAAATATTTCGTCATTCCGGGACGCGCTACAAGGCGCGGGCCCGGAATCCATCTTTCCACGGAACTAGTCGATGAATGGATGCGCAATTGCGCATCATAGTTCGCGCTCCGCGCGCCCTGGAATGACAGCCTAAGCAACCAGTCCCTTCATCGGCCGTGCTGCCGCACTGTCCGGGAACACCATTTCCGCCAGCACGCGATCGGACAGGCCGAATTGGTCCTGCAGCACGCCCTTGATCACGGAGCGCAGATCGGTCGTGGGCTTGAGGTCGCGGCCTTCATGGAGGCTGGCGAGCTTGAGACCCGGCCAGTCGGAGATGACGCGACCGCCCTTCACGGCGCCGCCGGCGAGCAGCGCGATCGTGCCGGTGCCGTGATCGGTGCCGTCGGTGCCGTTGATGCGCGCGGTGCGGCCGAATTCGGTGGCGACGACGACGACGGTGTCGCGCCAGCGATCGCCCAAGCCGCTTTCGAATTCGGCGAGCGCGCCGTCGAGCCCGCCGAGCAGGAAGGCGAGACGACCGATCGGGCCGCCTTCATTGGCATGGGTGTCCCAGCCGTCGAAAGCGAGTGCGGCAATGCGCGGGCCGTCGTCCGCCGCCATCAGCTTGGCCGCGCCACGCGCCACCTGGCGCATCTGCGCGACGGCATTACCCGGCTTGCGTTTCATGTCGTCGCCGCTCGCGGCCTTGTCGAGCTGCAGGCCTTGCGACAGCGCCATGGCCAACGCGGGATCGCGGTGACGGTAGAGATCGACGAGGCGCATCGCGGTGTCATCGTCAGCCTGGGGCAGCGCGACCGGCGCCCAGCCGACCGTCGGCGCATTGCCGCGCAGCACCAGCGGCGTGGTGGGTCCGACCGCCAGCCCGCTCGATACCCGCTCGCCGCGCGGCAGCGCCTCCAGCGCGCGGTTGAGCCAACCGGATTGGACGCGGCCCGGGCCGGCATGGCCGCTTTCGAGCACGTCCTGACCGTCGAAATGCGAGCGGTCACGATAGGGCGTCGCCACCGCATGGACCACGGCGGCATGCTTGTCGCGGTACATGCGCGCAAATTCCGGCATCGCCGGATGCAGCGCGAAAAAGGAATCGAGCATGATCGCGGGATGGGCGCCCTCCGCGGCGAGCGCGATCGAGCCGTGCAGGCCGGCATAGTCAGGGTCGCCGAGCGGCGCGACGGTCGAAAGCCCGTCGAGCGCGCCGCGCAGGATCACCACGATCAGCCGGGGATCGTGCCCATCGGCTGCGCGCGCGAACTTCGGCAAGTAAGCCCAGGCAGCGAACGAGGCGCCGCCGAGCAGGAGACTGCGGCGCGAGGTGAGGAGCCGGTTCTCGATGCAGTCGGTCATGATCATCTCCTCTGCATTTCCGGCGACATCAAGAGCAGCGCCAGCGCCTGCGGGCGCGACTCTGCGCGCTCGACGGCTTTGCGCGTTTCGATGGAGGCCGCATCGGCCGCCGCAAATTCCAGGAGATCGAGCGGATCGATGTTGTTGCCGAGCCGTGCGCCGATCTGCGCAGCGATATCGAGCCTGAGCTTCATGCCCTCAGGCGCGGCCCAGGCGGCGCTGGTATCCGGGAAACCGTTCGGCCCGGCCGGCGACCATAGCGGCTGGCCCAGCAGGTTGAGGTTGTTCAGATAGGCGCCGGGATCCTCCGGCACGCGCGCCAGCAGCCGGCCGCTCGCGACGAGAAAATCGTAAGGGCTGCGCATCTTGGTCAGCGGCGCTTGCCACGCTTCATCGGAATCGACCAGCACGGTCGCAAGCGCCTTGAGATCGCCCTCGGTCTTGATGAAGACGTCGCGCAAGCGCGCAACCAGCGCCGGCGGCGGATCGTCGGCGACGAAGTGGCGGGCGAATTTGGTGGCGATGAAATTCGCGGTCGAGGGATGCCGCGCGATGTCGGCGAGCGCAGCCTCGCCCTGCGCGAGCCCCGTCGGCTCATAGCTCTTGCCGAGCAGCATGTGCGGACCGGGCTGGTGCGCATTGGTGTTGAACACGAAGGAGCCGGGGGGCCCGAGCTGCCCTTGCCGGCCCGCAAAGGTCCAGCCGGTGATGATGCGCGCGAGCGAGGTGACGTCGTCCTGCGTATAGCCGCCGCCGACGCCGAGCGTATGCAGCTCCATGATCTCGCGCGCGAGATTCTCGTTCAGACCGCGCTTGCGGTTCTGGCCTGCGCGCGAGTCCGGGCCGAGCGATTGCTGGTTGTCGAGGAAGAACAGCATGGCCGGATGCTGCTCGACGGCCCGGAGCATGTCGGCGAAGCGCCCGAGCACGTGCGGCCTGATCGCCTCGCGCTCGAACGCGCCGGCCCAGATCCGCGCCAGTTCGCCCTTGCTCGCGGAGATGCAGAAATGGTTGGACCAGAACACGACGAGACGTTCGGTGAAGCCGCACGCGGCAAGGGTCGCGCGCTGCAACCGCGCCAGCGCCTCGGCGCGGAAGGTCTTTTGAATCACGTTGAGCGGCTGCGGCGCGGGCTTTGCGGCAGGCGCCGCAGCCCCCGGCTGCATGGTCTCGGGCTTCGATGCATTGTCGGCCGGTTTCGTATCGGTCGTCTGGCCGGCGATCTCGGTCGCCGCCATGTTCAGCGAGAGATTGCGGCGGAGGACGGGCTTCGGTTCAGCCGGCGCCGGCGTCTCGGCGGGCGCTGTGGCCTTCGCCGCCTCGCGCGCCTGCTTGACCTGATCCTGATAGGCGAACACGGCCTGGCCGAGTTGCTGCGTCGACTGCAGACCGGGCGCCTCCAGCAGCACGCCGCTCGCACGCGCGAGCTCCGCCTTCACGAAGCCGCGCGGATCGGAGGCTGCGTTGATCAAATCGCCCGAGGCGCCGCCGCGGGCACCGAAGCCAAAACGGTTGAGCGCGACGAGCGCGGCTTGCGAATCGCGGGCCATCGATTTGTCCTTCGCGTGGCGGGAGCCGCTTTCCGAGTCCGCGCGCGACGCCTAATATACCGCAATGAGCGATGAACCCGACATGAAAATCACGGCGAAGCTTCGACGTAAATCATGACAAATCCGCAAGAATCCCCATCGCAGGAACCACGCCGCCTCGCCTGCTCCCGCTGCGGCACCGAGTTCGGCTGCGATCTCTCGGGCAGCTGCTGGTGCGCGGAGGAAACGGCAAAGTTGCCAATGCCGGTCAAGGGCGAGGATTGCCTGTGTCGGGAATGCTTGCGCAAGGCGGCGAAGGCGGCAGTATCGTAGGGTGGGCAAAGCGCGCGTGCCCACCATTTTCATTTGCGTGTGCGGGAAGACGTGGGCACGGCGCTTTGCGCCTTTGCCCACCCTACGAAGTCTACACCGCAAATCCCGGCGACCTTCTCGCCATGCCGTCGAACGCGTCGAGCAGTTTTTCGCGCCAGGCATAGACCGGATCGTCCGCTTCCAGCAGCTTGAACGGGCTCACCACGCGCGCCCATTGGAAACCGCCGAACACGATGTAGTCGGCGTAGTTCGGCGCCTCGCCGCCGAGATAAGACTGCTTCTTCAAGGCCTGCCGCATCACCTCGAGCGACTTGCGGAAGCCGACCACGCCGGTGTCGCGGCTCGCCATGATCTCTTCCAGGCTCTTGCCGCCGAAGCGTGCCTCGCGCGATGTTCGGAAATAGGCGGCATCAACCTCGGCGAGGTTCTTCGGGATGTCGGCGATGATCAGCGGAAAGATGCCGCCGACGATGGCGATGTCGCCCCATGCATTGATCATGCGCGCCATGGCGCGGCCGCCCTCGCCGCCGAACAGCGACGGACGGTCCGGGAAATTGTCCTCGAGATAATTCGCGATCGTCCAGGAATCGACCACCGGCTTGTCGTCATGCAGCAGCACCGGCACCTTCTCGGAGCCGTGCGGCGCAAGCGCGCCCTTCTCGGTGAAGCGCCAGGGCAGCGATTCCGCCGACAATCCCTTGTGCGCCAGCGCCATCCGCGTGCGCCAGCAATACGGGCTGAACGGGCGCGAAGCGTCGGTGCCGACGAGTTCGAACAGCTTGAGTGACATGCAAGGCGACTCCATCGGTTCCGTCATTGCGAGCGACTTGTCCGCCGAAGCTCGAAGCGCGAAGGCGGAAGCGAAGTAATCCAGACTGCCGCCGCGAAAGACATTCTGGATTGCTTCGCTGGCGCTCGCAATGACGATGTGGTGGGATTACCGACCGTTCATCCGCAGCAACCTCTCTCCGTTCTCCGTCACCGCGATGACCAGCCCGAGGCCGGCAATCGTCTCGCGCGCGACATAGCCGCGATCGGCGGCGTCCTCCCAGATGGTAAGGCGCGGGCACGAGGTCTTCCAGGTGGCGATCACCTCGGCATAGGCACGCGGCTCGCGCGCGACCCATTCGACGAAGTCCAGCACCAGCGGATCGGCGGTCTCGCTCATTGCAAACCTCCTTTGTCGAAGGCGGCCAGAACTGGCGTGCGAACCATGAGCCAGCCGCCATAGGCGATGTAGTAGCAGGCAATGGTGGTGATCAGCTTGTTCGACCATGCGATGAATTGCTGGTCGGTCATGGCTTCGAGGATGCGCCGCGCCAGCGTGGTGCCGAGCATCGAGGCTGCAATCGCAACGCCGGCAAGCACGGGATCGAGGCTCGCCGCCTGATCGATGATGCTGCCGAAATAGATCAGCTTGGTGAAATGGCTGACGAGCTGGCACATCGCTTTCGTCGCCACCTTCTCGCGCCGGCCGAAATTGCCGCCGAGGAAGAAGGTGTCGAGCAGCGGGCCGGAGACGCCGGTCATCAGCATCAGGCCCATGCAGATCGTGCCGTAGACCGTGCCCTGCCAGAGCCTATCAGGATCCGGCTTGATGTTCGCCGGCAACAGCCGCGCCATGAACGGCGTGATGCCGAGCAGCAGCAACGCCATCGGCTTGTCCGGCACGTAGCGGGTAAGCGACCACGCCGCGAGCGCGACGGCAGCGCCCACCATGTAGTTCGCGACCGGCCGCCAGCGGATATGCGCCCGCCACAGGAACGCACGCCAGCCGTTCGAGGCCATCTGCGTGATCGCATGCAGCACCATCGCAGTCGGTAGCGGCATCAAGGCCAAGAGCACGCCGATCAGGATCAGCCCGCCCGCCATGCCGAACAGCCCCGACAGGAACGCGGTGGCGACCATCAGCAATCCAAGGGCAGCGATCATGATGGGCGTCACGAACGTCTCCTGTCGGTGTGCGAAGGGGAACGTGCCTCGCTTGCCCCTTCCCCGCAAACTGAGTTATCTTGGCCTGGCATCAGCTTTCCTGAGGGTCGGGCATTTGCGGCGGCTGCTGTTTCTCAACGGCATCAAGGCATTCGAGGCGGCGGCGCGGACCGGCAGCTTTGCTGCGGCCGGGCTCGAGCTGAGCGTGTCGGCGGCCGCCGTCAGCCGCATGGTCCATCTCTTGGAAGAGCGGCTCGGCGTCGCGCTGTTCGAGCGCAAGGCCAATCGCCTGGTGCTGACGCAGGCCGGCCGCGCCTATCAAGGCGGGCTGACGCCGATCTTCGATGCGCTGGCCAGCCTCACCGCGCAGGTGACGGCGCCTGCCAGCGTGCGCGTGCTCACGATCGGCGTCGGCCATACCTTTGCGATGCGCTGGCTGATCCCGCGCCTGTCGGAATTCCGCAACGAGGAGCCCGACATCGAGGTGCGCTTCACCACGGGCGGCGCGGCGGTGCCGTTCGGCGAAGACTGGAGCTGCGGCATCAAGCTCGGCACCGGCGACTGGCCCGGCCTTGTCGCCGAGCCGCTGTTCGCCGGCGACCTCACGCCGGTCTGCGTGCCCCGCCTCGCGAGCGGCCTGAAGCGCCCGGCCGACTTGAAGGGGCCGAGCCTGATCCGCGTTGCGCACTCACCCGAGGACTGGCCGATCTGGCTGAAGGCCGCGGGCATCGCGCGGGTCAACGCGCGCGGCCCGGAGTTCCAGTTCTACGGCCAGGCGCTGCAGGCCGCCGCCGACGGGCTCGGCATCGCCATGGGCATCCGCCCCTATATCGACGACGACCTCGCCGCCGGCCGGCTGGTGGCACCGTTCGACCTCTCGGTGCCCAAGGGCATGCGCTGGTACCTGCTCTATCGCGGCTTCCAGACCGAGCAGCGCGACTTCGCCGCGTTCCGCCGCTGGATCATGCGCGCGGCGGCGGAACCCGCGGCCCGGCCGGTGAAACGGACCGGCCGTGTCGCCGCTCGGAACTGACGCCCGAAGGCAAAAAAGCCGGCCGCTTGTGAACGGCTTCACATCCCAAAATGCGCAAACGTGGTCCCCTGACCCTCCAACAAGACACGTACGGAACACTTTGGGGACTACCATGACGACCCTCTACGACGGCTTTGACATCGAATCTTTCGAGGCTGGCAAAGGCCTCTGGCACGCCCGCATCCGCCGCGCCGATCTCAGCCCCCTCGCCATCGACGGCGTCCTGTTTCCGGCCATGGAAGTCGGTTTCGCCTGGCCCGACCAGAACGCCGCGATCGCCGACGCGAAACACCACATCGACCGCTTCCGCCGGCGGACCGACAGCGACGACGAATAGGCGAGCAGGACGGCAAGCGAACCAGGGACAGCACAAAGGGGGCAACCGGTCATGTCAGTCATCGAAATCGAGGACACTTCGCGACCGAGAATCTACAGCCGCGCCGTGCTGTCCAACTGCCCGGAGTGCAACGGCGATCTCAGCGTGCTCCGCGTGATCGGCGGGCGCGCCGGGTGCGAGTACTGGACCATGCGCTGCACCGATTGCGGTGGCATCCATCTCGACATCCTGAAGCCGTATCAGGCCGGCGAGGACGACGAGGGCCCGCTGCCGGCGGCGTGAGCCTCGAGGCTGCTGCCAACCTGCTGTCAGCAGCCTGCACGGCGACGGGCATTCGCCCTTTATCGCGGGGCGGACTCGTCCCATATTCGCCGCATGGCGAAGAAACCTGCATCCTCCGAAAAATCCGGCAAATCCTCGAAGACCAAGGCTCCGAACTCCAAGGCGCACCGCCCCGACGTGCAGCCGATCGGGCCGGCGCTGGCCGAATTGCTCAATCCTGCGATCAATCGCGGCGATGCCGGGCTTGGATCCGGCACCGGCCTGCAGCCGCCGCCGGACAATTCGCGCGACCGGCGATCCGGCGGCGAGGCCGCGGCGCATCGCGCGCGGGCTTCGACGCCGAAGGTGTTTCCGCAGGATGTAACGCGGCCGGTGCCGCAGCAGCCAGATGCCAGCCACGCCACCGAAGTGACGGGATTGGAAGAGGCACCGCAGGCCAATTACGGAACCGCCGCCACGATCCCGACGCTCGATCCGGAACTGGCGCGTCAGCTCGGATTGCCCACCGAGGAGGACGATGCGGAGGCGCTGGCGCGTCCGCCGCGCAGCAAGATGGAGGCGCTCGGCGTCAAGGCGACCGCCGATGCGCTGGAGTCGCTGATCCGCGAGGGCCGTCCGGAGTTCCGCAAGGACGACGGCTCCACCAAAGTGTGGACGCCGCACCGGCCGCCGCGCCCGGAAAAGTCCGAAGGCGGCGTGCGCTTCGAAATCAAGTCGGAGTATCAGCCCAAGGGTGACCAGCCGACCGCGATCGCGGAACTGGTCGAAGGCGTTCAGCGCAACGACCGCACCCAGGTGCTGCTGGGCGTCACCGGCTCGGGCAAGACCTACACGATGGCGCAGGTGATCGAGAAGACGCAGCGCCCGGCCCTGATCCTGGCGCCGAACAAGACGCTCGCCGCCCAGCTCTATGGCGAGTTCAAGAACTTCTTCCCTGACAACGCGGTCGAGTATTTCGTCTCCTATTACGACTACTACCAGCCGGAAGCCTACGTCCCGCGCACCGACACCTATATCGAGAAGGACTCGTCGATCAACGAGCAGATCGACCGCATGCGCCACTCGGCGACGCGCGCGCTGCTGGAGCGCGACGACGTCATCATCGTCGCCTCGGTGTCCTGCATCTACGGTATCGGCTCGGTCGAGACCTATACCGCGATGACCTTCGCGCTGAAGAAGGGCGAGCGCATCGACCAGCGCCAGCTCATCGCCGACCTCGTCGCGCTGCAGTACAAGCGCACCCAGGCCGATTTCACCCGCGGCACGTTCCGCGTGCGCGGCGACGTCATCGACATCTTCCCGGCGCACTATGAGGACCGCGCCTGGCGTGTGAACCTGTTCGGCGACAGCATCGAGACCATCGAGGAGTTCGATCCGCTCACCGGCCACAAGCAGGACGAGCTCGAATTCATCAAGATGTACGCCAACTCGCACTATGTGACGCCGCGGCCGACGCTGGTGCAGGCGATCAAGTCGATCAAGTTCGAGTTGAAGCAGCGGCTCGACCAGCTCCATAATCAGGGGCGTCTGCTGGAGGCGCAACGGCTGGAGCAACGCACCACTTTCGACCTCGAGATGATGGAGGCGACGGGAAGCTGCGCCGGCATCGAGAACTATTCACGTTATCTCACCGGCCGCCGGCCCGGCGAGCCGCCGCCGACGCTGTTCGAATACGTGCCCGACAACGCGCTGATCTTCGCCGACGAAAGCCACGTCACCATCCCGCAGATCGGCGCCATGTTCCGCGGCGACTTCCGCCGCAAGGCGACGCTGGCCGAATACGGCTTCCGCCTGCCGTCGTGCATGGACAACCGCCCGCTCCGCTTCGAGGAGTGGGACATGATGCGGCCACAGACCGTCGCGGTGTCGGCGACGCCGAGCGGCTGGGAGCTGAACGAGAGCGGCGGCGTGTTCGTCGAGCAGGTCATTCGCCCCACCGGGCTGATCGATCCGCCCGTCGACATCCGCCCCGCCCGCACCCAGGTCGACGATCTCGTCGGCGAGGTGCGCGCCACCGCGCAAGCGGGCTATCGCTCGCTGGTCACGGTTCTCACAAAACGCATGGCGGAGGACCTCACCGAATATCTGCACGAGCAGGGCATCCGCGTCCGCTACATGCACTCCGACATCGACACCATCGAGCGCATCGAGATCATCAGGGATCTCCGTCTCGGCGCCTTCGACGCGCTGGTCGGCATCAACCTCCTGCGCGAGGGTCTCGACATTCCCGAATGCGCGCTGGTGGCGATCCTGGATGCCGACAAGGAAGGCTTCTTGCGCAGCGAGACCTCGCTGATCCAGACCATCGGCCGCGCCGCGCGCAACGTCGACGGCAAGGTGATCCTCTATGCTGACCAGATGACGGGCTCGATGGAGCGCGCCATCGCCGAGACCAACCGCCGCCGCGAAAAGCAGGTCGAGTACAACAATGCCAACGGCATCACGCCGGAGAGCGTGAAGAAGCAGATCGGCGACATCCTCAACTCCGTCTACGAGCGCGACCACGTGCTGGTCGAGGTCGGCGGCCACGACATGACCGACGACGTCATCTCGATCGGCCACAATTTCGAAGCCGTGCTCGCCGATCTCGAGACGCGGATGCGCGAGGCCGCCGGCGATCTGAACTTCGAGGAAGCCGCGCGCCTGCGCGACGAAGTCAAGCGGCTGCGCGCCACCGAGCTCGCAGTGGTCGACGATCCCACGGTCAAACAGCGGGCCGTCGCTGGCAAGGCCGGCGCCTATGCCGGCACCAGGAAGTACGGCGACGCCGCGAATTTGCCGGTCAGCGCGATGAAGAAAAAAACCGTCGGCTCCGCGCTGAAGGCCAGCGGAGGCGGCAGCGGCTCGAAAGTGCACAAGCCGCATCTCGACGAGATGCACGGCCCGGAATCGCTGCCCTACCGCGACAAGCAGACGCTGCCGGCGAAGCCGTTCGGCAGCACCAGCCGGATCATCCAGCCGACGGATTCGAGGCAGTCGGGGCCGGAATTCGGGCCGGCGCCGAAGTCGACGGGCGGGCAGCCAGGACGAAGGGGCGGGTGGAAGAAGAGGTAGCACGCTATCGCTTCATCACTGCCGTTCGTAGGTATGGATTCCGGGCTCCCTTTGCAGCGCCCGGGAATGACGGCGGAGAGACGTCCCCTCACCCCACGCTCGCCGTCACCACCGCCATCACCGACAGCAGCAGCACGATGGTCACGAGCTGGAGCGAGGCGATCGGCTGGGTGCGCCATGCCGTGATCTTGTCGGACAGCGACAGATGGGCCTCGAAGAATTTCGGCTCATAGACGGTCTTGAACAACGCCGGGAAGCTCGGCCCGAGGGTCACGGCTAACAGCGCGTGGGCGAAGGAGGCGATGGCGACGAAGATGGCGACGCCGGGGTCGCCGGAGAGGTCGTGGTTGCCGACGAGCTTGAGCAGGAAGGCGGCGGCGGCGAAGGTCGGGAAGCTCTGCAGGGTCGCGGTCAGCGCCAGACCTTCGAGCGCGTTGTGCAGGCGGGACTTTCTGGCGGTGGCGATGGCAGCCATGGCACGTCTCCCTGATGACTTGGGGATGACGTTAGCCGTGATGCCCGTGGGGTGATGTGAGATGCATCACGCGGCCGTCACCTCGCCCGCAAGCGGAGCGAGGGAGCGCAGTGGCCGGCGCGGTGACAACCCTGCCCGTTCTGGCTTGCCGCTGCTTCTCCTGCTGCCTCCCTTGCGCAGCACGCCAGCCGATAGGCGTGCGGCGTCATCGCAGCGCGCGAGGGCCGCTCGAATTCTTGCTGGCGAACAGATCCGCAACCCGCAATTGCACCCCCACGAACGCGGCATGGCGCTGGCGCGTCATAAGCTGCAAGCACCCTGTGTTTTTGCGGATTGAAGGACCCGCGAGACCCGCGGTAGCGTTTGCAATCCACGGCCGGCGAGGGCGGGAGCAGCATGACGGTTGAATCGCTGAACAAGCAACGCGTGCTGCATCTGCTGGACGCCTTCGCGGGCGGCGATGTCGAGGCCGCGCTGGCGTGCTGCACCGAGGACGTCGACTTCCTCACCCATGCGCCGATCGACGTGCTGCCGCACATGGTGCCGCGCCACGGCAAGGCCGAGCTGCGCGAGTTCTGGCAGACGCTCTGGTCGCGCTATTCGCAAGTCCGCTACAAGGCGCCGCGCATCGTTGCCGAAGGCGAGGAGGTGGCGACCTACATGCACACCTATTTCAGGAAGCGCAGCAACGACCGCATCGTGCAGTTCGACATGGCGGTGTTCTACACCTTCCGCGGCGGACTGGTGGCTGAGATCCGCGAGATCATCGATTCCTACGATCTGGTGCAGCAGGTGCTGGAGCGCGAGATCGGGCCGTCGATCATCGGCGTGCGGGTGGACTGATCCCTTTCTCGGGGAACCCGCATCGAAACCCGCCCGTGGAGCCGGGAAATTACGGGGTTCTATTGTAAATCTCACAAAAGCCGTTCAATGGTGCATTGCGAAAACGTGAATTGCGTTTTGGCCGAAATCTCCTATTTTATTTGCATACAAACGAGTTGAGCCCCGGCACCTGACTGTGCATGGGGTTGTTTTCCGTTTCTTTCGCAAGCCAGCTTCAGGATTGCCCAAAATGACAGAGCATAGCCTCTGGCGTTTCTCGCGCGCGTTGCACCGCGCGATCAACGACCGGCATTTTAGGGATATCGAGGCCCTGATCGACGAAGACGTCGAGTGGGCGCTCTATGGCCCGATCGACATGTTTCCGTTTCTCGGCGCACGCCAGGGCAAGGACGCCGTTCTCGAGGTCATCCGCCAGCTCGCCGACAATTTTAGGGTTCGCCGTTTCGATCGCGAGAGCATCATGCTCGGCGTCGATTCCGCCGCCTCGATGGTGCGCTATTCGCTGACGGCGCTGGATTCCAACAAGCCGATCAGCTTGCGGGTCGCGCAGTTCGCCCAGTTCAGGGCGGGCAAGCTCGTCAGCATGCGCGTCCTGATCGACACGTTCGACCTGGTCGAGCAGGCACTCGGCCGCGCCATTCATCTGCCGAAGATGACCAGCGTCGGCTAACGCTTGATCCGGACCCGAAGGGCCGCGTTAGAGCAAAGTGCGAAGCGGTTTTCCGAAAAGACCATGCGCAAACAACAACCTGAAGCGCGGTGATGATCATCGCGCTTTAGGGGGGACGCCAACGGGCCCCGTCGTTCGGGACCGATGACAATGCCGGCTGCGACGTCCTGGCCTCCAGCCCCGCCGGATGCCGTCGCATCACATGCTCGTCATCGGGCGCGCGCCTTTCGCGCGGCCCGTTGGTTCGCCGCCTTGAAGGCCCCGCCATAATTTCGCAACGATGCATCAGCATTTTCAGCGCGGATTGGCGCATGGTCTTTGCTGAAGGCCGATATATATTATCGGAAGGCATGCGCTGGGGCTTGCGGGCAGGACGATGGAATTCTCGACAGGGTTTGGCTGGACCAGGCTGCCGGTGCTGGCGGCCGCGTTCATTTTGGGCTCGGTGCTGACGGTCTCGGCGCAGATCATTCCACCCTTCTCGCCCACCGCGGCCGCACCTGACGACGAGGCCGAGACGGAGGCCGCGGCAGAAGCCCCCGACGTCAACGACCCCGACGTGCTCAAAGGCATCGACGTCGACAAGCTCGACTGGAGCCAGCTCGCGGTCGACGCCGGCACCGGCATTGACCCCATGGCCGCCAAGAAGCGCGCACAGGCCGCTGCCAAGGACGGCCTGGACTGGTCGTCGAACGCCAATGCAAACGGCTCCTCGGCGGTGACGGTGAAGCAGTCCGTGTTCTCGTTCTGGGATACAAGGATCGGCGCCGACATGACGGTGACGAGCGAGCCGCGAACGATGTCCGAGTTGCTGGCGCAAAAGGCCACCAATGGCGGCAACCTGCCGCAATCCTCCGGCAGCGCCTGGGCGACGGCGACCGCGCCCGGCGCGGGCTCGATCTGGGACAAGACCGCGGTGGAAGCCCGCGTCGATCCCGGCGCCGAGCAGAGCAAGATCGGGGCGTCGCTGATCAAATCGGTGCCGCTGACGGCCGACACCTCGCTGACGCTGCAGAACGGCTACAGCGTCAACCAGCAGGGCACCACGGCAGTCCCCGGCATCGGCGGCCACATCACGCGCAATTACGAAACCGACCAGTCCGCCAAGGTCACCCTCACCGACACCGGCACCAGCATCGTCGCCGGCCAGACGCTGTCGACCACCGACGACAAATGGCTTCGCAAGGTCGGTGCCGAGCAAAAGCTGTTCGACAACGTCACCGTCTCCGGCTCGGTCGGCGAAACCTCGCAAGGCGCCATCAACAGGAGCCTGACGGCGGGCTTCAAGAAGAGCTGGTAGACCGGGTCTCCACTCTTTCCCCCTCATCCTGAGGGCGCTCCGGAGGAGCGCGTCTCGAAGGATCGAGGCCACGCTGCGACGGCCGGGCCTTTCATGGTTCGAGACGCGCGCGCTCCTCACCATGAGGAGCTGGAGGTCCGCTGCGGACACGGCATTCACACTCTCCTAACCATACGCCACGGCAAAACCCCCGAATGGTCCGCCCTTGCCGCATCTCGGCCCATTTGCGGTCAAAATCGGACGCCCTGATAGGCAAGCCTCACAGACGTCGTCGTGCGGGGGACACTCGCGCTGCGCTCAACGCGAACAGGGGAATAACGATGAACGCCATGCGTCCCGAAAAGATCGAATCCACCGAGACCGAGACGGTCGACAACAACCTCGCCGCCGTGACGGAGGTCGAAGCCGGCATCCGCGACTTCGTCCGCAACGATATCGCCTATCTGCGCCGTCCGGCCGCAACCACCGACGCGCCGCCGCTCGACCCGAGCGCGGAAGCCACCGTCAACAACGTCAACTCGCTGATCCAGCGCGTCGCCGGCACCTCGCTCGCCGAGATCGAGAACCTGATCTCGGAGCTCGAGAGCCTGCGCGACCTGCTCCACGCCGAAGGCCAGCGCGTCCAGCGCGAGATCTCCGGCTACGCCCAGCTCAGCCAGGCCGCGATGAAGTCGACCCGCATGATCGCCGACAACGTCGCACAGTGGAAGCGCGCCGCCGACGGCCTGCGCAACAGCTGATCGCGTCACACTGCATCACGAGCCGCCGCGTTCCCGGAAGGGGGCGCGGCGGTTTTGATTCAGGGGGCCGTGCCCCGGACGCGGTGACGCGCCGCAGAGCTGGGGCCCATGGTCAGGATGAATGCGGCGCGCGATGGGTCCCGGCTCTGCGCAGCAGCGCAAGAGCGCTGCAGCGCGTCCGGGACACGAGGGCATGCGTTGAACCCACCGCCCCTGCCCGGCGACCAATGCCAAGCGCCCGTGGCCTGTTCGGCCGGGCCTCGGGGACATTTCACATGGAGAGCATTCGGCCCGACACCACGGACCCGATACCGCTGCGGCCCGCGCCGAATCAAATCGGCACGATCATGCTGCGCTTTGTCGGGCTGCTGGCGGTTGCGATCGCCATCCTGGCGTTCGTCTATAGCCGCTGAGATGCGGCCGGATGTCGGCCGCGAAAATTAACGAAGTCTTACCGGCTCGCGTCGACGGCCGAGGCTTCCAGGGTGTAGGCGCCATCGGCGTAGCCCTTCACCACCATGCCGGCGACCAGCATCACGGCCAGGGTCGCGGTCGCGAAGATAAAACCAACAAACTTGAGTGCGCCGCGATCAGCCATGGTCCTCGTCCCCTGTCTCTGCCAATTCGTTTCAAATAGACAGCGACAGGTTCATATTTAGTTAGCAACTCACTGGTTCCGCCAAACTGCTTCGCGGTAACCATGTTGCGCAGGCTTATGGCAGCCGCCCCAAAACGCGTCCATAGCGCGCGGGCAACACTCGCGCACTCATTTGGACCGTTCATCTTGGAACAGATCTAAGCGCTCTTCACGCGTGTCGGCACGAAGGCGCTGGCCGTGATGGAATAGACGTCCTCGCCGCGTTGATTGGTGCCTGTGGTGCGGGCGGACAGGATGCCCCAGCCGGGGCGCGAGGCGGAGGCGCGCTTGTCGATGACGACGCTGACATAGTCGATCGTGTCGCCGGCGAGCACGGGCCTGATCCAGCGCAGGTCGCGAAAACCCGGCGACGGGCCCCACACCGCAACCTCCTCGCCACGCGAAGCGGCCTCGCGCGCCAGACGCTGGCCGTCGGCGACAAGCAGGCTCATGCAGGCCGAGCCGACATGCCAGCCGGAGGCAGCGAGCCCGCCGAACAGCGAGTTCTTGCCCTCCTCCTCGTCGAGATGGAAACGCTGCGGATCGAACTTGGCGGCGAAATTCTTGATCGACTCCGCGGTGAACGTGTAGGCGCCGATCTCGCGGCGCTGGCCGATCTCGATGTCCTCGAAGAACCGCATCAGAGCGCCCCCTCGCGCCGCTTGATCAGGATCGGCGAGGTCATCTCGGCGAGCGCCTGGCCTGCCGCGTTGCGCGCGGTGCATTTGAACTTGACGATGCCGAGCTCGGGCCGGCTCTTCGAGGCGCGTGCTTCCAGCACATCGACATCGAGTGTGAGGTCGTCACCTGGCCTCAAGGGCGACAGCCAGCGCACCTCGTCCACGCCGGGCGAGCCGAGCGAAGCGGCGCGCGTGATGAAACCGTCGGCCATCATCCGCATCATCAGCGAGCAGAGGTGCCAGCCCGAGCCAGATAGACCGCGCAACATGCTTTTGCTGGCGGCCTCCTCGTCCAGGTGCATGGGCTGCGGATCGAACTCGGCGGCAAAGGCCAAGATCTCGTCGCGGGTGACATGGCGCGGGCCGAATGTGCCGAACCGGCCGGGCGGGAAATCTTCGAAGGTCAGGGTCATCTTGGGAAAGCTTTGCGGGAATGACAGATTGTGGCCGCACTTTGCGGCAATCTCAACCCGTCGGCCCGCATGGCTCGTGCTACATACGGGGTGGCGGCGTTGGTCTGAGTCGGATCGACCGAGGGCCGAGATCCATTTACCAAGGCCCAATGCCCTGGGGAGAGCAATGTTTTCATTCAGCGACCTTTTCCAATGGGACCGCTTCATCACGCCGACGATCATCAAGACCTTCTATTGGCTGGTGATCGCGCTGATCTGCCTGTTCGGTCTCTCCGGCATCTTCTCAGGGCTCGCCGCAATGGCGATCAGCCCGTTCGGCGGCTTCCTGATGCTGCTGTCGTCGATCGCCAGCGTCGTCGTCGGCATCGTGTTCTCGCGCATCGTCGCGGAACTCATCCTGATCGTCTTCCGCATCAACGAGCATCTCGGCGCGATCCGCGACCAGGGCGGCGGGATGCGGTGAGGCTGACGCAGCTGCGGTAGGGTGGGTTAGCCGCAGGCGTAACCCACCAACTTCGTTCAGCAAACGCGGAAGCATGGTGGGTTACGCCTTCGGACTGCGCTTCGCGCAGCCGAAAGCTAACCCACCCTACAGCACCGCGCTTCGCAGCTTACGTATTGAACCTGAAATGCATCACGTCGCCGTCGGCGACGACGTATTCCTTGCCTTCGAGCCGGAGCTTGCCGGCATCGCGCGCGCCGGCTTCGCCGCCAAGCGCCACGTAGTCCTCGAAGGCGATGGTCTCGGCGCGAATAAAACCCTTCTCGAAATCGGTATGGATCACGCCGGCCGCGCCCGGCGCCTTGGTGCCGCGATAGATGGTCCAGGCGCGCGCTTCCTTCGGACCCACGGTGAAATAGGTGATGAGGTCGAGCAGCGTGTAGCCGGCGCGGATCAGGCGATCGAGGCCGGCTTCTTCGAGACCCAGCGTCTCCAGGAAGTCGGCGCGCTCTTCACGTGAGATGGTGGCGATCTCGGATTCGATCTTGGCGGAGATGACGACGGCAACGGCGCCTTCCTTGGCGGCCTGCTCCTGCACCGCCTTGGAGAACGCATTGCCCGTTGCGGCTGAGCTTTCCTCGACGTTGCAGACGTAGAGCACAGGCTTCGACGACAAGAGGCCGAGCATCCCGAAGGCACGCTCCTCCTCGACCTTGCGCTCGACGAGGCGCGCGGGTTTGCCGTCACGCAGCAGCACCAGGGTGCGATTGACGAGGTCGAGCTGCTCCTTGGCGTCTTTGTCATTGCCCTTGGCCTTCTTGGTGAGGTTGTCGACGCGCTTCTCGAGGCTGTCGAGATCGGCGAGCATCAGCTCGGTCTCGATGGTCTCGATGTCGGCGAGCGGGGCGATCTTGCCCTCGACATGGGTGATGTCGGAATCCTCGAAGCAGCGCACCACATGCGCGATGGCGTCGA
The DNA here is from genome assembly GCF_023074075.1 of Bradyrhizobium sp. 138. GTDB lineage: Bacteria > Pseudomonadota > Alphaproteobacteria > Rhizobiales > Xanthobacteraceae > Bradyrhizobium. Next base: position 91,950 of record NZ_JADPKT010000074.1, on the reverse strand, counting down.
CCTCGCGGATGTTGGCGAGGAACTGGTTGCCGAGGCCTTCACCCTTGGAAGCGCCACGGACGAGACCCGCGATGTCGACAAAGGTCAGCCGGGTCGGGATGATCTGTCCCGACTTGGCGATGGCCGCGAGCTTGTCGAGCCTGGGATCGGGCACGGCGACCTCGCCGACATTCGGCTCGATGGTGCAGAACGGATAGTTCGCGGCCTGCGCCGCGGCCGTCTCGGTCAGCGCATTGAACAAGGTCGACTTGCCGACATTGGGCAATCCGACGATCCCGCATTTGAATCCCATGGTGTCCTCTAACGCAGTGCGTAGGGTGGGTTAGCCCTGCAGATGCCGAAGCGCATCTGCCCGGCGTAACCCACCAGCTTTTGTCGCCGTGGCATGGTAGGTTACGCCTTGCGCCTTCGCTCGTTGAGCTTTGGCGGACGCGGCCGGCTAACCCACCCTAGTCTTTGCCGTTCTCGTCCTTGGTCAAAAATCCCTTCGCCTGCATGGCAAGATGGACCCTGTTGGCGAAGGTCGCGTCCGTGCCCTTGGCGACCAGGCCTGCGTGCTCGGCCACCGCCTCGCACAGCGTCGCCACCCAGTCGTTGTCGGCCTTGGCGAAGTCCGACAGCACGTGGCCGTGCACCATTTCCTTGACGCCGGGATGACCGATGCCGAGCCGCACGCGGCGATAGTCGTTGCCGATATGCGCCGAGATCGAACGCAGACCGTTGTGGCCGGCGATGCCGCCGCCGATCTTCACCCGCACCTTGCCCGGCGGCAGCTCGAGTTCGTCGTGGAACACGGTGACGTCGCCGGGAGCGATCTTGAAGAAGCTTGCGGCTTCCTGCACGGCGCGGCCGGACTCGTTCATATAGGTCGTCGGCTTGAGCAGGATCACGCGCTCCGTGCCGAGCGTGCCTTCCGAGGTCTCGCCCTGAAAACGGCGGCGCCATGGCGCGAAACCATGACGCCGCGCGATCTCGTCGACGGCCATGAAGCCGATATTGTGCCGGTTGCGTGCGTATTTCGCGCCGGGATTGCCGAGCCCAACAAAGAGTCGCATGACGCGGCGCGCCCCTCGCTCGGCGCGCGATCAAAGACCGCGCGCCAGCTTTGAGAGATTACTTCTTCTTGTCGCCGCCGGCGGGAGCCTTGGCAGCCGCGGCAGGTGCAGCAGCACCCGCGGCCGGAGCCGCAGCGCCAGCCGCTGGAGCAGCCGCAGCAGCGCCCGGAGCTGCAGCCGCAGCCGCGGCCTTCTGCTCTTCGGCGTAGCCGGACGGCGGCACGATGGTGACGAGGGTCGCGTCCTCGCGGGTCAGCGCTTTCACGCCGTTCGGCAGCTTGACGTCGGACAGATGCAACGAGTGACCGATTTCGAGCGAGCCGACATCGGCCTCGATGTACTGCGGAATGCTTTCGACACCGCATTCGAGCTCGATCGCGTGGGCGACGATGTTGACGGTGCCGCCGCGCTTCACGCCCGGGGATGTCTCCGACTTCACCACATGCAAGGGCACGCTGATGCGGATGGTGGCGCCTTCGCCGAGCCGCATGAAGTCGACATGGATCGGGAAGTCCTTGACCGGATCGAGGTGATAATCGCGCGGAATCACGCGGTGCTTCTTGCCCTCGAGATCGATGTCGACCAGCGTGGTCAGGAACCGGCCGGCGAGGATGCGCTGGCGCAATTCGCGATCTTCAATCGAGATCGTGACGGGGGGCTGGTTGTTGCCATAGATCACTCCGGGCACTCGCCCGGCGCGACGCTCAGCCCGGGCGGCCCCCTTGCCGCTCTTCGGACGTGCGGTCGCCTTCAATTCCTTGACGGTCGTCGCCATGTCGTTAAGTCCTTGTTTTTGCAAAAGTTAATGGGCCGCAGCGCGGCCCATGGCATAGCTCGCAGCAAGCCTCCAGGGGTGCGGGGGCCACGAACTTGGCGGGCTTTTACCCGGAAGATGCGGAAATGACAAGGAGAATGGGCTGGCGGATGGCACGGGGTAGCCCGGATGGAGCGTAGCGTAATCCGGGGTGTTCCAACGGGCGCGGCTCCCGGATTTCGCCGCGCTACATCCGGGCTACGACCCCGACGTCGTCCCGCCGAGCCTGGCCTCCAGCGCCGCGATGCGTGACTTCAGCGCCTCGTTCTCCTCGCGGGCGAGGCGCGCCATATCCTTGACCGCCTCGAACTCCTCGCGCTTGACCAGATCCATGTCGCGCAGGAATTTTTCGGCCTGGGTGCGCATCACCGTGTCGAACTCGCGCTTGACGCCCTGGGCGGCACCGGCAGCATCGTTCATCAGGCGGCCGATCTCGTCGAAAAACCGGTTGTTGGTCTGGGTCATGTCGGCCTCCGATAAACTCTGCGCGAACTGTCGAAAAGACAATGGCAATCCGATCGAACCGGTTCAAGTGCCGATCGGCGGTATCCTTGTCATGAACCGGTTTCCTTGCAATCGTATTCAACGTCCCGGCATAACAAGAATCAGACGGCGTCCGCTGGTGCTCCTTCGCCGCAATCCCGCTCAGACATAGAAGGCGCGATGCCCTTTCTGCTCATCGACTTTCCCGCCTTCAAGCCGATCGCGCTCGAGATCGGTCCGTTCGCGATCCGCTGGTATGCGCTGGCCTATATCTGCGGCATCGTGTTCGGCTGGCTCTATGCGCGCTCGCTGCTGAAGAAAGAGCGCCTGTGGGGCGGCCCAGCGCCGATGTCGCTGGTGCAGATCGACGACTTCATCCTCTGGGTCACGCTCGGCATCATCCTCGGCGGCCGCACCGGCTACGTGCTGTTCTACAATCTGCCCTTCTTCATCGATCATCCCGCCGCGATCATCAAATTGTGGGAGGGGGGCATGTCCTTCCACGGCGGCTTCCTCGGCTGCGTCGTCGCGGTGATGGCATTTGCCTATCGCAACGGCATCTCGATCCTGTCGCTTGGTGACATCACCACCGCGGTCGCCCCGGTCGGGCTGCTGCTCGGGCGCATCGCCAATTTCATCAACGGCGAATTGTGGGGTCGCGCCACCGATGCCAGCCTGCCCTGGGCGATGATCTTCCCCAACGACCCCACGCAACTGCCGCGTCATCCGAGCCAGCTCTACGAGGCCGGCATGGAGGGCATTTTGCTGTTCACGGTGCTCGCGATCATGATCCGCTTCGGTGCCTTGAGGCGGCCCGGCATGATCCTCGGCGCCTTCATCCTGATCTATGGTCTGACCCGGATCGCCGGCGAGCATTTCCGCGAGCCGGACGCGCAGCTCGGCTTCCTCTGGGGCGGATTAACCATGGGCATGCTGTTGTCGATTCCGATGCTTATTGTGGGCCTCATACTTATTGTATTGGCAGTGCGGCGCGGTGCGCCGAAGCCCATCGAGGCCGTTCGTTAATTCATTGCGAGAAAGTACGCCGTGACCGACCAGCCGCTACTCGACGAGATCAAGGCGCTGATCAAATCCTCAGGCCCGATGCCGGTCTGGCGGTACATGGAACTGTGCCTGATGCATCCGCGCCATGGCTATTACGTCTCGCGCGATCCGCTCGGGCGTGAGGGCGACTTCACCACCGCGCCCGAGGTCAGCCAGATGTTCGGCGAGCTCTTGGGACTATGGACTGCTTCGGTATGGAAGCAGATGGGCTCGCCGCAATTTTTGCGGGTGATCGAGCTCGGCCCCGGCCGCGGCACCATGATGGCGGACGCGCTGCGCGCGCTCCGCGTGCTGCCGCCGCTGTATCAGGCGCTGCATATCCACATGGTCGAGGTCAATCCCGTCCTGCGCGAGCGTCAGAGTACGACGCTGGCGAACGTGCGCAACATCGCCTGGCATGACAGCATCGACGAGGTGCCGGAAGGACCGAGCATCATCCTCGCCAACGAATATTTCGACGTGCTGCCGATCCACCAGATGGTGAGGCTCGAGAACGGCTGGCACGAGCGCGTGATCGAGATCGATCCCAACGGCAAGCTTCAGTTCGGCACCGCGCCCGAGCCGACGCCGCGCTTCGATGTGCTGCTGCCGCCCCTGGTGCGCGCCGCGCCGATCGGCGCCGTGTTCGAATGGCGGCCGGATGGCGAGATCATGAAGCTCGCCACCCGCGTGCGCGACCAGGACGGCGCGGCGCTGATCATCGATTACGGCCACTTGCGCAGCGATGCCGGCGATACCTTCCAGGCGATTGCGCGCCATACCTTCGCCGATCCCTTGAAGGCGCCGGGCCAGGCCGACGTCACCGCCCATGTCGACTTCCAGGCGCTGGCGCGTGCGGCCGAGGATGTCGGCGCGCGCGTGCACGGGCCGGTGACGCAAGGCGACTTCCTCAAGCGCATCGGCATCGACACAAGGGCCGCCGCCCTGATGCAGAAGGCAGCGCCGGAAGTGGCCACCGACATTTCGATCGCCCTCAAGCGGCTGACGGACACGGGGCGCAGCGGCATGGGCTCGATGTTCAAGGTGCTCGGCATCTCCGAGCCGCGGCTGACAGGCATTGCCGGCCTCAGTGATCTCGAACAGGCCGGAGACGCCTCATGACTCTCACCTCGTCGCTGCTGTCGGCGGTGCCCGGCCTGCGCCATGCCTACTTCACCCGCGAGGGCGGCGTCTCCAGCGGCATCTATGCCGCGCTGAACGGCGGGCTCGGCTCCAACGACGATCAGGCCCTCGTCGCCGAGAACCGCCGCCGCATGGCCGAGCATGTCGGCGTCGCGTCGGAACGCTTCCTCAGCCTGCACCAGATCCATTCGCCCGACGTGCTCGTCGCAGACCACCCCTGGCCGAACGGGTCGCGGCCGAAAGGCGATGCGCTGGTGACGAAAACGCCCGGCATCGCGCTCGGCGTCTCCACAGCCGATTGCGGGCCGGTGCTGTTCGTAGACCCCAACGCGCGCGTGATCGGCGGCGCCCACGCTGGCTGGAAGGGCGCGCTGACGGGCGTGCTGGAGGCGACGATCTCGGCGATGGAGACGCTCGGTGCTACGCGCGGCGGCATCATCGCCGCGATCGGCCCCTTGATCCGCCAGGACAGCTACGAGGTCGGCAACGAGTTCGTGGCGCGGTTCATCGAGGCGGATGCGGACAATGCCGTGTTCTTCATCCCGTCGGTGCGCGAGGGACACGCGATGTTCGATCTCGCCGGCTTCATCCGCAAGCGGCTGGAGTCCGCCGGCATCCTGATGATCGACGATCTTGGTTTGGACACCTACGCCGACGAACGCTTCTTCAGCTATCGCCGCTCGGTACATCGCAAGGAGCCGGATTACGGCCGCCACATCCACGCGATCGCGCTGGAGGGGTGAACACACGGGCAACATTAGTGATCGTCATGCCGGGTGTGCGTTGTGTCGTCCCCGCCCTAGACCTTAATCGATTTTAACGATATCGCTGCCCTCCATAATGAGGGATGCGTCATTCATCTTGCGCCGTGCGGGTTCGTGCGTGCTGGCGATCATGTTGCTGGCGGCTGCGACCGCGCTTGGCGGCTGCGCCGGCGGCGGCGGTGCCGCCAACTCCTATGCGATGGCGCCGAGCACCGGCTCGGGAGCAACGGTGGCCTTCGAATCGATCGACGGCCCGCCACCCCAGGTATTCGATCGCATGGTCGGCGTGCTCGACAGCGAATCCAAGCTGCGCAGCCTGTCCGTCGTCTCCCGCGAGGGCTCGGCCGCCTACCGCGTGCGCAGCTACCTCTCGGCCCAAATCGTCCGCGGCAAGACCGTGATCGCCTGGGTCTGGGACGTCTACGACGCCAACCAGCAGCGGGCGCTGCGCCTCTCCGGCGAGGAACCGACCTCGACCAAGGCCGGACGGGATGCATGGGCGGCCGCCGACGATCTGGTGCTGCGGAAGATCGCCCAGGCCGGATTCAGCGGCCTTTCCAACATGATCAACGGAACGCCGGATGCGCCTGGCGCGGCTCCGGCCTTGCGGGGACCGGCGGTGGCGAGCGTCATTCCGGTTACGCCCGCGCCGGACATGCCGGCCTCAGCCCTCGGCTATGCCGAGCAATAACCCCCGCTAAACCACGGCCTCAGGTCGCGGCCAAACCGTTGGCCCGACTCAGGATTTTCGGAGGGAAAACGTAGCATCCCGGGTTGCCATTGCAGCCTCTCGCCTGATATTTCCTCGCCCGTCGTAACCGTGCTGCCAGTGGGATCTGAGATGTTGAACGTCGTATCCAGCAAAGCGCGGGAGGAAGCGTCCATGTCGGCCAAAAACGGCTCCATCAAGCTTGTCGCCGGCAACTCCAATCCGGCCCTCGCCCAGGCGATCGCGCAAGGCCTCGACCTGCCGCTGACCAAAGCGGTGGTGCGGCGCTTCGCCGACATGGAGATCTTCGTCGAGATCCAGGAGAACGTCCGCGGCTCGGATGCCTTCATCATCCAGTCGACCTCGTTTCCGGCCAATGACCATCTGATGGAACTGCTGATCATCACGGACGCGCTGCGCCGCTCCTCGGCGCGCCGCATCACCGCGGTGCTGCCCTATTTCGGCTACGCAAGGCAGGACCGCAAGTCGGGCTCGCGCACGCCGATCTCGGCCAAGCTCGTCGCCAATCTGATCACGCAGGCCGGCGTCGATCGCGTCATGACGCTCGACCTGCATGCCGGCCAGATCCAGGGCTTCTTCGACATCCCGACCGACAACCTCTACGCCGCGCCGCTGATGGTGCGCGACATCAAGGACAAGTTCGATCTGTCCAAGACGATGGTGATCTCGCCCGACGTCGGCGGCGTGGCCCGCGCGCGCGGCCTCGCCAAGCGCATCAACACCCCGCTCGCCATCGTCGACAAGCGCCGCGAACGTGCCGGTGAGTCCGAGGTCATGAACGTGATCGGCGACGTCGCCGGCTACACCTGCATCCTGATCGACGACATCGTGGATTCCGGCGGCACGCTGGTGAACGCGGCCGACGCGCTGATCGCCAAGGGCGCCAAGGACGTCTACGCCTACATCACCCACGGCGTGCTCTCCGGCGGCGCGGCCGCCCGCATCACGAACTCCAGGCTGAAGGAGCTCGTGATCACCGACTCGATCCTGCCGACCGAGGCGGTGACCAAGGCTGCGAACATCCGCACGCTGCCGATCGCCAGCCTGATCTCCGACGCGATCGCGCGCACCGCGGCCGAAGAGTCGGTGTCGAGCCTGTTCGACTGATTTTCGTTTCCGGTCTCGTAGGGTGGGCAAAGGCGCGACGCGCCGTGCCCACCTTTTTTGTTGCACGAGAAGAGGTGGGCACGCTTGCGCTTTGCCCACCCTACTGCAGTCTGCCTACCCCACGATCCCCGCCGCGACCTGGCCGCGCAGGCGCTCCAGGCCGAGCAATGTCTCCGCACAGGCGGCCGCGACCTCGACACCCTTGATGGCAAAATGCTTGCGGAAGAAATCGTAGTGCACCTCGGTCTCGTGGAATTGCTGCGGCGTCAGCACGGCTGAGAACACCGGCACCTCGGTGCGGAGTTGCACGTCCATCAACGCCTTGATCACGGTGTCGGCGACGAATTCGTGGCGGTAGATGCCACCGTCGACGACGAGGCCCGCCGCAACGATCGCGGTGTAGCGCCGGGTCTTGGCGAGGACCTGCGCGTGCAGCGGGATCTCGAACGAGCCCGGCACCTCGAACACGTCGACATGGGTGAGGTGGCGCGCCTCGGCCTCCTTGATGAAGGCGATGCGGGCCTCCTCGACCACGTCGCGATGCCAGCAGGCCTGCACGAAGGCGACCCGCTGCGGCTTTGCGAAGCGCGGGTGCTCGGCCGCGGGTCCTTGCGGAACCGGCGGTTGGATCACTTCGGAGGTTTCGGCTTGGGGATCTTGCAACATCTGATTCATGGCTTTCCTCGGTTTAAGGACCAGAATCAGGGCACACGGAACGACAAACAGCCGCATCTTGCGATGCGTCTGCCACCGACCGTTCTCTTTCATCCGGACTTTGACCGTCGGCTTCGGAGTTGCACCGAATCTGCTGACCCTTCCCTTCGGGATAACCCTCGCGGAAGGCGCTCGCGGGCTTAGGCCTTTCGGCCCTTACCGCCGGTGGGGACTTTCACCCCGCCCTGAGAACATCGGCCGTCCGGGATGAACGGCCTGCCGGGAAATATGCAGCCCTCGCGCAGTCGCGGCAAGCGCGTTCCGCATGGGCAAATCGCATGGTCCCATGCCATCCCCGTGGGAGGGCGCCCGCCGCACGGAATTAACGATTGCCGGCCCTCCCCGGATCCGATTCCGGTTTGTTCTCCTCGATCCGGATTAGGGACTCCCGGCGTTAAGAATTGTGGCGGAGATGAGCTGTGGACGAACGAGTCCTGGCTTGTGGACGGACTCGGGACCCCGTTGCGCAGATTCCGCAAATCACATCACTTGATCCGCGACAGGCCCGCGCTGATCCAAGTGATCGCAAGTGCGACCCTGGGATCGCAAGAGCGACCCTGAGGGGATCGCAACAGCGACCCCAGGGATCGCCGCAGCGACGTTAGGGAGCGCGCGCCGGACCAACCGCGTGCGTATCAAAGACAACAAGAAGGCAAGAGGTCGAGACGGCATGTCCCTGCTCGAAGGCACTATCGATTCCAAAAGCCATCCGCTCGCGGTGGTCGAGGATATCGCTGCCAGCAACAACTGGCCGTTCGAACGCTCCGGCGAAGACGAACTCACGATTGTCTCGAAGGGACAATGGACCGACTACCAGCTCTCGTTCACCTGGATGGGCGAGATCGAGGCGCTGCATCTGGCCTGCGCCTTCGACATGAAGATTCCAGTTGCGCGCCGAGGCGAGGTGCAGCGGCTCGTCGCCGGCGTGAACGAGCAGTTGTGGGTCGGCCATTTCGACCTCTGGACCACCACCGGCATGGTGATGCACCGCCAGGCCCTGGTGCTGCCGGGCGGCCTCACCGCCTCGACCGCACAATGCGAAGCCATGCTCGCCGGCGCCATCCACGCCTGCGAACGCTACTTCCCGGCCTTCCAGTTCGTGGTGTGGGCCGGCAAGACCACGACCGAGGCGATGGACGCGGCGATGTTCGACACGGTCGGAGAGGCGTAAGGCTCTCCTCGTGACGTGAGGGAGCCGCACTCCCTCCCCACGTCGTTCCGGACGAGCGAAGCGAAGATCCGGGAGCCATACCGCGCGATGCCGCTTGTGGCACAACGCTTGTTGCTCTGCCTTCCATCCACTAGAACCGCCTGTGGTTATGGGTCCCTGTGTTCGCAGGGACGACACCTCTGCTTAGGTGATCACAGTGGCAAACAACACCCTCCAAGACATCACCGGCACCATCCTGCTCGCCGGCGCCGGCAAGATGGGCGGCGCGATGCTGACCGGATGGCTGGCCGGCGGGCTCGACCCGCGCCGCGTCGCCGTGATCGATCCGCACATTTCGCCCGAGATCACCGCGCTTGCCGCCAAAGGCATCGCGCTCAATCCGGATGTGAAGGCGACCGGCCCGGTCGAGACGTTGGTCGTCGCGGTGAAGCCGCAGATGTTCCGCGAGGCCGGCGCCAAATTGAAGGCGTTCGTCTCGGACAAGACCTCGGTGGTTTCGATCATGGCGGGAACCACGATCGCCTCGCTTGAAGAGGTCTGCGGCGGCGCCGTGGTGCGCGCGATGCCGAACACGCCGGCCGCGATCGGCCGCGGCATCACCGTTGCGGTCGCGGCAAAGACCGTCAGCACTGCGCAGCGCGCGGTGGCCGATGCGCTGCTGCGCGCCACCGGCTCGGTCGAATGGGTCGACGATGAAAGCCTGATGGACGCGGTGACCGCCGTGTCCGGCTCGGGCCCGGCCTATGTGTTCCTGCTCGCCGAAGAACTCGCCCGCGCCGGCGTCGCGGCCGGACTGCCCGAGGCGCTGGCGATGAAGCTTGCGCGCGAGACCGTCGCCGGCTCCGGCGAGCTGCTGCATCAGTCGGAGCTGCCGGCCGGCACGCTGCGCCAGAACGTCACCTCGCCCGGCGGCACCACCGCCGCCGCGCTCGGCGTACTGATGGGCGAGCCCGGCCTGCGCGAATTGATGATTCGCGCGATCGCGGCAGCGACGAAGCGGTCGCAGGAATTGGCGAAGTAAGACGGTGCAGTAGGGTGGGTTAGCGTAGCGTAATCCACCACGCTTCAGCGATCGCGGAACGAAGTCGGTGGATTACGCCGAGCAGATACGCTTCGCGCATCTGCAGGGCTAATCCACCCTACTTACCCAACCGCTTGCTAAACATCTCGACATTGACGAGCCCGCGCGCGTGGCGGCCTTCGCCGAGCTTGCGTGTGCCCTCGAACGCCTCGACCTCGAAGCGGATGACGCGGCGCTCGACCGCGACCACCTTCGCCGTGGTCCGCACCGTCGCGCCGACGAGGGCGGCTGCGAGATGGCGGATGTCGACCTCGGTGCCGACGGTGACCCAGCCCGGCTGAAGCACGGCGCGGATCGCATCGCCGGAGGTCATCTCCATCTCCAGGATCATCATCGGCGTCGCGTAGACAAAAGGCATGCCAGAGACGAAATGCCCGACCGTGCGCTCCACTGGGACCACCAGCGTGCGCTCGGCGCTCATGCCGATCGTGATGAAGTCGCGTGCGTCCATGGTGCTTGCTCGTCATTCCGGGGCGCGCGAAGCGCGAACCCCGAATCCAGAGATTGTCGATCGAGATTCCCCAATGCGCCGTTGCGCATTGTGGTTCAGCCCCAATGGGCTGCCCTGGAATGACGCTACCGCGTCACTTCTTCGCGGCCGCTGCGCGTTCCACAAACGTCTTGCCGCCCTTCATCTTGTGGCGGAGCGGGGCTTCGTTGATCTGGATGACGACGGCATCGGCGTCGACGCCGAGATTCTTCACCAGCGCCTGGGTGATGTCGCGCATCATGCCGGCCTTCTGCTCGTCGGTGCGGCCTTCGGCCATGCTGATGGTGATCTCAGGCATTGTTCTCTCCCTTGCGGCCGAACACCGGCCATTGACGGCCGCCATCAAACAAGACGTGGCTGCCCGGGACAAGCCCGGGCATGACGGCTTGGCGGAATGGCTATCCCCACTTTACGTCATGGCGCGGATGGAGCTCTTCTTGAATGAGACCAATTCCACGTGACTTTGTGCCTTGCCAGCACGTGTTCAACAGCAGCGGGCAGCTCCTCTTCCGAACAAGTGAGCTGAGCATGAGTCTGTTCGTGCAAATAGTGAGCACGATTACCCCCGCCCACTAGCTCTCCAATATGAGCGCCAAAGATCAAATCTTTAATTAGCACGCGGCGCATAGCTCTTTCGTCAGAGCCTTGAATGACCGCACAGGGAGAATTTCGCTTATCAGCATACTTAAGTTGCGTTCGAATATCCTTCGCGCTTCCAAGATAGAGTTCCGCACGGATACCCTTGTTCCGTAGCGCCGAGACCATACGCTGATACTCATCAACTCGATCTCGGTCCAAAACAGTTACGAGAACAGGTCCATACTCGCGACTCATGTCCAACTTATTCATGAGTTGCAGAGCCGCCTGCAGACGAGACACCCCAATCGAGAAGCCCGTCGCCGGAACGGCCTGTCCGCGAAAACGTGCTATTAGGCCGTCGTATCGCCCGCCGCCTCCAACTGAGCCAAATCTAACCGGCCGACCTTTCTCGTCCTTGGTTTCAAGCAAGAGCTCCACTTCGTAGACCGGACCAGTGTAGTATTCGAGTCCCCTAATTACTGAAGGGTCAATTAATATTCGTTTTGAGCCATAACGGCCTGCTCGGGAAAGGTCGGCGATCGCCTGCAACTCATCCAACGCCTCGCTAATCTTGGAAGAGCTTCCGGCCCAACTTGCGAAGTGTCTAATTGTTGCGCGATTGTTTATCGGGAAGCTTCCAGGTCTGGGATACGAATAAATTTGCCTAACAAGGCGTCCGTAGGGATCCAGCTGAACATCCACATAGCTTGAATCATCCCACTCCCATTCTTGCAATCCTTCCATCTCGAAGGGCGATTGGGGGGTGAGCTGAAACAACATCATAAGATGATCTATTTGTTCTTCGCTCAAATGTGCGCCGTGTGAATAATCGCCGCTCTCGTCCTCACGACCTTTGCCCAAGAGCGCGCGGACGCCCTCTACTCCGAGACGATCATACTTATCTAAAGCGCGAAGAACGTTCAGTCTGCGTGTCGTATTGTGATCACCACTCAGCCCAACTAGGTCCATTAGACCATCTAGCAGTTTGCGGTTGTTGACTTTAACCACATACTGTCCACGCGGAATCCCTAACTCCTCCATAGTGTCTGCGGCCATCATGCACATTTCCGCATCAGCGGCAGGCGAGGCGGAGCCGACTGTATCGGCGTCAAATTGCATAAACTGACGAAAGCGCCCTGGACCTGGCTTCTCATTCCGATAGACGTAGCCCGCGCGGTAGCTGCGATAAGGGAGGACCAAGTTCTCGGTGCCGTAGCGTTCTGCAACATAGCGAGCTAACGGAGCTGTTAGGTCATAGCGCAAAGAAAGCCACTGACCATCCTCGTCCTGAAACGAAAAGACACCTTCGTTGGGACGATCTTGGTCGGGCAAAAACTTGCCTAACGCGTCCGTATATTCAATTGTTGGAGTCTCTACTGGATCGAACCCATAGCGTTCATACACTCGGCGGATTCGTTCCGTCATCTCGCGCGTCGCCGCGATTTCTTCCGATGCTCGATCGGGAAGCCCTTTTGGTAGGCGGGGCTTGAGTTTCTGCGGCTTTTTCGGATTTGCGGACATATGATCTGATCGTGGGTAGGTAAGTCAAAACTGACTTACAAGGCTGGAGGCTATTATGGGTCGAGTTACCAGCCTACGAACGATGCAGCAACAGCACCGATGATCCATTCTAGAGTTTGTATGTCAGAGGGCGCTATAAAATCTCACCGATTTCTCATAGCTTATTTCGCCCTAGAAAGCTGATTGCAGGGAACCGATTGGGCAGGATTGGGGACTCCGATCTGCCCCCGCCCGCGGTTACGGCTGCTCCATCCGCGCCCGGAGCGCGTCGGCGTCGGCTTTGGGCATGGATTTGAGCAGCGGCTTGATGGTTTCGCCGCCGACGATCTTGCCGTTGCGCATGAACATCCAGTCCGAGATGTCGGCTTCGGCGAACTTGACCTCGTCGCCTGCCCGCTTGCCCGGCAGGTCGCGCGGCTCGTTGGCGAACACGCCGGAATAGCTGCCGTTGGGCAGCTTCTTGATTTCGGCGATCCAGATGTGCTCCCCGCCCTTGCGGGTGGAAAAGTGAGCTTTGAGGGAATGCCCGGTCTCCGACGGCTTTGGCGCGTCATAGGAAGCCCAGAAGGTGGGAAGCGAGCCGCGGGCGCGCGCGATCGCGGCATTCATCTCGGGATCGCCGGTGCGAACGTCGACGATCGGCGAGCGATCTTGCGCGACCACCTCGTGCGTGGGGCCGATGATCGGGATGCCGAAGACGGACACGCCGGTGATTGCGGCGAGAACGACCCATTTCATGGGTTGGGAGAGCTTTGCTGCCATGATCGCGATTCCAAGATACTTGTTGTGTCCTGGCTTTGTCGCGTGGTCATAGTGAGGCGTTCATGACTATCGGCTGGCGTTCCCCGGATGCTGCGCAACGCGCTGCGCCTTCGCGGCGTGGTGCGCTGCTGATCCGGGGTCCATCTGCGGAGACATGGGTCCCGGCTCTGCGGCGCACCGCTGAAGAAGCGCTGCGCTGCGTCCGGGACACGAGAGTTGCTAGAACACCTTGCGGATCCAGTTGTGCGGATCGTTGGTGCGACCGTACTGGATGTCGATGAGCTGCTTGCGCAGGCCCATGGCGACGGGGCCGGCGGCGCCGCCCGAGATCTCAAAATCGCCGCTGACCGAGCGCACCTTGCCGATCGGCGAGATCACAGCCGCCGTGCCGCAGGCAAACGCTTCCTTGAGCTTGCCGCTTGCCGCATCCTTGCGCCACTGGTCGAGCGAGTACGGCTCCTCGCGCACCGTCTTGCCGGCATCCTTGGCCAACGCGATGATGGAGTCGCGGGTGATGCCGGGCAGGATGGTGCCGAGCGGCGGTGTCGAGAGCGAGCCGTCGTCGAACACGAAGAACACGTTCATGCCGCCGAGCTCCTCGATGTAGCGGCGCTCGACCGCATCGAGGAACACGACTTGATCGCAGCCATGCTGGATCGCTTCAGCCTGGGCGCGCAGGCTCGCTGCATAATTGCCGCCGCACTTCACCGCGCCGGTGCCGCCGATTGCTGCGCGCGTGTAATTCTCCGACACCCAGATCGAGACCGGCGCAGGCCCGCCCTTGAAGTATGACCCCACCGGCGAGGCGATCACCGCAAAAATGTATTCGGACGACGGCTTGACGCCGAGGAAGGTCTCGCTGGCGATCATGAAGGGGCGCAGGTACAGGCTGCCCTCGCCGCCCGGCATCCAGGCGCGGTCGATGCGCACCACCTGCTCGACCGCTTCGATGAAGACGTCCTCGGGCAGTTGCGCCATCGCCATGCGGTCGGCCGAATCCTTGAAGCGCCGCGCGTTGGCGTCGGGGCGGAACAGGTTCACGCCGCCGTCGTCGCGCTTATAGGCCTTCAGGCCCTCGAAGATCTCCTGCGCGTAGTGCAGCACCGCGCCGGCCGGATCGAGCTGGAAGTTGGCGCGTGCCTCGATCCGCGCTTCATACCAGCCGCCCTTGGCTTGGTTGTAGCGGACGATCGCCATATGATCGGTGAAGACCCGTCCGAAGCCGGGATCCACCAGCTTGGCGACGCGGTCCTTCTCTGGAGTCGGATTGGATGCGGGCTGGATATCGAATGTCATGCTCATGTCCTTGGCTCCCGCTGCCGGTATCGGCGCTTTCTGGCGCCCGCCCGCCCTGTTTTGGGCCGGCTGGCTTCATTAGGTGTCTGGCTGAACCACCGCCAGCCTTGTTACGGCCGGTTTCCCGTGGCCAGCATGTCGCCGAGGACATGCTTTTGCGGAAGGCGGAAGTCCAGTATGTTTTGCCGAAATGCCGCTCGACAATCGCACGGTAGACCTGTTCCGGCCGTCGTCGCCTGTCCGGCTCTTTCCGCCGTCCTGGCTCCGACGCCGCCCCACGCGAAACGATCTAAAATTTCGTGCGGGTCGATCGTTTTGTAACATTGAACCCAAGATACGTCAATATGCCTGACATAAATTTCGCAACTTCCTCTCACGACGCAGCCGAGCCCAAGCCGGCCGCAGACGATGGAGGCAATTTGCGCTGGGATATCATCGAGCTACTGTTCTTCGCCTATCGCGACTTCGTCGGCGATCCCGACCAGGAGCTGGAGGCTTTCGGCTTCGGCCGGGCCCATCACCGGGTCATGCACTTCGTCTACCGCTATCCCGGGCTGAAGGTCGCCGACCTGCTCGACGTCCTGCGCATCACCAAGCAGTCGCTCGGCCGCGTGCTCAAGCAGCTCCTGGACGAAGGCTACATCGTGCAGAAGACGGGCGACAATGACCGCCGCCAGCGCCTGCTCTATGCGACGCCGAAGGGCGAGGCGCTGGTGCAGAAGCTCGCGGGATTGCAGACCACGCGGATCACCAAGGCGCTCGCCGAAATGAGCCCGCAGGATGCCGAGACGGTCAAGCGCTTCCTGCGCGCGATGATCGATCGGGACGATCCGGACAAGGTGCTCGAAACGATCTTCGCTTCCGTCAACAACGCCAAGGAGTGACCGTGCCGCTCGCTGCCACTCTCGCCCGTCCACCGGCACGCCCGGCCGATGACGCGCCGCATCTGCTGCTCGTCGACGACGACCGCCGCATCCGCGATCTGCTCTCGCGCTTCCTCGCCGCAGAGGGTTACCGCGTCACCACCGCCGCAAGCGCCGGCGATGCACGATCGAAATTGCTGGGCCTGCATTTCGACCTCTTGATCCTCGACGTGATGATGCCGGGCGAGACCGGCTTCGATCTCGCCCGTTTCATCCGGACATCCTCCTCGGTGCCGATCGTGATGCTGACGGCGCGGCATGAGGCGGAGGCGCGCATCGAGGGCCTGCAGATCGGCGCCGACGATTACGTGGCGAAACCGTTCGAGCCGCGCGAGCTGGCGCTGCGCATCAACAACATCCTCAAGCGCGCCGCCCCGCCGCCGCAGGCCGCGACGATCGAGAAGATCGCCTTCGGTCCCTACATCTACCATCTCGATCGCGGGGAGCTGCGCCAGGGCGAGGAGGTCATCCACCTCACCGACCGCGAGCGCGAGATGCTGCGCATTCTTTCGGAGACACCGGGCGAGACCGTGCCGCGCAGCGCGCTGACCGGCAATGGCAGCGTCAATGAACGCGCCGTCGACGTGCAGATCAACCGCCTCCGGCGCAAGATCGAGACCGACCCGGCCAATCCGCTGTTCCTCCAGGCGGTACGCGGCATCGGCTACCGGCTGGTGGCCTCGCCATAAATCAAGTGAAGCGCGCCAGATGAGCACGATCGATACCGGCCTGACGCTGCTCCGAAGCGCCGCCGGCCGCGTCTCCGCCGTCAATGGCTGGATGGGCAATGCGTTCAAGGGCTGGATGCCGACCGGCCTTTACGCCCGCGCGCTCCTCATCATGATCGTGCCGATGGTGGTGCTGCAATCGGTCGTCGCCTTCGTGTTCATGGAGCGGCACTGGAACACGGTGACGCGCAGATTGTCCGCCGCGGTGGTGCAGGACATCGCCGCGCTGATCGACGTCTACAAGGGCTATCCGCAGGACAAAGATCGCGACCAGATCCGCCGCATCGCCCAGCAGCGCCTCGGCCTCGTCGTGGATTTCCTTCCCGCCGGCGACATGCCGCCGCCGGGACCGAAGCCGTTCTTCTCGCTGCTCGACCAGACGCTGTCGGTGCAGCTCGGCCGCCAGATCGGGCGCTCGTTCTGGATCGACACGGTCGGCCGCTCCAATCTGGTCGAGATCCGCATCCAGCTCGACGATGCCGTGATGCGCGTGTTCGCACAGCGCAGCGCCGCCTATGCCTCCAACTCG
The DNA here is from genome assembly GCF_023074075.1 of Bradyrhizobium sp. 138. Classification (GTDB taxonomy): domain Bacteria; phylum Pseudomonadota; class Alphaproteobacteria; order Rhizobiales; family Xanthobacteraceae; genus Bradyrhizobium. The sequence goes on along the minus strand of NZ_JADPKT010000074.1, from coordinate 75,016 downwards.
GAGATCTTCCTGTTCTGGATGGTCGGGACGTCGTCGATCCTGCTCATCGTCGCCGTGCTGTTCCTGCGCAACCAGATCAAGCCGATCCTGCGCCTTGCGGACGCCGCAGAGAGCTTCGGCAAGGGCCGCGAGGCGCCGAACTTCAGGCCGCGCGGTGCGCGCGAGGTCCGGCGCGCCTCGGTCGCCTTCCTCGAGATGAAGTCGCGCATCGAGCGCACCATGGAGCAGCGCACAGCGATGCTCGCCGGCGTCAGCCACGATCTGCGCACCATCCTGACCCGCTTCAAGCTCGAGCTGGCGCTGATCGGCGACAGCCCCGAACTGGAGGGGATGCGCAAGGACGTCGACGAGATGTCGATGATGCTGGAGGATTACCTCGCCTTTGCGCGCGGCGATTCCGGTGAGCAGTCGCAGCCGACCGACATGGCGCAGGCGCTCGAGGAGCTGCGCGGCGACGCCGAACGCCACGGTCATGCCGCAACCGTTGCCTTCCACGGCCTGCCCGTGGTGACGGTGAAGCCGGCCTCGTTCAAGCGTTGCCTCGCCAACCTCGTCACCAACGCGGCCCGCTACGGCAAGAGCATCGCCATCACTGGCCAGCGCGATCACCGATATTTGACCGTGACGGTCGACGACGACGGGCCGGGCATTCCCACGCATTTGCGCGAAGAAGTGTTCAAGCCGTTCCTGCGGCTGGACAACGCCCGCAACCAGGATGAAGGCGGCACGGGTCTCGGCCTCGCCATCGCCCGCGACATCGCCCGCTCGCATGGCGGCGATATCACGTTGGGTGACAGCCCAATGGGGGGGCTAAGGGCGAGCGTGAGGATTCCGGTGTAGAAGGTTCTTCCCTTCTCCCCTTGTTGCGGGAGAAGGTGACCGTCCGAGTTGCCGCATTACTTCGGCAGCAGCGCCTTCAGCTTGTCCATGTCGCGCACGTTCATCTTGAAGCCGCCGGGCATCACGATGTCGCCGGGCTTCTGGTCTGGCTTGCAGGCCCCGAGCCATTTGGCTTGCAGTGTCATGGCGGTATCGCGCCCCGTAGTGCCGGCGACGCCGCCCTTTGCGTGCGAGGAGGTCTTCACCGTGTAGGCCGAGTTGAAATCGCCCGTGATCTCGGCATGGGAGGTCGTGTTGACGCCGGCGACGCTGCACTCGGAATCGCTGACATAGCCGGTCGCAGTCTTCTTGATCTCCTGCTTGGCACAAATCTGCTTGGCCATCGGGGAGACGTTGTTGCTCATCTCCTTGTCGACGGTCTCGTCGGTGCAGTGCTGCATGGTCATCTCGGGCACCTGCGAGCCTGATGTGACCAGTTTCATTTCCCAAAGGCCGGCCTTGCGCACCGGCAAATCGTCGGCGCTGGCGCTGCCCGCCCAGAATGCGAGACAGGCTGCCGAGCCGAGCAAAGCGAGTTTGCGCGTCATGGAGGAGGCTCCCGGCTGAGAGATTGCGACGTTTACGACAACGCCTCAGTAGAGCGTGCGGATCGGCTGGTTGGCCGCGCCATAGGGCACCCAGCGGCAGGAGAACGAGATGTAGCCGCCCTCATAGCCCTGCACCGCCAGGAATTTGGCCACCTTGCCGTAGCGCGCGCAGTGATCGACCGCGACCTGACGTGCATCGACCTGGGTGGCCATCGAATAGGCGATGATACCGCCGGTGTCGTTGCCCTTGAACGGCGGCACGTAGTCGGCGCGCGCCGACTGGCTCGCCATCATACCCGAGACAACCAGGCTGGCGAGAAGACCCGCGGCCGCTATGATTCGCATTCCCGTCACTCCAATTGGTTGGCGCCAGTTTACGGTGCCGGGATCGCCGTGAAAAGAACTGAAGCCCCGTCGGCAGTGCCGTTACCGTCAACTCCTGGCGAAGTGTTGCCGCGCTGCACTTGACCTCCCCCGGCCTTCACGGCACCGTTCGCCCTTCGCAAGACCTTAGCTGTCCGGATGACCCATGCGCGCCCCCTCCCCGAAATCGCTCCGCTTTGCCGCTTTGCTCGGCCTCATGTTCGGGGCGCTGTCGCTCGGTGAGGCCAGGGCTGCCAATCCGCTCGAGATGAATTTCTGGCTGAGCGGACCGCGCTATGACGGCGCCGTCGCCGAGTGCGACAGGGCGCTGCCGACGATTGCCACCCAGTTCTGGGAAAAGGAAAGCACGTTCTGGAATTCCTCGCTGAAGATCACCGGCTTCTCCGCCGTTCGCGAGACCGCCTTCCGGCCCTGGCAGTCCGACAACATCCCGCGCCGCTATTGTAGCGCTGACGCCATGCTCACCGACGGCAAGGTGCGCAAGGTGCATTTCTCGCTGATCGAGGATGGCGGCTTCGCCGGCTACGGCAACGGCGTCGAGTGGTGCGTGGTCGGGCTCGACCGCAACTGGGCCTATAATCCAGCCTGCCGCGCCGCCAAGCCCTGATTCGAAGAGCCTGATCGGGCCAATCAGGGCGGCCGGCGACCGCCGCCTGAATTTTGTTCTTGAAATGTTCTTGTCGCCTGCTAGGCTCCCTGCACAGTCTAGTTGAGGGGCGTTGCCATGTTTCATTCCAGATTGCATTCGTTCTCCCGCCTGGTGATCTCGCTGGCCCTTTCCCTGATCGTTGCTGCGGGTCTGGCCTCGTTCGCCGGTGACGCAAGAGCCCAGGACAAGCGGCAGAACGCGCCGGGCGAATTCGACTTCTATGTGCTGTCGCTGTCGTGGTCGCCCTCGTTCTGCGAGGAGGCGGCCGAGCGCGGCGGCCGCTCGCAGATCCAGTGCGGCGGACGGCCTTTCGCCTTCGTGGTGCACGGGCTGTGGCCGCAATATGAGAATGGCTTTCCGGAATATTGCCAGCGTCCCGCGCCGCGGCTGAACCGCAGCATCGTCTCCTCGATGCTCGATTTGATGCCGGCGCCGGGTTTGATCTTCAACGAATGGGACAAGCACGGCACCTGCTCAGGCCTCGAAGGCCGCAGCTATTTCGAGACAATCCGCAAGGCGCGCGCCGCGATCAAGATTCCGGCCGAATATCTCGATCTGTCGCAGGCCAAGACCGTGGCGCCGGCGGAGGTCGAGGAGGCCTTCATCAAGGCCAATCCGGGGCTGAGCAATACCGCCGTCTCGGTCACCTGCAACCGGACCAGGCTGTCCGAGGTCCGCATCTGCCTCAGCAAGCACCTGCAATTCCGCGCCTGCGACGAGATCGAACGCCGAGCCTGCCGCCGCGATCAGGTCACGATGCCGCCGATCAGGGGTGGGTAGGTCCTCCAAACCATAAGGAGGCGCGGTGCCCCCTCACGTGCCCCGGACGCAGCGCAGCGCCACTTTGGCGGTGCGCTGCTGAGCCGGGGCCCATGATTGCGCCCTTTGCTCGAGCCATCACGTGGCGTAGTGCTCTTGCCATGAATTACCGTCACGCCTTCCACGCCGGCAACTTCGCCGATGTCATCAAGCACATCGTGCTGGCGCGCATCATCACCTATCTGCAGGACAAGCCGGGGGCGTTCCGTGTCATCGACACCCATGCCGGGGCCGGCCTCTACGATCTCGACAGCGATGAGGCGCGCCGGAGCGGCGAATGGCTGACCGGCATCGCGCGGCTGATGCAGGCCCGCCTGTCGAACGAGAGCGCAGCGCTGGTCAAGCCCTATCTCGACATCGTCCGCGCCTTCAATCCGAAGGGTGAGCTCAAAGCCTATCCGGGCTCGCCTTTGATCGCGCGCGGCCTGCTCAGGCCTCAGGATCGGCTCGTCGCCTGCGAGCTCGAGCCGAAGGCGCGAAAAGCGCTGATCGGCGTGCTGCGCCGCGACGAACAGGCCCGTGTGGTCGACCTCGACGGCTGGGTGGCGCTGCCGGCCTTCGTGCCGCCCAAGGAGCGACGCGGCCTCGTGCTGATCGATCCACCCTTCGAGGCCAAGGACGAGTTCGAGCGGCTGAGTGAGGCCTTCTCGACGGCTTTCGCGAAATGGCCGACCGGCATCTATGTCATTTGGTATCCCGCCAAGAACCGGCGTGCCACCGACATGCTGGCCGAAACGGTGGCGCGGCTCGCAGCTGCAGCAAAACCGCCGGGAAAATGCCTGCGTCTCGAGTTCAGCGTCGCGCCCCAGCTCGATGGCGGCGCTCTCGCCTCCGCCGGGCTCCTGATCGTCAATCCGCCTTACACGCTGCAGGGCGAACTCAAGACGATCCTCCCCGAGCTGGAAATGCCGCTCGGACAGGGCGGCGCGGCCAGATTCCGATTGGAGGTACCGAGGCCGTAACACTCCGGCATTCTTGGGAAAAAGATGCAGGAGCGGTAGTCAATCTGCAGAGAACCGTATTATGCTGTTTCCGTGACTGGCTTTACGTTCCGCTTCCGCGAATGGTTGCGGCGGAGTGAAGGCCTAAGAAAGATCCGGCCGGACCTTTGAGGTCCGCCCAAGGATGGCCAGCTCTCCCGGGCTCCGTAACGCCCGGTCATGTCGTGACGTGAGTCTGCGTCGCGGCGGAGGAGCAATGAGGGGGAGTTTCCCGATGGCCATGACGGGAACGGTCAAGTTTTTCAACGGCGAACGCGGCTACGGTTTCATCAAGCCTGACGACGGTGGCCGCGACGTCTTCGTGCACATTACTGCTGTGGAGCGGGCCGGACTGAAGGACCTTGCCGAAGGACAGCGCATCACATTTGAAGTCGAACCGGACAAGAAGGGCAAGGGACCGAAAGCGGTCAACCTAGTGATCCTGTCTTAGCCTGGCGAAAAAAATCCCGGCCGCGAGCGGCCGGGAGTTGTTGTCCGGTATTTTCTTCTTCAGCTATCAGAAGCGATAGTTCACGCCGGCGCGCACAACGCTGGCGCTATATCCGTTTGACACGCCCGTAATTGCGAACTGACTGGTCGACAGATCGATGTAGAGATATTCGAGCTTGGCGCTCCAGTTCGGCGTCAGACCGACTTCCGCACCGGCGCCGATGGTCCAGCCGGCGGTGGTGTGCGATTCAGACCAGCCGAAGGTCTGCGCGCGCAGCTCGCCGAAGGCGAGGCCGGCGGTGCCGTAGAACAGCACGTTGTTGAAGGCATAGCCCGCGCGGCCGCGCAGGGTGCCGAACCACGGATTGGAGAACTTCCACGGCGCGAAGGTGTCATCGGCACCGGCGGCCTGGATGTCGCCCTCGACGCCGAACACGAACGGGCCGTTCTGGAAGTTGTAACCGGCCTGCACGCCGCCGACGAAGCCCGACGGCTTTGAGGGATTGTTGTCGACCGAACCCCATTCGTAGCCGATGTTGCCGCCGAGATAGGGGCCGGCCCAGCTATACGCATTCAGCGGCTGGTTGACCGTATAGGGCGCGCGCTGCCCGTAATTGAGATCGGCGGCCTGTGCCGAAGCTGTCCAGCCAGCTGCAACCAACGCGGCTGCGCCCACAACGAGCCTCTTCATCACACACTCCACACGCAACTGCCGTCCCCGCGAATGCCCGCGCCGCCGCGCGAGGCAAACCGCATGGTTACGGAACCACCACTTTTTCGCGTAAGATTTATCGAGAGTTTTAAGTTAAAGGCCTGTTAAGTCGGGTTACCGCGCTGTTAACAGGCTTAAGCAAGTGTTACCGGGAACTGCGTCGCCGCCCTCCTGTGCGTGCCGCAGGGCCGGAACTTCAAATCGGCACCCCCAGCGCCTAAATTCGCTCCATGGTTCACGATTCCACCGACAATCCGGACGACCGCGCGCGCAAACTGCCGCCGGCTGCCGCGAGCGACACGCCTCCGGACCTCGACCCTGCCACCACGGGCGGCGACGACGAGGATGATGCGCGGCTGCCTGATATCCTGGAGGAGAGCGGCGCGGTCGGCGAAGGGCCGCTGGCGAGCGGCCACGAGGCGATCGAACACGCGGTCCGCCTCGCCCCCACCTCGCCCGGCGTCTATCGCATGCTCAATGCCAACGCCGACGTGCTCTACGTCGGCAAAGCCAAGAACGTCAAAAAGCGCCTCTCGAACTATGCGCGCCAGAATGCGCCGCAGCCGGCGCGCATCCTGCGCATGATCGCCGCCACGGTGACCGTGGAAATCGTCTCGACCAATACCGAGACCGAAGCGCTGCTGCTGGAAGCCAACCTCATCAAGCAGCTTCGGCCGCGCTTCAACGTGCAGCTGCGCGACGACAAATCGTTTCCCTATATCCTGATCACCGGCGACCATTGGGCGCCGCAGATCCTGAAACATCGCGGCGCGCAGAGCCGGCCCGGGCGCTATTTCGGTCCGTTCGCCTCCGCCGGCGCGGTCAACCGCACCATCACCGCCCTGCAGCGCGCGTTCCTGATCCGCTCCTGCACCGATTCCTTCTTCGAGAGCCGCACCCGGCCCTGCCTGCTCTACCAGATCCGCCGCTGCGCCGGCCCCTGCACCCGCGAGATCGACTTCGGCGGCTATACGACGCTGGTGCGCGAGGCGAGCGACTTCCTGTCCGGCAAGAGCCATGCGGTCAAGCAGGAGCTTGCCGGCGAGATGGAGAAGGCGGCAGGTGAGCTCGAGTTCGAGCGCGCCGCGCTCTACCGCGATCGCCTCGCCGCGCTGTCAGCGATCCAATCGCAGCAGGGCATCAATCCGCGCACGGTCGAGGAAGCCGACGTGTTCGCCATCCACCAGGAGGGCGGCTTCTTCTGCGTCGAGGTGTTCTTCTTCCGCACCGGCCAGAACTGGGGCAACCGCGCCTATTTTCCGCGCGCGGAAAAGACGTTCACCCCGGAAGAGGTGCTCGGTTCCTTCCTCGCCCAGTTCTACGACGACAAGCCGCCGCCGAAGGTTATCCTGCTCTCGCACGAAATCGAGGAGAGCGAGCTGCTCGCCAATGCGCTCGCGATCAAGGCCGGCCACAAGGTCGAGGTCACCGCGCCCAAGCGCGGCGAGAAGAAGGAACTGGTCATCCACGCGCTGACCAATGCGCGCGAGGCGCTGGGCCGCAAGCTCGCCGATACCGCCACGCAAAGCCGCCTGCTCGACGCGATGGCGGCAACGCTGAGCCTGCCGCATTCGCCCAAGCGCATCGAAGTCTACGACAACAGCCACATCCAGGGCACCAATGCGGTGGGCGCCATGATCGTCGCCGGCCCCGATGGTTTTGTGAAGAACCAGTACCGCAAGTTCAACATCAAGTCGGAAGGGATCACGCCCGGCGACGACTTCGCCATGATGCGCGAGGTGCTGGAGCGGCGCTTCAAACGCCTGATCAATCCGCCCGAGGAAGGTGCGGTCAAGGCGAAGGACGACGATTTCCCGCAATGGCCCGATCTCGTCATCATCGACGGCGGCCGCGGCCAGCTCAACGCCGTCCGTGAGATCTTTGCAAATCTCGGCCTGACCCAGGTGTCGCTGATGTCGGTCGCCAAGGGACCGGACCGTGATGCCGGCCGCGAGACCCTGTTCATGCCGGAACGCGAGGCCATCAAGCTGGAGCCGCGCGACCCCGTGCTCTATTTCATCCAGCGTTTGCGCGACGAGGCCCACCGCTTCGTCATCGGCTCGCACCGCAAGCTGCGCAAGAAGGACATCCGCGAGGCCGGTTTGCAGGAGATTCCCGGCATCGGCCCGTCACGCAAACGTGCCTTGCTGCATCATTTCGGGACCCTGAAGGAGATCGAACGCGCCTCGATCGCCGATCTCGGCAAGGTTCCGGGGGTGAGCGCCGAGAGTGCCCGCAGGATTTTCGAGTATTTCCATCCCCAGCCGGGATGAACTAAAGGGGGCAAAAGAGAGCTAGGGTCATATGCTCGTCGCATCCCGCACCCCATCTGGGGGCGGAACGGTTGACCTTCAGGCCGCAGCGGTATTGGTAGGACGGATGAACATCGCCACGACACGAGGGACGACCAGCCGCGCGATGTCCCTCCCGAACATCCTGACCTATGGCCGGATCGCCGCGATCCCGGTCGTGGTCGGGTGTATCTATGCGCAGTCGATTCTGGATCAGCCGCTGTGGCTGCGCTGGGTGGCGGTGGCCATCTTCATCGGCGCCGCGGTGACCGATTACCTCGACGGCTATTATGCGCGGATCTGGAATCAGCAGTCGGCATTCGGCCGGATGCTCGATCCGATCGCCGACAAGCTGCTGGTCGCCTCCTGTCTGCTGATGCTGGCCGCCGACGGCATCATCCATGGCTGGTCGCTGTGGGCCGCCATTGTGATCCTGTGCCGCGAGATCCTGGTCTCGGGCCTGCGCGAATACCTCGCCGCGCTCCGCGTCAGCGTGCCCGTGACCAAGCTTGCCAAGTGGAAGACCACGGTCCAGCTCGTTGCGATCGGCTTCCTGCTCGCGGGACCTGCCGGCGACGAGGTGGTGCCCGTCGTCTCGATGATCGGCCTCGCGCTGCTGTGGGCCTCGGCGATCCTGACCATCTACACCGGCTACGATTATTTCCGCGCCGGCATCCATCACCTCATCAAGGAGGACGAGGGATGAAGGTGAAGTATTTCGCCTGGGTGCGCGAGCGCGTCGGCAAGGCGGAGGAGACCATCGAGCCGCCCCCGACCGTGCGCACCGTCGCGGAGCTCATCGCCTGGTTGTCCAGCCAAAGCGAGACCTACGCCTACGCGTTCGAGAAGCCGAAGGTGATCCGCGCCGCGATCGACCACGCCCATGTCAAATCGGACGCTGCGATCACCGGCGCGCGCGAAATCGCGTTCTTCCCGCCGATGACCGGCGGCTAGACCATGACGCCCCCTGTCGCCACTTGCCCCGTCACCGTCCGCATTCAGGAGGACGATTTCGATATCGCCCGCGAAATCGCGCTCCTGACCAAGAGCCGCACCGATATCGGCGCCGTCGTGAGCTTCTCCGGCATCTGCCGCGCCGACGAGGACAGCGCCAACATCGCCGCGCTGACGCTCGAGCATTACCCCGGCATGGCCGAAGAAGAGATCAAGCGTCACGTCGACGAGGCGATCTCGCGCTGGCCGCTGAACGGCGTCACGGCCATCCACCGCGTCGGCCGCTTCATGCCGGGCGAGAACATCGTGCTGGTGCTGACCGCATCGCAGCACCGCCAGGCCGCCTTCCAGGCGGCCGAGTTCCTGATGGACTATCTCAAGACCAGCGCGCCGTTCTGGAAGAAAGAAGAGAGCGCCACCGGCACCGGCTGGGTCGAGGCCCAGGCCCGCGACGACGAAGCCGCCGCACGCTGGACCAAATCCTGATGGCAAAACCAACCAAAAAGGCCCTGCGCGGCCGCGCCGCGCCAAAACCTGCCAAGGTCGCCCCGGGCGAACTTCTCACGCTGATCGATTACGTCCGCTATGGGGTGAGCCGCTTTGTCGAAGCCGAGCTCGCCTTTGCCCATGGCACGACCGATCCGGTTGCCGAAGCTGCCTTCCTGGTGAGCGAGGCGCTGCATCTCGATCCCGAACAGTTCGAGATTTTCGCCAACGCGCGCGTCACGGTCGCCGAGGGCAAGACCATCCTCGATCTCATCCATCAGCGCGTCACCACGCGCAAACCGGCCGCCTATCTCGTCAACAAGATCTACATGCGCGGCCTGCCCTTCTATGTCGACGAGCGCGTCATCGTTCCGCGCTCCTTCATCGGCGAGCTGCTGGAGTCGCATTTCGGCGGCGAAGGCGGTGCCGGATCGTTGATCGACGACCCCACCGCGGTCGAGCGCGTGCTCGATCTCTGCACGGGATCGGGATGCCTCGCCATCCTCGCCGCGCATCATTTCCCGAACGCCACTGTTGATGCCGTCGACATCTCCAAGGGCGCGTTCGAGGTCGCCACGCGCAATGTCGGCGAATACGGGCTCGAGGACCGGATCAGCCTGTATCGCGGCGACCTGTTTGCCCCGCTCGGCGATGCGCGCTACGACCTGATCATCACCAATCCGCCCTATGTCGATGCCGAAGGCATGGCCGCGCTGCCGCCGGAATGCCGGGCCGAGCCGAAGCTCGCCTTCGATGGCGGCCGCGACGGTCTCGACGTGGTGCGCCGGATCCTGCTTGAAGCGCCCGATCACCTCACGCCGGACGGCGGGCTGATCTGCGAGATCGGCCGTGGCCGCGAACTCGTCGATGAGGCCTTTCCGGAACTGCCGCTGCTCTGGCTCGACACCGAGGACTCCGAGGGTGAGGTGTTCTGGATCGCAGCCGCCGATCTCGCCTGATTCCTCACGACGGACAGAGCTTCGTCGGAACAAGTCAGATACCGCCACGTTCATCTTCCGACGAATTTTCTCGCTCCCGGAGGATGTCCGCATGCTCGCGCCATCGGGCGAATTGCTGCGCGCCGGCATGGCGCTGAAGCTCAACCACGTCAAACGCGCCGCTCAATCCTATCTGCGTGACCAGACTAGCCAGGCAACCGGCAAGGTGACGTCGTACGCGGTGGCCGGCGGGCTGTTCGCGGTCGCGGGTCTGTTCGTCGTGGCAGCATTCTTCGTCGGACTGATAGCCCTGTACCGCTGGATCGCCATCACCTACGGGCAGTTCTGGGGTTTCGGCGCCGTCGCGGGCGTGCTGCTGGTGCTGGCGGCGGTTTGCGCTGGGGTGGCAATGGCGCAGATGAAGCGCAAAGCCAAGCCGATCGTGCCATTGGCCAGCCGGTTGCGCGTTGCAATCGCGACCCCGCGGATTCCGCGCGGGACGGTCAAGGAGGCCGTTAAAGAGGTCGCGACGACGATTCCGCTCGTGCCGCTCGCGCCGGGCGAGCGTGGCCATGGCAGAAAGGCCCGGCCCATTGGCACCAATCGGTCGGTGCAGCTTGGCCTGATGCTCGCTGCGATTGGACTGGCAGGATACACAGCGGCGCGCCGCAGGCGTCACGGCCATAGATTGGACGCTTGAATGCCGGTGCGGCGCTCCGAACAGATCGATTCCTGGCTGCTGGTGGCGGCAACGGCCGTCTTCGTGCTGACTGCGGAGCGCTACTTTCAGGACGCTGGCCTGGTCCCGTCGGGACCACCCCAAGACCACCGCAAAGGCGAGACGAATTCACCGGAGACGCATCCGGCGGGTGCAGCCGTGGAGCCCGGCCGCGGCCGTCATGCGAAGAGCCCGTTCACGATCCCCTGGGCGGGTTGGAAGGATATTTTCTGGCGCACCTATCAGCGCATCGACGAGGATCGGCTGCTGGCAACCGCCGGCGGCGTCGTATTCTTTGGGCTGCTCGCGGTTTTCCCCGCCGTCACGGCGGTGGTCTCCTCCTACGGCCTGTTCGCAGATCCCGCGACGATCAGCGCCAATCTGCAGACGCTTGCGACCATGCTGCCCGAGGGTTCGTTCCAGATCGTCGAGGACCAGGTCGCGCGCGTGGTGTCGCATGGCAACACGACGCTCGGGGCCACCTTCCTGCTCGGCCTGCTGCTCGCGATCTGGAGCGCCAATGCGGGCGTCAAGGCGATCTTCGATGCCCTCAACGTCGCTTATGAGGAACGCGAGAAGCGCAGCTTCATCAAGCTCAACATGGTGTCGCTGGCCTTCACGGTCGGCGGCATCGTCGCGCTGCTGCTGATGGTGGGAGCCGTCGTCGCCTTCCCGCTCGCGCTCAATCATCTCGGCATGGCGCCCGAAAGCAAGCTGATCGTGGCGCTGGCACGATGGCCACTGCTGTTCCTCATCCTGCTGGTGGCGCTGGCGATCCTGTACCGCTTCGCGCCCAGCCGCGATGCGCCGCGCTGGCAATGGCTGAGCCTCGGGGCGGTGATCGCCGCCATCCTCTGGATCGCCGGCTCGGCGCTGCTGTCCTGGTATCTCTCGGAATTCGCCAATTACAACGCGACCTACGGCTCGCTCGGCGCGGCGATCGGCCTGATGACGTGGATGTGGATGTCGGCGATCGTCATCATGTTCGGCGCCGAGCTGAACTCGGAGATCGAGCGGCAGACGCTGAAGGACACGACCACGGGACAACCCAAGCCGCTCGGCACCCGCGAGGCCGTCTCGGCCGATACGGTCGGCGCCGCCGCGCCATCCTGACTTCACGAGCGTCCAGAACGCGCAGGCCTGAGGCCGCTATCCCCTCGAATCAACAATGATGTTAAGGTCATTCGGCTTGGGGCAGCATGAGGCGTGACGGGATTCGGACGCGGCCCGTGTTTTCCCGGGTGAGGCAGTCAGCTCTTGAGGCGTAACGCGCGGCATGATTCGCATTTCGACGATCTTCATCGCCATCTGCATGGTTCTGGTCGCGGCCTCGCTCGGGCTTGTGCTCTACGCCGTCGCCGGTATCAGCGGAACCGAATCCGCGATCGTGGCGCTGACCGCGCTGACCTTCCTGATCCTCTACAATGCGGTATCGATGCGGCTGCGCGATCGCAGCGACGTCGGCGGCCAGATCGCCGATCTGTCGCGCGGCACCGCCGATCTCGCCCGCCAGGTGGCCGAGTTCGGCCGCCGGTTAGCTGCGATCGAGGGACGCATCGCCTCGTCCAATTCGGTCAACTCCGACCGCATCCAGTCGGTGGTCGGCGAGATCAACGAGCTTGGCGGATTGGTCAGGCAGCTCGCGAGCACCGTGTCGGCCCACGAGGACTTGCTGGCCGGCGCCGCGCCGGCTCCTGCCCCGTCCGCCGGGCCCGAGCCGGAGGCGCCGATCGATCTGGTTGCGCCGTTCGACGAGCGGCCGACTGCCCCTCCCCCGCCACCCGCAGCACCTCCGCCTCCGCTGGCGCAGCCGCGGCCGGCGCCGGCGGTCCAAAGCCAGACCATCACCCCGGTGCAGACGGCCTCCGGACGCAACCAGACTCAACTGCTGGCGACGCTGCGCAACGCCATCGACGAGAACCGCATCGACATCTTCCTCCAGCCGATGGTGACGCTGCCGCAGCGCAAGGTGCGGTTCTACGAGGCGGTGACGCGCCTGCGCGACGAGCGCGACCAGCTGATCGCAGCCGAGGAGTTCATCAGCATCGCGGAGGCGTCCGGGCTGATCGGGCGCATCGACAACATGGTGATGCTGCGCTGTGTGCAGGTGCTGCGGCGCCTGATGGTGCGCAACAAGGACGTTGGCGTGTTCTGCAACGTCGCCGCTTCCACGCTCGGCAATTCCACCACCTTCGCACAATGCCTCGACTTTCTCGAAGCCAACCGGGCGCTGGCGCCCTCGCTGGTGCTGGAGTTCAAGCAATCGACATTCCGCAATCTCGGCCCCGCCGAGACCGAGAATCTCGCGGCGCTCGCCCAGCGCGGCTTCCGTTTCTCGATCGACCATGTCACGGATTTGCGCATCGAGCCGCGCGAGCTGGCCGACCGCGGGGTGCGCTTCATCAAGGTGCCGGCCACGCTGCTGCTCGACCCCAGACAGGCCTCGGCCTCGGACATCCATCCCTCCGACCTCTCCGACCTGCTCGGCCGCTTCGGCATCGACCTGATCGCCGAAAGGATCGAAGGCGAGCGCGCGGTCGTGGACCTGCTCGACTATGACGTGCGGTTCGGCCAGGGGTTCCTGTTCGCGCCGCCCCGGCCATTGCGGCCGGAGGGAGCATCTGCTACCGGCGGGGCCGCGCCGAACCAGGCGCAGGACATTCAGGGATCCAATGGCTCCGCTCCCCCCGGCCAAGGCACGACATCTGGCGCGACATCAGCCGCTCCTCCGGCACAACGCATCACCGGCAACGCGGCGCTGGCGCGCCGCATCTGATCGGCCGCGCGCATCATGACCACGCTGCATTTTGCCGAAAACCTGCGCGAGCTCGTGGGCGGCGTCGATGTCGTGCTCAGCGACATCTGGGGCGTCGTTCACAACGGTCTCGAATCCTTCCCCGAGGCCTGCGAGGCGCTGCACACCTATCGCAGCCGCGGCGGTGCGGTGATCCTGATCACCAACGCACCGCGCCCGGCCGACAGCGTGCAGCGGCAATTGCGCAAGCTCGGCGTCGCCGACGAGACCTACGACGCCATCGTGTCTTCGGGCGACCTGACCCGGCTCTATGTCGCCGAGCATCCCGGCCGCAAGATGTTCTGGCTTGGCCCCGAGCGCGACAACTCGATCTATCGCGGCCTCGATGCGAAGACCGCGCCGCTGGAGGAAGCCGATTACATCGTCTGTACCGGCCTCTATGACGACGAGACCGAGACGGCGGAAGACTATCGCGGCATGATGCTGAAGGCGCGCGAGCGCAAGCTGACGCTGGTCTGCGCCAACCCTGACATCGTGGTGGAACGCGGTGACCGGCTGATCTATTGCGCCGGCGCCATCGCGGAGCTCTATCGCGAGCTCGGCGGCGAGGTGATCTTCTACGGCAAGCCGCACCGGCCGATCTACGAGCGCGCAATGGCGCTCGCAGGTGAGCGCCAGGGCCACCCAATCGACCGGAAGAAAGTGCTGGCGATCGGCGATTCGGTCCGGACCGACCTAACCGGCGCGCGCGAATTCGGCATCGACTGCCTGTTCGTCACCCGCGGCATTCATGCCGAGGAGTTCGAGGGCCTCGACCAGCTCGACCCGGCATCGGTGACGGAATTGTTCGGCCACCCGCCGAAGGCGCTGATGCGCGAATTGAAGTGGTGAGGGCATAGCCGTCATCCCGGGATGGTCCGAAGGACCAGACCCGGGATCTCGAGATTCTCAGGTGCGCAATCGCGCACCATAGTTCGGTGCTAACGCACCGCCCCGGAATGACGCTCCCAACGCAAAAAGCCCGGGACAAGCCCGGGCCTTCCGATTCAGCTGAAAGCCTTAGCGCGCGCCTTACGCGCTCGCCATGTCCGGGAAGACCGCCTCGATCTTGGTCTTCAGCGTCGCCGCATTGAACGGCTTGACGATGTAGTTGTTCACGCCGGCCTTCTTGGCCGCGATCACGTTCTCGGTCTTGGATTCCGCCGTGATCATGATGAAGGGCGTGGTGGCGAGGTTCGGATCCGCGCGCACTTCGCGCAAGAGGTCGTAACCCGTCATCGGCTCCATGTTCCAGTCGGAGATCACGAGCCCGTACTTCTTGCCGCGCATCTTGTTCAGCGCGGCCGAACCGTCGCTGGCATCATCGATGTTCTCGAAGCCAAGCTGCTTCAGCAGATTCCTGATGATACGGATCATGGTGCTGTAGTCATCCACCACCAGAACCGGCATCGACAAATCAACCGCCATCTCGACTCCCCCAACGCATACCCAGGAATATTACGATCGGACCTGCGGGCCGGAGCCCGCCTGTTCCAGATGCAAGGACTAGCATCAAGGCGTTAAACAGCGCGTTAACTGGGGACGCCTCCAGGGGGCTGAAATCGCACCCGATGCCGTCGCCTCCTCCCGCTTGACTTCATCCGGCCGGTCGCGCCACGGTCCCTGCCAGCCCTGCCGCTCCGAGAATTCCCCTGATGGCTCCGCATTTTACCGTAATCCGCGACATCACCCCGGACTCCGCGATTCCGAGGGGCGCCGTGGTCGCCATGGGCAATTTCGACGGCGTTCATCTCGGCCACCGCGCCGTGATCGCGGCCGCGCTGGAAATGGGCCGGGCGCATGGCCGGCCTGCGCTGGCGCTGACCTTCGAGCCGCATCCGCGGCGCTTTTTCAGTCCGAACACCCCGCAATTCCGTCTGACCGACGAGCCGGCCAAGCTGCGGCTTCTGGCCGGCACCGGGCTTGCCGGCGCCGTGGTCATGACCTTCGACAAGGCGCGCGCCGGAACCAGCGCGCAAGATTTCATTCACCATGACCTGATCGAGCGGCTCGGCGTCAGCGGCATCGCGGTCGGCTACGACTTCCATTTCGGCAAAGGTCGCGTCGGCTCGCCGAGCCTCCTCGTGAACGAGGCGCCCCGGCTCGGCATCGAGGTCGACGTGCAGGCGCATGTCGACATCGACGAGCGGCCGGTCTCCTCCAGCGCCATCCGGATCGCGCTCGCCGAGGGCCAGATCGACGATGCCACCACCATGCTGGGCGCCCCCTGGTTCGTCACCGGTGAGGTGATCCATGGCGAGAAGCGCGGCCGCGACCTCGGCTATCCCACCGCCAACATCCGCCTGGATGCCAATTGCGGTCTGAAGCACGGCATCTATGCGGTGCGGGTCGGCCGCGGCGCCGAGCGCCTCGACGGCGTGGCGAGCTTCGGCCGCCGTCCGACCTTTGACAATGGCGCGCCGCTGCTCGAGATCTTCCTGTTCGACTTCAAGGGCGATCTTTATGGGCAGGCGCTGGACTGCGCTTTCGTCGGCTTCATCCGCGAGGAGCTGAAATTCGACAGCCTGGAGGCCCTGATCCGCCAGATGGACGACGATTCCGCCCGCGCCCGCGCCATCCTGGCCGCCGCCCCGGACGCCTTTCCGCGGCTGGGCGTGATCGATTGAGCCCGAACCCCGGCCTCCCCGAACCTTTGCGCTTCCCTTGGCCCCCTGCTATGGAGAGCCCATGTTTGCGCGGCGCATCATAGGGATTAGCGGCCCGGCTTCCGCCTGAGCCCAAGGGCTCGGCGCAAGTCCGGGATTTTGTCGTTTCACCCCCGCGATTCCGCATCGCCATTCGTTCCCGCGCCCTTCCGAGCCAGTCAGCCTCATGTCCGAAAAGCCGCAAAAATCCCAAAAGTCTGAAGCCAAAGACTATTCGAAGACCCTGTTCCTGCCGCAAACCGACTTCCCGATGCGCGCCGGCCTGCCGCAGCGCGAGCCGGAGATCCTCAAGCGCTGGTACGAGATCGGCCTCTACGAGAAGCTGCGCGAGAGCGCGAAGGGCCGCGCCAAATTCGTGCTGCATGACGGCCCGCCCTATGCCAACGGCAACATCCATATCGGCACGGCGCTGAACAAGATCCTCAAGGATCTCGTCACCAAGAGCCAGCAGATGCTCGGCTTCGATTCCAACTACGTGCCGGGCTGGGACTGCCACGGCCTGCCGATCGAATGGAAGGTCGAGGAAGAGCACTATCGCAAGAAGGGCAAGCAGAAGCCCGACTTCCGCGACAGTGCCGCGATGATCGATTTCCGCCGGGAGTGCCGTGCCTACGCCACGCATTGGCTCGGCGTGCAACGCGAAGAGTTCAAGCGCCTCGGCGTCATCGGCGACTGGGATCACCCCTACGCCACCATGAGCTATCCGGCCGAGGCCCAGATCGCACGCGAGCTGATGAAGTTCGCCGCCAACGGCACGCTCTATCGCGGCTCCAAGCCGGTGATGTGGAGCGTGGTCGAGAAGACCGCGCTCGCCGAAGCCGAGGTGGAGTACGAGGACTACACCTCCGATACCGTGTGGGTGAAATTCCCGGTCACCTCTCCCGCGCACGGCGCGCTCGCCGCCGCGAGCGTCGTGATCTGGACCACCACGCCGTGGACGCTGCCCGGCAACCGCGCCATCTCGTTCTCGCCGAAGATCGCCTACGGCCTGTACAAGGTGACGGATGCGCCCGCCGACAACTGGACCAAGACCGGTGATCTCCTCATCCTCGCCGACGCGCTCGCTGAAGAGGTCTTCAAGCAGGCGCGCGTGACCGCTTACGAGAAGGTCCGCGACATCCCCGGCGACACCATGGACGCGATCGAATGCGCCCATCCGCTCAAGGGCCTTGCCGGCGGCTACGACTTCATCGTGCCGCTATTGCCCGGCGATCACGTCACCGACGACACCGGCACCGGCTTCGTGCACACCGCGCCCGGCCATGGCCGCGAGGACTTCGATGCCTGGACGGCGCAGGCGCGCGATCTCGACGCGCGCGGCATCAACACGGCAATCCCCTACACCGTCGACGAGAACGGCGCCTACACCGATCATGCGCCGGGCTTTGCCGGCAAGCGCGTCATCAACGACAAGGGCGAGAAGGGCGACGCCAACGAGGCCGTGATCAAGGCGCTCGTCGAACGAGGCATGCTGCTCGCGCGCGGCCGGCTCAAGCATCAATATCCGCACTCCTGGCGCTCCAAGAAGCCGGTGATCTTCCGCAATACGCCGCAATGGTTTATCGCGATGGACAAGGATGTGGCGCAGGGCGGCAAGGCCAAGAGCGGCGACACGCTGCGCGCCCGCGCGCTGCACGCGATCTCGGTGACGCAATGGGTGCCGCCGTCGGGCGAGAACCGCATCAACGGCATGATCGAAGCTCGCCCGGATTGGGTGATCTCGCGCCAGCGCGCCTGGGGCGTGCCGATCGCCGTGTTCGTGCGCGAGAAAGGCGACGGCTCCGCCGAAATCCTGCAGGACGAAGCGGTCAACACGCGTATCGGCGAGGCTTTCGAGAAGGAAGGCGCCGACGCCTGGTACGCGACAGGCGCGCGCGAGCGCTTCCTCGGGTCCCGCGCGAGCGAGGACTGGCAGAAGGTCGACGACATCCTCGACGTCTGGTTCGATTCCGGTTCGACCCACGCTTTCGTGCTCGAAGACCCCGTGCAGTTTCCCGGGCTCGCCGGCATCAAGCGCAAGGTCGACGGCGGCACCGACACGGTGATGTATCTGGAAGGCTCGGACCAGCATCGCGGCTGGTTCCACTCCTCGCTGCTGGAAAGCTGCGGCACCCGCGGCCGCGCGCCCTACGACGTCGTGCTGACCCACGGCTTCACCCAGGCCGAGGACGGCCGCAAGATGTCGAAGTCGCTCGGCAACACCATCGAGCCGCAGGCCGTCATCAAGGAATCCGGCGCCGACATCCTCCGGCTCTGGGTTGCGTCCTGTGACTACACCGACGACCAGCGCATCGGTCCCGAGATCCTGAAGAACACGGTCGAGACCTATCGCAAGCTTCGCAACACCGTGCGCTGGATGCTCGGCACGCTGCATCATTACAAGCCGGCTGAGGCGGTCGCGCCCGCCGCGATGCCGGAGCTCGAGCGGCTGATGCTGCACGAGCTCGCGGTGCGCGCCGCCGCGGTCGACAAGGCCTATCGGGAGTTCGACTTCAAGACGGTGGTCGCGATCCTGTCCGCGTTCCTGAACAGCGAGCTCTCGGCATTCTATTTCGATATCCGCAAGGACACGCTGTATTGCGATCCGCCGTCCTCGCTGACGCGCAAGGCGGCGCTGACCACGATCGACCTGCTGTGCGCCTCGATCCTGAAATGGCTGGCGCCGATCCTCAGCTTCACTGCGGAAGAAGGCTGGCGGATGTACCGGCCCGAGGCCGAACCGTCGGTGCATCTGACGCTGTTCCAGGCCGATCTCGAAGGCTTGCGCGACGACAGGCTGGCCGCGAAGTGGGAGACGATCCGCGCGGTTCGTCGCGTCGTCACCGGCGCGCTCGAAGTTGAACGCGCCGCCAAGAGGATCGGCTCGTCGCTGGAAGCATCGCCGGTGATCTATGTCGCCGATCGCGACATGCTGGCGACGCTGTTCGACGTCGATCTCGCCGAGATCTGCATCACCTCGAATTACGAGGTCCGTGAGGGCGAGGCGCCGGCTTCGGCGTTCCGTCTCGATGCGGTCCCCGGTGTCGCGGTCGTGGTGGAGAAGGCGGTCGGCACCAAATGCGCCCGCTCCTGGAAGATCTCCCCGATGGTCGGCGAGGACGCTGAATATCCCGACGTCACCCCGCGCGATGCGAAGGCGCTGCGCGAATGGAAGGCGTTGGGGGTGGCGATCTGATCCCCGGCATGACCCCGCTTGGCGCCGGCATCTTCGCGGCCGTGGTCACGCTCGTGGCCGACCAGGCCTCAAAGCTCTGGCTGCTGAACGTGTTCGACCTCGCCCGTCGCGGCGCGGTGAAGGTGACGCCGTTCTTCGACCTGGTGCTGGCCTGGAATATCGGCATCAGCTTCGGCTGGCTCCAGAACGACAGCCAGGCGGCGCAGCTCGCGTTGATGGCGGTCAAGGTCCTCGCCGTGGTTGCGCTGGCGATCTGGATGGCCCGCTCGCACACCCGCCTTGCCACGATTGCGCTTGGTCTGATCATCGGCGGCGCCATCGGCAACAGCATCGACCGCCTGGCCTATGGCGCGGTGGTCGATTTCGCCCTGTTCCACATCGAGATCGGCGGAAATACCTATAATTGGTATGTGTTTAACCTCGCCGACGTGGCCATCGTTGCTGGGGTGGCGGGGCTATTGTATGATTCCTTCCTGGGGGTACCCGCCGCAAAAGCGCCCTGATCCCGGCCGATACGGACCGGCAGGTGGAACCCGGCTTTTGCGAGGGTCAGGCCGCGTTTGAGCGGCAATCTGCCACAATATGGAACAGGTACAGGTATGCGCAGCTCGAAGACCAGCGGTTCGATGGTTCGAGACCCCCAATGGGGGTTCTGGCGGGCGTTGAAATTGTCCGCTGTCGCGCTCGGAATTGGTCTCGTCATGTCAACCGGCGCCGCCCGCGCTGGTGACGACGAGGACGACGACATGACCTTCGAAGAGAAGCTCATCGACAATCTGATGTCCGGCCTCGGCGCCAAGAGCATGGAGAAGCCCGGCATCGAGTACCGCGAGCGTTCGCCGCTGGTCGTGCCGCCCAAGCTCGACCTGCCGCCGCCCGCCGCAGCCGAGGCCGCGGCTGCGCCAAACTGGCCGAAGGACCCCGACGAGAAGCGCCGCAAGGAGGCTGTCGCCGAGCGGAAGAAATCCGGCAACAAGGCAACGGAGTACTGGAAAAATGCCCAGCCGCTGTCGCCCGCCGAGATGAACGCCCACAAGACGGCCGCCGCTGAAAAGACCGGCAATGTTCCGGCCCAACCAGGCACCAACGTGGCCAATCCGACGATGAGCCCTGCCGAACTCGGATATACCGGCGGGCTGTTTAAACTGTTCAAAGGAAACGCGCCCGAGTCGAAGCAGTTTACGTCGGAGCCACCACGCCAATCGCTGGTGGAGCCGCCGCCGGGATATCAAACGCCGTCGTCGAACTACGCCTACGGCTCCGGGCCGGATAATTCGAAACGAACCTATTTCGACGTCCTGTCCGGCAAGGAGAAGGAGCAATAGCGCTCCTGCCCGCCCCAACGTTTCGGCGGGCTCGGAGCTGGCTGCCGGCCCTTTGTGCAGCTTCGGCTGCTGGCGCGCTCCCGAGTTGATAGCGTTCTCTGCTTCGTGACGCGAAGCGTCGGCCGCACGGTGTATCGTGCGGCGTCTCCGAGCCGGACAATCGGACTCGGCCTTTCACCAGGGATCATGATGTCCGCAAAACGATCGGCTGCTTGCCTCCTTGCCGCGCTGCTTTCGGCCACCGTCCTGACAGCCGGCGTGGCCCATGCCCAGACCACGGTCACATCGGCTCCGCCCGCCAGCTTCACGCTCGACAACGGCATGCAGGTCGTGGTGATCCCCGATCACCGCACGCCCGTCGTCACCGAGATGATCTGGTACAAGGTCGGCTCGGCCGACGAGACGCCGGGCAAGTCCGGGCTTGCCCACTTCCTCGAGCACCTGATGTTCAAGGGCACCTCGAAGCATCCGGTCGGTGAATTCTCCCAGACCGTGCTTCGCGTCGGCGGCAACGAGAACGCCTCGACCTCGGTCGACTACACCAATTACTACCAGCGTGTGCCGAAAGAGCAGCTGCCGACCATGATGGAGTTCGAGGCCGACCGCATGACCGGCCTCATCCTCAAGGACGAGAACGTGCTGCCAGAGCGCGACGTCGTGCTCGAAGAGTACAATATGCGCGTCGCCAACAATCCGGACGCGCGGCTGAACGAGCAGATCATGGCTGCGCTCTATCTCAATCATCCCTATGGCCGGCCGGTGATCGGTTGGCATCAGGAGATCGAGAAGCTCGATCGCGAGGATGCGCTCGCCTTCTATCGCCGCTTCTATGCACCGAACAACGCGATCCTGGTGATCGCCGGCGATGTCGAGCCCGCCGACATACGCCCGCTGGTCGAGCGCAATTTCGGCTCGATCCCGGCCCAACCCGCGATCCCGGCGCGGCGCGTCCGCCCGCAGGAGCCGGAGCCGGCCGCCCCCCGCACCGTCACGCTGGCCGACCCGCGCGTCGAGCAGCCGAGCATGCGGCGCTATTATCTCGTGCCCTCGGCGACCACGGCTGCTGCCGGCGAGAGCGCGGCCCTCGACGTGCTCGCGCAGCTGATGGGCAGCGGCAGCAATTCCTATCTCTACCGCGCCCTCGTCGTCGACAAGCCGCTCGCGGTCTCCGCCAACGCCAGTTATTCCAGTATCTCGCTCGACCCGACGCAGTTCGCGATCTCGGCCGCTCCGAAGCCCGGCGTCAGCTTCGCCGAGGTCGAGCAGGCGGTCGACGGCGTCATCGCCAATGTCGCGCAGAACCCGATCCGCGCCGAGGATCTGGAGCGGGTGAAGACCCAGCTCATCGCGGAAGCGATCTACGCCCAGGACAACCAGGCGGTGCTGGCGCGCTGGTATGGCGGCGCGCTGACCACGGGCCTGTCGATCGAGGACATCAGAAGCTGGCCCGACCGCATCCGCGCGGTCACCGCCGAGCAGGTCCGCACTGTTGCGCAGAAATGGCTCGAGAAGAAGCGCTCCGTGACGGGTTACCTGATCAAGGACACTGCGACCACCAAGCGCGAGGAGAAGCGTTCGTGACCTATCCTTTCCTTCGACGCGTTGCATTCTCCTTCGCCACCGGCGCGGCGCTCACGCTCGCCGCGGTCTCGCCCTCGCAGGCCGCCGCAAAGATCCAGCACCTGGTCTCGCCGGGCGGCATCGAGGCCTGGTTCGTGCAGGACGCAACCGTGCCGCTGATCGCGATGGAATATTCCTTCGCCGGCGGCTCGGCGCAGGATCCCAAGGACAAGCCGGGCGTCGCCAATCTGGTCGGCGACCTCCTCGACGAAGGCTCCGGCGATCTCGACTCCAAGACCTTCCATGAGCGGCTCGACCGCCGCGCCATCGAGCTCTCCTTCAGCGCCACCCGCGACACCTTCCGCGGCAGCCTGCGCATGCTGCGCGACAACAAGGACGAGGCCTTCGACCTGTTGCGGGGCGCGCTGACCTCGCCGCATTTCGACACCGCCGATGTCGAGCGCATTCGTTCGCAGGTCATCTCGGGCCTCCGCCGCGAGACCACCAACCCGTCATCGCTGGCGAGCCGCAAATTCCTGGAGGCCGCCTTCGGCGATCACCCCTATAGCCGGCAGAGCAACGGTAACCTCGACAGCGTCCCGACCATCACGGTTCCCGACATGAAGGATTATGTCGGTCGCGTGCTTGCGAAGGATGGGCTGAAGATCGCGGTGGTCGGCGACGTCGATCCGGCGACCCTTGGCAAGCTGCTCGATCACACTTTTGGCGCCCTGCCCGCCAAGGCCAACCTCACGCCGGTTCCCGACATTGAGGCCGCCAAGCCGCCGCAGCGCGCCTTCGTGACCCTCGACGTGCCTCAGACCGTCATCACTTTCGGCGGCCCCGGCGTGAAGCGCAGCGACCCGAACTTCATGGCGGCCTATGTCGTCAATCACATCCTCGGCGGCGGCGGATTGTCCTCGCGGCTCTATCGCGAGGTGCGCGAGAAGCGCGGCCTCGCCTATTCGGTGTTCGAATCGCTGCTCTGGATGGAGCATTCGGCGGTGTTCATCGGCAATACCGGCACCCGCGCCGACCGCGCCGGCGACACCATCGATGCCATCGAAAAGGAGGTGCGCCGCATCGCGGAAGAAGGTCCGACCCAGAAGGAGCTCGACGAGGCCAAGTCCTACCTGAAGGGCTCGCAGATGCTGGCGCTCGACACCTCCTCCAAGCTGGCGCAGGCGCTGCTGCAGTACCAGCAGGACAAGCTGCCGATCGACTATATCGAGAAGCGCAACGCCATCGTCGATGCCGTGACGCTGGACGACGCCAAAGCCGCCGCCAAACGCCTCTGGGGCCAGGGTCTGCTGACCGTCGTCGTCGGCCGCGCCCCGCAGGCCGCGGCGCAGCCGGCCGCGGCTCCGGTGACGAAGTCGAACTAACGTTCCTCTCCCGTTTGCTGAAATGGCCGGGCTCGCCCGGCCATTTGCGTTTCCAGAAGCACCATTGCCGAACGTAGACGTCCGCGATATGTCCGGACATCACGAATGGTGCCATCATGCTGCGGATATCCCGCGATCTCGTCATCGACGAGGACGACATCGAGATCGGCTTTGTCCGCGCCTCCGGCCCGGGCGGGCAGAATGTCAACAAGGTCTCGACCTCGGCCCAGCTGCGATTCGACACGCGCAAGCTGACCCTGCCCGAGGATGCGGCGATTAGGCTCGCCCGCATCGCCGGCCAGCGCATGACCAAGGATGGCGTGATCGTGATTCACGCCCAGCGCTTTCGCACTCAAGAGCGCAATCGACAGGACGCCATCGACCGCTTGGTCGACATCCTGAGCGAAGCCATGATACGGCCGACGCCGCGGCGCGCGACCCGGCCGACCTTTGCCTCCAAGCAGCGCCGGCTCGACGGCAAGAAGCGCCGCAGCGACGTCAAGGCCGGACGCGGCGGTCGCTTCGACGACTAAAGCATGATCCGGAAAAGTGCGCCGCGGTTTTCCGACAAAATCATGCTCAAACAACAACCTAAAGCGCGATGACGATTCATCCTAATCGCATCGCGCTTTAGCAAACGCAGCCGAAAAGACTCCGCCCGCAAAGCGGCCGGAGTCTTGCCGTTCTCCCGACGGGATTAGTAACGCTTGGATGGAGCTGCACCGCCCGTCGCGGAATCGTCGGCCGTTCCCTTGTGCGTAGCGCTGCCCGTGGTGCCCGAGCCTTTGGTGCTCTTGGTCGGCTTCATGCCGGTCTTCTCGCCCGCTGCGCCCGGCTGAGCATTCATCTCCTCATCGCCGCTGCCCATCGTGCTGCCTTGCATGGGTTTGCTCTGCACGGTGCCGCCTGGCTTGGCGGTGGGGGGTGCGCTTTGCGCGAGCGCAGGCCCGGCAATGAGAGCCGACAGAGCGCATGCGATCATCGAGGTCTTCACCAACTTCATCCATTTCTCCTGGATTGTTTCGCGATGGAAGGTCCGATGGTCTCCCGCGCCGCTCGCCTGGCCCGGACCCTGTCATCGCGTAAAGTGCGCGGACGGCGCAACCCTGATGCAACCTGCCTCGTGTGGTGATGGTTTAGGGATTTCGCGGCGGTTTCGCGGAATTGCGTTCCTCATATGCGGCAAACCGCGAGCGCGCGCCGCAATCGCGAGAACGGCCAAGGCCCGGAGGTGCCCACATTTGGTATGTGGGAAGCGCGACCTTCCCCATGCATTTGTTGCGAGGTGGCATTAGACTGGGTTATTCGCCGAGTGAGCCCATGCCCGTCCGCCAACTTCCCGAACAGATCGTTAATCGCATCGCCGCCGGCGAGGTGGTCGAGCGCCCGGCGAGCGTGGTCAAGGAACTGGTCGAGAACGCGATCGACGCCGGCGCCAGCCGGATCGACGTCTTCACCGATGGCGGTGGGCGGCGGCGGATCGGCATTACCGACGACGGCGGCGGCATGACCGCGAAAGATCTCGCGCTTGCGGTCGAGCGTCACGCCACATCCAAGCTCGACGACGAGGATTTGCTTGAGATCCGCACCCTCGGGTTCCGCGGCGAGGCGCTGCCCTCGATCGGCTCGGTGGCGCGACTGTCGATCACCACGCGGCATGCAAGTGAGCCCCATGCCTGGGCGCTGAGTGTCGAGGGGGGCGAGAAATCCGAGATCATGCCGGCGGCACTGGCGCATGGCACGCGGGTCGAGGTCGGCGATCTCTTCTATGCGACGCCGGCACGGCTGAAATTCCTGAAGACCGACCGCACCGAGGCCGAAGCGATCCGCGAGGTGGTGCGGCGCCTTGCGATGGCGCGGCCCGATATCGCCTTCACGCTGGCGGGCGAGGAGCGCGCGCCGGTGACCTGGGCCGCCGCGCTGCCCGGCGCGGCGGGACGCCTGACGCGGCTCGGCGACATCCTGGGGGCAGAATTCCGCAGCCACGCCATCGAGGTCCATGCCGAGCGCGACGGCGTCGTCGTCGCAGGCTATGCCGCAGCGCCGGCGCTGACCAAGGCCAACGCACTCGGGCAATATCTCTTCGTCAATGGCCGCCCGGTGCGCGACAAGCTGATCCTGGGGGCCGTGCGCGCGGCCTATTCCGACTATCTGCCGCGCGACCGCCATCCTGTGCTGGCGCTGTTCGTCACGCTCGATCCGCGCGAGGTCGACGCCAACGTGCATCCGGCCAAGACCGAGGTGCGGTTCCGCAATGCCGGCCTGGTCCGCGCGCTGATCGTGCACGGATTGAAGGAGGCGCTCGCACGCGAGGGCCGCCGCACCGCCGCCAACAGTGGCGAGAGCGCACTGTCCGCGTTCCGCCCCGCGTTCACCCCGCAGCGGCCGGCGAGCTGGGACTGGCGAGCCTCGCCGTCCGCCCCCGTCGGGCCGATGCCGTCATTCGAAGGCGCCGCGGCGCCCGCCTTTGCCGAGCGCGCGCAGGCCGCCTTCGAAGTCGGCGCGCCCAGTGCGGACGTGCGGATCGAGACACAGCCGGTCGCTGACCTCGTCGACCGTCCGCTCGGCGCGGCGCGCACGCAGATCCACGAGACCTACATCGTCTCTCAAACCCGCGACGGGTTGATCATCGTCGACCAGCATGCCGCGCATGAGCGCATTGTCTATGAGCGGCTGAAGGCCTCGCTGGCTGCGAACGGCGTGCAGCGGCAAATCCTCCTCATTCCCGAGATCGTCGAGATGGACGAGGCGACGGTGGAACGCCTTTTGGATCGTAGCGACGAGCTGGCGTCGTTCGGCCTTACCATCGAATCCTTCGGCCCCGGTGCAGTCGCGGTGCGCGAGACGCCGTCGCTGCTCGGCAAGACCAATGCGGGCGGACTCTTACGCGATCTCTCCGAGCACATGGCCGAGTGGGACGAGGCGCTACCGCTCGAACGTCGCCTGATGCACGTCGCCGCCACCATGGCCTGCCACGGCTCGGTGCGCGCCGGCCGCCGCTTGCGGCCCGAGGAGATGAACGCTCTGCTCCGCGAGATGGAAGACACCCCGAACTCCGGCCAGTGCAATCACGGCCGGCCGACCTATGTCGAGCTGAAGCTGAGCGATGTGGAGAAGCTGTTCGGGCGGCGATGAACAGTGCCGTAGGGTGGGCAAAGGCGCAACGCGCCGTGCCCACGATCACTGCATGATAGAGAGAGGTGGTGGGCACGGCGCGAAGAGCGCGCCTTTGCCCACCCTACGATCCCTTCCTCAAGATCACGAACTCCGTGTCGTCGTAGGCCCGCCGCTCCAGCTCTTCGAAACCCTCCGGCGTCACGAACTGCGCGGCCTTCGCCTCCTCCACCACGAGCAGCGCGCCGGGCGTGAGCCAGCCGCCATCGCGCAAGCTCACCAGCGCCTTCTCCGCAAAGCCCTTGCCATAGGGCGGATCGAGGAACACCAGCGAGAACGGCTCGACGGGATGCGCGGGGCCGAGATCGGTCGCATCGCGCCGATAGACCTTGGTGACGCCGCCCAGGCCCAGCGTCTCGACATTGTTGCGCAGCAGCGCCCGCGCTTCCGCGCCGTTGTCGACGAACAGCGTGAACCTCGCCCCCCGCGATGACGCTTCGATACCGAGCGCACCGGTGCCGGCGAAGAGATCGAGCACACGCGCATCCTCGATCGGATCGTCATAGGCATGCACGAGGATGTTGAACACGGACTCGCGCAGGCGGTCCGCCGTGGGGCGGATGTCACGCGAGGACGGCGAGGCGAGATTGCGCCCCTTCAAACGGCCGCCGACGACGCGCAATGCTAGTCCTCCCGCGGCGTCAGATCGCGCTTGCCGTGATAGCCGCGCTTGGGACGGCGCGGCGGGCCGTAGCCGCTCGCCTCTTCCTCGTTGCGCTCGCGCGCCTCCTCGCTCCCCGTGCGCTGCACCAGCACGCGGCGGCCCTTGCGATCGTTGATCACGGCGCGCTTGCTGACGGGCTTCGTCTCGCGCGGCGCATCGTCCTCGCGCGCGGCCGACTTCGCGGGCACGTCGAACTGCGCCCCCGACTTCTCGATCACCTTGTCGCCGAGCTGCTCGCGCAGGACCCGCGAGCGGATCTCCTCGACCTGGCCTTCGGGGACTTCGCCGAGCTGGAACGGGCCATAGGAGACGCGGATCAGCCGGTTCACCTCGAGGCCGAGATGGGCGCAGACATTGCGCACCTCGCGGTTTTTGCCTTCGCGGATCGCGAATACCAGCCAGACATTGGCGCCCTGGTCACGCTCCAGCGTCGCTTCGATCGGACCGTATTTGACGCCCTCGACCTCGATGCCATTCTTGAGCTCGTCGAGCTGAGCCTGGGTGACATCGCCATGGGCGCGAACGCGGTAGCGGCGCAGCCAGCCCGTATCGGGCAGCTCGAGCGTGCGCGCGAGCCCGCCGTCATTGGTGAGCAGCAAGAGGCCTTCGGTGTTGAAATCGAGCCGGCCGACGCTGATCAGGCGCGGCAGGCCTTCCGGCAGATTGTCGAACACGGTCGGACGCCCCTCGGGGTCGTCATGCGTGGTCATCAGCCCGCGCGACTTGTGATAGAGGAACAGCCGAGTGCGCTCGCGCTCCGGCAACGGCTTGCCGTCGACCATGACGACGTCGTTCTTCGTGATGTCCAGCGCGGGCGAATTGATGACGCGACCGTTGACGGTGACGCGGCCCTGCGTGACCATTTCCTCGGCGTCGCGGCGCGAGGCAAGCCCCGCACGCGCCAGCGCCTTGGCGATGCGCTCGCCGGCCTTCTTCGGCTTCGGCGCCTCTTCCCGGCGCGGGCGGCGATCGAAATCACGATCGCGCTCGCGATAGGCGCCGCGGCCGCCGAAGGCGGGACGCTTCTCGAAGATCCTGCTCTCATCCTCGTTGTCGCGGCGCGGACGATCACCGAAACGTCCCTCGCTGCGCGGATGCTCGTGCCAGTCGGAGCGGCCTTCCGACCGCTCGCGCGGACGATCGAATTTCGGCCGGTCACCGCCACGCCCTCCGCGGTCGCCGTCGCCATCACGACGGGGCCGATCGAATTTTGGCCGATCCTCGCGCGGCCGATCGAACTTGGGCCGCTCGCGGAACGGACGATCGCCCGACGCGCGATCGTCGCGCGAACGCGAGAAACGCGGACGATCCTCGCCTTGCCGGTCGTCGCGCTTTTGCCACGGCTTGTCCTCACCGCGATCACGGCCACCGAAATCCTTGCGCGGACCTTTGCCGAAATCCTTGCGCGGCGGCCGATCGCCGCGCGGACCCGCGTCGCGCTTCTGCCACGGCTTGGAATCGCCGCGATCGCCACGGTCGCGATCCGGTCCACCCCGCGAAAACTTCCGCTCGCCGTCGAACGCGCGCTCCGGACGATCGCCGCGCGGCGCGTAGGGGCGCTTGTCACCGAACTTCTTGTCGCCGGAGCGGCCGGCCGGACGCGCATCGTCGCGATCCCGGCTGCGCGGCGGACGGTCGTCACGGCCATAGGACGGGCGATCACCGCGCGGCTTGAATGAACGCTTCTCGCCATCGCGCGGGCCGCGATCGGAAAACGGACGGTCGCCACGCGGCTTGAAGCTGCGCTCGCCGCGATCCTCGCCGCCGCGGTCGTCGCGCTTGAAACGGGGACGGTCGCTGAAGTCGCGGCGCGGCGCATCACCCTCCTCGCGGCGGCGGAACGGACGGCTATCGCGATCGCCACGGGGCGGGCGGCTGTCGCCCTTGCCTTCAAAGCCGCGCTTGGCGAACTTCTTCTCGGGGCCGCGCGCCTTGCCGGACCGGCCCTTGGGCGGTCCCTTGGGCGGGCCTCGCCGGCCGCGGGAATCGTTGTCTTTGTCGCTGTCGCGAGGCATGAATAATCTCACTTAGGGGGTGGCCGGAAAGCATTGTGCGTGCTCGTTCCGAGCCGCATGCTCAGGCAAAATCGGTATCCACTCTTGCTGAAGGCGGAGCTAGTAGCAGGTTTCTGGCGATGATACGAGGCATGAAAGCCCCTTCTTTCATGGATTTGGCACTTGGGGCGGCCGAAAATGCCGGAAAATCGGGCGAAGTTCCGATCGGATGCGTGGTGGTCCGCGATCACGAGGTCATCGCCACCGCCGGCAACCGGACGCTGACCGACCGCGACCCGACGGCCCATGCCGAGATCATCGCGCTGCGCGAGGCGGCGAAAAAGATCGGCAGCGAGCGCCTCGTTGGTTGCGACCTCTACGTGACGCTGGAGCCCTGCACCATGTGTGCGGGCGCCATCTCGTTCGCAAGGGTGAGGCGCCTCTATTACGGCGCCGCCGATCCCAAGGGCGGCGCGGTCGAATCCGGCGTGCGGTTCTTTGCCTCGCCGACCTGCCATCACGCGCCGGATGTCTATTCCGGCGTCGGCGAGAGCGAAGCGGCGCGGCTGCTGCGGGAGTTCTTTCGCGAGCGGCGCTAATCCGCCAGGAAGAACTCGCGCAACGCGCTCGCAGTCACATCCGGATTCTCCTCGGTGAGGAAGTGGCCGGAATCCACGGGCATGCCGACCACGTTGGTCGCCCATTGCTGCCACGTATCGAGCGGCGTCGCGGCGGCTTGCGCTACGCCGGCATTGCCCCACAGCGCCAGCATCGGAATGGTGATCTTCTTGCCGGCTTCGAAATCGGCCTTGTCGAGGTCGTAGTCGAAATAGGCGCCGGCGCGGTAATCCTCGCACATCGCGTGGATGCGGGCGGGATCGCGGAACGGGGCGAGGTAATGCTCGAGCGCGCGCGCGTCGATGGCGTCGAGCGTCTTCGACTTGGTCTGGCTCGCCATCTTGAAGCGCAGGAAGAACTCGCCATTGCTCGAGATCAGCGTCTCCGGCAGCGGATAGGGCTGCGCCAGGAAGGTCCAGTGATAGATCTTCAGCGCGTAGGCGCGGTTCATCCGCTCCCAGTAATTATAGGTCGGCAAAATGTCGAGCACGGCGAGTTTTGATAGCCGCCCCGGATGGTCGAGCGCCAACCGATACGACACCCGACCGCCGCGGTCATGGCCGGCCAGCGCGAAGTGCACGTGGCCGAGGCGCTCCATCACCTCGACCATCGCCTTGGCCATCGCCCGCTTGCTGTAGGGGATGTGCAGCGCATCGCTCGCGGGCATGTCGGACCAGCCGTAGCCCGGCAGATCGGCGATGATCAGCGTGAACTGATCGGCCAGCTGCGGCGCCACCTGGTGCCACATCACATGGGTCTCGGAGAAGCCGTGCAGCAGGAGCAGCGGCGGCCCGTTGCCGCCGACGCGGACAAAGATGCGGCCGAACGAGGTGTCGATCCATTCGGCGGCAAAGCCCGGATAGAGGTCGGCGAGATCGGACATCTTGTTGCATCCTTATGTGGTCAGTCCAAAAGGCCGCCCCGACAAACAAAAAGTCGAAAACAACCCCATGCACAGTAGCGGTATTATCGGCGGGGCGGCTAACCCCAACAACCGATTGCATATTATTCTCGAGCGCCGATGTGGCGGCGCGGTGACACCAAGCCATGCGATTTCGGGCTGGCGCGCCTAGGGGCGCCGTCGGGGACCGCGGGCTCGGGCTTGCGAGCGGTTCGTCAACCCTTGGCCTTCTCCGCCTCCACCGCCTGCCAGCCGATGTCGCGGCGGCAGAAGCCCTCGGGCCAGTTGATGCGGTCGACGGCCTGGTAGGCGCGCGCCTGCGCCTCGGTCACGGTCTTGCCGAGCGCGCAGACATTGAGCACGCGGCCGCCATTGGCGAGGATCGCACCGTCCTTCTCGACCGTGCCGGCGTGGAAGATCTCGACGGTGTCGACCTCTGCGGCCTCCTCCAGCCCGCCGATGCGCGTGCCCTTCTGGTAGTCACCGGGATAGCCCTTCGCCGCCATCACCACGGTGAGTGCGGACTCCGGGTACCAGCGCAGATCGAAATTCTTCAGCTGGCCGTCGCAGGCGGCGAGGAAGGCGGGCACGATGTCCGACATCATGCGCAGCATCAAGACCTGGCACTCGGGATCGCCGAAGCGCACGTTGAACTCGAACAGCTTTGGCCCCTGCGTCGTCAGCATGATCCCGGCATAGAGCACGCCGCGGAACGGCGTGCCGCGCTGCTTCATGCCTGATACCGTCGGCAAGATGATCTTCGCCATGATCGCGTCGTGGACCTGAGGCGTCACCAGCGGCGTCGGCGAATAGGCGCCCATGCCGCCGGTGTTCGGGCCGACGTCGTGGTCGAACACGCGCTTGTGGTCCTGCGCCGAGGCCAAGGGAATGGCGGTCTCGCCGTCGCACAGCGCGAAGAAGCTGATCTCGCGGCCGGGCAAAAATTCCTCGATCACGACCTCAGCGCCGGCCTCGCCGAAGGCGCCCTCGAACATCATGGCGATGGCATCTTCGGCCTCGCGCACGGTCTTGGCGACGACGACGCCCTTGCCGGCGGCGAGCCCGTCAGCCTTCACCACGATCGGCGCGCCCTGGCTGGCGACGTAGGCGCGCGCGTCCTTGGCATTGGTGAATCGCTCATAGGCGCCGGTGGGAATGCCGAACTCGGTGCACAGCGCCTTGGTGAACCCCTTGGAGCTCTCGAGCTGGGCCGGGATTTTGCTCGGGCCGAACGCCTTGATGCCGGCCGCGGTGAGATCATCGACGATGCCGGCCGCCAGCGGCGTCTCCGGGCCGACCACCACGAGCTCGACCTTGTTTGTCTTGCAGAAGTCGATCACCGCGGCATGGTCGGCGATATCCAGCGCCACGCATTCCGCCTCCTTCGCGATGCCGGCATTGCCGGGCGCGCACCAGAATTTGGTCACCAGGGGCGAAGCTGCGATCTTCCACGCCAGGGCATGTTCGCGGCCGCCGGAACCGAGCAGGAGAATGTGCATCGAAGGCTCAGAATGAGGGGTTTTGCTGGGGGCGGAGGTCGCACGAATCGGGGTGGGGCTCAAGGGGGATGAGGCAAACTCCCCCTAAGTGACGCAACGAAACTCTCTTCCCGGCAGCGCGCTCCGCTCAGTCCGGATTTTACTTGGCTGTGCATCCGAGTGCTGATTCAATCCAGCCCTAGATTCGGAAGCGGGAAATGCGATGAAGGCCAGCGAAACACGGCAAGACCTTTTGGTGAGCATCCGCCCGCAGTACGTGGCCAAGATTCTCGACGGGCAAAAAACAGTAGAACTTCGACGGCGCTTTCCTACCGCGGTAAGCGTCGGGACCAAAGTGTACATCTATTCGACCAGCCCGGTTCGTGCAGTCGTGGGATGCGCTCAGATTAAAGAGGTTCAGCGTCTCCCGATTGCCGATATCTGGAAAGAGCACGCTGACGCCGCATGTGTCTCACGCCGAGAATTCTACAACTACTTTACCGGCACAAAGTTTGGCTTCGCCATCCTACTTGGTAGCGTCAAAGCGATGCGCACCCACCTATCCGCGAGCGAGCTTGAGGCTCAATTTGGGATTGTGCCGCCCCAGTCTTATCGATACGTTACAAAGCGATTTAATTCATTGCTAGGCGATGGACCATTTCAAACTACTCATCGACACTCACATAGTAATCGGGCTGGAAGACCCGAAGCCGGTCGAGGCGCGACTCGCTGATATTTCTCGGCTCAGCAATGAACATGGCGTTGGCCTTTTCGTTGAGGGCGCAAACTACGACGACATAGCCCGTGATCGCGATGTGGGACGCCGCAGGGTCACGCTCAGCAAGCTAGACAAGTTTCAAAGACTTGCGCGTTTGCCCAACCAAAGCGATGCAGATTTGGTCGCGCGTTTTGGCCCCATCAATAAAGACAATGACCGTTCGGATGCGCGGCTTCTTGCTGCTGTAGACGCGCGTGCAGTCGATTATCTCATTTCCGAAGATGGAAACCTGCATAAGCGAGCTTCGCGGGTTGGATTGGGCGACCGCGTTCTTACCATTGACGAAGCCCTGCAATGGTTAAAGCAAACTTTCGTTGCAAAGACCGTCGACCTTCCCCATGTCATTGAACGGAAGGCATATGAGCTAGACGAACACGATCCGATCTTTGCAAGCCTGCGAGTGGACTACCCGCTATTTGATGCATGGTTCGATCGTTGCAAGCAGGCTCACCGTGATTGTTGGGTCCTCGAAATTGATTCAGAAATAGCAGGTCTAATCATCCGAAAAAACGAAACTCATCTAGAGGCCCAAACCCAACATCGCGGGCCGAAGATACTCAAGATCTGCACCTTCAAGGTACGTGACGCTTACCTTGGTGAAAAGTTTGGCGAACTGCTATTGAAGCAAGCATTGTGGTTTGCTCAACATAATAATTACGATCTCGTTTACCTCACAGTTTATCCGAAACACACCCTTCTCATCTCGCTGCTCAAATACTACGGATTCTCCGAGACAAAAAGATCGGGAAGCGGCGAGCTCGTGATGGAGAAGCCCATGCTGCGCGGCGATCTGCCTGCGCTCAGCGGAAGTGCGCTCGATTTCGCGCGAGTCAATTATCCGCGCTTCCATGATGGAGCGGCGGTAAGGAAGTTCTATGTGCCAATTCAGCCGGATTATCACCGCAGGCTGTTTCCGGAAATTGCGTTTGGTCGAGAACTTCCGCTCTTTCCGACATCTGACTTCGGTCCCATTCTGGCGCGTGAAAAAGACCGAACACCCGGAAATACCATTCGTAAGGTTTATCTGTGCCACGCGCGCACCAGCATGATTAAGCCGGGCGACATACTGCTTTTCTACATGTCTAAAGATGAAAGGCTGGCGGCGAGCCAATCCATTACGACGCTTGCAATCGCTGAACAGGTAAGAGACATCGATGATCCGGATGAGCTTATAAAGCACACCGCCAAACGCTCGGTATATTCGCCCGAGGAGATGCGCGCGATGAAACCGACGCCCGCATCGCCCGTCAAAGTAATAGACTTCCTTTTGGTTGGTCACACGCAACCCGCTGTCATATTGGCGGACCTTCAACGCCTCGGCGTGCTCGGAAATCATCCGCATCAGTCGATTACGGTACTGTCACAGGATCAATATCGAGCTCTTCGGGGTGAGCTTGACCTCGGTTTCGCGTTTTAGGGCTCCTTTTTGTGCCGAGCTAAGCCCGTAGATGGGTTGAGCCCTTGCGAAACCCATCGCACTTGTTTCGTGATAGGATCGGGTCATGACGGCGTACCGCCGCAACTTCGTTTCCGGGTGGGTGTTTCTTCACCGTCAATCTGGCGAAGCGGAGGCTGGCGTTGCTGACAAATCATGTCGAGGCGTTGCGCGGCGCGTTTCGCGAAACGCACCAGCGCCATCCATTCACAATCGATGCCATCATGGTGCTGCCTGATCACCTTCACACGCGTGCAGGTTCAATTCGGTCAAGCACGGCCTCGTCAACCGAGTACGTGACTGGGCGCCCTCCTCGTTTAATAGTCACGTAAAGCTCGGCAATTACCCGGCTGATTAGGCCGGCGATCAGTCGAATGACGCCGCGATTACGGTGCACGGGGATAAAGAGGCGATGGGTTTCGCAAGGGCTCAACCCATCCTACGAGCTCTGCGTCAACGCGTACGCCCGCTCCTTTGTTCGGCAACGGAAGCCCAAGTTATGAGCGATCAAAACGTGACCTTTAATTTTAGGTAAGGGTAAGCCGCTAGGCCATTCCACTCCTGCGTTTTGACTGTTGAGAACTGTTGAGTGACCTGCACTGCCCCACTGAGCTGAACATTGGCGCTTGCGTACCAGTCCGCTCTTGCCTGACCAAAAAGGATAAGATCGTCGCGGCCGCCTGGCGTATCCGTGAAATGCTTGGCTTGTACAAAACCCGTTGTTGTGACGGTGAATGAAGGTACCGACGTCTGCCACAGCACGCTACCAAGGAGCTTTACACTGGTGTTGCGCTGGTTGGCCGCGTCGGAGAACGTCACGTCGCCGCTCGCAATGAACGTTCCGCCGATGCAGAACGTTTCCTTTCCTTTTGGGCCGCAAGTCGTACCACCAAGGTCTATATTGTTCCGTGCCCAGGCAACCGAGGGCGTGAACAGCTCGACCAAATAGGGCTTAAAGTTCTTCCCATAGACAGTGCTTGAACTCAGCGCATAGCTCATCACATCGGACGTGGTGGTGCCGTCGGTCTCTCCTTTATAGAGATTGAGGACCTGATTGTACTGGGCATTGTTGATGAAGATGTCGACGTCCTTGGCAACAAGTTTTGCGTATCGTTGATCACTAACTCCGGTCTGGACGATGAAATTGTCTAAGGTTCCCACCGGAACATTAACCGTCAACGTCCCCACCGATCCGAGTACCCAATCGCTGA
The DNA here is from genome assembly GCF_023074075.1 of Bradyrhizobium sp. 138. Classification (GTDB taxonomy): domain Bacteria; phylum Pseudomonadota; class Alphaproteobacteria; order Rhizobiales; family Xanthobacteraceae; genus Bradyrhizobium. The sequence goes on along the minus strand of NZ_JADPKT010000074.1, from coordinate 39,050 downwards.
CTTTTGCCGGCGTCTTTGTCGCGTTGGTATCGAATAGAGCTTGGGTTGAGGCAGCTGCTGTAACAGTCGTTTGCCGCGGCTTAGGCACTTCCACCGTTTCGGTCACGGCCTTCTTTTTAACGACCTTCTTTGTTTCATAGGGAAGGATGCCGTAGGTCTTGTAGAGAGATTCCTTGTTGGTTTCGTTTATTCCTTGGATCAGCTTGATATCTTTGGCCGCGAGGACGCTCTCAAGCCGCTTCTGCCGCTGGTCGTCGGTTAGTTGCACCTTTTCCGTCGTCGTATAGGTTTGAAGCTTGGTCCGAGTCACAACTTCCGTCTGCGGTAAATCCGGCTTCGTGTCGCGCTGAGGCGTGAGCGTCTCGATACGCACCTGAAGATTTGGATCAACCTGACCCACTGCGGAGCCACTTGAAACCGTAGCGAGTAACACCGCAAAGAAAGAGATATTGGCAATCGACCTCATCACAATCACCCCCGAGTCCGCAATGAACTTACAAAGTGCCTTTTACTCGTTCAGCACCGCGTTGCTCTTGGGGTGCGCTTTGCTCAGCGCAACCGGCGACCACGCTTACGCGCAGACCGTCGACCCCAATCTGGGGGCCCGGATAGAACAAACCGTGCCAAGCGCCAGCGAGCGCCTGCTCAATGAGCTACGTGAAAATCCACCCCGTGCTGCGGCGCCCGCAAAAACGCCCCTGCGCCCCCGCCCGTCACGTCCTCATCACGGCAACACACACGATCGAACCCGCTAAAGCGGGCCACAGCTCAACAGCCCCAAATCATGTTGAGCCGATGGAGAACAGGTTATAAAACCGCGATGCAAGTTCAAGTAGAATCTTTACTCAATGCATTTTTCGGCTTCAGCGGACGGCTTTGGGGTAGACTATCGCATGCGAGGGCGGAGAGAAAGAATTCGTTCTTCCATGGTGGGGTTACGGTCACAGTGCACTAAATTCCAACGCATCAGTTGGCGCGTTTGGCCCATCGTTCACCCGCCCCTGGCCGCAGGGGCGCTGGTGCCAAACACCCCCTTATTCCGGGGCGCGCGTAGCGCGAACCTGGAATCCAGCGAACTGCGGCGTTGGTGGTGGAATGGATTCCGGGCTCGTCGCTTCGCGACGCCCCGGAATGACGAAGAGAGAGGGAGCACCCGATACTATACTGGGGGAGCTACCCCTGCTTGCCCGCGATGATCTCCTGCAACGTCGCCACATGCCGCGCGAACGCGCCGCGGCCGGCGGCGGTCGCGGTGACCGTGGTCTGCGGCTTCTTACCGACGAAGGCTTTCTCGACGGAGACGTAGCCGGCCTTGGCCAGCGTCTCGATATGCGCGCCGAGATTGCCGTCGGTGGCGCCGGTGAGCTTCTTCAGTCGCGCGAACTCCAAACCGGCTGACACGGGCAGCGCGTTCAGGGCCGCCATGATCTTCAGCCGCAGCGGCTGGTGGATGATGTCGTCGAGCCCGGCCATGCGCTAGATCCGCCGCATCCAAAGCCCGCCGAGGATCAGGCCACCGCCGTTCACGAAGGCCATCCACAGCGGGAAGGCCTCGCCGATGTAGAAGAAGCCGAACAGCGTCAATGCGGTGATGCCGAGGCCGATCGCAACGAAGGCGGTGCCGAACCAGAGGCCGGCGAGTGTGTAGAACAGCATGAAATAGATCGGCCAGAACGTTCCCAACTGCCGCGGGCCGAAATGACCGAGAACGTTGGTCACGAGATAACCGAACGCGAAGAACAGGACGAAGATCAGGAACAACCTGATGGCAACGCCGGTGCCAAAGGGGTGATCCGACGGATTCAGCACGCGAAGGGCAACCAGACCGCCGACGCCCAGAAGGTCCACCGCAACCCAGGCATGGACCGCGTAGACCGGCCACAGCCAGGTCACGAGATTGGCTGCGAACACCAACACGCCCCACCAGACTGCCGCGAGGCTTGCGAGCTGATAGAGTTGCGATCGCTTCACGCGCTGGACGATGTCGTCGATATCGGCCAGCGCTGCGGATGCCTCCTTGCTGTCGATCATGACGTCCCTTTCTGTCCCGGAGGCATTGCATAGGACTCGCGGTGGCGGCTGCGCGCACGCCTCGTCCTTCGAGACGACCGCTTCGCGGTCTCCTCAGGATGAGGCTGAGCAGCAAGTTTGCCTGAGGAAACAGCAGCAGCAAACTCGGTCCTCATCCTGAGGGCCCGCCGAAGGCGGGCGTCTCGAAGGATGGCCGCGGGGAAGCCGCTCCCTGCGATTGCCTTGCCGTCAACGGGGCGTATCATGACTGCCCTGCCCCGCGTGTTGCGACGTCTTCGGCGATCGCTGAGATCGCCTTCGGACTTGTGACGATGCCCATGTGGTTGATACCGTCGATGATCTTGACGTCGACCGACGGTTTGATCGCCTGCACGGCTTCCGCATATTTGTCCGAGATCATCATCTCGTCCTCGGCGCCGCCGAAGATGGTGATCGGGCGGGTGGTGGCCGGAAGATCGAGGCGATAGCCGCGGGTTGCGAAATTGCGCATCAGGCGGTCGGAATAGGTCGAGGTGAGGTATTTTGCCGAACTCGCCGGCACCGCGAGGGCGAGCACCGGAAGCTGCGAACAGCAGTCGATGCCGAGCCTGCGCAGAGCCATCAGACCGAAGAAGCGCGGAAGATCCATACTGGCCCAGCCGCCGGCATTCGGCCTGTTGGTGGGTGCATCATAGCCGAGATAGGGCGCGAGCAGCACGGTGCGCACGAACATGTCCTGCATGATCGGCGTGGCGGCGACGCGCAGCGAGAAGCCGGCGCCGGCGGAATGGCCGATCAAGGTGAGCGGCAGGTCCGGCGCACTCTTGCGGACATGGGCGACGAAGTCGATGAGATCATCCTCGAGCTGGCCGACATAGCCGATGTCGCCGCGGGTGCCGGAGCCGCCGTGGCCGCGGATGTCGAGCGCCCAGGTCTCCACCCCGCGCGCGGCGATCGCGTGGGTCAGCGCGTGGTTGACGGTCCCACTGGAGCCGGAGGAGCCGTGGATGAAGATCGCACCCCGGCCTGCCGCCGCGCCGCTGGAGCCATTTCCGTTCCGATGAGATCGGAACGAGGCACCAGATTCTTGTTTTGACGCGTTTTCTTCACGCGAACCGGTTTCCACTTCGCTCGAAAACGCTCTGGCTGCGTAATGGCGATAACCGATCCAGGTGCCGTCGCGCGCCTGGAAGCGCTCGAGCGGGGGCAGCGTCGACCAGTCGATGCCCTTGGCGGAGTCGGACACCGACTTCATTTCCGGCGGCCGCTGCAGCGGGGTTGCGATCATGGCGACCAGGGTCAGCGCCACGCCGCCGACCGCACACAGGGCCCATTTCAGGCCGTTGAAAACGCCGCGCAGCAACCGGATCGCCATGGTTCAACTCCTCAAACTCATCAATCAATAGAGAACTCTATATAGCAGAGTACTCTCCCAAGCAATCCCTGGATTGGCGCCGCGCGGCGAAAATCCTTAACGTCGGGTCTGACCCCAAAATGCCGAATCGTTTGCTGATGCCGCCTGCGGAACAACTTCACAACGCGCCCGAATTCACCGTCTCCGAACTCTCCCAGTCCCTGAAGCGGACCGTGGAGGATACCTATGGCCATGTCCGGGTCCGCGGCGAGATCTCCGGCTTCCGCGGCGCCCACTCCTCCGGCCATTGCTATTTCGCGCTCAAGGACGAGAGCGCCAAGATCGAGGCGGTGATCTGGAAGGGCGTGCACGGCCGCATGCGCTTCAAGCCGCAGGAGGGACTCGAGGTCATCGCCACCGGCAAGCTCACGACCTATCCGGGCTCCTCGAAATACCAGATCGTGATCGAGGCGCTGGAGCCGGCCGGCATCGGCGCGCTGATGGCGCTGATGGAGGAGCGCAAGAAGAAGCTCGCCGCCGAGGGCCTGTTCGACGAGGCGCGCAAGCAGCTGCTGCCGTGGCTGCCGGAGGTGATCGGCGTCGTGACCTCGCCGACCGGCGCCGTAATCCGCGACATCCTGCACCGCCTGGAGGACCGTTTTCCCCGCCGCGTGCTGGTGTGGCCGGTGAAAGTTCAGGGCGAAGGCTCGGCCGAGCAGGTCGCCGCCGCGATCCGCGGCTTCAATGCGCTGCCCGAGGGCGGCAGGATTCCGCGCCCCGACGTGCTGATCGTCGCGCGCGGCGGCGGCTCGCTGGAGGATCTCTGGTCGTTCAACGAGGAGATCGTGGTGCGGGCAGCGGCCGAGAGCATGATCCCGCTGATCTCGGCGGTGGGGCACGAGACCGACATCACGCTGATCGATTTCGTCGCCGACAAGCGCGCACCGACACCGACGGCCGCAGCCGAGATGGCGGTGCCGGTGCGCAGCGAATTGTTCGTCGAGGTCGCCGATCTCGGACGCCGCACCCGCGCCTATTGGCAACGGGCCCAGGAAAGCCGCCGCAGCGAGCTGCGCGCCGCCGCGCGCGCGCTGCCGGGCGCCGGCGATCTGCTGGCGATCCCGCGGCAGCGGCTGGATTCGGCGGGCGCCTCCCTGCCCCGCTGCCTCAAGGCCAACACGCACGCGCATTTCCGCAGGTTCACCGCGGCGAGTTCAAAACTGACGCTGCGGGTGCTGCACGGACAGATCTCGCAGGCCGACCACCGGCTCACGGTGTGCGGCGAACGGCTTGGCCTCTCCGCGCGCTCGCTGCTGCGTCGACGGCGCGACCGTTTTGCCGGGCTCGAGGTTCGCTTGCGTGCCTCGAAGCTCTCCAATGCGCAGGCGCAGCGCAACGCCATTGCCCGCCAGCGCGAGCGCACGCATCGCCTGAGTGAGCGCGCCAGCCGCGCGCTTGTCACGTTGCTGCAGCGGCTAGAGGCCCGCGTCGAGAACAGCGGCAAGCTGCTGTCGGCCTTATCCTATCGCAGCGTGCTCGCGCGCGGCTTTGCGCTGGTGCGGGACGAGGCGGGACATCCGGTGCATGCGGCAGACGCGATCGGCCCGAACGCGCGGCTCGAGATCGAGTTTGCGGATGGACGTGTTGCGGCGACCGCGGACGCGGATCGGCCGCCGCCTGCGGCAAAGCGCACGCCGGCGCCGACAAAGCCAACTGCCGCGGACGCAAAGCCCGCGCCGAAGCGCGTGGCAAAGCCGGTGGATCAGGGCAGCTTGTTCTGAGGCTACGCTCGCAATGACGGAGTTCGCTGAAACGGCGCGTAGCCCGCATGAGCAAAGCGATATGCGGGACCAGTCGCCCCGGATGTCGCTGCGCTCATCCGGGCTACGGCGCCGTCATGCCTACCGGCAGGACAACCCCGCGTCGATCGAGGTCCAGAAGCCGCAATGTTCCGCGCGCTGGGGGGCGCCGGCATGGGCCTCGTAGAGGAAGATCGCGACGGTGAAGACGACCAGTGCGGAGGAGAAGAGAGTGATGCGGTTGCGCATGAGGATTGCGTTGAATCGACATCGTGGTCGAACTAAGGCGCCGTCACGGGCTGAAACTGCGGCCGCGCGCAACCCGTAGATTCATCGTCGGCCATTTTCCGTGCAGGGCGGTGGTCGATGCGGGGCTGTCCGCCCAAATTTGTTCCTCGGGCGGCCCCGCTTTGCGTAGGGCGTGTAGCCCGCATGAGCGCAGCGACATGCGGGACCGGCCCTCCCGGATATCGCTTCGCTCATCCGGGCTACGGGACCTTCATCACCGCGCCAACCACTCCGCAACTTGCTTCTGCGACTGCGCGCGCGCCTCGGCATCCGTGCCGAGATGGCCGCGCTCGGGCGCGGCGGCATCGTTGCTGCCGGCGGCTGCGTGCAGTGGCGTGTTGGCGCGGTCGAAATCGTGATAGGCGCCGGGATAGACCACGATGCGCGCGAGCGCGCTGCGGCCATGCGCGCCCTCGACCATCTGGCGGCAGGCCGGCGGAGACGAGACGTCGTCATCGGCGCCGATCAGCACCAGGGTCGGCACCCGCGTGCTCCAGCCGAGGCCGGCGGAAATCCGGCAGTCCGGATAGAACGCAATCGCCGCGCGGAAATCGGGGCCCGGATCGCGCGCCGCGCTCTGCGGACGCACGGCCCAGAGCAGCGCGCTCGCGCCATTGGCCCAGCCCATCAGGCTGACGCGGTCGCGCGCCACCCAAGGCTGCTTCATCAGCCAGGCGCGCGATGCTGCGACGTCAGTGACGCGCTCACGCCGCGCCTTGACGTGCATGTCCTTGACGCGGCATTGCGGCCCGAGCTCGCGCGAGCCGTAGCTGTCGGGCAAGAGCACGGCATTGCCCGCCCGAAGTAGGCGCTCGGCCCAGTCGCGATAGCGCGGCAGCACGGGACCGGAATGGTCACCGAGCCCGCCGCAACCATGCAGCGCGATCACGGTCGGAAACGGCCCCGCACCTTCAGGCCTGTAGAGCTGCGCATGGAGGACGCCGGACGCCAGCGGAATCTCGACCGGCTGCGGCGCCGGCGCGGCGCGCGCGGTCGACATCAGCAACGTCAGCAGCAGGGCGGTCAGTCGAAGGCGCATCGGACTCTGCCGTAGGAGGGTGCCGGAACCAACGAACTTTCGGCTGAGCATTATCACGCGGAAACGGCGGCAAAACATCACAAACCGGTGGGTTTACCGGGCGGACAAGCCGCCCTATCTATGCTACATCCCGTCCAACACATCGTGCCCTCCAAGATTTTTCGGCGGAGCGGCCTTCCACGGAGACTTTCGACCGTGCTCAACAAGTTCGGCCCCTCGGGCCATGGCGAAGCGCAAGTGCAATATCTCGACGGCGACTTCCGCGTGATCTCGCCGGGGACCTTCGTGCGCTGCGCCATCACCGACACGCGCATTCCGCTCGACGAGCTGAAGTACTGGAGCGTGGATCTGCAGGAGGCCTACGCCACCCCGGCCGCCGTGCTGCAGCGGCATTTTCCCGGCGCGCCGAAACCGCAGCAATCGTGATGCCTCGGCTCTCGTAAATCTCGTAGGGTGGGCAAAGCGAAGCGTGCCCACGTTGATTGCCTCGATTGCGAAGAGACCGTGGGCACGGCGCTTTGCGCCTTTGCCCACCCTACGAGACCTACAAGATCGAGCTCTTGGCATGGTTCGGCTATTGCGGCTCGGTCGCATCGCTGCCCACGCAGGTCTTGATAAAACTCTTCCTGCTTTCCCCGACGATCTTCTGATCAATCGCCTGCTTCAGGCAATCGAGCCGCGCCTGCGCCAGGCAGAGCTGTAGCTGGTCGCGCTTGTCCTGCCCTTTCAGGCTTGCCGTCGTGGCAAGACACGTCACGCGTTTGGTCGCGGGAACCGGCACGGTGGCGGTCGGACTTGCCGTCGGCGCGGGCGATTGTGCCAACACCGGCGCAATCATCAGACACACAAGGCTGGCGGCGACGGCTGCGGACGGCAGTTTCATCGAATTCTCCTGATCGCCGGAGATCGATAGGCGTTTTGCGATGAATGCCGCCTGAATGATGAACCGCGGGAGGTGCCGTAGGGCGGGTTAGCTGGGCAGATGTGCGAAGCGCATCTACTCGGCGTAACCCGCCATTTATCAGCGCATGCGAGACGAAGATGGCGGGTTACGCCCCGCTCCTCCGCTTCGCGCAGTCGCGGAGCTAACCCACCCTACGGAATCACCGCCTGGAAAACCTGCGCTCGCGCGCCCTGTAGAGATGGTCGCTGATCAATTGCCGGAGCTTGACCGGTTCGTCGAACTCGAGCTGGACGGCGAACGGCACGATGCCGTCCGGTAGGCCCTCGCTGCCGCGCAGGCGTGCGAGGTCCTTTTCCGTCGTCACCAGCGTGAGCTGCTCGCGCCGGGCGTCCGCTGCAAGCGTTGCGATCTCCTCGCGCGAGAACATGTGGTGGTCGGCAAAGGGGCGCGTGCGCACGACGTCGACGCCGCTGGCACGAAGGGTGCGGAAGAAGCGCTCGGGATCGCCGATGCCGGCGAAGGCGAGAACCCGCTTGCCGAACAGTTGCGCGAGCGAGGCCGCATCCGGCTTCAACCGCGCGCGCAGCTCCGGCTTGTCGCGCTTGGCAAGCTCTGCCGCAACGTCGTTGGCGGCGCGCCCATCGCCGATCAGCACCAGCGCGTCGGTGCGCGCAAGCTGCGTCTTCAGCGGCGCGCGCAAGGGACCGGCGGGAAACACCTCGCAATTGCCGAGGCCGCGCTCGCTGTCGATCACGATCAGCGAGGCGTCCTTGAAGAGGCGCGGGTTCTGAAAGCCGTCGTCCATCAGGATCATTGTGGCGCCTTGCGACTTCGCCAGCGCGACACCGTTGAGACGGTCACGCGCGACCGCGACCGGGACGTCGCGCGCCATCATCAGCGGCTCGTCGCCGATGTCGGCCGCGGTATGGCGGGTGCGGTCGGCCATGACCGGGCCTTTCAGGCGTCCGCCATAGCCGCGGCTGAGCACCACCGGCGTCTCGCCGAGCTCGCGCAGCAGCTTGGTCAGTGCCAGCACGGTCGGCGTCTTGCCGGCGCCGCCGACATGGTAATTGCCGACACAGATCACGGGAATGCCGGCATCGAGGCCTTGGCGCAGCATGCGCCGTTCGGTGATCGCGCCGTAGAGCAGCCCCAGCGGCTGCAACGCATACGACATGAAGGAGCGAGGCCGGTACCAGAAGGCCGGCTCACGCATTGGCGGCCCCCATCTCGATCCGCAATTGCAGCAGATAGGGCTCGAGCGCGGTCATGGTGCGATCGAGCGCGCCGCCGAGCTGCTCGACCACGCCGGTGCCTGCGCGCTGCATCTTGTCGCGCAGGGCGGGGTCGGCCAGCAACTGGCCGAGCTGCTTGACCAGCGCCTCCTGCGTGTCGGCCTGCCGCGCCCCGCCGCTCGCATCGAGCGCCTCGAACACATCGGCGAAGTTGAAGACGTGCGGGCCATGGACGATGGCGGCACCTAGCTTGATCGCCTCGATCGGGTTCTGCCCGCCATGGCGGATCAGCGATCCGCCCATGAACACGATGGGCGAGAGGCGATAGAACAGGCCGAGCTCACCCATGGTGTCGGCGACATAAATGTCGGTGGTCGCGGTCGGCAGCTCTTCGCGTGAGCGCAACGCGGGCTTCAGGCCGGAGGCCGTGATCTGGCCTGCGATCGACGAGCCGCGATCGGGATGCCGCGGCACGATCACGGTGAGCAGCTGCGGGAAGAAGCCGAGGAGACTGCGATGCGCCGCGACCAGCATCTCGTCCTCGCCCGGATGGGTCGAGGCCGCGACGATGATCGGCCGCCCGCGCGTCACCGCCATCAGCCGTTCGAGCTTGGCGGCATCGGCCGGTGGTGCCGGCACGTCGAGCTTGAGGTTGCCCGTGGTGACGACGTCGCGGCCGCCGAGCGCGGAGAAACGTTCGGCATCAATCTTCGACTGCGCGAGACAAATGTCGAAGCGCGACAGCAGCGCCGAGATGGTGCCGCGCATGCGCCGCCAGCGCGGGAAGGAGCGCGGCGACATCCGCCCGTTGATCAGCACCATCGGCACGCGGCGCACTGCGCCGGCCAGGATCAGGTTCGGCCACAGATCGGATTCGATGAACAGCGCCAGCGACGGCTTCCAATGGTCGAGGAAGCGCGCGACATAGCGCGGCGAGTCGTACGGCACGTATTGATGGATGACGTCGGGCGGAAAGCGCTTTGCGACCACGGCAGCCGAGGTGACGGTGCCCGAGGTAAGCAGGATGCGCAGATTGAGATCGCGCAGGCGCTCGATCAAGGCGGCGGCGGCCAGCACCTCGCCGACACTGGCGCCGTGGATCCAGACCAGCGGGCCATGCGGCCGCACGTCGCGCGACAGGCCCCGCCGCTCGCCGACGCGCGCGGGGTCCTCCTTGCCCTGCTTCAGCCGCCGCTTGATCAACGCGGGCGCGAGCGGCACCAGGCCGGAGGCCAGGCGCCGATACATCCGCAGCGTGATCGGCAGCGCAATGGGCAGCGATTTAGGCATCTTGAAGCCCTGGGCGGCCGAGCTGCGCGTAGGCGCGGCGGGTCGCCTCGTTCAACGTCTCTTCCAGCTCCAGCCGCAGCGCTTCCATCGTGGCCGCGTCGGCATCCGGTGGCACGTGGATTTCCTTGATGCCGACCAATGCGCCCCGCCCGAATGGCAGGTTGATGGTGGTGCGGTCCCAGTTCTTCAGCCGGATGAAGCGGCTGGTCGCCATCGCGAAAGGCATGATCGGCCGCCCCGATTCCCGTGCCAGCATGATGATGCCGAGCCCGGCCACGCGCGCGCGCTTGGGGACATCGGCGGTCAGCGCGACATTACAGCCGTCCTGGAGCGTCCGCACCATTTCCTTGAAGGCGCCGACGCCGCCCTTGCGGTGGAACGCGCTGCCATGATCGCCGGAACCGCGGATCAGACCGATGCCGAGCCGCTCCACCGCGATGGCGTTGAACTCGCCGTCGCGGTGACGGGAGATCAGCACCTTGGCCCGGTAGGAATCCTTGTTCTTGATGAAGGGAGTGAGGAAATGCTGGCCGTGCCAGAAGGCGAAGATCGCCGGGATTTGCGGCTCGACGATGTCATAGACATCGGGCGGATCGAATGTGAACTTGTTGGTCCGCCAGACCAGACGCAGATATTCGGCCGCCAGAACCCCGACGGCACGCTGAAACCAGCTGCTTCGCAGCGTATTGCGAAGCAGTTTTTTCAACGCGCCGGTTCTTGATTGGGGTCGAGCAGCCGGTGGAGATGAACGATGAAATAGCGCATCTGCGCATTGTCGACCGTGCTCTGCGCCTTGGCCCGCCAGGCGGCGTGGGCGGTGGCATAGTTCGGATAGAGGCCGACGATCTCGACGTCGTCGAGGTTCTTGAAGACGTTTTTCTCGAGATCGACGAGCTCGCCGCCGATGACGAGGTGAAGCAGTTGTTGCGGGGCACTATCTGGCATGAGTTCTGTTCCTAAGGGGCTGCCCGGCAAAGCAGTGTTCGAGAAGCACGACGAAAAGCGCCTTAGGCTAAGGGACGGTTTCGAAAATGCGCGACAATGCCCGCATGACGATCGCGCCCCGCTGCCACCAGCACCCCGTGCGCCACTTCCCGGCGGTTATAGAGGATGGGTTCTCCGGAGAGGTCGCTCATCCTACCACCCGCTTCCTGCACGATCAAATCGGCCGCCGCAAGGTCCCAATCGTGGCTGTTGCCCCCCGCAAAAGCCGCATCCAGCGCGCCATGGGCGACCCGGCACAGGCGCAGCGCGAGCGAGCCGATTCGCGGATGCAGCTTGATCTCGCGGCCCGAACTGTCGAGCCGCTCGACCAGCGGTTTCGGGCCGGCGACACGGGAAAAGTCGAGCGCCGATCCAGGCGAAGCCTGCACGGCTGCGCCGTTGAGCGTGGTGCCCTGGCCGCGTGCGGCGAAGAAGAACTCGTCGCTGGCCGGTGCAAACACCGCCGCGAGCACGGGCGCTGCGTCCTCGACCAGCGCGACGCTGACGCACCATTCGTCATGGCCGCCGAGATAGTTGCGCGTGCCGTCGATGGGATCGACGATCCAGGTCAGCCGCCGCGACAGCCGCGCCGCGTCGTCGGCGCTTTCCTCGGAGAGCCAGCCATAATCCGGCGTCGCCGCGCGCAGGCGCGTTTCGAGCAGATCGTTGACGGCGATGTCGGCTTCCGACACCGGCGAGGAGGCGCCCTTGATCCACTTCTTCAGCTCGGTGCGGAACATCGACTGCGCCAGCGCGCCCGCTTCCCGCACCGTATCTCGCAGCAGCGCCGCGTCGCGCATCAGGATGGTTTCGTCAGGAGAGTTCGCGTCAACGTCCGCCAAGCGTCAAACCCTCGATGCGCACCGTCGGCGCATTGATGCCGTAGCGAAACTCGAGATTGTTCGCCGGCTGCATCGACTTGAAGATCTCGAACAGATGGCCGGCGATCGTGACCTCGCTGACGGGATAGGTGATCTCGCCGTTCTCGATCCAGAAGCCGGAGGCGCCGCGGCTGTAATCGCCGGTGACGCCGTTCACGCCGGAGCCGATCAGATCGGTGACGTAGAAACCCTGCTTGATGTCGGAGATCAATTCGGCCGGGCTCGGTGTGCCGGGCTCGAGATGCAGGTTGTAAGGGCCCGGTGACGGCGAGGACGAGACGCCGCGATGGGCGTGACCGGTGGTGGTGAGGCCGAGCTCGCGCGCGGTGGCGCAGTCGAGCAGCCAGGTCGTCAGCACGCCCTCGTCGACCAGCGCGATCTTCTTCACCGCGACGCCCTCGGCGTCGAAGGTCTGCGAGCGCAGGCCGCGCTTGCGCAGGGGATCGTCGATGATGCGGATGTTCTTCGCAAACAGCTGCTGGCCGAGCTTGTCCTTCAAAAAGCTGGTCTTGCGCGCGATCGAGGCGCCATTGATGGCGCCGACGACATGGCCGACCAGGGAGCCGGCAACGCGCGGATCGAACACGACGGGCACCTTGCAGGTCTCGACCTTGCGCGGATTGGAGCGCGCCACGGTGCGCTCACCGGCGGAGCGGCCGACGGCTTCCGGCGACAACAGATCGGCGGCATGCGGCGCCGAGGTGAAGTCGTAATCGCGCTCCATGCCGGTGCCTTCGCCCGAGATGGCAGTGGCCGAGATGCCCTGGCTGGAGCGCAAATAAGAGCCATGGAAGCCGGTCGAGGTGACCAGCACCATGCCGCCCATGCCTGATGAGGCCGAGGCGCCGCCGGACTTGGTCACGCCCTTCACGCCGAGCGCCGCAGCTTCGGCCGCGAGCGCGCGGCGCTCGAGCTCCAAGGTCGCGGGAATATTGGGATCGAGCAGGTCGAGATCGGGGAAATCGCGCGCGAGCAGAGTGACATCGGCGAGGCCGACATATTTGTCGTCGGGCGCCACGCGCGCCATCGCGACCGCGCGTTCGGCGAGCTTGGTGACGGCATCGCCGCTGACGTCGTTGGTGGAGACCACCGCCTGGCGCTGGCCGACCAGCACGCGCAGGCCGACATCGTCGCCCTCGGAGCGCTCGGATTCCTCGACGCGGCCGTCCCGCACCTCGACGCCTTGCGAGACGCCGCGCACCGCGACGGCGTCGGCCGCGTCTGCGCCGGCGCGCCTGGCCGCCTCGACCAGCCGCTGCGCGAGATCGGAGAGCGCGGACTGATCGAACAGGTCGCGATTGGCTTTGGGCGAAAGCGTCGAGCTTGGTGAAGAGTTCACGAACGAAATCCTGTTGGGGCGGGGTTCGGGACCGGAACCCACAGATGTGCCCTAATGGCGCGGACTTCAAGCATTTTCAGCCTGCCAAAAGCTCAGATTCGCTCCTTGCACGCAACGTCTCGTCAATCATGCGCGCCAAGCTCTTGTCAATCATGAGCAGCAGTGAGGATGGGTTAACCAGCCTTTTTAAGCGGTTTCGGAAAGGGGCGCGCTAAGGTCCTCGCATCGACCGGGAACATAATCCTGGCGGGGAGAACTAAAGCCGTGAGGCGTCAAACAGCAACATGCGGGGCCAACCCCGCCGGGTCGAGCCGCTCGCTGCGGCTCGACCCTCTTTCCCTTCCGGTCCGCTTCGATGCGCACGATCCGCGCGCCGACGGTCATGTCCGGCAGATCGAGCTTCATCGCGAACGTGTCGTGCTGCGCCGTGCCGTCCGCGGCATGCAGATGGCGATCAACGTCCGTGTCAGCGACTTCACCGGTGTCGCGCTGCGCGGCAATGACGAGACGCAAGCCCTCGTCCTCGTGCATCGCGATCCCTCGCTCTCCGTGCCGCTGCTGGTCGGCGCCGAGGCCGACGAGCTCACTGAGGCCTGGGCGGTCTGGAGCGAGATCTTCGCGCTGCCGCAACTCGACGAAGGTGCACGCAAGCCCGCAGCCCGCCGCCGCCGCGCCAATGCGATCCGCGCGCGCCGCCCGAAATTCCTGATGCGCCGCCGCGCCGGTATCGCGCGCGAGCTACCGGTTCATCGCGAAGAACGCGAGATCATCGCGAGGGATTAGACGACAATCACAGCTGCCGTAGGGTGGGCAAAGCGCAAGCGTGCCCACCTTTTCTATCAATCAATGAAAGATCGTGGGCACGGCGCAAGTGCGCCTTTGCCCACCCTACGCAGCCCGCTACGCAGCCCGCATCACCGCATCCGCGAGCAATCCGGCAAACAGCAACAGCCCCGCATCCCTGTTCGACTTGAACAGGCGCAGGCACAGCTCGGGATTCTCGATCCTCAGCCGCACGATCTGCGATGCCAGATGCGCGGCGAAGGCGGCGAGCCCGAGCCAGGCCGGCCAGCGCGCATCGCCGGACGCCAGCGCGACGCCGATCAGCATCACCGAGAGACCGTAGAACAGGATCAGCGCCTGGTGCGTATGCGCGCCGAACAGGCGCGCGGTCGACTTGATGCCGATCAGCGCGTCGTCCTCGGCGTCCTGATGCGCATAGATCGTGTCATAGCCGATCACCCAGGAAATCGCGCCGGCATAGAGCACCAGCGCGGTCACGTCGATGCGCCCGAAGGTGACGGCAAATCCCATCAGGGCACCCCACGAGAAGGCCAGCCCGAGCACGATCTGCGGCCACCAGGTGATGCGCTTCATGAAAGGGTAGATCGCGACGATCAAGAGCGAGGCGATGCCGGTCAGGACCGCGAAGCGGTTGAACTGCAGCAACACCACGAGACCGATCAGCGCCTGTGCGATCATGAAGATCAGCGCCTGCTTCGTGGTCACCTGGCCCGACGGCAGCGGCCGCGAGCGGGTGCGCTCGACCTTGTCGTCGAGGTCGCGGTCGGTGATGTCGTTCCAGGTGCAGCCCGCCCCGCGCATCACGAAGGCGCCGATGAAGAACAGCACGATGGTGAGCGGCAGGCCGCGGACGTCATGCGCCATGCCGCTGGCGAGCGCCGCCGACCACCAGCACGGCATCAACAGCAGCCAGGAGCCGATCGGACGATCGAAGCGGGATAGGCGGAGGTAAGGCCGGGCCCATGGCGGCGCGAGCGTATCGACCCAGTTGCCGGTGGAATCGGCAACGCGGGCGGATGTGTCGCTCATCGGGTGAGGACGTTGCCGTTGAGCGTGTCGAAGGTGCTGCCGCCCTTCTTGCCGGCATTGGCCTCAGGCGCCGAGCCTGAACCCAGCACCTCGCTCAGCGACGGGCCGGCCGGACCGCGCGGCTGGTTCTGCATCTGCTGCGCAACGTTGCAAACCTTCGCCTGCATGGCCTCGGTGTTCTTGTGGCCGTCCTTCATCTGCGCGCCGACCTGCGGCGGGATTCCGCACTTCGCGGCATTGGCCTCGATGTACTTGAGCATCTTGGTTTCAGCCTGGCTGAAATTGCGGATCAGCTTGCAGGCCTCGTCCGGCGGCGCATGGCGCTCGCTCGCGGCCTTGATCAGCTTGCCGCGCTTCTCGGCTTCTTCGCGCAGGGGCACGAACGCCTTCATGCAGTCCTCGCCGGGGCCGGCTTGCGTCGGCGGAGCCGCGCCGAAAGCACCAGCGCCACCGATCGGCGCAGCACCGTTCACGGGAAATGACGATTGCGGAGCCGCACCAACCGACGCGGCCGGCGCCGAACCGTTCACCGGCGGAAACGCCGAACTGGTGGGAGCCTGATTGGGCAAGGGGGCCGGGAACGCGCTTTGCGCATAAGCACCGGCGGCACCCATGGTGACCATGGCGGCAGCGATCGGAACCATCAAATGACGGATCATCAAGAAAGTCTCTCCGGCAGGAGCTTACGGGGTCCAGCGTTCTTCACAATTGAAGCGCAACCAGCGTGCTCGCGATTTTACGATTCCCGCCGGCGCTTAACAACCCGCCGAATAGGGCAAGAGCGCGGCGCGCCGACGCACCGGCCTGGCAATATTTACCCCCGAAATGGCGGCTTTCGGTTAATAACGGCGCCAAATTGGACTTTTGACCGATGCCCTCCCACGATTTTCGCGCTCCCCGCCTGTTCGTCGATACCCCCCTGGCCCAGGACGCCAGGGTCGCGCTCGACCGCGACCAGAGCAATTATCTCGGCAACGTGCTGCGGCTTGCCGCGGGGGCCGAAGTTTTGGCGTTCAACGGCCGCGACGGCGAGTGGCAGGCCGCTATTGAAGGCCGCAAGCGGCCGGACGGCCTCGTCATCCTCCAGCAGACCCGGCCGCAGGACCGGCTCGCCGACCTCGCTTACGTCTTCGCCCCGCTCAAGCACGCCCGGCTCGATTACATGGTCCAGAAGGCCATCGAAATGGGCGCCGCCACGCTGCAGCCGGTTCTGACCCGGTTCACCCAGGCCTCCCGGGTCAACACCGAGCGGATGCGCGCCAATGTGATCGAGGCCGCCGAGCAATGCGGCATCTTGAGCATCGCCATGGTCGCCGAACCGGTCACCCTGGAGCGCTTCCTCAGCCAGCGTCCAGCGGACCGCCTGCTGATCTTCTGCGACGAGGCGGCCGAGGTCGAAAACCCGGTTCAGAGCCTGCAGGCCGCGCGGGCGGCCGGACAGGGTATCGACGTCCTGATCGGCCCCGAGGGTGGCTTTGCCGAAGAGGAACGGGCCCTGCTGCTGCGGCAGCCCAAGATCCTTCGTCTGGCCCTGGGCCCCCGGATCATGCGGGCCGACACCGCCGCAGTGGCGGCGCTCGCTCTGGTGCAGGCGGTGCTGGGCGATTGGGGCAAGTCCACGTGATCCCGGCATTGGCCACCCGTTAAGCGATTGATCCTTTGGAGGTCGAAACCGCGCATCGGCCATGCTAAGGGCTGCGGCAATCCTGTCCTTATCCCTTGCCTGCCCGGTTCCACCGGGACGATGGACCCCTGTTATGACCGTGACTGCCACCACAAATGCTGCCGGCTCCGCCGCCTGGGCGGATACGCTGCTGTTGTCGTTCGCGCAGGCCGGTTACGTCAGGGCCGAGCCCGCGATTCTGCAACCGGCCGAGCCGTTCCTGGACCTCTCCGGCGAGGACATCCGCAAGAGCCTGTACCTGACGACGGATCTGTCCGGCGAGGAGCTGTGCCTGCGCCCGGACCTGACCATTCCCGTCGCCCGCGACTATCTCGCCTCCGACCGCGCCGGGCAGCCGGCCGGGTTCAGTTATCTAGGCCCGGTGTTCCGTTACCGCAGCGGCCAGACCAGCGAATTCCTGCAGGCCGGCATCGAATCGTTCGGCCGCCAGGACCGCGCCGCAGCCGACGCCGAGATGCTGGCACTGGCGCTGGAGGCGACCGCGGCGTTCGGCGTCAACGATGTCGAGATCCGCACCGGCGACGTGGCGCTGTTCAACGCCCTGCTCGACGCGCTCGACCTCTATCCGGTCTGGCGCCGCCGCCTGGTCAAGGATTTCAACCGCAAGATCAGCCTGGAGCAGGATCTGGAGCGGCTGGCGGCCGCGACCACCGCTGGCCCCAGCGAATATCAGGGCGTGCTCGCCGCGCTGGCCGGCTCCGACCGCAAGGCGGCGCTCGCCTTCGTCACCGACCTGATGTCGATCGCCGGCACCACCCATGTCGGCGGCCGCACCACCGCCGAGATCGCCGACCGCTTCCTCGAGCAATCGACGCTGAAGGGCGGCGCGTTGCCGCGCGAAGCCATCACCGTGCTCAAGCGCTTCCTGTCGATATCAGGCAATCCCGACGATGCCATCGCCGGTCTGCGCGCGCTCACCAGCGATGCCAGGCTCGACCTTGCCGCGGCCATCGATCAGTTCGAAAGCCGGGTCGGCTTCATGGCGGCGCGCGGCATCGACGTGAAGCAGACGCGGTTCTCGACCGCGTTCGGACGCGGCCTCGATTATTACACCGGCTTCGAATTCGAGCTGCATGACCGGGGCAACGGCGCCGAGCCGCTGGTGGCCGGCGGCCGCTATGACGGGCTGATGACCCAGCTCGGTTCAGCCGAGCCGATCCCGGCGGTTGGCTTCTCGGTCTGGGTGGACGCGCTGACCCGGATCGGCCGCAAGGTGGGAGCGTAAAATCATGAGCGCGCCATTCGTTCTGGCCGTTCCCTCCAAGGGCCGCCTGCAGGAAAACACCGAGGCATTCTTTGCCCGCGCCGGCCTCAAGCTGTCGA
Source organism: Bradyrhizobium sp. 138 (assembly GCF_023074075.1). Classification (GTDB taxonomy): domain Bacteria; phylum Pseudomonadota; class Alphaproteobacteria; order Rhizobiales; family Xanthobacteraceae; genus Bradyrhizobium. The sequence goes on along the minus strand of NZ_JADPKT010000074.1, from coordinate 21,087 downwards.
AGGCCGGCGGCGCCCGCGACTATCGCGGAACGATCGCGGGGCTCGACAATGTCGAGGTCGCCTATCTCTCCGCAAGCGAGATCGCCGCGCAGCTGTCGCGCGGCTTTGCGCATCTCGGCGTCACCGGCGAGGACCTCGTGCGCGAGACCATCGCGGATGCCGACAAGCGCGTGTCCCTGATCGAAGGGCTCGGCTTCGGCTATGCCGACGTCGTGGTTGCGGTGCCGCAGGCCTGGATCGACGTCCGCACCATGGCCGATCTCGACGACGTCACCACCGGCTTTCGCGAGCAGCATCACATGCGGATGCGGGTCGCGACCAAGTTCGTCAACCTCACCCGCGCGTTCTTCCAGAGCCACGGGATCACCGACTACCGCATCGTCGAAAGCGCCGGCGCAACCGAAGGCGCACCGGCGGCCGGCAGCGCCGAGCTGATCGTCGACATCACCACGACGGGCGCGACGCTCGCCGCCAATGGCTTGCGGGTGCTCGACGACGGCGTGATCCTGCGCAGCCAGGCCAATCTCGTCGCGTCGAAGGAGGCCGACTGGTCGCCGCAGGCGCGGGAGACGGCGCGCGTCATTCTCGATCACATCGCAGCGCGGGCGCGGGCCAACAAGTACCGCGAGGTCCGCACCCGCTTCAGGCAATGCGACGCCGCCCTGCTCGGCGAAGCCCACAGCCGGTACGGCGTCGTGGCCCCGTTCGGCGGACCGACCTCGTCAGGCATGCTGACGTTGCACTGCCCGCCGGGGCAGCTTTATGCGCTGGCAAGCTTCCTGCGCGAGCATGGCGCCGAGACCGTCTCGGTGGTGTCGCTCGACTATGTGTTCGACCGGGAGAACCCGCTATTCGCCAAGCTCGAAACGTTCCTGCGGCGATGAGCCCCAGGTTCGTTCAGCTATTCCGTTCAGCTTTGCGACAGCAAGCGGCAGCTACCATATGCTGTTGAGACGACTTTGAACGCCTCTGGAACCTTGATCGATGACGCTGGGCTCTGACGTATCAGGCATGACGACCACCGCGGCCAGCGCCGCCGCGAAGGGACTGTCGATCGTCGTCCCCGTCTATAACGAGGCGGCGGGCCTCGCCGACCTGCATCAGCGCATCTGCGATCTCGCGAAGACGGTGCGGGAGCGCTATCGGCTGGCTTGCGAGGTCGTCTATGTCGACGACGGCAGCAAGGATGCGACGCTCTCGATCGCACGTTCATTGCCGGCCGACTCACTCGGCGTCCAAGTGGTGTCGCTGTCGCGTAATTTCGGCAAGGAGGCGGCGCTGATGGCCGGCCTCGACCATGCCCGGCTCGGTGCCGTCATGTTCATGGACGGCGACGGCCAGCATCCGCCGGCCCTGATCGAGCAGCTGGTGCGGCACTGGATCGATGACGGCTACGACGTCGTCTACACCGCCAAGGCGCATCGCGACAACGAGACCTTCCTGCGCCGCGTCGCCGTGCACGGCTTCTACGCGCTGATCAATTGGGGCGCGCGCCAGAAGATTCCCGAGGACGCCGGCGACTTCCGCCTGCTCTCGCCGCGCGCGGTCGCCGCCCTCAGGCAATTGCCGGAGCGCAACCGCTTCTTCAAGGGCCTCGCCAGCTGGATCGGCTTCCGCCAGATTCGCGTCGACTACGAGCCTGCGGCGCGGGCCCATGGCGTCACCACCTTCAACGCCGCAAGCCTGCTCGGCCTGTCGATCGAGGGCCTGACCTCGTTTTCGGTTGCCCCCCTGCGCTTTGCGAGCCTGCTCGGCGTCATTCTCGCCGGTGGCGCCTTCCTGTTCGGCCTTTCGATCCTCTGGGAGGTGTTCACGACCGGCAAGCAGGTGCCCGGCTATCCCTCGCTCGTGATCGGCCTGATGACGATCGGCGGCGTGCAGCTCATCATGATCGGCATCGTCGGCGAATATATCGGCAAGATCCTCTCCGAGCTGAAGGCGCGTCCGATCTACTTCGTCGCCGAGCACAGCGAAAAGCACTTCGAGACCGACGAGGCCAAGAGGACCGCGGCCGAATGAGCGCGGCCGCGGCCTTGCGGCGGATCTGGCTCTGCGCCGACGATTACGGCATCAGCCCGGGCGTCAACCGCGCCATCCGCGACCTGATCGAGCGTGGCCGCCTCAACGCCACCTCGGTGATGATGGTGGGACCTGCGATCGCGCGCAGCGAGGTCGAGGCGCTTCAGGCATCAGTCAAGCAAAGCCCGCGCTGCGCGATCGGATTGCATGTGACGCTGTCGGCGCCGTTCCGCCCGCTGACCATGCACTTCCGTCCGCTGGACGGCGACATGTTCATGCCGTTCCCAAAATTGCTGCGCGCCGGATTGATGCGGCGGCTCGATCGTGAATTCTTCCGCAACGAGGTGAAGGCGCAGCTCGCAGCCTTCATGGAAGCTTTCGGGCGTGCCCCTGATTTTGTCGATGGCCACCAGCATGTGCAGCTGTTTCCGCAGGTGCGCGACGGCTTTGTCGATGCGGTCGCCGAAGTCGCGCCAAGCGCCTGGGTCCGCCAGGGCGGCCGCGACCTGCCGCTCAGGCAGCGGTTGGCTTCACCGAAAGCCATGGTGCTCGATATCCTCAGCGCGCAATTCCGCCGCCGCGCCGCCGGTGCCGGTCTCGCCTTCAATCCCGCCTTCGCCGGCGCTTATGACTTCACGCGGGCAGTCGATTTCGGCGCGCTGATGCGGCAATTCCTGGAAGGCTTGCCGGACGGCGGCCTCGTGATGTGCCATCCCGGCTTCGTCGACGACATCCTCGCCGGCCTCGACCCGATGACCGACGTGCGCGAACGCGAGCATGCCTATCTCGCCAGCGATGCCTTCGCGCGCCTGCTCGTGGACAGCAAAGTGACATTGGGATGAAACCGGCGAAAAGCGGGCCAGAGGGCAGCTTGTCGCATACCGAAATTTAATCCGGCCGGCACTGTTGGGGCCACAATGGAACCCTACATCTCCTGCGCGCTTGGTTTTGCGCAAAGGAGATAGATCATGACGCCGCAGGAACGCCAGCTCGTCGACGACCTTTTCGACCGGCTTTCGAAACTGGAAAATGCACCGCGCGATCCCGACGCGATCGCTGCGATCTCCGACGGGCTGCGCAAGGCCCCCGGCGCCGTCTATGCGCTGGTGCAGACCACGCTGTTGCAGGACGAAGCGCTGAAGCGCGCTCATAACCGCATCCAGGAGCTGGAAGCGGCCCAGGCGCCCGAGCAGGCGCAGTCCGGCGGCTTTCTGGATACGATGCGCGACACGCTGTTCGGCGGAGGCCCCTCGCGCGGCTCGGTTCCGAACGTGCCGCCGCGCGACTCGCGGCCGGTGTGGAACAGCGGCCAGGCGATGCAGCAGAGCCAGCCGGGCTACGGCGCACCGCCGCCCTATGGACAGGCTTACGGCCAAGGTCCCGGTCAAGCTCCGGCCCAGGGTTATGGTGCCCCGCCGGTCGGTGGTGGCGGCGGCTCGTTCCTCGGCACGGCGGCCGCGGCCGCGGCCGGCGTCGTCGGCGGCTCGCTGCTGCTGTCCAGCATCCGCGGCATGATGGGTGGATCGCACCAGCAAGGCTTCGGCGACGCCAACGCCCTCGGCGACCGCAGCGCTGGTGGGAGCCCTTGGGGCGGTAGCGATCAGTCCGGCGGCTCGCTGGCGCGCGATGCCGGCGTCGACGACATCGGCTCGAAAGATTCCCGCCAGGGCTTCTTCGACCAGGCGTCGAACGACGATCGCAACAACAACAACGATCAGAACTACGATGACAATCGTAACGACGGCAATATGGACATGGCCGACGACAGCGATTTCGGCGGCGGAGACGATGGCGACAGCGATTACGCGTAAGCCATTCGCCCAGTAGATGCGAAACGGCCGCCTTCAGGCGGCCGTTTTCTTTTGCGTCCGAACTCAAGCGCCTTCTGTACGACAGCACGCAGACAAGCCGCTCGATATAATATGACTATTACGCCGAGAAATAGCACTGAGCTGAACGTTGTCGGACGCGCTTCAGTTCACCATGAAAAACCAAATCGCATCCCGATACGTAGACTCCCGGATTTCCAAATTCGGACATGGGTGTTCAACTGGAAGAACACGTTGCTCATGCCACACACCGACGTGGCTGCATCTCGGGGTCTCGAAAATGAGTCCACTTCAGCACCGCATTACAACCTTGGCCGACGTGACGACGCATCTCATCACCGAATTGTACGAGTTGGAGGGACTGCACGAGCGCGTCAGGAAGGCAGAGCTGTCGGCGCGGCGGTTGAAGCGCTCCGCTCGCGCTCCGCACTCCCATTCATCAACGCGTCGTCGCCGCTCCGCTGCCCCTCGTCGCAGGTCGACGCGGCGCCGTCAGCGAGCATAGACCGTAGCTGGCGTACGCCGGCCGCACGCAACGGCTTCGATGCCGCGCATCGCGAGCCAACGCGGCCCGCCGAGTTGACGGCTCGCATCGATCGCACCACGCCTCACATCACCACGACCTTGGTGCCGACATTGACGCGGCCGTAGAGGTCGATGACGTCCTCGTTGCGCATGCGGATGCAGCCGGAGGAGACGTTGGTACCGATGGTCCAGGGCTCGTTGGAGCCGTGAATGCGGTACAGCGTCGAGCCGAGATACATCGCGCGGGCGCCGAGCGGGTTCTCCGGACCGCCTTCCATGTGCCGGGGCAAATCAGGCCGGCGCGCGAGCATTTCGGCCGGCGGCGTCCAGGCCGGCCATTCGCGCTTGGCCGTGATCGACTTCACGCCGGACCAGGTGAAGCCGGGACGACCGACACCGATGCCGTAGCGCATCGCCCGGCCGTTGCCCTCGACGAGATAGAGGAATTTGTTCGGTGTATCGACCACGATCGTGCCGGCACTTTCCTTGCCGCTATAGTCAACAGATTGCTTTTCGAACCTCGGATCGAACGGACGCTGCCGCGGATCGACCGCGTCCTGCTGGAGCGCGCTCTGCTGATATCCGCCCTGCACCTGCGGCTCCCCCATCGGCGGCAGGCGGCGCTGATCGTAGTAGGCCGGCTGCTGCTGATACACCGGCCGCTCGGGCGCGTAAGCCGGGCCGCGGCCGGGGCCGTCTCCGAACAGGAATTCGATGAAGCCGCCGCCCATGTTCGAATTGGATGCGACGCGCACCGGCGCCGGCGGCACCTGCGGCTGGTAGAGCACCGCGGGCGGATCGTTCGGCACACTATTCTCGAACGCGCTGGCGTCGTTCGCGCCGGCAAAGAAGGTGCAAGCGCTGCCGAGCAGCGCGACAGACATTTTCTTGAACATCGACGTACTCTGTACTGTTTCGTCTAGATCACATGCGCCGTGGAGAGCTGAGGTCCGCGCCCCTCGGGCGTGGTCAATAAAAAGCAAAAGCCGTTTTGTTTGGTAAACGTATCGGGGGTTTGGATTCACCACGTCGTCAAGCGAGGGGCAATTTGGCGATCAGCGTTTATTTTCGATGAACGCGACGCGGCCATGGTTAATCGCTTCTTTGCGCTCCGTCGCGCGACGCCGCGCAACAGTTCCTGCTGTGAACTTCGTGTTAAATCGCTTCTGATTACAAAGACGCGTGAGTGAGGTGGGGGGAGTATCTTGATGGCTGTTCACCGCAAACGTTTTCGCGTCGAGGATATCGCTGGTGGCGAGATGCCGATTTTGGACGTAACCGAAGAGGCAATCCCGATGCATAGCGAGATCATGGCCGAGCTACGTGCGATCCGCGCCCAGATGGCCAAGGGCAGCGTGCCCCTGTCGGGCAGCGCAGCCATGGCGGCGATCGACGCCTCCACCGCCCACGAGCTCTCCGAGGCGCGTACCATGCTCGAAACCTATCGGGCCCAGATCGAGCAGTGCGAGAAGTTGAAGGTCGAGCTCGACCTGATCCACGACGCCATCGACCGCACCAAGCGCGAGATCGCGACGCTGCACGGAAAGAGCTTTGACGGCGGCGAAATGGCCAAGGTCAATGGCGAGCTCGGCGCGGTCGTCGGCGGCACCGAGCAGGCGACCCAGCAGATTCTCGAAGCCGCAGAATCGATCGACCAGGCCGCCAGCGCGATGTCCAAGGTGGACTCGATCGACCAGCAGAAGCGGCTCGCCGACGACATCCAGGAACGCGTCATCTCGATCTTCGAGGCCTGCAACTTCCAGGACCTGACCGGCCAACGTATCAGCAAGGTCATGGGCACGATGAAGTTCATCGAGCAGCACATCAATGCGATGATGGAGATCTGGGGCGGCGTCGACGCGATCAAGTCCCACGTGCCGGCGCAGGTCGATAACCGCACCGAGGAGGAAAAGCTTCTCAACGGTCCGAAGCTCGCCGGCGACGTCGGTCATGCCTCGCAGGACGACATCGACGCGCTGTTCGACTGAGCGCGGATTGCAAAAAAAGCAAAACGCCGGCCTTGAGGCCGGCGTTTTTGTTTGCCCCTCATTGCGAGCATAGCGAAGCAACCCAAAGTGCCTCCGCGGAGACACTCTGGATTGCTTCGTCGCCAGCGCAAAATTGCTTCGCAATTTTGTCGCGGGCTCCTCGCAATGACGAGTTGTTAGGCCGCGACCTCGCCTACGCCCGCGGCGCGCAGCGGACGTAGACCATGTTGCCGTAGCGGGTGGCGGCGTCCTTGTCGATGAAGCGGGTGATCAGGACGCGGCCGTCGAAGGAGATGATTTCGCGGTCCTGCTCGCTGGGGGTCGGGCCCGCCGGTCCGATGTAGTTCTTGCCGCTCGGCGAGCCCTTCAGCCGCAGCTCCTGGGGCGTGGCCTGGTCTGCCAGATGCATGATCACGCCGCCGGAGGAGCCGGCGGTGATCACGTAGGGATTCTTGCACTGGGCCCGCGCGGCGGCCTCGGTGCGGGCGCGGTCGGCCGGGTTCTGGAACGAGGCGAGACCCCAGCGGCCCACGATCTCGTCGGCGCGAATGGTCGCAGGCATTTCCGGGCCGGCGCCGGGCTCGGCTTCGGGCGGCGGCGCGGACGACGTGAGAGACGGCAGGCTGAAGCCGCCGCCGCAAGCGCCCAGCAGCAACGCCAGACAACAGGCGGCCGCCAGATTGGCAACCGTGCGCGCGTGAGCTGAACTGATCATGGCATTCCCCCGAACAAGACCATGGCCGCACCCCTCCCGCAGCCAAGCGCAAAACCGCTGCCGGAGCAATGACGTCCTTTACGCCGGCGCCCCGAACGAGTTTTCAATGCCACCATCCTATATCCGCCTCAACAATCGCTTAACCACCTTTGCTTGACAGGATCGCGGCCAAGCCATATTTCCGGGCCCACTATTAGCACTCGGAAAGCCCGATTGCTAAGCGCGCCGTTCGATCCTCGGGATGGGGGGTGGACGGAAGCGCCGCCCAACCCACTTCCACTACTTCCGAAGCGAGCCTCCAAAGGGAAACGTCATGGCTAAATCCAAATTTCGTCCGCTGCATGACCGTGTCGTGGTCAAACGTATCGACGCCGAGGAAAAGACCAAGGGCGGCATCATCATTCCGGACACCGCCAAGGAAAAGCCGTCCCAGGGCGAAATCGTCGCCGTCGGCCCCGGTGGCCGCGACGAGGCCGGCAAGCTGATCCCGATCGACCTCAAGGTCGGCGACCGCGTGCTGTTCGGCAAGTGGTCGGGCACCGAGGTCAAGATCGACAACGAAGATCTCCTGATCATGAAGGAGTCGGACATCATGGGCGTTCTGGCCTAAGGCCATCCTCCTGAACAGCCGCTGAATGTGATGCCCGGATCGTGCGATCCGGGCATCCATCATTCCGCCGTACAGCACGAAACAAGACACAGCACGAAACACGAGGGATTGCAGACATGGCTGCCAAAGACGTCAAGTTTTCCGGAGACGCGCGCGATCGCATGCTGCGCGGCGTCGATATTCTCGCCAATGCCGTCAAGGTGACGCTCGGCCCGAAGGGCCGCAACGTCGTCATCGAGAAGTCGTTCGGCGCGCCCCGCATCACCAAGGACGGCGTCACCGTCGCCAAGGAGATCGAGCTCGAGGACAAGTTCGAGAACATGGGCGCGCAGATGCTGCGTGAAGTCGCCTCCAAGACCAACGACACCGCCGGCGACGGCACCACCACCGCGACCGTGCTGGCCCAGGCCATCGTGCGCGAAGGCGCCAAGGCGGTTGCCGCCGGCATGAACCCGATGGACCTCAAGCGCGGCATCGACAGCGCGGTGGCGGCCGTCGTCAAGGACATCGAGAAGCGCGCCAAGCCGGTCGCCGCCTCCTCCGAGGTCGCCCAGGTCGGCACCATCTCGGCCAACGGCGATGCCGCCATCGGCAAGATGATCGCCCAGGCGATGCAGAAGGTCGGCAACGAGGGCGTCATCACCGTCGAAGAGAACAAGTCGCTCGACACCGAAGTCGACATCGTCGAGGGCATGAAGTTCGACCGCGGCTATCTCAGCCCCTACTTCGTCACCAACCCCGAGAAGATGACCGCCGAGCTCGAGGACGCCTACATCCTCCTGCACGAGAAAAAGCTCTCGGGCCTGCAGGCCATGCTGCCGGTGCTGGAAGCGGTGGTGCAGTCGGGCAAGCCGCTCGTCATCATCGCGGAGGACGTCGAGGGCGAGGCGCTGGCCACCCTGGTCGTCAACCGTCTGCGCGGCGGCCTCAAGGTTGCCGCCGTCAAGGCGCCGGGCTTCGGCGATCGCCGCAAGGCCATGCTCGAGGATCTCGCGATCCTGACCGGCGGCCAGCTCATCTCCGAAGACCTCGGCATGAAGCTCGAGAACGTCACGGTGAAGATGCTGGGCCGCGCCGGCAAGGTCGTGATCGACAAGGAGAACACCACGATCGTCAAGGGCGCCGGCAAGAAGCCGGAGATCGAGGCCCGCGTCGGCCAGATCAAGGCCCAGATCGAGGAGACCACCTCGGACTACGACCGTGAGAAGCTCCAGGAGCGCCTCGCCAAGCTCGCAGGCGGCGTCGCGGTGATCCGCGTCGGTGGCGCGACCGAGATCGAGGTCAAGGAGAAGAAGGACCGCGTGGAGGACGCGCTCAACGCCACCCGCGCCGCGGTGCAGGAAGGCATCGTCCCCGGCGGCGGCGTCGCGCTGCTCCGCGCCAAGAAGGCCGTGGGCCGCCTCACCAACGCCAATGCCGACGTCCAGGCCGGCATCAACATCGTGCTGAAGGCGCTGGAAGCCCCGATCCGCCAGATCTCCGAGAACGCCGGCGTGGAAGGCTCGATCGTCGTCGGCAAGATCCTGGAGAACAAGTCCGAGACCTTCGGCTTCGACGCCCAGACCGAGGACTATGTCGACATGGTCGAGAAGGGCATCATCGATCCCGCCAAGGTGGTGCGCACGGCGCTCCAGGACGCCTCCTCCGTGGCCGGCCTGCTGGTCACCACCGAGGCCATGGTCGCCGAGATGCCGAAGAAGGAAGCCCCGCCCGCCATGCCCGCCGGCGGCGGCATGGGCGGCTTCTAAGCCGATCCTTTCATTACAATGTTGCGAAGGCCGCCTCCGGGCGGCCTTCTTTTTTGCAGACCCTGCCTTCAGCTTTCCGATTCAACCGACGGCCAAAACCCACTACGGTGGCGCGCCGATTCTTGATCAGGGATTTCCGCGATGCGTGCGCTTCTGGTTTGTCCGACAGTCGTTTTGGCTGCCCTGCTTGCGGTTGCACCCGAATTTGCCTCCGCCCAGATGAAACTGTCACCCAAGGCCACGGCCCCCGGGGGCGTGGAGACGCGCTATTTCACCTCGATCGACGGGTTGATGGACGGCAATGCCGACGTGATCCTCAAGGAGACGCGCCAGGGCAAGACGGTCACGGCGGCGGTGCTCGACGTCTGCTATCCCGTCGCAAAGAATTCCGACCGCAAGGATCGCTTCGTCGTCAATCTCCAGGTCGCCGGCCAGACCCTGACCGGCACCACGCAGAGTATCAGCGAGAAGGCGCCGGTCAGCATCAAGCTGCTGCGCAAGCAGGCCGGCGATAGCTTCGAGTTCCGCGGTCAGATCAGCATCGGCCAGGCGGTGACTGAGGTCACCTCGCCGGACAATTCCGATCTCAGCGAAAAGGAATTCTTGGACAACCAGACCTCCGACGACGGCATCACGCCGCAGCCGAAGGATTTCACCGACGTCTCGCCGGAGGCGATCGCGGTCAAGGTCAAGCTCGATGCGGCGACCGACTTCCTGAAGAGCCTGAAGGGCCAGGACGTCGAGGTGACGCTGGCGAGCCTCACTGTCGGCTGCGATGCGCTGCGCGCAGGCGAGCAGACCATCAACATGTCGGTCGACCCCGAGCGCGCCGGCGCGCTGCTGGCGAAATTCAAGGCGATGCCCGGCGTCACCGCCGCAGGCTGGACCGCCGGCATGACCGAGATGGACCGCACCATCCGCTTCGCCGCGGCCGACTGGCGCGAGGGCGACAAGATCAACCGCAACAAGCTCGCGGCCACTGTTGCGAACGTTCTGAGCCGGACACTCGCGGCAAAGCCCGTGTCACAAAGCTTCAACCCCGCCACCGGCAAGCTGAAGCTGGTGTTCAAGCGGCCAAACCGGGATTTTCCTGCGCTCGAGCTGACCGACACGATCGAGGTCGCAGGGCTGGTCTCGCCCGACAAGCCCGGCACGACCGACAAGCTCATGCTCTGGATCGGCAGCCCCGCGACGACGACCGCCGACGAGAGTAGCGGCGCCAAGCTCAATCTCTCCGACGACGCCTCGGTCGACGAGGAAGGCGAACAGCCCGACGACAACGGTTCGGTCGAGGCGCTCACCAAGGAGCTGAAGGGCCAGCGCTGGGATGCCGACAAGTCGGTGTGGAAGTGACCCGCTGAACGATCGCGCCCCGGACAAGGTGCAGCACGTCAGTGGTGCGCCGCAGAGCCGGCGCTCAGAGGCCACCTGCGAATTTGCCGATGGAAGCTGGGTCCCGGCTCTGCGCGGCAACGCTACGCGTTGCAGCGCGTCCGGGACACCCAGGGAGCGTCAATTCCCTGTCGTCCTGAAGCGCAGCGGCTTGGGGCCGATCAGCGTCAGCACGTCACCCTGGCGTTTCCAGGTCTCGACACTGCTGAGCGCTGCGACGAGTTCGTCGTCGGCCTGCGCTCTTGCCGGCGGACAGGAACGGTCCTGAATCTGGCCGGGGACGAAGATCACGGTGTTGCCGGCGACCGAGAACTGGCCCTTGCCGCCCTTGCACCACAGCTCCAGCACGACCTCGCCATGGTCGCCGATCTCGATGTTCGGAATCCGCTTGGAGCCTGCTTGCGGCAACGCTTCCAGCGTCATCTCGGTGCCGAAGGGAAAACCGTCCTCGGCACACGCGAGCGTGGACATCGCGAGCATTGCAACCGCCGCACCCACTAACTGCTTGAGCGAAACCATGGAGCCTCTCGACCGACCTGATTTGCCGCACCTTCTATAAGATGGCGGCGCCGTTGAGAAGGTTCGCCGACATCAAACGCAAAATCCCCGCGGGGGCGAACCTCGCGGGGATTTGCATCTAACCCTGGCGGCGACTGCTACTTCAGCACAAGCGCCGTGAACGGCCAGACATAGGCCTGCAACGTCACGAGCACGCCGACGAGACAGGCCAGCACGATCGAGTGCCAGAACACGAAGCGCAGGATCGTGCCCTCGTGGCCGTACCAGTTGGTGGCCGTGGAGGCGACCACGATCGACTGCGCGTCGATCATCTTTGCCCATCACGCCGCCGGACGAGTTCGCCGCGAATGCAGCGGTTCCCGTCCGCTCACAAGCTCGCGAAATCCGGGAGCACCCCACCCCGCGCGGTCGAGCCCATGCTAGGGTTGCAAGCTGCGACAAGCCAACGCAAATTGCAGAACCTGCGACTTTAGCCTAAGCGCACCCATTTCCGCCATGGCCTCAAGCCCTTGGCTCCGGGCGGTTGTGCACATCCCCCTAGGAGACCCTGCTCTGTGAAGAACATCAGCGCCACGCTCGCGATCGTCTGGCGAATCGCCGCTCCCTATTTCTGGTCGGAGGACAAATGGGTCGGCCGCGGCCTGCTCGCCGTCGTCGTCGCGATGGAGCTGGTGCTGGTCGCGATCAATGTGCTCCTCAATCAATGGCAGAACCGGTTCTACAGCGCGCTGCAGGCCTACGATCTCCCCGAGTTCGTCAAGGAGGTCTGGATCTTCCTTGGCCTTGCCTTCACCTTCGTCGCACTGGCCGTCTACAAGCTCTATCTGAACCAGTGGCTCCAGATCCGCTGGCGGCAATGGCTGACGCGCCATTATCTCGGCGAATGGCTCGACGGCGCCACGCATTACCGCATGCAGCTCAAGGGCGACGCCGCCGACAATCCGGACCAGCGTGTCACCGAGGACGTCAAGAACTTCGTCGAACAAACGCTGACCATCGGCCTTGGCCTCTTGTCCTCGGTCGTGACGCTGGCCTCGTTCGTCGTCATCCTCTGGGGCCTGTCCTACAAGGCACCCTTGTACATTTACGGCACCGATATCCTCATCCCCGGTTTTCTGGTCTGGTGCGCGCTGGTCTACGCGATTGCAGGTACCGCGTTGACGCACTGGATCGGCGCCCCGCTCATCAATCTCAATTTCGAGCAGCAGCGCTTTGAGGCCGACTTCCGCTTCAACCTGATCCGCGTGCGCGAAAATTCCGAGCAGATCGCCCTTTTGCAGGGTGAGAACGCGGAGCGAGGGCATCTGCTGCGGCGCTTCGGCTTCGTCATCGGCAATTGGTACGAGATCATGAGCCGGACCAAGCGCCTGACCGCCTTCACGGCAAGCTATGGTCAGGCCGCAACGATCTTTCCCTATGTGGTGGTGGCGCCGGCCTACTTCGCCAAGCGCATCCAGCTCGGCGACATGATGCAGACCGGCTCGGCGTTCGGCAGCGTGCAGGACGCGCTGTCCTTCTTCGTCACCGCCTATCGCTCGCTGGCCGAGTGGCGCGCGGTGATTGCCCGCCTCGATGGCTTCGAGATGTCGGTCAGCTCCGCCGCCCGCGGCGCGGCGCAGGAGCCGACCATCGACGTCGCGCCGTCGAACGGCAAGGCCATCGCGCTCGAGCAATTGCTGGTCAGACTGCCGAACGGCGCACCTCTGGTCGCAGCCGATGCCTTCACGATCCAGCCGTCGGAGCGGGTGCTGGTGACCGGCGCGTCCGGCTCCGGCAAATCGACATTGTTCCGGGCCATCGCCGGCATCTGGCCGTTCGGCACCGGCACGATCGCCATTCCCGAGAAGGCGAAGCTGATGATGCTGCCACAGCGGCCGTATTTCCCGATCGGCCCGCTTGGCGACGCCGTCATCTACCCTGCCGGACACGGTTCCATCCCGGCCGAGAAGATTCGGGACGCGCTGATTGCGGTCGGCATGCCGCGCCTGGCCGACCGTCTCGACGAAGACGGACATTGGAACCGGACACTGTCGCTCGGCGAACAGCAACGCCTTGGGCTCGCTCGTGCCCTGCTGCACGTGCCGGACTATCTCTTCCTCGACGAGGCGACGGCCTCGCTGGACGAGCCGTCCGAGGACCGGCTCTATCGGCTGCTGACGGAGAGGCTGCCACAGGCCACCATCGTCTCGATCGGCCACCGCTCGACGCTGGACGCCTTCCATACCCGCAAGGTGTCGTTGGTGGAGGACGGCGAGATCCACGTCCTCGGCAAAACCGGCGAGCCGGCCCGGGCGGAGCCGACCCCGGCGCGCTGAGACGCAACCCACTACCGCATGAAAAGCCATGTGGCGGCGTCCTTGCCGTCCCTGGAACGGTTGCCCGCTCCCTTCGCGCGTCGTCATTGCAAGGAGCTCTTGCAATCCAGACTGCCTCCAGAGATGCACTTCTGGATTGCTTCGCTACGCTCGCAATGACGGCATGTAAGCCCAAAGGTAAAAGGGCGGCAGATCACTCTGCCGCCCTCGCCAAATGACTTGGTGAAGTCGTCTCGGGGAGAAACTTACTTCAGGTTGCTCATCGCCGTCAGGTCGAACGAGAGCTTGGCGACGCCGGCCGCGCTGCACCAGTTGGAGCCGAAGCCGCCGGGGTTGATGGCGGTGAAGCTGCCGTCGAACTTCGCGGTGTGGTCGCTGGTGAAAGCGTTGCAATCGCCCTTCTTCAGGTCGGTGTCGTAGTAGCGCAGATCGAGCGTGAACACCTTGTAGGTGAAGCCGACGCCGACGTTCCAGGTGTTGTAGCTCGGCTCCTTGATGCCGTTCGCGTACACCGGATCGCCTGCGATGCCGTAGAAGATGTCGGAGGTGCCGAGCCACTGGCGGCCGAACTCACCCGACACATACATGCCGACGCCGCTGGCACCGAAGGTCGTGCTCGGCGCGGTCCACTTGGCAGTGATCGAGGCGTAGTTGCCCCAGGCGCCGAGGTTCAGGAAGTTCGGCGAATAGTACTCGTTGAAGCCGACCGTCCACTGGTCGTTGATGGCGATGTTCAGCTTGGCATAGGCTTCGAAGAAGCTCGCGTCCTTCTTGGCGAAGTTGCCGTTGATGGGAAGGCCGATGGCGCCCTGCGAGTAGTCGATGTCGCCACCGCAATTGCCCTGCGCGAGGGTGCCCTGCGAACCGAAGCAGCTTCCACCCGGATAGAGGTAACCCCAGACACCGAAGTCGAAGGCGAACATGCCGAAGGTCGGGCGGATACCGCCGTAGATGTCGACCTCGGCCGCCGCGCGGTTCGGGAACGAGATGCTCGAGGCGGACGTACCGACGTAGAGCTGGAGGTCCTTGTTGACGTTATAGCGCGGCTCGAAATAGGCCGTGACCGACGGCTTGTGGTTCGACTGCGTGATACCGCGGAAGATGTAGTCGCTCATGATGCCCGCGCCGAAGGCGATATCCCAGGGATCGAAGGCCGGCGGCGGCGGGGCCTTCAGCGCTTTGACCCGCATGTCTGCCGCGAAAGCCGAACCCGTCGTCACCATTGCCAGCGCCGTTGCCAACAAAGCCACTTTTTTCATTTCGATCCCCATCACCAGTTCTTACCCAGTCGGATCCCGGAAGCCCCCCGGGGCGAACGACCTGCGTGCAAAATTGCGTTACTGCGACAATCTGGAGTGGGGGGCGCGAACCGTGAAGCAAAAAGCGCGGGCATCTGCCGACTTTTTAGGCGTTTTGACGATTCCACGAAAGGTTGTCAGCCTGTGTGTCTTCTCGATCACATTATTTGCATTCCAAAGTGCACGGAGGGGACCGTGCAAGCACGGGAAGGCGGGGCGCGTGGCAGCCGGGTTACGAATCAGACTGGCGCGGGAAAGGGACGGCTTCCGGCGGTCCTTGTGGCGATGCAAAAAGGCCGCAGCGTCACCGCAGCGGCCTTCCTGTTGTCGAGCGCAGTCGCTGGACAGGACCTAGCTTTGCCCCTCGGCCGGTGCCGCTTCCGCAGAAGACGAAGGCATCGCCCAACTTGTCTCGGCCGCCGGCTCGGGAGCCGGAGTTGCCGCCGGCGCTGACGGCTTCGGCGCGGGAGCTGCCTTCGCCTTCTTCGGTGCCGCTTTCTTCGCGGCCTTCTTCGGTGCAGCCTTCTTGGCCGTGGCCTTCACAGCCTTCTTGGCGGCCTTTTTCGGGGCGGCCTTTTTCGAAGCCTTCTTGGCAGACTTCTTGGCCGATTTTTTCGCAGACTTCTTCGCGGACTTCTTGGCTGCCTTCTTGGCGGATTTCTTCGCCGCTACAGCCTTCTTCGCCTTTTTGGCCTTCTTGCTTTTCTTCTTTTTCGCTTTCGCCATCGTGGTCCTCCTGTTGCCGCCAAACAATGGTCGATCGGGCGACTTCAGCCGTCACCTCCGGACGAAAGCTCAGCCTTTGAAAGCTCAACCTTGCGTATTCAATGCCGGCCGCGACCCGCCCGTAGCCCAATCGAGAAGCTCAATCGTGTGTACGACCGGAACTGACGTGCCACTGGCAATCTGCACCATGCAGCCGATATTGCCCGCGGCAATCATGTCCGGCTTGACGCTCGCGATGTTGGCGACCTTGCGATCGCGCAATCGGCTCGCAAGCTCGGGCTGGAGAATGTTGTAGGTCCCCGCCGAACCGCAACACAAATGGCTCTCCGGTACATCTTTCACCACGAATCCATTCTTGGAAAGCAATTCTTTCGGAAGGCCCGTGATTTTCTGCCCATGCTGCAACGAACATGCTGAGTGATAGGCAACGACGATGTTGTCCTGCCGCGCGGTCGGTTCGAGTCCGAGGCCGGCGACATATTCGGTGATGTCCTTGGCGAGCGCCGACACCTTCGCCGCGTCGGCGGCGAACGCAGCATCCTCGCGCAGGAGATAGCCATAATCCTTGATCACTGTGCCGCAGCCGGACGCGGTCACCAGGATGGCGTCGAGCCCCTCGCCGGCCGCTTCCGCACCCCACGCCGCGATATTGGCCCGGGCCCGCGCCAATGCATCCTGGTCGTTGCCGAGGTGATGGGTCAGGGCGCCGCAGCACTGCTCGTCCCGGACCAGGACAACCTCGATGCCGTGGCGGGTGAGAAGACTGATGGCAGCCTGGTTGATGCGCGGCGCCAGCACTTGCTGCGCGCAGCCTTGCAGCAGCGCGACCCGGCCGCGCTTCTTGCCCAGCGCCGCGAACACGCTGCCGCCGGCGGGGCCCGGCGATGGCAGCCGGTGTGGGGCCAGCGCCAGCATCGCCTTGAGGCGCTGGATCAGGCCCGGCGTGGCCGAGGGACGAGGCGTCGGCAGGAACACGGCAAGCGGGCGGGCCAACCCGGCCAGCCACATGCTCACGCGAAAACGCCGCGGGTCCGGCAGCACGAAGGCCAGCACCTGGCGCAGCAGGCGCTCAGTGAGCGGCCGCTGATAGCGCTGCTCGATCCTGACCCGGGCCTGGTCGACGAGATGCATGTAGTTCACCCCGGAGGGGCAGGTCGTCATGCAGGCCAGGCACGACAGGCAGCGGTCGATATGCTTGACCACCTCGGCCGTCGGTGCCTGGTCTTTCTCCAGCATCTCCTTGATCAGATAGATGCGGCCGCGCGGGCTATCGAGCTCGTCGCCGAGCAGCACATAGGTCGGACAGGTTGCGGTGCAGAAGCCGCAATGGACGCAGGCGCGCAGGATCTTGTCGGCTTCCGCGATATCGGGATCGGCGAGCTGCGCCAGTGAGAATTCGGTCTTCATGGCCCAGCGCCCCGCCTCAAGCGTCCCCGGTTGAGAATGCTCTTTGGATCGAAACCGGCGCGCACCCGCTCGCTCAGTGCAACTATACCCGGTGCTTGCGGGTGGAAGACGTCGACATCCCGCCTGACATCCTCGGCGGCCCGGATCAGCGTGGCATGCCCTCCGGCCGCGTTCGCACGCGCGCGCACGGCCGGGGCATGCGCGTCCGGTCTCGGCGGTAGTGCCGCCCAGATCAGGCCGCCACCCCAATCGTAGATCACATCGCCCCCGGTCTCGCGCGCCAATTGCGCGCCGAGCGTGGCGCCCGAGGCCGGCGGGCAGACGATGCGCCAGACCGGCCAGGCGCCCAGCGCGCCGCCGGCCGCGAACGGGAGCACGTCGCGGATCGTGGCCCACAGCGCCGCGGACGCCACGTCCTCGGCCAGCGTTGTGGTTCCGAACGGCGCCAGCAAGTCGCGCAACGATCCGGCGCGGTGGGCGGCGGAAGCCGTGATGCCCTCGAGCCTCAGCACGGTCAGCGCCTCGCCCTCCCCTCCGAGATCGCCAAGCCCCTCGATCCTGGCCCGGAACGCCGATTTCGGCAGATGCGCCGCACCGGAGACGTCGAAGGGCGAGCCGAGCGCCGCGGTCATGGCCTTGTTGGCGACGGCGTCATCGAGCCCGCGCAGCAGCAGCGTCCGCTCGGCCTCCGGCTTGGGCATCACCTTCAGCGTGACCTCGGTCATGACAGACAGCGTACCCCAGGACCCCGCGAGCAGCTTGCAGAGGTCGTAGCCGGTGACGTTCTTCACCACCTTGCCGCCGGTCTTGAAGCTGTCGCCGAAACCGGAGACGGCATGCGCCCCGAGCAGATGGTCGCGTGCGCCGCCCGCCCTGATCCGGCGCGGACCGGTGAGCCCGGCCGCGACCATGCCGCCGATGGTGCCGAGCGCGGGCGTGCCGAGCAGCGGCGCTGTGTCCATCGGCTCGAAGGCGAATTGCTGGTTCTTGGCATCGATCAGCGACAGCACGTCGTTAAGCGGCGCACCGGCCTGCAGCGTGATGATCAGCTCGTTCGGCTCGTAGGAGGTGACGGCATTGAGTGCGGAGAGGTCGAGCACGGCATTGGTGGCCATGGCATGGCCGATGCCGCGCTTACTGCCATGACCGATGATCTCGATCGGCTGCTCATTGGCAATCGCCGCGCGCACCACCTCTTCGACGTCTTTAGCGTCTCTGACCTTAAGCGTATCCACGACTGAGCCGGTATCGAAGTTTACAACGGAAAGCAAATTTGGCGCATCGCAGTGAAGGCACAGCGACCGACGCTAGAACCGCGGGATGTCCAGGAACGCGAGCTTGCCCGCATGAACGTGCATGCGGCCGAGCTCGGCGCAGCGGTGCAGGGTCGGAAATACCTTTCCGGGATTGAGCAGGCCCTGCGCGTCGAAGGCGCATTTGAGCCGCTGCTGCTGGTTGAGGTCGATCTCGCTGAACATATCAGGCATGAGGTCGCGCTTCTCGATGCCGACGCCGTGCTCGCCGGTGAGCACGCCGCCGAACTCGACGCAGGCGCGCAGGATGTCGGCGCCGAAGGCCTCGGCGCGCTCGATCTCGCCGGGCTTGTTGGCATCGTAGAGGATCAAGGGGTGCAGATTGCCGTCGCCGGCGTGGAACACGTTGGCGCAGCCGAGCTGGTATTTTTCGCCGAGCTCACGGATGCGCGCCAGCGCCTTCGGCAGCGCGCCGCGGGGAATGGTGCCGTCCATGCAGAGATAGTCCGGGGAGATGCGCCCCACCGCCGGAAACGCCGCCTTGCGGCCGGCCCAGAACAGATTGCGCTCGGCCTCCGAGGTCGAGATCTGGCACGTGGTCGAGCCGCAGCCATTGGCGATGGCCTCGACGCGCGTGATCAGCTCGTCGACCTCGATCTTGGGACCGTCGAGTTCGATGATGAGCAGCGCCTCCACATCGAGCGGATAGCCGGCGTGGACGAAGGCCTCCGCGGCGTGGATCGCCGGCTTGTCCATCATCTCCATGCCGCCGGGAATGATGCCGGCTCCGATGATGCGCGCCACGCATTCGCCGGCGGCCTCGACTTGCGCGAATCCGACCATCAGCGCACGCGCCGTCTCCGGCTTTTGCAGGATGCGGACCGTGACCTCGGTGATGACGCCAAGCAGGCCTTCTGAACCGGTGATGACGCCCATGAGGTCATAGCCTGCGTTCTCGGCGGACTTGCCGCCGATGCGCAGGATTTCGCCGCTCATCAGCACGATCTCGCAACCGAGCACGTTGTTGGTGGTCATGCCGTATTTGAGGCAGTGCACGCCGCCGGAATTTTCCGCGACATTGCCGCCGATCGAGCAGGCGATCTGGGAGGACGGATCGGGCGCATAGTAGAAGCCGGCATGGGCGACCGCCTGGCTGATGGCGAGATTGGTGACGCCGGGCTCGGTGACGACGACGCGATTGTCGAAATCGATCTCGCGGATGCGCTTGAACTTGCCGAGCCCGAGCAGCACGCCGTCTTCGAGCGGCAGTGCCCCGCCCGACAGCGATGTGCCGGAGCCGCGCGGCACCACCTTGATGCCTTGCCCGGCACAATATTTCAGGATGAGCGAGACCTGCTCGGTCGTATCGGGCAGCACCACGACCATTGGCGGCTGCCGATAGGCGGTCAGGCCATCGGATTCATAGGCCCGCATCTCGGCAGGCGTATCGATCACGCCCTCGCCGGGCACGATTGCACGCAACGCAGCAACGATTTCCGCGCGCCGCGCGAGCACGGCCTGGTCGCTCGCAGGCATCATAATGGCCATGATTTATCCTTCCGGCTCACGCCGCACGATCGATTTTGTCTCGGCAAATCAATCACGTCCGCGCCTGTTTGGGTAGGCTATCCGAAAGTCGGATCGACGATCTCAAGCGAGTTCGCTCTGGGACAAGTAGGAAACCATGAAACCTGTCATGGTTTGGTGGCTTGTCCAAGCCGAGCAGGCCTGCCAAAACCGGCAGGTCGGGCGATTGCGACCAGGCAAGAGACTGACCAGACCCACCAGGGAAGAGACGAAGAGCACCCGATGACAAAACTGACTTTTGGCGCACTGACGATCCTCACACTGATTGCCACCGCACCCGCCGCGATGGCGCAGGATGTCGCAGCCGGCAAGACATCGTTCAACAAATGCCTGGCCTGCCACGCGATCGGCGAAGGCGCCAAGAACAAGGTCGGTCCCGTGCTCAACGGCCTCAACGGCCGCAAGTCGGGCACGGTTGAGGGCTATAGCTACTCGGACGCGAACAAGAATTCCGGCATCACCTGGGACGAGGCTGTATTCAAGGAATACATCAAGGACCCCAAGGCCAAGATCCCCGGCACCAAGATGGCGTTCGCCGGCATCAAGAACGAGACCGAGATCAACAATCTCTGGGCCTTCATCTCCCAGTACGACAAGGACGGGAAGACCAAGCAGTAAGCGCGCATCAAGCCGCCGCTGCGGCTTCGGTTTCTGATCGAGTCGGAACCGAAGCTGCAGCTTTTTGTTTTGCGCTGCAATGCTCCCGTGCACATCCCCAAGTGCAGTGCCGTAGGGTGGGCAAAGGCGCGCTCTTCGCGCGCCGTGCCCACCAAACGCAAATGTGGAGAGAGATCGTGGGCACGGCGCAAGAGCGCCTTTGCCCACCCTACGATGCCTGAGCTTGTGACACGCAGTTTGACTCACAGACACGCCTTCGCAGCCTCGCGGCTTGAATCACCCGAGCTTTGCTTGGTCGCTCCACCCTCTTGAGCCAAGAGGGCGCAGGGAAGGCCGGGTGCTGACCTCGCACCCGCGGTCCGCTGCGCGAAAATGCGCACGCAGGAAGAACCGCACAGCAGCATACAGGTGGTGCCGATCACTCGGCCTTCCCTGCGCGATGGTCGGACGGCTTATGCCGTGCTCTCCCGGGAGCCGAACTTTCCTTCTGGCCTCCCTCGCCCCGCGAATTGGTGATGCAGTCCGCCCGGTTGGGCTC
>NZ_JADPKT010000085.1 GCF_023074075.1 Bradyrhizobium sp. 138 | reverse complement strand
GCACGCTGGTGCAATTCTCCTTTGATGTGTACTGGGAAACGGACGCGCAGCATCGCTTCATCCGCCAGGAGTTCGCTCAGACACTTCCCGAGCCGCCGGTCTCCGAGATCGGCAGGACACGATGGGAGGTCCCGTATCTGGAGCCTGATGCAGAGGGCTGGCGCAAGCACCGGGAGACACTCGATGCCCACCTCCCGTTTCGCGATTTCGAGCTCGCTCGCCCGACGGCGGCAAGCGCTATATTTCCGTCTCTGGGATGCCCATCTTCGACGATACGGGAAACTTCGTGGGCTACCGCGGTGTGGGGCGCCACATCACGGAGCGCAAGCGGGCCGAACAGGCGCTGATCGAGAGCGAGGCCCGTTTCCGTACCTTCGTGGACCACGCGACCGATACGTTCATGCTCCACAGTGAAGACGGTCGCGTTCGCGATGTGAATCGGAATGCCTGCGAAAGTCTCGGCTACAGCCGGGCCGAACTGGTTGGAGCAACTGCGGCCTTGTTCGATCTGGAGATGGATGAAGCCACTTGGCGTACTAACCGCGAGCGCCTCAAGGCTGGCGGAATCGCTACGCTCGAGAGGCGGTATTGCCGAAAGGACGGCACTGTGCTTCCCGTCGAAGTCCGTATGCGGGAATTCTGCGAAGGTGGCCAGTCACGAATCATTTGTCTGAGCCGCGACATCACCGAACGCAAGCGAACCGCCGAGACGTTCCGCGAGATGCAGGCTGAACTAACACACGCCAATCGCGCGGCGGCACTGGGCCAGGTCACGGCTTCGGTGACACACGAATTAAGCCAACCAATCACCGCGATGCTCTGCAACGCAGAGGCCGGACTGAACTGGCTAGGAACGCAATCTCCGAATTTCGAAAAGGCACAGCAGGCGCTCGCTTCCATTGTCGCAGAGGCCAAGCGAGGCGGCGAGATCATCAGTTGGATCCGTTCCTTGATCAAGAAAGCTCCGGCGCCGAAGGAGAGCGTCGACGTCAATGGTGCAATCCTGGACGTGATCACCATAGTCCGTAGCGAGCTGCTCAAACATGATGTCTTGATCCAGACCGACCTCGCTCCGGGCTTGCCGCTCGTGAAGGGCTATCGCGTTCAGCTGCAACAGGTTGTTCTCAATTTGATCCTCAACGCGATCGAGGCAATGAACTGCCTCGACGTTGGCGGACGGGAGCTGCGGATCAGCACGGCTGCAGATGCCTCAAATCTC
>NZ_JADPKT010000071.1 GCF_023074075.1 Bradyrhizobium sp. 138 | reverse complement strand
GCTCTAGCGACCTTCTGGCGAATATTTCAGCCCCCGCTCGCAATCACCCCGTTCGCTACGGCCTAGGACCGCCAACGAACCAATTCTTGCTCAGCCTCGACGGGCGAGGGGGCGCTTCGAGCGCAGTCGGTGAGTCCTGCGCACGAGCTGAGCGAGCGCCTCGTCCTTCGAGACGACCGCGGAGCCTGTCATCGGCCGCGCTTTGCGCGGACCCGGTGGCGGTCTCCTCAGGATGAGGTTAAGCAATCATGGTGCCCGTTGAAACTGCTGCCGCGCACTCGGTCCTCATCCTGAGGGCCCGCCAAAGGCGGGCGTCTCGAAGGATGGCCGCGCAGGCGAAGGGCTGCAGCTACTGCGCCGACAGCCGCACCATCTGACGGCCGCCGTTCATTTCCTTGAGGCGGTTGACGAAGTTTTCGGGGCGCTGCCAGCGGTTGGGGACTTGCAAGCCCATGAACTCGGCGATGTCGCCGATGAAGCCGGTGCAGTTGGCGGTCTCGGCGTTCCACACCGGCGAGCTCGCCTGCAATTTCTTGATATAGGCGAACACGCGCTTGGCGTCGGCCTCGTTCAGATAGACGCGATAGCTCGCGGTCAGATAGTCCGGATCGAGATCGCCGTAGCTCGCGCCGGTCTCCGACGGCACGAAGGTGATGTGGCCGAGCACGTAAGCGAGCGTGTCGCCGGCAGGCGTCAGCCCTGCGACCTCGACCGCCTTCTCACTGGTCTTGCCGTACCAGACGAAGGCGTGACCCCAGCTCGCGGCCGTGCGGGCGCGGAAGTCGACGTAATACGGACCCTTCTCCGCGCGCGCGA
The DNA here is from genome assembly GCF_023074075.1 of Bradyrhizobium sp. 138. Classification (GTDB taxonomy): domain Bacteria; phylum Pseudomonadota; class Alphaproteobacteria; order Rhizobiales; family Xanthobacteraceae; genus Bradyrhizobium. The sequence continues at coordinate 186,869 of NZ_JADPKT010000071.1, read as the reverse complement.
CCGAACGCCGCGTCGATTGCGGCGCCGGCCGTGATGTGGAGTCGGTCGTGGCAAGCGCATTGGCATCGGCAACGCGCTTGTTCGCTTCGTGCGCCGAAGCCGAGGGCATCAGGCATGCGATCATCGCCGCGAGGGCGAGCCCGGCAAGGATGCAGGATCCCGATCGATCAGGTTTGTTCGTCAAACTGTGCCCCTCGACTGTCGGCCGCTTACGCTAGTCTTGCGCGGCGCGTCAGTAGCGCGCTGCGACCGGGCCCGGCGCCTTGCCGATCGGGGCCTTTCCAACCGGGCTCTTGCCAATCGGCATCTTGCCGATCGGTGCCTGCTCGGCCGGATAGGCCGGCACGGGCTGGCGGCGCGGCAAATCCGCAGCGTTCGCAGCCGTCACCAGAGCAAGCGTCGCACCCAGAGCAATTACAATCTTCTTCACAGTGATACCCCTAGAAGGTTTGGCCCAAACACGGCCATGCCGTGCCCCCAGACACGCCTCACAGAAGGGCGGCGGAATGCGACCAAGTTGCGGCGCACCCGGGACATGTTGGCGGCATCTCTCAGGCGCGCGGAGATGTGATGTGTCCGGATGTTTCCAGGCGGTGGATCACGGCCCACGGAATGAGTCTCGCTCGACCCATCCCGCTCACGACCTTTCATACCGTTCAGGAGAACAGCAGCCGATCCTTGATCTTGTATCCGACGGTGAAATCGTCGTCGAACCACGCCTTTTCGCCCGGGCCCGGCGGCCGCTTCAGATGCAGCTTCACACCCTTCTCTTTGGCGTTCTTGACCGCGACCCGGAACGAGTAATGGTCGAAGATGCCGAGTGCCTCGATCATGTAGGACACGGCGATGCGACGGTCTTTGATGAGCATGAGGTTCTCGCCGTTGTGGCGATCGGCGGGCTTGGAGAAATTGTAGGAGCCGAGATAGACCCGCGCCGTCGGCTTGTCGAAGTCGATCACCGTGAACTTGTGATGCATGCGTGTACCGGTGCCGCCGGTTGGCTCCGACGCGAAAGGTTCGGGCACATTCTTGCTGAGCTCGGCTGCGAACACCGGCTGCCTGTTTCCGTCAGGGTCCTGCACCTCGATGCCGCCGACCTTCTTGTCGGCGATGCCGTAGACGAAAACGTTGGGATCCTCGGTCAGCTGTTTGATCGCGTCTCGCACGGAGCCGCTCGTCTGCGCCAGGAACGCCAGCGAATAGAGTAGTGACGACGTCGTGGTCTTGAGGTCGTCGCCGATCCCGTCGAGCTTGGCGTTGGCGGCACTGTGGGGCGAGAACACCACCTTGGCGTCGATGCCGGGAAGTTCGAGGTCTTGCCAGTCGGCGGAAGGCGTTGCGCCGAAGCCTGCGGCGCTGTTGCTCTTGGCGACATAGCTGTCGAAGGCCGCGAATGCGAGATCGACCGGCTTCTGACCAGTCACCACCAAGGCATTGTTGGCCTGCACGTAGAAGCCGCGCCACGACAGATTAGTAGAACCAAACACCACTTTCTTCACGGTCGGCCCGTTCACCGCGATCGTCTTGTTGTGCTGGAGGTTGCCCATATGCTGGCGCAATACGTTTGCGCGCCCGGCCGAGGCGACCAGGCGGCTCTCCGCAGCGTTTTCCGCGGAACCGTCTTCACCATGGTCGGCACTGTCGTCGATGATGATCTTGAGCAACGGTCCGAGTTGGAGGAGGCGGTCGAGGATCTCAGGCATGTTGAAATCGTAGGCAACGACGCGGACCTCGGCATGGTCGGCGATCGCCTGATCGAGGGTTTCCAGGATCGCGTTGCGCGCCTCGAAGCCCATCCAGGCCAGTGCGACCTGCGTGTCGGGATGGGTTGGCTTGAAGTCGAGCCCGCCCGCTGCGAGGGGCGCCACCAGCGTGTTGATCGGGCCGTGCGCCAGATAACGGTCGACGAAGGCCTGCGACGAGACGAAGCCGCGGGTGAAGGTGACGTTGGCGATGCCCGGATAGGTCTCGCGCGCGAGCTCGATCGGCGCCTGCTGTGGCTCGCCCTTGCTGAGGTTGCCCTGCGCGTCCATGAACATCGGCGTGACGCGATAGATGAAGTCGCCGACGAGTTCTGCATTGCGCGGGAAATGCACCCACCGGAATTTCTGGATCGGCGCTTGCAGGGTCGGATGCTTTTGAGGATCGACGTTGCCCGAGGCGTCGAGAAAGCCGAGCCGGTTGTTCAACGCAAAGAACTCGTTACCGCCGGGCTCCTGGTACTCGATCGCGAAGCCGACGAAATTCTGCGGCGGACGGCCGTTCTTCCAGTTCATCGCAACCAGCGTCTTGCCGTCGCCGCGATGCAACTTGAGGGAAAACAGTGCACCGGCGTTGGTGCCAACGACCTGGAAGCCCGACGCGCCCGGGGGCGGATTTGAGGGAGGCGATGTCACTGGCGGCGTGGGAGTGGCAGGCGACGTCGTGGCTGGCGGCGTTGTCGGGGTGCCGGCCTTCTTTGCAACCTTGCTGGTCTTTTTCATCTTGGTTGCGCCGGTCTTGCTCTTCTTCGCCTTAGCCGTCTTCTTGCCGGCCTTGGATTTTTTCGCGTTGGATTTTACCGCCTTGGATTTGCTGGCCTTGGACTTGCTCACCTTGGACTTGGCCGATTTAGATTTCGCCTTCTTCGACTTGGCTTTCTTGGACTTGGCTTTTTTGGGTTCGGTTTTCTTGGATTTGGCCGCGGCTTTTTTCGCCTTGGCTTTTGTCTTGGCTTTCTTGGACTTTGATTTCGAAGCTTTGGCTTTGGTCTTCTTGGCAGACTTTGTGACTTTCCGGGCGGCCATGGACGCGTCCTCCGAATATGAATGCTGGCCGGCATTGACGGGTTGATGCCAGCGACGGAATGATGATCGAGTCGAAAAAACCTGAAATTCAAATACTCGCCCCAAGATTGTATCACGGGCCGAGCGGATACGGAAATACCTCGTGGTCTGTCTTTGTTGCGGAGCAGGCGCCGATGGGACGGCGCTTCACCCGATCCGGTTCAAACTGTTCCTGATCGTCGCGAAGATGCCGCCGATATCCTTGCGCAGTGCATCGAGCGCGTTGAAATTGTCGAAGACGCGGGCGAGGCGGTCTTCGACCTCGCGCTTGCTTTTCGTCAGCGCCTCGACGCGCGAGGCGAGGGTGACGTCGCCGTTGGCCTCGATCTCGCTGACGGTTTTGGCGAGAAGATCGCGGGTGGTGCCGACCTCCGCGATCAGAGCTTCGATACCGAACACCGGGGCCTTGAGCGGGACGAGGTCGGCCTGCGACTTCGACAGTTCCGTCTTGAAGGCGCTCAGCGTCGCCAGCGTCTCCTGTAGCGCGCCGAGACGCTGGCGCGACTGGAGGACGAAATCGTTCAGCGCGTTCTGGCGCTCGGTGAGGGTCTTGCCGGCGGCATCCGTCTCGACATCGGCGAGCGCGCGTTCGAGCTGGGCCTGGCGCTGGCCCAGCTCCTCGAAGTCGAGCCTGATACCTTTGAGAATGTTGAAGCTGTCGTCGATGCGGGCGAGGCGTTGCTCGATCTCGATCTTGTTCTTCGACAGCGTCTCGACGCGGGTGGGAAGCGGCGCTTCACCGGCGGTCTCGAGCTCGTCGATGCTCTTGGCAAGACGATCATGGCTGAGGCTGAGCTCGCCGATCAGGGCGTTGATGCCGGCGTCCGAGGCGCGCAGCGGCGCCAGCTCGGCGTGGGATTTCGCCAGATCCTCCTTGTACTGGTTCAGGGTCGCAAACGTCTCCTGGACCGTGCTCACCCGCCCCAGCAGCGCCGACACGTCGCGGGCGATGTCCCTCTGCCGGTCGGCGAGATTGTTCTTGCGGTCGTCGGTCTCGAGGTCGTGCAGCGAGCGTTCGAGCTGGTTCTGGCGGTCGCGGATCTCGGTGAAGACGGGCTCGACCGCGCGGCGCTGATCGGCGACCTTGCCGACCATCTCGCGCAGCGCTTGCTGGCGGCGGCGGATCTCGGCGAGCTGATCGTGCATGTCGGTGGATTGGTTGCGGCCCTGCTGAAGCAGCGCGCGCTGCTCGGTCTCGCCGAGCTTGTCGTGGAGGGCGGAGACCGCCTCCCGGGGATCGCTTTCGATCAGGTGCTGAACCGTGGCATCGAGGTGGTTTTGCAGGGCGTGGGCGACGACGACGTCCTCCCTGGTCCTCTTGAGGCGGTCACGAAGCGTGTTCAGGCTGCGGTCCTGGCGCGACAGCCGCCAGGCAGAGGCGCCAATCAGGGCCAGCGCCAGGGCGGCAATCACGCCGGTTGCGATGCGTTGCGGCACCGGCAGGCCCGCGAACCAGGCGGGCAGGTGGGCAATGTCGTAACCAAGCGCCTGCTGGGCAAGAAGCGCGACGGCGGCCAGCAGGCCCAACCAGGCAACCAGGAAAAACAGCCACATCGTGAATTCCTCACGCCGGCACACATTTTCGCCATGATTGCCAAGCGGGGAACCGAGCGCAAGAGGCTGGCGGGGTGCTGGGTGCACGTTGCGGCGCGAATCCCCAACTCACCGCATCAGCCGGTCGGCTGAGGCGCGATGAAAGGGATGCCCGTCTTTTCCAGAAGCGGGAAATCCCTAGATCGGACGTGGTAGCCGCGGCGGGCGCCGACCCGAATCGGCGCGCCTCATTTCCCGAGGAAGCTCGAGCGCATCTTGTCGGCGAACCAGACGGCGAAGATCGCACCGAATGCGAGAGCGAAGTACAGGGCCGTCCACAAAAGTGCATTGCTGGCGTTCGTCATGGCGTCCTCCCTTGCATCAGAAATCGATCTGTTGCCGGAAGGATAGTGGCGGCCGGGATGGTGCGATTTGCGCTGGATCAATTTTGCCGCGCTGCGGGAAAGATGGCCGGCGAGCCGTCATTCCGGGCTACGGCACGGTGTTCGCGGCTACAGCCGAAACTCGTTGGTGAGCTCGCCGATGCCGTCGATCGCGACGGTCACGGTGTTCACGGGCTCCTTCATCACGCCGACGCCGACTGAGGTGCCGACGGCGATGAGGTCGCCGGGGAGCAGGGTCATGTCGTGGGAGATTTTGCTGACCAGCTCCTGCGCCGTGAAGATCATGTCGGAGATCGGGTAGTTCTGCCGCTCCGCGCCGTTGAGGATGGTGCGTACCGTGAGTTTTGCGGGATCGAGGCCGGTTGCGATGACGGGGCCGAACGGGCCGTAATCGTCGATGCCCTTGGCGCGGGCCCATTGCGGGAAGGTTGGGTCGCTGGTCAGGATGTCGTTGGCGGTGATGTCGTTGACGCAGGTATAGCCGAAGATGAAGCTGTCGGCCTCGGTGGGCGAGACACGTGCGCAGGTCCTGCCGATGACGATGCCGAGCTCGCCCTCATAAGTGGTCTTGCCGTCGTAATATGAGGGACGGCGGATCACGGCGCCCGGCGTCGTGATGCTGGTGGTGGCTTTCAGCAGATAGAGCGGCTCCGGCGGCTCGGGCTGGTTGAGCTTGGCCGCGAGCGCGTGAAAATTGTTCCAGAGCGCGACGATCTTGCCGGGCGCACAGGGGGCGAGCAGCTCGACCTCCGAGAGCGCCAGACTCTTGCCGGTCGCAGAGTTGCGGCCGAACATCTCGCCCTCATGCACGCTGATCCCCGATGGCGTGAGCGTGCCGAAACCGGCCGTGCCATTGCTGCGGAAGCGCAGCCACTTCTTCACCTCGCTCGTCATCACGCCACCGCCAATGCGCGGGGATCCGATGGCGTCGAGACGCCGTCATAGAGGCCGGCGATGCGGGCGCGCTGGGTCACCATCGCCAGCACCGAGTCGAGCGCGGGCGTGGCGATGCCGGTGAGACGGCCCATCTCCTGCACGACGGTGACCAGCGGGTCGATCTCCATGGGACGGCCGCGCTCGAGATCCTGGAGCATCGAGGTCTTGTGGGCGCCGACCTTGCGTGCACCCTCGATGCGGCGCTCGACGTCGACGCGGAATTTGACCCCGAACGTCTCGGCGATGCCTTGCGTCTCCACCATGATCGCGCGCGACAGCGAGCGCGTCGCCGGATCGGTGCAGATCACGTCGAGCGTTGCGTGCGTGAGCGCGCTGATCGGGTTGAAGCAGACATTGCCCCAGAGCTTCAGCCAGATCTCGTCGCGGATGCGGTCGAGCACCGGGGCCTTCAGCCCGGCGGCGACGAACAGGTCGGCGAGGCGCGTTACGTCCGAGGTGATCTCGCCCGAGGGCTCGCCGAGCGGGAAATTGTTGCCGTAGACGTGACGGATCACGCCGGGCGCCTCGATTTCGGTGGCGGGATAGACGATGCAGCCGATGGCGCGCTCGGCCCCCAACTCGCGCCATTGCCGCCCGCCGGGATCGATGCTCTCCAGCGTCGAGTTCTCGTATTGGCCGCCGTGCTTGTAGAAGTACCAATAGGGGATGCCGTTGACGGCGGTGACGATGCGGGTGTGGGGCCCGAGCAGCGGCTGCATCTTCTCGATCACGCCGGTGATCGAATGCGCCTTCAGCGTGATGATGATGTAGTCCTGCACGCCGAGCTCTGTGGGATCGTCGGTGCAGCGCGGATGCACGGTGTGCTTCTCCTCGCCCGCGAGCAGCGTCAGGCCGCGCTCGCGCATCGCGGCAAGGTGGGCGCCGCGTGCGATGAGGCTGACATCGGCGCCTGCGCGCGCGAGCTGAACCCCGAGATATCCGCCGATTGCGCCGGCGCCGTAGATGCAGATCTTCATGAAGTCCTCGCGAAGCAGCCGAAGCCGGAAATTGGGACGAAAGATCCGGTCCGGCTCGGAAGGGATCCGAGCCGGGCCGGTAGTCACAGGGGAAGGGTCGTATCGCTAAAGCGCGAGGCGCTTTAGCCTATTGTTTGAGCATGATCTTTTCGGAAAACCGCTGCGCACTTTTCCGGATCATGCTTAGGCAGCTGCTTGCGGCTTGCCGTTGATGGCCTCGTCCATGGCAGCCGCGATGTCGCGCATGCTGATGACGGAGACGAGGCTGTAATCGTCGATGACGGGCAAATGGCGGATGTGATGCCGGTTCATCAGATGCCGGACATGCTCGATCGTGTCGCTCGAGGTGCAGGACACGAGCTGCTGCACCGAGACGAGCTGCGAGACCTTGACGTTGACGGCGTTCGCGCCGTGCTCGGCGACGGCGCGCACCACGTCGCGCTCGGTGAACATGCCGACCGCGGTGTTACCCTCGGAGCGGACCACGTCCTTGACCACGAGCGCGCTGATATTGTTGGCGCGCATCAGCTTGGCGGCGATGCCCACTGTTTCGTTCATTCGCACCGTGACAACGCGCGGCGTCTTCTTGCGCAGAATGTCTCCGACCAGCATTGCAACCTCCCTGGGTGAATGTTGCGAGAAGTGTGGTATACATAATGCCAATCGTCAAGCGCTGGATTTGGGCGATCCGAAAAATCTTGCGACAGCGATGCTGACGTTTGTCGCCGAGACAAAAGGAAGGGGCGCATCGCTGCGCCCCTTGCTCGTCGTGCGAAAGCGTGCGGCGGTTACGCCGTCTCGGTCCTGGCGGTTGTCTTTGCGGTTGTCTTGGCGCTGCCGGTCGACGCCTCGGTGCTCTCGGCTTCCTTGCCGAGGATGAAGGAGCGGCGCAGCGGCTTGATCACGAACAGCGCCATCAGCGCCGCCGTCGCGTTCAGGGCCACCGCGACCACGAACACGGCTTTCCAGCCATAGGCCGCCGAGATCACGCTCGCGAGCGGAACGAGCAGGGAGGCGGTGCCCTTCGCGGTGTAGAGCATGCCGTTGTTGGTGGTTGCGAACTTCGAGCCGAAGGTGTCGCCGCAGGTCGCGGGGAACAGCGAGTAGATTTCGCCGAACACGCCGAAGTAAACCGCGGTCGCCAGCACGAAGACCAGCGGGATGTGTCCGTAGGCCGACAGCGTCAGGAGCATCAGCGCTGCGGTGCCGAAGGCGATGAACATGGTGTGCTCGCGGCCGATCGTGTCGGAGACGAAGCCGAAGAACGGGCGGCCGAAACCATCGAGGATGCGGTCGAGCGAGATCGCGAAGGTCAGCGCCGCCATCTGGAAGCCGGCGAGCGTGACCGGCGTGTCGGCGATCTTGAAGTCGTGCGCGATCGGACCGATCTGGGCCGCCGTCATCAGGCCGCCCGAGGCGACCATGACGAAGACGAGGTACATGACCCAGAAAATCGGGGTGCGCAGCACCTGCGGCGGGGTGAAGTCGATCTTGGTTTGCGGCAGATTGAGCTGCTTCTTCTTCGGCGGGATCGAGAGCCGCGGCGGCTGGATGAAGAAGGCGAGCGCGAACACGATCATGCCCTGGCCGATGCCGAAGGTGAGGAAGGCGTGCTGATAGCCGCTCGATGCGATCATGCTCGCGATCGGCACGATGGTGAGCGCGGCACCAGCGCCGAAGCCGGCGGCGGTCGCGCCGGCGGCAAGGCCGCGGCGATCCGGAAACCATTTCAGCGCGTTGCCGACGCAGGTGCCGTAGACCGCGCCCGCGCCCATGCCGCCGATGATCGCCGCCGCATAGAGCAAAGTGAGCGAGTCGGCATAGGAGTTGAGGATCCAGGACAGCGCGATCATCACGCCGCCGAACATGACGACGATGCGCGGGCCGTATTTGTCGACGAACCAGGCCTCGACCGGCACCAGCCAGGTCTCGGTGACGACGAAGATGGTGAAAGCGAGCTGGATCGCGGCGCGTCCCCAATGATGGGCGGCGTCGATCGGATCGACGAACAGCGTCCAGCCATATTGCAGGTTGGCGATCATCGCCATGCAGGCGATGCCCATGGCGAGCTGGAGCCAACGGAAACCGGTGCGAAGAGGCGCGGCCGTGACCGCGCCGTCCGTGCTGGAAATCATCAAGAACCTCCCAACGCGCTCGTCCTGTCGACATCGTTTGCCAAGATGACTTGATGTCGCAATGGTTGTGGCTTATCGTCGCAAGCGCGGCGCGGAGCTTGGTATACCATATTCCAGAAAGCAAGCCCTAACTGGGTCCTCCATCCCGAAAATCTGCGGTTCCATCGTGCGGTGAAGGACTCGCTCTAACGAAAACGCCCGGCCGCGAGGCCGGGCGTCTGCTCGATGAAGAGCTGTGGTGGAGCGGGTCAGATGGTCGATTTCTCGACCACGACCTTGCGCCAGGGTTTCAGCACCGCGATCGCCAGCAGCGAAGCCAGGATGTTGGCGCCGGCCGCGATGATGAACACGCTGTCCCAGGTGCCCGACGATTGCTGCATGTAATTGCCGATCGGGACCAGCAGCGCGGCGGTGCCCTTCGCGGTGTAGAGCAGGCCGGCATTGGTGGTCGCGAACTTGGCGCCGAACGTGTCGGTGCAGGTCGAGGGGAACAGCGAGTAGATCTCACCCCAGGCGAAGAACACGAAGCCCGAGAGCAGCACGAACCAGATCGGATCGTGGCCCCAGAGGTAGAGCATCCAGATGCCGAACCCTTCCATGCCGAAGGCGATGAACATCGTGTTCTCGCGGCCGATCATGTCGGAGATCCAGCCGAAGAACGGACGGGTCAGGCCGTTGAGCACGCGGTCGATCGTGGCCGCGAAGGTCACTGCCGTCATCGTCACCGCCATCAGCGTGACCGGCACGTTGTCGACCTTCCAGTCGGCCGCGATCGGCTTCAGGTTCGCCGTCACCATCAACCCGCCGGCGCCGACGATCACGAACATGAAGTACATCAGCCAGAAGATCGGCTGACGCAGAACTTCGGTCGGCTGGTAGTTGCGGCGGGTCTGCAGCAGATTGGCGTTTGCCACCACGCTCGGCACCTGGCCCGCTTTCGGCGACAGCAGGAAGAAGGCCAGGATGCAGATGATGATGCCTTGGCCGAGGCCGAAATAGAGGAAGGTGGTCTGGAAGCCAGAGTCCTTGATCATGGCCTGGATCGGCGCGACGGTCAGCGCGGAGCCTGCCCCGAAGCCCGCGGCCGTGATGCCTGCGGCAAGACCGCGCTTGTCCGGAAACCACTTCAGCGCGTTGCCGACGCAGGTGCCGTAGACGCCGCCGGCGCCGATGCCCGCGATGATCATGCCGAGATAGTAGCCGTTGAGCGTGGTGGCCTGCGCGTTGATCGCCCAGCCGATGGCGCAGAGCACGCCGCCGACCAGCACGACGATTCGCGGACCATATTTGTCGACGAACCATCCTTCGATCGGCACCAGCCAGGTCTCGAACAGCACGAACAGCGTAAAGGCCCATTGGATCGACGCGCGATCCCAGCCGAATTTCTTCTGGATGTCGGGGACGAAGAATGTCCAGCCGTACTGATAATTGGCGATCATCACCATCGCGCCGACACCGATGGCCAATTGCGCCCAGCGATAAGTATCGCTCACACGCGCGGCACTAGGGGCCGCTGCCGACTGCACCATGTCCGTCATTAAAAACCCTCCCGAACGCGCCGATCATTTTTAAGCATGCGCTGGCGTGCATCCTGGTATGCAATATGCCAAGATTCAAGCGACGGAGGGGGAGGTGCGGCGAAATAACGCGGGTCTGTTCACATGTGCCATGGCGGCGCGCTTGTAAAGCCCCATCATTGCCGGCGTGCCGGCATCAATAGCCATTATGGCCATTCAAACTATTGATTTATCAGGTGTTTTTCGAAAAGGCGCGACGCCGTGAGCGCGTTGGGGAAAGCCGGCAAGCGCGGGGATTTTCGCACTCATGCGCTGCTCGCGCACGCCGGCAGGGGGCATTCGGCGAGCGCACCCTTCCTGGGATCCTTTATTCCAAAAGTCCGGCCTGCGACGGTTTGGCAGGGGCGGCGGCGCGGATCGCGCCTCACGCCATCGACGTGCGCAGCCGGCTGTAGCCTTCCTGGATCGCGGACCAGAACAGGGCGATCAGGCCGAGCACCATGATCGTGCTGACGAGGCCGTTGGAGAAGAACACATTGAGCGAGCCCTGCGATCCCAGCAGCGACTGGCGGAAGGCTTCCTCCGCCTTGTCGCCGAGCACGATGGCGAGCACCAGCGGTGCCAGCGGGTAGTTGCACTTCTTCAGGAGATAGCCGAGCACGCCGAACACCAGCATCAGCATCACGTCGAAGGTGCTGTTGTGCACCGAATAGGCGCCGATGGCGCAGAGCACCAGGATGAGCGGCGCGATGATGCCGAAGGGCACGCGCAGGATGGCGGCGAAGATCGGCACGCAGGTGAGCACGACGATGAGGCCGGCGAGATTGCCGAGATACATCGACGCGATCAGGCCCCAGACGAACTCCTTCTGCTCGACGAACAGCATGGGGCCGGGCTGCAGGCCCCAGATCAGCAATCCGCCGAGCAGGACGGCGGCGGTCGGGGAGCCGGGCACGCCCAGCGACAGCATCGGCAGCAGCGCCGAGGTGCCCGCGGCATGCGCGGCGGTCTCCGGCGCGATCACGCCTTCGATCTCGCCCTTGCCGAAATTGTTGCCGCGGCGCGACAGGCGCTTGGCGATGCCGTAGCTCATGAAGGACGCCGGCGTTGCGCCGGCCGGCGTGACGCCCATCCAGCACCCGATCAGGCAGGAGCGCAGCGAGGTCATCCAATAAGCGGGCAATTCCCGCCAGGTCTGCAGCACCACCCGGAGGTTGATGGTGGCGTTGCCGCCGCGGAATGCCAGCCCTTCCTCCATGGTCAGCAGGATCTCGCCGATGCCGAACAGGCCGATCACTGCGATCAGGAAGTCGAATCCGTTGAGCAGCTCCGTGACGCCGAAAGTCAGCCGCAATTGCCCCGTGATCGAGTCCAGGCCCACGGCCGCGAGCGCAAAGCCCATCATCATCGCCGCGATGGTCTTGAACGGTGGCTCCTTGCTGAGGCCGACGAAGCTGCAGAAGGCGAGGAAGTACACCGCGAACTTCTCCGCCGGGCCAAATCGCAGCGCGAAGCCCGCGACGAGGGGGGCGACCAGCGTGATCATGATGACGGCAAACAGCGCGCCCACGAAGGAGGAGGTGAAGGCGGCGGTCAGCGCTTCGCCGGGCTTGCCCTGTTGCGCCATCGGATAGCCGTCGAAGGTGGTCGCGACCGACCAGGGCTCGCCGGGTATGTTGAACAGGATCGAGGTGATGGCGCCGCCGAACAACGCGCCCCAATAGATGCAGGAGAGCATGATGATCGCCGATGTCGGCGGCATGCTGAAGGTCAGGGGCAGAAGGATGGCGACGCCATTGGCGCCCCCGAGCCCCGGCAGCACGCCAATGATGACGCCGAGCGTGATGCCGATGATCATCAGCATGATGTTGTAGGGCTGCAGGGCGACCGCGAAGCCGTGAAACAGATTGGCCAACTCTTCCATATCAATACGTCCTGCAGCAATAACGGGGATGACGGCGCAGCTCTTACAGACCGAGCCATTCCTCGAGCGGCCCCTTGGGAAGCGGGACCAGGAACCAGCGCTCGAAAACGAGATAGGTCACGACGGGCATGCCGATGGCGATCGCGGCGACCGTCAGCCAGCGATAGCCGCCGAGCCAGCGCATGAACCAGGCGATGAAGACCATGGAGGCGACGTAGAGGCCGATGAACGGCATCGTGCCGACATAGATCGCAGTGGGCACGACGACGCTCATGACCTGGCGAAGCTGTCCCCATTCTGCGAACAGCCGGCCGTCGTCGTCGCGCTGCGCATGCCAGAGGTTGATGGCGCTTGCGCCGACGATGGCGGCGCCGACATAGAAGGGAAAGAAGCCGGCACGCGGACCCTCCGCGCCCCAGTTGATGCCGGCCTTCAGGCTGCCGAAGATCACGACCAGGCCGAAGGCGCCGATCAGCAGCGCCATGCCGATTTCCAGCGTCTTGTGTGGGGGGCCGGATTCGGTTCCGGATTGTTCACTCATGGGACCTCCAGATCAAGCGCGTGTTTCGCGGTCGCGGCAGACGCGCGGTCAATTCCCCGAGGCGAGGAAACCGGCGTCCTTCATCAAGCCCTCGTGGCGCTTCTCTTCCGCCTCGACCCATTTGGCGTAATCGGCGCCGGTCAGGAAGGTCGTGTTGAAGGCGCCGTTCTTCATGAAGTCCTGCCATTCCGGTGTGGCGCGCACCTTCTTGAACAGCTCGACGTAATATTCGATCTGATCCTTGGTGGCCTTGGGTGACATGAAGATGCCGCGCAGCATGAGATATTCCATCGCAAGACCCTGCGACTTGCAGGTCGGAATATCCTTCCAGGCCTTGCCGTCGGCGATCGGCTCGTCATAGGCCATCGGCTGGGCGTCGAACACGCAGAGCGGGCGGAGCTTGCCGCCGCGCCATTGCGCGACCGCCTCGATCGGATTGTTGACGGTCGAATCGACGTGGTTGCCGACGAGCTGAACCGCGACTTCGCCGCCGCCCTTGTAGGGAATGTAGGTGAACTTCGCCTCGATCGCTTTCTCGATGCCGACCGTGATGATCTGGTCTTCCTGCTTGGAGCCGGTGCCGCCCATCTTGAACGAGCCGGCCGGCGCCTTCTTCGCCGCCTCGACGTAGTCCTTGACGGTGGCGTACGGCTTTTCGGCATTCACCCAGAGCACGAATTCGTCGAGCGCCAGCATCGCCACCGGCGTCAAATCCTTCCAGTTGAACGGGATCCCCGTTGCCAGCGGCGTCGTGAACAGGTTCGACAGCGTGATGATGATCTTGTGGGGATTGCCCGACGACGTCTTCACGTCGAGGAAACCTTCGCCGCCCGCGCCGCCGGCCTTGTTGATGACGACCAGCGGCTGCTTCATCAGATTGTGCTTGGTGACGATGCCCTGGATGGTGCGCGCCATCTGATCGGCGCCGCCGCCGGTGCCCGCGGGCACGATGAACTCGACCGGACGGACCGGCTCCCAGCCAGCACCGCTTGCGGTGCTGCTGGCGCACGACATCGCGATTGCCGCCAGAGCGACATTCAGAACGAATGGCTTCATCTTGTTTCTCTCCCTGTCGAACCCTCAACGCAGCCGCTCTTTGTCGGCTTGCGTCAGCCCATCTCGCTTCACATGCCTGGGGTCACCCTTGCGGTCGATCTCCCAGGGCAGTTCCGATAGAAACTCTATGAGCAGGGATAAAGCGCGGCATCCGCTCCTTTCGGCTAAGGTTCCGCCAAGGTTCGCGGCAGATCTGTCCCTGGCCGGTTCCCGTTCCGCGCTATGTTTCCCCGCCTTACACCTTTGATTGTGCAATCCATTCTTGGTTCGTCGAATGGTATGCGAGATGCCAGCGGATAAACAATCGGATCGGCAGGGACCCCGGCGGACCAATCGTCGCAGTTGTGCGTCGTGGAGCCGGGCCAGCACGCAAAAGCAAAATGGCCCCGATTTGGGGGCCATTTGCTCGAACGTCATGTCTGCGGCGGCCTGCCGGCCCGCTGCTCGGCGAGGCGGGCAAGGCCTTGTTACAGGCCGAAACGCGGCAGGTCGCCGTTGTGGTTGGAAATCTCGGCGCTCGCCATCAGAAGGCTGTCGATCGCGGCCATCAAGCGGGCGAACAGCGAGGAGGAGGGGGCGAGAGCAACGGAAGCGGTCTTGGACATCGGAATTCCCTTTCTTGAGACGGTCAGTCTTGCTGTCTCATTTCGAGGGGCAATCTATGTATACCAGATGCCACTGTCTATGTTCTTGTTTGCATGGCAGCATGTAATCTCTCGCATTGCAGCATAGTGCCGGGTTAACGGGCCGATTCAATATAAATTGCCGGCGCCTCGGATTCCCCCGGGGCATTTCCTTGCCGAAAGGCGCGGAAGGCGGGTGAATCAGCCGGTCCGAGAGGACGGATCCCGCGGCGATGATGATAGGTTCCGGCCGCAATGCAGCAGGCAGGCCTTGGCAGGCTCATGCAAAGCGGTTAGTGGTCCGCCCCCCTTATCCAATCAACCGTTAGAGTGGTTCATGTCGAGCGCCTCGCCCGCCGTCTCGATCGGCATCGATTTTGGGACCAGCAATACGGTCGTCGCCATCGCGGCGGACGACCGCCGGGTCGAGGCCATCCGCTTCGACCATGGCGGCCAGCGCCACAGCGTCTACGTGTCGGCGCTGTGCTTCTGGGAGGACCGGCCGGGCGCCGGGGCCCAGGCCGAAGGCGGCCCGTGGGCGATCGAGACGTTCCTCGAGGGACGCCACGTCTACCGCTTCCTGCAGTCGTTCAAGACCTTTGCGGCGAGCAGCAGCTTCAACACCACGCAAGTGTTCCGGCAGCGCTTCAAGTTCGAGGACATCCTGGCGGCGTTCCTGCGCACGCTGGCGCGCCATGGCGGCGACAAATTCGGCTTTGAGACCTCGACCATCACGGTCGGCCGCCCGGTGCGCTTTGCCGGCGGCAACCCCGACGAGGCGCTGGCGATGCAGCGCTACCGCGCAGCGTTCGAACGCCTGGGCGCCGGCCACGCCCGCTATGTCTACGAGCCCGTCGGCGCGGCGTTCTCCTTTGCCCGTAGGCTGGAGCGCGATGCCACCGTGCTCGTCGCCGACTTCGGCGGCGGCACCAGCGATTTCTCCGTGATGCGTTTTTCGCGCGCGGGAGGTCATCTGCGCGCCGAGCCGCTCGGCCACGCCGGCATCGGCATTGCGGGCGATACGTTCGACTACCGCATCGTCGACCACGTGGTCTCGCCGCGGCTCGGCAAGGGCTCCAACTTCCGCTCCTTCGACAAGGTGCTTCCGGTCCCGAGCGGCCATTACACCAACCTCGCGCGCTGGCATCAGCTGGCGATGATGAAGAGCAACGGCGATCTGCGCGAATTGCGGGAGCTTGCGCGCACCGCGCTGAAGCCGGAGCTGCTCGAGGATTTCATCACCATCGTCGATCTCGATCTCGGCTTTTCGCTGTACCGAGCGGTGTCCGATGCCAAGGTGGCGCTCTCAGTCCAGGACGAGGTCGACTTTCGCTTCAGAGGCGGCGGCGTCGACATCGGCGCGGCCATCACGCGCAAGAAGTTCGAAGCCTGGATCGCCGACGACATCGCTCGCCTCGGCGCCACTGTCGACAAGGTGCTGGCCGAAGCCGGCATCACGGCGCGCGAGGTGGAGAAGGTGTTCTTGACCGGTGGCACGTCCTTCGTGCCCGCGGTGCGAAAATTGTTTGCCGAGCGGTTCGGCAACGAGCGGCTGATGTCGGGTGACCAGTTCGAGTCGATCGCCTATGGCTTGGCGCTGATCGGGCACAGTCCTGACCCGGGTCGCTGGACCGCGGCCGGCGGGATCGGGGAGAAGGCGGGCGTGTAGCCAACGGTTGTGCCTCATTCTCCGTCATTGCGAGCGGCTTATCCGCCGAAGCTCGAAGAGCGAAGGCGGAAGCGATGCAATCCAGATTTTTTCCGCGGCGGAAGTCTGGATTGCATCGTCGCAAGAGCTCCTCGCAATGACGTGGAGAAAGCGGCGATCTGATCGAACAGTGCGGTAGGGTGGGCAAAGCGAAGCGTGCCCACGCGTCTGTCGCCGTATCGCGAGAGATCGTGGGCACGGCGCAAGTGCGCCTTTGCCCACCCTACGACGCCAATGCCTTCGCTATTGATTGATCTCGGGCTCGACGAGCTTCGCCAGATTGCGCAGCGATTCCTGCCAGCCGAGATAGCAGGCCTCCGGCGGGATGACG
The DNA here is from genome assembly GCF_023074075.1 of Bradyrhizobium sp. 138. GTDB lineage: Bacteria > Pseudomonadota > Alphaproteobacteria > Rhizobiales > Xanthobacteraceae > Bradyrhizobium. Next base: position 170,359 of record NZ_JADPKT010000071.1, on the reverse strand, counting down.
TCGGGGATGCCGGCCTGCGTGATGTCGATCTCGGTGCCGACCGAGACCTTCTTCAGGATCACGGTGACCTGGATCTCGCCCGGCAGATTGGGGTCGTCGAACCTGTCAGTGTAGCGCAGGCGCTCGCCCGGCACGAGCTCGACATATTCGCCGCCGAACGAATGGCTGTTGCCCGTGGTGAAATTCCGGAACGACATCTTGAACGTGCCGCCGACCTTGGGTTCGAAATGATGCACGGTGCAGGTGAAGCCGTTCGGCGGAAGCCATTTCGCCATCGCATCGGCCTCCAGGAAGGCGCGATAGACCTTCTGCGGGCTGGTGGCGAGAACGCGGTGCAGGCGGACAGTGCTGGGCATGGTTGTTATCCTCAGTGTTTGATGGGCCCGAGATTGGCGTCTATGGCCCATTCATGTCACGAGGACGACCGGGGTGGCGCCGATCCGACAGGCGTGTCGGATTTTTTTGTTGGACGTTCTGGCCGGGTTGCTAGACGGCTGCCACATCCAGCGGCGTCATTGCGAACGCCAGCCTGTAGGATCGATCGCACCTATTGATCGAGTCGAATCTGCGCGGTTTTGACAATGTCCTGCCAGCGCGCGATCTCTTCGGCCATCCGCCGCTTGAGCGGTTCGGGACCTCGCTGATCCGGCGGCGGCAGGATCAAGCCGACCAGTTCAAGCCGTCGCCGCACGCCGTCGTCGTCAAGCGCTGCGCGAAGTGCATCGGCGAACCGGTCGCGAATGGCGTCAGGCACGCCTTTCGGCAGGTAGAACGCGAACCAGCTCGACGCGACAAATTGTGGAAGCGCTGCTTCCCGGGCCGTCGGCGTGTCCGGCAATTGCGGAACCCGTGCCGGGGCCGAAACGGTCAGAAAACGTAAGTTGTTGTCGCCCAGGAAGGGAAGAACGTCTCCCAACAGTCCGCAGCTGAAGTCGCTGCGACCTGCGATCAGGTCGGTCATCGCCAGCGCCGATCCGCGATATGGCACCTCCACGGGCTTGATCCCGGTCACCGTCGTGAACAACAGACAGCTGATGTGGCTGATCGAACCGACACCCGCATGGGCCAAGGTGAGGTCCGAGCCGCGCGCCTTGGCGATCGCGATGAACGCCGAGATGCTATCTGCTCCGAGATCGCGGCGGGCGACGACGAGGATCGGTGTTTCCGCGACCAGTCCAATCGGTGTGAAATCAACCAGCGGATCGTAACGAAGATTCGGATACAGCGCGACCGACGCCGCATGCGTGCCGACGTGACCGCTGACCAGCGTATAACCGTCGGGAGCGCTTTTCGCCACGCGCGTTGAGCCGGCCGTGCCGCCCGCCCCGGCGACGTTCTCGACAATGATCGGTTGCCCGAGCTTTCGCGACATGTGTTCGGACACGATCCGGCTCATCACGTCGTTCGGGCCGCCAGCCGCGAACGGGACGACCAAGATGATCGGCCTGGAGGGAAACGGCGGCTCGGCCTGTGCCACATTCAGCGCTGTCAGCACCGCAGCTGCGACGACGACCATGCGCGTGTATTTCAGAATCATGTGGACTCGCTCCGTGTCAACGGTGCCGCCTCTGGCGCGGCGCCGGCTGGTCGATCAGCACAAGCGGCGAGGACACGATCGACCTCACGGCCCGACAGGCCGATGTATCGCGCCGGGTCCGCAGCCTTTTCGATCTCATGCGGCGCGACGTGGGCCGTCACCGCCGGATCGCGCGAAACGCTTTCGGCCAATGTCAGGCCCGAAGCGATGGCGTGCGTGCATGCTGCGCTCACCATTTCGTGCGCATGATGGCGTCCGACGTACGGAGCCAGCGCCATCATGACGGCCTCCGCGGCAATGAGCCCCTTTGTCCGCCCGAGATTGGCCTGCATCGCATCGGGTCTGACGACCAGTCCGCTGCAGAGTCGAACGGCGTTATCCATCGCCCGGGAGATCAGCAGGAACGCTTCCGGCAACAGCGACCATTCGGCTTGCCACGGTCCCGTCGCCCGTTCATGGTCGTGGACCGAAGCGTCGAGCATGGCGCTTGCGAGCCGGCGCAACGACAGTCCAGTGCTGAGAATCTGCTCGCAGACGATCGGATTTCGCTTGTGCGGCATGGTGCTGGAAGCGCCATGGCCCTGGCCGCCCGGCTCCAGCACTTCGCCGATCTCGGTCTGTGCCATTGACGCGATATCGGTTGCGATTTTGCTCAGGCTCGCGGAGATCAGCCCAAGCAGGCATACCGTCTCGGCCAATGCATCGCGCGCGGCATGCCATGCCACCAGCGGCTCGCCGAGTCCGAGTTCGCGGGCCAACGCAGCGCGGACGCGGTCGCCGTCGTCGCCGAGCGACGCGAAAGTGCCGACCGCGCCGCCGAACTGAACCTGCAGGACCCTTGGTTTGAGTTCGGCGAGACGTTGCCTGTGACGCAGAAGGCCCGACAGCCACACGGAAACCTTGAAGCCGAAGGTGATCGGGATCGCGTGTTGAAGCTTGGTCCTGCCGACCATCGGCGTATCGCGATGGAGACGCGCCAGATCCGCAATCGCCGATATCAGGCGCTCCAGTTCGCGGTGGACGAGCTCGAGCGCGTCGCGCATCTGCATCACGAGCGCGGTGTCCATGATGTCCTGACTCGTGGCACCCCAATGAACGAATTCGCCATGGGGTTTACCGGTGAGCCGGATCAACTGCTCGACCAGATTCACGACCGGCAGGCCGGCGCGCAAAGTGCCCGCCGCCAATTCGTCGAGATCGAGGAGTTCAGGACGTGCAGCGGAGGCGATCGCAGCAGCAGCCTCGGCAGGAATGACACCGAGCTGCCCTTGAACCTTGGCCAGCGCGACCTCGACCAGAAGCATGGACTGCAGTGAATTGCGCTCACCGAAAATCGTGCGCATCGGCGCGGTGCTGAAAATATCGGCGAGGTGGCGGCTACCGAAGACCGTTCCGGGCTCGAAACTCAGCATGGCTGTGTCGCGATCATGGATGACCGGACGCGGGCATGTTCAAACCAGTCGGCAAGCCTTGGTCTTTCGGGGCGCCATGACAGGTGCGCTGCGCGAAAGTCGAGATAGCCAAGTCCACAGGCGAGTCCAATGTCGCCGAGGTCGAAGCGCCGGTCATCGAGGTCGAAGCGGGCTTCAATCCATGACAGCGTCCGCGCAATCGCTCGCTCCTGACGCGCAACCCAGTCCGCCCAGCGCAACTCCGATGGCCTGCGCCCTTCGATCGCGCAGATGAAGGTTGCATCTATCAGGCCCTGACACAAAGCGGCGCGTCCAAGGCAGAGCTGTCGCGCAGGCTCCTCCTTCGGGATGAGCTGCGAGTGGGCCGTCAGGCCGTGCAAGGTCTGCGCGATCGTGTCGCTCTCGGTCACAAGCGTGCCGTTGGCGAGAACGAGTGCCGGCACTTTGGAGAGCGGGTTGGCGTCGGTGAAGTCACGCGACTCGAGCCAGGGATCGACCTCAACCAACTGAATTATGTCGTTCAATCCGAGCTCGTAAAGGGCGACCCTTACCTTGCGGGCGTAGGGCGAGGTCTGATTAAAAAATAGCCGCATCGGTATCGGTCCCCACGTCGTCGCGCTCCATTGCGCGACGTACGGCTTGGTACCGATCAGGCTAGATGACCCCTCCGTTTTATAAAAATGCATTGTTGTGATTCATGCGTTCTGAATTGAAGAACGCTGTCGGCGGTGGATCAGCCCCAATGTGTACGCCGCACAACCGAAGTCACAATTCCGCTGCCCTTCATCGTTCAACTCAAGCGTGAAACCAGGGGGACTTCCGTTGCGCAGAGCGCTTTGGGCTTTTGCTGTCATTCTCTGCTGTCTTGCTTCGGTTGCCAAGGCCGCGGGCATTCAGCTGCTCCAATCCGATCCTGCGCTATCAGGCGCAATCTGGTATCCGTGCGCGGCGGAGCCGACGCATGTCGCGCTGGGCAGTCTTTCGGTCGGCGCCGATTTCGACCTGAAGGGCGTGAAGGATTGTCCCGTCACGGGCGCAAAGCTGCCGCTCGTCATCTACTCGCACGGCCGAGGCGGATTCTTCGGTCAGCAGCACGACACGGCGGAGGCATTGGCCGATGCCGGCTTCATCGTCGCCGCGATCAATCATCCCGGCGATACGTTCAGCGATTCCTCAAAGCGCGATACCCTGTCGGTCTGGGGATCGCGTCCCGTGGACATTGTGCGCCTGCTCGATTTTCTATTGAACGACTGGAAGGATAGGGCGGTGATCGATCCCGTCAGGGTCGGATTCTTCGGCTTCTCGCTCGGAGGGACGACCGGCCTCGTGCTGATGGGGACCAAGCCGGATTTTGCGAGGGTCGCCAGTCTCTGCAAGGAGACGACCGGCGTATGCGCCCAGCTTCACAATGGCGAGACGCCGCCTGAGCCGATACACGAAGCGCGTATCCGTACCGCTGTCATCGTCGATCCCGCGCCGGGCGTCCTGACGCAGGAGAACCTCGCCGTCGTCAAGGTGCCGTTCCAGTTCTGGCGCTCGAAGCTCGGCGGCCCCGGCGTCGGCGACGGTTCGGGCACCGCGCGCGTTGCGGAGGGATTGCCGGGCAAGCCCGACGTCTACGTCGTGCCGGCCGGCCACTACGCGTTCCTCGCGCCTTGTTCGGTAGAGCTTGCGGCGGCCGTCCCGCGCATCTGCACCGATGTGCCGGCGGGGTTTGACAGGCTGGCCTTCCACCGCGAGTTCAACGCGGCGGTGGTGAAGTACTTTCGCGAGCAGCTTGCTGACGGCGCACGGTGAGCGCTCAAAGCGCGGCATCCTGTCGATGCTGGCTTAAGCTCTCCAGTGCCGTTTAATCGGCGACAGGACGTTTCCTATTTCGGCAAGCCTTTCCCGGGCAGGCTGCCCGACTTGGCCTCGCGGGCCAATCGCTCCGCCTTCAGTCGTTCGCGATTCTCGTTAAAGGAGTGCTGGTCCTTCGCATAGTCATTCATCGGCTTCTGCGTTTTGACAGGCTTGAACGCCTTGTTGGCTTCGCGCTTGGCGCGATCAGAGGATTGATCTCTCAACATTTCAGCCTCACTTCGATCAATGGGCGTGACCCGCGAGCACCGGACGAGGCGCCTCCCGCCGGCAAGCCGATATGGATTGCCTCCTCACCCTCTGTGGGGGAGGGTGGCTGCTTCTTCAGTGTTGGGCGGGTCTTTTGGCGCAACGCTTGGTCGGTCGCCGTGGAGACGGTGCGCTCGCATTTCCGAGAGCACACAGGTCGAAGGGATAACGGCGCGTTCTTGCGTCGGTTCCCCTGACTCAGTGTTAATTTAGCGTGGACCGGTTCGGCACAAGAAGCGTGCCGATCGGGCGACGCTGTCCCTTTCGATGCGCACGAAAAAAAGGCCGCCGAAACCGGCGGCCTTTCGTGGTCTTGCTGCGATGCCTTACTCGGCGGCCTGCTTCTGTGGCGGCTCGAGCGCGCCGGACTTGTGGATCTCGGCGACCTGATGGTCGCTGAAGCCGAGCACCGAGCGCAGGATCTCGTCGGTGTGCTCGCCGAGCAGCGGCGAGCGCTCCACCTCGCTCGGGCTATCCGACAGCTTGATCGGATTGCCGACCGAGATGTACTTGCCGCGGGTGGGGTGGTCGACCTCGACCACGGTGCCGGTCGCGCGCAGCGACTGGTCCTCGGCGATTTCCTTCATCGACAGGATCGGGCCGCAGGGGATGTCGTCCTTGTTGAGGATTTCCATCGCCTCGAACTTGGTCTTGGTCATCGTCCACTGCTCGATGCGGGCGAAGATCTCGTTCAGCCGCGGCAGGCGGGCGGCCGGCTTGGCGTAGTTCGGATCGGTCTTCCAGGTGGGCTCGCCGATCACGTCGCAGATCTTCTCCCAGACCGGAGCCTGGGTGATGAAGTAGATGTAGGCGTTGGGATCGGTCTCCCAGCCTTTGCACTTCAGGATGCGGCCGGGCTGGCCGCCGCCCGAATCGTTGCCGGCGCGCGGCACGGCGTCGCCGAACGGAATGCCTTCGCCGAACTGGCTGTATTCCCTAAGCGGGCCGTGGGCGAGGCGCTGCTGGTCGCGCAGCTTGACGCGGGCGAGGTTGAGCACGCCGTCCTGCATCGCAGCCGTGACGCGCTGGCCCTTGCCCGAATGCGTGCGCTGATACAGGGCGGTGACGATGCCGAGCGCCAGGTGCAGGCCGGTGCCGGAATCGCCGATCTGCGCGCCGGTCACGAGCGGCAGGCCGTCGCGGAAGCCGGTGGTCGAGGCGGCGCCGCCGGTGCACTGCGCGACGTTCTCATAGACCTTGCAGTCTTCGTACGGTCCCGGGCCAAAGCCCTTGATCGAGGCGACGATCATCTTCGGGTTGATCGCCTGGATCTTCTCCCAGGGGAAGCCCATGCGGTCGAGCACGCCGGGGCCGAAATTCTCGACCAGCACGTCGCACTTCTTGATCAGCTCGGTGAGGACTTCCTTGCCCTTGGGGTTCTTGGTGTCGAGCGTGATCGAGCGCTTGTTGTGGTTGAGCATGGTGAAATAAAGGCTGTCCACGTTCGGGATGTCCTGCAGCTGGCCGCGGGTGATGTCACCCACACCCGGACGCTCCACCTTGATCACGTCGGCGCCGAACCAGGCTAGCAGCTGCGTGCAGGTCGGTCCTGACTGGACGTGGGTGAAATCGAGAATGCGAACGCCCGTGAGCGCTTTGGTCATCGTGTTGCTCCGTACTCTGTCTGCCCCTGCACCCGCAGGGAGTAAGGGTTGAGGGGTGGACTTACTTCTTCTTCTGCAGAACGCTCTGCGGATTGAGGTTGCCGATGCGGCCGCTCTCAGAGCCTGCGGCCGGATCGATCACCGCGTTGATGAGCGTCGGTTTGCCGGACTTCATCGCTTCGCCCACGGCACGCTTGAGCTCGTCGGGCGAGGTGGCATTCACGCCGACGCCGCCGAAAGCTTCCATCATCTTGTCGTAGCGCGCGCCCTTGACGAACACCGTCGTCGCCGGATCGGCGTTGGCGCCGTTGACGTCGGTGCCGCGATAGATGCCGTCATTGTTGAAGATGACGACGCAGATCGGCAGGTTGTAGCGACAGATGGTCTCGACCTCCATGCCGGAGAAGCCGAAGGCCGAGTCGCCTTCCACCGCCAGCACGGGATGGCCGGTCTCGAGCGCCGCCGCGATCGCCTGGCCCATACCGATGCCCATCACGCCCCAGGTGCCGACGTCGAGACGCTTGCGCGGGCGGTACATGTCGATGACGCCGCGGGCGAGGTCGAGCGTGTTGGCGCCTTCGTTGACGAGGATCGCCTCGGGATACTCCTTGATGACGTTCTTCAGCACGCCGAGCGCGCCGTGATAGTCCATCGGCGACTTGTTGTTCATGAGCTTCGGCGCCATCTTGGCGACGTTCTCTTCGCGCTTGGACGAGATCGCCTTGGTCCATTCGGCGGGCGGCGCGGTCCAGCCCGTTGCCATCGCCTGGTTGAAGGCGGAGACGACCGAGCCGATGTCACCGACCACGGGCGCGACGATCTCGACATTGGAGTCCATCTCGCGCGGCTCGATGTCGACCTGGATGAACTTCTTCGGCGCTTCGCCCCAGCTCTTGCCCTTGCCGTGCGAGAGCAGCCAGTTCAGGCGGGCGCCGATCAGCATGACGACGTCGGATTCTTTCAGCACCGTCGAGCGGGCCGCGCCGGCGCATTGCGGATGGGTGTCGGGGAGAAGGCCCTTGGCCATGCTCATGGGGAGGAACGGCACGCCGCTCTTCTCGACGAAGCTCTTGATCTCCTCATCCGCCTGCGCGTAGGCCGCGCCCTTGCCAAGGATGATGAGCGGACGCTTTGCGCTCTTCAAAACATCAAGCGCGCGCTTGACCGAGGCCGGCGAGGGGATCTGCGCGGGCGCCGCATCGATCACCTTGACCAGCGATTTCTGGCCGGCATCGGCGTTCATGACCTGGCCGAACAGCTTGGCCGGCAGATCGAGATAGACGCCGCCCGGACGACCCGAGACCGCAGCGCGGATGGCGCGGGCGAAACCGATGCCGATGTCCTGGGCGTGCAGCACGCGATAGGCCGCCTTGCACAGCGGCTTCGCAATCGCCAGCTGGTCCATTTCCTCATAGTCGCCCTGCTGCAGGTCGACGATCTCGCGCTCGGAAGAGCCGGAGACGAGGATCATCGGGTAGCAATTGGTGGTGGCGTGGGCGAGCGCGGTGAGGCCGTTGAGGAAGCCGGGCGCCGAGACCGTGAGGCAGACGCCGGGCTTCTTGGTGAGGTAGCCGGCAATGCCCGCGGCATAACCGGCGTTCTGCTCGTGACGGAAGGAGATCACGCGAATACCGGCGGCCTGCGCCATGCGGCCCAAATCCGTGATCGGGATGCCCGGCACATTATAGATGGTGTTGATGCCGTTCAGCTTGAGCGCGTCGATGACGAGATGGAAGCCATCCGTCAGCTCCTGCTCGGTGCCCGGTGCCTCGGATTTGGTCGCGGTATTCAGCATGGGCCTTGTCTCCCTGGTCTCTGGTAGTGGGGCGAGTTTTTCGCCCTTCTGGTGAACGTTGCTACGTGAAGAGTTCCTGACCGTGCGCTTCGACGTAAGCGGCAAGGCCGAGGGTGTGGTCGCGGGCGCGCTTCTCCGCGAGCTCGGTGTCGCGCGCCTCCAGTGCTTCGATCATGCCGAGATGCTCGGGCAGCGAGGTCGCGGTGCGGTCCTTGCGTCCGATGGTCAGCTGGCGATAGCCGCGCACGTGCAGCAGGAGGTCGTTGGTGAGATCGACCAGAACCGGCGATTCCGACAGCGAGATCAGCGCCTGGTGGAAGGCGATGTTGGCGCGCGAATATTCCTCGACGTGATCCTCGGGCAGGCGGTCCTTGCCGAAGTCCTTGAAATAGTCGCGCAGCGCCGTGATGTCCTTCTTGCGCGCGGTGGTGGTGATGAGGCGCGCGGCCATGCTCTCCAGCGCCGCCCAGGCGCGGATCATGTCGACGATCTCGCTCTTGGTCCTGCGCACCACCATGATGCCGCGGCGCGGAACCGTTTTCACGAAACCGTCCTGCTCGAGCATCGCGATGGCTTCGCGGATCGGGGTGCGGCTGACGCCCAGGCGCTCGGACAGCGCGCGTTCGTCGAGCATCACCGGCTCGGGCGTCGAATAGATGTCCATCTTGAGGATGGCTTCCTTCAAGGCGTCATACGCCTTGTTCTTGAAGCTGCTCTCCGGGGCAATACGAACGATTGCGATGTCTGCCTCGGCCATGTTCGGCAACGCCTTGGTTGGTTTCCGTAGTGACACGACGAATCTCCTCCAGTGGGAGTCGTCTTTTACAGGATTATTGACGGGAAAGTTTTTGGCATACCACATGCCAGAATGTCAAGCTGGCTATTTTTTGCGGCGTTCTAAGGGGTGCACTGGCTTGACAAGTTGGCTTCTGGCATACCAAATGCCATCGCCAGCCATTTTTGATCCAAGGCGGCGGAGTAAACTTAGGCGTTTAGGCCGCTCCGTTTCGCCAAATGGAACAGAGCGCGGCGAATGGCAAGCATCACGGGCAGCCGCAACCACGCGCGCGCTTTGAAAAGAACGAACTGAGGTCAAGGGAGAACCCACATGTCCAATTCCAAAGATGCCGTCCGCAAGGTGCTTGATCAGGTCAAGGCGGACAACCGCACCAGCCTGACGGCGCCGGAAGGCAAGCTGGTCTGCGACGCCTACGGCATTCCGGTGCCGAAGGAGGGCGTGGCGAAGTCGGCCGGCGAGGCCGGCAAGATGGCGTCTTCGATGGGCTTCCCCGTCGTGATGAAGATCGTCTCGCCCGACATTCTCCACAAGACCGAAGCCGGCGGCGTCATCGTCGGCCTCAAGACGGCCGAAGACGCCGAGAAGGCCTACGAGACCATTCTCGGCAACGCCAAGAAGTACAAGGCCGACGCCAAGATCGAGGGCGTCCAGGTGCAGCAGATGCTGGCCGGCGGCACCGAAGTGATCGTCGGCTCGATCACCGACGGCTCGTTCGGCAAGCTGGTCGCCTTCGGCCTCGGCGGCGTGCTGGTCGAAGTTCTCAAGGACATCACCTTCCGCCTCGCGCCCGCGACCAAGGAAGATGCGCTCTCGATGCTCGACGGCATCCAGGCGCACGAGATCCTGAAGGGCGTGCGCGGCGGCGAACCGGTGAACCGCACGGCGCTCGCCGATGTCATCGTCAAGGTCTCGCAGCTCGTCACCGATTTCCCTGAAATCGTGGAACTCGACCTCAATCCGGTGTTCGCGACGGCGAAGGGCGCGACCGCCGCCGACGTCCGCATCGTCGTCGACTTCGCCTATGTGCCGAAGCCGAAGCCGCGTCCGACCGAAGAGATCGTCGCGGCCATGAGCCGCATCATGCAGCCGAAGGCGGTCGCCGTGGTCGGCGCCTCCGCCGAGGACGGCAAGATCGGCAATTCCGTGATGAAGAACCTCATCAACGGCGGCTACAAGGGCGACATCTATCCGATCCATCCCAAGGCCGCCGAGATCCTCGGCTACAAGGCGTATAAGAGCGTCAAGGACGTGCCGGGCGTGATCGACACCGCGGTGTTCGCGATCCCCGCCAAGTTCGTGGCGGCGGCGCTGACCGAATGCGGCGAGAAGAAAATCCCGGGCGCGGTGTTGATCCCCTCGGGCTTTGCGGAGGCCGGCGCGCCCGAGCTGCAGGCCGAGATCGTCGAGGTCGGCAAGAAGTACGACATCCGCCTGATGGGGCCGAACATCTACGGCTTCTATTATACGCCCGCCAATCTCTGCGCGACCTTCTGCACGGCCTACGACGTCAAGGGCCATGCGGCATTGTCGTCGCAGTCGGGCGGCATCGGCATGGCCATCATCGGCTTCTCGCGCTCGGCGAAAATGGGCGTCTCGGCCATCGTCGGCCTCGGCAACAAGTCCGACATCGACGAGGACGATCTGCTCGCCTTCTTCGAGCAGGATCCGAACACCAATTTGATCGCGCAGCACTGCGAAGACCTCAAGGACGGCCGCGCCTTTGCGGAAGCCGCAAAACGCGTCTCCAAGAAGAAGCCCGTCGTCGTGCTCAAGGCCGGCCGCACCTCGGCAGGTGCGAAGGCGGCGTCCTCGCACACCGGCGCGCTCGCCGGTAACGACAAGATCTACGAGGACGTCCTGGCGCAGTCCGGCGTGATCCGGGCCCGCAGCTTGCGGCAATTGCTCGAATTCGCCCGCGGCGTGCCGGTGCTGCCGACGCCGAAGGGCGAGAACGTGCTGATCATCACCGGTGCCGGCGGCTCGGGCGTGCTGCTGTCGGACTCCTGCGTCGACAACGGCCTGTCGCTGATGTCGATGCCGCCGGATCTGGATGCGGCGTTCCGCAAGTTCATCCCGCCGTTTGGCGCGGCCGGAAATCCTGTGGATATCACCGGCGGCGAGCCGCCGATCACCTATGTCAACACGGTGAAGCTCGGCCTCTCCGACGAGCGCATCCATTCGCTGATCCTCGGCTACTGGCACACCATCGTCACGCCGCCGATGGTGTTCGCCCGCAACATGGTCGAGGTGAAGAAGGAGATGGAGGCCAAGGGTTTTGTGAAGCCGATCGTGGCGTCACTGGCCGGCGACGTCGAGGTCGAGGAGGCCGCCGAATATCTCTACCAGAACGGCATCCCGGCCTATGCCTATTCAACAGAGCTGCCGGTCGAGGTCCTCGGCGCCAAGTACAAATGGGCGCGCGGGGCAGGGCTGCTCTGAGCGCTGTCTCTCCTGTCATTCCGGGTTCGCGCTTTCGCGCGCCCCGGAATGACGTTAGCCAAGGTCGCGATGAGCAAGAACGTGATCCGGCGCAAATCGCTTGAGCCCCGATCTTCCTCGGAGGCGGAGCACGAGGCGCGTGACGGCGGCGTGCAGTCCGTCGACCGCGCGCTGTCGATTCTCGAAACGCTGGCCGAGGACGACGAGGGCTACCGCCTCAGCGATCTCGCCGTGCGCACCGGCCTGTCGGCCTCCACCGTGCACCGCCTGCTGGCGACATTGGAAAGCCGCCGCTTCGTGCAGTTCGACCGCGCCGAATCCAAATGGCATGTCGGCGTGCGCAGTTTCACGGTCGGCGCGAGCTTTGCGCGGCGGCGTAATTTCTCCGCGCAGGCGATCCCTTATTTGCGCAAGCTGCGCGATCTCACCCGCGAGACCGCCAATCTCGCCGTGGTCGACGACGAATTCATCATCGTGCTGACCCGCATGGAAAGCCGCGAGATCATGCGCTCGCTGACCAAGGTCGGCGGCCGCGTCCCCATGGTGACCTCAGGCGTCGGCAAGGCGGTGCTTGCGACCTATTCCGACGAGGACGTCGGCGCCGTCATCCGCCACCACGGCATGCCCAGATTGACCGAGAAGTCGATCGTGCGGCCGAGCGACCTGTTCAGGGAGCTCGAGAAGATCCGCAAGCAGGGCTTTGCGCTCGACGATGAGGAGGCGCAGATCGGCCTGCGCTGCGTGGCTGCGGTGGTATACAACGCTCTGGCCGAACCGCTGGCCGCAATCTCGGTATCCGGCATGACCAGCCGGGTCACCGACGAACGATTGCCGGAAATCGGACAAATCGTGCGGGATGTCGCCGCCGAGCTGACGGCTGCGCTTGGCGGGGTGATCCCGACGCCACGCTAACCTCGCTTCCCCTCGGGGATGTCTCTGGACAGCATCGGCCGTTTTGGCTGATATGCGACCAAACGACACAATGCGGCAAACGTCCGCATGAGCCTGGAGAACGTCCTCATGTTTCAATTTCCCGCGCGCCTTGTCGGCGCAGCCGTCGCGCTGACCCTTGCGGCAGCGACGCCTTCCCTTGCCCAGCAGCTCGAGCTCAAGCTGATGGCGCCGGCCGCGCCCGGCGGCGGCTGGGACCAGACCGCACGCTCGATGCAGCAGGCGCTGGTGGCTTCTGGCGTCGCGCGCAGCGTGCAGGTCACCAACGTTCCCGGCGCCGGCGGCAGTGTGGGCATCGCGCAGTTCGTCAACGGCGCCAAGGGCGACGGCAACCAGATGATGGTGAACGGCTTCGTCATGGTGGGCGCGCTTGCCATGAACAAGTCGCCGGTGACGCTGGAGCAGGTGACGCCGATCGCGCGTCTCACCGAGGAAATCCAGGTGATCGTGGTGCCCGCCAATTCGCCGATCAAGAATGCGCAGGATCTCGCCGCTGCAGTGAAGGCCGACATCGCCAAGGTCACCTTTGCCGGCGGCTCGGCCGGCGGGGTCGATCATGTGATGGCGGCGTTGTTCGCCGGCGCGGTCGGCGCCGACGCCAAGAAGATCAACTACATCCCGTTCTCCGGCGGCGGCGAGTCGCTCGCCGCGATCCTCGGTGGCAAGGTCACCGCGGGCATTTCGGGCCTCAGCGAATATGAAGGGCAGATCAAGTCCGGCAAGCTGCGCGCGATCGGCGTGACCTCGGAGAAGCGCATCGCCGGCAGCGATATCCCGACATTCAAGGAGCAGGGCATCGACCTCGTGATCGCCAACTGGCGTTCGGTCGTGGCGCCTCCCGGGATCACGCCCGAGCAGCGCAAGACCTTGAGCGACGCGGTCGAGAAGATGGTGAAGTCGGACGCCTGGAAGGAAATCCTCAAGCAGAAGGGCTGGGAGGACGCCTATCTCGGTGGTGACGCCTTCGCCGACTTCCTGAAGAAGGAAACCGTGCGCGTCACCGACGTGCTGAAATCGGTCGGCCTCGTCAAGTCATGAACTCAGGCGATCCGGTCCAACCGCCGCGGCGCGTCGATCGCGCCGGCCTCGTCATCGCCGCCTTGCTCGCGGCGCTCGCCGCCGTGCTGGTCTTCGACTCGCGCGGCCTGCCATCCACCGCGATGTACGGCATGGGGCCGGAGGCGATGCCGGTCGTGATCGCCACCGGCCTTGCGCTGCTCGCGATCGGCAATTTCGTCGAAGCGCTGCGCGGCAATCTGCCGGCGCGCGAGAGCGCCGATCCCGTGCCGGTGGTTCTGATCCTCATCGGCCTTGCGCTGCTGATCGCCATTATCGGCTTCGGCGGCGGCTTCATTCTGGCGACCTCGGCGCTGTTCGTAACGACGTCGGCGGCGTTCGGACGACGTGCCATCCTCGTCGACAGCGTCATCGCCCTCGTGATGTCGACCCTGATCTATCTCGCATTTGACCGCCTGCTGACGCTGAGCCTTCCGGCCGGACCTCTGGAGCGACTGCTGTGATGGACACTTTTGCGGCGCTGGCCCACGGCATGGCCGTCGCCGTCCAGCCGATGAATCTGCTTTACGCGCTGATCGGCGTGTTCCTCGGCACCGCCGTGGGCGTGCTGCCCGGCATCGGACCGGCGCTGACGGTCGCGCTGCTGCTGCCTGTCACCTACAAGCTCGACCCCGGCGGCTCGCTGATCATGTTCGCCGGCATCTATTACGGCGGCATGTATGGCGGCTCCACCACCGCGATCCTGATCAACACGCCCGGCGAAAGCGCCTCGATGGCGACCGCGCTCGAAGGCAACAAGATGGCCAAGGCGGGCCGCGGCGGGCCGGCGCTCGCGACCTCTGCAATCGGCTCCTTCGTCGCCGGCACAATCGCCACCATCGGGCTCGCCTTCCTTGCACCGTGGCTGGTCGATGTCGCCGTGCGCTTCGGCCCCGAGGATTACTTCGCGCTGATGTGCGTTGCCTTCGTCACGGTGTCGGCGACCTTCGGTGATTCCCCGATCCGCGGCCTGACCAGCCTGTTCATCGGTCTGACGCTCGGCCTCGTCGGCATCGACAAGCTGACGGGTCAGGCGCGGCTTGCATTCGGCGTCCCTGAATTGCTCGACGGTGTCGAGGTGACGACTCTCGCGGTCGGCCTGTTTGCGGTCGGCGAGGCGCTCTACGTCGCATCGCGCCGCCACCACACCGAGGAGAAGCTCGAGCCGGTGCGCGGCTCGTTGTGGATGACAAAAGAAGACTGGAAGCGCTCGTGGAAGCCCTGGCTGCGCGGCACCATGTTCGGCTTCCCGATTGGCGCGCTGCCGGCCGGCGGCGCGGAGATCCCGACCTTCCTGTCCTATTCGACCGAGAAGCGGCTGACGAAACATCCCGAAGAATTCGGCAAGGGCGCGATCGAAGGCGTCGCCGGCCCCGAGGCCGCCAACAACGCTTCCGCAGCCGGCACGCTGGTGCCGCTTTTGACGCTGGGCCTGCCGACTTCGGCGACCGCCGCGATGATGCTGGCGGGCTTCCAGCAATACGGCCTCAACCCCGGGCCGCTGCTGTTCGCCGAGCGGCCTGACCTCGTGTGGGGCCTGATCGCCAGCCTGTTCATCGCCAACATGATGCTGCTGGTGCTCAACCTGCCGCTGGTTGGCCTATGGGTGCGGCTGCTCGCGATCCCGCAGCCGTGGCTCTATGCCGGCATCCTCGTGTTCGCGACCATGGGTACCATCGCGGCAAAGCCGTCGGTGGTCGAATTGTCGATGCTGGCCGGCTTCGGCGTGCTCGGCTTTCTGATGCGGCGGTTCGATTTCCCGATTGCACCCGTCGTGGTCGGCCTGATCTTGGGCCCGATCGCCGAGAGCCAGTTGCGCCGCGCGCTGGCGATCAGTCTCGGCGATCCCATGACGCTGGTGCAGAGCCCGATCTCGGCGACGCTGCTCGCGGTGGCGCTGGTTGCGCTATTGGCCCCCTTTGTGCTGAAGGGGCTGGGCCGGTTCAAGGCGAACGAGGACTAACCGTTCTGGCGCACTTGCCTTCTCGTGTCGCGTCCATTCGTGGGGAACTTTCATGCCTTCCGAGCTCCGTTCGCCCCGTCTCGCGGTTCTGATCGACGCCGACAATGCCTCCGCGAAGATCGCGGACGGATTGTTCGAAGAGATTGCCAAGATTGGCGAGGTCAGCGTACGCCGCATCTATGGCGATTTCTCCAATGCACGATCCAGGGGTTGGGCCGACATCCTGTCGAAGCACGCCATCATCCCCCAGCAGCAGTTCGCCTACACGACGGGAAAGAACGCCTCCGACATCACGCTGGTCATTGATGCGATGGACCTGCTTCACAGCGGCCGGTTCGACGGCTTTTGCCTGGTGTCGTCTGACAGCGACTTTACTCGCCTGGCTGCCCGCATCCGGGAGCAGGGCATCGACGTCTTTGGGTTCGGCGAGCAGAAGACGCCGGAAAGCTTCCGCCAGGCCTGCCGCAGATTCGTTTACACCGAGAACCTCCTTGCCGGACCTGCAAATACGCAGGACACCACCTCCAGGTCGGTATCGCTTGCGCCGCCCGATGCGGCCACGCCCATCATCAAGAAGGTCATCACCCAGATGGAGAGCGAGGACGGCTGGGTTGCTCTCGGGGAGGTCGGCCGGCAGCTTGCCAATCTCGCGTCCGATTTCGATCCGAGGACGTTCGGCTTCCGAAAGCTGAGCGACCTCGTGCGGAAGACAAATTCCTTCGAGAGCAGAAGGGGCGGTCGATCCGGATTCGGGTCAAGCCCGCTGCCGCACAGACTTCGAGACCGCGGAACTCGCGCCGAAGGGCAGCAACGGCAGGCGGTTCGGCGCCTAAAGCGTAAGCAGGGCGTGCGGCTATATTTGAGCTTGCCCGGTCTGGCGCACGGCGTAACCATCGCTGGGCCGTAACGCCACGCGAGGTCCCGATGCCCAAACTTACCCGCTTTGCCGTCGAACCGCTGCACGCGATGACCCGGCGTCTGGCCGATGTGGCCTCCGCGCGTCTCGCGCCCGATCTCGTCGTCACGGGCGCGCGGGTGCTCTCGACCTATTCGGAGCGCATCCATCAGGGTCGGGAGATCTGGATCACCGGCGGCCGCATCGCCGCGGTGAAGCCTTCGGGCGCGGCGAAAAAGGCCTGGAGCGATGTCGCGACTTACGACGCGGCCGGCGGCATCATCGCGCCGGGCCTGGTCGATCCGCACATCCACATCGAATCCTCGATGGTGACGGCCTGCGCCTACGCCGAGGCTGCGCTGCTTAACGGCACCACTACGATCTTCTGCGACAGCCACGAGATCGGCAACGTCATGGACGTCGCCGGCGTCGAGGCGATGCTGGAGGACGCGCGGCAGGCGCCGCTCTCGATCTTCCTGACCGTGCCGAGCACGGTACCGGCGACCTCGGCGGAACTGGAGACGGCGGGCGGCGACCTCACGCCGGACAAGATCGCCGGCCTGTTCGACCGCTGGCCGGAGGCTGTCGCGCTGGGCGAGAAGATGGACTTTGTGCCGGTGACGATGGGCGACGAGCGTAGTCACGCCATCCTCGCGGCCGCCTTGAAGCGTGGCCGTCCCGTCTCCGGCCACGTCTATGGTCGCGAATTCGTCGCCGCATATGCGGCGAGTGGGGTCACCGACACCCATGAAGCGATCGACCGCGACATCGCCGACGATTTGCTCGACGCCGGCGTCTGGGTGTTTTTGCGCGGCGGGCCGCCGACCACGCCCTGGCACTCGCTGCCGCAGGCCATCCGCACGGTCACCGAGCTCGGGGCCTCACACAAGCGCACGGCCGTTTGCACCGACGACCGCGACGCCGACGATCTCCTGCTGTTCGGTCTCGACTGGGTGGTGCGTGAAGCCGTGAAAGCCGGCATGTCGCCGGAGCAGGCCTGGTCGATGGGCTCGCTGCACGGCGCAACCCGCTTCGGCATGGATGACGACATCGGCGGGCTCGGCGGCGGCCGCCGCGCCGACCTCGTGCTGATGGACGATCAGCTCAAGCCGCAATGCACCTGGTATGGCGGCGAGCTGGTGGTCGAGCATGGCAAGATCACGACCCTGCTCGATCAGGCGCTGTCGCAGCGCTATCAATATCCGAAGGCGGCCTATGCGACCGTCAAGCTGCCGGAGACGATCAAGCTGACGCCGGAGCTGCCGGCGAAGGCCTGCACCGTCAATGCGATCAAGACGGCGCTGCCGGGCATCACGTTGATCCACGAGAAGGTCGCGATCGAGCCGGCAAAGGACTGGCCGTCGCTGTTTGCACGTTACGGCCTCTGCTTCGTCACGGTGGTCGAGCGCCACGGCAAATCCGCCGGCAACGTCGCCTACGGCCTGCTGAAGGATTTCGGCCTCAAGCGCGGCGCAGTTGCCTCCAGCGTCGGGCACGATAGTCACAATATCATCGTCGCCGGGACCAACGAGAGCGATATGCAGATGGCGATATCGGCCATCAAGGAGCGACAGGGCGGTGTCTGCGTCGTCGCCGACGGCCAGGTGAGGGCCCTGGTGCCGCTGCCGATCGCGGGCCTCCTCTCCGACAAGCGCGTCACGGAGGTGGCCGAAGAGGTCAAGGCGTTGAAGAAGGAATGGGCCGAGGCCGGCTGCACCATTCCCTACATGGGCTTCAATCTGATTCCGCTATCGGTCATTCCGGAAATTCGCATCACCGACAAAGGCCTCGTGCTGGTGCCGCAGATGGAGCTGGCGCCGCTGTTCGAGTGAAGCGGCGGCGTCTGGCGCGATCAGACGTGTGAAATTACCCCGCGGATGACCGTCGCATACAGGATCATGGTGGCGATGGATGCAAGGGCAAGCGCAATGCCGCCCTTGAGTGAGAGCGGTTCAAGCGCAATCGTCCGGTGGCCTGACAGATAACGTTGCAGCGCGAATAGCAGAAATGGAATGCCGATCAGGAACGATTGAAAGTAGATCGCCAGGCCGAGGCCGATCAGTACACCGATCCATCCCATGATGACGGCGAACGTTCGGTTCACCGAGCCGACGAGTGCATTGAGAATCAGACCGCCATCGAGGGGATAGATCGGCAACAGGTTGGCAGCGTTGATGATCGCGAACATCTGCGCTGCCTCGAGCAGCTCGATCTTGCCGGTCGTCTGATACATGGCGAACAGACCGAGCGTTGGGATGAGGCTGAATCCGGGTCCCATCAGCGCGATGAATCCCAGCCGGCCCTCACACCGATAGGCGGTCTTTGGAATCACTGCGCCGCCGAAGAACGGGATGAGATAGATGCCGTGAACTCCGACGCCGGTCATCAGCATCGCCATGGCGTGTCCGGCTTCATGCACTGCGATGACGATTGATAGCAGCAGGGCAGATTTCCAGCCAAACAAGTAGCAGAAGCTGAGCAATGCCAGAACCGATAGCACCAATCCGTGATTGGCGATTGCGGCAAGCTGGCTGTGCGTACCGGCTTCCAATTCGCATTGCTGCTTGATTCAACTGCGCCATTCGGCGCAGGCCGATCGGATATACGATCCGGTCGCTGAAGGAGCGGATCGTCAGCTCGTTGACCATGGTGAGTGCAGTCCCCTCGGGGGTCGCTTCAACCATCAGCCCGATCTCGCGATCGCGACCGTCTTCCGGCGGAATCGAGAGCGCGTGCTCGACCGCCCGCGAGGTCAATATGCCCTGGTCGGTGTTGCGTTCAATCTCGCGCGAGACCGCCTGCGCCGTGGGTTGGCCGCTGACAGCGACACGAGTCAGCCAAAGACCGTCGCCGTCGGGCAGGGGGCCGTGCGAAATCTCGATGATCGGCGGCCCGTTCAAGACGATCAGTTCAGCGGTGTTGAACCGCCACACGGCGTCCCGCGACGCCCTGATCAGGACAGTGGATGCAAAACGCGGTCGATTGCGCGACCGCAAGGCATCGAGGAGACCCTGCAGGACATAAAAAGCGACGCGCAACAATTCGATCGGTAACGCCAGCAATCTGAGCATATGGGAAGACTTCCGATAGACGTCTTGAGGTCATGCAACTTGCGTAAGCGGCTGGCGTAACCCGGTCAAGCCGCGCTCGGCAGGCTGCACAGAAGGATGCGGCCGCATCCCGGTTTTCACTGGTCGACCTATCTAACCAATTGAAGCGTCCACTGTTTTTCCGGCAGCTGCCGCATCGTGGAAAATAAAATCGATCTCGTTGAGATCGCGTCCTGCGCACCTGATGATCTCGCTCGCTGAGGCAACTTAGAGCGAGGTCCGATATGGCGAAGATGCGAGCTATCGATGCTGCCGTGCGAATTCTGGAGAAGGAGGGGATCTCCACTGCCTTCGGGGTTCCCGGCGCTGCGATCAATCCGCTTTACTCGGCGCTGAAGAAGCGCGGCTCGATCCGCCACATCCTGGCGCGCCATGTCGAGGGCGCCTCACACATGGCGGAGGGCTACACCCGCGCCAAGGCCGGCAATATCGGTGTCTGCATTGGAACCTCGGGGCCGGCCGGCACCGACATGATCACCGGGCTCTATTCGGCGATCGCCGATTCCATCCCGATCCTCTGCATCACCGGGCAGGCGCCGCGCGCGCGGCTCTACAAGGAGGATTTCCAGGCCGTCGATATCGAGTCGATTGCAAAGCCCGTGACGAAATGGGCGGTGACGGTGCGCGAGCCGGCGCTGGTGCCGCGCGTGTTCAGCCAGGCGTTTCATGTGATGCGCTCAGGGAGGCCGGGGCCGGTGCTGATCGACATGCCGCTCGACGTGCAGCTCGCCGAGATCGAGTTCGACGACGAGACCTATGAGCCGTTGCCGGTCTACAAGCCCGCCGCCACGCGCAAGCAGGTCGAGAAGGCGTTGGAGATGCTCAACGCAGCCGAGCGTCCGCTGATCGTGGCGGGCGGCGGCATCATCAACGCCGACGCTTCCGATCTGCTGGTCGAATTCGCCGAGATCGCCAACGTGCCTGTTGTCCCGACCCTGATGGGGTGGGGCGCGATCCCCGACGATCACGTGCTGATGGCCGGCATGGTCGGCCTTCAGACCAGCCATCGCTACGGCAACGCCACTCTGCTGGAATCCGACTTCGTGCTCGGCATCGGCAACCGCTGGGCCAACCGCCACACCGGCTCGGTCGAGACCTACACCAAGGGCCGCACCTTCGTTCATGTCGACATCGAGCCGACCCAGATCGGGCGCGTGTTCAATCCCGATCTCGGCATCGTCTCGGACGCGAAGGCCGCGCTCGAGCTGTTCGTCACCGTCGCCAGGGAGTGGCGGCGTTCAGGCAAGCTCCGCGAACGCCAGGCGTGGCCCGCTGCCTGCCGCGATCGCAAGAAGACGATGCTGCGCAAGAGCCATTTCGACAACGTCCCGATCAAGCCGCAGCGCGTCTATGAGGAGATGAACAAGGCGTTCGGCCGCGACACCACCTATGTCACCGTGATCGGCCTGTCGCAGATCGCCGGCGCGCAATTTCTCGGCGTCTACAAGCCGCGCAACTGGATCAATGCCGGGCAGGCGGGGCCGCTCGGCTGGACATTGCCCGCCGCGCTCGGCGTGCGCGCGGCATGCCCGGATCGCGAGATCGTCGCGCTCTCCGGCGACTACGACTTCCAGTTCCTGATCGAGGAGCTCGCAGTCGGGGCGCAGTTCAACCTGCCCTACATCCACGTCGTCGTGAACAATTCCTATCTCGGCCTGATCCGCCAGGCCCAGCGCGGCTTCGAGATGGACTATCACGTCCAGCTCTCCTTCGAGAACATCAACGCGCCCGAGATCGGCGTCTATGGCGTCGACCACGTGACGGTCGCCGAAGGCCTCGGCTGCAAGGCGATCCGCGTCACTGACCCCAAGGACACGCAGGCGGCGTTCGCAACCGCGCGTGAATTGATGGCCAAGCATCGGGTGCCCGTGGTGGTCGAATTCATCCTCGAGCGCGTCACCAACATCGCCATGGGCACGGAGATCGACAACATCGTCGAATTCGAGGAGGTGCTGGACCTTCCGCTCGACGAGGTCGGCACCACACGCGTGCTGCAGCCGGCGGAATAGGAGACAGCATCATGCCCAAGTTTGCCGCCAACCTCACCATGCTGTTCAACGAGATGCCGTTCCTCGACCGCTTCGCGGCGGCGAAGGCGGCGGGCTTTGCCGGGGTCGAATATCTCTTCCCCTATGATTTCGACAAGGCGCAGCTGCGCGAGCAGCTCGAGGCCCACGGGCTGACACAGGTGCTGCACAATCTCCCCGCAGGCAACTGGGCGGGGGGCGAGCGTGGCATCGCGATCCTGCCCGATCGCACCGCCGAATTCCGCGACGGCGTATTCCGCGCCATCGACTATGCCAAGGCGCTCGATTGCGAACAGCTCAACTGCCTCGTCGGCATTTCGCCCACTGACGCCGATCCGCGCGAGCTTCAGGAGACGCTGGTCGGAAACTTGCGCTTTGCGGCCTCGACACTGGCGCGGGAGAACATCAAGCTGCTGGTCGAGCCGATCAACACGCTCGACATTCCCGGCTTCTATCTGAACGGCACCGAGCAGGCGGTGCAGCTGATCTCGGAGGTGCGGTCGAACAACCTCTTCATCCAGTACGACATCTATCACATGCAGATCATGGAGGGCGATCTCGCCCGCACCATGCAGGAATATCTGGCGCAGATTGCCCACATCCAGCTCGCCGACAATCCCGGCCGCAACGAGCCGGGCACCGGCGAGATCAACTATCCCTTCCTGTTCCGCCATCTCGACGCGATCGGCTATCGCGGCTGGATCGGCTGCGAGTACAAGCCGCGCACCACGACGCTGGAAGGGCTTTCCTGGCACGCCGCGCAAACCTTCGAGACCTGAGGAAACGTAGATCATGATCGATATCGGCTTCATCGGACTTGGCACCATGGGACGGCCGATGGCCGGCCATCTTCTGGCCGCGGGCCATCGCGTTCTCCTGCACGACGTCGCGCCGGTCGCGTCTGAGCTGATTGCTGCAGGCGGCATCGCCTGCAAGTCGGCCAAAGAGGTCGCGGAGGAGGCGGACGCGGTCATCATCATGGTGCCTGATACCCCGCATGTGGAAGCCGTGTTGTTCGGCAAGGACGGGGTCGCGAGCGGCATTTCCAAGGGCAAGATCGTCGTCGATATGAGCTCGATCTCGCCGCTGGCGACGAAGGAGTTCGCGAAGAAGATCGAGGCGCTGGGGGCTGACTATCTCGACGCGCCGGTGTCGGGCGGAGAGGTGGGCGCGAAAGCTGCGAGTCTGACGATCATGGTCGGCGGCCCCGAGCGGGCCTTCGGCACCATGAAGCCGATCTTCGACAAGATGGGCAAGAACGTCACCCATGTCGGCGCCAATGGCGACGGCCAGACCACGAAGGTCGCAAACCAGATTATCGTCGCCTTGACGATCGAGGCCGTGAGCGAGGCACTGCTGTTTGCATCCAAGGCCGGCGCAAATCCTGCGCTGGTGCGCAAGGCCCTGATGGGCGGCTTTGCCTCGTCGCGCATCCTTGAGGTGCACGGCGAACGCATGGTGAAGCGCAATTTCGACCCCGGCTTCCGCATCGAGCTGCACCAGAAGGATCTCAACCTCGCGCTCGAAGGTGCGCGTGCACTCGGCCTTTCGCTGCCGAGCACGGCGGTGGCGCAGCAATTGTTCTCGTCCTGCACCGCCCATGGTGGCAAGGCATGGGATCATTCGGCGATGGTGCGAGCGCTGGAACTGATGGCGGGGCACGAAATCGCCGCATCCTGAACTGTTACGGCGTAACAGTCTCCTGATTTGGGCACGTCTTGGCGTGGGGGAACCGGAACAATGCGCCGGTCCCGCGGTTGAAGGCGCATAACAATCACTGGAGACATGAGGACATGAAAACCCGTCTTGCGATTACGTTGGCTGCCGCGTCGCTGCTGGCGTCGAGCGCAGCCTTTGCCCAGTCGACGACCGAACAAGGCGCCAGGGATGGCGCGCGCGCGGGTGGCGATATCGGCGGTCCGGTCGGCGCGATGGTCGGCGGCACCGTCGGTGCGGCCGTCGGCGCAGGTCTCGAAATTCCGAATGCGATTCTCGGCGGAATCCCGCGAAGTGACTCGGTTGTCGTGGAGGAGCGCGTTGTCGTCGGCGAGCCGCTGCCGCCGACCGTGGTACTCCGCCCGGTGCCGAACTACACCGAGTATCGCTATGCGGTCGTGAATGATCGCCGCGTGATCGTCGAGCCGCGCACCCGCCGCGTCGTCAAGATCATCGACTGATCGGCGGCAATTTATGCGTTGAAAAGACGGGCCCTGCGGAGCGTCACTCCGCGGGGCCTTCGCTTGTCACGGCGGAGCCTGTGCGAAAGCGCGTGAACAGCCAGTCGGCCGCGGCCGCGAGCGCAAAGCCGATGCAGGCAGTCAGCGCGTCGACCAGAAAATCCTCCAGCCGGGCGTGGCGTCCCGGTGCCCAAAACTGCATCAGCTCGAGCACGCCGATCAGGACGACCGCGGCCGCCACGCTCAGCAGGCGCCGGCGCGGATAGGCGAGGCCGAAGGCCAGTCCCACCAGGATGAATGCAAGCGCATGTTCGCCGTCCTGGCCGAGGTCGGAATGGGGGCGCAGGCCGGGGGGACCGAGGGTGGCGAAAGTCACGGCGGCCGCGAGCAGCCAGGCAATGGCACGAACCAAAATGGACATCTGGCTCGCTTAGCACAGATCTGCAGCGGGCTGGAACAGTCACCTTTCAGATCGCCGTGTAGTTAATGACGCAACGTTAAAGCGGCTCGCGCACACCGAGCCCGTGCATGAAGCGCTCCCGGATCTGCACGGGATCACGCCTTGTGGTGCCGACACCGGGCTTGTCGTCGATGCGGACCGCGATCAGGCTCGGTTCGGCGGCGGACATCGCCGCTTCGACCAGGCGTTCGAAATCCTCCTCGTCCGCAGCCCAGGCGCTGTTGGAGAGGCCGGAGCCGAGGGCAATGGCAACGATGTCGGCAACGCTTGCCGCAGGTGTCGGCTGCGCGCCGGTAATCTGGTAGATGCCGTTGTCCATCACGATCATGATGAGGTTCTTCGGCTTCAGGCTCGCAATCGTCGAGAGCGCGCCGAGCTGCATCAGCAGCGAGCCATCGCCTTCGAGTGCGAAGACACGGCGGTCGGGCTGCGCCAGCGCGACGCCGAGCGCAATCGGGAAGGCGAGCCCCATGCTGCCCAGCATGTAGAAATTCTGTGGGCGGTGGCCGGCGGCCCAGAGGTCGAAATTGGTGTTGCCGATGCCGCCGATCACGGCTTCCTCGTTTTTCAGCTTCGCGATCAGGCGCGAGGTGACATCGAAGCGGTTCATGATCTTGGTGTTGCGATTCTCCATGGCCGGGCTCATTTGTCGAACACCTTGCCACCGGTGAGCAGCGGGTTGAGGATCAGCGCAACGGGCGCCTGTGTCGTGACGGCCTGCTTGATCGAGCGGTCGGTGATGAATTCGAGCTCGTCGAGCCGGGTGATGGTGTGGTGCTCGAGCGCCAGCGAGTCCAGCACCGGGCGCATGGTGCGGCAGACCAGCGACTGCCCGTAGTTGAACTCGCCGAGCGTGCCGCGCTCGGAGACGAACATGATCAGCGGGATCTGATAGGGCACCGCGAGCGAGGCAAGGACGTTGGCAAGCGTGGCAAAGCCGGAGGTCTGCATCAGCACCGCGCCGCGCCGGCCGCCCATCCAGGCGCCCGAAACGATGCCGACCGCCTCTTCCTCGCGCGCGGTGGCGAAGGTGGTGAAGAAGGGATCGGCGTGCAGGCTCTTGATCAGCGGGGTCAGCACGCGATCGGGCACGTAGGGGACGAGGTCGATCTCGTTTCGTTTCAGGGTCTGCAGGACGATCTCGTGCCAGCTCCTGTCACCGGACCCGTGTGCCGCCTGGGGCGAAGTCTGCTGTTCCGCAATCGCCATTGCGTTCTCCCTCGCGCCGCGCATGCTTCTTGGTCTTGGCCGTTACGGCGGTCTGCCGAACTTGACGCAGCGGGCGGGATTGTCAACATGTCGCGGCCAGCACCGTGATCTGCGCCGGAAGACCTGCCGTGGCTGGCACCGCCATGTCATATGTGTGCGACGAAAACATGGGAGGAAGCACGGAAGGGGCGCGCGCGGCGCTGGCCTTGCTGATCCCTGGAGAGCCGGAAGGGTCCTGATGTCGGTCAACAGCAAGCGTGTCGTCTACTCCAATTATTTGGCCAATCCGATCTATATTGACATCCTCAAGGCGCGGCCCGACGTCCGGCTCGATCGCATCGAGAACGCAAGCTCCGAAGATGTCTATGCGCCGCTCCTCGGTGCTGCCCATGTCTACCAGGTCGGCGCCGCCCGCGACGAGCTCGCCCCGCATTTCCATGTCGATGCCGCCTTCCTGAGGCGCGCGCCGAACCTGCTGCTCGTATCCAGCAACGGCGCCGGTTTCGACCCGGTCGACGTCGAGGCCTGCACGGCAGCCGGCGTCGTGGTCGTCAACCAGTCCGGCGGCAACGCCCATTCGGTTGCCGAGCACGCGCTGGCGATGATGTTGACGCTGTCCAAGCGCATCATCCAGTCGGATCGCCGCCTGCGCCGCGAGCGCGACGTCAACCGCAACGATCTCGTCGGCAACGAGGTCGAGCACAAGACCGTCGGCATCATCGGCCTCGGCAATGTCGGCCGCCGCATCGCCGCGCTGTGCAAGGGCCTGCTTGGCATGAAGGTGCTGGCTTATGATCCGTACCTCACCGCCGAGGTGATGGCGGAGCGGGGCGGGGAGAAGGTGGAACTGGACGAGCTGCTACGCCGCGCCGATTTCGTCTCGATCTCCTGCCCGCTCAACAAGGGCAGCCGCAACATGATCAGCGTGCGTGAATTCGCGCTGATGCAGCCGCACGCCTACTTCATCACCACGGCGCGCGGCTTCATCCACGACGAGGACGCGCTGCTCCAGGCCCTGCGCGACAAGCGCATCGCCGGTGCCGGCCTCGACGTCTGGTCCAAGGAGCCCCCGCCGCCGGAGCATCCGCTGCTGCAGTTCGACAATGTGCTGGCGAGCCCGCACACCGCAGGCGTGACCATCGAAGCGCGCCAGAACATGGGCCGGATTGCGGCCGAGCAGGTACTGGACACGCTCGACGGCAAGCGCCCGCCGCGCATCATCAATCCCGAGGTGTGGGCGGCTTATGTGGAGCGGTTCAAGCAGGAGTTCGGGGTGATGCCGGGGCAGGGACAGCCGGAATGATCGGGCGGGCGAGAAATCGCGCTCCGACCTTGATCCGCGTCAAAATCTCCCTCCCGCATCCGGCCTAAATGGGATTAGAGTGCCGCCGGGGCAGGCAGGAGGTCCCATGTCAACTTTTGTCGTCAGGTTCATGAAGGACGTGCTCGGCCAGTACGGCCGGCAGATCGAGGTGTGCCAGGGCACGCTCGAGATCGACGCCTGCGATGAGGACGAAGCCAAAGAGCGGGCGAAGGCGAAGTTTTGCAAGGATCAAGCCTTGCACCACTGGTCGCTGCATGCCGACCGCATCCAGGTCAGACCGGCTGACTTTCCGTCCTGAGTTCTACCGGCCCGTGCCGGAATGGAAGCTGTGGCGCGCTTGACAATGCGCCCCGCGCAGCAACCCGCTTCAGCTAGCGTTTCGCCTCGCCGAACACCACCGTCGGCACCGCACGGTTGACGATCTCGCGCAGCGCGAAGCTCGATTGCACGCGCGCGACGCGCGGCAGTCGGGACAGTTCGGTGCGGTGGATGCGCTCGAAATCCTGGATGTCTCGGGCGAGCACGATGAGGATGTAGTCGTCGGTCCCCGACATCAGGAAGCAGCGTACGACGGAGGGGCATTTCACCACCTCCGCCTCGAACGCCTTCAATGCATCATCGCTCTGGCTTTCCAGCGCGATGCGAACCAGCACCGTGGTGGTGAGGCCGAACTGGGCGAGGTCGAGCGCGGCCTGGTAGGCCTGGATGTAGCCGTCGTCTTCCAGTGCCTTCTGGCGCCGCGCTAGCGCCGTGCTTGATAACCCGACCTTGTTGGCAAGCTCGGTATGACTGGCACGCGCATTGGTCGTGAGTTCCGCGAGGATCGCGAGGTCTTTCCGGTCGAGGGCCAAGGTTTCGTTTCCAGCGTGAAAGGGCACTTCAGCGCCGGAAACCGGCGCGGGCCTGCCGAAACTAGCGGATATTTGCACGAAACCAAACCGGCCCCATCGCTACGATGAGGAACAGAATCAAGGCGTTGGCAAAGGAGCCGGGAAGATGCGCGTCGGTGTGCCCAAGGAGATCAAGGTGCAGGAATATCGCGTCGGGCTCACCCCTGGCGCCGTCCGCGAATATGTCGCGGCCGGTCACGAGGTGACGGTCGAGACCGGCGCCGGCGGCGGCATCGGCGCGTCTGACGAGGTGTATCGGCGGGCAGGCGCCGCCATTGCCGAGAGCGCCCGCGACATCTTTGCCAAGTCCGACATGATCGTGAAGGTGAAGGAGCCGCAGAAAAGCGAATGGGCCCAGCTCCGGGAAGGCCAGATTCTATTTACCTATCTTCATCTTGCACCGGATCCGGAGCAGGCCAAGGGCCTGCTTGCCTCCGGCTGCACCGCGATCGCCTATGAAACCGTCACGGACGCGAACGGTCATCTCCCGCTGCTCGCCCCGATGAGCGAAGTCGCCGGCCGCCTCGCCATCGAGGCCGCCGGCGCCGCGCTCAGGCGCTCGGCCGGCGGTCGCGGCTTGCTGCTCGGCGGCGTGCCTGGCGTGCAGCCGGCGCGCGTCGTCGTGCTTGGTGGGGGCGTGGTAGGAATGCAGGCGGCCCGCATGGCCGCAGGCCTCGGTGCCGAAGTCACGGTGATTGATCGCTCGCTTCCTCGTCTGCGCCAGCTCGACGATCTCTTTGCCGGACGGGTGCGCACCCGCTTCTCGACGATCGAGTCGGTTGAGGACGAGGTGTTCGCCTCCGACGTCGTGATCGGCGCGGTGCTGGTGCCGGGCGCGAGCGCGCCGAAGCTTGTCACGCGCGCGATGCTGACATCGATGCGGCCCGGCGCGGTGCTGGTCGACGTCGCCATCGACCAGGGCGGCTGCTTCGAGACCTCGCATCCGACCACGCATACCGATCCGACCTATGAGGTCGACGGCGTCGTGCATTATTGCGTCGCCAATATGCCGGGCGCGGTGCCGGTGACCTCCAGCCAGGCTCTGAACAACGCGACGCTGCCATTCGGCCTGATGCTGGCGAACAAGGGCTTTGCCGCGGTGCTGGAAAATCCGCATTTGCGCAACGGGCTGAACGTCCATCGCGGCCGGATCACCAACAAGGCGGTGGCGGAGAGCCTCGGGCTGGAATTCGCGCCTGTCGGAAGTGGGCTGGCGGCTTAGAGGCCGCAACCTCGTCAACGCGAGCGTAACCAAGCCGCCGCAGGTATCCAAACAGGCCGGAAGAAGAAAACCATTGTCCCGGGGGTATACGCCGGAAGGACTTTCCCCTCCAGAGGACAAAAACGCCAATCGCTTCCATTGCCGTTTGGGTGGGAAACGACGACATTCCCATCAGAATTTGATGGATTGGCTACGGTCATGGAACGCACTGGATTTGAGCCCTTCGGCGAGCAGCTGGTGTCCGCAACGGACGCCCAGCCGAAATCGCGCGGGTCGAAGCTCCTGTTGCGGGCCGGCACCACGCTGTTCTGGTCGCTGGTCGCCGGCATCGTGCTGGCACGTGCGGCCTTCTTCGAGCCGGGCATCTACGACGGCTTCAGCCGGGTGGCCTCGCTGGCCAAGAACCTGATCTTCTAAGGCTCGCCCTGCGCGTTATTCCGGGCTGAGGAGAGAACTTCCCTCGGCCCTGATATGTCGAAAACTTATTCCCCAATCGGACGTCGCTGCGTATAAATCCTTCTCCCCTGGGAGAGATTTGTGTCGCAGAATCAAGCATCCAGCCCGGCCGATTCCAAGCCGACCACTGCCATCAGCCGTGTCGTCGCGCTGATTCCCGGAATTCTCCTCTGCATCGCCGTCGCCGGTGTTTCGGCCCTGCTGGAGCGGGCGGAATTGGGCGTGTTCGAGCATCCCTATGTCGAGGCGCTGGTGATGGCGATCCTGCTCGGCATGGTGCTCCGCAGCTTCTGGAAACCGGCGCCGCGCTGGCAGGCCGGCATCGCCTTCAGCGCCAAGCAACTCCTCGAAGTCGCCGTCATGCTGCTGGGGGCCTCGATCAGCTTCGCCGCCATCGCAGCCTCGGGGATCGCGCTGCTGGCATCGATCGCCGCCGTCGTCGTGGTCGCGCTCTGCGTCTCCTTCGGCCTCAGCCGCATGCTGGGCCTGTCGACGCGACTGTCGATCCTGATCGCCTGCGGCAACTCGATCTGCGGCAATTCCGCGATCGCTGCCGTGGCGCCGATCATCGGCGCCAACAACGACGAGATTGCATCCTCGATCTCCTTCACCGCCATCCTCGGCGTGATGATGGTGCTCGGCCTGCCGCTGCTGATTCCGCTGTTGCAATTGTCCGCGACGCAATATGGCATCCTCGCGGGCCTGACCGTCTATGCGGTGCCGCAGGTGCTGGCCGCGACGGTCCCGGCGGGGCTCGTCTCGACGCAGATCGGCACGCTCGTGAAACTGATGCGCGTCCTGATGCTCGGGCCGGTCGTCGTCGGCCTGTCGCTGGTTGCCTCGCGCTGGCAGAGCGACGCCAAGAAGACCAATGTCGGCTTCTTTCGCCTGGTCCCGTGGTTCATCCTCGGCTTCCTCGCGCTGGCGACTCTACGGTCACTGGAGATCGTGCCGGCCACCGTAGTGGGACCAGTGACGAAGATCACCGGCTTTCTCACCGTGGTGTCGATGGCGGCCCTCGGCCTCGGCGTCGACGTGCGCGTGCTCGCCAATGTCGGGGGCAGGGTGACGGCCGCAGTCACGCTGTCGCTGATGCTGCTGCTCGGGATCAGCATCGCGCTGGTGCACTGGTTCAAGTGAACAGAGCAAGACTGCCGTAGGCAGAGCAAGACTGCCGTAGGGTGGGCAAAGGCGCGAAGCGCCGTGCCCACGATTTCCGCCGGTGCGCAGGATTGGTGGGCACGCTTCGCTTTGCCCACCCTACGAGACCGTCAGCGGGACAGGTGATTCAAATCACATCAGCCAGCGAATGGCCATGCAGCTCGATGCTCAGCCCCTGCATGCCCATATCGTTGATCTCTCCTCCCATCGCCTTCAGGCTCTCTTCGCGGATCAGCGACATCAGCCCGCGGCGCAGGGCCAGGAATTCCGAGGACATCATCATCGATTGCTGCCGCGGACGTTCAAGGGGAATCGGGATCTCCGCCTTGATCGAGCCGGGGCGCGCGGTCATGCAGTAGACGCGGTCGGAGAGGAAGATCGCCTCGTCGATATCGTGAGTGACGAACAGCACCGAGATCTTCAGCCGCTGCCACATGTTGGTGAGGATCTGCTGCATGATGACGCGCGTCTGTGCGTCGAGCGCGCCGAACGGCTCGTCGAGCAGCAGCACTTTCGGCCCCGTCGCCAGCGCACGGACGATGCCGACGCGCTGCTTCATGCCGCCGGAGAGCTTTTCCGGATAATGCTTCTCGAACGCTTCGAGACCCGCGAGCCCCAGCAATGTGCGTGCCGCCCGCTCGCGCTGGGAGCGCGGCATGCCGCGCATCTTCAGGCCGAACTCGACGTTCTCCCGCACCGTCTTCCAGGGAAACAGTGAATATTGCTGGAACACCATGCCGCGTTCGGCGCTGGGGCCGTTCACGCGCTCGCCGTCGACGGTGACGATGCCCGTGGTCGGCTTGAGGAAGCCAGCGACCGCATTGAGCAGGGTCGATTTTCCGCAGCCGGAGGGCCCGACGATCGAGACGAACTCGCCGGGCTTCACATGGATCTGCGTGTCGGTGACGGCCTGCACCGCTCCCTCGATGGTCTCGTAGGCGAGGGAGAAATTCTTGACCTCGATATGGCCCTTCGGCGGGCTGGCAAGCACCTCGCTCATGTCGACCTCCACGGCATCACCAACTGTCCTGCGCCTCTGATCAGCAGGCTCGACCCGAGGCCGAGCACGCCGATCGCGATCATGCCGAGCGCGATGTCGGCATACTGGACCAGCGAATAGGCTTCCCAGGTGAAATAGCCGATGCCGTACTGACCGGAGATCATCTCGGCGGCGATCAGCGACACCCAGGCAACGCCCATGCCGACGGTGAGGCCGGTGAAGATGTGCGGCAGCGAGGCCGGGAAGTAGACCTCGCGGAAGATCGAGCGCTCCCGCGCGCCGAGACACTGCGCCGCGCGCACCAGCACCGGATCGACCAGCGACATGCCGTGCAGCGTGTTGACCAGGACCGGGAAGAACGAGCCGAGAAAGGTGATGTAGACGATGCTCTGCTCGTTGGTCGGCCACAGCATGATTGCCATCGGCACCCAGGCGATCGCCGGAATCGGCCGCAGCACCTCGGCGACCGGGAAGATCACCTCATGCACCAGCTTGAAGCGGCCCATGATCAGGCCGAGCGGCACGCCGACGATGGCGGCGAGCGAGAAGCCGATGAAGATGCGCCGGCAGCTCAGCACGATGTGCATCAGGAATTTGGGATCGTGAATCGCCTTGGTGAAGCTGGCATAGACCGCAAGCGGCGAGGGCACGTTGGTGAAGCGCACGAAGAACACGACGCGATAGGTCGTGAGCAGATGCCAGACCAGGAGGAACGCGAGCAGCGAGGTGATGCCGATCGCGGTCGCGCGCAGCCCCGCTCGGTTGAGCCGGTACCAGCGCAGCGCGAGTGTCCCGAAGGAGGACGGCGTCGTGGGCGGGGGGATGACGGCGGGCGCAGGGCCCGCCTCCGCAACGGCTGGTGCCGGCATGCTGTCCTTGGAATGTCTGAGGAGGGCGGGACCGCTCACGTCTTGCCTCCGCCGACGGCGGCCTTCACCGCGTCATCGAAGCCGAGCACCTTGCCGCTGATTTTGGCGGCGTAGGCTTCGGCATCCTTCTTGAGCAGGAAGGGCGCCACGTCGCCATTTCCGACCGCGAAGAAGGCCTGGTCGGCGAACAGCTTGATGCCGCGGGTGGTATCGAAGACATAGGCGACGTTGATCTTCTTGCCCTTGGCCTTGTAGTCGGCGTACGCCCCGAGGGTGCAGGCGGCGGACGAGAAGGGCATGATGCCGGCATCATCCACCCAGACCTCGCCGGCCTTGCGCGGATCGGCGATCGGCTTCTTGCAGAAGAAATCTTCGCCTGAAATCTCGTAGTTTTTGGTGCGCGCAAGCTGTGTGTCGTAGTCGAGCTTCATCTCGGCATAGGCCTTGCGGATGTAGCTGTCGTCGACCCATTTCTTCGGATCGAATTCCTTCATGCGGCCGAGGTTCTGCAATACCTTGACGTCGGCGGAGGCGGCATCGATCAGGGCGGGCTTGATCGTGGGATCAGTGGTCATGTTGCCGCTGGGGCCAAGGAAGATGTAGACCACTTCCTTGTTGATGCCGGTCCATTCCTGGATCTTTTCGGCGGCGAGCTTGGGATCGTCGCGCAGCCATTGGTTGGCGGCGATCACCGCCTTGAAATAGGCGACGACGACTTCCGGATATTTTTCGGCGAAGTCGGTGCGCACGACGATGCCGTGGAAGGTCGGCAAGTTCGTCTCGACGCCGTCAAAGATCTTTCGCGCGAAGCCGCGGAAGGGCAGGAGCTCGGCGAAGGGGACGAAGTCGGCATGCGCGTCGATCTTCTTCTCCTGCAGGTTGGTCGAGCCGACCTCGGGGCTCTGGCTGACGAGCTGGAAGAAATCGGAAGCATAGCCGCGGTCCTGCATCGCCTTCAGCACCATGCCGTGCGCGGCGGAGCCGAACGGAACGCTGACGAGCTTGCCTTTGAGATCGGCGAGGTCGTAGTAGGACGAATCCTTGTGAACGACGAGGCCATTGCCGGAGCCTTCGAGGCTGTAGGCGGCGATGCCCATCAGCCGGCTCTTGCTCTCGGGGTTGCTCTCGAACGTGAAGCCGTTCACGATCAGTGGGTAGTCGCCCATCATGCCGATCTGCAGCTTGTTCGCCATCATCGCGTTGGTGACGGGCGGGCCCGACGTGAAATTCTGCCACTCCAGCTCGAATTTGATGTTGGCGTATTTGCCTGATGTCGGCAGATATTTCTCGAGGAGATGCAACTGGCGGATGACGACGCCGGCAGTCACCGTGTTGGTGGTGGTGTCCTGCGTTCCGATGCCGAGCGTCACGGTTTCCGCGGCGGCCGGCTGCGCGACCAGAAGCGCCAGCGACGTCACCGACATCGCGATCGAGAGCGTGGGAAGATGGCGGACCATTCTCATCCTCATTCGGTTGGATGTGCTGTGGTTGCCATGATTGGGTGAGGGCCCAGACAGGGCAAATCCGGAATGACCGCCGCAGTCGATTAGTTGCCGGGAAAAGCTGATTGCATACTCCTTGGGCAGTCCTGTACTATAAAGCCGCTTGCCTGTGCACCGGGCCTGATCGCAAACTCATTCAGTCAGATGCGTGTCCACGCATCTCCTCCAGCACGTCGGTGCGGCAGACCACGATCTGCGACCGCTTCGTCAGCACGATTCCCTTCTCCTGCATGCGCTTCAGGCTGATCGTGACCCATTGCCGGGTGGCGCCGACCATGTGGGCGATGTCGGCATGGGTGAAGGCTGCGGCGATCACGCGCCCGTCGGCATCCTCGACGCCATAGAGCTCGACGAGATGGAGCAAGAGATGCGCAAGGCGCTGCGTGATCGAGCGCGTTCCCAGCATCTGCGCCAGCGCCGAATAGCATTTGCCCTTGAAGGTGAGACCCTCGATCAGGCCGATCGCGAGATTCGGGATCTCGACGGCAAGGGACCGCAGTTCCTTTCCGGGCAGGTGCACCACGCTGCAATTGCTGGATGCGACGCCGGACCATTGATGCACGGTGCCTTCGAACACTTCGGGACCGCCGACGAAATTGCCGACGTGCCAATAGGCCAGCGTGATCTCGCGCCCGAGCGGAGAGGTGTAGAACACCCGGATACGGCCGCTCTCGATCAGCCAGATACCGTCATGCCGGCCGCCCTGGCTGAACAGCGTCTGGCCGCGGTTGAGCACTTTTCGGCGGCCCTGCTTCAGCACCAGCTCCCGCTCGCGCGGCGAGAGCTTGTCCATCAGCGGCGGTGGTCCGCCGATCCATTGCTGGTTCTCCGTGAGCAGCAGCGAGGAGCTGCCGACAGGTCGGACTGCCGGGGGAACAGCCCCGCGAACCACATTGGCGGCCTGCAACATCATCTGCCTCCGGAACGTTCAAATCGTTCTAAAGAGGAGCAATGTCTGTGCCAGATTTACTCAGCTGTCGTCGCCCGGTTTGACCGGGCGATCCAGTATTCCAGAGACAGCCATGAGTTACGGAGGGGCTGCGGCGTACTGGATTCCCCGCCTTCGCGGGGAAAGACAGCGGAGCAAGAGACCTAGCGCCCCGCCAGGCTCAGCAAATACGACTTCGGGTAGATCCCCCTGTTGTGCCCATCCGAAAACGCGATGTTCAGCCCGTAGCCGAGATCGCCGATCTCGGTGATCGCAATCCCCGGAAACGCTTCCGGAAAGCGGCCGTCGAAGCGGGCGCGGGTGCAATGGGCGCATTTGCAGGAGAGGCGGAGTGTTTCGGCCGACACGCTCAGCGCGTCGTCCTGGGAGGTGTGGACGAGAAGTGCGGCAAGATCGGCGCTCGCTTCATAGTCGGCCACGGTCGGTGCCACCAATGCGGTCATGGTCATGACGAACCTCCGGCTTCTATCTATGTCGGCGCGGGCGGGCACGAATAGCAACTAATTGCCGGCGCGGGCATGGTCGCGTGCCTTCAGTTCGATCACCAGTCGCAAAATGTGAAACTAATCGACCGGGAATTTCACTTCCGAATTGCCGGACTCTCCTCTTGCCGCGACCTTGGCGTCATCGAGAAGGAGAGACCATGAGCGCATTTCAGAGGGAAACGGTTCTGTCGGTCAGGCACTGGACCGAATCCCTGTTCAGCTTCACTGCCACACGCGATCCCGGCTTTCGTTTCCAGAATGGCCAGTTCGCGATGATCGGGCTCGAGGTCGAAGGCAAGCCCTTGATGCGGGCCTACAGCATGGCCAGCGCCAACCACGAGGAAGCACTCGAATTCTTCTCGATCAAGGTGCAGGACGGCCCGCTGACCTCGCGCCTGCAGAAGATCCGGGAAGGCGACATCATCCTGGTCGGCCGCAAGGCGACGGGCACGCTGATCACCGGGAACCTCAACCCGGGAAAGCGCCTGCTGCTGCTGTCGACCGGCACCGGCCTTGCGCCCTTCGCCAGCCTGATCAAGGACCCTGACGTCTATGAGAATTATGAGACGATCGTGCTCGCCCATGGCTGTCGCCAGGTTTCCGAGCTCGCCTATGGCGAGCATGTCGTCGAAGGCCTGCGCGATCACGAGTTCTTCGGGCCCCTGATCCGCGACAAGCTCGTCTACTACCCGACCGTGACCCGCGAGCCCTTCAGGAATCGCGGCCGCATCACCGATCTGATCGCGTCGAACCAGATGTTCGACGACATCGGGCTATCCGGGCTCGATATCGAGACCGATCGCATCATGCTGTGCGGCAGCCCGGCGATGCTCGAGGAACTGCCCGCGATGTTCTCCGCGCGCGGCTTCGTCGAGGGCAATCACAGCCAACCCGGCCATTTCGTGATCGAAAAGGCCTTTGTCGAGCGCTGAGGCGCAAATCGCATCCCGGCGACAACTAATTGCTATCGCCGGCAAGCCCCCTGAACAAATCTGATGCAAAGGCGCCGGAGATGCCGGCGAACCAGGAGCAAGCGATGGCACTAGATCAGATCGTCGACGGACTTTCGGAGGTTTCCTGCGATGTGCTCGTCATCGGCGGCGGCACGGCGGGCCCGATGGCGGCGCTGAAGGCGAAGCTGAAGAACCCGAAGGCCAACGTCGTCCTGCTCGAAAAGGCCAACGTCAAGCGCTCCGGCGCGATCTCCATGGGCATGGACGGGCTCAACAACGCCGTGATCCCCGGCTACGCGACGCCGGAGCAGTACACCAAGGAAATCACCATCGCCAACGACGGCATCGTCGACCAGAAGGCGGTCTATAAATACGCGCAGAACTGCTACAGCATTATCGAAGAGCTCGATAGCTTCGGCATCCGCTTCCTGAAGAACGAGAACGGCGACTACGCGGTCAAGAAGGTGCACCACATCGGCACCTACGTGCTGCCGATGCCGAACGGCGAGACCGTGAAGAAGGCGCTGTACCGCCAGCTCCGCCGCGCGCGCATCCTGATCTCCAACCGCTATATGGCGACGCGGCTGCTCAAGTCGGCCGACGGTCGCATTGCCGGCGCGGTGAGCGTCAACACCCGCACCGCCGAGATGCTGGTGATCAAGGCCAAGGCCGTGATCCTGTGCATGGGCGCCGCTGGCCGCCTCGGTCTTCCGACCTCCGGCTACATGTTCGGCACCTACGAGAACGCCGCCAATTCCGGCGACGGCTACGCCATGGCCTATCACGCCGGCGCCGCGCTCGCGAACCTCGAATGCTTCCAGATCAACCCGCTGATCAAGGACTATAACGGCCCGGCCTGCGCCTATGTCGCCGGTCCCTTCGGCGCCTACACGGCGAACAACGAGGGATCGCGCTTCATCGAATGCGACTATTGGTCGGGTCAGATGATGCTGGAATTTTACAACGAGCTCCTCTCCGGCAAGGGCCCGGTGTTCCTCCAGCTCAAGCACCTGCATCCCGACACGATTTCCGAGATCGAGTCCACACTGCACAAGGTCGAGCGTCCCACGCGCGGGCTGTTCCAGCAGGGACGGGGCGTCGACTACCGCAGCGAGTCGATCGAGATGCACATTTCCGAGATCGGCTTCTGCTCCGGCCACAGTGCTTCCGGCGTGTTCGTCGACGACAATGCGCGCACCACCGTGCCCGGACTCTACGCCGCCGGCGACATGGCGAGCGTGCCGCACAATTACATGCTCGGCGCCTTCACCAACGGATCGGTCGCCGGCATCGACGCCATGGAATTCGCCGACAGCCATGACTTTGCGGAATTCGACGTCGCCGACGTCGCGGTGGAGCGTGACCGTGTGATGGCGCCGACGAAGCGCGAGGATGGCATTCCGCCGAACCAGATCGAGTACAAGACCCGGCGCCTCGTCAACGACTATCTCCAGCCGCCAAAGGTCACGCGCAAATACGAGCTCGGCATGCGCCGGCTGGCGGAAGCGAGGGAAGACATGCAGGAGCGCATGATCGCGCGCAACGCGCATGAGCTGCTCCGCGCGCTCGAAGTGCAGTCGATCATGGACTGTGCCGACATGGCCGCGCACGCCTCGCTCTACCGCGAGGAGAGCCGCTGGGGCCTCTATCACTGGCGCACGGATTTTCCGGAGAAGGACAACGAGAACTGGTTCTGCCACACGCTACTGAGCAAGCGGGATGGCAAGATGACCAGCGAGAAGCGCGCCGTCGAACCCTACGTCGTGCCGATCGCGGACGACGAGAAGGACCTCTACGACAAGCAGCGCATCCGCGCCACCGCCTGACCCATCGCGAAACAACAGGAGACAACGATGCCCCTCGCTTCCTTTCAGACATCGGTTCCGGTGGTCGTCGATGACGCCAAATGCATCGCGGACAAGGGGTGCACGGTGTGCGTCGACGTCTGCCCGCTCGACGTGCTCCGCATCAGCGACATGACCAACAAGGCCTACATGGCCTACGACGAATGCTGGTACTGCATGCCCTGCGAAGCGGATTGCCCGACCGGAGCTGTCACCGTCAACATTCCCTATCTCTTGAGGTGATCATGTCGAGCCCGTTCGAATCCTACGACGATCTCGAAGACGCCGACGAGCGGCTTCAAGCCGCCGATCCCGCGGAACGTCGCGTCGCCATCATCGCGCTCGGCCATTCCGGTGATCCCGCAGCCGTTGCGCATCTCGCCAACATGGTCGCAGATCCCGATGCCGGCGTGCGCCAGCAGGTCGCAATGGCGCTTGGGGAGTTCGATGGACCGGAGGCGGCAAGTGCGCTGGTGATGCTGCTGGTCGATCCGGAAAGGATCGTCGCGTCGGCCGCGGCCGACAGCATGGCCGAGTTCAAGGATCCCGCCTGCGCTGACGTGATCCTGCCGCTGGTGAAGCACGCCCACGCCTTCGTACGCATGGGCGCGCTGCGTGCGCTGAAGGAACTACGCCGCAAGGACACGCTGAAGCCGGCGCTGGAAGCGCTGCAGGATGCAGACCCCGCCGTGCGCGTGCAGGCCATCGGCGTGATCGGATTCCTCAAGCTGGAGGAATCCATCCCCGCGCTGACCGCGCTGATCAACGATCCCGATGCCCATGTGCGCCGCGCCGCGGTGAGCGCTCTGGCGTTCTCGCAGATGAAGCCGGCCGCAGAGACGATCACGCGTGCGTTGAAGGATTCGGACTGGATGGTCCGCGAGATGGCCGCGGAAACCTTGGGCCTCAACGTGAACGGCTCGCTCGCCGCCGAACAGCTCGTCGCCTGCCTTGCCGACGAGTTCTGGCAGGTGCGGCTGAAGGCAATCCGCAGCCTCGGCCGGATGAAGATCGAGCGCGCGGTGCGGCCGATCGGCAATTGCATCAACCACGACCAGGCGAATTTGCGGAAAGAGGCGGCCGCGGCGCTCGGCGAGATCGCGCATCCCGATGGCGAGGCGTTCCTGGCCGTCATCGCCGATGACGGCGATCCCGACGTGCGCAAGAATGCGCGCTGGGCGCTGCAGCAGATTGCGGCGCGCAAAGCACGCGCAGGCGCATAAAGGCGCGGGCTGGGGCATAGCGGCCCTTCGCCGCCGCTCTGGACATCCGGAGCCAGACGTTTATTGGTCTTCGCCAATGGGATCGGCTGCCGAGT
Organism: Bradyrhizobium sp. 138; assembly: GCF_023074075.1. GTDB lineage: Bacteria > Pseudomonadota > Alphaproteobacteria > Rhizobiales > Xanthobacteraceae > Bradyrhizobium. The sequence continues at coordinate 130,843 of NZ_JADPKT010000071.1, read as the reverse complement.
GGACGCGGCCGGTCCTTAAAAGCAGCGAGGACGCGGCCATGACGACATTGACGGTGAAAGACCTTCTCCCCGAGGATGGCACAAGGGGAACGCTGGCCGGCCGCGTCTGGCTGCCGCAGGTGAATGGTCCCGCCGTGGTCGCCGTGCGCGGCGACGGCGTGTTTGACGTCACCGCAAAATTTCCGACCATCAGCGCGCTCTGCGAAGAGGACAATCCGGCCAAGGCGCTTGCCGCGACCAGGGGCGAGCGCATCGGCGATCTCGAGGCGATCGTCGCCAACACGGCGCCCGATGGGCGCGACCCGAAAAAGCCGTGGCTGCTGGCGCCGGTCGATCTGCAGACGCTGAAGGCCGCGGGTGTCACCTTCGCCATCTCCATGCTGGAGCGCGTGATCGAAGAGCGGGCAAAGGGCAATCCGGCCTCGGCTGAGGCGATCCGGAAAGAAGTGACGCGGCTGATCGGCGACGATCTGTCGAAGCTCAAGCCGGGTTCGGACCAGGCCATGCACCTGAAGCAGGTGCTGATCGACCAGAACGCCTGGAGCCAGTATCTCGAAGTCGGCATCGGTCCTGATGCCGAGGTCTTCACCAAGGCGCCGACCTTGTCGTCGGTCGGCACCGGCATGGATGCCGGGCTGCATCCGAAATCGACCTGGAATAATCCCGAGCCCGAGCTGGTGCTGTTCGTCTCCAGCCGCAGCAAGATCGTCGGTGGCGCGCTCGGCAATGACGTGAATTTGCGCGACTTCGAAGGACGTTCGGCGCTGCTGCTGTCGAAGGCCAAGGACAACAACGCCTCCTGCGCGATCGGCCCGCTGCTGCGCCTGTTCGACGACAGCTTTACGCTCGACGACGCGCGCAAGCTCGACATCAGTCTGAACGTAACGGGCACGGACGGTTTCGTCCTCGACGGCCATTCCTCGATCAGCAAGATCAGCCGCGATCCGACCGACCTCGTCGCGCAGACCATCGGCAAGATCCATCAATACCCCGACGGCTTCGTGCTGTTCCTCGGCACCATGTTCGCGCCGGTTAAGGATCGCGACGCGCCGGGGCAAGGGTTCACCCACAAGCGCGACGACATCGTCACGATCGCAGCGCCAGAGCTCGGCAAGCTCGTCAACCGCATGCGCACCAGCGACGAGTGCGAGCCCTGGACCTTCGGCATCGGTGCGCTCATGAAGAACCTGGCGCAACGGAAGGTGATCTAGCGCACTGTGCTTCGCCTCTCCCCGCTTGCGGGGAGAGGCCGGAATTGGCGCAACGCGCGAATTCCGGGTGAGGGGGATTTTCCGCGACTCGATCTGTTCAACGAACGCAGGACTCCATCCGCACCGTCATTGCGAGCGCAGCGAAGCAATCCAGAGTGCCGCCGCGGAAAGATTCTGGGGTGCTTCGCTGCGCTCGCAATGACGCGGAGGGGAAGTTGCGAGCCTGTCCTTCACCGTGATTGCGGAGAGGCCCCTCATCCCAACCCTCTCAGCGCGAGCGAAGCTCGTCGCGACCCGGTAAGAACGGGGCGAGGGGGGCGCACCTTTGCTCGGGCGGGCATGAAATTCCCTTCATCTCCCCGTTGCATTCCCGGAACAAATTCGCTCTGAGCGTGTCATAGAGCCGCCTGCCAACGCCACGTGCGTTTTTCCCCTAAATAGTCAAATAATATGACTAGTCGGAACCCATCTTCCGTGAAATAGTGCCTCCCGCCGCCTCAAAGGGTCGGCCTGCGGGTGCCATATTACCAACCGGCGCCCGAGATAACACCAGATGATTTCTTGGGAGACACGCCTGATGACCCTCAAAGCCCTCTTTGCGGCCAGTGCCACGGCCGCGTTGCTGCTCGCGCTGCCCGCCAACGCCGGCCAGCTCACCATCGGTTTTTCGCAGATCGGATCGGAATCCGGCTGGCGCGCGGCCGAAACCTCGGTCTCCAAGCAGGAGGCCAGCAAGCGCCAGGTCAACCTCAAGATCGCCGACGCGCAGCAGAAGCAGGAGAACCAGATCAAGGCGATCCGTTCCTTCATCGCGCAGAACGTCGATGCGATCTTCCTCGCGCCCGTCGTCTCGACCGGCTGGGACTCGGTGCTGAAGGAGGCCAAGGAGGCCAAGATCCCGGTCGTGCTGCTCGACCGCGACATCGATCCCTCCGGCAAGGAGCTCTATCTCACCGCCGTCACCTCCGACAGCGTGCATGAAGGCGCGGTCGCCGGCGACTGGCTCGCCAAGACCGTCGGCAGCAAGCCCTGCAACATCGTCGAGCTGCAAGGCACGGTCGGCGCCAGCGTCGCCACGAACCGCAAGAAGGGGTTCGACACCGCGATTGCCAAGCATGCGAACCTGAAGGTGGTGCGCAGCCAGACCGGCGACTTCACCCGCGCCAAAGGCAAGGAGGTGATGGAAAGCTTCATCAAGGCCGAAGGCGGCGGCAAGTCGATCTGCGCGGTCTACGCGCATAACGACGACATGATGGTCGGTGCGATCCAGGCGATGAAGGAGGCCGGTCTCAAGCCAGGCAAGGATGTCCTCACCGTCTCGATCGACGCGGTTCCTGATATCTTCAAGGCGATGGCCGCCGGCGAAGCCAATGCGACCGTCGAGCTGACGCCGAACATGGCGGGCCCGGCGCTCGATGTCGTCGCGGCCTTCAAGGAGAAGGGCACGGTTCCGCCGAAGTGGATCCAGACCGAGTCCAAGCTCTATACGGCCGCTGACGATCCGCAGAAGATCTACGACAGCAAGAAGGGCCTCGGGTACTGAGGCGGGCGTCGCCGGACCGCGCTTTGCGGTCCGGCACCCTCTTCGAAGCCGCTGCGCGAACGAATAGGCTGGGTGTCCGCAATGTCGGCGGGCGCCGGTGGGAGTGACGTCGCCATGGAGAACAGCCCCGATTCTGCTCCGCCTCTGTTGGAGGTGCGCGGGATCAGCAAGAGCTTCGGCGCTGTGCGCGCGCTGCAGGAGGTCGACTTCACGTTGCGCGCCGGCGAGATCCATGCGTTGCTCGGCGAGAACGGCGCCGGCAAGTCGACGCTGATCAAGGTCGTCACCGGAGTATTCCCGCGCGACGCCGGCATCGTCAGGATCGGTGGTGAAGAGATCGCGCCGCGCGCGGCCAAGGCCGCGCTGGCGGCGGGCATCGCCACCGTCTACCAGGAAGTCAATTTGCTGCCGAACCTCTCGGTGGCGCAAAACCTGTTCCTCGACCGCCAGCCGATGCGCTTCGGCATTGTGCGCGAATCTGACATGCGTCGCCGCGCCAAAGCGCTGCTGGCGGATTTCGGCCTGGATATCGACGTCGCCGCACTGCTCGGCAGCTATTCCGTCGCCATCCAGCACGTCACCGCGATCGCCCGCGCGGTCGACCTCTCGGCTCGCGTGCTGATCCTGGACGAGCCGACCGCGAGCCTCGACCGCCACGAGGTCGAGATTCTCTTCGGCATCATGCGCCAGCTCGCAAAGCGCGGTATCGGCATCGTCTTCGTCAGCCACTTCCTCGATCAGGTCTACGAGATCTCCGACCGCATCACGGTGCTGCGCAACGGCCGCCTGGTCGGCGAGCGCGAGACTGGTTCGCTGCCGCGGCTCGAGCTGATCCGGATGATGCTTGGTAGAGAGTTGGCGGAGACCACCAGTGCACGAGCCTCGGCAGGCGAGCACCGGGCACGCGAGGTCTGCGCCAGCTTCGAGAATTACGGCAAGGCCGGCTATGTCGCGCCGTTCAATCTGGAGCTGCGCCATGGCGAGGTCGTCGGCCTCGCAGGCCTGCTCGGCTCGGGCCGCACCGAGACGGCGCGACTGGTGTTCGGCGCCGAGCGCGCCGATGGCGGGCTGGCGAGGGTGGAGGGCGCGCCCGTGCGGCTCCAGTCGCCCCGCGACGGCGTGCGCCACGGCTTTGGCTATTGCCCGGAGGAGCGCAAGACCGACGGCATCGTCGCCGAGCTCACCGTGCGTGAGAACATCGTGCTCGCGCTCCAGGCCAAGCGCGGTCTGCACCGCCCGCTATCGCGCCGCGAGCAGGACGAGATCGCGCGCCGCTACGTCAAGATGCTCGACATTCGTCCTGCCGATCCCGAACGCCCCGTCGGCCTGTTGTCCGGAGGCAATCAGCAGAAGGTGTTGCTGGCGCGCTGGCTCGCGACCTCGCCGCGGCTCCTGGTGCTGGACGAGCCGACCCGCGGCATTGACGTCGGTGCGCATGCCGAGATCATCCGCCTGATCCGCGAGCTCTGCGATGACGGGCTTTCGCTGCTCGTGATCTCCTCCGAGCTCGACGAGATCGTGACCTATTCGGATCGCGTCGTGGTGCTGCGCGACCGCGCCCATGTCGAGGAGCTCGCGGGCGAAGCGATCGACGTCGGCAACATCCTCGCCGCTATCGCCGCCGACGGCGCGGCTGCAGCGCATGAGGCCCACGCATGACAGCGCTGTTGCCGCGCCGCGGCCTTGCCCAGATCCTGGCGCTGATCGTGATCCTCGCGGTCGATCGCGTGGTATCGCCGCAATTCTTCGACCTGCGCCTTCAGGACGGCCGGCTGTTCGGTAGCCTGATCGACGTGCTCAACCGCGGCACGCCGGTGGCGCTGCTCTCGCTTGGCATGGTGCTGGTGATCGCAACGCGCGGCATCGATTTGTCGGTCGGCGCGGTGATGGCCATTTGCGGCGCGATCGCCGCAAGCCTCGCCGACACCCATAGCCTCCCGGTGGTGCTGGCGGCCGCGCTTGGAGCGGGCCTTGCCTGCGGATTGTGGAACGGATTTCTCGTTGCGGTGCTCGGGATGCAGCCGATCGTGGCGACGCTGATCCTCATGGTGGCGGGGCGCGGCATCGCCCAGCTCATTACCGAAGGGCGCATCGTCACCTTCTCCTCGCCGGATCTGGTCTGGCTCGGCAATGGCGCGGTGCTTGGCCTGCCGGTCCCGGTCGCGATTGCGCTCGGCATGGTGATCCTGACCGGCGTCGTGGTCCGCGGTTCCGCGCTCGGGCTGCTGATCGAGGCGACCGGCGGCAATGCGCGGGCGAGCGAGCTTGCCGGCGTCGGTACGCGCGCTATGATCCTGGCGGTTTATGTCTGGTGCGGCGTCTGCGCCGCGCTTGCCGGCGTGATCGCGGCGGCCGACATTATGGGGGCGGATGCCAACAATGCCGGCCTCTGGCTCGAGCTCGATGCGATCCTGGCCGTGGTGATCGGCGGCACCTCGCTGTTTGGCGGCCGCTTCAGCCTCGTGCTCGCCGTGCTTGGCGCGCTGATCATCCAGACCATGAACACTGGAATTCTGCTGTCCGGCTATCCGCCGGAATTCAACTTGCTGGTCAAGGCAGTGGTGGTGCTCGCGGTGCTGCTGTTGCAATCACCGAAGCTGACCGGCTTTGCTGGCATCGTGGCGCGGCTGCGGAGGACCAAAGCATGAAAGGCCTGCCGCCCGTCCTGATCACGGCCATCGTGCTCGTCGCGGGCTTTGTGCTCTGCGCGGTGCAATTTCCCAACATCGCCTCGACCCGCGTGGTCGGCAATCTCCTCACCGACAACGCCTTCCTCGGCATCGTCGCGACCGGCATGACCTTCGTCATCATCTCCGGCGGCATCGATCTCTCCGTCGGGTCGGTGATCGGATTCACCACCGTCTTTGTCGCGCTGGCGATCGACCGCTGGGGCATGCCGCCGCTCGTCGCCTTCGTTGCCATCCTCGCGCTGTCGGCGGCCTTTGGCGCGGCGATGGGCGCGGTGATCCACGTCTTCGATCTGCCACCATTCATCGTGACGCTCGCCGGCATGTTCCTGGCGCGCGGCGCGAGCTTCCTGCTGTCCACCGAATCGGTGCCGATCACGGCACCGGTCTATTCGACGGTCTCTGACTTTGCGCTGCGGATGCCCGGCGGCGGGCGATTGACCGCGATAGCGATCATCATGCTCGTGATCGTCATCGGCGGAGCCTTGCTGCTGCATCTCACCCGGTTCGGCGCCAATGTCTATGCGCTCGGTGGCAGCCGGGCCGCCGCAAGCCTGATGGGCGTTGCTGTCGGCAAGATGACGGTCAAGATCTACATGCTGTCGAGCCTGCTGGCAGGGATCGCCGGCATCGTGTTTTCCTTTTATACCAGCGCCGGCTACTCGCTCTCCGCCGTCGGCGTCGAGCTCGACACCATCGCCGCCGTCGTGATCGGCGGTACGCTGCTCACGGGCGGGCAGGGCTCGGTGATTGGCACCTTCCTCGGCGTCCTGATCCAGGGCCTGATCCAGACCTACATTAATTTTGATGGTACGCTGTCGAGCTGGTGGACCAAGATCGCGACTGGCGTCTTGCTGTTTGCCTTCATCGCCTTGCAGCAGGGATTGGTCGCGCTCGCGCGCCGGCCGGTGAGGAAGAGCCTTGGAGCCGCGACATGACTTCGCGTATCGTCGTCATCCCGACGCGGCGGGCTCACTCCAACCATGCGGAGGTCGCCCGCTCGATCGGCGTCGACATCATCGCCGGTCGCTACGCAGAGGGGACGCGGCTGCCGGGGGATGCCGAGATGATCGCGATGTTCGGCGTGTCGCGGCCGGTGCTGCGGGAGAGCGTGAAGACCCTGGTCGCCAAAGGCTTGCTCACCACCAAGGCGCGGGTTGGCACCGTTGTGCGGGAGCGTGGCGCCTGGAACATGTTCGATGCCGACGTGCTGGCCTGGCATCTCGATGCCGGCATCGACAAGCGTTTCCTCAACGACCTCGCCGAGATTCGTCTTGCGGTCGAGCCGCGCGCGGCGATGCTGGCGGCCGCGCAGCGCTCGGAGGAAGATCTCGCCGAGCTTCGGCGAAGCATGGAGCGCATGCGGCACGAAGCTTCCGACTCGGTCGGCTTTGCCGATGCCGACCTCGCTCTTCACGTCGCCGTGGCGCGCGCCTCCGGCAATCTGTTCATGCGCTCGATCGGCCACGTCATCGAGGCCGCTCTGCGTGCCTCGTTCTTGCTCAGCGCCCCCGTGGAATCGGAGGACCGAGACACCGTGCTGCTTTGGCACCAGAAGATCGTCGATGCGATCGCAGCGGGCGATGCCGAGGCCGCCTCGGAGGCGATGGTCTTCGTCATTCACAACGGCATGCATCGCCACGAGGACGCCGTGATCGAGACCGCGCCGGCCGAGGCGTTGCCATCCGTGGAATCTGGAGAGAGATCGTGACCGAACTTCGCATCGCCATCGTTGGCTTTGGCAAGATCGCGCGCGACCAGCATGTCGGCGCGATCACTGCCGTGCCGGGCGCGACGCTGACCGCGGTCGCCAGCCGCAACGCCTCGCTGCCGGGACTGCCGCACTTCGCCACCATCGAGGAACTGCTGGAGAAAGGGCCTGATGTCGACGCGGTCTCGCTCTGCACGCCGCCGCAGGTGAGGCGCGCGCAGGCCGCCGCGGCGCTCAAAGCCGGCAAGCACGTGATGCTGGAGAAGCCGCCGGGGATCGGCGTTGCCGAGCTCGATCCGCTGATCGCGATGGCGGCGGAGGCACAGCGAACCTTGTTTGCGACCTGGCATTCGCGACATGCGCCGGCGGTCGAACCCGCGCGACAATGGCTCGCTGGGCGACGCATCACGTCGGTGCACATCGACTGGAAGGAAGACGTTCGCGTCTGGCATCCCGGGCAGGGCTGGATCTGGGAGCCGGGCGGCCTAGGCGTGTTCGACCCCGGCATCAACGCGCTGTCGATCCTGACCAGGATCCTGCCCAAGCCGGTGTTCGTCACAGCGGCAGACCTTGCCTTTCCCGCCAATTGCCAGGCGCCGATCGCGGCGAATCTGACGCTGACCGACATCGACGGCTTGCCCGTGACCGCCGAGTTCGACTTTCGCCAGACCGGGCCGCAGAGCTGGGATATCCTCGTCGAAACCGATCAGGGCCGGCTGATGCTGTCTGGTGGGGGCCGGCGCATGGCCGTCGACGGCAAGGTGCTTGCCGAGGCGCCCGATGAGGAATATCGCGGACTGTACCGGCGCTTCGTCGAGCTCACGGCGACGGGCGCAAGCGACGTCGACCTGACGCCGCTTCGTCTCGTCGCCGACGCCTTCCTGCTCGGCCGGCGTACCGTCGTCGAACCGTTTGTGGACTAGACATGGCTGGCTCAAAAATCGAAAGAGATGTCTTTGGGACGCTGCCGGACGGCCGCAACGTCGAGCGCATCGTGCTGCGCGGTGAGGGCGGGTTCGAGGCGCGGATCATCACCCATGGTGCGGTGCTGCAGGCGCTGATCGCGCCGGATGCCAAGGGCGGCCACGACGACGTCGTGCTCGGCCATGACGCATTCGCCGGCTATCTTGCCGAACGAAAATTCTTCGGCGCCACCGTCGGCCGCTACGCCAACCGCATCGCCAAGGGACAGTTTTCGCTCGATGGTGAGACGGTGCAGCTTGCCGTCAACAACGGGCCGAATGCGTTGCATGGTGGCCTCGACGGCTTCGATCGCAAGCTCTGGGACATTGCGGCGGTCGATGATGGCGCCAAGCCCGCGGTGACGCTGACCTATGTCAGCCCGCATGGGGAAGAGAACTATCCCGGCCGGCTCGACATTCGCCTGACCTATCGCATCACCGGGCCGACCGAGCTGTCGCTGAGCATGGAGGCGCGGACCGACCGGCCGACCATCGTCAACCTGACCAACCACAGCTTCTTCAATCTGGAAGGCGCGACGTCAGGGATGCCCATTCTCGACCACAAGCTGACGGTCGCCGCCGAGCATTTCCTCGCCATCGATCCCACCGCCATTCCGTTGCCGGAACCGCCGCGTAGCGTTGCCGGCACGCCATTCGACTTCCGCAGGGCAAGGCCCGTGGGCGAGCGCATCCGCGAGAATGACCAGCAATTGCAGAACGGCAGGGGCTACGACCACACCTACTGCCTCGCCCGGGATGGCAAGCTGGCGCTCGCCGCGCGGCTGGAGGCGCCGCGTTCGGGGCGGACCATGGAGCTGTTCACCGACCAGCCTGGCCTTCAGGTCTATTCCGGCAACTATCTCGACGGCACAATTTCGGGGAAGGGCGGCAAGCTCATCCGCCAGTCGGACGCCCTGTGCCTGGAGCCGCACATCTGGCCCGATGCGCCGAACCGGCCGGATTTTCCGAGCCCGCGCCTTGAGGCCGGCGAAGTCTACCGCCATCACACGGTCTATCGATTCGGAGTGAGGACGCCATGATGGAGCAGGTGCCGACCTCGGTTCTCTCGGATGATCCCTGCCATCTCGGCGAGGGGCCGACCTATGACGTAACCTCCGATACCGCCTGGTGGTTCGACATCCGCGAGGGACGGCTGTTCGAGGCGCGCCTCGGCAGTGGCAGCATCCGCGTCCATGCGCTCGGCCGGATGGCGAGCGCGCTCGGGCGCATCGATGCCGAACGGCAGTTGATCGTCGCCGAGGACGGGCTTTACATCCGCAAGCTCGCCGACGGCACGATGACGCTTTTGCTTCCGCTCGAAGCGGACAATCCCGCAACGCGCTCCAACGATTGCCGCGTGCACCAGTCCGGCACGTTCTGGATCGGGACCATGGGCAAGAAGGCCGAGCCGAAGGCCGGGGCGATCTACGCGCTCCATCGCGGCAAGATCTCGACGCTGTTTCCAGGCATCAGCATCCCCAATTCGATCTGCTTCTCGCCGGATGGCGCCACCGGCTATTTCACCGACACCCCGCGCGGCGTGCTCTACGCAGTCCCGCTCAATCCCGCGACCGGCCTGCCGCGCGGCGAGCCGGAGGTGCTATTGTGCCACACCGGCATCGGCGGCCTCGACGGGTCAGTGTGCGATGCCGACGGTAGGATCTGGAATGCCTGCTGGGGCGCGAGCCGTATCGATGTTTATTCTCCGCAAGGCGAGCGTCTGCGCTCGTTGAGCGTGCCGGCAAAGCAGGCGAGCTGCCCCGCTTTTGTCGGGCCCGATCTGTCGCGCCTCCTCGTCACGTCAGCCTGGCAGGATCTGGACGCGGCTGCACGCGCCGCCGATCCGCAAGCCGGTTGCACTTTTCTACTAGAGGCATCCGCGCGCGGTCGCGCGGAGCCCGATGTCAAGCTCGCATAGGAGACCCGAAAGCAGCCCACGACGACGTTCTCGACGACACGAAGAAACAATCTGACACCCAAGGGAGTAAAACATGCTGAAACTGAAGACGACATTCCTCGCGCTGGCGCTGGCCGGCGCTGCGTCCATGGCCGCAGGCGTCACCGCGTCCGCCCAGGACAAGGCGACCGTCGGCATCGCCATGCCGACCAAATCGTCGGCGCGCTGGATCGACGACGGCAACAACATGGTCAAGGTGTTGAAGGAGCGCGGCTACAACACTGACCTGCAATATGCCGAAGACGACATCCCGAACCAGCTCTCGCAGGTCGAGAACATGGTGACCAAGGGAGCGAAAGCGCTGGTGATCGCCGCGATCGACGGCACCACACTGTCCGACGTGCTCAAGCAGGCCAAGGCCAAAGGCATCACCGTGATCGCCTATGACCGCCTGATCCGCGGCACGCCGAACGTCGACTATTACGCGACCTTCGACAATTTCCAGGTCGGCGTGCTCCAGGCGCAATCGATCGAACAAGGCCTCGGCCTGAAGGACGGCAAGGGCCCGTTCAACATCGAGCTGTTCGGCGGCTCGCCCGACGACAACAACGCCTACTTCTTCTACAACGGCGCCATGAGCGTGCTGAAGCCCTACATCGACAGCGGCAAGCTCGTCGTCGCCTCGGGCCAGATGGGCATGGACAAGGTCGCGACCCTGCGCTGGGACGGCGCCACCGCCCAGGCCCGCATGGACAATTTGCTCAGCGCCTACTACGGCAACAAGAAGATCAACGCCGTGCTGTCGCCCTATGACGGCATCTCGATCGGCATCATTTCCTCACTGAAGGGCGTCGGCTATGGCAGCGCCGATCAGCGGATGCCGATCATTTCGGGTCAGGATGCCGAGGTGCCCTCGATCAAGGCGATGCTGCGCGGCGACCAATATTCGACCATCTTCAAGGACACCCGCGACCTCGCCAAGGTGACCGCCGACATGGTCGACGCCGCGCTCGCCGGCAAGCAGGTCACGGTCAACGACACCAAGACCTACGAGAACGGCGTCAAGACGGTGCCGTCCTATCTGCTCAAGCCGGTCGTGGTCTACAAGGATAATTGGGAGAAGGTCCTGGTCGACAGCGGCTACTACAAGAAGTCGCAGTTCCAGTAGATTTTTTGCTCTGTCATTCCGGGGCGATGCGAAGCATCGAACCCGGAATCTCGAGGTTCCGGGTTCGCCTACGGGCGCCCCGGAACGACGACGATTTAAGGACGCGATGCCATGACCGCCATGCTGGAGATGCGCAACGTCAGCAAGAGCTTTGCCGGTGTGCAGGCGCTGCGCGACGTTAACTTTTCGGTTCACGCCGGGCAGATCCACGCGCTCGTCGGTGAGAACGGCGCCGGCAAGTCGACGCTGATGAAGGTGCTGAGCGGTGTCTACCCCCACGGCAGCTATGAGGGCACCATCATCTTCGAGGGCGAGGAGCGGCGCTTTCGCGACATCAACGATTCCGAGGCGCTCGGCATCATCATCATCCACCAGGAACTGGCGCTGATCCCGCTGATGTCGATCGCGGAAAACATCTTCCTGTCGCATCCGCCGTCGAAGCTCGGCGTGATCGACCGCGACGAGGTCTACCGGCGCACGCGTGAGCTGTTGGCGCAGGTCGGCCTGAAGGAATCCCCTGACACACTGATCACCGATCTCGGCGTCGGCAAGCAGCAACTGGTCGAGATCGCCAAGGCACTGTCCAAGCGGGTGCGGATGCTGATTCTGGACGAGCCGACCGCCAGCCTCAACGAGGCCGACAGCGCCGCGTTGCTCGAACGGCTGATGACGTTTCGCGAGCAGGGCATCGGCTCGATCCTGATCTCGCACAAGCTCAACGAGGTCGCCAAGGTCGCCGACCACATCACGGTGCTGCGCGATGGGCGCACCGTCGACAGCATCGACTGCCGTGCCGAGCCGATCCAGGAAGACCGCATCATCCGCAGCATGGTCAACCGCGATATGGCTCACCGTTTCCCGGAGCGTAGCGCGAAGGTCGGCGAGCCCGTGCTCGACGTCGCGAACTGGTCGGTCTATCACCCCATCCATCCCGAGCGGCAGGTGATCAAGAACGTCAATTTCAGCGTCAAGCGCGGCGAGGTCGTCGGTATCGCCGGATTGATGGGCGCCGGCCGCACCGAATTCGCCATGAGCCTGTTCGGCCGCTCCTGGGGCACCACGATCAGCGGCTCGCTCCGGCTCGAAGGCAGGGAGATGGTGCTGCCGAGCGTCGCGGCCGCGATCGACGCCGGCCTTGCCTATGTCACCGAGGATCGCAAGCAACTCGGCCTGATCCTCGTCGACGACGTCCGCAAGAACATTACGCTGGCTAGCCTCGACCAGGTCGCCCCAGGCCGGGTGATCGACGACATCGCCGAGCTGAAGGTCGCAAGCGACTATCGCACCCGCATGCGGATCCGCTGCTCCGACGTCTACCAGGAGACCGGCCAGCTCTCCGGCGGCAACCAGCAGAAGGTGGTGCTGTCGAAATGGCTGATGACCGACCCCAAGGTCCTGATCCTGGACGAGCCGACGCGGGGCATCGACGTCGGTGCCAAATACGAGATCTACTGTATCATCAACGAACTGGCGGAAGCCGGCCGCGGCGTCGTGGTGATCTCCTCGGAGATGCCCGAGCTGCTCGGCATCTGCGATCGCATCTGCGTCATGAACGACGGCGCGTTCGTCGGCGAGTTCAAGGGCGCTGATGCGACACAGGAAAAGATCATGCGCGCCATCATGCGCAATGAAAGAAACATTGGGAACGCCGCGCCCGCGGCGGCGGAGATGGGAGGAATGCAGCCATGACCGACAAGACGGTATCGCTGCCCGAAGAACGCCGGCACGGCAGCTTCATCAAGAACAATTTGCGCAACTACGGCATGCTGATGTCGTTGATCGCGATCATGCTGTTCTTCCAGGTCATGACCAGCGGCACGCTGCTGCAGCCGCTCAACCTGACGAACCTGGTGCTGCAGAACAGCTACATCGTCATCATGGCGCTCGGCATGCTGCTGGTGATCGTCACCGGCCACATCGATCTGTCGGTCGGCTCGGTCGCCGGCTTCGTCGGCGCGGTGGCCGCCGTTCTGATGGTGACGTACAAGGTCGACTATACGCTTGCCTTCATCGCCTGCCTGTTGCTGGGCGCGGCGATCGGCGCGGCGCAGGGCTATTGGGTGGCCTTTTTCGGCATTCCATCCTTCATCGTCACGCTGGCGGGCATGCTGGTGTTCAAGGGGCTCGCGCTCGCGGTGCTGCAGGGACAGTCACTCGGCCCGTTTCCGGCGACGTTCCAGAAGCTGTCCTCCGGCTTCATTCCGGAGCTTCTGCCCGAGGCTGGCACGCTGCATCCGACCTCCATGCTGATCGGTGCCGTGCTCGCGCTCGGGCTGGTCTATGCCAGCGCCAAGGGCCGCTCGCGCGAGCAATCGCATGGCATTGAGGTCGAGCCTTATGCGTTCTTCCTGGGCAAGAGCGTTCTGCTCGCCTGCGCCGTGCTCTATTTCACCTATCTGATCGCCTCGCATCGCGGTTTGCCGAACGTGCTGGTCATCATGACGGCTTTGATCGCACTTTACGGCTTCGTCACGCGGCGGACCGTGATCGGCCGGCAGGTCTACGCGGTGGGCGGCAATGCGAAAGCGGCAAAACTATCGGGCATCAAGACGGAGCGGCTGACCTTCTTCACCTTCGTCAACATGGGCGTGCTCGCCGCGCTCGCCGGCCTCGTCTTCGCCGCGCGTCTCAACACCGCGACCCCGAAGGCCGGCCTCGGCTTCGAGCTCGACGTCATCGCCGCCTGCTTCATCGGCGGCGCTTCGGCTTATGGCGGCGTGGGTCGGGTCGGGGGAGCCGTGGTCGGCGCCATGATCATGGGCGTGATGAACAACGGCATGTCCATCCTCGGCATCGGCATCGATTACCAGCAGGTCATCAAGGGCCTGGTGCTGCTGGGGGCGGTGTGCATCGATGTCTATAACCAGCGGCGGTGAGACCGTCGTAGCCCGGATGGAGCGGAGCGCAATCCGGGTTCTGTCCGCTCGGCGAGACTTCCCGCATTCCGCTGCGCTCCATGCGGGCTACGGTCCAAACCGTCGACCGCTACTGCGTCGTGAACAGCTCAAGACTGCAGCACCGGTACCAATCCGTAGCGCAGCATTGTCTCCTTCATCTTTGCCGGATCGGGTGTACCGGCGGCTAGGAGGGTCGCCATTTCCTTGAAATATTGCGGACCAAGCGCGCCGGGGGTGAGTATGCACAGACAGGTCGCCGGCCGGGGCGAACGATTTGTGAAGCCGTGCACCACGCCGCGTTTGATGAACGCGGTTTCGCCCGGCGCCACGTCGACGTCCGTTCCGTCGATCCGCCAGGTCGAGATACCGCTCAGTCCATAGATCGTTTCGTCCCAGCGATCGTGATAGTGAGGGATGGGCATGCGCGCGTTCGGCTGGAGGGTCATCTCGAACAGATCGAGACTGCCGGCGGTATCGTCCTTGCTCCGCAGAAAGGTCAGCTGCAGCGCACCAAGATTGATGATCTCAGGCATGGCGAACTCATCGGGTCGTGTGCGGTAGCGAACCTTACCGCGTTACGGCAATGCGCCAAAGCGCTCTGTTGGCGGAATGGGCTGCGACGCTTTCGCACCCGACGATTATTGCGTCGTCAAGAGCACCACGGCGATGGCAACCGAGAGGCTCACCGCAGAAACCGTTGCGACCGTCGATAGCACCCCCATTCGCCGGAGCGCGATCGCGAACGCGATGATGATGGGGGTCGCGGTCATCGGCCCGATTTGTGCATCGCTCATCGCATCGCTCGCCATTTTGCGGAACCGCCGGATGCAGCCAACCTATGACGGCGGGACAGGTGGAACGTTGCGATAGCGCAAACGCGCCTCCGGCCGGTTGCAATATTTGTGCGACGACAAGTCGGAATCGCCATCGGGTGAGGCCCGGCCCATGTTCGACTTCATCACTACGAGGGCCGCTTCGCGGTCGAGGACACCCGCAAGTCGGTCCAGGAGGAGCGCTGGCTCGGCATCGCCGCCTTCGGCGTCACGGTGGACGCAACCGCGCAACCCTACTTTCCGACCCTGTTCGGCCGTGGCGGCTATGCCATCGTCGGCAATATCAAGCGGCTGCCCGCGGCAATGCCGGCGATCTACCGGCAGGTCGCGCACTGACGGCGGAAATCCCGAGGCTGACGGATTTGGGGTGAGCTATTGCTCATCAATTGGGTATATGATCGAATAGCTGGATGGACCACGGCCGGTCAAGACCCGATCTGATCATCTTCGATTGCGACGGCGTGCTCGTCGACAGCGAGCTGTTGAGCTGCCGGTGCCTGTCCGAGGTTCTCTCCGAGTTCGGCATCACGCTCAGCGTAGAGCAGGCGCTCGAGCTCTTCCTCGGGCGCAGCACCAAGGCAGTCGAGCAGCATTATCATGATCTCGGACAGGCCGTGCCGGACGGCTTTCTGCCGCGCTTGAAGTCGCAGGTGCTGACGACGTTCGCAGCGTCGCTTCAGCCGGTCCCCGGCATTGCGGGCGTGATGTCCGATTTGTCCGTGCCGTTTTGCGTGGCCTCATCCAGCGACTTTGACCGCGTCGCGCTCTCTCTCGGCGTCACCGGACTGCGGGCACATTTCGGGAATCGGATCTACACCGCGCAAATGGTCAGGCACGGCAAGCCTGCGCCCGATCTCTTTCTCCTCGCGGCGGAGAAGATGGGGGTGCAACCTGCGCGCACCCTGGTGATCGAGGACAGCGTCAGCGGCGTGGAGGCGGGCAAGGCGGCCGGCATGACCGTCTGGGGATTTGTCGGCGGCAGCCATTATCGCGGACGCGACGGCCGCGCTATATTGTCCGGCGCGGGGGCCGACCGGGTGTTCGCGCGCATGATCGATTTCTGGGAGGCGTGAGGCCGTATGGCCGGCGAGAACGACAGATCGCGACTCGACGATGCCGCCCGCGCTGGCTGGCTCTATTTCATTGCCGGTCACACCCAGGACGAGATCGCAAGGATGCTCCAGGTCTCGCGCGCCTCGGCGCAGCGGCTGGTCTCGCTGTGCCTCGCCGAGCGCCTCATCACCTTCCGGCTCGAGCATCCGATCGCCGCCTGCATGGAATTGGCGGCGCGCCTGAAGGAACGCTTTGATCTCGTCCATTGCGAGGTGGTGCCGGCCGACGCTGCTGCGCCGCAGGCCACTGCGGGCATTGCCGAGCGTTGCGCCAATCTGCTCGATTCGACGCTGCGTTCGGAGACGCCCGTGATCGTCGCGCTCGGCACGGGCCGGGCGGTGCGCGCCGCGGTCGAGCGCGTCACGCCGATCGACCGGCCTAACCACCAGATCGTCTCCCTGGTCGGCAATATCTCCGCCGACGGCTCGGCGAGCTTCTACGACACCGTCGGCCGGCTCGCAGACCGCACCGGCGCGCGGCATTATCCGATGCCGCTGCCGTTCCTGATGTCGTCCGAGGACGAGCGCAACAAGATGGTCCGCATCGAGCCGATCGCCAAGGTGAAGGCGGTCGCGGCCAAGGCGGATCTGCGGCTCGTCGGCATCGGCCAGATGGACCAGAAGGCGCAGGTTCACATCGACGGCTTCGTGACCCGCGACGAATTGTTCGAGATGATGCGGCTGGGCGCCATCGGCGAGATCACCGGCTGGGCCTATGATTCCAAGGGACGTCTGCTCAAGTCCGGCACCAACAAGCGCCTGACTAGCATCCCGCCGGAAGTGCCGGCGAAGACCACGACGATCGGTGCCGCGGTGGGCGCGGCCAAGGTGGTGGCGATCGCGGCGGCGCTGAGCGGGGGGCTGATCAACGGGTTGATCACCGACGAGACGACGGCAAAGGCGATCCTGGAGCGGTAGGGGTAAGACGGCGCCCCAATGGTGCTGCGCTCCTCTCCCGCTTGCGGACCCCGCTTGCGGGAGAGGGTTGGGGAGAGGGTCTGTCCGTTGGCAAGACTCCCCAAGAGGAGATAGCCCTCACCCGTATCGCATCTTCAATGCGATACGACCTCTCCCGCAAGCGGGAGAGGTGGAGCAAGCCGTTGGCGCCGGTTTCGAACAACTGCCGCCACTCCGCAGCGCCCGCATCCATCCCCTCCCGCACCGCAGCACTCATAAGTTGCGCAAATGCCCGCGCGCCTGCTTGACAACCGCCATTCCTCCGTTGAACATACGCCCAACGCGTGGGCATATGCTCAAAACGCGAGTTGAGGGAGGTCACCGTGAAACATGTCCTGGGCGCCGTCTGCGGCGCGTCTGCACTTTTGCTGGCCGTCCCCGCGATGGCCGAAACGACCCTGACGATCGCCACCGTCAACAATGGCGACATGATCCGCATGCAGGGGCTGACGGCCGAATTCACCAAGAAGAACCCCGACATTTCGGTGAAATGGGTGACGCTCGAGGAGAACGTGCTGCGCCAGCGCGTCACCACCGACATTGCGACCAAGGGCGGTCAGTTCGACGTGCTCACCATCGGCACCTATGAGGTGCCGATCTGGGCCAAGAAGGGCTGGCTGGTACCGCTCGCCAATCTCGGCGGCGATTACGACGTCGCCGACCTCCTGCCCAAGATCAAGGATGCGGTCTCCGTCGACGGCAAGCTCTATGCCGCGCCGTTCTATGGCGAGAGCTCGATGGTGATGTATCGCACCGATTTGTTCGAGAAGGCCGGCCTGAAGATGCCGGAGAAGCCGACCTGGGATTTCGTGATCGATGCGGCCAAGAAGCTGACCGACAAGAGCGCCGGCACCTACGGCATTTGCCTGCGCGGCAAGGCCGGCTGGGGCGAGAACATGGCGTTCCTCTCGGCGATGGCCAATTCCTACGGCGCGCGCTGGTTCGACGAGAAGTGGCAGCCGCAGTTCAACACGCCGGAATGGAAGACGACGCTGACGACTTACGTCAATCTGATGAAGGAGGCCGGCCCTCCCGGCGCGAGCTCCAACGGCTTCAACGAGAATCTGGCACTGTTCAATGCCGGCAAGTGCGCGATGTGGATCGACGCCACAGTGGCGGCATCCTTCGTCACCAACCCGAAGGACTCCAAGGTCGCCGACAAGGTCGGCTTCGCGCTGGCGCCCAACACCGGGCTCGGCAAGAACGCCAACTGGCTGTGGGCCTGGAATCTGGCCATCCCCGCCGGCTCCAAGAAGACGGAAGCGGCCGAGAAGTTCATCGCCTGGGCGACGAGCAAGGACTACACCAAGCTCGTCGCGTCGAAGGAGGGCTGGGCCAACGTGCCGCCGGGCACGCGGACCTCGCTCTACCAGAACCCCGACTATCTGAAGGTCGCCCCGTTCGCGAAGCTGACGCTGGCTTCGATCGACGCGGCCGATCCGAACAAGCCGACGGTGAAGCCGGTGCCTTACGTCGGTGTGCAATACGCCGCGATCCCCGAATTCCAGGGCATCGGCACCCAGGTCGGTCAGCAATTCTCGGCCGCGCTAGCGGGATCGATGACGGTCGATGCCGCGCTCACCGCGGCGCAATCGGCGACCGAACGCGAGATGAAGCGCGCCGGCTACATCAAGTGAACCCGAGCTCTGCCTCCTGAGCTCCGACTTGCGGCCATCCAAAGTCATGGATGGCCGCCTTCTTCCCGCCAGCGGAGAAGCGTTGATGGCAACCCGGCAGACGCAGTTCCTTGCGCGCTCGCTCCTGACGCCGGCCGTCGGGCTGCTGTTCATCTGGATGATCGTTCCGCTGGCGCTGACGATCTATTTCTCCACGCTGCATTACAGCCTGCTCGATCCCGGCTCGGAGTCGTTCGTGGGTCTGGAGAACTTCCGCTACTTCCTCACCGATCCCGCGTTCCTCGCTTCGCTCCAGAACACGCTGGTGCTGGTCGGCTCGGTGCTCGCGCTGACCATCCTGCTCGGTATTCCGCTGGCGCTGTTGATGGATCAGCCGGTGATCGGACGCAATTTCGTGCGGCTGATGGTGATTGCGCCGTTTTTCGTGATGCCGACGGTCAGCGCGCTGGTCTGGAAGAACCTGCTGATGCACCCGGTGTCCGGCCTGTTCGCCTGGCTGGCCGCTCTGTTCGGCCTGACGCCGATCGACTGGTTCAACGATGTGCCGCTGTTTGCGGTGATCCTGATCGTGACCTGGCAATGGCTGCCATTCGCGACGCTGATCCTGCTGACGGCGCTGCAATCGCTCGACGAGGAGCAGAAGGAGGCCGCCGAGATGGACGGCGCCAGCGCCGTGTCGACCTTCATCTACATCACGCTGCCGCATCTCGCGCGGCCCATCACGGTGGTGATCCTGATCGAGACCATCTTCCTGCTCACCGTGTTCGCCGAGATTTTCGTCACGACCGGCGGCGGGCCGGGCCTGCAGACCACCAACATCGCCTTCCTGATCTATTCGCAGGCGCTGATCCAATTCGACGTCGGCAGCGCCTCCGCAGGCGGCCTCGTCGCGGTGGTGATTGCCAACATCGTCGCCTTCTTCCTGGTCCGCATCGTCGGCCGCAATCTGGAGGCGTGACACATGGCACGGATGGCGACGACGCGGCGGGTGGTGGTCTCGACGATCGGGGCGTGGTTCTTCGGCTTCCTGATCTTCTTCCCGATCCTGTGGATGATGCTGGCGAGCTTCAAGACCGAGCTCGAGGCTTTCGCCATCCCGCCATCGTTCCTGTTCTTCCACTGGACCACGGAGAACTACGCGACCGTGCAGGAGCGCAGCGACTATGTCCACCACGCGATGAATTCGATCATCATCGCCGGCGGCTCGACGCTGATTGCGCTGTTGATCGCCATTCCGGCGGCCTGGTCGATGGCGTTCTCGCCGACCAAGCGCACCAAGGACATCCTGCTCTGGATGCTCTCGACCAAGATGATGCCGCCGGTCGGCGTGCTGGTGCCGATCTACCTGATCTACAAGAGCTTCGGTCTGCTCGATTCCCGCATCGGCCTCGTCTTCATCCTCTGCCTCGGAAATCTGCCGATCGTGATCTGGATGCTCTTCACTTATTTCAAGGAAATCCCGCGCGACATCCTCGAAGCTGCGCGCATGGACGGCGCCACCATCGGCCGCGAGCTGGTCTACGTGCTGACGCCCATGGCGATCCCGGGGCTGGCCTCGACGCTGCTGCTCAATTTGATCCTCGCCTGGAACGAGGCGTTCTGGACGCTCAATTTGTCCACCTCGAACGCTGCGCCGCTCACCACGTTCATCGCTTCGTATTCCAGCCCGGAAGGGCTGTTCTGGGCAAAATTGTCGGCGGCCTCGACGCTGGCGATCGCGCCCATTCTCGTCCTCGGTTGGTTCAGCCAGAAGCAGCTCGTGCGCGGGCTCACTTTCGGCGCGGTGAAGTAGAGGGGCTGCCGGATCATGGGTCAGATCACACTTCAGGGCGTGCAAAAATCCTTCGGCCCCGTGCACATCATCAAGGGCGCCGACCTCGATATCGCTGACGGCTCCTTCGTGGTCTTCGTCGGCCCCTCCGGCTGCGGCAAGACCACGCTCTTGCGATTGATCGCGGGGCTAGAGGACGTCACCGGCGGCAGCATCCTGATCGACGGCAAGAACGTCGTCGACACGCCGCCCGCCAAGCGCGGCCTGTCGATGGTGTTCCAGTCTTACGCGCTCTATCCGCATATGAGCGTGCGCGGCAATATCGGCTTCGGCCTGAAGATGGCGGGCCTTGCCAAGGACGAGATCAACCGCAAGGTCGAGGCGGCCGCAGCGACGCTCAACCTCACGCCTTATCTTGATCGCAAGCCGCGCGAGCTATCCGGCGGCCAGCGCCAGCGTGTGGCGATCGGCCGCGCCATCGTGCGCGAGCCCAAGGCGTTCCTGTTCGATGAACCGTTGTCCAACCTCGATGCCGCGCTACGTGTGCAGATGCGCATCGAGGTGACCAGGCTGCAGAAGCAGCTCGGCACCACCGCGATCTATGTCACCCACGACCAAGTCGAGGCCATGACCATGGCCGACAAGATCGTCGTGCTCAATGGCGGCAAGATCGAGCAATATGGGTCGCCGCTGGAACTCTACGAGCGGCCCGCCAACCTCTTCGTCGCTGGCTTCATCGGCTCGCCCAAGATGAATTTCGTCACTGGAGAGCTCGCCAAACAGCAAGGCGCGGCGACGATCGGCGTGCGACCGGAGCATCTGAAGATCGAGTGCGAGGGCGCCAGCGGCTGGCCGGGAACCATCGCCGTCGCCGAGCATCTCGGCAGTGACACCTTTCTCTATGTCGATGCCGGCGCGCTCGGCATGCTGACGGCGCGCTATATCGGGGAATTGAGCCTGCATGCCGGCGACCGCGTGTCGCTGCTGCCGGACCCCGCGCGCATCCATCGCTTCGACGAGGGCGGCAACGCGCTTCGAGGCTGACAAGAAACGGCAAGAAGACGGCAAGAAACGGAAAGACCATCATGTACCTGGAAAAATTCAAGCTGAGCGGCAAGACCGCGTTCATCACCGGCGGCGGGCAGGGCATTGGGCTGGCCTGCGCCGAAGCGCTGGCTGAGGCCGGCGCCAGGGTCATCATCGGCGACCGCGACAGCAAGGTCGCCGACAGCGCGAAAGCCAGCCTGAAGGCGAAGGGCTTTGACATCGAGACCGCGATCATGGACGTCACCGACACCAAGCGCGTGGCGGAGGTCGCGAACGATCTCGTCGCCCGTCACGGCAAGGTCGACATTCTCGTCAACAATGCCGGCATTGCTCGCAGCGAAACCCCCGCCGAGACGGTCACCGATGAGCACTGGCTGAACGTCATCGACGTCAACCTCAACGGCACCTTCTGGTGCTGCCGCGAATTCGGCAAGCACATGCTCAAGGCCAAGAGCGGCGCCATCGTCAATGTCGGCTCGATGTCCGGCTTCATCGTCAACAAGCCGCAGGAGCAGTGTTTCTACAACGCTTCCAAGGCCGGTGTGCATCATCTGACCAAATCGCTGGCTGCCGAATGGGGCGCGCGCGGCATCCGCGTCAATGCGGTGGCGCCGACCTATATCGAGACGCCGCTCAACGCTTTCGTGAAGAGCAACGCCAAGATGTACGACGCCTGGATCGGTGGAACCCCGATGGCGCGGATGGGGCAGGTCGAGGAGATCGCCTCCGTCGTGCTGTTCCTGAGCTCGGAAGCCGCGAGCCTGATGACCGGCAGCATCGTGCTGGTGGATGGCGGCTACACTTGCTGGTAGGCTTGCGTCAAAACTGACGAAGCTGGAGCGACAATGCCGCGAGCGTATATCGGCGTCGACGTGGGGACCACGAGCACGCGGGCAGGGGTGTTTGACGAGGCCGGGACTCTGCTCGCGACCGCGCGGCACCCGATCAGGATCTGGCACGAGGCCGGCGACATCGTCGAGCAGTCATCCCAGGACATCTGGGACGCCTGCACGACCTCGGTGCGGGCGGCGATGGCGGAAGCAGCCATCGCGCCCGACAGCGTCGGCGGCATCGGCTTTGACGCCACCTGTTCGCTGGTTGTCCTCGATAAGCAGGGCGGGCCACTCACCGTCAGCGTGTCCGGCGACAAGCAGCGTAATGTCATCGTCTGGATGGATCATCGTGCCATCGCCGAGGCGCGGCTGATCAACGAGACCGAGGATGCCGTGTTGCGCTATGTCGGCGGCTCGATCTCGCCCGAGATGGAGATGCCGAAGCTGCTATGGCTGAAGCGGCACCTTCGCGGGAGCTTTGACGGCGCCGGCCACTTCTTTGATCTCTCGGATTATCTGACTTGGCGTGCGACGGGTTCGCTGCAGCGCTCGACCTGCACCGTCACCTGCAAATGGAACTATCTCGCCCATGACGGCGGCGGCTGGAGCGCGCAATTCTTCAAACGCATCGGCCTGTCGGATTTCGTCAACGAGAAATATGTTCGCGTCGGCACCGAGATCGTCGCCCCCGGCACGCGGCTCGGCACGGGTCTCACCCGCGCGGCCGCGGCCGAGCTTGGCCTGTCGCCGGGCATACCGGTCGGTGCCTCGCTGATCGACGCCCATGCCGGCGGCATCGGCGCGATTGGCGGACGCGACGGTGGGGGCGGGGCGAGCGATGTCTGCGACCGGCTCGCCTACATCATGGGAACGTCGGCCTGCATCATGGCAACGACGAAGGACCCGTGCTTCGTGCCGGGCGTGTGGGGACCTTATTATTCCGGCATGGTTCCGGACTTCTGGCTCAACGAGGGCGGCCAGTCTGCCGCGGGCGCGGCGATCGACCATCTCCTCAAGTCGCATCCGGGCCATGCCGAGGCGAGCGCGGCGGCACGCAGCGAGGGCGTCGACCTCATCGACTTCCTTGAGCGTCGCATCATCGCGCGTGCCGGCGATGCCAGTCGTGCCGCGCTGCTCGCCCGGGATATCCATGTGCTTCCTGAGTTCATCGGCAACCGCTCGCCCTACGCAGACCCCGATACGCGCGCGGTGATCGCGGGGCTTGATCTCGACACTGATATCGCCTCGATGGAGCGGCTGTTCGTCGCCGGCCTGTGTGGGCTGGCCTATGGACTTGCCGAGGTGATCGAGGCCTTTGCCGCGCATGGCGTGCGCTCCAGCATCATGATCATGGGCGGCGGCGCCAGTCGCAGTCCGCTGGCACGGCAGATCATGGCCGACACGACAGGGCTCACCGTTGCGCTGCCGCAGACGAAGGAACCGGTGCTGCTCGGTGCTGCGATGTTAGGCGCGGTGGCCGGCGGTGCCTATGCCTCGATCGGCGAGACCATGGCAAAAATGTCGGCGCTGGGACGCAAGAGCGAACCGACCGCGCCTGACATGGCGGCGTTTCACACGCGCAAGCGCGAGGTCTACAAGCTGCTGCGCGAAGTCGATCGCGGCAGCCGCGCGGCGATGCGCGACATCGCGAGAGGTTGAAGACATGCTGATTGCCTGCGGCGATGCGCTGATCGATTTCGTCCCGACGCGAAACGCCGAGGGGCGCGAGGCAGTGATGCCTGCGGTCGGCGGATCGTGCCTGAACGTTGCGATCGGCATGGCGCGGCTCGGCGCGCCGACCGGGTTCGTCGGCGGCATCTCGACCGATCTGTTCGGGCAGATGATCGCCGATCACGCCGCAGCCTCCGACGTCGACCTCAGCCTCGCCACCCGCAGCGACCTTCAGACCACGCTCGCCTTTGTCCGCATCGTCGCGGGCGAGTCGCATTATGCCTTCTACGATGCCGAGACCGCGACGCGAAACTGGGCCTACCGGCGCGGGTCCCTTCCCTTCGATACGGTTGAGGCCGTTCATGTCGGCTCGACCACGCTCGTCAACGACCAGGGCGCCGCCGAGACCAAAGCGCTGATCGCGGATGCGCGATCCTCCTCGACGATCTCCTTCGATCCGAACTGCCGGCCCAATCTGGTCAAGGACAAGCCGGCCTATCTGGCGCGCATGGCCGAGTTCGCCGGCAGCGCCGATCTCATCAAGATGTCGGACGTGGACTTCGCCTACCTCTTCGGCGACGAGCGTTACGAGCAGCGAGCGAGCGCGCTGCTGGGGCAGGGTGCGAGCCTCGTCGTCATCACCCGCGGCAACAACGGCGCAATCGCGTGGCACGCGGGGGCAGGAGCGATCGAGGTCACCTCGCCCCAGGTCGAGGTCGCCGACACCATCGGCGCCGGCGACAGCTTTCAGGCGGCGCTGCTGTTCGCCCTGCACAAGCAGGGAAGGCTCACCCGGCCGCAGCTGAAGACCATCAGTGCCGATGAGCTCCGCCGCGCGCTGTCCTTTGCCGCCAATTGCGCCGGCCTGACCTGCACCCGCCCGGGGGCAGATCCGCCGTGGAGCCGCGAGGTCACCTGGTCCTTGTAGTCCCTCACAGCGGCGCGACGGCCTTCTCGGCGCATTTGAGGAAAGTTCGGATCAGCGGACTCTGAGAATCCCGCCGCCAGCAGACTGCGATATCGATGGAATCGGTGGCGTCGCGCAGCGGCCTGAACACGATGCCGCGTGGCGCGCCGAGCTGCGCGCAAGCTGGCAGGATGGCGAGACCTTCACCGGCCAGAACCAGGCTCATCGCCGAATGCACCGTCTCCACCCGGCTCGCAATCGGCATCACGATTTGATGCCGCCGCAGCAAGGCCGCGACCGCGGAGGAGGCGGGGTCGTGGTCTGGCCACGGCAGCGCGATCAGCGGGCGGCCCTGCAATTTCGCCATCGGCACCGCGCCGAGGCGGGCGAGCGGTGAGCGGATCGGCATCGCCAGCATGAACGGCTCCGCGCCGATCCGCGCCACCTGGATCTCAGGGTGATGGATCGCCGGCATGCACAGCGCGACCGTGACGCTGCGGTCGAGCAGCCGCGCCTCGCGGGTCGAGGCGCTAAGCTCGGCGAAGTCGAGGTCGACGCCGGGAATCGAGCGGCGCAGCTCGGGGATCAGGCGCGGCAGCACCGCATTGGCCAACACGAACATGTAGCCGACCGACAGCCGGCCGCGCTTGCCGGCGGCGACCGCGCGCGCGGCTTCGGCGCCGTCAGCAGCCAGTGCCAGCGCCTCGCTCGCGCGCGCCAGGAGCGCTTGGCCAGCCTCGGTCAGGTCCATGCCACGGGTGCCGCGGCGGAACAGCGGCGCGCCGATCTCGGCTTCCAGCTTGCGAATCTGGACGGAAAGCGGCGGCTGCGCCATCCGCAGCCGCTCGGCGGCCTTGCCGACGCTGCGCGCCTCGGCGACGGCGACAAAATAGCGGAGCCGGCGAAGATCCATTGGCATACCGAAAACATATGGGTTGAGGATCAAAATGGTATTGGACGGCGAGTTAACAAAACTGTCATTCTGGCTGTCAATGGCTGGGCCAACGGGGGCTCGCCCCGGAGCGCGATGTCACGATGAACGGCGATCCCTGCCTCTTGTCCGCAACCGAACTGCGCGGACTCATCGCCGCAAGGAAGATTTCCCCCGTCGAGATCACCCGTGCCGTGCTCGCGCGCGCCGAGGCGCTGCAGCCCGAGCTGAACTGCTTCATCACGCTCTGTGGCGACG
Source organism: Bradyrhizobium sp. 138 (assembly GCF_023074075.1). GTDB lineage: Bacteria > Pseudomonadota > Alphaproteobacteria > Rhizobiales > Xanthobacteraceae > Bradyrhizobium. Next base: position 104,810 of record NZ_JADPKT010000071.1, on the reverse strand, counting down.
AGGCGATCACGCAGGCGCGGGCGGCGGAGCGCAAGGTGATGGCGGGCGAGGCGCTCGGCCTGCTCCATGGCATTCCCGTCACCGTCAAGGACATCGTCAACACCAGGGGCTTGAAGACTACCTTCGGCGCCGTTCCCTACAAGGACAACGTGCCGACCGAGGATGCCATCGCGGTGGCGCGGCTGCGCAGTGCGGGCGCGATCCTGATCGGCAAGACCACGACGCCGGAATTCGGCAGCAAGTGCCTGACCGATTCACCGCTGTTTGGCCGCACCCGCAATGCATGGGACGCGTGCCGTTCCTCCGGTGGCTCCAGCGGGGGCGCGGCTGTTGCGGTTGCCAGCGGCATCGCGCCGCTCGCGATCGCGACCGACGGCGGCGGCTCGACGCGAATTCCCGCCGCCTGCAACGGCGTGGTTGGCTTGAAGCAGAGCAACGGCGTGATCCCGCACAGCCAGGCGCTGGACGTGTTCGGCAACCAGACCTACGTCACGCCGACCACCCGCACCGTCGCCGACACCGCGCTGATGATGCAGGCGATGGCGGGCGAGGACGCCTGTGATCCCTGGTCGATCGGCGTTCCCGTGCCTGATTTCGTCGGCACGGCTGGCGCGCGCGGCGATCTGCGTGGCCAGCGGATTCTGTACTGCCTGACGCCGCCCGGCCGCCCGGTGTCCGCCGAGGTCGCCCGCAGTTTCAAGGCGACCCTCGACCGGCTGGCAGGGTTAGGGGCCGAGCTCGAGGAATTCTCCGGCGAAGGTTTCGACATCGAGCCGATCTGGCGCGCCATCAACCACACCGTCTGGCGCACGCGCTTTGCAAAACTCGCAGCCGAGCACAAGGATGAGATGAGCGAGGCTTTCCTGAAGCAGCTCGCGCTCGCCACCGACGTCAGCGGCGTCGACTACCAGGAGGCGATGTTCGCGCGCACCGCGCTGTTCCGCCGGGTGCAATCGCTGCTTGCGCGCGGGCACGTCTTGGCGATGCCGACCCTGACGCGCACCGCGCTGCCGATCAACCAGGATTTGTTCGGCAGCATCGAGATCGACGGCAAGCATTTCGACAGTGTCCGGCCGAACTGGTTTCCCTGGACCATGCCGTTCAACATGACCGGCCATCCCGCCGTCAGCCTGCCCTCGGGGTTCGGCCGCGACGGCCTGCCGATCGGGCTCCAGCTCGTCGGCCGCTTCCGTGCCGACGCCGAATTGCTGCGCGTGAGCGCACTGTTCGAGGCTTCTGCCGACCTTCTGTCCCGCTGGCCGGCTTGAGGAGATGGGCATGCAGCAAAGAGCTTGCCTCGGGCGCCCGGACATGTTGATCGTGTCGCAGCTGAGCCCTGAAGCCGAGCGCGCATGAGCGTCTTTGTCCTCCGACGTGTCCTGACCTTGCTGGCGACGCTGATCGGCGCCTCGCTGATCATCTTCCTTGTGCTCGACGCGCTTCCCGGTAACGCCGCGCAGATGCTGATGGGCGCCGATGCCTCGCCGGACGCGGTCCGTGCGCTCACCGTCAAGCTCGGGCTCGACCAGCCGCTGGCGGTTCGTTATTTGCAGTGGATCAAAGGCCTCCTCGTCGGCGATCTCGGCACCTCTTATGTCTACGGCACGCCGGTGGCCAGCCTGATCGCCGAGCGGCTGGTGCTGACGATCCCGCTCGCCATCATGGCCATGACGATCACGGTCACGCTGGCGCTCTCGGCCGGCATCTACACCGCCGCCAATCACAACAAGCTTGGCGACGTCGGTGTGATGTCGCTGACGCAGGTCGGCATCGCGCTGCCGAATTTCTGGTTCGCGATCCTGCTGGTCCTCTTGTTCTCCGTGCGGCTGCAATGGCTCTCGGCCGGCGGCTTCGCGGGCTGGGAGGACGGCATCTGGCTCGGCGTGAAGTCGCTGCTGCTGCCGGCGATCTCGCTCGCGGTGGTGCAGGCGGCGATTCTCGCGCGCGTCACCCGCTCGGCCGTGCTGGAGGTGCTGCGCGAGGATTTCGTCCGCACCGCACGCGCAAAGGGGCTCGGCAAGCGCGAAGTGCTGTGGAGCCACGTGCTGCGCAATGCGATGATTCCCGTCATGACGGTGATGGGACTGCAATTCGCCAATCTGCTGGCCGGCACCATCGTGATCGAGAACGTGTTCTACCTGCCGGGCCTCGGCCGCCTGATCTTCCAGTCGATCGCCAACCGCGACCTCATCGTGGTGCGCAACTGCGTGATGCTGCTCGCGACCATGGTCGTCATCGTCAATTTCGTCGTCGACGTGCTCTACGCCTTCATCGATCCCCGGATCAAGGTCCACGACCTGTGAGCGAGCCCCTAACCATTGACGTGCCGCTCGCAACGCGCCCGCTGCCGGCCCGCACGTTCTGGCGCCGCGCGTTGCGCCACCGCAGCTTCGTGATCGGTGGTGCGCTGAGCCTATTGGTGCTTGCCTCCGCGATGCTGTCGCTAGTGTGGACGCCGTGGTCGCCCTACGAGATCGACATCGCTGCAAAACTCCGGCCGCCCTCGGCATCGCACTGGCTCGGCACCGATTCTTTCGGCCGCGATATCGTATCGCTGCTGCTCGCCGGCGCCCGCTCCACCATCATGGTCGGTATCATCGCCGTCAGCATCGGTCTGACCTTCGGCGTCACGCTCGGCTTGACCGCGTCGGCCCGGCGCGGCTGGACCGAAGAGATCATCATGCGCTTCTCCGATTTCACCTTCGCCTTTCCGGCCGTGCTGTCCGCGATCATGCTCGCCGCGGTGGCGGGGCCGGGCATGGTGACCTCGATCGTCGCGATCGGCATCTTCCAGATCCCGACGCTGACACGGCTGACGCGCGGCTCGGCCAACGCGATCTGGGCGCGCGAATTCGTGCTGGCCGCGCGCGCCGCGGGCAAGGGCAAATTCCGCATCACCATCGAGCACGTTTTGCCCAACATCCTGTCGATCCTGATCGTGCAGGTCACCATCCAGTTCGCGCTTGCCATCCTTGCCGAAGCCGCCTTGTCCTATCTCGGCCTCGGCACGCAGCCGCCGCAGCCGTCGTGGGGGCGGATGCTGAACGATGCGCAGACGCTGCTGTTCCAGTCGCCGATGCTCGCGGTTTATCCGGGCGCTGCGATCGCGATCGCGGTGCTCGGCCTCAATCTTCTCGGCGACGGATTGCGCGATCTGCTCGATCCCAGACTGGCGCGGGAGCGATGACGATGGGTGAGCGCTCCAACATGCCGCTGATTGAGGTCACCAATCTCGGCGTCCGCCTCAATACCAGCCGCGGGCCGGCACACGCCGTGCGCGGCGTCAGCTTCGCCTTGAAGCGCGGCGAGACGCTCGGCCTCGTCGGCGAATCCGGCTGCGGCAAGTCGGTCACCGCGATGTCGCTGATGGGGCTGCTGCCTGACAGCGCCGTGGTCTCGGGCAGCATCAAGCTCGACGGCAACGAGATCGCGCTGTTGCCGGACGCGGATTATTGCCGCCTGCGCGGCAACCGCATCAGCATGATCTTCCAGGAGCCGATGACCGCGCTCAATCCGATGCACACGATCGGGCATCAGGTCGCTGAGCCACTGCGGCGTCACAAGAAGCATACGGCGGCACAGGCGCGCAACGAGGCGATCGCCTTGCTCGATCGCGTCGGGCTGCCCGACCCGGCGCGGCGCGTCGATGCCTATCCACACCAGTTTTCCGGCGGCCAGCGCCAGCGCATCACCATCGCCATGGCGCTCGCCTGCGAGCCCGATTTGTTGATCGCGGACGAGCCGACCACCGCGCTCGACGTCACCATCCAGGGCCAGATCCTCGACCTCATCGCCGACCTCGTCGAGGAGCGCGGCATGTCGATGATCCTGATCTCGCACGACCTCGGCGTCATCGCCGAGAATGTGCAGCGCATGATGGTGATGTATGGCGGCACCGTCGTCGAGAGCGGGCCGACCGACGAGGTGTTCCGGCGGATGGGACATCCCTATACGCAGGGCCTGTTCCGTGCCCGTCCCAAGCTCGGCGCGCGCAAGGGGACGCGGTTGAAGACGATATCGGGCACCGTGCCGGAGCTCGCCGATCTGCCCTCGGGGTGCACCTTCTCCGACCGATGTCCCCTCGTGATCGATCAGTGCCGCGCCGCGCTGCCGGCGATGGTCGACGTCGGACCCGGACACTTCGTACGTTGCATCAGGACGGATGTCTCGATGGCAGAACGCATCGGAGCACTGACCGCATGAGCACCGCGCCGCTTCTCGACGTGAAGGATCTCGAACAGCGCTACGCCCTGCCGCGGGAAAGCCTGTTTCGCCCGCCGGGGCAGGTGCGTGCGCTCAATGGCGTGACCGTGCAGGTTGCCGCGGGAAAGAGCCTCGGCGTCGTCGGCGAATCCGGTTCGGGCAAGTCGACCTTCGCGCGGCTGGTGATGGCGTTGGAGCGGCCGACATCGGGGCAGGTCGCGCTGCTCGGCCGCGATCTCAATCGCATCTCTGCCGACGAGCTGCGTCGCGCCCGCCGCGATTTCCAGATGGTGTTCCAGGATCCCTACGGCTCGCTCGATCCGCGCCAGACCATCGCGCGCATCGTCGCCGAGCCGCTGACGGTGCTGGAGGGGGCCGATCGCGCCACGTTCCGTGAACGCGTCGCCGCGGCGCTGCGCCAGGTGGGTCTGCGCGATGCCGACATGGACAAATATCCGCACGAATTCTCCGGCGGTCAGCGTCAGCGCATTGCCATTGCGCGCGCGCTGATCACCCAGCCCAAGCTGATCGTCGCCGACGAGCCGGTCTCCGCGCTCGACGTCTCCGTGCAGGCCCAGGTGCTGAACCTGATGCAGGACCTCCAGGAGCAATTCGGCCTGAGCTTCATCCTGATCAGCCATGACCTCGCCGTCGTCGACTATCTCTGTGACGAGATCGCGGTGATGTATCTCGGCCGCATCGTCGAGCAGGGCCGGCCCGAAGATCTGTTCGAGCATTGCGCCCATCCCTACACGCGGGCGCTGCTGGAGGCGGTGCCGCGGGCACGTGCCGGTGGCGGCCGGCGGCGGCGCGGGGGCCAGGCGATCGCCTCGCAATCGGCGGCCACGACCGGATGCCCCTATGTCACGCGCTGTCCGCTCGCCGACCAGCATTGCCGCGAGGTTCCGCCTGAGTTACGCAAGATGGGCGAGGGACACCTTGCCGCCTGCCACAAGGCCGAGGCCGTGATGGCGTTGCCGCAGGCGGGCATGGAGGGTTAGTGTTCGAAGCAGGATTGGCGTAGGCTTAAGAACGGAACAGGGCCGGGGAGTTACGAGATGTTCAGGAAACTATCGATCGTCGCCTTTGCCGCCGCGCTCGTCGCGGCGCCTTTGCCCGTGCTGGCGCAGAGCAAGAAGGACAGCGTCGTCATGGCGATGGCGCTGGAGCCGCCGGGGCTCGATCCGACCAACGCGGCCGCTGCCGCGATCGCCGAGGTCACGCTCTACAACATCTACGAGACCCTGACCAAGATCAACGAGGACGGCTCCGTCTCGCCGCTGCTGGCCGAGAGCTGGACCGCCTCGCCTGACCTGAAGACCTATACGTTCAAGCTGCGCAAGGGCGTCAAATTCCACAATGGCGAGGCGTTCGATTCCGCCGCGGTGAAGTTCTCGTTCGAGCGCAACGCGGCGCCGACCAGTACCAACAAGGACAAGAGCCTGTACCAGGCTTTCGAGAAGGTCGAGGCGCCCGACGCCGACACGATCGTGATCACGATGAAATATGGCGAGCCGAACCTGCCGTTCCTGCTCGGGCAGGCGGGCGGCTCGATCGTCGAGCCGAAGAGCGCTGCCACCAATATCACGCAGCCGGTCGGCACCGGTCCCTATCAGCTCGGCGCCTGGGCCAAGGGCTCCTCGATCACGCTGACCAAGTGGGCCGACTACCGCAACGCCGCCGCGGTCAAGCTGTCCAAGGTGACCATCCGCTTCATCTCGGAGCCGGCGGCGCAGACCGCCGCGCTGCTGTCGGGCGACGTCGATGCATTCCCGCGCGTCGCCGCACAGCGCGCCTTGGCACAGTTCAAGGCCGATCCGCGCTTCACGGTGCTGGTCGGCGGCTCCAGGGCCAAGACCATCGTCGCGATCAACCACCGCAAGAAGCCGCTCGACGACGTCCGCGTCCGCCGCGCCATCCTCGCCGCGATCGATCGCAAGGCGATGATTGATGGCGCCGTCGACGGTTTCGGCACGCCGATCGGCAGCTTCTACGTGCCGGGCGCGCTCGGCTATGTCGACACCACAGGCGTCAACCCCTACGATCCCGAGAAGGCCAAGAAGCTGCTCACTGAAGCCGGCGTCACCACGCCGCTCGAATTGTCGCTGAAGCTGCCGCCGCCGTCCTATGCGCGGCAGGGCGGCGAGATCGCCGCAGCGCAGCTCGCCAAGGTCGGCATCGTCGCCAAGATCGAGAACGTCGAATGGGCGCAATGGCTGTCGCAGGTGTTCGCCGGCAACGGTCCGCACAATTTCGATCTCACCATCATCAGCCATGTCGAGCCGTTCGACCTCGTCAAGATCACCGAGGCGGACTACTATCTCGGCTACAACAACACCGCGTACAACGCACTCTACAAGCAGATCGTGTCGACGCCCGACGAGGCCGCCCGCGCAAAACTGCTCGGCGACGCCCAGCGCATGCTCGCGACCGACGCCGTCTCCGCCTACCTGTACCAGCCGCAGCTGATCACCATCACCAACAAGAAGCTGAAGGGTGTCTGGAAGGACGTGCCGCAATACGAGAACGATTTCTCGACGTGGTATTGGGAGTAGGGCGGGGCGCAGCACGCGGCCTCAAAAACCAAAACTGAAAAACAACCCCATGCACAGTAGCCGGGCGTAGTGATTTCAATGACTTGCGCGTTGCATGCTGCAAGGGCTGGCGCGGTGCGCTGGGACGTTGACCCGTCGGGCAAAACACGGGCAACATAGCATCATCGCGGCCTGATGGTTCGGGACGCGCCGTCAGGCGAGGCAGCCGTGAAGAAGCCATCGCGCCGCGATGCCGGCATCATCGCGGCGGCCGTCAGCGCCGAGCCGGGCACCCCAAAACTCGACAATGCATCGATGAGCGATATCGCTCAGGCCCTGGCCACTGGGCAGATCGATGCGACGGCGCTGACCAAATCCTACCTCGCGCGCATTGCAGCCTACGACCGCGGCGGGCCCGCGCTCAACGCCGTGCGCGCGCTCAATCCCGATGCGCTCGCGATCGCAGGCAAGCTCGATGGCACAAGACCATCGGCCCAGCGACCGCTGGCCGGCATCCCGATCCTGGTGAAGGACAACATCGCCACCGGCGACAAGCAGCCGACGACGGCGGGCTCGCTGGCGCTGGAGGGCGCGCATGCAAGGGACGACGCCACGATCGTCAAGCTGCTGCGCGACGCCGGCGCGGTGGTCCTCGGCAAGGCGAACCTCACCGAATTTTCCAACATGCTCGCGATCGACATGTCCCATGGCTACTCCTCGCTGGGCGGCCAGGTGAAGAATCCCTACGCGCCGACGCTGGTGGACGATGACGCCATCCCGGTCGTGTCCCCGGGCGGCTCGAGCGCGGGTTCGGCGGTCGCCGTGGCGGCCGGTCTGTGCGCGGCCGCTGTTGGCACCGAGACCTCGGGCTCGCTGCTGTTCCCGGCCAGCCAGAATGGCCTCGTCACCGTCAAGCCGACGGTCGGACTCGTCAGCCGCGCCGGCATCGTGCCGATCGCGCACAGCCAGGACACCGCGGGCCCGATGACGCGGACCGTGCGTGACGCCGCGATGCTGCTGAACGTGTTGGCTGCGAGAGACCCGCTCGACCCCGTGACGGAGCGGCAGCGACGGCCGGCTGACTACACGGCCGGCCTCACGCGCGATGCGATGAAGGGCGCGCGTATCGGCGTGCCGAGCGACCACGCCGACCCGCTGAACGACTGCTATTACGGCAAGCTGCCACCGAGGTCGGCCAAGGTGATGGCCGAAGCGATCGCGGTGCTTCAGGATCTCGGCGCCGTCATCGTGCGCGCCAACATGCCGACGCTTGGCTGGATCGGCGGGCCGGGCACGACCATGGCCGTGCTCAACCGCAATCCGCTGAGCCGCCACAAGGGCACGGTCGCAAGGCCGCCGGTCGTCTTCATCTACGAGCTGAAGCGCGATCTCGACCTTTACCTCAGGGACTGGGCAACCAACACCGAGATCAGAAGCATCGCCGATATCGTTGCCTTCAACGCGGCGCATGCGGAGAGGGCGCTACGCTTTGGCCAGGACCACTTCCTCGCCGCCAACATGACCAGGGGCGATTTGAGCGAGCGCGAATACAAATCGGCACGCGCGATGGATTTGCTTTCCGCCAAGACGCGCGGCATGGACGCCTACATGAACCGGCACAAGCTCGACGCGGTGCTGTTCCCCGGCGCTGCAGGCTGCGGGATCACCGCCAAGGCAGGCTATCCCAGTGTCATGGTGCCGGCCGGCTTCATCTCGGGATCGGATGGCAAGGACACGCCCGACTACCCGCTCGGCATCACCTTCGCAGGTCGCGCCTGGAGCGAGCACAAGCTGCTGCGTCTGGCCCACGCCTATGAGCAGGCCTCCAACATGCGCAAGCCGCCGCCGGGGTTGGCCGCGCTTTAGATTTCACGCCTCTCTTCGCGCTTGTCAGCGAGCAGGTGCTCCATGGGGCATGCGCTAACAATTCCGGATGCCTGCTTTCGACGGTGAGGCGGACACGCGGCCCCGCCCGCGGCATGCCGCCTTGTGACCCCTCAGGAGAAAGTTGTGCGTTGGTAGCAACGGCAACTATAGTGTGTCCATCGGATCCTGGGGGAGAACGTCATGAGCATCCGCACACAGCGCGATATCGTGTTTGGTCATGCTCTGCTACAACAAGGGCCGAGGACCGATGTCGGCTATGGCGCTCAAGCTCGACGCTTATCTACCGGCAGCTCCGGGCCCCACACCGGCGCCGGCGCTGGTACTTGCTCACGGCGGCGTTTTTCATCGCGGGTCGAAGGAGAACGACGCCTTCTCCGCCGGCATCGGGACCAGCACGGCAGTCGCCGAATATTGTCACCGCTTTGCGATGCTGGGCTTTCCCGCGTTCTCCGTGCAGTACCGGCTCGCGCAGATGGATCCAGAGCCGAGCGCCCAGCCGGTGCTGACGCAGCCGGACCAGGTGCCGATGTGCGCGTTACCGCGTTGCGTTCCGAGATGGGCCTGCCGCCGATGGAGCCGCGCGACATGGCAGGAATCATGGAATCCGCTTTTGACGACTTCACCGAGGCCGTACGCTTCATCAAGACGCACCACGGCGATTATGGCGTCGATCCTCAGCGAATTGTGCTCGGTGGGTTCTCGGCGGGCGGACGATGTGCCATTTATGCTGCTTACGGCAAGCGCATGGAGGCATCGGGAGTCATTTCCATCTCTGGCGCGTTAATGCCGGCAGATGCCGCGGCCTACCTGGCCCGGGGGAACGGCCTCCCGCTGCCGCCGCTACTGATGATCTCGGGCGAGCGAGATCTCGACTATGTCTGCGCGTTCGCGCCAGATGTCGAACGGAAGTTTCTGGCGGCCGGTAGACATGTGGAATGGGTTCAAGTGCCGGGTGCCAACCATTTCTACTCCTGCGAAAGCCAGACACGAGATGGCCGTACGGTGTTTGAGGTCATTCGCGACAGCCTCACGACCTGGGTCAGCACGGTGCCCTCGGCGGTCTGTACTGACAATGTCAAGAACGATCGTCAGCATTTGCCGATGGATTGGCGCGACATGGAGACGTTTTCTTTCGGCGATAGCCCCGACTTGGCAGACAGGCTCCTGGAGCTTGTTCTGTCGGGGACCAAGCGCGCAACCTGCTGGGCAGAAAGTCAGGGCCTGCTTTCGGCGGAGGTTGGAAAAATGATGGTGGTCCTGGACGGGTTCGGCGTTCCGAAAGCCATCCTCAAGACGGTTGAACTGACGAAGCGACGTTTCGATGAAGTGGATGAAGCGTTTGCTTATGACGAAGGTGAAGGTGATCGCTCTCTTCAATACTGGCGCGAGGCACATGAGCGATACTTCACGCGCCTTGGAAGGTACGCGCCCGACATGATGCTCTGGTGCGAGCGATTTGAGCTTGTCGAGCGAATTGGCGAGACTTGAGTCGTCGAATAGGAAGCTCTTCACTTGCGCTTGTGCCCTTCGCGTCAGCTCGCAGGATGGGTACTCGTAGGATGGGTAGAGCGAAAGCGAAACCCATCAATTCGTCCGTCGACGACGAGGCATGATGGGTATCGCAAGGGCTCAACCCATCCTACGCGTACCGTACCTCCTCGGAGTGCGCCATAGGACTTGCATGAGCAAATCCGGAAGGCCGTTTCGGAAAAGTAACGCGGACCTGCGCGCCCGCGTGCGGAACGTCGCCTTTGGACCCGTAGCCAACGTTTTTCACGGTCTATCGCGCTGGCAGATTGCCGGTCCCTATGATTTGATTGCCAGGGCGAACCGGGGTCGGGGGGATTGTCGGAATGAAGCGCCGGAAGTTCTTGCAGTTGGCTGGTGGAGCTTCGCTTGCGTGGCCGTCGCTCGCCCTGGCTCAACGGGGCGCAGGCCCGCCGCTGATAGCGTTCCTAACACCCTTCACAGAAGACATAGCGATTGAAAGGACAGCCGATCTACGCGCGGGGCTCAAGCAAGTCGGGCTTGTCGAAGGTATTGACTATGCGCTTGCATTACGTTTCGCCAATGGCGAGGTGTCGCGAGTGCCCGAGCTTACGAGAGAGCTGGCCGCGTTGAAGCCTCGGGTCTTTGTGATTGCAGCGTCGATGAGTGGGCTGAACACTGCCCGCAAGGAAGCACCTGATACCCCGCTGGTCATTACCGGTTTTGCTGCCGACCCTATCGCAATGGGCTTTGCTGAAAGCTATGCGAGACCGGGCGGAATGATTACGGGCAACACCATGAACGCTGTGGGCGGCGAAGAGGCCCTCACCACGAAGCGCATCGGATTCTTCAAGGAGTTGGTGCCAAACTTGACGCGGCTCGGAATGATTCACTTCGCGGACAGCGTAAACCCGGTTGCCGCTGCGAATTTGGCTCTGCCCGAGCGCAACGCGTTGCGCAAGACGTCAGCGCATTTTGGCTTCGAGTTTCTGAGCTACGAAATCCGAACGCTCGATGACCTCGACGGCGCGGTGTCGGCGGGCCTGCGAAGCGACGTCACCGCTTTCTACATTTCGGGCGACCCGAGGATGAACACCAATATTCCTCGTGTTGTGGCGTCTCTGGCAAAGTCCGGAAAGCCAAGCTGCGGCGTTTATCCCTTTTGGGCACAACGCGGATTGTTGATGTCATATTCAAACGATCTGCACGACATGCTTCGGCGAGCAGGCTTTCAGGTCGCAAAGATCATTCAGGGCGCCAAGCCCGGGGAGCTGCCATTTGAGCAAGCGGTCAAATATACGCTGGCCATCAACGTGAAGACAGCAAGACAGCTCGGGATCACCCCGCCGCCAACACTATTGGCAGCGGCCGACGAACTGATCGAGTAAAAAGTGATCGACTAGCACGATGAAGGCAACCGCGCCGCAGGGACATTGAACGTTTGGGACCCTCATGCGTTAGTCGCCGGATGACGGCCGGATGCACCATCCGGCATGACAGTGCTGCCACGGAGTTCGGTTCTTGCTCAGGCTTTACAGGTGGCCGTCCGACGACTGGCAAAGTATCGGCGCGGAAATACCCTCGGAGATCATCTGGGTCGATCTCCTGAACGCGACCGATGAGGAAAAGCAGTTTGTCGAACGGTTGCTCGGCATCCGCGTTCCCTCGGAAGAGTCCCTCAGCGAGATCGAGGCGTCGAGCCGCCTGATCCTCGATCACGGCACGCTCTATCTCAGCTCGCCGGCGGTCCGGCACACTGAGGACAATGGGGCCGAGATCACGCCCGTGGGGTTCGTCATCGGCCCGCATGTGCTGGTGACGGTGCGCTTTGCCGAGCTGCCGATCTTCGACGACGTCGGCAAGAGCATCGGCTCCGACGACAGCCTGGAGAACGGCATGTGCGTGTTCACCAGCCTGCTCGAAGCCATGATCGACCGTGGCGGCGATGTTCTGGAGCATCTCGGCGGCAAGGTCGACAGGCTCTCTCGAGGCGTTTTCAAGGGTGGCCTCGTTCACACCAAGCGGCCGGTACGCTCCAGCCGCAGGATGCGCGAGGCGTTGGAGAACATCGGCGAGCTGGCCGATCGCCTCGCCAAGGCGCGCGATGTCTTGCTCGGCGTTGGCCGCGTCGCGTCGTTCGCGGGCGATGTCGGCAGTGAATGGATCACGGCAGCGTCGAAGAAGCGTCTCGAAGCCGTGTCGAAGGATGTGATTTCACTCAGCGATTACGAGACGCGGCTGTCCGACAAGATCCAGCTGCTGCTCGATGCCGTGCTCGGCTTCATCAACATCCAGCAGAACGAGCTGTTCAAGATTTTGACCGTCGTGTCCGTCGTCGGCGTGCCGCCGACCATCCTGGTCGGCATCTGGGGCATGAACTTCAAGCACATACCCGAACTCGACTGGAGCTTCGGCTATCCGCTGGCCTGGCTCGCGATCATCGCCAGCGGCGTGCTGCCGCTGATCTGGTTCAAGCGGCGCGGCTGGTTCGATTGAGAACGGGTAGGGTGGGTTAGGCTCGCGGCTGCGCGAAGCGCATCCGCGAGACGTAACCCACCATCTTTGTCTGAGCGGTGGCCGAAGGTGGTGGGTTACGCCTCGCCGACTGCGCTTTGCGCAGCCGGCAAGGCTAACCCACCCTACGCATGGCCGTTGTTCGTTGGATCATGCCGCTTCTGCCTCGACACGGCCGATCCAGTCGCGGGCCAGCGTGACATCGGCTTGCGACAATTGGTGGCCTGCCGGAAGGATCCTGTGGCTCACGTCCGCGCCAGCCTGCGACAGCAGCGCCGCGAGCCGTGCCGAATTGCCGGCCGGCACGATTGGATCGCCTTGCCCGGACAACAGCAGCACGGGCTTGCCCGCAAGATCGGCTGCTGGCGGATCCGACAGCGGCACCATGGCGCGCAGCAGGATCGCGCCGGCAAGCACGTCCGGCTGCAGCAACAACAACGCGGCTGCGATGTTGGCGCCGTTGGAGAAGCCGACCGCGACAGGTGCGGCGATGCCGTATTGCTCTCGCGCATCCGCGACGAAGTCGCCGAGCTCGCGCGCGCGACGGCGCAAATCCTCCTCATCGAATACGCCTTCGGCCAGACGGCGGAAGAAGCGCGGCATGCCGTGCTCGAGCACGCGGCCGCGCGGCGAGAGCAGGGCGGCGCCTGATGAGATCATCTTGCCGAGCTCGAGCAGGTCGTTCTCGTCGCCGCCGGTGCCGTGAAGCAGCAGCAGCGGAGGGGAGCCCGAGCGGGTCGCGGGCTCGAAGCGATGGATGAATGCAGTCTTGGTCATGACGCGGTCTCTTCCAAATTGGGCAGCACGTCCTCGATCTGCTTGCGGTGCTGCTCGAGGAAAACAGGCAGCTTGAGATCACGGCCCAGCGTCGCGACGGGTTCGTCGACGGCGAAGCCGGGGATGTCGGTCGCGATCTCGAACAGCACGCCGCCGGGCTCGCGGAAATAGATCGAGCGGAAGTAGTTGCGGTCCCTCTGCTCGGTCGGATGCAGGCCGTGATTGGAGACGAGCTTTTGCGCCATCTTGCCCTGCTCGGCATCATCAGCCGCGCGGAACGCGATGTGATGCACCGAGCCGCCGCCCTGATGTCCCCGCAGAAATCCCTTGGCCTCGTAGATGTCGACGACGCTGCCTTCGACGTCACCCGGCGCCTTGAAGCGGATCACCGAGCCCTCGCGTCCAGTCTCCTTGAAGCCGAACACGTCGGTGAGGACGGCAGCCGTCTTCGCCGCGCTGTCGAGCAGCAAGGTCACGCCGTGGAAGCCGCGGATGGCGTGCTCGGCCGGTACGTCGCCGTTGCTCCATCCGGCTTCGCTCTCGGCACCTGATACCCCGACCAGCGCGAGCGCCATGCCATCGGGATCGGTGAACGGCAGCACGGATTCGCCAAAGCGCTTCTCTAGCGCCTCGTAGGCAATGCCCTTCTCGGTAAAACGCTGGGTCCAGTAGCCGAGCGAACGCTGCGGCACGCGGAAGGCGGTCTGGTGGGTCTCGCCGACGCCGCGGCGGCCGGGGGCGACGCCAGCCCAGGGGAAGAAGGTCAGGATGGTGCCGGGCCGGCCGGTCTCATCGCCGTAGTAGAAGTGATAGGTGCCGGGATCGTCGAAATTGACCGTCTTCTTGACGAAGCGCAGGCCGAGATCCCGCGTGTAGAAGCCGAAATTGCGGATGGGGTCGCCGGCGATCGCGGTGACATGGTGCAGTCCAGACATGGTCGTCCTCCAAAGTTCGGGGAGCGTCTTGCTCTGGCCGGAAATATCGTTCCGCTTTGGATTGGAGACAATCCATGCAAATATGACGGCTATGTCTACGATTTGGAAACAATCGGCGGAAGCCCTTGGATAAGCTCGGCAGCCTGCGGGCCTTCGTGAAAGTGGTCGAAAGCGGCAGCTTTGCCGAGGCGGGGCGGCAGTTGCGGCTGTCGCGCTCGGCGATCAGCAAATACATCGCCGACCTCGAGGAGAGCCTCGGCGTCCAGCTTTTGAACCGGACCACGCGGCATGCCAGCCCGACCGAGAATGGCCAGCGCTATTTCGAGCGCGCGCTCGTCATCCTCTCGGAGGTCGAGGCGGCCGACCAGGCGGTGACGCAGGCCCAGTCGGCGCCGCGCGGGCTGCTCCGCGTCAACGCGCCGATGTCATTCGGCACCATGCGGCTCGGGCCCGTGCTCGCCGATTTCATGGCGCGCTATGGCGAGCTTCAGCTCCAGATCGTACTCAGCGACGACCTGCTCGATCCCGTGCAGGACGGCTTTGATGTGACCTTGCGGATCGCGGAGCTCGAATCGTCGAGCTTGATCGCGCGGAAAATCATGCCGGTAGCGCGCATGATCTGCGCTTCGCCGGATTATCTCGCACGTCACGGCACGCCAAAACATCCGCAGGATTTGCGCGAGCATGCTTCGCTGACGTACGGCTTCCTGCTGACCGGCAATCAGTGGAAGCTGACCGGCACTGACGGCGATCACTGGATCCAGCCGGCCTGGTCGCTCTGCGTCAACAATGCCGAGGTGCTGCGCGACGTCGCGATCAAGGGCAGGGGACTTGCGCTGCTACCGGAGTTCATCGCCGCCGATGCCTTGCGGAAAGGCGAGCTACGCACGGTGCTGGACGACTATTCCGCGCCGCCGCTCGCACTCTATGCGGTGTATCCACCGACGCGGCATCTGTCGCTGAAGGTGCGGCTGTTCATCGATTTTCTCGTCGAGCGCTTTGGTCGCGAGGAGGGCGCGGCCGCGGCTTGAGGCCTGAGCATTGATTTGCGGTGACGTCCGTATCACGGACGGACGCGGTCGCTCCACTGGTCTCGATCGTAGGCCTGCAGGATGCGGACAAAATCAGCCATGCTGGATTGATCCGGGTTCTCGGTCATAGTCGCAACCTGAGTATCGGATGCAGGCTGGCTCCCTTGCCAAAACCGCATGACGAGATCGGCGATGTTTCTCATGGCGTACTCTCTGCAGCCAAGTGTGACAGTAGACACCAAGTACTGGAGCGGCATTGTGCCGTTCGATCCAGAGACAGGCCGGCGGGCGTTACGCCGCCGGACTTGCCCTGCAACTGCCGGCTCGCGGGGCCGGTTCCATTGCTTCTCACTGTGCTTTCATAGCTAGCACGGAGCATTTGGTCGCCGCCATTGTGCGCGGGTATGACGTGACCATACTGACGTAGGGTCAGCTCCTCGAACGCTGTTCGGCAGGCTGAAGCAGGTCGTCCAGCGCGCTCAGCGAGGCGTCTCGAAGTGCGGCGAGTTCGCGGGCGGCGTCCTCACGCTCGGTCAGGGACATTGAGGGCGCCGCCAGCTCGATCTCACGGCTGCGATCGAACAGGCGGACCAGCCCGAGTGCGCTGGCAGCACTGCCGAGTTGATGCGCGGATCGCGCCAGCCGGTTGGAATCGCCGGCCGCCGCTGCTCTGTCTATGTCCTCGATCAACTTTGCGCTCGTCTCGTCCAGCAAGTGATGGAGCTCTGCGATTTGCGCGGCACCGAGCAGCTCCCGCTGGTCGTCGAGGAAATGCCGGTCAATCAATGCGCCCGTGGACGGTTGCACTGCCGCCGGCTCGACCTCCGGATCGTCCTCGATCGCCTCGCGCAGCGCATTGATCAGGATCGGCTTGCTGACGACCTTGGCGATGCCGGCGCCGGCGAGCCGCTCGCGGGCATTGGCGGACACGTCGGCGGTCACGGCGATGATGCGCGGCATCTTCGGCAGACCGAGCTTGCCGATCCGCGAGGCTGCCTCGACGCCGTCCATGTCGGGCATGTGCAGATCCATCAGGATGATTTCGAACGCCTGATCGCGGGCGAGGGCGACGGCCGACGCGCCGTTTCTTGCAATGGCGGGGAGATGGCCGAGCCTCTTCAGGATCGCCTCGCCGACTTCGCAATTGACGGGATCGTCATCGACCAGGAGCACGCGGAGTTGCCGCGACGGTAGCGGACGCGCGCCTTGCGCGATGCCGCTCGCGGCGAGACCAAGCGGCACTTGAAGCGTGAACGTGCTGCCCGCGCCCGGCGTGCTCGCAACCGTCAGATCGCCGTGCATCAGGCGGGCGAGGCGCCGCGCGATCGCAAGGCCAAGGCCGGTGCCGCCGAACCGACGCGCGATGCTGTCGTCCGCCTGCACGAAATCCTCGAAGATCCGCTCGTGCATGTCGGGGGCGATGCCGATGCCGGTGTCGCGAACGGTGATGCGCAGCAGGACATGATCCTCGTGCTGCTCGCCGGCCGCGTTCACGGCGATCCCGCCCGATGGCGTGAACTTGATGGCGTTGCCGATCAGATTGAGCAGGATGCGATTGAGCCTGACAGGATCGCCGTGCACGGCGGTGTTGACCGACGCGTCGCAGGCGAGGTCGAAGCTCAGTCCCTTGCCGAAGGCCTGGGGGCGCATCAGTTCGGCGGCCGCGTCGATGAGCTGGTCGAGGCGGAAATTGCGCGGCTCCAGGGTTTCGGTGCTGGCCTCCAGGCGGGCATATTCCAGCACGGCGTCGACCAGAGCGATCAGCGTTTCGCCCGACGCCGCGGCGGTCGCGAGGTGGCGCCGCTGTGCTTCGCCGAGGCGGCCGTCGTCGAGCAATTGCAGCACGCCCATCACGCCGTTCAGCGGCGTACGCAGCTCGTGGCTGACCACGGCGAGGAAGCGCGATTTGGTTTCGTTGGCCGCCACCGCCGCGCTGCGCGCGCGCTCGGCGGCATCGTGCTCGGCCAGGGCGTGATCGCGCGCCTTTTCGAGCTCGGAGGTGCGCTCGATCACCTTACGTTCGAGCGTGGCGTAGGAGTCGCGCAGGTGCGCGGCCATGCGGTTGAACTGGTCGCCGAGCGCTTCGAGCTCATCGCCGGACTTGATCGCGAGCCGCAGGCCGAGATCTCCGCTCCCGATCCGCCGCGCGCCTTGCGTCAGGAGCTGGATTGGTCCCGTCATGCGCCGGCTGAGAAAGAGCGACACCAGCACCGCACCGGCCAAGAGGACGACGAGGAGGAAGCTCGAACGGCCGATCGATGCGTAAATCGGCGCATAGGCCTCGCTAAGCGGCAGCTCGACAAACACCAGCCAGCCGAGCGAGGGCACGGTTGCATAGGTCGAGAGCACGCGCTGACCGGTCAGATCCTCCTTGACCAATCCGCCTGAAGGCGGTCCGACGCCATCGAGCGCGGCGCGGACGTCCGCATGGCCGGAGAGATCGCTGCGCTGCAATGCCCGCCACAAATCGGGATGCGCGATCAGGACCCCCATGCGATTGACGACATAGGCCTTGCCGGTGTTGCCGACCCTGATCCCTGCGACGAGGTCCCAGATGAAACGCAGGTTGACCTCGGCGACGATCACATTCGGATTGCGGCCGGTGCCGCGCGTGGCGAGCGTCATGAACGGCTCGGTGTCGGCCAAGAAGTAGACCGGCCCGTAATAGGCCCGGCTTTCATTGGCACCGCGAAAGGCGGGCGAGGCGGAGAGGTCGGCCTTGCTGCCGATCCTGTCGGCGACACGGCGGGACACGCGCACCTGCTCGAGCCCTCGCGAGTCCAGCTCGGCGATTTCAGCGATCGCCGGCGAGAGGCGCAGGAGACGGATCGCGTTCAGGCGCTCGTCTTCGTTGGTCGACAGCTCCGGCGGCAGGCGCGAGAGCCATCTGATCTGGTTCTCGATCTGGCCGATGAAATGGCCGATCTGAATCGCCGCGGACGCTGCCTGCTCGCGCTGGGTTGCCGCCAGAAGCTGCTTCTGCTCGCGATAGGAGAACCAGACGTCGAAGCCGGTGTTGATGGCGAGTGCGGCGAAGGCGAGGGCGACGATCGAATAGAGATATTTGCGGAACAGCCGGCCGGGAGGCGTCCGTAAAGGTCCCTGGTCGGCCGTCTCGTTCACTCGCGGATCTCGTCGGCGCGCGCGAGCAGGCTGAACGGCAGCGTCAATCCCAGCGTGCGGGCGACGGTGCGGTTGATCAGCAGCTCGTATTTCCGCGGCGATTGCACCGGAAGATCACCTGCCTTGGTGCCGCGCAGGATGAGATCGACGTAGTCGGCCGAGCGCACTTCCAACGTCGGCCCGTAGCTCATCAACCCGCCCGCATCCATGAAGTAATGGAACGGATAGATCGTGGGCACGCTATATTTGTCGGCTGCCGCGACGACCGCCTTGCGGTTGACCACGAGGAAGCTGTCGACCAGGGCGACCATCGCCGCCTTGGGCGCTTCGGCAAAGCGGGCGACGGCTTCGTCGATCTCCGCGGGCGCGTTGACGGGAGCGGGGATCGCGGACACGCCGCATGCCGCGGCCTCTTGCTCGATCGAGTCGAGGAAGAAGCGCCCGGCCCGGGGTGTGGTCGCGGGATTGAACAGGATGCCGACACGCGTGACGTCAGGCACGGCCTCGCGGATCAGCTGAAGCCATTTTCCGCCCATCTCGGCGGTGCTGTTGGTGAAGCCGGTGACGTTGCCGCCGGGATGCGCGAGGCTTGCGACGAAGCCGTTGCCGATGGGATCGTTGGCCGTGGCGAAAACGATCGGGACGGTCTTGGTGGCGGCAAGGACGGCTGCGGTTTCGATCGTCGATCCCGTCAGGATCACGTCCGGCTTGAGGTCGAGCAACTCCTGAATCGCCGCCTTAAGCCTGTCCGGTGCGCCGAAGGTCGAACGGAGCTCGAGGCGGAAGTTGACGCCTTCGACCCAGCCGCGCTGCCTCAGGCCGACGATGAGGCCGCCAAGGCGGGAGGTCGGGCTGTCGGTCATGCTGCGTCTGGTCAGCTCATCGTCGAGCGGCAATGCGGTCAGCGAGGCGACGATGCGCATGCGATCCGGCGTCGCGCCGAGCGCGATCCATCCCGCAGCGGTTGCTCCGGCAAGGCCAATGAAGCCGCGGCGATTGACCGCGAAAGCGGAACGCCGTTCGGTCATGGATTTCTTTGCATGATGGCTTGCCCCAATTCGGATGCTTAGCGCGAACGGCCCGCATCCACAATTGATGAAAAAATGCGCTTATGAATGCTCATTCGCAGCGTTTGGCAGCCCGATACCGTATTCCTACGCTGCCAGAGAGTCGCTGTTTCGAGTCTTGTCTCCTCCGTGACGCCTGTAACGTCTTGTGGCGTTGCAACATTCTCCGTCCCGGTTGCGACGACGGTTCGGGGAAGTCGATTTCGCAGCTGCCGATTTTTGAAGCGTTGTTTCAAGTTGTTTCAAAGGTTTTCGATGCGCAAGATCTATCTCATTCCGGCCGTCGTCGGCCTGCTCACCTCCGTTGCTGCCGGGCCGCTCGCGGCCCAGGGCGCCGTGCCGAAGCAGAAGGCTGCACCGGCACCCAGGGCCGCTGCGGCCGGTGCTCCCTCTGCAGCCGGCACGCCCGTGGCCGCCGGGGCGCCGTCGGCCGAGGCGCCAGGAGCGGAGGACAAGTCCAAAGCGATCGACGGCTTCCGCTCCGCCAAGTTCGGCATGAACGAGGCCGATGTGCGCGCGGCGATGACGAAGGATTTCAACGTCAAGCCCGACGCCATCAAGGCGCAGGACAACGCCGCCGAGCTGACGCACAGCATCCTGATGTCCGTTCCGGACCTGCTTCCGAACGGCGGGACCGCCGAGCTCTCCTACGTGTTCGGCTACAAGTCCAAATCGCTGATCCAGGTCGGCGCCGTCTGGTCGAAGGGAACCGATACGGCGATGACGCCGGAGAAGCTGTTCTCCAACGCCAACATCCTGCGCGCTCATTTCATGGGCGAAGGCTTCAAGCCCGACTCCATCGCGGTCAACATGCCCGTCGCCGGCGGCATCGTGATGTTCCGCGGCAGCGACGCCAAGGACCGCTCGGTGATCCTGCTGCTTCAGGGCACGTTCGAAAACAAGGAGAACAACCAGCGTGTGCTGACGCCGACCAGCCTGCTGCTGTTCTACGTGGCCGACGCCAAGAGCCCCGACATCTTCAAGCTGCCGCCCGGCCAGTTCTGAACAGGATCTGACATGCGCGGGCCGGCTGCGAGGCGAGACAAGGACGAACCGGGCTTGCGCGGACTTGCGCGCTTCCGTTCGATGTCGCTGCTCTGCGCGATGCAGATGGTCTTCCTGCCGGTCTACAGCGTCCGCGTTCAGGCGCAGACGGCGAACGTCATCGTTCCCGACGGCCGCACCGGGACGAGCTTGCAGACCTCCGGCAGCGTCACCAATGTCACGACGTCGACGGTCTCGGGCAACAACGCCTTCAACTCGTTCTCGCAGTTCAGCGTCGGGCAGGGCAACACCGTCAATCTGCAACTGCCGACCGGCACGCGAAACCTCGTCAACATCGTTCGTGACGCGCCGGTCTACGTCAACGGCACGCTGAACTCCTACATGAACGGCGCGATCGGCGGCAACGTCTACTTCGTCGATCCCAAGGGCTTCGTGGTCGGCCGCAGTGGCGTGGTCAATGTCGGCAGCCTCAACGTCTCGACGCCGACGCGCGAATTCACCGACAGCTTGATCGGTCCGGGAGGGGCGATCAACGGCACGGCGGTCGGTAATCTGATGGCGGGCTCGTTCCCCGTCTCGCCGGATGGCAACATCCGCATCTTCGGCCGCGTCAACGCGCAGGATGGCGTGCGGCTGACCGGGCAGAACGTCTTCGTCGGCGGGGCCAGCCAGCGCGACATCGCCAATCTCGACCATGCCGCGAAGTTCGCAGCCTCCGTCAATTCGAAGGGCCTGCGCAGCGCCAGCGCGATCACGGTGAGCAACGGCTCGATTCATATCGGCGCCGTCAACAATGCGCGCGTCAACGGCCGCCTGACCGCACGCAGCAAGACCTCGACGCCGAGCAACATCACCGTTCAAGCCGGCAACAATATCGAGATCGGCAAGAACGCCAGGCTCAATATCGCGAGCAAGACCAGCGATGCCGGCGAGATCCGCCTGAAGGCGGCCCAGAACCTGACCGTGGCGGGCGGGGCCAAGTTCAACGCCAGTGCGAAGACCGGAAATGCCGGCCTCGTCGACTTCAGTGCGAACGGGGTCATCGACATCGGCCAGGGCATCAAGGTCAATCTCAGCGCGGAGAGCGGCAAGGCGGGCACGCTGCTGATCGACCCGACCGACCTGGTGGTCGGCGATGCCGCCCAGGGCGACACCGGCGTGACGCTGTCGAACAGCTCTGTCGTGGCTGCGCTCGCCGGTCTCAGCGCCGGTGCCAACTACCTCATCCAGGCGGATCATTCCATCACGCTCGCCGCGCATGCGGTGATCGATGCCCGTCGTGTCGATGGCTCCGGCCATTCGACCGGCAACGCCAACAACGTCATCATCGAGGCGCCGAACATCGATATCAAGAATGGGGCGCAGATCCTCGCCCAGGCGGTCAATTACGGCGGAACCAACTACACCGACGGAAATGTGACGCTGACGGCAACGGCAAGCGACATCAAGCTGGCCGGCCAGGCCACCGCCGCCACCGCGATCACGGTCGACGGCAAGATCACCGGCGGCACGATCTCAATCAGCGCGACGTCGACGGCCGTGTCGAGTTTCCTGAACGGCTCGCTGGCCGGCGATTTCGCGCTTGTCGGCGCGACGCTTGCGGGCTCGCTGCTCGGACTCAATGGCGGCTATGTCGCGGCCAGCGCCACGGCGACCATCAACATCAACAGCCATGCGGACATCAACGGCCGCGGCGATGTCACCATTTCCGCGCGTGCATCGGAGACGGCCTCGGATCCGGCCGTCGCGTCCACCTTGCTCGGCAGCCTCACGCCGGTCGCGGCCGGCGTCGTCGTCGGCAAGATCGACGGCACCGCCACGACCAACGTGGCCTCGGGCACGACGATCAACGCCGGCGGTAACCTCGAGATCAAGGCGCTCAATGATGCGACCATCGCCGTCTCTGCCCTCGCGGCATCGACGAGCGCGCAGATCGTCCCGACGGTGGCCTATTCCAAGGGGGCGGTGACCACGATCGCCAACGTCGAGAGCGGCGCGCATCTTGCGGCGGGCACGGTGAACACGAGCGGCAGCACCTTGAAGGTACGCGCGATCAACAACAATTCGTTCTCGACCAGCGCGACGTCGGTTGCCGCACCCGGATTGGGGGCGAGCGGCGCCGTCGGCGGCGCGTTCGCCATCAGCGACATCACGACGTCCGTGACCGCGACGCTCGGCGCATCGCTCGGAACCGATACCGCCAACCGGATGAACGGTTCCGTTCTAGTCGAGGCGACGTCCGACACGACGAGCAATTCCACGATGGCTTCGTCCATCGCCGGCCTGCCGGCGCTGATCGCGGCGATCGAGAGAGGACTGCGTTCCGTCACCGCGCCGACGTCGATCATCCAGGACCACATGTCCTCGCTGGTGCCGCTGAACTTCAATTTCAAGGCCGCAGGCGCGCTTTCCCTGGCCAACAGCACGCAGAGTGCGACCGCTGCGATCGCGCAAAATCCGAGCGGCGGCGCGCCGAGCATCTATGCCAGCGGCAACGTCGCCGTCGCCAGCAACGTCATCGATCGCGGCGTTCGCAGCAATGCGACCGCCAGCGCAATCACCAAGGACGTGGTGTCCGGCGAGAGCACGGCCATCAGCGCGGCCGTCGCCTGGGGCAATTTCACCCACAACTCGAACGCTTATGTCGGCAACGGAACCCTGATCAACGCGGCGAACATCGCCGTTGACGCCACCACCGAATTGCCCATCACCAACACCTGGCTGAAATGGGACGGGCTCGGCGCGGTTCTGAGCCACCTCAACGGCAGTCTCGGCGTCGGCGGCAACATCCTGACCAGCTATGCCAATGCCACGGCGGACGCCGGCGACACGATCGGCATCTCCGGTTCCCTCAACCACTTCGTCGTGAACAACAATACGACGGCGTGGGTCGCGGGTAGCGCCAGCCTGACGGCGACGTGCACGAGCGCGACTTGCGGCAGCAGCTGGGCGGCCGGCATGGACAATGGCGACGTCCACACCTATGACGCCACGATTCAGATCGCGGCGACCACGACCACGGCGTCGATCGACGCCGCCGGCAATGTCGGCACGCTCGGCTTCCTGACCGGCAACACGTCGGGCGGCTCTTCGGTTGGCGGCGCGCTCAATCTCGTCCAGTTCAACACCAACACCATTGCCGGCGTCTCGGACCGCGCCACGCTCCGGGCGGCGGACGACATCGCCGTCAACGCGATCACGTCGGACCAGTTCGTCGCCGTCGCGCCGTCGTCCGGCAAGGCCGCGGGCGCGCTGGCGCTGAACGGCATCACCTCGCTCGGCTTCCTGAACAACACGACGCATGCGTCGATATCGAGCCAGGCCACCGTCTTTGCCCCGACCGTCGGCATCCTGGCGCAGCAGGATCTATCGGTCGTGACGCTTGCCGGCGCGATGAGCCGCAACACGAGCGGAGGTTCGGCGGTTGGATTGGCGGTCGCCTATTTGGGAGCCAATACCGACACCTCCGCCTATATCGGCGATAACCATTCCGACATTCGCCCAGGCCCGTTCAGCGCCAACGATCCGTTCGCCGGTACGAGCGGCGGGAGCGGCGCGGTCAATGTCGATAATCTGACGATCAGCGCGACCACGTCCGGCCGCATCACCGCGGCCGCCGTCGCGGCATCGATCTCCGAGCCGGCCGCATCCAGCTTCTCCGACAAGGCGGGCGCTGCCGGAGCCGGCGCGACCGGGGGAACTGCGGGCGTTACGACGGCTGCGAGCAAGATCGGCTCGACTTCGGGATCGAGCACCGACGGCTTCAGCATCGATCTGGCCGGAAGCTCGTCGATCAGCGACGTTTCGCTCGGCACCAGCGCCTACATCAGGAACGCGACGGTCAACAAGTACACGACGACCAGCACCGTGGTGACGAACACAATCGTTCAGGCGCTCAACGACACCATGCTCAACAATGGGTCCGGCTCCGCAGCGCTCAATCTGGCCGGAGCATCCGCTCAAGGGGCCGCGATCGGCGGCGCGATCGCCGCGGCGATGTCGAACAATGCGACGCTCGCCTATATCTACGGCACCACCCTGAACAACCAGAGTTCGGTGACGGTGCAGGCGCTCAATGGCGGCTCGGAGACCGTCGTCGCCATCGGCGTGGCGGGATCGAAATCCAATGCGGCGTCGCTGTCTGCCTCCGTCGGCATCGTCACGGACAGTGCCAAGGCCTATATCGAGAGCTCGACGATCACGGGTCAGTCCACCGGCGTCAATCGTGCGCTCGAGGTCGATGCCTACCAGACCACGAACATCGCGATCGGTGGCGGCTCGCTCTACATCTCGGGTGGCCAAGCCGGCGTCGGCATCGGGCTGACCTATGCCTCGATCGCCGATCCCACGGGCGGCAACGCGACTGATGCGCATATCCGCAGCACGTCGGTCGCCAACTACGACACCCTGCTGGTGATGGCCGACAGCGCCAGCGTGATCGCGGCCGGTGCGGCCTCGGGCGGGGCAGGGTCCAACGGGCTTGCCGGCGCGATCGTGGTCAGCGAGATCACGCCGACGACCACGGCCTATATCAACAGCGGCGCGACCGTGAGCATCAATGTCGGCCGCGTGACGGTTCTGGCGGACAGCGGCGCCGTGTCGGCGCTGGATACCGCGCTCGGCAACCTCGTCAAGAAGTCGAACAACAATCTTCTCGCCTCGGACACCTGCACGGTCGCGGGCGGCACGGGCGGGCAGAACTGCATCGACTTCAGCGCGGCTGCGCTCAACGACGGCACAGGCAACGGTCCGGGCGCCAGCATCGTCTCCGTTGCGGGCCTGATTCAGGCCGGCAAGAACAACGTCGGGGCCTCGATCGTCTACAACACCATCGCGACCACGCATTCGGCCTATATCGCCAACGTCCTGATGTCGGCGGGCAGTAACGGCAATGTCAGTGTGAGCGCGGTCGACTCCTCGAAGATCCAGGCGGTCACGATCGGCTTTGGTCTTGCGACCGGACAGTTCGCGGGCGTCGGCGGCACCACGATCAGCAGCATCTCCAATACTGTCTCGGCGGCCATTGGCAACAGCCTTTCAAGCACGACGCAATCGAGCGTCACGGCCAAAAACGTGTCCGTCACCGCGACCGACAATTCCAGCATCACCGGAACCGCCGCCATCGCGAGTGCCTCAACGCAGGGAAGCGCCGCCGGTCTCGCGCTCGTCTACAGCAGCATCGCCAACAATGTCAGCGCCGGCGTCACCGGCTCCAAGCTGATCGCCTCGGGCAATGTCGGGGTCGGCGCGAATTCGAACGCCAATATCTCGACGGTCGCCGTCGGTGTTGCGATGTCCTCGCAGGTTGGCCTCGCCGGTTCGGTCGCCACCAATCTGATGGGGACCAACGTCACCGCCAGCATCACCGCCGCCGGTACCAACGGCATCAACGGTGCTGACGTCACCGCCACAAACAATGTCGGCGTGATCGCCGGCAACAACGACAAGGCGGCGGTGTTCGCCGGCGCCCTTTCGATCAGCAAGGGCGCCGCCGGCGGCGCGGGTTCGCTGGTGACCAACCAGATCACCGGAACCACCGCAGCCTATATCAGCGGTGCCAACACCAAGGTCGATGCGCTTGGAACCAGCAGCACCGATACGCTGTCGGTCAATAACGGCACGCTCGTCCACGCCTTCGATCTCGGCACCGCCCATGCGCCGACCGACACCACGCCCGATCTCTCCGAGAACCAGGACAGCGTGCGCGGCCTTGCCGTGGTGGCAAGCTCGCACCAGGCCGTCGTGACCAATGTCGCCTCGCTTGCCGCGAGTTCCAGCATCGCGATCATGATCAACCCCATCACCAACGTGATGAGCGGGGCGACGCGAGCCTATATCGACAGCGCGGCCATCGACACGCGCCTGACCTCATCGACGCTCAAGCCGCAGATCGAGGTCGGCGCGTCGAGCTTCTCCTATTCCGGCGCGTTCGGCGCCGGCATCGCCTACGGCAGCACCGGCGGTGGTGGCGCGACGATCATCTCGACGACGATGTCACGCGAGACCTTCGCCTATATCACCAATGCCACGGTCGGCGGCGTGCAGTCGTCGAGCGAGACGGTCGGCGCCGTCACCGTGAAGGCCAATGCGGAGCAGGATGCGTCGTCGATCGCGATCGGCTTCAACACCGGCTCCGTCGGGCTCAACGTCTTCCAGGCGACCACGGAAGCCTATGTCGACGGCGGCGCGGTGACGGCCTCGTCGCTGACCGTCAACGCCAACAACACCACCGGCATTTTCTCTGCGAACGGCTCCGGCGCTTACGGCAGCCAGGCCGCGATCGGCGCGGCGTTCCTGGTCCAGGTCTCTTCGAACCGGACCCTGGCCTATGTCGGCGACGAGTTCCACTATCAGGGCAACGGCGCCGCACACACGACCGCGCTCAATCTGAGCGGCGCGCTCGACGTCGAGGCCAAGACCAAGAACCGTTTCGAGGCCTATGCGATCGGCGGCGCGCTTTCGACCGGGACGGCGGCGATCGCCGGCATGGCCAACATCGAGGTCGCCAACAACACCACCATCGCCGGCGTCTACGACACCACGCTGCAGGGGGTGACGGGCGGTACGGCCGGCGCGGTGACGATCAACGCCAACGAAGACGTGGCGATCAAGGAGATCGCAGGCGCACTTGCGGTCGGCGCCAGCGGGGCAGGGGTCGGCGTTGGTGCTGCGGCCAACGTCATCGTGTTCAAGAGCCGGACCATCGCCGAGAGCTGGAACAGCAATCTGAACTCGGTGGGCGCCATCAACGTCACTGCGCTCAGCACCAAGGAGGTGCTGTCCTACGCGGTCACGGCCGGCATCGGCGGCAGCGTCGGCATCGGCGCGGCCGTCGGCGTCATCATCATCGGCACCAACACCGCCGATGCCGACACCCAGGGCCAGCAGACCGGTCAGCTCAATCAGGGCGGCAGCGGCACTATCGCGTCCGTCAACAGTGGCACCAGCAACACCCACGGCAGCAACGCCGTTGCGAGCGGCACGGCCGGCAATCCGAACAGTGCCAATGTCAGCTCGACCTACGACGTCAGCAACGTGCTGAGTGGCGGCAACGACGTCGTGGTCGCGCAGATCGCGGGCGGCAACGTCACGGGCTCGCAGGTCAATGTCGCGGCGACCAGCGCCAATGCGGCCAAGATGTATCTGCTCGGCGCGGGCTTTGCCAAGAATGTCGGCATCGGCGCCGGCATCGGCTACACCAGCGTCAACAGCAGCGTGCTGGCCAATCTGAGCGCGATCGTGTCCGCGCCGTCCGTGACCGTTGCAGCGGTCGTGAAGAACGCCAGCACCGGGCCTTATGCCGGCAAGACCATCGACACCGAGGCGATCGCGGGCGGCGCGGCGCTTTATTTCGGCGCGCAGGCAGCCGTGGCGGTCGGCAATGTCACCAACACCGTGACGGCCCAGCTCGGCGGCCAAGTAACCGGCACGGGCGGCACGGGTGTCGCCGTCATGGCGCAGGACTCTACGACCCAGACCGTCTTCACAGGCGGCGTCACCGCCGGTGCCGCAGCGGTCGGCGCGTCGGTCGCGACGACCGGACGATCGAGCTCGGTCGCTGCGAAGGTTCTGGACGATGCCACGATCAATGCCTCGACGCTGGCGGTGGGCGCGGCTGGAGCCGGCACGTTGTCGACGACCGCAACGGCGCTGGGCGGCGGCATCCTCGCCGGCGTCGGCGCGGATGCGGAGGCGCACGAGAATTCGAGCGTGACCGCCGAGATCGGCGCGGGTTCCTCGATCACCACGTCCGCGACCGGTGCCGGCACGCTGGTGACGGCATCGATCACGCCCAATCTGTCGAGCGAGGCGATCGGCGTCTCGGTGGGTGGTGGTGCGGTCGGCGTCGCCATCGCCCAGTCGACGGTCGGAGCTACTGTTACGGCCGATGTCGGCGACAACGCCATCTTCTCGGGCGGCGCGCTCGCCGTGACCGCGATGGCGCTCGTCCCGATCATCGGTACGCAGACCAATACTGACGGAAGCACGACGACGATCTATGGCACGACGACCTACGCCAAGGCGCTTGCCGGCGGCGGCGGTTCGCTGATCGGCGCGCAGGGCAGTTACGCCAAAGCCTCCCAGAACGCGACCGTCAGCGCCTATGGCGGAACCGGGATCGAGCTTCCGAACGCCGATGTGCTCATCGCGGCTCAGAACGACAGCGCTCAATACGCCGAGGCGACTGGCCTTTCGAGCGGTTTCCTGGCCCTGGGCGCGACCGTTGCTCAGACCTCCTCGAACGCGCACACCTATGCCTATCTGGGCGCCCCTGCGGACATGGATAGCCTCAATCACGCCAACTACACCGGCATCCTCGAGATCACCGCCACGGGCAAGGATACCAACGTCTCCAACGCGACGGTCGGTGCGGGCGGCACCTACGCCGGCGCCGCGGCGGTCGCCACGACCAGCTCGACCGCAGTCACCAATGCGCGGTTCGACGGCGCTACGACCGACGACACGCTCTATTTCGGCGGCCTCAGCGTCAGGGCCACGCACACCACCAATTATGCCTCCAACGGCGACGCCTACCAGGCGTCCACGGCCGGCGTCTCCGCCGGCAAGGCGCAGAATGACGTCACCTCGACCACCACCGCCGAGATCGGAACGCATCTGATCATCAATACGGATGGCGGCGATATCGCTGTCATTTCAAACGACATCGTCAACCAGGCCGGCGGCGGTGCGCGTTCCGGGTCCGGCGGCTCGTTCTCGGGTGCCGCTGCGCTGAGCGATTCCACGGTCACCCAGACCGTCACCACCAATATCGGTGCCGGGACGATCCTGAGTCTCAACGGTGATCCGCGAACCTCGACGGGCGTGATCGATATCGAGGCCTACAACACGCTGAACACCAGGGATACGGCGAGCCTCGCCACCGCCAGCTTCTTCGCCGGCGGCGGCGCGGAATCCAACATGACGGCGAACGCCACGCTCGCGGTCAACATCAATGCCCGCGAACTCTTCAGCGTCGGCAAGATCTTCATCGGCACGGCTGCGAAGATGGCGGCATCGAACAATGCCAATGCCAGCCTCTACGGCGCGATCGCCGGCGTCGGCGCCAGCACCAATACCTGGGTCCACGCCAACCAGGACGTTACCGTCGGTAGCGGCACGACCATCCAGGCCTGGCGCGACATCAACATCTTCGCCGGCATGTCTGGCGATACCATCACCTTCAGCAGCATCCAGGCGACGGCGACGACGGTCGTCTACAACAACACCGTGATTCCGATCTCGACCCTGTACCGCGGCACGGCCAATGCCGGCGGCGACAGCACCCTGACGTTCTCCGACGGCTCGCGGGTGCTCGGTGTCCGCGACATCTATCTGGGCGCGACGCAGGGTCAGGTGACCGCGTCCGGCAACGGCAGCAACTACAATCCGTATCTGGACATCTTCAGCGCCAAGAACAGCGACAACCACAGCCACACCAGCGGAACCGGCGACGTCGCGCTCAACGGCCTCGTGGTGGCGGGCATCAATAGCGACGTGCTCATCACGATCGATCTCGGTGCAAGCGCGCCGACCCTGAGCACGACGAGCCCATACTCGTCGCTGTCCTCCACGCTCGAATACGTCGCCGACGTCGATCACTTCAGTCCGGTGAAGAGCTGGAACCACCAGACGGTGCAGTACACGACCGTCGGCGGCTTCAATCCCTACCAGAACATCGTGAACCAGCTCGGCACGCTCACCGGCCTGACCGATACGCAAATCCGGGCCGCGCTCGCGGCGTCGACGTCGACACATCCCGCCACGATGACGCCGTCGGGGGCCGATCCGACCGGCGACATCCAGCGTCAGATCAACGCCTTGATCCAGCAGGCGCCATATACCTCCGATGCCGGCGGCAACGCCTTCGCCTTCGGCGACATGCTGGTGTCCGCAGGCAATGTCTCGATCCTGGCGCAGAAGCTGACCGGAAACAGCCTCGCCGGTCATTCGGCGCCAGCGGTCATCGCGCGCGGCTCGCCCATGATCAAGGTCGAGAACCGCGGCCTCGACTTCATGGACTTCGCGAACCTCACCGTCACCAATGTGACCGGCGGAAACATCACCTACCGCCAGATCGACCATGTCGACCCGGATTCCCATTCCAACGTGACCTTCACCGCCATGCCGAGCGCGACGCCGATCATCGACATCTCGGCGACCTACAACCGCGTTGATCCCAGCACCGGGCTCGGCGTCGACGACAACGGCAACCAGCTGACCCGCAAGCCCGACATCTACTTCGACGGCATCGTCACCAACGAGAACGGTCTGCTCAAGATCACCAGCCAGCTCGGCAGCGTCGTGGCGTCGCAGTCGCTCAATGCCGCGACCATCCAGATGGTGGCGCCCAACGGCTCGTTCATCTTCCTCGGCGGCATCGGCAGCTTCTACAACTCCAACCACGACGTCACCGCGCAATGGGCCGGTGTCCAGTACAAGCCGGCCAGCAACGACACCCTGACGGCCGTGATGGCGGCGGCGACCTTCCTCGGCGCCTATGGCGAGTACAGTACCAGCCCGCATATCGGCGCAGGAGGCAATCACCCGTATTTCTACTACTGCTGCGTCGATGGGAATACCGGCGTTCAGCAGACGGCCGCCAACAGCACGGTCTTCACCGCGCGCATGCTGATGACCTATTACGACGGCCTGTCGCTCTATTCGGCGATCTTCCTGCCGATGGGCAACGGCACGCCCAACGGAGGCGGCGGCAGCGTGGGCAGCCCCGCCACGCTCGCGGCGATGGAAGGGCCGACGGTCCAACCAATCGTCACCGCCCCCTGGGAACGAGACACCTATGCCGGCCAGGGCGTCTTCAGCAACACGACTTACGATTACACCACGACCTCGACGGATGCCCAGGGCAACACCGTCACCACCAACCACACGGCCAGGTTCTACTCGCCGTTCCATTGCTCGGGCTGCGGGGCCTATTTCCAGGTCGTCAATATCCAGAACGACGTGATCACGCCGAGGACTGCGAACACCAACGCGAGCACGAACTGGGCCTCGACCACGCCCTCTGGCCACCAGAACCCGGCGAACGCGCCCTTCATCCTCGGCCAGGCGATCATCATTTCGGCGGGTGTCATCAACGTCAACGGCCTCATCCAGAGCGGCACGAGCAGCAACTACTCGGTCGACATCGGCAGCGGCGCGTTGTCTGCCATCAACGACCTCAAGAGCAACAGCGCGGCCTTTTCCCAGGCCCAGGCCAACGCGCGGAACGGCAGCTATTACGACATCACGGCAGCTGCCGCGCCGCTGGTCGCCAGCGATATCAAGATCGGCGTGCGGTACAACGCGCTCACCGACCAGATCTTCGTGAACGGCGTGGTGCAGGGCTCCGGCGGCTACGTCTATCTGAACGGCAAGATCATCTCGACCTCGACCGACGGCACGTCCCAGGGCACCATCGCGGTCAAGGGTGGTGCGGGCACGATCACGGTCAACAACACAACCGGGCTCCAGCTCGTCACCAACACCATCAACACCGGCGTCAGCGCGCCCAGCGTCATCCAGATCGTCGATCAGCTCCAGCAGCAGACGACGTGGTACGTCTACAACCCGTCCGCGTCGGGCAGCCAGCAGGTGTCGACGTACAGGACGGCCGGCGTCAATGCGAGCGCGTACACCGGCGCGATGTTGACCGGCATGAGCGGAACGGCGGGCATCCAGTACGCCGTCAAGCCCAACATGTACTACCAGTGGGTCGATACGGCGACGCTCGATCGTCCGGCGACCAGCACGCAGTTCGACTATGGCTGGCACTACACGCCCAATGCGGCGACCGGGGAAAACTGGACCCGCACCATCAGTCTGGTTGAGAACGTGATGCAAGCCACGGGCGGGGGCGGCAATACCGGCCAATTGCAGACGGCCAATTTCCAGGAAGTGATCACGGCGACCGGCAGCTATCACAACGCTGGCTACAACACGGGCGCTGGCAAGTGCTGTGGTGCGGACGCCCATTTCGACTGGTTTCAGCAGATCTACGATCACCTGACCCTGACGCTGACCAACACGGTCAAGGCGTCGAACCCGATCAATATCCAGTTCAGCGGCGGCGGTGCGAGCACGGTCAATGTCAGCTCGAACTCCGGAATCGTCGTCAACGGCCCGATCAACAACCTCTCGGGTGATACGACGGTCATCGCCACCGGCGCCAATTCGGCCATCACGTCCGGCGCGAGCGGCAACAATCCGATGATCTCGGGCAAGAACGTCACGCTGCAGGCCGATGGCGGCATCGGCTCGCGCGGCACGAACGGTGTTCCGGTCCAGGTGCAGGTCTACGGCGGCAATCTGACCGCCAGCTCAATCGATCGCGACATCGCGATCGCGGCCGTCGGCTCGCTCTCGATCAACCAGGTCGCCGTCAATTCGGGTGTCGTCGGCCGCGCGCCGCAGGGCAGCGTCTTCATCTCGGCGACAGGCGACATCAACTCGGCGGCCGCTTACAACGTCGCCACCCCCGTCGTGATCGGCAAGAATGTCGAGATCAACTCCACCGCGGGTGCGATCGGCGCGACGAGCGCCGTGGTCAACGGCGCGTCCACCCTGACCAACATCAATCCTCTGGTGATCCAGGCGACGGGCACCACGCAGACCAACGGCACCGTCGACGGCGGCGTTCTCGACAGCGCTTCCGCCAACGGCACCTACATCGTCCAGTCCAAGGGCGATTTGCGTCTCGGCAGGATCCAGTCGACCGGCGGCCCGGTCTTCCTCGAGGCCGCCGGCTCCGACGGCAACCAGGCCAGCATCCTCAACGGCCGGGCGGCGGTCGGTCTCACGCCGGCGCAGAGCCAGCATCTCCAGGATGTCTGGGCGAGCCTCGACCTGCTGAGCGGCAACGCCGCCACCAACGCCGTCAACAGTTACCAATCCATGGTGACGTCGGCCTATAACGACTACTTCCAGCTCAAGAACATCGCGTTCCCGAACAGCAGCACCTACGCTCCGACGTCGGTCGGCCTGACGGTGCTGCGGGCGCAGGTTGCGGCCAAGCTCGGCATCGATCCCGCCAACGTCACCGCGACGCAGATGAAGACCGAAGCCACGACCCGGTTCCTGCGGGATCAGTTCCTGCTCGGCCAGATCACCACCGACCAGCTCAAGAGCTCGCTGACGACCTTGCTCGGCAGCGCGCCCACAGATCCGCTGGGGACGCTGTTCGGCAGCTCGCTGTCCTCGACCCTGTTCACCAAGCTTTTCGATGGCGTCTCGACGGCCAATCAGCGCCTGCCGAGCAGCGCTGCGCTGCAGACCGCGCTCAATGCCTACAACGCGAGCTACAGCTACACGCTTGCATCGACCGAGCGGGTCTACGGCATCATCACCGCGGGCGCACAGTGGACGCAGAGCCAGCTGGCCTACACCGTGTCGTCGTCGTCGATCGGCGCGGCGCCGCCGCCGATTGACGAGAACGTCATCGCCAATGTCAGCGCCAACCAGATCATGCTCTATGCGCCGCGCGGCTCGGTCGGCAATTCCGTGGCGCCCCAAACCTTCACCTTCACCAGCGTCGATGCTTCGTCGCTGACGACGGAGCAGCGGGCATTGCTGTCCTCGGCCGGCCCCGGTCAGCTCACCGTCGGCGCGGTGACGGACCCGACGAGCCATGTCACGACCTATACGGTCAGCCTGTCGCAGCAGAACCTCGTCGTGGTCGACAACCCGATCGCGATATCGGCCAAGGCGCTGACCAATATCTATCTCGGCAGCAAGAACAGTCTCATGCTCGGCGGCGTGACCGCCAATTACGGCCCGATCACGGCGGCGCAGGCCAACGGCATCGAGGTGACCGGCCGCGGCGACGTCAAGCTCGACGCCGTCACCAGCATCTCCGCCAATGTGGGTGGCGCGGTGATCTCGGGTGACATCGCCAACCTGACCCTGATCGCCGAGCGCGGCAATGTCGGTGCCCCCGGGGCCGCCGGCAGCAATCCTGCCAACAATTCCAATGCGCTTCAGATCGCCTTCGCCGATCCAGGCCACGACCAGCTCGACCAGGTCTCGTCGGCACAGGGCATCTATGTGAAGCAGACCACCGGCGATCTCATCCTCGGCAACATCTCCGCCGGCAATGCGATCCAGCTCGCCGCGGCCGGCAGCATCTACGCCGAGGCCGATTTTACGGACCGCAGCGCGATCCACATCCTCGGCACCGACCTCGACTTGCGCGCCGGCGGCAATATCGGCTTCAACGGCTCGTCCTTCCAGCCGCTGCAGGTGAACATCTCCGGCGCGGTGAGCGGCACGGCGGTCGGCGACGTCAGCATTCTCGCCGTCACCGGCGATCTCGCGGTCGGCAGGAGCGGCGCCTATGGGTCGCTGACGGCCGGCGGCGCCCTGACGCTGAACGTGGCGCGCGGCGCGCTCGCCATCAACACCAGCATCAGCAGCGGCGGCCTGATGCAGCTGCTCGCCAATCGCGGCATGACCTTTGCGACCGGTACCGGCGCGGCGCCGGTGGTTGCGACCAGCAGCTCGGACGGCGTGACGCTGGTGGCCGCGACGCTGTCGATGGGCGCCTATTCGGCCATCAACGCGCCCGGCCTGATCTCGGTGACGACGACCGGTGATGCGACGATCGGCCAGCTGAATTCGTCGCTGTCCTACGCGGCCGCCTCGAACACGCCCTCGATCATCGTCACCGCCGGCGGTCTCGCGTCGCTCGGAGCGATCGTCGACAATGGCGACGGCCAGACCAAGTTCATCGTGTCCGGCGCCGGCGCTGAAGTGTCGCTGAGCGCATCGAACGGCATCGGCAGCGCGGCGGGCCGTTTCACCACCAACGCCGCGCGGCTGTCGGCCAGCGCGAGCGCCGGCAGCATCTACCTGAAGGCGCTGACCGACACCGAGGTGAGCCTGTTGTCCGCAGTGAAGGGCAGCGTGGACATCATCGGCACCGGCGGTTTGACGCTGAACCAAGTGGTGGCGGGCACAGCGACCGGCGCGAGCGGCAGCTTTAGCGCGATCGCGAACAACGGCAGCATGTTGATCGGCACCGCCGACAGCAGCGGCTCGCAAACGGTCCATGCCAGCCAGAACGTGACCTTCAAGTCGCTCGCGGCCACCGGCAATATTGGGGATGTCGGCAGCATCAGCGTCACCGCCGACAACGGCTTCATCCTGGCGCAGACGGTCACATCGGGCAGCGCGACCACGCTGGGCTCGGTCTCGGCCCATGGCTCGGCGACGCTGCTGGCCGCCACGACCATCACCGGCAACACGCTTGCCGCCACGACCGGTGCGGGCCTGCTGACCGCCGCCGGCCCGATCAACTGGAACGTCCTCAACGTCGGCACGACGCTGCGCGTGACCGCGAGCCAGGGCAGCATCATCTTGCAGACCGCGCAGAGCGGCGGCACGCAGACCCTTCACGCGCGCGACAACGTCATCTTCAACGCGCTGACCGCGACGGGCATCAACGGCGATGCCGGCAACATCAACGTCACCGCCGACACCGGCTTCGTCCTGGCGCAGACTGTGATGTCGGGCGGCGTGGCCACGCTCGGCTCAGCCTCGGCCCATGGCTCGGCGACGTTGCTGGCCGCCACGACGATCACCGGCAACACGCTTGCCGCCACCACCGGCTCCGGGCTGCTGACGGCCAACGGCGGTCTGGTCAACTGGAACACCCTCAACGTCGGCACGACTCTGGGCGTGACCGCGAGCCAGGGCAGCATCACCTTGCAGACCGCGCAGAGCGGCGGCACGCAAACCCTTCACGCCCGCAACAACGTCACCTTCAACGCGCTGACCGCGACGGGCATCAATGGCGACGCCGGCAACATCAACGTCACCGCGGACAATGGTTTCATCCTCGCGCAGACTGTGACATCAGGCGGCGTCCCGACACTCGGTTCGGTCTCGGCCCATGGCTCCGCGAAGTTGATCGCCGCAGGCACCAACACCGGCCATAACCTCACGGCCGCGACCGGCAACGCAGTCCTCAGCGGCACGGTCGTTCATTGGGATAATCTCACGGCCGGCGGCACGCTCGATGTCACCGCGACGGCCGGAGGGATCACCGTCGGCACCGCCAGCAGCGGCGGCACGCAGACCCTGCATGCTCTAAACGACATCGTCTTCAGCCAGCTCACCACGACGGGTATCCCGGGCGATGCCGGCGACCTCGACGTCAAGTCCGACACCGGCTCGCTCCGCGGCGGATCGATCTCCGCCAATGGCGATACGCATTTCGAGGTGGCCGGATCGGTCTCGCTCGACCGGGTCAGCGGCAACGTCGTCAAGATGACCTCGTCGGGCGACCTGACGATCAATTGGGTGAGCGTCGTGCGGGAGCTCGACCTCGCGGCTGACACGATCAACGTCAAGGGCGAGCAGATCCGCTCGAACCCGGCGATCCCGCTGATCCTGAACGTCACCGGCTATAACGGCGGCGTCGCGAAGTCGGCCAACATCTCGATCGACCCTGACAGCATCATCGTCAATCAGTTCAGGGTGGTGGACGCGACCTTCTGGACGGATGCGCCTTCTGTCTCGATCCTGAACGGCTATGTCCCGGGCCAGCTGATGCTCACCACGGCCAACGCGCAGGTGCTGCTCAACAACCGCACGCCGGTGCCGTCCAATTGGCCGACGCTGCAGCTCTACCAGCCCGGCGGCGTGTTCACCCTGAGCCAGGCCGGCAACGCCAATGTCAGCAATGCCTATGTGGTGTTCTATACCGGCAACATCTCGGCGACCGTGACCAATTACGGCCCGACCCATACCTGCTGCAACGACTTCACCGGCGCCAGCATGGTGCGCAACATCGCGGTCGATGGTGAGGGCAAAGAGAGCATCGAGACCTGGCTCGCCAAGAAGGACGGGGGGACGTTCTACCTGCTCGGTCTCTCCGGCCAGGCGCGGCTCGATGCGCTGCTGACGCCGCGGCCGGTCGAGGCGGTTGGCGCCGGTCCCGCCGTCAACATCGAGGGCCTCAGCGACATGCGCAAGCTGCGCCAGAAGGGGCAGCGTGCGGGACGTACGGGCTGGAAGGACGCAGTGATCGAGACGGCGAAGCCGGCAATTGGCCGTCTCGCAGAGGCATGGTAACTGGATTGGGGATGCGGATTCGGGGGACAGCATTGGCGGTCGGGCTGGCGGCGTCCTGCATCGCCTCCGCGCGCGCCCAGTCGATCAATCCGGGCGTGATCCAGAACGACGTCGACCGGCAGCGGCGGCAGCTCGAGCAGCAGAGTGCGCCGCCCAAGCTCACAGGGCCGGCGGTGATCGGCGGCGAGCGGGAAAAGTCCCAGCTGCTGAAGCCGGGCGGGCCGAAATTCCGATTGCGCAAGGTCACGTTCGACGAGTCCAAGTTCATCACGCCGGCTGAGCTCGACGAGATCGCGAAGAAGTATATCGGCAAGGATGTCGACATCGCCGCGCTGCTGCAGCTTGTCGCCGACATCAACGCCATCTACACCGCGCGCGGCATCGTCACGGGCATCGCGACGCTGCCCGAGCAGGACGCCAAGGGCGGAATCGTCCGCGTCAAGTTGACCGAAGGCCGTCTGCA
The DNA here is from genome assembly GCF_023074075.1 of Bradyrhizobium sp. 138. GTDB lineage: Bacteria > Pseudomonadota > Alphaproteobacteria > Rhizobiales > Xanthobacteraceae > Bradyrhizobium. The sequence goes on along the minus strand of NZ_JADPKT010000071.1, from coordinate 66,713 downwards.
GAAGACGACCGTCGAGGGCAATAAGCAGACTCGCACCGACTACATCCTTCAGCGCGTGAAGGAGCCCGAAGGCGAGGTGCTCGACGTTCCAAAACTCAACCGCGACGTGATCTGGTTCAACCGGACCAACCACGTGCAAATCAAGGCGCTGCTGCAGCCCGGCACGAGTTTTGGCCTCACCGACCTCCAGTTTGCGGTGATCGAGCCGCCGGTCGACACGTTGCAGCTCTTCACCGACAACCAGGGCTCCGAGAATACCGGACGCTGGGAGGGCGGGGCCTTCTACAAGCGCCACGGCCTGTTCGGCGTCGACGACCGCCTGACCTTCTACGGCGTCCGCTCCGACGGCAATCTCAACGGCAACGTTGCCTACAGCATCCCGGTCAATCCCTGGGGCGGCCGCGCCGGCGTCAGCTACACCGAGGGCAAGATCAAGATCATCCAGGGGCCGTTCGTCGCGCTCGACGTCACGGGACGCTCGAGCCAGGCCGCGGTCAATTTCAGCCAGCCGGTCTGGGCGACACAGGACTGGCTGGTGCTGCTCAACGCCGCCTTGACCGAGGGCAAGACGGTCAGTCGCTTCGCCACCGTCGCCGTCACCGACGATCACTACGACAAGACCACGGCGGGGGTCTCGGTGACCAAGTCCGGCGACACCTATTCGATCGCGGTCGCGCCGGCGGTGAATTACATCGCGTGGCATGATTACGTGCTCGGCAATAACCGCGCGTTCAACACCTATACCGGCTCGCTGGTCGCGACCAGCGCCGCGGGGCCGGCGAATTTCAGCGCCAATGTGCTGGCGAGCTGGCAATACACGCAGGAGAAGCTGCTGCCGGGCGATCAGATCTTCTCGATCGGCGGTCCCACCACCGTGCGCGGCTATCCCTCCAATGCCGCCTCCGGCGACAGCGGCTATTATTTCAACGCCGAGCTGCACTACAATTGGTCGCAATGGCTGAGGGGTTTCGACACCTATATCTTCACCGACTGGGGTGCGGTGTACTCGACCTTCCCTGGTGTCACCGAAATGGCGTCCGTCGGCGTCGGCTTCTCCTGGACCTATGCGCCATTCATGACGTTCGAGGCGAACTACGCGACCCCGTTGAAGATGGCGGTGTCGACCCAGAACCATTACGAAGCCTATGGCCGCGTCATCTTCCGGCCGCTGTTGATGTTCCAGAAGCCCGAAAGCCCCGCGCCCGTGGCGGCAGTGGCCGGCAGGAGCAAGTCGTAGTGGGAGGGCCTGAGGCTCTCTCCGTCGTCATTGCGAGGAGCTCTTGCGACGAAGCAATCCAGACCATTTTCCGCGGAAAGATTCTGGATTGCTTCGCTTCGCTCGCAATGACGGAGGATAGTCCGGCGTGCTAACGCCGCCGCGTGAACTCCTCCGGTCCGCGCCGATGCTCCCATTTCGCCTGCTCCAGCTCGGGCCGGTCGCATTCGGCTTCGGGATAGCCGATGCAGAGATAGGCGATGAACTTCCAGGTATCGGGCACGTCGAGAATGGCGTGGATACGATCCGGATTGAGGATCGAGACCCAGCCGATGCCGATGCTCTCGGCGCGCGCGGCGAGCCACATCGCAGTGATCGCGGCGACCACGGAATATTCTGTGGTCTCCGGCATCGTCGCGCGGCCGAGGCCGTGGCCGATGTCGCTGGCCTTGTCGGCGAACACGGCGAGGTGGCCGGGAGCTTGCTCCAGGCCCGACAGTTTCAGCGTGGCATAGCGCGCGGCGCGTTCGCCGGCATATGAACCCAAAGCGTCGGCGTTGCACGCCCTGAAATCGTCCGTCACGGCGCGGCGGCGCACGGCATCGTCGACGATGACGAAGCGCCAGGGTTGGCTCAGGCCGACCGAGGGCGACAGGCACGCGGTCTCGATCAGGCGGTCGATCGCGCCGGCCGGAAGCGGGTCAACTCGGAAGCGGCGCACGTCGCGCCGCCACACGAACAGCTCGCGCAAATGTTGGCGGAAGATGTCGTCGAACTCGACCATGAACTAGCGTCCCATCTGGAAGGCGGCGGCAACCAGCAGGATCAAGATCTCACCCAGCTGCTCGAACGCGCCGAGGATGTCGCCGGTCTGTCCGCCGATCTGACGGATGGCGAGTCGCGCCAGCATAAACCCGGCGAGCGATAGCAGGATCAAGCCGGCCAGTGCCTTGCCCGGCCCTAACGCGAGGGCGAGCGCGACCGTTCCAAGCGCGAACGCAATGGCGACGCTGCGGCCGGGTGGCGCTCCCGCACTCGCCGAAAGCCCGTCCGGCCGCGCCGGTGGCACCAGCGACATGAAAGCCGGCACGCCCGCGCGGGCCGCGACATGCGCGGCGCATAATGCGAGCGTGACGGCGAAGGGATTGGCGATCGTCGCGAGCGCGCTCCAGCGCAGGCCGAACGACAGGATCAGTGCGCAGACGCCATAGGTGCCGATCCGGCTGTCGCGCATGATCTCGAGCTTGCGCTCGCGCGTTCGCCCGCCACCGAGCCCATCGGCGGTGTCGGCAAGGCCATCTTCATGCAGCGCGCCGGTGATGAGAGCGGTCGTCGCCAAAGCGAGCAGGGCAGCAAGGTTCGGTGACAGCCCGAACCGGCTGGCAATCTTGTAGACCAGCGCGCCGGCAAGGCCGACCAAGAGTCCTGCGACGGGGAGGGCCCAGGTCGCGCGCGCGATCGCGCCGTCAGCCGCAGGCTTCGACGATGCCACAGGAAGGATCGTCACGAACGCTGCCGCCATCCTGAGATCGGCAATGATGTCCTTGAGAAGCTCGGCGCGCGGCATCATTTCAGCTTCATCGGCAGGCCGGCAACAACGAACTCAACTTCATCGGCAGCGGCCGCGATCGTCTGGTTCATGATCCCGGCGGCGTCACGAAAGCTGCGGGCCAGCGCGTTGTCGGGCACGATGCCGAGGCCGACTTCGTTGGTGACGAAAACGACGGGGCTTTTCAGACGAGGCAGGGTGCCCGCGAGTTTGCTCACCTCACGTTCCCAATCACGCTGCTCGTGCATCAGGTTGGAGAGCCACAGCGTCAGGCAATCCACCAGCCTTGCACCGCCGCCGTCGGTTGCGACCAGAACTTCGACGAGATCGAGTGGCACCTCGCGCTCGATCCAGTCGGTTCCGCGCCGCGCGCGATGCCTGGCGATCCGCGCCTCCATCTCGATGTCGAGCGCCTCGGCCGTCGCGACATAGACGGGCTGGCCGGGAAAGGCGCGCGTGCGCAATTCCGCACGCTTGCTCTTGCCCGATCGCGCTCCGCCCGTGATCAAGATGACGGCCATCAAACTCTCCTGTGGGCCTGACTAATCACCAAACGCGGCCAAAGACAAAGCCGAAATCAGGCGGCTGGGGGCTTGCGCTCGCGCCTTCCTTTGCGCAACAGGGGCGGGACAGGAGGCAGGATTGGTTTTTGCGGGCGCGATGGTGGTGGCGATGGTGGTGGATGCCCTCTCGGGCTGGCCGTCGTGGCTGTTCGCGCGGATCGGCCATCCCGTGACCTGGCTGGGCCGGGTGATCGGCGCCATGGATCGCGGTTGGAATCGCGCCTCCGATCCGCCGGCGCTCCGCCGCGCTGCTGGCATCGCCGGAGCACTGCTGGTGATTGCGCTTTCCGTTGTGATCGGTTGGGCGGTCCAGTGCTTGCTTCCCTCGGGTTGGGTCCAGGTCGTGATTGTGGGTGTCCTGGCCTGGCCTCTGGTCGCGCTGCGTTCATTGCATGATCATGTGGCTGCGGTCGCAAAGCCGTTGAGCGCCGGCGACATCACCGGAGCGCGCGAGGCGGTCTCGCGTATCGTCGGCCGTGATCCCGCAGTGCTCGATGAAGCCGGAATCGCCCGCGCGGCGATCGAGAGCCTTGCGGAGAATGCGTCCGACGGCATCGTGGCGCCGGTTTTCTGGGGCGCGCTGTTCGGCCTGCCCGGCATCCTCGGCTACAAGGCGATCAACACGCTGGACTCCATGATCGGCCATCGCAGCGAACGGCATGAGGCCTTCGGTTGGGCCGCGGCGCGCATCGATGATGTCGCCAACTTCATTCCGGCGCGGCTGACCGGATTCATGTTCGTGCTGCTGACACCGCACCGGTCGGAGGCGCTGGCGTGCATGACGCGCGATGCGCGCCGTCACCGTTCGCCCAATGCCGGCTGGCCCGAAGCGGCCATGGCGGGCGGGCTCGGTGTGCGGCTCAGCGGCCCCCGCATCTATCACGGCAGCGTCACCGACGAGCCCTGGCTGAACGAGGGTGCGCGCGATCCGCATGCCGCAGATATCGACGAAGCACTGACGGTCTACCGCCGCGCCATGCTGCTACTCGCAGGCCTGCTTGCGATCCTGGCCTTCGCGTGAAAGAACGAGGCATGCGCGAGCACGGTGGAAATCTCGATCTGGCCCAGCAGCGTTTTGGCGGACGCGCGGAGGATTGGATCGATCTGTCGACCGGCATCAACCGGCTACCTTACCCCGTCGGCGAGGTGAGCGCGCGCGCGTGGAGTGCGCTGCCCTCGCGCGCCGAGATCGACGCCTTGCATCAGGCCGCGCAGCACGCCTATCGTACGAGCGCGCCGATTGTTGCACTTGGCGGCGCGCAGGCGGCTATCCAATTGCTGCCGCAACTCGCGGCCCCCCGCCGCGCACGCATTCTCGCGCCGACCTATAATGAATATGCCGGTGTGCTGACGGCCGCGGGTTGGCAGGTGCAGGAGATCGGGGAGCTCGACGCGCTGGAAGGCGCGGACCTCGCTATCGTCGTCAATCCCAACAATCCCGATGGCCGGCGTCATGCGCCAAAGGATTTGCTGACATTGCTGCCGCGCGTCGGCCGTCTCGTGATCGACGAGAGCTTTGCCGACACGGTTCCGCAATTGTCACTTGCGGGCGAAGCGGATCGTCCGGGACTGCTGGTCCTGCGCTCCTTCGGAAAATTTTATGGACTGGCCGGGCTGCGGCTCGGGTTCGCAATCGGTGATGTGGTCGACATCGACAAGCTCGCCGCGACGTCGGGCCCATGGCCGGTGTCGGGCGTTGCGATCACGATTGGCTGCCGCGCCTTGCGCGATGATACCTGGGCCAAGGCCACATCCGCGCGGCTTGCGCGCGACTGCGTCCGCCTCGACGCGATGGCACTGGCGCATGGCTGGCAGCTGCTTGGCGGGACGCCGCTTTTTCGGCTCTACGAGGCACCTGATGCGCTTGCCGCGCAGGAGAAGCTCGCGCGCGCGCAAATCTGGTCGCGTGTGTTCGCGCAAAAGCCGACATGGCTACGCCTCGGGCTTCCCGGCAGCGAATCCGAATGGACGCGCCTTGGCGAAGTCCTAGCGCGCTAGCGCGAGCAGGCCTTCGACGTCGAGATGCTTTTCGATGTGATCGGCGAGGGCATCGAGCGTGCTTTCGACCCTGGCGTGATAGGGCACCTCGCCTGCGGGAATGTCGAGCTTTGCCAGGAACGCTCTGCGGAAATCATCCGACGTGAACAGGCCGTGCAAATAGCTGCCCTGCACGCGGCCATCCCTGGAGATCGCGCCTTCCGGCTCGCCGTTCAGTTTCGCAAATGGCTGCGCGCGATCGGGCCCGTCGGTGTGGCCGATATGGATCTCGTAGGCGTCGATTGGCTGGTCCGTCGCGGCATGCATGGCGGAGACGCGTGTCAGCGTCTTCTGCGGGCTCATCACCGTCTCGACATCCAGAAGCCCGAGGCCGGGTGTGTCGCCCGCAGGACCTTCGATTCCTTCCGGGTCCGCAACGCTGCGCCCGAGCATCTGATAGCCGCCGCAGAGGCCGAGCACATGGCCGCCCCTGCGGTGATGCGCGAGCAGATCGATGTCCCAGCCCTGCGCCCGCAGAAAGGCGAGGTCGCCGCGGGTGGCTTTTGAGCCCGGGATGATGACAAGCCTTGCGTCACCGGGGATGGCTTCGCCCGGACGCACCATCACGAGATCGACGCCCGCTTCGAGCTTGAGCGGATCGAGATCGTCGAAATTGGCGATCCGCGACAGCGCGAGGCAGGCGATCTTGCATTGACCCGGCTTGCGCGCGTCGCTCAGGCCCAGCGCATCTTCGGCCGGCAGCTCGCCGGCGCGGGCGAACCAGGGCAGCACGCCGAAGCCGCGCCAGGCGGTTTTTTCTTCGATCAGTCTGTAGCCGTCGTCGAACAAGGTGGGATCGCCGCGGAACTTGTTGATGACAAAACCCCGGATCATCGCGGCATCGTCAGGATCGATCACCGTCTTGATGCCGACGAGCTGGGCGATGACGCCGCCGCGGTCGATGTCGCCGACCAGCACGACCGGCACGTCGGCCTTGCGGGCAAAGCCCATATTGGCGATGTCGGCCTTGCGCAAATTCACCTCGGCCGGACTGCCGGCGCCCTCGACCAGCACGAGGTCGGCGCGCGCCTTCAGGCGCTCGAAACTTTCCAGCACCGCGCCCATCAGCGACGGCTTCATCGCCGCATAGTCGCGCGCACGCGCCGTCGCGATGCGTTTGCCCTGCACGACCACCTGCGCGCCGACATCGGTCTCGGGCTTGAGCAGCACCGGGTTCATGTCGGTGTGCGGCTCGACGCCGGCCGCGAGCGCCTGCAGCGCCTGGGCGCGGCCGATCTCGCCCCCATCGACGGTAACGGCCGCGTTGTTCGACATGTTCTGCGGCTTGAACGGCAGCACCCGCAGGCCGCGGCGCGTAAAGACGCGTGCGAGACCGGCGACGATGAGCGACTTGCCCACGTCCGAGCCGGCCCCCTGGATCATCAGCGCGCGTGCCATCGAATTTCAGAACTCGACGCCGGCCTGCGCCTTGATGCCGGAACGGAACGGGTGCTTGACCAGCGTCATCTCGGTGACGAGATCGGCGATCTCGATCAGCTCGTCCTTCGCGTTGCGCCCGGTGAGCACGACATGCGTCATCGCAGGTTTCTGCGTCGTCAGGAATTCGACCACTTCGGCGATGTCGAGATAGTCGTAGCGCAGCGCGATGTTGATCTCGTCCAGCACCACCATGCGCAAGCGCTCATCAAGGATCAGCTCCTTGGCCTTCTCCCAGCCGGCGCGCGCGGCGGCGATGTCGCGGGCGCGGTCCTGCGTCTCCCAGGTGAAGCCTTCGCCCATCGCATGGAACTGGCAGAGCTCGCCGAAATGGCCGGTGAGCAGGCGGCGCTCGCCGGTGTCCCAGGCGCCCTTGATGAACTGCACGACCGCGCAGGGAAAGCCATGCGCAACGCAGCGGACGATCATGCCGAAGGCCGAGGACGACTTGCCCTTGCCGGCGCCGGTGTGGACGATGATCAGTCCCTTTTCGCCGCTCTTGGTCGCCATGATCTTGTCGCGGGCGGCCTTCTTCTTCGCCATTTTCGCGGCGTGGCGGGCGTCGGTTTCCTCGGCGGTTTGGATATCCGGTTCAGGTGTCATCGGTCCCGGTCCTTCGGCTTGACAAGAGGCGGCCACGGGCAAATGGTGGCCCGGCGTTGGTTCCTGTCCTATGACAGGCGAAGAGGGAATGCGATAGGGTCCGAATCGGCAAGATTTGGGTCCAAACTGCAGCCGCCCCCGCGACCGTGACCGGAGAGATGCCCGAAGCCACTGATTCCCTCAGGGAATCGGGAAGGCGGGGATCGAAGGGCCAAAACCCTGCTCCGCAAGCCGGGAGACCTGCCAGCGCGGACGAGTTTTGGACCGGCGGACGGGGTGTTCCGCGACGGGGAAACGGGCCTTCTGGAGAATGGTCCGTGTGCCTCATCGCCTCCCGCTGTTATCTGGAAGAGGCGATGACCGTCACACTTCACGTCTGCATCACCTGCCGCGCTGGCGAGACGCCTGGCGAGGGCGAGACGACGCCCGGAAAACGCCTGCATGGTGCGATCCTCGACGCCGGCGTGCCCGATGGCGTCAATGTGGTTCCCGTCGAATGCCTGTCGGCCTGCAGCCAGGGCTGCTCGGTCGCGCTGAGCGCGCCCGGCCGCTGGTCCTATGTCTATGGCCGGCTCTCGGATGCCAACGCGCAGGACGTGGTCGCGGGCGCTGTGGCCTATGCGGCGGCGCCCGACGGAATCGTGCCCTGGCGCAGCCGTCCCGAAATCTTCCGCAAGCAATCGCTTGCCCGCATTCCCCCTGTTGCCGTCGTGCCGGAGGCCGCCGAATGAACTCACTCGCAAAAGTCCCGGTGACGGTGGTCACCGGTTTTCTCGGCTCCGGCAAGACCACGTTGATCCAGCATCTGCTGAGCAATGCAAACGGCAAGAAGCTTGCGGTGCTCGTCAACGAGTTCGGCAGCGAGGGCGTCGACGGCGAGATTCTGAAGTCCTGCGCCGACGCGAACTGCCCGGAAGAGAACATCGTCGAGCTCGCCAATGGCTGCATCTGCTGCACCGTCGCGGACGATTTCATTCCGACCATGGAAAAACTGCTAGCGCGCCCGGTGCGGCCCGATCACATCCTGATCGAGACCTCGGGCCTGGCATTGCCGAAGCCGCTGTTGAAGGCGTTCGACTGGCCGGAGATCCGCTCGCGCATCACGGTCGACGGCGTGATCGCGCTGGCCGATGCCGAGGCTGTCGCAGCCGGCCGCTTTGCTCCCGATCCCGACGCTGTCGAGGCGCAACGCGCGGCGGACGAGAATCTCGATCATGAGACGCCGCTGTCGGAAGTGTTCGAGGACCAGATCGCCTGCGCCGACATCGTGTTGCTGACCAAGGCCGATCTTGCGGGCAGCGCAGGGATCGAAGCCGCCAAGGCTGCGATCACCGCCGAGATGCCGCGCCGCGTGCCGATGCTTCCCGTCACCGACGGCGCGATCGACGCGCGCCTCATCCTCGGCCTCGGCGCCGCCGCCGAGAACGATCTTGCCGCACGTCCCTCGCATCATGACGGCGAGGAGGAGCACGAGCACGATGACTTTGCCTCGGTCGTGATCGATCTGCCTGAAGTGGCTGACATCGATGCGCTGGTCGCGTCGGTGCAGAAGCTGGCGCGCGAGCAGAACGTGCTGCGGGCCAAGGGATATATCGCGGTCGCGGGCAAGCCGATGCGCCTCTTGCTGCAAGCGGTCGGCGAGCGCGTGCGCCATCAGTTCGACAAGCCCTGGGGCGCAGGCGCGCGTCAGTCCAAGCTCGTCGTGATCGGCGAGCACGGCGATATCGACGAGGCAGCGATCAGGTCAGGACTGGGTATCTGATGCACGTCGTCTTCCGCGAGAGCCGCGGTCTCGAGGAGACCGCGACGCCAAGAGACATCGGCCAGGATCCGGCCGATCTCGTGGTGCTCTCGTATTCGGATTCCGACCTTGCCGCGTTCGCGGCCGGCTGGCGCCGTGGCCGCGATGGCCTGCCGTCGCTGCGGCTCGCCAATCTCGCCGAGCTGCGTCATCCCCTTTCGGTAGACACCTATATCGAGCGCACGCTGTCGCAGGCGCGCGGGATCCTGGTGCGCCTGATCGGCGGTGAATCCTACTGGCCGTATGGGCTCGCGGCCCTGCAGCAACTTGCGAAGGATCGTGGCATCGTTCTGGCCGTGCTGCCGGCCGACGGCCGCGATGACGTCAGGCTCGATGCGTACTCGACCTTGCCGATCTCGACACTGCGTCGGCTCAAGGTGCTCTGCGACACCGGCGGCCCGGTCGCGGCGCAAGCCGCGATTGCGCAGCTCGCGCTCGCCTCGGGGCTCTATGCGGGGCCAGTCGTCGGCGAGATGAGCGTGCCCGAGATGGGGTTTTACGAGCCCGCGCGCGGCGTCATTGCCGCGCCGACGCACGGCGAGGGCAGGCCGCGTGCGCTGGTGACGTTCTATCGCTCCTATCTTACCGCTGCGGACACCGGCCCGGTCGATGCCCTGATCGCGGCGTTGCGCGAGCGCGGCTTTGATGCCTGTGGCGTGTTCGTGACCTCGCTGAAGGCCGTGGGCGTTGCCGACTGGCTGCGCGTGTATCTTGCGAAGAATCCTCCGGCCGCGATCGTCAACGCGACGGCGTTCTCGGCCCTGGGCGACGATGGCACGACACCGTTCGACGCCGCGTCATGCCCTGTGTTCCAGGTCGCGCTCTCCACGGCACGGCGCGAGGATTGGGCGGAGTCGCTGCGCGGCCTCTCGCCCGGCGATCTCGCGATGCATGTCGTGCTGCCCGAGGTCGACGGCCGTCTGTTCGCGGGCGTGGTGAGCTTCAAGTCGGCAGGGCAGCGCGACCCCGATCTGCAATTCTCGCATCTGGCGCACAGGCCCGACGAGGAGCGCGTCAAGGCCGTCGCCGCACGCGTCGCGGCCTGGCGGCGCCTCGCGGAAAAGCCTGCCGGTGAGAAGCGGCTGGCGATCGTGCTCTCGAACTATCCGGGACGCCCGCACCAGATCGCGCACGCTGTTGGCCTCGATGCGCTGGCCTCGGTCGAGGCTTTGGTTTCCGATCTCGCGGAGATCGGTTTCGATGTCGCACCGGTCCAGGCTCTCGGCGAGACGCTGCTCAAGCAGCAACTGACCTGGCACGTGGCAGACTATCGCACTGCGCTCTCGCGCCTGCCGCAATCCCTGCAGGACGATCTCGCGCAAGCCTGGGGCGCGGCGGAGGATGATCCGAGCTGTCGCGACGACGCGTTCCACTTCGCTGCGATCCAGTGCGGCCGGTCGATCATCGCGGTCCAGCCCGAGCGCGGCGATGCAACGACGCGCGATGCCGATTATCACGATCTCGCACGCACGCCGCGCCACGCCTATGTCGCGTTCCACCTCTGGCTCCGCGAGCAGGGGATCGACGCCGTCGTGCACACGGGCGCGCATGGCACGCTGGAATGGCTGCCCGGAAAATCCGTGGCGCTGTCGCAGGCGTGCTGGCCGGAAGCGCTGATCGGCGATCTGCCCATCATTTATCCCTTCATCGTCAATGATCCCGGCGAGGCCGCGCAGGCCAAGCGGCGCATCGGCGCCGTGACGATTGGCCATTTGCCGCCACCGCTGGAAAACTCTGTGGTGCCGGAGGGCCTGCGCCGGCTCGAACGCCTGCTCGACGAATATTCGACCGCTGATGGTCTCGATCCCGCGCGCCGCCAGCGATTGATCGCTGCGATCCGCGACGAAGCCCGTGCGGCGGGCCTCGAGGACGATCTCGGTTTGGATGCATCGGCCGCGCCGGCCGAAGCGATTCCGCGGATCGATCGCTTCGTCTGCGACCTCAAGGAAAGCCAGTTCGGCGACGGCCTGCACGTGTTCGGCCGCGGCGCCTGCGGCGATGCGGAGCGCGATGCGCTGCGATCCGCGCTTGCGGGGACGCGTGTCGCGCCCGGACCATCGGGCTCGCCCTATCGTGGCCGCCAGGACGTGCTGCCCACCGGGCGCAATCTCTTCGCCGTCGATCCCCGCGCGGTGCCGACGCCGTCGGCACACGCGCAGGGCATCAAGCTCGCCGAAGAGTTGCTGCGCCGTCACCTGCAGGATCACGGTGACTGGCCGAAAGGCCTCGTGGTCGACCTCTGGGGTTCGGCGACGATGCGCACCGCCGGCGAGGAGTTTGCGATGGCGCTGCATCTGGCCGGCCTTGCACCGCGCTGGGATCACGCCTCCGGCCGCGTCACCGGCTACGACATCATTGCGCCGGCCGAGCTCGGCCGCCCCCGCATCGACGTCACGCTGCGGGTCTCCGGCCTGTTCCGCGACGTCTTCTCGGGCCTTGCGCAATTGTTCGAGGCGGCAGCCGAAGCGCTTGCGAGCCGCGAGGACGAGGGCGAGGAGAATCCGTACCGCCACCGCACCTCCCGCGTGTTTGCGCCGCGCCCCGGACAATACGGCGTCGGTCTGTCGGCGATCCCGGACGCGTTCACGCCGGAGACGCGCGAGGCCGCGGGCGAAGCCTGGCTGTCGACGTCGTCCTGGGCGTTCGCGGCCGATGGCGCGATGCAACCCGATCGCGCCGGCATCGAACGGCGCCTCGCCTCGGCCGATGCCTTTGTCCACGTCCAGGATCTGCCGGAAACCGACCTGCTGCTCGCCGCCGATTATGCCGCGCATGAAGCCGGCGTTGCTGCCGCCGCCGCGCATCTCGGCGCGGCAGCACCATCTCTCTATCACCTCGACACCACGCGCCCCGAGCAGCCGCATGCGCGCACGCTGACCGAGGAAATCTCCCGTGTCGTCCGGGCGCGCGCCGCCAATCCGGCCTGGATCGCCGGCATGATGCGCCACGGTTTTCGTGGCGCGGCCGAAATCACCGCGACGCTGGAGCACATGGCCGCCTTCGCGCATCTCGCCGATGCCGTGCCGCCGCATCTGTTCGATCTCTACTACGACGCGACGCTCGGCAACGAAGACGTCCGCACGTTCATGGCGCGCGAAAATCCGCAGGCGCTCGCCGCGATGGAAACCTGTTTTGCGCGCCTGCATGATGCGGCGCTCTGGCAAACGCGCCGGAATTCGATCGCGGCGGCGCTGCGGGAGGCCTCATGAGCGCTTCTGCGGTCAAGGGCTGGTGTCCCGGCGCGTTGCGGCCGATGCAATCGGGCGACGGGCTCGTGGTGCGGGTGCGTCCGTTCGGTGGGCGCCTTGAACCAGCACAAATCACCGGGCTTGCCGAGCTCGCCGGAAGACACGGCAATGGTCTGATCGACGTGACGAGCCGCGCCAATCTGCAGATCCGGGGCGTCAGTGAGCAAAGCCATCGACCGCTGCTCGACGGCCTCGCGCAACTGGCACTGCTCGACCCCGACGCCGATGTCGAAGCCCGGCGCAATATCTTGGTGATGCCGTTCTGGAGCGGCGGCGACCAAACACAGTCGCTCGCCGCCGAGCTGGAGGAGGCGCTTGCCGACAGCGGCCTCGCGCTTCCCACCAAGTTCGGCTTCGCCATCGATGACGGACGATCGCGGGTGCTCGCGGGCGATTCCGCCGATATACGGATCGAGCGCGATCGGTCGGGCCGTCTTCTGGTGCGGGCCGATGGTGCGAGGCTCGGCCGCTCGGTCGCACGCGGCGAGGCGGTCAGCACCGTGCTCGCGCTCGCAAGCTGGTTCCTGGTCTCCGGCGGGGCGAGGGGCGGGCGAGGGCGCATGGCTGCCCACATCGCGTCCGGCGCGGCATTGCCTCAATCGCTGCGCGGCGAGACCGAGCCAGCGCCCATGATGGCGGCGTTGCGGCCCGGACAATATCCGCAAGGCGCGATGGTCGGCGTCGCGTTCGGGCAGATGCTGCACACGACCCTGCATCAATTCGCCGGTTGCGGACATGCGCTGCGCATGACGCCATGGCGGATGGTGCTGAGCGAGGGCAAGCGCGAGATGCCGAGCGCGGCCGGCCTCATCACCGAGCCGTTTGATCCCGCGCTGCGCGTTATCGCCTGCAGCGGCGCGCCGCGCTGCCGCGAAGCGCATGCCGATACACGCGCATTGGCCGCCGCGCTCGCGCCGCGCATCGCCGCCGATGCGCGCCTCCACGTCTCCGGCTGCGGCAAGGGCTGTGCCCATTCCGGCACGGCTGGGATCACGCTGGTTGCGACGTGCACCGGCTTCGATCTCGTCCGCGACGGCTCGACGCGAGACGAGCCGGTTCTGCGTGGGCTCAACGGCGCCGACATCGTCAGCGATCCCTCCATCCTGGTGGGAGGGCACTGATGCCGCACATTTATGAAACCGATGGCGCGGCGATTTATCGCCAATCCTTTGCGACGATCCGCGCCGAGGCGGACCTTGCGCGCTTTTCGCTTGATGAAGAGCAGGTGGTGGTGCGGATGATCCATGCCGCCGGCATGGTCGGCCTGGAGGCGCATATCCGTTTCACGCCGGGCATGGCGACAACCGCGCGCGCCGCCTTGCTGAGAGGCGCCCCGATCCTGTGCGACGCGCGCATGGTCTCGGAAGGGATCACGCGCGCAAGATTGCCCGCGGCCAACGCCGTCATCTGCACGCTCGGAGACGAGGCCGTTCCAGCGCTGGCCCAGTCCATGCGCAACACCCGCTCGGCCGCCGCGCTGGAGTTATGGCGGCCGCATCTTGGCGGCGCAATCGTTGCAATCGGCAACGCGCCGACCGCGCTGTTTCATCTGCTCAACATGCTGGAGGACGAAAACTGTCCGCGGCCGGCGGCGATCATCGGCTGCCCGGTCGGCTTTGTCGGCGCGGCCGAATCCAAGGCTGCGCTGATGGCCGCTCCGCCTGCGCCGGCGCTGACGGTCGAAGGCCGCCTCGGCGGCTCCGCAATCACGGTCGCGGCCGTGAACGCGCTGGCGAGCCGGAGCGAATAGCAATGGGACGCATCATCTGCTGCGGTCTCGGCCCCGGCGATCCTGATCTGATGAGCGTGCGCGCGGACCGGACGGTGCGCGGCGCCAGGCATGTCGCCTATTTCCGCAAGATGGGCCGGCCGGGCCAGGCGCGCCGTATCGTCGAGGGCATGCTGGCGGCGGATGTCGCCGAATATCCCATGGAATATCCTGTCACGACCGAAATTGCGTTCGACAGCGCTGAATATGTGCAGCTGCTCGCCGGCTTCTACGATGAATGGGCCGAGCGCCTGGCGCGGCTGGCGCGGGCGGTCGACGTTGTCGTGCTCTGTGAGGGGGATCCCTACTTCTACGGCTCATTCATGCATTTGCACTCGCGCCTGCAGGGCCGGGTCGAGATCGAGGTGATCGCCGGCATTCCCGGCATGGTCGGCTGCTGGAACGGCGTCGGTCAGCCGATCGCGCTCGGCGATGACGTCACGACCGTGCTGATGGGAACGCTGGCTGAGGACGAGCTCGCGCGGCGCATGCGCGATTCCGATGCGCTTATCGTCATGAAGACTGGCCGCAATCTCGCAAAGGTGCGCCGGGCGCTCAGCGCCGCCGGCCGGCTGGACGACGCCTGGCTGGTCGAGCGCGGCACCATGCCGGGCGAGCGCGTGGTGCGGCTCGCCGAGATCGATGGCGCCGACTGTCCCTATTTCGCGATCGTGCTGGTGCACGGCAAGGGCCGGCATCTGGACGCCGCGGAATGACGGGCACCTTGACCATCGCGGGTCTTGGTCCCGGCAGCGATGCGCTGGTGACACCCGAGGTCACGGCCGCATTGGCATCCGCGACCGACATTCTGGGTTATGCACCCTATGTCGCGCGCGTTCCGCCCCGGCCTGGACTCAACCTGCATCCCTCCGATAACCGCGAAGAGCTGCAACGCGCCAGCGAGGCTTTGCGGCTTGCCGCCGAAGGCGGGCAGGTCGTGGTCGTGTCTTCCGGCGATCCCGGCGTGTTCGCGATGGCCTCGGCGGTGTTCGAGGCGTTGGAACGGGTGCCGCAATGGCAGGACTTGCCGATCCGCGTGCTGCCGGGCATTACCGCGATGCTGGCGGCGGCTGCGCGCGCCGGTGCGCCACTCGGCCATGATTTCTGCGCGATCAATCTCTCCGACAACCTCAAGCCCTGGACGGTGATCGAAAAAAGGCTGCGCCTCGCGGCGGAAGCCGATTTTTCGATTGCGATGTACAATCCGCGCTCGGCGAGCCGGCCCGAAGGATTTGGCCGCGCGCTTGCGGTGCTTCGCGAGGCCGGCTGCGGCGAGCGCCTCGTGATCTTCGCGCGCGCGATCAGCGCGGCTGACGAGAGGATCGAGACCGTCACGCTGAACGAGGCCCGGCCAGAAATGGCCGACATGCGCACATTGGTGATCGTCGGCAATTCGCAGACGCGCCGCGTCGGCCGTTGGGTCTACTCACCAAGGCGGGTCGAATGACCGAGCCACTGCATCACGTCAGTGACGCTCTCCACACGCCGACGCTCAGGCAGTTCCGGCCGCGAGATCATGATCGCGGGCAGCCCGAGCATGCGCGCCGCATCGATCTTGGCGCGCGCGCCGTCGCCGCCGGAGTTGCGGGCGACGATCCAGGCGATGCCGCGCGTGCGCATCATCTCCAGCTCGCTATCAAGTGTAAACGGCCCGCGCGACACAATCACATCGGCTGCGAAGGGCAGCGGTGCTTCCGGTGGATCGACGAAGCGCAGCGTGTAGGAATGTTGCGGCTTCGTCGCGAAGGGCGCGATGTGCTGGCGGCCGATGGCGAGGAACACGTTTGCAGGCGTCTCGGGCAGCGTAGCGACCGCGGCGTTGACATCTGCGACGTCGGTCCAGTTGTCGCCAGGCGTCTTCAGCCAGGGCGCGCGTTCAAGCGCGATCAGCGGCGTATCGGTCTGTGCGCAGGCCGCGACCGCATTGCGGCTCATCTCGGCAGCGAACGGATGCGTCGCGTCGATCACATGCGTGATGCGTTCGCTGCGGATGTAATCGGCAAGTCCGCTCACGCCGCCGAAACCGCCGATGCGGGTCGGCAGTGGCTGATCCGCAGGCGCGCGAGTGCGGCCGCCATAGGAATAGATGGCGTCGATGCCGGCGCGCGCGATCTCCACGGCGAGCAAGCTCGCATCGGCAGTTCCGCCCAGAATGAGGGCGCGCATCATGTCTGATCCCTGGCTGACCATCATCGGTATCGGCGAAGATGGCCTTGCCGGGCTATCCGAGGCAAGCCGAAAGGCGCTCGATGAGGCCGAAACCGTGTTCGGCGGCGAACGGCATCTCGCCCTTGCAGATGTGGGAAGTCGCGGCCGTCCGTGGCCGGTGCCCTTCAACGCCGATGCGGTGCTGAGCTGCCGTGGCCGGCCGACGGTGGCGCTCGCCTCCGGCGACCCGTTCTGGCATGGCGCAGGCGCGAGCCTTACCGAGAAGATCGGTAGCGACGAGTGGACCGCGCATCCGGCACCGTCAACCTTCTCGCTCGCCGCCGCGCGCTTGGGCTGGCGACTGGAGGCCACGACGTGCATCGGCCTCCATGCGGCGCCGTTCGAGCGTCTGGTGACGCATCTTGTGCGAGATGCGCGCATCATCTGCCTGATGCGCGACGCGGCGGCGGTCGGCGATCTCGCGAAATGGCTGACCGAACGCGGATGGGGCGCGTCATTGATGTGGACGCTCGAGGCGCTGGGCGGGCCACGGGAATACATTGACCAGCATCGCGTCGACCTCTTTGCCGAGGAAGTCAGCGCAAATCTGGTCGCGGTCGCGGTGTTGGCGAGGGGGACGCAGGGCATTCCCCGCAGCTCAGGGCTGCCGGACGACCTATTCGTCCACGACAGCCAGATCACCAAGCGGCCCGTGCGCGCGCTCGCCCTCTCGGCGTTGGCGCCACGTCCCGGCGAACGTCTCTGGGATATCGGCGCAGGCTCGGGCTCGATCTCTGTCGAGTGGGGTCTGTGCGGCGGCACGGCGATCGCCATCGAGGCGCGCGAGGATCGCGTTGCAAACATCCGCAGCAATGCGGCGGCGTTCGGGCTTTCGCATCGGATCACCATCATCACGGGGAGGGCGCCCGAAGCTCTTGCTGGGTTAGAAGCGCCAGATGCCGTCTTCGTTGGCGGCGGTCTTGATACCGCGATGTTCGATGCGATCTGGTCGCGGCTTGCGCCTGGAACGCGGCTCGTTGCGCACGCGGTGACGCTGGAGACGGATGCGCTGCTCGGCGAGCTGCATCAGCGCCACGGCGGCGAACTGATGCGGGTCGAGATCGCACATGCCGGCTCGCTCGGCCGCTATCGGTCCTGGGAAGGGGCACGGCCGGTAGTGCAGTGGAGTGCGGTCCGATGAAGGTCGCCGGATTCGGGTTCAAGAAGGATGTCGCGCTCGCTTCGCTGCGCGACGCACTGCTGGCAGCGGGTGGTCCGGAAGGTCTGTCGGCGATGGCGACTGTCTGCGACAAGGCCGATACAGAGTCGCTGAAGCAGCTCGCGCGTGAGTGCGGTGTGCCGATCAAGGCAGTTCCGGCCGATATGCTGGCGAGCATCGACACGCCGACGCAGTCGAAGCTTGTCGCTGAAAAATTTGGCACGGGTTCGATCGCCGAAGCCGCGGCGCTCGCTGCGGCCGGGCCTCGCGCGCGGCTGATTGCGACACGCGTTGTCTCGAAGGATCGCACCGCGACCGCGGCGATTGCCGAAGGAGATGGCGCATGACGGTGCATTTCATCGGCGCAGGACCCGGCGCGCCTGACTTGCTGACCTTGCGCGGCCGCGACCTGATCGCGGCCTGTCCAGTCTGTCTCTATGCCGGCTCGCTGGTGCCCGAAGGCGTGCTGGCGCATTGCCCGCGTGGGGCGCGCATCGTCAATACCGCATCCCTGTCGCTCGACGAGATCGTCGCGGAGATCGCCGCCGCGCATGCGGACGGCAAGGATGTCGCTCGCTTACATTCCGGCGATCTCTCGATCTGGTCCGCGATGGGCGAGCAACTCCGCCGCCTGCGTGCGCTCGGCATTCCCTATACGGTCACACCGGGTGTGCCGTCCTTCTCCGCCGCTGCGGCCGCGTTGGAAACCGAGCTGACGCTGCCGGGGCTTGCCCAGACCGTGGTGCTGACGCGCGCGCCGGGCCGCGCCAGCGCGATGCCCGAAGGCGAGAGGCTGGCCGCGTTCGCTGCCACTGGTGCAGTTCTCGCGATCCATCTGTCGATCCATCTGCTCGACAACGTCGTCGCCGAGCTCACGCCGCATTACGGCGCGGATTGCCCGGTCGCCATTGTCTGGCGCGCGAGCTGGCCAGACCAGCGCATCGTCCGCGCGACGCTCGGCACACTCGATGCCGCTGTCGGCACTGAGATGGAACGCACCGCGCTGATTCTGGTCGGCAAGACGCTTGGCGCTGCGGATTTCGACGAGAGCCGCCTCTATGCCGCCGACTACGACCGCCGCTATCGGCCTGTCGGCCCTGAACCGCGATTTCCGGAGGCGACCTGATGGCGGCAGGCCTCGTCATCTCCGCACCGGCCTCCGGCGTCGGCAAAACCACGCTGACGCTGGCGCTCGCGCGTGCCTGGCGCAATCGCGGCCTGAACGTGCAGTGCTTCAAGAGCGGGCCTGATTACATCGATCCCGCCTTTCACGCTGCCGCCACGGGACGCGCCTCCGTCAACGTCGATAGCTGGGCAATGGATCGCGGCACCATCGCGCATCTCGTCAGCCGTGGCGCGGATGCCGATGTTGTGCTGGCCGAGGGATCGATGGGCCTGTTCGACGGCGTCGCCGCGCGCGGCGTCTCCGGCACCGGTGCCACCGCCGACATCGCGGAGATGTTTTGCTGGCCGGTGGTCCTGGTGATCGATCCGTCCGGCCAGGCGCAGACGGCGGCGGCAATCGCCGCGGGCCTGCGCGATTATCGCCCCGGCGTGCGGCTTGCCGGCGTCGTGCTCAATCGCGTCGCCAGCCCGCGCCATGAAGACCTGGTGCGGCGCGCGCTCAATGATGCCGGCATTGCCGTGTTCGGAGCGCTACCGCGTCATGCCGAGATCAGCCTGCCGAAGCGGCATCTCGGCCTGGTGCAGGCCGAAGAGCAAGCGGAGATCGGCAAGCTGATCGACGAGGCCGCGCGGTTCGTTGCCGAGCATGTCGATCTCGACGCGGTGCTGCGATCCGCAGCGAGCTGGCCGCCGCAGCCTGCCGCGAACGGCCTGAACGTGACGCCGCCCGGCCAGCGCATTGCGCTCGCGCGCGATGCCGCATTCTCCTTCGTCTATCCGCATATGCTGGAAGCCTGGCGCGTGGCGGGCGCCGAGATATTGCCGTTCTCGCCGCTGGCCGATGAAGTGCCTGACGCGAGCGCCGACGTCTGCTGGCTGCCCGGCGGTTATCCCGAGCTCCATGCCGGCAGGATCGCTTCCAACGTTCGTTTTTGCAGCGCCTTGCGAGCCTTCGCTGAAACGCGCTCCGTGCACGGCGAATGCGGGGGCTATATGGTGCTGGGAACCGCTTTGACCGACGCGGACGGGATCCGCCATGAGATGACGGGCCTGCTTGGCCTCGAGACCAGCTTTGCCAAACGCCGCATGCATCTGGGCTATCGCCTCGCCGAACTCGCCGCGCCGATACCGGGCCATCGGGCCGGCGCGCGTCTGCGCGGCCACGAGTTTCACTATTCGACGATCGTTGCGCAGCCTGACAGGCCGCTGGCGGCGGTGCATGATGCAACCGGCGCAATCATCGCCGAGACCGGCTCGCAGCGCGGACGTGCCACCGGTACGTTCTTCCATCTGATCGCGGAGGACAGGTGAGCGGTTTTGTCTCTTTCGTCTCGGCCGGCCCCGGCGATCCCGAGCTCCTGACGGTGAAGGGCGCCGCGCGGCTGCGCGAGGCCGACGTCGTGCTTTACGATGATCTCGCCTCGGGCGCGATCCTCGATCTCGCCCGGCCCGGCGCTAATCTCGTCGCGGTCGGGAAGCGGGCGGGGCGACCCTCGACCAAGCAGCACCATGTCAACCGTCTCCTGGTCGACTATGCCGCAACAGGCGTACGCGTGGTGCGGCTGAAGTCCGGCGATGCCGGGATTTTCGGCCGGCTCGAAGAAGAGCTCGAGACGCTGCGCGAGGCCGGCATCGGCTATGAGATCATCCCAGGCGTCACCTCGGCCTGTGTGGCCGCCGCGCAAGCCGGCATCCCCTTGACCCGTCGCCATACATCGCGCCGGGTGCAGTTCGTGACCGGGGCCGATGTCACCGGCGAGCTGCCGCCGAATCTGAATTGGGCAGCACTGGCCGATCCTGAAGCGACGACCGTGGTCTATATGGGCCGGCGCACCTTCCCTGCGCTTGCCGCAAACTTGATCGCACACGGTCTCTCCGCCGATACCCCGGCGCTGTTCGCCGAATCCCTCGGCCGCCCCGACGAGCGGCTGGTCCGCACCACCATTGCCGAGCTTGCCGAGCAGCTTGCCCGTGGCGGCGCTGCCTCGACGGCTGCGGTGATCCTGTTCGGCGCGCTGGCGGGGGATTATCCGTCATGACGGCCGCGGCCGCCCTTCGCCCCTTGACGCCGGCTCGCCGAAAGGGGCACACAGGAGAGGCATGGTGCTCGACGCGGCGCAAAGCGCCGGAGCATAATCGGGAATGGGGGTGGGCGGACCCAGTTGCGGCGCCCAAAACCCCAGCCGCCCCCGCGACTGTAAGCGGTGAGGGACTCCGATCAGCCACTGGGCCGCAAGGCTCGGGAAGGCCGGAGATACCCAGTGAACCGCGAGCCAGGAGACCGGCCCTGCACGTTTTGAGGCCAAGGCCGTCGGGTGTGACGGCAGGAAGGAACTGAGCCATGCATATCGAACCCGGAATCGTAACGGGCGCCAAGCTCGTGTTGAGTTACGCAACCGGCATCGCCGCAGGCGGCGTTGCCTTGAAGCTTGCGGCCGAGACCGTGCGGGAGCAGGGCATCGGCTCGTTCGCAGCGCGAACGCTCGCCACGACGGGCCTTGTCTTCGTGTTCTTCCAGGTTCTGCCGCACTTCCCGGTCGGCGTCTCCGAGGTGCACTTCATCCTCGGCTCGACCCTGTTCCTGCTGTTCGGCGCCGCGCCCGCCGCCTTCGGCCTCGCGCTTGGCCTGCTGCTCCAGGGCGTGTTGTTCGAGCCGGCCGACATCCCGCAATACGGCATGAACGTCACGACGTTGCTGGTGCCGCTGTTCGCGATCCAGGCAATCGCCACACGGATCATTGCCCGCAACACCGCCTATGTCGATTTGAAGTATCGGCAGGCGCTGGGGCTCTCGACGACCTATCAGGCCGGCGTGATCGCCTGGGTGGCGTTCTGGGCGCTCTATGGCTCCGGTTTTGCCATGAGCAACCTCGCGAGCATCGCGACGTTCGCGGCTTCTTACGCGCTCGTCATCGTGATCGAGCCGCTGGCCGATCTCGCCGTGCTGGCGCTGGCGAAGTCGCTCCGCGGCGTCACCGCGCCCGGCCTCGTCACCCCGCGCCTGCACAACGCGGCCTGAGAGATCAGCGAAGGGCGGTACGCCGCCCTTCGCGCTCGCGATGCTCACGCTCTCCCTGATAGGCATCGGCTGCGGCGATCCCGACCAGCTCACGCGCGCCGCGATCCAGGCGATCAACGCGGCCGATCTCGTCCTGATCCCGCGCAAGGGGACGGCGAAGTCCGATCTTGCCGATCTCAGGCGGACGATCTGCGCGGACGTGCTGGCCAACGACAAAACCGTTATCGCCGAGTTCGATCTTCCCGTGCGCGATGCCGGTGAAGCGGATTATCGCAAGGGCGTGGACGATTGGCACGATGCGGTCGCCGCGACCTGGCAGCAAGCGATCGCAAAACATCTTGCAGGCGAGGGCAAGGTCGCGCTGCTGATCTGGGGCGATCCTTCGCTGTATGATTCCTCGCTGCGCATTGCGCGCCGGTTCGATCCTTCCAAAATCGAGGTCGTGCCCGGCATCACCTCGATCCAGGCGCTATGCGCGGCGCATGCGCTGCCGCTCAACGACATCGGCGAGCCTTTTCTGGTCACGACGGGACGGCGCCTGCGCGAAGGCGGCTGGCCGGCAGGCGTCGATACTGTGGTCGTGATGCTCGACGGCGGCACGGCGTTCCAGTCGTTGGATCCGGCAGGTCTTCAAATCTATTGGGGCGCCTATCTCGGCATGCCCGATCAGATCATTATGTCCGGCGCGCTCGCCGAGATCGGCCCGCGCATCGTCGCAGCGCGGCGGGAGGCGCGCGCGCGGCATGGCTGGATCATGGACAGCTATATTCTCAAGCGCGTCGGTTAAGCGAGGCAGCATGCTCCCCGAATGGGTCTATCACCGGTGCCCCGAAATCTCCGCGGTCCATCGCGAGGCCGCGATCGCACGGCAGGCGCATCTGACAAAGCCGACCGGTGCGCTCGGTCGGCTCGAGCAGCTTGCGATCGAGCTTGCAGGCTTGCAGGCGACGGAGCAGCCGCGCGCGGCGCGCGTGCCGATCATCGTCTTCGCCGGCGACCACGGCATCGCCGCGCAGGGCGTCTCGGCCTATCCGCAAGCGGTGACCATCGCGATGATGGCGAATTTTGCCTCGGGCGGCGCCGCGATCTCGGTGCTGGCGCGCGAGCTTGGCTCGAGCCTGGAAGTCGTCGACGCCGGCACGCTGGCGACAGACGCGATGACGGGCGTCGTCGTCGACAAGCCGCGCACTGGGACGCGCGATTTCAGTACCGAGGCCGCGCTCACCCTTGCGGAGCTGGCGTTTGCCTTCGAGGCCGGCCAGCGCGCAGTTGCGCGTACGGCGACCAATCGGCCCGATCTCTTGATCTTCGGTGAGATGGGAATCGGCAACACCACGGCTTCGGCGGCGATTGCGGCCAGCCTGCTCAGTGTGAGTGCCGAGGAAATCGCGGGCAGTGGCACCGGCGTCGATGCGGCCGGGCGCGCGCACAAGGCGCGGGTGATCGATGCGGCGATTGCGCTGCATGACGCTGCCGGGGCGTCGCCTGAAAAAATCATGTGCGACGTAGGCGGCCTCGAGATTGCGGCGATCTCAGGCGCGATCATCGCGGCTGCGCAAGCCCGCATCCCCGTCCTGATCGACGGTTTCATCGTATCGGTCGCAGCGCTCGCAGCAGTGCGGCTGAATCCGTCGTGCCAGCCGTTCCTGCTGCCCTCGCATCAATCGGCCGAGCAGGGGCATCGCCTGGTGCTGCGCGCGCTGAACGTGCAGCCGTTGATCAGTCTCGATCTCAGGCTCGGCGAGGGATCGGGCGCCGCCATCGCGCTGCCGCTGGTGCGGTCGGCGTGCAGCCTCCACAACGGCATGGCAACGTTCGCAGAGGCCAACGTGCCTGACAGGCCTAGCTGATCCGCTGGTTGACGGAGACGACGCGCCAGCCGCCCGCGAGGCGATCGATCCGGGTCAGCGACAGCGGATCGATCACGAAGCGCAAGGCGGCCTGCGGCGTCAGATCCAGCGCGATGCAGAGCGCGGCCCGGATGGTGCCGGAATGCACGACGAGCGTCGCCGATCCGGCCCCGATCCGCGCCAGACCCAGCCTGACGCGCGCGACCTGGTCCGCAAAACTCTCGCCGCCCGGTGCCCGTCCGCCAGCCGGATCATTCCAGAACTGCGCGTAAGTCTCGCCGCCGGTGGCAGCGAGCTCGTCGTGCCGATGGCCGGTCCAATCGCCGAAATCCTGCTCGCGGAATTCACCGATCAACTCCGGATCGAGCCCCAGCGCGCGCGCCGTCTCGACCGTGCGCCGCGACGGGCTGGCATAGCTGGCGGCATTCCCGGGCAGACGCCGCCGCAGCGCTTCCAATTGCGCGCGATCGCCGAGATCAGCCGGCGCATCGGCGGCGTGGATCGTCCCTTTGATGCCATCGACCGGCGCGTGCCGGATCAGCCAGAGGAAGGTCTCGCCTTCCATGCTCATCTCCAAGGAAGTTGGTCGCTGTGGCCATAACACAGCAATTGGCACATTGACTCCGTCCTGATGGTAATCCTAGATGCTCGCGACGGTTTCCCCGAGAGGGGATGAAAAGGGAATGCGGTGCGGGGAGATTGTCCCCAATGCCGTGGCTGCCCCCGCAACTGTGAGCGGATAATCCTTCGTCAGAAGCCACTGGGTCCTCGGTCCCGGGAAGGCGACGAAGCGGTGATCGACCCGCGAGCCAGGAGACCTGCCGTCAGCCGTGGTCACACGCGAAGATGTCGGTCGGGGAGTACAGACATTCGGCTTCATCGGACGGCTCAAGGGCCAAAAGGTGAGACCTCGTTCGCTGTGACGTGCCACTGACGTCATGCCGAGGTTTTGTGCCGTGTCTTCCATCCGTCTTTTCCGACCGCACCGTCTCCTGCTTGCTTCCGCCGCGCTCACATCCTTTGCTGCTCTCGATCTGCCTGCAGCGCTGGCGCAGCAGGCCCGCGAACCGCTGCCGCCGGTCGAGGTGTCGCCCGCTGAATCCAGCAAGCAGGCCAAGCCGGCGGGCCGGGACGCGCAGAGTGCACGCCGCGTGGCCGCGCGCAGGCCAGCAGTCGCACCCGCCGCGCCCAAGCCCGCCGTGCCGGCTGCTACCGCGCAAACGCCACTCAACTCCAACGCCGTCGCCGAAAGCGCTTCGCGCCTCGGCTTGACGGTGCGGCAGACGCCCGCAACCGTCGAGGTGATCTCGGCCGAGACCATGCGCGAGCAAGGCTATCGCACCGTGTCCGAGGTAGCGCAGGGCGCGGTCGGCGTTACCTCTGGCGACAATCCGGCCGAGCCCTCCGCCTTTTCCATGCGCGGCTTCACCAACAGCCAGATCAACACGCTCTACAACGGCATCAAGATCGGTCCGCAGAACATGACCTCGCGGATCACCGACACCGCCAATCTGGAAGCCGTGGAATTCCTCAAAGGCCCGGCCTCGCTAATCTCGGGCGAGGGCGCCGCCGGTGGTGCCATCAATTTCGTCACCAAGCAGCCGCACACCGGAGCTGTTAGGAACGAAGCTGATTTCTCCTGGGACTCGCTGAACTCGTTCCGCGCCCATTACGGCTCCGGCGGCAGCACCAATGTGCAGGGGCTGGACTACCGCTTCGACATCAGCCGTTCCACGCTCAACGGCTTTGCCGACGACACCAATGTCAAGACGTTCGGCACGTCCGGCCAGCTCAATTACCGGGTCTCCGACAGCCTCAAGGTCTGGGGTGCGATCGAGTATCGGGAAGACCGATCGAAAGCCTATTGGGGCGCACCGCTGGTGCCGATCGCCTATAGCGGCTCGCACGCGACGAGCGGGATCGTCTCCGGCAATTACGTCTCTAACTACAACAAAACCAACCTCGGCGCGGTGACCATCGACGACCGCACCTTCAACACCAATTACAACGTCCTCGACAATAGCAACGTAGCGCAGGAGGTGTGGCTGCGCGGCGGCTTCGAGCTCAAGCTCGCGCCCGACCTGACGCTGAAAAGTCAGGCGTATGGCTATGGCGCCGAGCGCAAATGGTTCAACAACGAGATTGAAGCGTTCAATTCCACCACGAACCTGGTCGATCGCGAGCGGTTCTATGTCGCACACAGCCAGCGCCTCGTCGGCAACATCACCGACCTGATCTGGGACAGTGATATCGCCGGCTTCGACAATCGACTGGTCACGACGTTGTCCTCGAGTTATCTCGATTTCGTCAGGCCGGGCGCCGCAAACTTTCCCGGCGATTCCGTTGATCTCGTCGATCCCAACCGTGGCTTCTACGGCCTGCTCACGACCAAGCAGCAGACCGCGCGCATCGACAACGAGGCGCTGTCGTTCGAAGACCGGCTCAAGCTGACGCGGACGTTTGCACTGATCGGCGGCCTGCGCGTCGAGCACATCGGGCTCGACCGCAACTCGACCGATGCCGCCGGCCTGGTGAATGCGGGCTTCCCGTTCACGAAAGACTGGGCGCCCGTGACTGGGCGCATCGGCTACACCTGGGAAGCCGTGCCCGGCCTGACCTTCTTCAGCCAGTATGCCACCGGCGCCGACGTCTCCGCCAACAACATCTTCCTGCTAGGGCCGACCCAGCCGCTCGACCTGACCACCGCGCGCACCTACGAGACCGGCGTCAAGCACCTGTTCTGGGACAACAGGGCAGAGTGGTCGTTCTCGGCCTACGACATCCTGCGCAAGAACGTCTATGCCGCGGCCGGCGGGCAGGCGCTCAACATCGCCGGGCGGCAGGAATCCAAGGGCGTCGAGCTCGCCGCATCCGTGCGCCCCATCGAGCCGCTACGGCTGTGGGGCAACATAGCCTATGTCGACGCACGTTACGCCGATTACAATTTTGTCGGCGGCTCGTTCTCCGGCAACACGCCGCCGAACGTGCCGCGCATCGTCGCCAATGCAGGCGCGTCGTATCGGTTCTTCACGCCCTGGCCGGTGGAGCTCGGCATCACCGGCCGCCATGTCGGCGACCGCTACAACACCGACGCCAACACGGTGACGATGAAGGCCTATACCGTCGCCGACGTCTACGCCTTCGTCGACATCCCCAAAACGGTGTTCAGCGCGATCGATCAGGCCCGCCTGACCTTCCGCGTCCGCAACATCACCGACAAGCGCTACGCGATCTGGGGCGATCCGTTCTATCCCGACCAGATCCTCTTGGGCGCGCCGCGCACCTATGAGCTCTCGGCTGCGTTCAAATGGTGAGGCCTTGAGCGCATGATGAGTGCGATCATCCTGCTGCACCGCTGGCTCGGGATCGCGTTCTGCCTGCTGTTCGCGATGTGGTTCGCGACCGGAATCGTGATGCACTTCGTTCCGTTCCCGTCGCTGACGGAAGCGGAGCGTTTTGCCGGCCTCGCGCCGGTGGATGGCGCGCAGGTTCGAATGGCGGTGCACGACGCGGTTGCCGCCAGCGGGATCGAGGATGCCGTGCGCGTCCGGCTGATTCAGCGGAGTGACGGGCCGGTCTACATCGTGTCGGGGCCGTCGCGCCTGCGCTCGGTCCGCGCCTCCGATGGGCGGGACGCCCGGGTGACTTCCTCCGATGCCGCGCTCGCCATCGCGCAGGGCCACGCCCGCAGCCGCGGGCTCGACGCCGCGCGCGCAACGGTCCTCGCGCAGGCGGACTACGATCAGTGGAGCGTGCCGAACGGCTTCGATCGCCACCGGCCGCTGTTTCGCGTTGCTCTCGGTGATCCCGCGGGGACGGAGGTTTATGTCTCCTCGCTCACCGGCGAGATCGTGCAGGATACGACGCAGCGCGAGCGCGGCTGGAATCTCGCCGGCAGCGTGCTGCACTGGATCTACCCCACGGTGCTGAGAAGCAATTGGGCGCTGTGGGACCGCGTGGTCTGGACACTGTCCCTGCTGGCCTTGATTGCAGCGATGCTGGGCGCGTTGCTCGGAATCCTGCAGATCAAGGGACGCCGGATGTTCTCGCCTTATCGCGGCTGGCACGCGCTGCATCATCTCATCGGTCTTGCGGCCACGGCGTTTGTGCTGAGCTGGATTTTCAGCGGCTGGCTCTCCATGGACCACGGCCGGTTGTTCTCGCGCGGGCAGCTGACCGCGGCGGAAGCGGGCGTGGTGTTTGCAGCGCCGGATTGGACGGCTGCCTCGTCGCTCGACCAGCAGCCGATATCGTCGTCGGCCCGGGAGATCGAGTGGTTCGCCTTCAACGGCCATGTCTATCGACGCGACCGGATCGCTCTCGGCGGCCAGACTCTGGTCAAGGCAGCAGAGACGCCCAATGAGGGATACGCGGGATTCTTGGGCGCACGCGACGTTCAGGAATTGACGACGCGCCTCGCCCCGGGCTGCGCCGCACCGTCCATTGTTGCCGATAGCGACGACTATCCCGCTCGATCCGTCATTCCCGGTGCGCCGGTCTACCGCTCACGCTGCGGCGACCTCTGGTTCGACATCGACGGCGCCGACGGCAGTGTGCTGCAAAGGCTCGATGCCTCGCGGCGCGCCTATCGCTGGGTGTACGGCGCCCTGCATACACTCGACTTCCCGATCCTCATGGCACATCCACGCCTGCGCGACATCGTGATCGTCGGGCTCTGCGCACTGGGATTCGTGTTCTCCATGACCGGTATCGTCATCGGCTGGCGGCGCCTGCGACTCTCCCTGACAGCCTGACCCCAGGGCGAACCAAGCCACGATTGCAACGTGCTATGGTGGCGGCTCGCTAAGGTCTGGGCCTGTCCAAATGACGGTGAGATCCCACTGGTGGAGCCGCGTTTAGTGGCATACCATTTGCAAGCCAATGGGCTCTGGTTTCACCTGCCCTTGGCCAATGATGGCCGGCATCACGGCATTACTGGGAGGATTTCATGGATCGCAGGACCGTATTGAAGGGACTGGCCGGCGCGGGCGGTTTGGCATTGACCGGCCTCTCGGCCCCCGCCATCGCGCAAGGCGCATCAGCGCGCACTCTGCGCTTCGTGCCGCAGGCCAATCTCGCCAATTTCGATCCGATCTGGGGCACGCAATATGTCGTGCGCAATGCCGCGGCGCTGGTCTGGGACACGCTCTACGGTATCGACGCGCAGCTTCAGCCGCAGCGCCAGATGGTCGAATCCGAGGAGACCTCCGACGACGGCAAGATTTGGACATTCAAGCTCCGTCCGGGTCTCAAGTTCCACGACGGCGAGCCGGTGCTGGCCAAGGACGTCGTTGCGAGCCTGTCGCGCTGGGCCGCGCGCGATCCGATGGGGCTGATGATCAAGGCGCTGCAGCAGGAGATCACCGCCGTCGACGACCGCACCTTCAAATGGGTCCTCAAGCAGCCTTTCCCGAAGATGCTGTACGCGCTGGCCAAGAACAACTCGCCGTGCGGCTTCATCATGCCGGAGCGCATCGCGCAGACCGACCCGTTCAAGCAGATCACCGACTATGTCGGCTCCGGGCCGATGAAGTTCGCCAAGGGCGAGTGGGTGCCCGGCGCAAAGGCGGTGTTCGAGAAGTTCACCGATTACGTGCCGCGGCAAGAGAAGGCATCCTGGCTCGCGGGCGGCAAGCAGATCCTGGTCGATCGCGTGGAGTGGGTGGTGATGCCGGATCCGGCCACCGCTGCGGCCGCCTTGCAGAACGGCGAGGTCGATTGGTGGGAGAACCCGATCGCCGATCTCGTGCCCGTGCTGAAGAAGAACAAGAACATCAGCGTCGATATCGGCGATCCCCTCGGCAATATCGGCTCGTTCCGCATGAACCATATGTTCGCGCCGTTCAACGACGTGCGGGCGCGGCGTGCGGTGCTGATGGCGCTCAGCCAGGAAGACTATATGCGCGCGATCGTCGGCGACGACAACGCATTGTGGAAGCCGCTGCCCGGCTTCTTCACGCCTGATACCCCGCTCTACAGCGAGATGGGCGGCGAGATCCTGAAGGGCAAGCGCGACTTCGACGCCGCCAAGAAGCTGCTGGCCGAGAGCGGCTATTCCGGCCAGCCGGTGACGTGTCTCGTCGCGCAGGATCAGCCGATCACGAAGGCGCAAGGCGACGTCACCGCGGACCTCCTGAAGAAACTCGGCATGAATGTCGACTTCGTCGCCACCGATTGGGGCACCGTCGGCTCCCGTCGCGCCGCAAAGACGCCCCCGGGACAGGGCGGCTGGAACATGTTCCACAGCTGGCACGCCGGCGCCGATTGCATTACGCCCGCTGCTTACACCGCCATCCGCGCCAATGGCGACAAGGCCTGGTTCGGCTGGCCCAATAGCCCGAACACCGAGAAGGAGATCACATCCTGGTTCGACGCCAAGAATCTCGAGGAAGAGAAGGCGGCGATCGGGCGGGTCAACAAGGCAGCGATCGAGGATGTCGTCTACGCGCCGACGGGCTTCTTCCTGACCTACACGGCCTGGCGCAAGAACGTCTCCGGCATCACCAAGGGGCCGCTGCCGTTCTTCTGGGGCGTGTCGAAGTCTGCTTGATGCTACGCTGAGGCCAGATGCTCTCTTACATCCTCCGTCGCATCGTCGCGACCTTGCCGGTGATGGCGATCGTCGCGCTGTTCGTGTTCAGCCTGCTCTACATCGCGCCGGGCGATCCGGCCGTGGTGATCGCGGGCGACCAGGCGAGCCCGGAGGATGTGGAGCGCATCCGCCAGAGCCTCGGCCTCGACCGTCCGTTCCTGGTCCAGTTCGGCAGCTGGGTCTGGCGCATCCTGCACGGCGATCTCGGCACCTCGATCTTCACCAATTTGCCGGTGTCGGCGATGATCGGCCAGCGCTTAGGGCCGACGCTGTCGCTGATGATCGTCACGTTGCTGCTGACGATCGTGGTGGCCGTGCCGCTCGGCGTGGTGGCGGCGTGGAAGGCCGGCAGCCTGATCGACCGCATCATCATGGGCTTTGCCGTGTTCGGCTTCTCGCTACCCGTGTTCGTGGTCGGCTACATGCTCGCCTACATCTTCGCGCTCGAACTCGAATGGCTCCCGGTGCAGGGCTATACGCCGCTCAACCAAGGCTTCTGGCCGTGGCTGGAAAATCTGATCCTGCCGGCGATCGCGCTCGGCTGCGTCTATATCGCGCTGGTCGCGCGCATCACCCGCGCCGCCATGCTTGAAGTGCTGCAGCAGGACTATATCCGCACGGCCAAGGCCAAGGGCCTCGGGCAGGGCGGCATCCTGTTCATTCACGCGCTGAAGAATGCGGCGGTGCCGATTGTGACCGTGATCGGGATCGGCATCGCGCTCCTGATCGGTGGCGCGGTGGTGACTGAAAGCGTGTTCGCGATCCCCGGTCTCGGCCGGCTCACGATCGATGCGATCCTGCGTCGCGACTATCCCGTGATCCAGGGCATCGTGCTGCTGTTCAGCTTCGTCTACGTCCTCGTCAATCTGATGATCGACGTCATCTATACGCTCGTTGACCCGAGGATCCGCTATTGACCGATACGACCGTCAATCCGCAATCGCTCCCGGCCGGCCTCGTCCTTGCGCCACAGCTGCCTGAGATCCTCCGGCCGGTCACGATCCGGCGCGGCTTCATCGGGCTGTTGCGCGGCCATCCCACCGTTGCGATCGGCGGTGCGCTACTGCTGATGCTGGTCCTGATCGCGATCTTCGCGCCCTATCTCTGGACGGTGGACCCGACCGCGCTCGCGCCCGCCAAGCGGACGCGCGCGCCGTCGGCGGATTTCTGGTTCGGTACCGACGTGCTCGGCCGCGACATCTATTCGCGTGTGCTGTTTGGCGCGCGCGTGTCGCTCACGGTCGGGCTTTCAGTTGCCATATTCGCATCCGCGGCCGGCCTTGCCATCGGCATGGTCTCGGGCTTCATCCGCTGGGCCGACGGCATTTTGATGCGCTTCATGGACGGCTTGATGTCGATCCCGCCGATCCTGCTCGCGATCGCGCTGATGGCCTTGACCCGCGGCAGCGTCGGCAACGTCATCCTCGCCATCACTGTTGCCGAGATCCCGCGCGTCTCGCGCCTCGTCCGCAGCGTCGTGCTGTCGCTGCGCGAGCAGCCCTATGTGGATGCGGCCGTGGCCTGCGGCACGCGCACGCCGATGATCATCCTGCGCCACATCCTGCCCAACACGGTGGCGCCGATGTTGGTGCAGGCGACCTATATCTGCGCCAGCGCCATGATCACCGAGGCGATCCTCTCCTTCATCGGCGCCGGCACGCCGCCGACCATTCCGTCCTGGGGCAATATCATGGCCGAGGGCCGCGCGCTGTGGCAGGTCAAGCCCTACATCGTGTTCTTCCCGGCAGCCTTCCTGTCCGTCACGGTTCTCGCCGTGAATTTGCTTGGCGACGGCCTTCGCGATGCGCTCGATCCGCGCATGGCCAAGAGCCTCTGATGGATCGAGGCTGACCCGCGATGGCGCTGCTCGAAGTCGAAAACCTCCAGACCCATTTCCGCACTCCCGGCGGCATCAACCGCGCGGTCGACGGCGTGTCCTTCCATGTCAACGAGGGCGAGACGCTCGCCATCGTCGGCGAGTCCGGCTGCGGCAAGTCGGTGACCTCGATGTCGCTGATGCGGCTGATCCCGGAGCCGCCGGGCAGGATCGCGGGCGCCATCCGTTTTGCGGGCAGGGACCTCCTGCAACTCTCCGATCGCGAGATGCGCGCCATTCGCGGTAACGACATCTCGATGATCTTTCAGGAGCCGATGACCAGCCTCAATCCGGTCCTGACCGTCGGCCGCCAGATCCGCGAGACGCTGATGATCCATCAGGGCCTCGACAAGCAGGCCGCCGAGGCGCACGCGATCGAGATGTTGACACTGGTCGGCATTCCCGAACCAAAGCGGAGGGTGCGCGAATATCCGCATCAGCTCTCCGGCGGCATGCGTCAGCGCGTCATGATCGCCATTGCGCTCGCCTGCAATCCCAAGCTTCTCATTGCCGACGAGCCGACCACCGCGCTCGACGTGACGATCCAGGCGCAGATCCTCAAGCTGATGCTGGACCTGAAGCGCCGGGTTGGTGCGGCCATCATCCTGATCACCCATGATCTCGGCGTCGTCGCCGAGATCGCCGAACGGGTCATGGTGATGTATGCCGGCCGCAAGGTCGAGGAGGCCCCTGTGGCCGAGCTGTTCCGTTCGCCGCGCCACCCCTATACGCAAGGCCTGTTAGGCGCGGTGCCGCGGCTCGGCTCGTCGCTAACAGGCGCGGCAAGGCGGCTTGCCGAGATTCCCGGGCAGGTGCCCGATCTCAGGAAGCCGATCACCGGCTGCGTCTTCGCCGGCCGCTGTGCGCTTGCGACCGATCTGTGCCGGCAATATGCACCGGGGCTCGAAGAGAAGGGGCCTCGTCACATCGCCGCCTGCCATTATGCGGCCAAGGGAGCCGTCGCGGCATGAGTGCTCCGCTGCTCCAGGTCAACGACCTCAAGAAGCATTTTCCGGTCAAGAGGGGCCTGTTCAATCGCAAGCCCGAATTCGTCTATGCGGTCGACGGCGTCTCCTTCGAGATCGCGCGCGGCGAGACGCTGTCGCTGGTCGGCGAGTCCGGCTGCGGCAAGTCGACGGTCGGCCGCGCCATCCTGCGGCTGTTCGACATCACTGCAGGCCAGGTGATCCTCGACGGCCAGCGCATCGACGACGCCGCGCCAAGCACGATGCGCCAGATGCGCCGGCGCGTGCAGGTGGTGTTCCAGGATCCGTTCTCCAGCCTCAATCCGCGCATGCGCGTGCGCGACATCCTGGCCGAGCCGATCCGCAATTTCGGCCTCGCCAAATCCGCGGAAGATCTCGAGGTCCGCGTCACGTCGCTGATGGACACAGTGCGCCTGCCGCGCGAGGCGCTGAACCGCCGGCCGCACGAGTTCTCCGGCGGCCAGCGCCAGCGTATCGGCATTGCGCGGGCGCTCGCGGCCGAGCCCGAGCTGATCGTCTGCGACGAGGCGGTCTCGGCGCTCGACGTCTCAGTCAAGGCGCAGATCGTTAATTTGCTGCAGGATCTCCAGCGCGAGTTCGGCCTCGCGCTTTTGTTCATCAGCCATGACCTCGCGATCGTCGAGCACATGACCCATCGCGTCGCCGTGATGTATCTCGGCAAGATCGTCGAGGTCGCCCCGCGCCGTGAGATCTTTGCCGCGCCAAGGCATCCCTACACCAAGGCGCTGCTTTCGGCCGTGCCGCTGCCCGAACCCGGCGCCCAGCGCAATCCCATCATCCTCAAGGGCGACGTGCCGAGCCCGATCAATCCGCCAAAGGGCTGCCGCTTCCACACCCGCTGTCCGTTCGTGTTCGATCGCTGCCGGGTCGAAGAGCCGGTGCTGCGCGCGGCGGGAGACGAGCAGTGGGTGGCCTGTCATCTCGACGAGGGCGCTGCAGCGATGAGCAGCTGAAGGGCGAGATTCGCGTCGAAAATTCGTCAACGAAAACAACCCCGTTCTACTGTGCATGGGGTTGTTTTCGCACTTTCGATGAGGCCGGCCTCACCCCTGCCGGCGCAGGAAGCCGGTAATCGTGACCTTTTCCCAGATGTCGGCAGCGGCAAAGGGATCGGCGTGATTGAAGGCCTCGACCTCGCTGCGGCCCGGCGCCTCGATCAAGAACAGGCTGCCGATCATGGTCTGACCATCGTCGGAGACCAGCGGTCCCGACATCACGATCTTGACGCCGAAGCGCGAGGTGTCGCTCAGGAAAGTTTTGTGGGCGTCGTAATTGGCGAGCCGGGTCGGCAGCGCGCCGGCGCGGTCGACGGCGTGGATGGCGAACAGCATGATGGTCTCCGTTTCTTAAGATCGGTTCTTGGGGCGGTCGCCGAGGCGACCGTCCGGACGTGATGGTTGGATTTACTTGGCGCTGAGCTTGCTGGCGTCCTCGAAGGTCGGGCAGGTCCGCTGCTCCAGCGGCACGTCGAACGGCTTGTAGTTGTCCTTGGTGATGACGGTCGGCTTCAGCACGATCTCGTTGATGACAGGCTGGTTGCGCAAGGCGCGGATCGCCATCATGGTGCCGAGGCAGCCTTGCGCAAAGCCGTTGTAGTCGCCGCTCGCCAGCAGCTTGCCGGACTTGATCGCGTCGATCGCCTCCTTGGTGCCGTTGATGCCGATCACCTGCGCCTTGCGATTGGCGCCGTCGAGCGCCTCGATCGCGCCGACCGCCATGGCGTCGTTGGCAGCGAGCACGCCGTCGATCTGCGAATTCGACTGCATCAAATTCTCCATCACCTGGAGCGCCTGCAGCCGCTGATAGTTGCCGGGCTGCGAGGCCAAGAGCTTGGCGCCGGGCGCTTCCTTCAGCGCGTCGTTGAAGCCGCGGACGCGATCGACATTGGTCAGCGAGCCCTTGACACCCTCGATGATGACGATGTTGCCCTTGCCACCGAGCGTCTTGAGCAGGAAGCGCGCGGTCTCCAGGCCAAGGCTGTAATCATCGGCACCGACGAAGGACAGGAATTTGCCGCCGGCGGAGCGGTCAGTGATGTTGACGACGGGGATCTTGGCCTCGTTGATCTTCTCGACGCCCGGCACCATCGCCTTGTAGTCGACCGGCGTGAAGACGATCGCGCTCGGCTTCTTCACGACGACGTCCTCGATCTGGCTGAGCTGCTCGGGAATCGAATCCGGCTTGGTCGGGATGTATTGCAGCGTCTTCGCGTTCAGCGTCTTCGCCATGTTGTCGGCGCCGACCCGCACCGTCTGGAAGAACGGATTGGTCTGGTTCTTGGTGAAGACGGCGATGGTCTCGCCGTCGGCCCGCGCCTGCGTCGTGAACGCCGCCGCCATCAGCAGCGGCAGCGCGAGATATCCCAGCTTCTGTTTCATGTTGCCTCCATCCCTCATTTTGCTTGTTGGATTGTTAGAACTCATTGCGCGCGGCGCCGGGTCTTCATGTCGAGCCAGACCGCGAGAATGACGATGATGCCTGTCACGAGTGGCTGCCAGTTGGCGCTGACCGACAGCAGGTTCATGCCGTTCAGCACCAAGGTCAGGATCAGCGCGCCGATGAAGGTGCCGAATACGGTGCCGACACCGCCGAACAGCGAGGTGCCGCCGATCAGCACCGCCGCGATCGCCGGCAGCGTCAGGCTCTCGCCGATGTCGGCCTCGGCCGAATTGAGCCGCGACAGGAAGATGATCGAGGCCAGTCCCGCCATGGTGCCGGAGACGGCATAGACCAGCAGCAGACGCCGCGCGACGGGAATGCCGGAGAGCCGCGCCGCGACCGGATTGGCGCCGATCGCATAGATCTCCTGGCCCCAAACCGTGCGCTGGGCGAAGAATGTCCCGATCCCGAGGAACACCAGCAGCAGGTAGACCGGGATCGGCAGGCCGAACAGATAGCCGCTGCCGATCTGGCGGAAGCCCGCGGGGAAGCCGTGCAGCGTCTCGCCCGCCATGTACCAATAGGTGAGGCCGTTCAGCACCCAGAGCATGCCGTAAGTGGCGATGAAGGAGGGGATGCGCAGCGCGGTGACCATGATGCCGTTGAGCAGGCCAACGATGCCGCCGCAG
Source organism: Bradyrhizobium sp. 138 (assembly GCF_023074075.1). GTDB lineage: Bacteria > Pseudomonadota > Alphaproteobacteria > Rhizobiales > Xanthobacteraceae > Bradyrhizobium. Next base: position 30,587 of record NZ_JADPKT010000071.1, on the reverse strand, counting down.
GCAAGCCCGGTGAGGATGCCGAGCGCCGGCGAGCCGGTCTTGTGGATCACGGTGCCGGCGATACAGGCGGATAGCGCGACATTGGCGCCGACGGAGAGGTCGAGGCCGGCGGTCAGCACCACCAGCGTCAGGCCGGAGGCGATGAAGAAGGTCAGGCTCGCCTGGCGGAGTACGTTGAGGATGTTGCCGAGGCTCAGGAAGGAATCGCTGAGCACGGCGAGCACCGCGCAGATCAGAAACGCCGCCAGCAGGCGGTAGAACACCTGGATCGCATCCTGCGACAGGAAGGAGCGGGCCGGCATGATCGCCTCTTTGGTGATGTCGGTCATGCGCGGCTCCGGAGGCCATCGAGGAACAGGGCGACGATGACGAGCACGCCGACGCTTGCGACCTGCACCGAGGACGGCAGCGAGATCAGATTCAGCCCGTTGCGCAGCACGCCGACGGAGAGAACGCCGAGCAAGGTGCCAAGCAGCCAGCCATTGCCGCGCTCGAACGAAGTGCCGCCGACGGCAACGGCTGCGATGGCGTCGAATTCCAGCCCGAGGCCGGCGGTGGGATGGCCGGAATTCATCCGCGCGGTCATCAACAGGCCGGCGATGCCGGCCATGGCACCGCCGATCGCATAGACCGCGATCAGCAGCTTGTTCGGCGAAAGACCGGCATAGCGCAGCGCCTCACGGTTACCGCCGAGTGCGAAGATGTAAGTGCCGAAGCGGGTGTGATAGAGCAGGCCGTGGAATGCCGCATAGGTGACGAGCGCCATCACGATCGGCACGGGCACACCCAGAAGCGTCGCGGAATAGATATCGCGCACGCTGTGGGAGATACCCACCACGCTCTGGCCGTCGCTGACGATCAGTGACAGACCCTGCGCCATGCCGAGCGTCCCTAGCGTTGCGACGAAGGGCGGAATGCCCAGGATCGCAACTAGCCAGCCGTTGGCGACGCCGAAGGCGGTGCCGACCAGCAGGCCGGCACCGAGGCCGAGCAGCATCGATTTGGTCGCGAGCGACACGATGGCGACGCAGAGCGAGGTCAGCGTCAGCACCGCGCCCATCGACAGGTCCAGCCCCTCGGTCATGATGATCAGCGTCATCGGCAACGCGAGCATGGTCAGGATGGTGGACTGCACCAGGACATTGGAGAGGTTGGCGACTGACAGGAAGCCGGGCGCGATCACGCTGAATAGCGCGATCAGGAGCACCAGCACGATGGCAACGCCGGGAATCCGTTGCAGCGGATTCGGTGCCGAGACGATCGCGGCTTCACGCATGGTGCATCCCCAGTCGCACGATGTTCTCCTCGGTCAGTTCGTTGCGCGTCAGGTGCCCGGCGATGCGCCCCTCGCGCATCACATAGGCGCGGTCGCAGACATGGCAGATCTCGATCTGCTCGGACGAGATCATGAGAGCTGCGGCGCCTTCCGCGACGAGGCGGTCAATCAGCGCAAAAATCTCGGATTTGGCGCCAATGTCGATGCCGCGCGTCGGCTCATCGAAGATGAAAAGCTTCGAGCCAGCCGCGAGCCACTTGCCGATCACGACCTTCTGCTGGTTGCCGCCGGAGAGCAGGCCGACGGTCTGCCGCGCGCTCGGTGTCGCGATGCGCAGCTGCCTGATCAGACCGTCGGCGGTGCGCTGTGCGGCGCGCTGGTCGAACAGGCCACTCGGGAACAGCTTTCGCAGCGCCGACACCACGAGATTGTCGCTCACCGAGCGCAGCAGCGCGAGGCCCTCGCTCTTGCGGCTCTCCGGGATCAGCGCGATGCCGCGGCGGGCGGCAAGGTCAGGCTCGCCGGAAATGGTCTTGCCGTCGAAGATGATCTCGCCCGATGTCACGGGATCGGCGCCGAAGATGGCGCGCGCGACCTCGCTGCGGCCGGAACCGACCAGGCCACACAGGCCGACGATCTCGCCCCGGCGCACCTCGATGTTGATATCGGAGATGCCGGTCGCGGAGCTCAGGCCCTTGACTTCCAGCAGCAGCTCGCCCGGCTTGTCGGCGAAATGCCTGGGATAGGTCATGTCGACGTTGCGGCCAACCATCATGCGCACCAGCTGGTCCGGCGTGACGTCGGCGGGCCGGACGCCGTCGATGCGGCGGCCGTCGCGCAGCACGGTGATACGATCGCCGAGCGCGAACACCTCGGCCATGCGGTGCGAGATGTAGACGATGGACACGCCATCGGCCTTCAGCCGCGCGATCAGTTCGAACAGCAGCTCGGTCTCGCGGTCGGACAACGCGGCGGTCGGCTCGTCCATGACGAGAATGCGTGCGTTCTGGCTGATCGCTTTGGCGATCTCGACCATCTGCTGCTGCGCGACGCCGAGCTTGTCGACGGTCGTCGAAGGATCGATGTCGAATCCGATCGTGCCGAGCACGCGCTTCGCATCGGCCAGGATCTTGCGGCGGTCGATGGTGCCGGGGATGCGTCCCCCAGGCTCGCGTCCCAGGAAGATGTTCTGGGCGATGTCGAGATAGGGGACCAGCGAGAATTCCTGGAAGATCACGGCAATGCCGAGCTTCTGCGCATCCGCCGTCGATGAGATCGCGACCTTCTTTCCCTCATAATAGAACTCGCCGGCGTCGGCGCGATAGGCGCCGCACAGCACCTTCATCAGGCTCGACTTGCCGGCGCCGTTCTCGCCGAGCAGCATGTGGACTTCGCCGGGGTAGACGGCAAAGGACACGTCGTCCAGCGCCTTGACGCCAGGAAATTCCTTGCTGATGCCGCGCAGCTCCAAGAGCGGCGTTGGCGAGGTGACCTCGATCGGGAGCGCGTCGCTCATGCCATGTCACTCATGCGTTGGCTCCGCTCGCAAATATCTTTCCGGGATTCATCAGACCATTTGGATCGAGCGCGGTCTTGATCGACCGCATCACGTCGACGGCCTCGCCGAGCTCGTCGGTGAGATAGTCGATCTTGCCGAGCCCGATGCCGTGCTCGCCGGTGCAGGTGCCGTCCATGGCGATGGCGCGGGCGACCATGCGGGCCTGCAGCACCTTGGCGCCTTCGGACTCTTCAGGCTTGTTGGGATCGATCAGGATCAGCATGTGAAAATTGCCGTCGCCGACATGGCCGACGATCGGCGCTGTGAAGCCATGCTGGTCGGCATCGCGGCGCGTCTCGGTCAGGCACTCCGCCAGCCGCGAGATCGGCACGCAGACGTCGGTGATCACCGCGCGCGCACCTGGCCGCAGGCCGAGGCCGGCATAGAGCGTGTTGTCGCGCGCGTGCCAGAGCCGGTTGCGGTCTTCCTGTGCCTTGGCCCAGGCAAAGCCGTGACCGCCATGATCGGTGGCGATCGCCTGCGCGGCTTCGGCCTGCTCGGCGACGGAGGATTCGGAGCCGTGAAATTCGAAGAACAGGGTCGGCGCCTCGCGATAGCCGAGCTTGGCGTACGCATTGATGCCGCGCATCATGACGTCGTCGAGCAGCTCGATGCGCGCTACGGGAATCGCGGACTGGATCACGGAGATCGCGGTATCGACGGCGTCGTGCAGGGTGTCGAAGCTGCAGACCGCTGCCGAGATCGCCTGCGGCACCGGGTGCACCTTCAGCGTGATCTCGGTGATGACGCCCAGCGTTCCCTCCGCGCCGACGAACATACGCGTCAAATCATAACCGGCCGCCGACTTGCGCGCGCGCCTGGCAGTGCGGATGATGCGGCCATCGGCGAGCACCACCTCCAGCGCCATGACGTTGTCCTTCATGGTACCGTAGCGCACGGCCATGGTGCCGGAGGCGCGCGTCGATGTCATGCCGCCGATCGAGGCGTCGGCGCCGGGATCAATCGGGAAGAACAGGCCGGTGTTACGCAGCTCCGCGTTGAGCTGCTTGCGCGTGATGCCGGGCTGCACCACGACATCCATGTCGCTGTCGTGCACGGCCAGCACCTTGTTCATGCGCGCGAAGTCGAGACAGACGCCGCCCGCGACTGCGGCCGCGTTGCCTTCAAGAGAGGTCCCGGCGCCGAACGGGACGATCGGCATGCCTGCGCTGGCGCACAGTTTCACGATCTCGGCGACCTCCTGCGTCGTCTCAGGGAAGACGACGATGTCGGGCGGCAGATTGCGATAATGCGACTCGCTCTGTCCGTGCTGATCGAGCACGCCGCGCGCAACGCTCGCGCGCGGACCGATCATGCCGGTGAGGCGATCGGCCAATATGCTCGTGCTGACCCGCGGTCCCATCCTCAGCTCCCGTCTACTCCCTATGGCCGGACTCTTGTTGGTCCGTCGTCCAGCTTAAGCGGCTCTCGCGTTGCTCGCGACCTGCTTCACGCCGAAATCGTAGTTGAGATGAAAATACTCGCGCTCGACCATGCGACCATCCGGCGCACGGCCGGCCGGATGTCGGACGAAGTCGCGGATCAGGCTGTCCTTGACGCCGAACACCACGTCGCTGTCGAGATACTGATCGCCGGCGACGAACACATGCGTCACCAAGTGCTCGAAACCGGGCGCCGAAATCATGAAATGCACATGGGCGGGACGCCAGGGATGGCGACCCTGCGCCTCCAGCATGTCGCCAACCGGGCCGTCATGCGGAATGGGATAGGCGGCCGGCTTGATCGACCAGAAATGGAAGCGGCCATTGGCATCGGTGTGGAAGCGCGCGCGCATGGCGAGATCGCCGATGGCATCGAGCTGCTGCACGTCGTAATAGCCGTCATCGTCGGAATGCCAGACGTCCACGACGGCGCCAGCGAGCGGCTTGCCGTCGACGGTCGAGACCGAGCCGGTGACCAGCAGCGGATCACCCTCCATCGGGCCGGAGATATCGGCGCCGCTGTCCTTCTCTGGCGCGGCCTGAACGAAGAACGGCCCGAGCACAGTGGTCTCGGTCGCGCCCTCCGGCACCGGATGGTTGATGGCGTCGACCAGCATGGAGACGCCGAGCGTATCCGACAGCAGGATGAATTCCTGGCGCTTGTCGTCGCACATGTGGCCGGTGCGGGTCAGGAAGTCGATGCCGAACTCCCACTCCTTCTGGGTCGGCCGCACCTCGCGGACAAAGGCGTGCAGGTGGCGCACCAGCGCCTCGCTGACCTCTTTGATCCGCGGATCGGTCGCGCCCGCGATGCGCTCCAGCACCGCATCCGTGATCGTGGTCTCGTTGAAATTGCGCATCAGTGTCTCCGCCGATCAGAGTTTGGGCTCGCCGAGGCCGGACAGCCGTTCGAGATGCTTGACGGTCGCGATGAAGTCGGTGTCGCCGTCGCCTTGTGCGACCAGCGCGCCATAGGTCTCGCGCACTTGGGCTGCGAGCTGCAGCGGCACGCCGACGGCATGGCCGGCACCTAGGATGAGGTCGAGATCCTTGGCCATCTGCTTGCAGGAGAAGGTGGACTCGAAATCGCGGCTGCGCAGCGGCGCGGTCTTGTACTTCACCATGGGAGAGGCGACCGCACTGTCGTCGAGCACCTTCAAGATGTCCTGCCAGGCGATGCCGCCCTTGCGGGCCAGCGCCAGGCTCTCGGCCATCATCGCCGCGGACACGGCGATCATCAGGTTGACCGAGAGTTTTGCGTAGCGCGCTTCCTCGGCTGGCCCGAGATAGGTCTGGGCGCGGGTGAAGGCGGCGAACAGCGGCTTTGCGCTTTCGAAGACGTCCTTCGGCCCCGAGACGAAGCAGGTCAGCGCGCCCGTATGAACGATGCTGGCATTGCCGGAGACCGGCGCACGCAGATAGGCGATGCCGCGCGCCTGGACGGCGGCTGCAACTTCGTTGGAAGCGTCGACGCTGACGGTGCTGGTCTCGATTAGGACGGCTCCAGGCGCCATCGCGGCGATGAGGCCGGTCGGGCCGAGCAACGCGCCGCGCAAGGCCGCATCATCGGGCAGGGACGTGAAGACAGCGGCCTTGCCGCTCACCGCCTCGGCCGGCGATGCCGCAATCGAAATGCCCTGTGCGCGCGCTTCGTCCAGCCGCGCCGCGCTCCGATCGAACGCGGTGACAGTGTAGCCAGCCTTGGCGACGAGCGCCGACATCGGCAGGCCCATCTTGCCGATCCCGATGAAAGCGATGTTTTTCGAGGTATCTGCCATTGTTGTTGTCCGTTGGCGCCTCAGGCGACGCGTCCCTGTCGTTCGATGTCCTGCACCAGCCGCCGGCCGGATTGCGCCAGCAGCTGTTTCTTTGTTTCCAGCCCGTCAACCAGCAACTGGCCGTTCCGCTTCTTCCAGGCGCCGCCGATCATCACGGACTCGATATTGGCGAGGCTCGTCTGCATCAGCACGGTTGCGACGGGATCGTGCACCGGGACGAGATTGAGATCGGAGGCGTTGATGATGACGAGATCGGCGAGCTTGCCCGGTGCTAGCGAGCCGATCTGGTGTTCGCGGCCGAGCATGCGGGCGCCTTCCGTCGTGATCCAGCGCAGCGCCTCGCGGACGGGAATCGTGGTCGTTGCCGGAATGGCGCCATTCGCTTGACGAGCCTCGGCATTGTCGAGCGCCCGCTGCATCGATAGCGCGATGCGGGCGGCGGAGAAGAGATCGCCGGCCAGGACGGATTCGAGGTCGATGCCGATGGTCGGGCGAACGCCGCGCTTGAGCAGCCGTCCGGTGATCGGAAAGCCGTGGCCCTGGATCATCTCGTTCTCGGGTGTCACCGAAAAGGACACGCCAAGATCGACCAACCGATCCAGGAGATCGTCAGGCAGATCGTTGCCATGCACGATGTTGATGCCGGCGCCGACGAGGCCCGCCTCGATCAGCCTCTCCCAGCCGCCTGGCGTCTTGACCGGTCCGCCGCCCTGATGCATGGAGGCGATCAGCTTGAGCTCCCGCGCCAGGCGGAAGTCATGCATGGCGACATCGAGCGTCGAATAATGCGGGCCGAGGATCGCGAGCCCGAGCGTGACGAGGCCGTCGCGGTCGGCGAGGGGGCCGGCGAGCAACCGCTCGACCTCGCGGCGCGGATGCGGCACCTCCGAGAAATGCGGCTCGCCCGGCTTCGGCTCGGGCTTGGGCGAGCCGTGGAAGAAGGCGGCGCGAATGCCGCTCTCGATCAGGCCGCGCACGGCGGCATCGGTGTGATCGGGCGTCGGATTGTTGTGGCACCAATCGACCAGCGTGGTCGTGCCGCAATTGATCTGGTTCAGCGCGCCGACGAGCGTTGCGATATGAATGTCGTCGGGCCGAAACACGGTGGCGAGGCCGGCATGCATGCGGCGGAAATATTCCAGCAGCGTCCAGTTCGCGGCATAGCCGCGCAAGCCGGTCTGCCAAGTGTGCATGTGCGCGTTGATCAGGCCGGGAATGACGATGCGGCCCTTGCCGTCGATGATCTCTGCATCACCGCTGCCGAGGTCGATCGACGGCCGCACCTCGGCAATACGGCTGCCCTCGACCAGCACATCGCCGGTGCCGAGGTCGCCGATCGCGTCATCCATGCTGATGACGGTGGCAGATTTGATCAGTGTGCGCCGCATCGCCTCACGCCGCCGCTTTGGTCGCGGCCGGCGGCTCGCCGGCCCAGGCACGTGCGATCAGGTCACGGATGGCATTGCGCTCGAGCGGCCGCGGATTCCAGTACGCATTCGTCACCGCGAGATCGGCCGCCTTGTCGATGCCGCTTTCGGGCATGCCGACGTCACGCAGCGCCAGCTTCGCGCCCAAGCGCTTGGCAAGGTCATAAAGCCCCTGTGATGCATCCGCCGAGCCGATCGCGCGCGAGATCCGTGCCATCGCATCCGGCACGGCCGGTGCGTTGTAGGCGAGCGCGTGCGGTAGCACGATGGTGTGCGTTTCGGCATGCGGCAAGTCGAAGGTGCCGCCCAGCGTGTGGCAGAGCTTGTGATGCAGCGCCATGCCGACGGTGCCGAGGCAGACGCCGCAGAGCCAGGCCCCATAGAGGGCTTCGGTGCGGGCCTCGCGGTCGTCGCTCCTGGCGGCGATCACGGGCAGGGCGCGTGCCAGCGCGCGGATGCCTTCTTCCGCCATCAGCGACGTCACGGGATTGGCGTCACGCGCATAGAGCGCTTCCACCGCATGGGCGATGGCGTTGATGCCGGATGTGGCGGCCAGATTCGCCGGCAGCGTCAGGGTGAGGTCGACATCGTAGATCACGGTCTCCGGCAGGATCGCCGGATCGCGCACCGTGGTCTTCAGGCCGTTCTCGGTCTGGCCGACGATCGGCGTCATCTCCGAGCCGGCATAGGTGGTGGGAATGCAGAGCTGGTTGATTCCGGTGCGCAAGGCCAGCGCCTTGCCGAGGCCCGTGGTCGAGCCGCCGCCGAGCGAGACGACGCAATCGGCCGCGCACGCCTTCATCGCGGCGAGCGCCCGCTCCGTGACCTCGACCGGCGTGTGCATGGTCGCGCCGGGAAAGATGCCGGCATAGAGCGAACCGAGTGCCGCCCCCAAGCTCCTGCCTTGCGCCTCCTGCTGCGGCGTCGTCAGCACCAGCGCGCGCGTGCCGCCGAGCCGCTCCACCTCGGCCTTGGCCGACGAAAGCGTTCCGCTGCCGAACACGACGCGGCAGGGCAGGTTTTCAAAGGTGAACGAACCGATCATGCGCCGGTCTCTTTGAAGGGATAATCGACCTGGAAGCGTCCGATCCGCAAGTCGCCCAGCGCCTCGCGCACACGCAGATGTTCCGGATGGTTGGCATAGGCGGAAAGCGCCGCCTGGTCGGTAAATTCGGAGAACAGGACCACGTCGCAGGCATAGTCGACCGCACTGACGTCCACGCCGACTTCGATATGGGTGAGGCCATCGATCCGCCCCTTCAGGCCCTCGAACAGGGTCTTGACCTTGAGGCGGGCGGCGGCGCGCTCCGCAGGCGTCTCCCCACGCAGCCGCCACATCACGATGTGCCTGATCGGGCCCGACATTTCCTGATTTCCTCGCCTGCCATTCTCTTTTGTTGGCTCATTTTGCCTTGCAGAAATCGGAAATAAAGGTCAAAATTTGTAAGTCTCTTTTCCTGTATCAGCAAAAATGGACCGGCTGCTCCAACTCGAGGTCTTCTCCAAAACCGCTGAACTCGGCAGTCTTTCCAAAGCTGCCGAAATCCTGCGGATGTCGAACGCGGCCGCGAGCCGCCATCTCAGCGCGCTGGAGGATCGGCTTGCGGTCCGGCTGATCGAGCGCAACACGCGCCGGCAATGGCTGACTGAAGCCGGGCAGGAACTGCTGCAGCGGTGCAGCACGCTGTTGAACGAGCTCGCCGAAGCCGAGGACGCGGTCTCCGACCGCGCGCTGTCGCCGAAGGGCATGCTGCGCGTGACGTCTTCGCTGTCCTTCGCGATGATCTATCTCGCGCCGATGCTGCCCGCCTTCCGCGCGCTCTATCCAGATCTCAGCGTGCAGATCATCAGCGCCAACCGCTATCTGGACTTCATCGAAGCCGGCATTGATGTGGCGATCCGCACGCGCGAGCACGAGCCGGATTCCAACATCATCGTCCGCCGCATCGGCCAGATGCATCGTGTGCTTGCGGCGGCTCCCTCCTACCTGGAGAAGCACGGCCGGCCGGAGCATCCCACAGATCTCGCCCGCCACAACATGCTGATCTACAATCTCGCCAACGATCCCTATTCGCTGCGGCTGAGCCAGGGCAGCACGACGCAGACGGTGCGGATCGCGCCGACGCTCGACAGCAATGACGGCCAGATCATCTGCGGCGCAGCGCGCGCAGGGCTCGGCATCCTGATCCAGCCGCTTTACATCGTGCAGGGCGATATCGCCGCCGGCCGGCTGGTGCCGGTCCTGATGGGCTGGGAGCTGCCGCTGCTGACCATGAACATCGCCTATCAAAACCGCGTCAGGCTGCCTGCCAAGATCAGGGTGTTTTCCGATTTCCTGGTCAGCTATATCCGCGAGCATTCGGAGCCGGGGATCTGGATCGACGCGGCGAAATGAGCGGAGAGCATCCATGTATCTCGGCATCGATCTCGGTACCTCCGCAGTCAAGACCGTTCTCGTCGATGACGCCCAACGCGTGATTGCAAGCGAGAGCCGGCCGCTCGCGACCGCCTCGCCGCTAGCAGGCCATTCCGAGCAGGATCCCGCGCAATGGATCGATGCGACCTTCGCCACGCTGGATGCCCTGAAAGCAACGCATCCCGGCGCGCTGGCGGATGTCAAAGGCATTGGACTGTCCGGCCAGATGCACGGCGCCACGCTGCTCGATGCGAGCTTAAAGCCCTTGCGGCCCTGCATCCTCTGGAACGACGGACGTGCGGCCGCTGAGTGCCGTATCCTGGAGCAGCGCTGGCCCGCTTTGCGTGCGGTCACGGGCAACAAGGCCATGCCGGGATTCACCGCGCCAAAGCTGCTCTGGATCGCGACGCACGAGCCCGACATCTTTGCGGCGACAAGGCTCGTTCTGCTGCCAAAGGCGTACTTGCGTCTGGTGCTGTCGGGTGACGCCATCGAGGACGTCTCGGATGCGTCGGGATCCCTTTGGCTCGACGCCGCGCGCCGGGACTGGTCGGACGCAGCACTGGCCGCGACGGGCCTGTCGCGCGATCAGATGCCGCGTCTCGTCGAAGGATGCGCGCCCGCAACGACACTGCGCAGCGAGCTGGCGCGGCGCTGGGGCATGACCGGGCAGTCGGTCATTGCAGGCGGCGCGGGCGACAATCCGGCAGGTGCCATCGGCATCGGTGCGATCCGGCCGGGAACCGCGTTCGTGTCGCTGGGAACTTCGGGCGCCTTGCTGGCGCCGACCGACAGGATTGCCGCAAACCCCGATCGCGTCGTGCACACCTTCTGCCATGCCATTCCCGGCATGTGGATTCAGGCTGGCGCGATCCTGTCGGCCGCTTCGTGCCTGGCCTGGGCCGCGCGGCTGTTCGGCGTCACCGAGGCTGAGTTGCTGGCGCCGCTGGGGTCGCGCCCGCAGGCACCGTCGCCCGTGAGCTTCCTGCCTTATCTTGCGGGTGAGCGGACGCCGCATGACGATCCCGTCGTGCGCGGCATGCTCGATGGTTTGAGCCATGGCACCGATCGCACGGCGATCGTGCAGGCGGTGCTCGAAGGCGTTGCCTTCGCGCTTGCCGATTGCCGCGACGCGCTTGCGGGGGCCGGCATTGCGATCGCGGAAGCCGACGTCATTGGCGGAGGATCGCGGTCGCGATTCTGGCTCTCGGTGCTGGCAAACGTGCTGAATGTCCCGGTCCATCGCTTTGCCGGAGGTGAGACCGGCGCGGCGTTCGGTGCGGCGAGATTGGGGCGGCTTGCTGTCACCGGTGAGGCAATCGCAACTGTTTGCACGCGGCCGCAACGCATCGAGACGTTCGAACCTGACGCCGGGCTGACGGATGCTTATGCCGAGCGGCATCCCGCGTGGCGCGAACTGTATCGGCCGCGCCACTAGCGCCGCCTCGACGTTGCATTCTCGTGTGTTCGGTATTGCCCTGGCCTGCGGCCTTTTGTTTAATGCGTGAACCGCGCTGACGGAGAGATCGAGACGCGGGTGGGAAACGCATTGTGCGCCGGGAGGCACGATGAACGATCCGATCCTCGAGATGCGCGGGGTCTCAAAATCCTTCTTTGGCATCAAGGCACTGCGCGGTGTCGATCTCACCGTCTATGCCGGCGAGGTCCATGCCTTGATGGGCGAGAACGGCGCCGGCAAATCGACGCTGATGAAGATCCTGTCGGGCGCCTATCGGCCTGATCCAGGCGGCGAGATCCGCATCGAAGGACACCCTGTACGGATTGAAGGTCCACTCGGCGGCCGCAACGCAGGCATCTCCATCATCTATCAGGAGCTGTCGCTCGCCCCCAATCTCAGTGTTGCCGAGAATATTTATCTGGGACGCGAGATCTCGCGTTCAGGGATGCTGGCGCGCGGCGAGATGCGTGAGGGCGTCGGTCCCATCCTGAAGCGGCTGGGCGCAGACTTCCTGCCATCGACGCTGGTGGCGCATCTCTCCATGGGCCAGCGGCAGCTGGTCGAGATCGCGCGTGCACTGCACGCGAGATCAAAGATCCTGATCATGGACGAGCCGACCACGGCACTGTCGGCGGGCGAGAGTGCGCGGCTGTTTGCGCTGATCCGCCAGCTTCGCTCCGAGGGGCTTGCCATCATCTATATCTCGCATCGCATGGATGAGGTCTACGCGCTCGGGGACCGCGTCACGGTGCTGCGCGACGGCCGGCTGGTCGGCTCGCTCGACAAGGCCGAGATTCGCGCCGATACCATCGTGCGGATGATGGTGGGACGCGACGTCTCCTCGTTCTACAAGAAGGATCACGATCCGGAGGCGGGGCGGGGACATCCCGTGCTCGCCGCGATCGACATGGCCGATGGTCAGCGCGTCAGGGGTTGCTCGCTCACCGTGCATGCGGGCGAGGTGGTCGGCCTCGCCGGCCTGATCGGTGCCGGCCGCACCGAGCTTGCGCATCTCATCATCGGCGCGCTGCCCAAAACCTCCGGCCGGCTTGAGCTGGAGGGCCGCCCGGTCGAGATCCGCACGCCGGGCGAGGCGCTCGAGGCCGGCATCGCCTATCTGACCGAGGACCGCAAGGCGCTGGGCCTGTTTCTGGACATGTCATGTCTGGACAACATCAATCTCGCTGTGCTCGCGCGCGATGCGAAGCTCGGCTGGTTCCTGGATCGCGACAAGGCGCGCGAGCGCGCCGACAGGGCATTCGCCGGCCTCAGCATCCGCGCCGCCAATGTCGGCGTCCCCGCCGGCGGCCTGTCCGGCGGCAATCAGCAGAAGCTGCTGCTGTCGCGGCTTCTCGCGATTGCACCAAAGGTGCTGATCCTCGATGAGCCGACGCGGGGCGTCGATGTCGGCGCCAAATCCGAGATCTATTCGATCATCGACAATCTGGCCAAGGCCGGCACCGCCATCCTCGTCATCTCGTCCGATCTGCCTGAAATCATCGGCATCTGCGACCGGGTTGTGGTCATGCGGACTGGGCACATCGCCGGCGAGGTGATGCGCGGTCCCAATTCGCCGCTGACACAAGAGGATATCATGGCGCTTGCCACGGGAATGGAGCATCTCGATGCCTGACAATGGTGCTTCGCAGGCCCAGCCTGCCGCGGCCACGGCGACCAACGGTGCTGCCGCCGAGACAAAGCGCCAGCGGGTGCGGATGCTGATCAGCGCGCTCGGCATGCTGCCGGTGCTATTGATTCTCTGCGTCGGCTTCCATTTCCTGTCCGAGGGACGCTTCTTCACCGGACAGAATCTCGGCATCGTGTTGCAGCAGGCCGCCGTGAACACCGTGCTCGCCGCGGGCATGACCTTCGTCATCCTCACCGGCGGCATCGACCTCTCGGTCGGCTCGATCCTGGCGGCCTCGGCGATGGCCGGGTTGACGCTCTCCAAGCTGCCGGAGCTCGGAATGCTGTGGTTGCCGGCCTCGCTGCTCACCGGCCTTGGCTTCGGGATCGTCAACGGCGCGCTGATTGCGCTGCTCCGCCTGCCGCCTTTCATCGTCACGCTCGGTTCTCTCACCGCCGTGCGCGGCCTGGCGCGGCTGCTCGGTGCCGACACCACCGTGTTCAATCCATCCATTCCCTATGCCTTCATTGGCAATGGCTCGCTGACGCTCATTCCCGGCGTCGCCTCGATCCCGTGGCTCTCGGTGATCGCCTTGCTCGTCATCCTCGTCTCGTGGCTGGTGCTGCGCCGGACCGTGCTCGGCGTGCACATCTATGCGGTGGGCGGCAATGAGAGCGCGGCGCGGCTTGCCGGCATCAAGGTCTGGGCCGTGCTGATCTTCGTCTACGGCGTTTCAGGACTTTTCGCCGGGCTCGGCGGCGCCATGCAGGCGGCGCGGCTCTATGCGGCCAACGGCCTGCAGCTCGGCCAGTCCTATGAGCTCGACGCGATCACCGCCGTGATCCTCGGCGGCACCTCGTTCGTCGGCGGCATCGGCTCGATCTGGGGCACGCTGGTCGGTGCGCTGATCATCGCGGTGCTGTCGAACGGCCTGATTCTCGTCGGCGTCTCCGACATCTGGCAATATGTGATCAAGGGTCTGGTGATCATCGGTGCCGTCGCGCTCGATCGCTACCGGCTGCAAGGCTCCGCCAGAACATGAAAGGCTCCGCCAGAACTTAAGGTTTCGGCGCACATGACTTCCGTTGCGGCAACTGGTCTGCCGCGCCGGAGACGAAGACAGACCAGGGAGGAAGTCCATGTTGAAGACGATCATGCTCGCCGGCGCCGCGATGGCGCTGGCTTTAAGCACTACGCCATCCTTCGCCAAGGAGCTCAAGTCGATCGGCGTCTCGCTGGGATCGATGGGCAATCCGTTCTTTGTCGCGCTGTCGAAGGGCGCCGAGTTCGAGGCCAAGAAGACCAATCCCAGTGTGAAGATCACGACGGTCGGGTTCGAATATGATCTCGGCAAGCAGGTCACCCAGATCGACAATTTCATCGCTGCCGGCGTCGATCTGATCCTGCTCAACCCCGGCGATCCCAAGGCGATCGGGCCGGCGATCAAGAAGGCGCAGGCCGCGGGCATCGTCGTCGTCGCGGTCGATACCGCGGCCGAAGGCGCCGATGCCACGGTAACCACGAACAACGTGCAGGCCGGTGAGATCTCCTGCCAGTACATCGTCGACAAGCTGGGCGGCAAAGGCGACGTCATCATCGAGAACGGGCCGCAGGTCTCCGCCGTGATCGACCGTGTCGTCGGCTGCAAGAACGTGTTCTCGAAGAACGCCGGCATCAAGGTGTTGTCCAACGACCAGGACGGCAAAGGCTCGCGCGAAGGCGGCCTCACCGTTGCGCAGGGCTATCTGACCCGCTTCCCCAAGATCGATGCCATCTTCGCCATCAACGATCCGCAGGCGATCGGCACCGACCTTGCGGCGCGCCAGCAAAACCGCAGCGGCATCATCATCACCGCGGTCGACGGCGCGCCCGATATCGAAGCCGCGCTGAAGGATCCGCAATCGCCGCAGATCCAGGCCTCGGCCTCGCAGGATCCGTTCTTCATGGCGCGGCGGGCCGTGCAGGTCGGCGTCGGCATTCTCAATGGCCAGAAGCCTGCCTCGACCGTCGAGCTGCTGCCGTCCAAGCTCGTGACCAGGGACAACGTCGCCGAGTACAAGGGCTGGACCTCGGATCGCTCTCAATAAGCGTCGTCCGTCGTCGACGCGGGCCATCTACGAAATGACGGGCGGTATGATTGATTCACGCCGCCCGTAGCGCATGGCCGCCAACACGCGCTGCTCCGCATTAGCGGGCGGCGGAGGAACTGGTTCGCGCGGGGAACACGGCCGATGGAAGTCCGCTCGCGAAGGCGCGGGTCTTGGGTTGGACACGCGATCCGTCGATCAACTCGAGCCGGCCGCAGCGATTCAGGGTGTGGAGCTTCCTGCCGGGCCATAGCGGTCCGGGCCTCAGAGAATGCCGCACGATCTGCTTGAAGGCGGTCGGCGACAGTTCGACCACTTCCGCCAGCGCGAGCGCCGCGCCGTATCCGTCGGTGCAGTTCTGGATCGGGCGCCACAATTTGTCATTGAGCGTGACGAAATTTCCAGCTGGCCGCGTGCTTGCGCGGTCGATCAGGACCGGATTGCTGGCATGGGGCAACCAGGGGCCCAAGAGGTGATCCGCATAATAGATCGCCAGCGAATCCGAATAGCCGCCCGTTCCGTCGCGCCAGGCGCCGAATAGATAATGCAGGCCATTGTGCCGCGTGATCGTGACGTCGGCGAGCTCGAGGCCTGAAAGGAGCGTCGCGTGTCGCTCCCATCTGTCCGGGAAGCGGACGCATTTGTAGAGGGCGACATCCCCGTTGGTCGAACTCTCCGGGATCATCCACAACTCGCCACCGTCCTCGATCAGAAACGGATAGGAGAGGTGCCAGGGCTCCTCCAGCACCGGCACGACCTCGCCGACCGGTCCACTGTCACCGAACTCGATCGCCGAGATGATGCCTTTTCCGACACGGTGATCGAGATCCTCGAAGAAGACGAAAGTTCGTCCCTGCCAATT
Organism: Bradyrhizobium sp. 138; assembly: GCF_023074075.1. Lineage (GTDB taxonomy): Bacteria > Pseudomonadota > Alphaproteobacteria > Rhizobiales > Xanthobacteraceae > Bradyrhizobium. Next base: position 14,655 of record NZ_JADPKT010000071.1, on the reverse strand, counting down.
GATGGGGACAGGATCGGCGTAGAAGTGATTTCCAGGATCACCCAGAACATTCCAGCTCGGACCCGATAGATCTCCGGTCTGCCAGACGCCCGCGCCGTCATTGAAGCGCCATCCGATATGCCAATGCGGGGCATAGCAGCAGAGGCGATAGATCTCCTTGGCGATCGAGACGGCAAGGCCGCGCGTGACGTAGCCCAGGGGTCCGCGGTGCGAGCCATTTCCAGCGCGGCGTGCCAGCTGCGGCACAATGCGCGGCCGTCCCGACAGGATCGCCGCCACCATGGTCAGGGTTCGCGCCATGACGGTTTCGAGTGCGCCGCTGAGGCCCGCGGCAATTTCGCCGGATGGATGGCCGCGATCGAGGACCGAACCGTCGACGTCGTCGATGATGTCGATCACCGGCAGGTCGCCGGCGAGAATGGCGGCGAGTGCGGCGTTTTCGCCTGCAACGCCGTTGAACAGCGGACGGAGATAGCGCGGTGCGGAGCTGTTCGGATCGCGCGCACCGCCGGTGAAATCGACGATCACGTCAGCCGTCTGGTTGCGAACCTGCGTCCGTTCCGGAGCGACGTTCAGCCTGTTGGCGCCGCTGGGCTTGCCCTTGTGCAACACCATGCGTTCGAGCTCGAACAGGGCGTCGAGACCTGCGGGCCGTGGCTCGGCCGTTGCCACCCATGCAATTTGAACCGGAACGTTGCGGCCGTCGATCGACAGCGTGTCGCGGTCCATCCAGCGCCGCGCGTACTCACGTTCACAGCGAAACTCGATGATCATGTCGAGCCCATCTATTCCAACCTCTCAGGTCAAGTGACCTGGCTGAGAATTCGAACGTATTCCTCCACCATGGCATCTACCGAATAGCGCAACTTCAGGCCCTTGGCGTTTTGTCGCAGTTCATCGCTCAGATGCTGGTCCGTCAGCAGCCTGGAGACGGTTGCCGCGAGCTTGGTATGATCGGAGGCGTCGACGAAGAGTGCAGTCGGCTTTCCTTCGTAAGACAACACTTCGCGCAAGACGGGAAGATCGGTCACGACTGAGGGAACCCCGGCGTTCGCAGCTTCGACCGCGGCCAGACCGAAGGTTTCCGCCTGCGTCGGGAATACAAACACGTCCAGACAGGCAAGAAAATCCGCCATTCGGCTGGGGGGGATCTCCCCGAGCAAATGCAGCCTGTCCGATACCTTCAATTCATTCGCCAGCAGCCTTAACCGGGCTTCGTCGGCGCCCTGGCCGGCGAGCGCAAGATGCCAGGACGGTTGATCCGGCAACAGACGTATCGCCACGTCGAGCCGCTTGTGCGGATGCAGCCGTGCCGCGCAGCCGAGCAATACGCGATCCGGCGGCAGGTTGAATTTCCGTCGCGCAGCCTCCTTCGACAGGGTGAGAGCCTTGTCGTCGAAGCCGTGCGGCACATGCACCATGCGCGACCGGTAGGCTGCGGGGTAGCGCGAATATTCGCGCTCCATGTCCTGCGAGTTGAGCGTGATGCGGTCGAAGAAGCCGACGCTGCCCATGACGATGTCGGCGGTGCGCACCGGCCAGCTCATCGCCAACGCGGATGAAACCTGATTGGCGATGACAGGTGCGCCGCTGACGAGGCGCGTCATGCCGGCGCCGATGACGTTGCCGAAATGCTGGAAGGTCAGGACGGCGTCGGGTCTGATCGTTCTGATATGACGACCGAGCGTCCACAACATCCGCGACAGCGCCACCGGATTGCCGGGCCGGCTCGACGCGCAGTAGAGCGTATCGGGCGGTTCGTCGAAAGAATCCGATTTGCGGAAGAAGAACAGATTGGTGACGCGGTAGCCGCGAGCGATCAGCCCGGCGCCAAGCAGCCTGGAGATCTCCTGCGCACCGGCGTTCTCGGCCTGGGTTTGCGCAAGAAGCACGTGCAGCTTAGCTCCGCTGCCGTCCGGCTGCGCGAGGGCTGTCGCGGCGGTCTCACCCAATTCCTTGTTCGGCTGATAGTGCAGCACGGATCCCGACCCGCTAGAGAAACGAAATCTTCACCTTCTTGGCTTCGTACCTATCATGCGCCCATCGCGCGGACATCGGCTAGCAACAAACGGAGTTAATGCGAGGCTCGGCAATCGACGTCATTCGCACCGTCATTTCGCTGGTTCCCGCATGGTGCGTAGGAAGTACGTTAACCAATCGATCTTGCGCACCGCCGACGCGTGAACGCTGCCTAGTCACTGGAATCGGCGCCGCGAACTGCATAGCTGCCGCGTTTCATGGCGGTGAAGCGCAAAAGCACGAGAATTGAGGGATCGACCCCTGATCGCCGGCGACAGAGGACGTTCAGGGCAATGGTCGCGAGCGCCAGCGACACCGTCGCCGAAATCGCAGCGCCAAGCACGCCGAGCCAAGGAATGAGAACGAGAAATCCCACAAGCCGCAGCGCGACGTTGGCGGCAACGACGGGAACATAGATTCGTTCATGGCCGGTCAGCTGCAGGATCGCAGCAGACGGGCCGCCTGCGGCCTGGATGGCCGTTCCGATCGCAAGCACGATCAAGACCGAATGCTGCTCGGTGAAATGGGGCCCGAACAGGTTGAGGAGATAGGGGCCGCCGATCCAGATCGTGGCGAGCCCGGCGGCCACGCAAAGCGCGGTCACTTCCGCCATCAACCGCAAGGTTCGTTCGAACTCCCGATGATTCTTGCTGAAATACAGCGAGGGAAGCCGGCGCGCGCCGAACGTGTACAACGCCGCGGACACCATGGCGAAGATGTTGGCGAGCCGCGAGGCCGCAAAGTAGATTCCGGCCGTCACCGGATCCAGCATCCAATAGACCAGGATGACGTCAAAATACTGGTTTGCGACCTCGAGGATGGATGCAAGCCAGAAGTGGAGGGCGCTCGACCGCCAGCGCGAGGTTTCGGAGCGCGCCGCCGTGCCGCGCAGATCCGGCAGCACGCGGGCGACCGAAATGATCTGCGCAGCCAGGCTGACCGACATGGCAATCGTCATCACCGCGAACAACTCGGCGGGATCGAGTTGCCGGTGCGCGAGCAGCATGGCGAGCAGAAAGACGACGACGATGACCCGCCAGAAGAACTCGCGATTGCCTTCGCCCATGAGAATGCTGACGAGGGAGCGTGCGACCTGACTGCCGAGCATCACGCCGGCATTCACGGCCGTGTAGGCCGACACCGCAAGGATCAGCAGCCACCAGTCGCCCCTCATGTTCGCCACGATGCCGATGCCGACGATCACGACCAGCATGGCGGCCGAGGCAATCTTGAAGCTCGAGAGGAGGATACCTTTGATGAGGTCCGGCCTGTCGCCGACCTGATACTCGTTCAGGAAGCGCACCAGCAACGATTCCTGACCGACCAGTCCCACGACGGCGGCGATCTGGGCAACCGAAAGCCAGGTCGCAAAGATGCCGAAGCCGTCGGGCGACATCGTTCGTGCCGCCAGCGAGAACACCGCAAACGCAAGCGCGCCGCTACCAACCTTGAGGAGGATGGTCCCGACGACACCGCGTGTGACGTCACGCCGCAACAACTGGAGGATGGATCCGATCATGGAAGTCTAAGGAGCTGCTCTTTCCTGAAGAGACATGTTCCGATATCGGCGACAACCTAGCATGCTGAAAAACTGCGAGTGTTAATGGGTGGCAAGCAGGATCTTGCGGGCGACGACATCGCGGTTCTGCCGGTTGCTTCACTGTGGAACATCGTCGTCCCTCATAGTCTCAAATAGAACAGGGCCTGGCTCGGACCGATTGACGGCGTGCGCCGCATCGACGGCCGCGAAAAGGCGAGATCAGCCGTTTGAACGGGGTTGGCGCGCCGAGATCGGCCCCGGAGCTGCCAGAAACCGGAATTTCCGGAGAATCCCGAGCAAGAGGCGTGCCGGCCATGGTCGGACGACCGGCTCTCTATCCTGTTAACCTCGATATCGAGAAATGATCGCGTTTGGTCCTGCGATGCGACATCAGGCCGGAGAATTGCACGTGCGACTTTGGTTGACCGTGGGAGCCCAGATCATGACCGAGCCGATCGCCACAGCTGACACTTCGAGAACCGTCGCGGACATCGCGATCGTCGGCGGCGGGCTTGCCGGCTCGCTCGCGGCGGCGGTGCTGGCGCGGGCAGGGCATCGCATCGCTCTGATCGACAAGCGGGCGGTCTACCCGGACGAGTTCCGGGTCGAAAAGATCGGCGGCCATCAATTGGCGATGCTCCGCAAGCTGGGCTTCCTCGATGCGCTCGGGACTGTCGCTTGCCGATATGATCAGGTGCTCAATATCCGGGAAGGCAAGGTGGTCGATGTCAGCGTCGGCCAGGCTTATGGATTTCCCTATGCCGATCTCGTGGCCATGGCACGCAGCCAGCTGCCCGATCCATCCAGCCTGATCGTCGACGAGGTCACTGCGATCAGCTGCAGCGATGACGTCCAGCATCTCGAGCTCGCCTCCGGACGGCGTGTAACCGCGCGCCTCGTCGTTCTGGCCACGGGCATGGCGGGAGCACCCGCCTACAAGCTCGGCATCAAGCGGCGCGTGCTGGCCGAGCGGCATTCGGTTTCGTTCGGCTTCACGATTGCGCGCCAGGACGCTCGCCCGTTCGATTTCGAGGCGCTGACCTGCTATGGCGAGCGCACGGCTGACGGCATCGACTATCTCAGCCTGTTTCCCGTCCGCGCAGGCATGCGGGCCAATCTCTTCATGTTCCGCGATCCGACCGATCCGATCATGCGTGAGCTGCGTCGCGAGCCGGAAGCGACACTCTTGCGTCTGCTGCCGGGATTGCAGCCCTATCTCGGCGATTTCCGCGTCACCGACCGGGTCCAGAACTGGGTGATGGATTTGACCGTCGTCGAGGGACATCTCCAGCCCGGAATCGTGCTCATCGGCGATGCGTTCCAGACCAATTGTCCCGCCGCCGGCACGGGCGTCGCGCGCCTGCTGGTGGACGTCGATCGTCTTTGCACCGAATATGCGCCGCGTTGGCTCAAATCCGCCGGCATGGGCCAGGAGAAGATTTCGCAATTCTATTCCGATCGCGACAAGATCGCGGCGGACCAGCAGTCCCTGAAGATGGCGCGCTTCCGTCAGGCCCTGACGTCTCGTAGCGATATCGGCTGGGATGTCCGGCGGCGGCTGCACTTCCTGCGGCGCAGCCTGGCGCACCGCGTCGATCAAATGCATCCGGGCTGGCTTGGACGTGTTCGCGGCGCGCTACGCGCCTGAGCGCTGCGTCGCTTCGCTTGCCGTCCGTCAGCGCGTGGGCGTCGGGGTGCGGGCGGGCAGCAGCCTCAAATCCGACAGTCGCTTGGCCGCCAGTTTGAGCCAGGGAGCCTGCTTCAGCGCGAACAGGGCAACAGTGCCTGCGGTGCTGCCGGCTTTGGTGACCGCCCACATCGGCGAAGGCTGTGCGCCGAACAATTTCTTGTAGGGTTCGTCACCAATGGTGAAATCGAGCATCTGATCCCCGCACGCGATACACTCCCGCGCCACCTGCTCGAACATCAGCGCGCCCAAGGACTGGCTCTTGTACCCGGCAATGTCGAAGGCACTCATGATGATGAGGAAGCTGTCCCGATGGCACAGTCCGAGCACGGCGGCGATCACCTCGCCGTCCATCGTCATTGTGTAGAGGCGCACAAAAGCGCCGAGACCACGAAGGGCCACGTCGGAATAGAAATCGAAATATTCCGGACGCTGCAGCAGATCTCCGTCGCCCTGCGCCTGAAAGCGCGGACCGCGAAACTTCTTCATCACCTCCAGCGCCTCAAGCACGGAGACGCTGTCGTTGCAGCATGAGAAGCTCAGCGCGCCTTTCTTCTGGAGCTGGCGATATTTCTTAGCAAGCTCCTTCTGATAGGAGCGATCGATCGCACTGGCCCGCCATTGCTCGAACGGCGCGACCAGAACCGTCGCGTAGGCATTGGTGTCCATCGCGACGCGGCGCGATGCAGCCAGGAGGTTCTCGATCGGAAGCCGCCCGTCGGGCAGCTTGGTCATTCGGAGCAGGTCGAAGGGACGAACGAGGCGCCGGATCTCCGCGCATGCCGCCGCGTCCTCGAGCAGCTGCGAAAACAATTCGGGGCTGCAGACCGGCGCCAGATAGTCGGAGACGCGCAGGTCGGCGAACTCGACGGTTCGGACGGGGCCGCGCCGGATCCGGAGCAGGGGCAGCACCATCGCCAGCGCCCCCGTCGCGCGGTGGCGGACCACGACGACCAAAGCTGCTGCGCGCGCTGCCGGCGCGAGCCTGGTATAGAGGCAATGCAGCCAGATCGGATGCTGGAAAGCGGTGGCGGCCGATCGACCAAACAGCTCGGCATATTCTTCAGACAAAAAGTCGAACGACTGCTCGACGGCGATGTCGAAATTGTTGCTATGCCTGTTCATGCGCAATCAGGGAAACCGGACTATTCGCGAAAATCGATCGAGCCGTAGCTGCGCTTTATAGCAGGGTCGTTACGGGCTAGACACCGGCGGCGTGCGATTTGCATTAATGTGTTCAACCGCGTTCGTATCGTTACCAAACTCTTAATTCCGCGGTCGCTCGTCCCGCACGTCTTTCAGGCGCCACATTCGTGTATGATGACAGGTTCAGTCCCGAACATGCAGAAGATGTCCCTGCTCTCTCGGCGAGAACTGCTCGATATGGCGGCGGGGATCGCGGCGCTTGCCGCCTGGCCCGGTGGCGCAGCCGCTGACGAATACCCCTCCCGCCCCATCAGGCTGGTCATTCCCTACACGGCAGGCGCCGCGGGTGATCAGATCGGCCGGCCCTGGGCCGACAGGATCGGCACGCTGCTGGGGCCGATCTATGTCGAGAATATCGGCGGCGCTGGCGGCGCGATCGGCACCGCCGCGGTGGCGCAGAGCGCAGCCGACGGCTATTCGCTTCTGCTCGGCAATGGCAGCACCCAGGTGATGATTCCGCTGTCCTCCGCGCAGCCGGCCTATGACGGGGTTCGCGATTTTCGCGCCATCTACCGGCTGATCACCAGCACGCTCGCATTCGCGGTTCATCCGTCCTTGCCGGTCAACGACTTGCGGGAGCTGATCGCTTTTGCCAAGGCCAATCCGGGCAAGCTGTCGTACGGCACTCCGGGCGTTGGCACTGGCAATCATCTCGTCGGCGAGACGTTCAGACGGCAATCGGGCCTTGCAGAGGACTTCGTCCACGTCCCGTATCGGGGCATGGGGGCCGCGACCAACGACCTGGTGAGTGGCCAGATATCGTCGGTGATTGCCGTGGTGTCGAGCCAGATCCTGCAACTCCACTCTGCGGGCAAGCTGCGGCTGATCGCCGTGACGAGCGAGCGGCGCTTGAGTGGCGCGCCGGACATTCCGACCGTGATCGAATCCGGCATGCCGGGCCTCAGCTATGCCGGCTGGTTCGGCTTGTTCGCGCCACGAGCGACCCCGGATGTGATCGTGGAGCGGATCGCCGCTGCGACCCGTGCGGCGATGGCCGATCCACAGTTGCAGGAAAGCTATCGTTCGCAAGGTCTGGAGCCGGACGTCGATTCAGGGCCCGACAAGTTTCAGCGCCTGGTCGAGGACGAGCTGGCCCGCCTGGCTCCCATCGTCAAGTCGATCGGGCTCAAGCGCGACTGAGATCACGTCGGGCGTGCTTGCCGGCGTCTCGCAACAAGAGATTCGAAATTCGATCACTCGGAATTTTGAAGCAGATGCTGCGGCAGTTTCAATTGCGTCTCGTCATTCTGCACGCGGTCGCACGCATCGTTGGAATCGTTCCAGACAGGTTTCCACCGCGCTCATCGATGATCGAGACATTCTAAATCGCAGCGCACGCATTTTCGTTGCCGTCCCCATAGCGCCTTCCTAGAGAGGGCCCTTGATGAGGGATTTTCTGCAAATGCGGCGTATCGATGGGGTTGAGACGGTAGCTCGCTTTGGTGCGGCGCTGCTGGGTGGAGTAGCGTTGCTCACGTGGCTTGAATCGCCTGCGCGATCCCAAACGCCGCAAGGTGGCAGTTCCATTCCGCCCGTGACTGTCGATGCTCCGGCGCAGCAGTCGGCGCGCCGTGCGCTGACCAAGCGAAACGATGTCCGGGCCCGATCGATGGCGCGGCGCGCCCCGGCGCGTGGCGCCCCGCAAGCCGAAACTGCCGCGGCGCGACCGCAATCGGGTGTCGTTCCCGCCTTTGCAGGCGGCGAGGTCGCGCGAGGCGCGCGGCTGGGACTGCTCGGAAATACCGACACCATGAAGTCACCATTCAACGTGACGAGCTACACGGACAAGTTCATTCGGGATCGGCAGGCGGCAACGGGTGCGGATGCCCTGATCCTGGATCCATCCGTGCGAAGCTCCCACCCGACGGGCGGTGTGGTGGACTCCTTCAACATTCGTGGATTCCCGATCAACGAAGGCAACAACGGTGAGTTCGCCTTCGAGGGCCTTTACGGAATCGCGCCGACATATCGCATCTTTACCGACTACGTCGAGCGCATCGAGGTGCTCAAAGGTCCATCCGCCGCGCTCTCGGGCATGGCACCCAATGGCGGCGTCGGCGGCATCATCAATGTCGTGCCCAAGCGTGCGGAAGAGGATTTGACCCGCTTGACCGCAAGCTATGGCTCGGTTGCCCGCTTCGGCGGTCACTGGGATGTTGCGAGGCGCTACGGCAACGGCAAGGAATGGGGCGTACGGGCCAGCGGGAGCCTCCGCGACGGCGACACGCCGATCGATCGCCAATCCGAAACGACAGGTGTCGGATCGCTGGCCCTCGACTATCAGGGCGAACGGTTCAGGTCATGGCTCTATCTCATCGCGCAAACCGATCGGTTCGATGCTCCGTCGCGTCCGTTTCTGATGGCTCCCGGCCTGCAGGTGCCGAAGGCACCGGACGGCAAGTTGAACGTGACCCAGCCCTGGGAATGGTCGCACATCACCGACAAATCGGCGTTGCTGCGGACCGAATACGATCTCAGCGACCAGGTCACGCTGTTCGCCGACGTCGGCGGCTCCAAGACCAATGTCGAGCGATTCTTCGGTCTTCCGACCATTGTCAACACCAGCGGCGACACGACCTCGACGCCTCAGTTCTTTGGCCTCAGCATTGATCGAACCACATATGACGGCGGTGTCCGCGCCCGCTTCGATACCGGCTTCGTTCACCATGCCCTTGCCTTCCAGGCTTCGGTCTACCATGACGCACTGTACCGGCGGCTGACCAATGGCAGCCTGGTCACCTCGAACATCTACAATCCGACCGTCGCGCCAACTCAGTTTGCCAACGAAATTAGCGGCCGCCCTCGGCTCTCGGACAGTGAACTCACCGGGCTCTCGATTGCCGACACCATGTCCGTGCTCGATGAGCACGTCCTGTTGACCTTGGGTGTCCGGCGCCAGGGCATCGAAGCGCACAACTATGCTTCCAATATAGGGACGCTGACGTCGTCCTATGACAAGAGCGCCGTCACCCCGGTGGTTGGCCTCGTCGTCCGTCCCCAGGACAATGTCTCCTTGTACGCCAACTATGTCGAAGGTCTCGCCCGGGGCGACGTGGCGCCTCAGACCGCGTCCAATTTCGGCGAAGTGCTCCCACCCTATGTCGCCAAGCAATACGAGGCCGGCATCAAGGTGGACTTCGGCCGGATCGCAGCCACCTTCAGCGCCTTCGAGATATCGAAGGCGAGCGGCGAGCTGTCCGCCGGGCGCTTCGCGGCGACCGCCGAACAACGCGTCCGCGGGCTCGAGTTCAACGTCTACGGCGAGCTCATGCCGGATGTTCGTCTCCTCGGAGGCCTCTCGCTGCTGGACGGCACCCTGACGAAGACCGCCGTTGCGGCCAATATCGGCAATACGCCGATCGGCGTTCCGAACGTACAGGCCAATATCGGGGTGGAGTGGGATCTTCCCTGGATGAGAGATCTCACATTGAACGGGGCCGTCATCTACACCGGCAGGCAGTTCGTCGACAGCGCGAACAAACAGCCGATTCCGGATTGGACGCGTCTCGATCTCGGCGCCCGTTACACCACGGCGATCAACGGCAAGAAGACGGTTTTCCGCGCAAACATCCAGAATGTGACCGGCGAGAGTTACTGGTCGAGCGTGGCTTCGTTCGGAACGTTCTTCCTGGGAGCACCACGCACATATCTGCTGTCGATGACTGTGGACATGTGAAGCACCGGCGCACGCTTGCGTAAGACGCAGTCCGGCATTCCGCTCCGGCGCCGCGATGGACACCGGATCAGTAAAGTCTCCGTCGAATCAATGACGTAACTTCCGTTTCGGTGTGCCTTCGGCCGCAAGGTCGAAAGTGGCGCGGCTCTTGCTCTTGCCAGTATGAGGGTTCTTGATAAACCTCATACCGCGGGATCGGGTGGATGGAGCAAGCGGTGAGGCGGACCTTACGGGCGATCGAATCCGGAACTTTGGTGCTGTTCGGGGGGCTCATTGCCGCCAACATCGCTGCATGGGCCTGGGCCTTCGCGCTGTTCGGCGACCGGCCAACGGTGCTGGCGACTGCGCTGCTGGCCTGGGTGTTCGGTCTGCGCCACGCCGTCGATGCCGACCACATCGCTGCCATCGACAACGTGGTGCGCAAGTTGATGCAGACTGGCGGCGCGCCGCACAGCGTCGGCCTCTATTTTGCGCTCGGCCATTCCACGGTCGTCGTGGCCGCGACCATATTGCTTGCGCTCGGCGTGGTGAGCCTTGGCGGCGACAGCCTGCTCAAGGAGATCGGCGGCTTCATCGGCACGTCGGTGTCGGCCCTGTTCCTGCTCGCGATCGCGGCCATCAATCTCGTCATCTTCGCCGGCCTGTGGCGGACGTTTCGCGCTGCGCGGCAGCAGGGCGTCCACGACGCCGAAGGCCTCGAGACGCTGCTCGCCAAGCGCGGCGTCCTCGCGCGACTGCTTGGACCGCTGTTCCGCCTGGTCACGAAACCATGGCACATGTATCCGCTCGGCTTCCTGTTTGGACTCGGCTTCGATACCGCAACCGAGATCGGCCTGCTCAGCATCTCCGCGACCGAAGCCGCGCACGGCGCGTCGGTTGCAGATGTGCTGGTTTTCCCAGCGCTGTTCGCATCCGGCATGGCACTGGTCGATACCGCCGATTCCGCGCTGATGGTCAGTGCCTATCGATGGGCGTTCGTCGATCCGCTGCGAAAGCTCTGGTACAACCTCACGATCACCGGCGCCTCCGTGGCCGTCGCGCTGTTGATCGGCGGCATCGAGGCGCTCGGCCTGGCCGCCGACCGGCTCGGCCTGACCGGAGGCGTGTGGACGCTGGTCGACGGCATCAACGAGTCGCTCGCCAATGTCGGCTTCGCCGTGATCGCGCTGTTCGCGATCGCCTGGCTGGCCTCGGCCTTGCTCTATCGCCGTATCTTTGCCGACGGACGGCACCAGGGCGCAGCGAAAGCTCTGGAATGCGCCGATGCGACCGAAACGGCGTGAGCCCGGTCGTGGCAGCGCGCTGACGGCACTCTCGGCCCTGGTGTTGCTCGCGGATGATGGCCGCGCCTTCGCGCAGAGCAGGGACGCCTCACGCGAGCTGCCGCCAATCCAGATCGCTGGCGGCGAGACCGCGGCGCGCAAGAAGCCCGTCGCATCGCGCCGCTCCGGCAAGCCGCTCTCGGCTGGCCACCGCATCTCAGTGCATCCGGCGCCAGCGCAAGCGGCGGATGGGCGCAGTGTCGCCTCGGGCGCAAAGGGCCAGCCCGGCATGGCCAGCGAAATCACCATCTCCGGCGAACAGCTCAATGCACGTCCATTCACGCGGCCGGGCGAAGCCCTCGAAGCCGTGCCGGGTCTCATCGTGACGCAGCATTCCGGCGAGGGCAAAGCCAACCAGTATTTCTTGCGCGGCTATAATCTCGACCATGGCACCGACCTTGCCATCACCGTCGACGGTATCCCCGTCAACATGCGCACCCACGCACACGGCCAGGGCTATGCCGATCTCAACTGGCTGATTCCGGAAACCATCGCCGCGGTGGATGTGCGCAAGGGCCCGTACTTTGCGGAGGAGGGCGATTTTGCCTCAGTCGGCAGCGTCCATATCGGCCTGATCGACCGCACCAAAGGGCTGGTGCAAATGAGCGCCGGCAGCTTCGGCTACCGCCGTCTGCTCGGCATGGATTCTGCGAAGGTCGGTGACGGTGCGTTGCTGGTGGCCGGCGAGATCGGGACCTATAACGGCCCGTGGGACTACCCGGACAATGTGCGGAAGCTCAATGGCCTCGTGCGCTACAGCCAGGGCACCGCGACCGACGGCGTGTCCGTCACCGCCATGGCCTATGCGAACAGATGGAATTCGACCGACCAGGTGCCGCAGCGTGCGATCACCGCCGGCTTTCTCAGCCGCTTCGGCTCGGAAGATCCAAACGACGGCGGCAGTACCAACCGCTTCGCGCTTTCGGGCCGCATCGCGCAGACTGACGATGCGGGTTCGTGGAAGGCCAATGCCTATGTCGTGAAGAGCCAGCTCGACCTCTTCAACAATTTCACCTACTTCCTCAGCGATCCCGTGCTCGGCGACCAGTTCCACCAGCACGACGATCGCCTGATGCTAGGTGCCAACATCTCGCGCACGCTGAACGGTTCGCTGGCCGGCCTGCCGATGCAAACCACCTTCGGCCTGCAATCGCGCTATGATGCCGTCGACCTCGCGCTCACCAACACCTTCCGGCGCGGCTTTCTTTCCAATATCCGCAGCGACAAGGCCGGCGAGGGCAGCGTCGGCGTCTATGCCGAAAACACGGTGCGCTGGACGGACTGGCTCAGGACGACGGTGGGATGGCGCGGCGACTATTATGCCGCCGACGTCACGTCGCGGTTCAATGCCAGCAATTCCGGCCGCACTGACGCCGCGCTCGGCAGCCCGAAATTTCGGATGGTGCTCGGTCCATTCAGCCAGACCGAGTTCTTCCTCGGTGCCGGTTACGGCATGCACTCCAACGATGCCCGCGGCGCGACCACGACGGAGGACCCCGGTGATCCCGCGACGCGGCTGAGGCCATCGCCGCTCCTGGTGCGCACCAGGGGTGCGGAGGTCGGTGTTCGCAGCAAAATCGTTCCCAGCCTCGATACCTCGCTCAGCGTCTTCATGCTGGATCAGGATTCCGAGATCCTGTTCGCCGGCGATGCCGGCGACACGTCGGCAACCCGCGTCAGCCGCCGCTACGGCTTTGAATGGACCAGCCACTACCGGCCGAGATCCTGGATCGACATCGACGCCGATCTCGCGATGACGCATGCGCGCTACCGCGGCTATGACAGCGGGCAGGCGGAGGTCTATGCCTCGCTCGCCGGCTATCCGGAGGCGCAGCTCGGCAATGCGCCCGGCAACTACATTCCGAACGCGCCGGCGATGGTGGCGTCAGCCGGCGTCACGCTGGGCGAGACAACCGGCTGGTTCGGAACCTTGCGCTGGCGCTATCTGGCGTCGAGCCCGCTGACGGAGGACAATGCGTTCCGCTCCTCGGCGGTCAGCATCTTCAACGGCCGCGTCAGTTATCGCATCGACAATGGCTGGCGGCTTCAGCTCGATGTGCTCAACCTGTTCAACACGAGGGCGAACCAGATCACCTATGCCTATGGCTCGCTGCTCAAGACCGACACGCTCTACAACCTCTGCACATCGGGCGCCGCGCCAGCGGCAGTCTGTCAGAATGGCGTAATGGACTACGTGCTGCACCCCGTGGAGCCGCTGACGTTCCGGATGACTGTCGCCGGGGCGTTCTAGGTTTGCCCGAGCAGCCTGTGTCGCCCTCTGTCAATCCCTCTTGTTTAAAATATTCCACTTTACCGAAATTCGGTTTTGTCGTATGTGTCGGCCATCCCGGCTCACCAAGAGGGGCGATCTCGAGGTCGTCTTGATCGCGAGCCGGGCTTGCGGTGGACGCGGCAGCGTCGGCACGAGAGGTGCGGGCAGGGCGGGTAGTCCCTGTGAGCCCGAGGCCTCGTGCGGACGAACGGCGCTGTCAGGTTCGTCTCGCCTGTAAGTTTTCAGCTCCGTCGACAGGGCTGGAAATACTGCGGGCGATAGGGCGGGCCGTGCGTACGGCAAAACCGTGTGGTCCTGGCCGTCGTTGCCACGGTCAAGTCTTCGCGAAGGTGCGAGCGAGCCCAACCGGGCAGACTGCATCATCCAATTCGCGAGGCGAGGGAGGCCAAAGGAAAGTTCGGCTCCCGGGAGAGCACGGCATAAGCCGTCCGACCATCGCGCAGGGAAGGCCGAGTGATCGGCACCACCTGTATGCTGCTGTGCGGTTCTTCCTGCGTGTGCATTTCGCGCAGCGGACCGCGGGTGCCTGTCGGCACCCGGCCTTCCCTGCGCCCTCTTGGATTTGAGGGTGGAGCGACGAAGCAAAGCTCGGGCGATTCCAGCCGCGAGAGCGAGAAGGCATGTCTGCGTGTCACAAGCTCGATCTCGTAGGGTGGGCAAAGGCGCTCTTGCGCCGTGCCCACGATCTCTCTCAGTCGTGAAAGATACGTGGGCACGTTTCGCTTTGCCCACCCTACGGCACTCCTCGTGCTTCCGCGAGGATGAGAGACGATGGGTTTCGCTTCGCTCTGCCCATCCTACTTGCTGCTCGCACCTCAGATCCTATGGGGCGGCGGGTGGTCAAGAGGTTAGGATTGGATTGCCAACCACCCAGCCTCGGAGGACCAAGATGATCAAGCTCGATCGCACTGA
>NZ_JADPKT010000028.1 GCF_023074075.1 Bradyrhizobium sp. 138 | reverse complement strand
CTGAGCCTCCCCTAAATCGGTGGACACCTATAGCTTAGGCAGCGAGAGGTGTCAGATGACGAAACGGCAGCGACGGTCTTATTCGGACGAGTACAAGCGGCAGGCAGTTGATCTGGTTTTGTCGAGCGGCCGCTCGGCGAAGTCGGTATCGAAGGAGCTCGGGCTTGACGGTTCGGTGCTGAGCCGATGGGTGGCGGAGCGGGGCACGGTGAGAGCCGGCGGCAGCGCCGAGGCTCCCACATCGCAAGCGGCGCTGCCGTCGGCGGACCAGGCTGACGTGATTGCGCGTTTGCAGCGGGAAAACGAACAGCTGCGGATGGAGCGCGACATTTTAAAAAAGTCGATCGCGATCTTTGCTGGACCACGGACATGAGATTCCGCTTCATCGAAGGTCACTGTGCGGACTATCCGGTCAGGATCATGTGCCGTGTCCTCGGCGTCTCGCGCGCGGGCTACTATGCTTGGCGGTCGCGCCCCGAAAGCCCCCGGGCGGCGGCCAATCGAGAGCTGCTGGAGGACATCAAGCGCGTTCATCGCGACAGCCATGGCCGCTATGGCAGCCCGCGCATTCATGTCGAGCTCAAAGTCCAGGGACGCCATGCCAGCCGAGGCCGGATCGAGCGGCAGATGCGCCATCATGGCGTTCGAGCCATCTCCGCCGGGCCGCGGCGATGCCGCACCACCGATAGCGGGCATGGCTTCCCGATCGCGCCGAACCTGCTCGGCCGGAACTTCTCGACCGCCATGCGCAATCAGGTCTGGCTCGCCGACATCACGTTTGTCTGGACCGGCCAGGGCTGGTTGTACTTGGCGGCCATCATGGATCTGTACAGCCGTCGTATCGTGGGCTGGGCGATGGACGACCATTTACGCGCCGAATTGCCGCTCGCCGCATTACGAATGGCGATCAAGGGGCAAAGACCACGTCCCGGGCTGATCCATCATTCCGATCGCGGCACCCAATATGCTTCAACCGAGTACCGCCAAGCACTGCAAGCCGCCGGCTTCCGACCTTCGATGAGCCGCAGAGCCGACTGCTACGACAATGCCCCGATGGAAAGCTTCTTCCACACACTCAAGACCGAACTGATCCATCACCGTCAATATGCGACCCGCAATGAAGCCGAGCGCGACATCTTCGCTTACGTCGAAGGCTTCTACAATCAAACCCGCAGACACTCGGCCATCGGCTATATCAGCCCGGTCGAGATGGAGCTAAAATCGGCTTGATCCATGTCCACTTTTTTGGGGGAAGATCA
>NZ_JADPKT010000055.1 GCF_023074075.1 Bradyrhizobium sp. 138 | reverse complement strand
GGGAGAGCACGGCATAAGCCGTCCGACCATCGCGCAGGGAAGGCCGAGTGATCGGCACCACCTGTATGCTGCTGTGCGGTTCTTCCTGCGTGTGCATTTTCGCGCAGCGGACCGCGGGTGCGAGGTCGGCACCCGGCCTTCCCTGCGCCCTCTTGGCTCAAGAGGGTGGAGTGACCAAGCAAAGCTCGGGTGATTTCAGCCGCGAGAACGAGAAGGCATGTCTGCGTGTCACAAGCTCAAATATCGTAGGGTGGGCAAAGGCGCTCTTGCGCCGTGCCCACGATCTCTCTCGGCCGCAAAAGATACGTGGGCACGCTTCCGCTTTGCCCACCCTACGGCACTGCGGGTCTGGATGTGCATTGGTGCGTCGCGATGCTGCCTGTTGTTCAGTCATTGCGAGCGCAGCGTCCCACTCCACTCTCGTGCCCCGGACGCAGCGCAGCGCCCCGGCGATGCGAAGCATCGTCCGGTGCGGTGCGCTGCTGAGCCGGGGCCCATCTCTTCGCCCTACCGTGTCGCTCTGGGTCCCGGCTCTAGGCCGCAACGCGCGATGCGCGTTGCTGCTTGTCCGGGACATGAGGGCGTTCGCCGCGCCCCCTCGGGCTGCCTCACACCCGATACCACGCCGCCAGATTCCACGTGATGGTGTCCCAGCCCGAGATGTCGATCATCAGGTTGTTGGCGCCGGCGTTGACGATGTGGCGCGAGAGCAGTGGCAGGAACACGTTGGCCTCGCAGAAAATCTCGTCGACCTTGATCAGCAGCGCGGCGCGCTTGACGGGGTCGAGCTCGTTCTGCGCGGCCTTGTAGGCCTTGTCGGCTTCGGGATCGGACCATCGCGAGATGTTGCGTCCCAGCCATTTGTTGTCCTTGTTGGCGATCTCCCAGGAGACGCACTGGTTCAGGAAGCGCTCCGGATCCGGCTGCGGCTGCGTCGTGTTGTACATCTCCATGTCGGCATAGAATTTCGAATAGGTATCGGGGTTGCCGACGTCGGAGGAAAAGAACACCGAGGCAGTGACCGCCTTGACCTCGATGTCGATGCCGGCCTTCTCGCAGGCCTGCTTGATGATGGCCTGGGTCTTCTGGCGTGGCGAGTTGGTCGAGGTCTGGAACACGTATTTGAGCTTCTTGCCGTCCTTCTCGCGGATGCCGTCCGCGCCTTTCTTCCAGCCGGCCTCGTCGAGGATCTTGTTGGCCTTGTCGATGCTGAACTCGTATTTGAGCTTCGGCGACTTGAACTGCTTGGGCGCGTTGACGAAGCTCGCGGTGGCGATGCCGCCGCGGCCGTAGATGAATTTCTGGATCGAATCGCGATCGATCAGGAGGTTGATCGCCCGGCGCACGGCCGGATCGGACAGCGTCGGATGCTTGGTCTTCGCGTTCGAACGCTCGCCGTCGACCTCGGTCCACGGGTCGGTCGTGTTGAGGATGATGAACTCGACATTGCCCGACGGCGTCACGTCGAGCTTGCCTTTGCCGCTCGCCTCCATGCGCTTGAGGACCTCCTCCTCCACCTGCATGTTCCAGGCGAAGTCATATTCGCCGGTCTGCAGCACGGCGCGCGCCGCGGACACCGCATCGCCGCCGCCCTTGATCTCGAGCGTGTCGAAATGCGGCTGGTTCTTGACGTGATAATCGGGATTGCGTTCGGCGCGGATCAGGTCGCCCGGCTTGAACTCGACGAATTTGTAAGGGCCGGTGCCGACCGGCTTCAGATTGCCCGGGGCCTCGCGCGACTTGGCGCCGGCATAGTCGCCGAAATGATGCTTTGGCAGGATCGGGCCGACCGATCCGACGAAGGGATCGGCCCAGAACGGCGTCGGCGCCTTGAAGATCAGCTTGACCGTATGGTCGTCGATCTTCTCGACCTTGATGTCCTTGTAGGACCCGGTGGTGTAGGCCGCTGTTGCAAGATCGGCGGCGTATTGCCAGGTGAAGACGACGTCGTCGGCGGTGAAGGGCTTGCTGTCATGCCATTTAACGCCCTGCTTCAGCTTCCAGACGACGCTCATGCCGTCGGCCGAGAGGCCGCCGTTCGCCTTGGTCGGGACCTCGGCGGCAAGGCACGGGATCAGATTGCCCTCCTTGTCCCAGCCGGCGAGCGGCTCGAAGAAGACGCGCGAGGCCATCTGGTCCTTGGTGCCGATCGCGAAATGCGGATTGAGCAGGGTCGGGGCCTGCCAGAACAGCAGCTTCAGCGCGCCGCCGCCGCCGGCCTTGGTCGGCTTGTACGGCAAGGTGGCATCCGCCATCGCCACGTCGTGCCAGACCAGGATCTGGCTCGCGATCGGCGCCGCAATTCCGACCGCGGCCACCTTCTGGATAAACGAGCGCCGCGACAGCGTGCCTTGCTTCACCTGCGCGACCAGATTGCGGATTTCGTTCTCGTTCATCAGACCCTCCATCTCGAAGCCAATTGCCGCCGGCATCATGTGGCATCATGCAAGAGGCGGCAATGGTGGCGTGGCCGCAGGACCATGCGACGAAATGACGATGGGAAGGTCCTTGCAGGCCACGAACTCGACCGCCGCCTGAACGACTCAGGCGACGAACTAGTCGCCAACTTGACGGCTCAAGGTCGCGCCGGACCGCGCGGGCGGCGTGGCCGCAGCCCCGTGAATTCGTTTCGCGTTTGCTGCCGAATGGAGAACGCGCGCCCGCCCTAAGCACTCAATATGGATTTCCATTTCATTGATTTCGGCCTACGGAGAAGCGAATACGGTTCCACTCGCTGCTCTAGACCTTCGGAGACCAAGATGTCGTTTCGCCTCCCCCTGATCCTCGCGACCGTGCTCGCTGCCTGGTCCGCCACCGCGAGCGCCGAGACCATCAAGATCGGCGTGACGCCCGGGCCGCACGCGCAGATCTTCGAGGCGGTGAAGCCGATCGCCGCCAAGCATGGGCTCGACATTCAGCTCATCGAGTTCTCGGACTATGTCGTGCCGAATGCCGCGCTCGATGCCGGCGACATCCAGGCCAATTCGTTCCAGAACCAGCCTTACCTGGACAATCAGAAGGCCGACCGCGGTTACAAGATCGAGGCCGTCGGCCTGACCGTGAACTTTCCGATCGGCGTCTACTCGAAGAAGCACAAGGCCTTCACCGACATCCCTGAAGGCGGCAAGGTCTCGATCCCGAACGACCCGACCAATGGCGGCCGCGTGCTGCTGCTGCTGCGCGACAAGGGCGTGATCAAGCTGAAGGACGGCACCGGCTTCAAGCCGACGGTGCTCGACATCACCGAGAATCCCAAGAAGCTGAAATTCATCGAGGTCGACGCGGCGCAGGCGCCGCGCGCGCTCGACGATGTCGATGCCGCCGCGATCAACACCAATTATGCAACCCAGGCTGGCCTCGATCCGGTCAAGGATCCGATCCTGCGCGAGGACCCGAAGGGCCCCTACGTCAACCTGATCGCCGTGCGCGCTGCCGACAAGGACAAGCCCTGGGTCAAGATCCTCGTTGACAGCTACCACACGCCGGAGGTCAAGGAGTTCGTCCTGACCAAGTTCAAGGGCGCGGTGCTGCCGAGCTGGTAGGCAGTCTGCCCAGTCAAAGCCCATGCAGGGGTGATCCCGGCGGGCAGCGTTTGCGCATGAGCCTTGCGCAATGCCCGCTTGTCTGGAGCGGCAGTAGCCGACATCATCGGGGGCCTGGCCATCCGCGTCCGACAGGGGTCGTATGAAACGTTTTGCAAATCTGAAACGCCTGGGCTTCTTCACGCGGCTGCTCGACGAGGCGCCGCCGGCGGAGCGCTACCGCTTCGCGGCCGAGCAGATCGTGCGGGCCGAAAAGGCGGGGCTCGATTCCGCGTGGATCGCTCAGCATCATTTCCACGAGCGCGAGGGCGGCCTGCCGTCGCCCTTCACGTTCCTCGGCTATGTCGCAGCCCAAACCTCGCGCATCCGCCTCGGCACCGGCATCGTCACGCTGCCGCTGGAGAACGCGGTGCGGGTGGCGGAGGACGCCGCGGTGCTCGATCTCATCTGCAACGGCCGCTTCGAACTCGGCGTCGGCACCGGCGGCAATCCCTCGGCCTTTGCCGCGTTCGGCCTCGACAGCGCCCAGCGCAACGAGATTTTTGCGCGCAATCTGGAGGTCGTCCGCACCGCCCTGATCGGCAAGCCGCTGGATGGCGGTGACACGATCTATCCGCAACGGCCGCAGCTGGACAAGCGCATCTGGCAGGCCACCTTCTCGGTCGCCGGCGGCGCCCGTGCCGGCAAGGCGGGCGATGGCCTGTTGCTGTCGCGCACCCAGCCGCGACCTAAGGAGGCGCCGAAGGCGACGCTCGCCGAGATCCAGAACCCGGTGATCGATGCCTATCTGGAAGCGCTGCCCAAGGGCGCCGAGCCGCGTATCATGGCCTCGCGCAGCGTTTTCGTTGCTGACGACCATGGCGAGGCCCTGCGCCTTGCCGATATCGGGCTGCGTCGCGCGCTGCCGCCATTCCTCAAGGGCGGCCACGCCAGGCCGGGCGAGACGCTGGAGGAGATGATCACCGCGTTCGACACCCATGTCGGCGATGCCGACCACGTCATCGCGTCGCTGCGGGGCGACGCGACGCTGGAGCGGGTGACTGACCTCGTCTTCCAGGTGCATTCGGTCGATGCGCCGCATCCCCATGTGCTGCACTCGATCGATCTGGTCGCGGAGAAGGTCGCCCCGGCGCTGGGCTGGGTCAGGACGGCGCCCGATGTGGCGCTGGCGGGTTGATCGGAAATAAAGAGCATCGCGTTGTACGAGGCTGAATGATGAGTACGCAGGATATCATCGACACGCTCGCCGGGATCGAACCGGGCTCGGCTCTGGACGCGATCCGCGCCCGCCGCCTGCAGGCGCGCGAGAACGCGCAGAAGAGCTATCTCTCTCTGTTCGAGCCGGTCGACGCGAGCGATGTCTCGCTGGTCGAACGCGCCGCGGTCGCGGCCTTCGTGACCGGGCTCCATGGCGAGTCCCCCGTTGCCGCCTTCTACCGCGAGAAGCTTGCCGCAAACGCGGATGCAGCGGCGCTCGTCGAGGCGATCCAGGCCGAAATCGCGCGCGGCAAGACCTCTGGTCCCTATGGCGCCTTTCCGGCCGGCCCGCTGTCGATCGAGAACAAGGCCGGGCTGATCTACCGCGTGAGTGCGGAGCGCAAGCCCGTCCTCGGCGCGCGGCTGGTCGCAGCGTTCGAACATGCGCATCTCCTGGTGTTCCGGCCGCGCGATGCCGCGTCCACCGACATGAAGGCGCTGCTGGACGCCGGGTGGTCCAACACCGGCATCGTCACCTTCTCCCAGCTCGTCGCATTCCTGTCGTTCCAGCTGCGGGTCGTCAGCGGCCTGCGCACGCTCGCTGCCGCGAACGCATAAGAGGAGGCCGCAATCATGAGCGCCACCGTCAATCCCCCCGTCGTCTTCACCCAGGACGAACTCGGCTGGGTGTCGTGGATCGATCCGCTGCCCGAGGCCGAGCTGACCGAGCGGCATTTCGCCGGCCTGGTCGATCGCGCGCGCGCCAAGTCGGACTATTTCCGCCTGCTGGTGCGCGACCCCGAAGTGCTGGAAGCCCGCACCAAGACCGACAAGGACATCTTCTACAATGTCGCCGACGGCCTGCCGCGCGCCGAACGCGAGCTCGCGGCGGCGGCGACGTCGCGTTACAATGGCTGCATCTATTGCGCCTCGGTGCATGCGCGCTTTGCCAGCACCTATTCCAAGCGCCGCGACGACGTGCAACGCCTGCTCGACGAGGGCGTTGGGGCTGATCTCGGCGAGCGCTGGAATGCCGTGGTCAAGGCGTCCGTGGCATTGGCCGCAACGCCGATCGCGTTCGGCCCTGATAATATCGCCGAGCTGCGCCGCGCCGGTCTCGACGATGCCGAGATCGTCGACGTCATCAATGGTGCCTCGTTCTTCAACTGGGCGAACCGGCTGATGCTGTCGCTCGGCGAACCTTCGAAATAGGCAATCTCGGCGGCACAAGACTTGCTGCTTGTTCAACACCTGAGTGGATGGAGCCGTGCATGAGCAACATCGATCGTCGTACCCTGGTCAAGGGCTCGCTTGCCATGATGGCGGGCGCAGCCTTCTCGCGCGCCGCTCTTGCGCAATCCGCCGAGCCGATCCTGCTCGGCGTCAGCGGTCCTCTGACGGGTCCGAACGCGCAATATGGCGCGCAGTGGAAGCAGGGCTTTGATCTCGCGCTCGACGAGATCATGGCGGCCGGCGGCATCAACGGCCGCAAGCTCGCCTACCAATTCGAGGACAGCCAGAGCGATCCGCGCCAGTCGGTGGCGATCGCGCAGAAGTTCGTGTCCGATCCCCGCATCGTCATGGAGCTCGGCGACTTCTCGAGCCCCGCCTCGATGGCGGCATCCCCAATCTACCAGCGCGGCGGCCTCGTGCAGTTCGGCTTCACCAACTCGCATCCCGATTTCACCAAGGGCGGCGACTTCATGTGGAGCACGTCCGTGAGCCAGGCCGATGAGCAGCCGCTGCTGGCGTCCTATGCCGTGAGGCGCCTCGGCCTGAAGAAGCTCGCGGTGCTGCACCTCAACACCGATTGGGGCCGCACCAGCCGCGACCATTTCGTCAAGGCGGCGAAGGAGTATGGCGCCGAGATCGCGGTGACCGAGGGCTACATCGCGGAGGAGCGCGACTTCCGCTCCACCCTGGTGCGCGTGCGCGACGCCAGTCCGGACGGGCTGATCCTGATCTCCTATTATTCCGACGGTGCGTTGATCGCGCGTCAGGCCCGGCAGGTCGGATTGAAGCAAACCATTTGCGCCGCAAGCTCGGTCTATTCGCCGAAATTCATCGAGCTCGGGGGCGAAGCGGTCGAGGACGTCCATCTCGGCACGCGCTATTTCCCGCAAGATCCGCGGCCCGAGGTGAGGAAGTTCATCGAGGGCTTCAAGGCCAAGTATGGCGGGCAGGAGCCTGATGCGTTCAATGCCTATTCGTACGACGCGATGAACATGGCGGCGGCCGTGGTGAAGATCGGCGGCACCGACCGCCGTGCCATCCGCGACGCTTTCGCCAAGGTAAAGGACGTCTCCAGCGTCATCTTCGGCCAAGCGACGTTCGACGTCGAGAGCCGCCGCGTCAAGGGCGCCATGAACGCCGAGCTTGTCGTGCGCAAGGGCCAGTTCGCGCTCTGGGACGGCAAGCCGACCTGACCCGATGGCCGGAGCATCCGCTTCGGCCGCTCTCACTCATTAGGAACGCTGCGTGTCCTCCTGGCTCGATTACACCATCAACGGGCTGATCGTCGGCAATGTCTACGCGCTCGTTGCGGTCGGACTCGCGCTGATCTTCGGCGTCAGCCGGCTGATCAACTTTGCGCAAGGCTCGATCTATCTCGTCGGTGCCTATATCGGCTGGGTGGCGGTGGTGCAGCTGCATACGCCGCTGCCGCTCACCATCATCGTAGTCGCCGTGGCTGCCGCGATCGTCGGGCTGATCATCGAACGGTTTGGGCTGCGGCCGCTGCAGAACTCGGTGCGGATCGCGCCGCTGCTCGCGACCATCGGCATCAGCTTCGTGCTCGATCAGCTGGTGATGCTGACCTTCTCGCCCAATCCGCGCGCACTGCCGAGCCAGTTGCCTGATGTCCGCTTCCAGCTCGGCGGCGGCACGATCGGGCCGCTCGACCTGCTGATCGCCGGCGTCGGCCTCACCAGCGCGCTGCTGCTGTTCGTGTTCCTGCGCTACTCCAAGCTCGGCTGGGCGGTGCGCGCGGCCTCGCAGGACCGTGACGCCGCGATGCAGATGGGCGTCGACGTCAACCGGGTCAATCAGGCCGTGTTCGGCATTGCCGCCGCGCTCGGCGGCGTCTCCGGCATGCTGGTCGGCATGTACTACAACCAGATCGACACCGCGATGAGCCTGCAGGCGACGCTGAAGGGCGTCGTTGCCGAAGTCGTCGGCGGTGCCGGCAACGTGCCGGGTGCCGTCATCGGCAGCCTGCTGCTGGGTCTGGTCGAGAGCTATGGCGTTGCCGTTTTCGGCACCAGCTACCGCAATCTGTTCGCCTTCCTGCTGCTGGTCGTCGTGCTCGTGCTGCGCCCGAACGGCCTGTTCGCCAGCGCGCGGCAGGCGCCGCCCGAGCCGCTCACCGGCACGTTTATCGCGCCGAGCCGCCCCGTGCGCATCCCGCGCTGGGCCTTGGCTGTTGCGGCCGGCGGTTTCGCGGTCCTGCCGTTATTCCCGGTGTCGTTCTACGTGCTTCAGACTTTGATCAATGCCTGGCTGCTCGGCATGCTCGCGCTCAGCCTGACGCTGGTCGCGGGCACGATCGGCCAGGTCTCGCTCGGTCACGCCGCGCTGCTCGCGATCGGCGCCTATACGTCCGCGCTGCTGTCGCTGACCTTCTCGGTGCCGGCCGGCCTCGCCATCATCGGCGGTGGCCTGATGAGCGCTGCGCTCGGAACCGCTCTGATCTCGCCGTCGTTCCGCCTGCGCGGGCATTATGTGTCAATCGCGACGCTCGCGATCGGCGAGATCGTCTCGCTGGTGATCCTGAACTGGGAAGGCGTCACGCGCGGGCCGATCGGCATCTCCGGCATCCCGCCGCTGTCTCTGTTCGGCTACGATCTGATCAGCCCGACCTCGATCTACTGGTTCAGCTTCGCCGTGATGGTCGTGCTGGCGCTGCTGCAGGGGCGGTTGCTCACCTCGCATCTCGGCCGCAGCTTCCGCGCCATCCGCGACGACGATGTCGCCGCGCGCGCCTATGGCCTCAGCCTGAACCGCTACAAGTCGCTCGCCTTCATCTTCGGCGGCTTCGCCGCCGGCGTTAGCGGCGGCATCGCAGCGCATCTCTATTCCTACATCAACCACGAGACCTTCAACACGCAGCAATCGATCCTTGCGCTGACCGTCGTCATCCTCGGCGGCCTCGGCAATGTGGTCGGCGCGATCGTCGGATCGGTGGCGCTGGTTGGGCTGCCCGAGGTCTTCCGCATCGCGGCGGAGTATCGCATCCTGATCTACGGCATCGTGCTGCTGCTGCTGGTGCGGTTCAGGCCGCAGGGCCTGCTGGGGACGATCTGATGGCGCAATCTCTCATGCTCTCCCTGCGCGGGCTGACGCGACGCTTCGGTGGCCTCACCGCGGTCGATGCGATCGATCTCGATCTCGCCAAGGGCGAGCTCGTCAGCATCATCGGCCCGAACGGCGCCGGCAAGACGACCTTGTTCAATCTCGTGACCGGGCTCGATCGGCCCGATGATGGCACCGTCCATTTCGAAGGCCAGGACGTCACGGGTCTGTCGCCGGAACGGCTCGCCGCCGAAGGCATCGCGCGCACGTTCCAGCTCGGTCGCGTCTTCGGCAATCTCAGCGTCATGGATAATGTCCTGATCGGCGCGCATACGCGGCTCCGCGCCGTGAAGCCGGCCGTGCCGGTGATCGGCCCGCTCCTTGAATTGGGCTTGGCGCTGCTGCGCCCCGCCAGCGTGAAGGCGGAGGAAGAGCGGCTGCGGGAAGAGGTGAAAGCCATCCTCGCCCGCTTCGGCGAGCGGCTGCTGCCGCGGATCGATCAGCCCGCCTATAGCCTCTCCTACGCCAACCGCCGTCGTGTCGAGATCGCGCGCGCGCTCGCGCTGAAGCCGCGCCTGCTCCTGCTCGACGAGCCGACCGCCGGCATGAACCCGACCGAGACCGCGGAGATGCAGGGTCTCGTCGCCGAGCTCAAGGCGGAAGGCCTAACCATCCTGTTGATCGAGCACAAGCTTGAGATGGTGATGCGCCTGTCCGACCGCGTCATCGTCATGGACGAGGGCAAGAAGATCGCGGAAGGGCCGGGCGAACAGGTGCGTGGAGATCCCAAGGTGATCGAGGCCTATCTCGGCCACGGCCTGGCGACGGAGCGGGAGAGCGCGGCATGACGAATGCTTCTGAAGCGCTGCTCGCGCTCACGGCCGTCAACACCTTTTATGGCCAGGCCCAGGTGCATTTCGACCTGTCGATATCGGTCGCGCGTGGCCATATCGTCTGCCTGCTCGGCGGCAATGCCAGTGGCAAGTCGACGACGATGAAGATCATTCTCGGCCTCGTAAAGCCGCGCTCGGGTGAGGTGACATTCGACAGCGCTTCGCTGCTCGGCCTCTCCACGCCGCAGATCGTCCGCCGCGGCATCGCCTCGGTGCCGGAGGCGCGGCGGCTGTTTGCGGACATGAGCGTGCGCGAAAACATCCTGATGGGTGCCTTCGTGCGCAACGATCGCGACGTGGTGGCACAGGATCTCGACAGGATGCTGACGCTGTTTCCGAAGCTCGGCCAGCGGCTGTCGCAGCGCGCCGGCTCGCTCTCCGGCGGCGAGCAGCAGATGGTGGCGATGGCGCGCGCGCTGATGAGCAGACCGCGGATGATCGTGATGGACGAGCCGACCATGGGCCTGTCGCCGCTCTATGTCGACCGCGTGCTGGAGCTGATCCGGACCATTAATCAGGAAGGCGTCTCGGTGTTCATGGTCGAGCAGAACGCCAGCCTCGCGCTCGAGATCGCGCATGAGGCCTATGTGCTGCAGACCGGCAAGATCGTGCTGTCAGGCCCGGCGCGGGCGCTGAAGGACGACCCCCGCATCCGCGACGCCTATCTCGGCGGCTCCGAGGCTGCGTAACGCTCAGGCCGAAGCCGCGCTCCGCGCGGGCTCTGCCGGCAGATCATCGCCATTGGGATCGCCCGGCGCCGTGGCCCAGGCCAGCTCGACCAGCGTCACGATCCGGCGTCCGCCGCCGTCGAGCTGGACCACGATCAGGCCCTGCTCCTCCATATAGCCGAGCAGCCGCTGCGCCCTTCGCAGCGAATGCGAGCCATAGGCCCGTGCGATCGCGGCATCGCTCGGACACGGCCAGCCTTCCTTGGCCGCGCGCGCGATCATCATGAACACGCCTTGCATGTCGTCGGGCAGGATCGAGGCGCGCAGCGACACGTCCTGCCAGGCATCGTCCTCGGCAATGTCGGCACCGAGCCCGGCGCGCGCATGCGTCAGCATGCGGCGAAACTCGTTGAGATCGGGCACGGCCGCGCCGAGCCCCTCGATGCGGCAGCGGACCACGAACTCCTGATAGAGCACGCCGATGGCGCGGAAGCCGGCGTCGGGCTCAGCGAGCACGGCGCGCAGCGTACGATCGACGCGCTCGCGCCGCTCCGCGAGCTCTTCGGCACTGACCGGCACCTCGACCACGTCCGGCTGGATCACGGGTGCTGCGGCCTTCGCCGCGCGAAGCTGCTCCAGCAGATCCGGCGCGGGCCGTCGCTGCGGCCGGCTGGCATCGGGCGGCGGCGCGGCCAGGATCACGGCGCGCATATCCTCGAGCGCGGCCTCCGGCAGCGGCATCAGCCGCGGCGTGGAATTGCGCGGGCTGGTCGCGGTCGGGCCGATGTTCAGGCGCAGCGGACGGCGCGACAGCGCGGGTCCCAGCGCCATGAACTGCCCGCGCTCGAGGTCGCGAAAAGCCTCGGCCTGCCGCCGTTCCATGCCGAGCAGATCGGCGGCACGCGCCATGTCGATGTCGAGGAAGGTGCGGCCCATCAGGAAGTTGGAGGCTTCCGCCGCGACGTTCTTGGCGAGCTTCGCAAGGCGCTGGGTCGCGATGATGCCGGCGAGGCCACGCTTGCGGCCGCGGCACATCAAATTGGTCATGGCGCCGAGCGAGAGTTTTCGCGCTTCGTCCGAGACTTCGCCGGCAACAGCGGGCGCGAACAGCTGCGCCTCGTCGACGACCACGAGCATCGGGTACCAATGGTCGCGGTCGACGTCGAACATCCCGCCGAGAAACGCGGCGGCACGGCGCATCTGGTTCTCGGCGTCGAGACCTTCGAGGTTGAGCACGGTGGAGACCCGATGCAGCCGCGCCCGCTCGCCGGCGACCTGGAGGCCGCGCTCGGTGTGATCCTCGGCCTCGATCACGAGATGGCCGAAATGCTCGGCCAGCGTGACGAAATCGCCTTCGGGGTCGATGATGGCCTGCTGCACCCAGGGCGCGCTCTGTTCCAAGAGCCGTCGCAACAGATGCGATTTGCCGGAGCCCGAATTGCCCTGCACCAGGAGGCGGGTCGCCAAGAGTTCCTCGAGGTCCATGGCGGCCGGGGCGCCCGCCGTGGTCTGCCCCATCTCGATCGCAACCGTCATGTCCTCGACTCAAGTCCCCGTCATTCGCGGACAGGGGCTTATCAATCGGATGGCGGCGCGTCGAGCGCTACAGCGCGAATTGCGGCGCGTTGCCCACGGGTGTTCTCAGCCCAGGGGAACTCCGCCAACTCGAAGCGCCTACTGCGCGCCGGACCCGCCCTGCACGATCTTCTCGTTCAGCTTCTGATCCACGGTATCGACCGTGCGATCGATCTCGGAATTTGGCACGCCGAGCTGATGCGAGATCAGCTTCACCAGCAGGTCGACGCGCTCGATGAAGGGCGCGCCGCTCGCGACCGCGCGCGCCGCCGATGACGGCTTGAGCAGGCTCTCGGCGGCCTTGGCGTATTTCGCGAACGGCACCTGGTCCTGCGGATCGGCGCCGAGGCGGCGGGCGATGGCGTCGACATGGTCGTAGATCGTCTGCGAGCGCTGGAGGTCACCGTGCACGGCGTCGCGGATCGACTGCGGCTCGCTCGGCGTGATGCAGCGGTAATTGCCGGTCAGCAGCATCGACCATTTCGCCAGCGGCACGAACAGGGAATCGAACACTTTCAGCTTCACCGGCACGTCGTGGCCGTCGAGCGTCACCGCGTCGATGTCGGCCTCCAGCTCGCGCAACACCTTGTTGTGCTTCTCGTCGGCGAACACCGACGCCTTGAAGTTGGTGGGCAGGCCGACATGCAGCACGTTGGCAGCTTCCTCCGGCGGACGGAACGCCTGCGGATCGGGCGAGCACAGCGTCACGAGGCCCGGCTCGAACCGCTCCCACACCTGGGCATTGGTGTAGGCCTCTTCCAGATCCATGTCGGCGAGCGCCGGGATCCGCTTCAGATAGGGCAGCGGCGGCATGTTCATGATCGACAGGCACGGCAGCTTCGCCGCGGCGATCTTGACCATCAGAACGCGCACCGTGTGGTTGGTGTATTGCGGCTCCTGCATCGCAAGGCCGACCAGATCGTAGCGGGAGAGGTCGACATTGGCCGGGGTCACCGCGTCGAGCTTGCCGGGCAGGTTGCGCGAGAAGATCGCCCGGTGCACCGCCTCGTCACGCAATTTGATGCGCACCTCGGTACCTTCGCGGTTGATCAGCTCTGCGGTCTTGGCGCGGCAGACCAGGGTCACGTTGTGCCCCGCCATCAAGAGCTTCGTGCCCAGCAGCGAGCCGTAAGAAGCCCCGAGAATCAATATGTTGCGCGCCATGCTCCGTCCCTTTGAATGTGTGTGATTTTTCAGCCCCGGCCGTCATCCGCGGGCGAGTTGCCGGCATGTAAAGCGAAGTGCGCGGGGATGGCAACTGGGATAATGCATACAAGGCGGGGTCCGGCCGGCAGCTTGCACCGTCCTGGATTACGCTGACGCGCCATCCGGGCTAAAGCGACGTGTGTCGCCACCCCGTCAACCCCCCGATCGCAAAATATTCCGTTTCACCGAAATTCGGAATTGCGGCATAGATCGACGCAGCCCGGCCCGACGGGAGGGGCGGTTCGCGAGTCGTTCGAAACGCGGGCCGGGTGGCGATGGACGCGGCAGCGTCGGCACGAGATGGGCGCGGGCAGGGCGGGCATAAGCGATCCGACGCGCTATGCGCGTCGCAGCTGTCCGGGACACGATGGTGACACAGGTGCGCGTCGCGCCGGGATCGTCGGCGCACGCCTCAGCCCTGGCTCGCTATCCGCGCGCGGTCGAGATGCTCTTCGATCTTCGGGCGGTCGCGGGTGCGCTCGAAACTGGTGCACAGCAGTTCCGTCTCCGCGAGCGAGACAGGAGCGCGATACAGCCGGCACATGAATTCGGCGCTGGCGCGTCCCTTGCCCGTGCCCGGGCCGCGCTCGGCGAGAAACATGCAGTCCCGGCAGATGCTGGCATCGAGCCGCTGATGGGCTGCGTCGAGATGATTGAGGACCTCGCGGAGCGAGTCGCGCAGCCTGACGCATTCGTCGGTCCCGAGTGCCGTGACCGCATTCACCACGTGATTGATCGGGTCGTGCTGACTGAGGCATTTCTCGCCCTGGGCGGTGACGTGCAGGACGACGGAACGCTTGTCCTCATGCGACGGCTTGCGCACCAGAAACGACTTGCTCTCCAGCGTCTTCACGATCTGCGATGCAGTCGCCCTGGTCGCGCCGATGAAGCCGGCGAGCGCGGACGGCGTGCGCGAAAACCTGTTGGCGCGGCCGAGAAAGCGCAGCGCCATCCATTCCCGATCGCGCAGTCCATGCTGATTGCCTTCGAAATACCAAGCCCTCGCCGCCTGAACCAGCAGCTCGACGGCCTCTCGCGCCAATGGCATGGATCTACCTCGTCCCCGGAACTTCGTCTGCGGCGTCCCGAAGCCGCGATGCGCCATGGCTCACGAATCCGTCGAGAGACGCCGGGCGGCTGAAGGTGTCCGATGAGCAGATCGTGTCCAGCTCTAGCGTCGTCGTCGCACGGGAGCCCGAGCCGCCGCAGCGAGCAGACGATGGATCGGAGTAGTTCAACCGAGGCCCCTAAAGTTCAAGTCACGAGCGGACGTTTCTTGTATTCAACCAAAACGATGACTGAGCTTCTCAACAAAATCAAGTCAAGACACTCGCGGCGACTGGATGTCGTCGCAGTCGAATGTAACGTTCAAGACAATCTCGCTCGTCAGAACACATGATGGTGAAAGCGTTGAACGCCATACGTTTCGCGGCGAGCAGCATGCACGCAACTATGCGACGGTTTGATTGCAGGGCGCGTCATTGTCTGTCGTTGATGCAAGTTGGTCGAAGCTTGTGCATGACGACGGTGTATATCGCCAAGTCATCCACAACTTGTACGATCCGTCGGGGAACGACCAAGGGAACTCACAGGAATTGCACGCGGCAGTTGTCTCGGCTGCAGACCCCGAATCGCCCCTTCCATCGCCGCCGTCCTCTCCTGTCACCCGAACGGTGGAGGTGCGGACGATGGAAATCATTGGCGGACATGCGCGTGCATGCGCTGGAAGCGTGGCGCGCATGCGCAATCGTCTGTCGATAACGAGGGGCGATGCACGATGGCGTCGCGCGCCGGTGAGGTCCCTCGACCTGCTAGTCGCCCCTGAGCATGTCCCGGAGCTCGCGGAACGGATCGGCGCTCGGGGGAGCCGAAGTATCTTGTCGCATCGCGCTGTAGATTCTGGGAACCATGTCGACCGCCTGGTCGAGGCCCGAATCACGTCCCGCCTGATACCCGCCCATCAGGCGAAGATCGCGCGTGTCCTCGTATTTGGCGATCATGGCGCGCAGCTTGCTCACCAATTCGCGCTCCTCGGGGTCCCAGACGTTGTGGGCGAGACGGGAGACCGACGCCAGGACGTCGACGGCCGGATAGCGCGCCTGGTCGGCGATGTGCCTGGAAAGCACGATGTGCCCGTCGAGCGTGCTGCGGATGGTGTCGGCGATCGGCTCGTTGTGATCGTCGCCGTCGACCAGCACGGAGAAGATCCCGGTGATCGTGCCGGTGCCTTCCTCGCCGGGGCCGGCGCGTTCCAACAGGCGCGGCAGGTCGGTGAAAACCGTCGGTGCGTAGCCGCGCGCGACCGCAGGCTCGCCGGCGGCGAGCGCGACCTCGCGGGCGGCGTGGGCGAAACGGGTGATCGAATCCACCATCAGCAGCACCGATTCGCCGCGGTCGCGGAAATATTCGGCGACCGCCATGGCCGTCTTCGGCGCCAGCCGCCGCATCATCGGGCTTTCGTCTCCGGTCGACACGATGGTGACGGCGCGCTGACGATCGTTGCCGAGCACGTCCTCGATGAATTCACGCACCTCGCGGCCGCGCTCGCCGACCAGGGCCAGCACGACGGTGTCGAAACCCTGGCTGCGGGCGAGCATCGCCAGCAGCGTCGATTTGCCGACGCCGGAGCCGGCAAAGATGCCGACACGCTGACCGGCGCAGATCGGCGCGAACAGATCGATGACGCGCACGCCGGTGCGCAGCGGCTTGTGCACGCGTGCGCGCTTCATCGCCGAGGGCGCCTCAGCCTCCGCCGAGACCGCCCGGGATCCCGGGGTAAGGGGACCCTGTCCATCCAGCGGCGCGCCGAGCGCGTTGATGACGCGGCCCTTCCAGCTCGGATCGGGGGCAAACGACAAGGGCGGCATCCGGTAGGCGACCGAGCCGAGGCCGCCGGCAAATTGCCGGTCGAACGGCTTGGCAACGATGCCTTCGCTGTCGATCCGCACCACTTCGCCGATCTGGGGCTTGCCGCCCGAATTGACGCCGATGAGCTCGCCGAGCCTGACGAAGCGCGACAGGCCGGAGACACGGAAATGCGTCGGCGCGATCTCGGAGATCGCGCCGCTGACGCTTGCCAGGGGAGTGCTCTGCTGAAGCTCCAGCAGCGCCCATTCGAGTTGCCGAAGAGCGTTCAAGGTATCAGTCCAACCTCAATGTCGATGCGCGCGCGGCGCGGTCTATTTGCCGGGCTCGCCCAGGGTGCGGATTGCATTCTGCAGCGAGCTCTCGGTGCCCTCGATCATCGAATTGGTGCCGTCGAAGGCGCGCGAGGCCGCGATCAGCTTGGTCAATTCCATCATCGGGTTGGCGCCGGAGCCCTCGACATAGCCTTGCCTGAAGCCGTCGCGGGAGAAATCGGAGATGGCGGTCGCAGGCCGGTCCGGCGTCACGCCGGAATTGCCGTAGCGCTCGAGATTGGCGTCAGTGGGAATGTTGAACAGGCCGATGGTGCCGATCTCGTTGTTGTCCTGGGTGATCGCGCCGCTGCGCGAAATCGAGATTGCTCCGCCGTTCGGGTCCAGCGTGATCTGCGCGCCGCCGGAATCGACGACGGGGAATCCGCTCACGGTCTGAAGGTCACCGTTGGGGGCGATCTGGAGCCGGCCGTCACGGGTGTAGACGGTGCCGTTCGGGCCGGCGAAGGCGATCCAGCCCTGTCCGACCACGGCGACGTCGAGCGGATTGCCGCTCTCGGTGATGTTGCCCATCTCGCGCGAGATGATGTTGTCGCCGGGCGAGGAGAAGGCGACCGGGTTCGCTCCCGCCTTGGACAGCACGGTCTCGAACTTCACCACGTCGGTGCGGAACGCCGCCGTGTTGACGTTGGCGACGTTGTTGGCGATCGTCTGGAGGCGCTTTTCGAGGGCGACCTGCGCCGACAATCCCACATAGAGAGCCGATTGCATGAGTTACCTGTTGAACCTGATGTTCTGAAGGGTCGTGAGCATGTTGGTATCCATGCTGGCCGAGGATGCGCCGCCGATCAGGACCAGCGCGGGATTGGTCGAGCTGTTGTTCTGGGCCTGGGTCGCGTCCCACATCGCCGCAAAGCGCTGCACGAATTTGGTGACCTTGGCCGGGTCCTTGAAATCGGTGAGGTTGATCCTGTCGGTGATCATCTTGGCCTGGGCGTCGATGTTGGCCGCGCTGATGGTCGAGGGCAGGCCGAGCGCGGTCTGAACCACCTGCGTCAGCGCCTTGTCGGCGAGGACCTGGTAGGCGGTCGTGACCGTGGAGGCCTTGCGGGTGAAATAGAGCGCCAGCCGCAGGCCCTCGTTCTGGTCGCCGGCCTTCTGCTCCATCGTCTGCGTGACGTAATGGGTCGCCGTGCCCGTCGTGGCCTGAGCGGTCTTGGTCGCGTTGCTGCCGAGGGCGGCGAAATTGAAGGCGGTGGCGAATTCGCGGTAGCGGGTGTCGGTCAGCTTGTTGGCGAAGCTGTTCTTGTTGGCGACACCCTCGGTCAAGACCTTGCGCATGAACGCCTTGGCATAGGTCATGTCGCTGAGGCCAAAGGCCTTCATCGCGTAGGAGTAGAGGCGATAGTCCTTCAGGAAGTCGTCGATCGTCTTGACGTTGCCGATATGGCTCAGGAAGTAATCGGTCTCGCGGCTGACATCCGGCTGTGTCGCGACCTGCGTCAGCGACTTGCCCATGTCCTTGGTCAGTCTGGTGTAGTCCGCGATGGTGGATAGCATGACACGCGCCCCTCTGGCCGCTGTTGCGACGCCGTCCCAAGCTGCCGCCGATTGCTTGCGCGGGGCTGGCGATGCGGGAAGCCAGCCTCGCGCAAGGCTCGGCGACTAGATATTCCCGATGGGATCGGCGATGGAGCGGCGCGTTGGGCAGTTTCGTGGGGGTTTTCATCACGGTAGCGGCGCTGCTCGGTGGATTTGCCGCCATGGGCGGGCACCTCGGCGTGCTGATGCAGCCGTGGGAGTTCGTGATCATCATGGGGACCGCGGTTGGCACCTTCATCGTGGCCAATCCGTGGAAGACGGTCGTGGATACCGGGGTGGCCTGCATGCAGGCCATCACCGGCGCGGTGCCCGGCCAGCGCTACTACCTTGATCTGCTCGGGGCACTTCACGCCCTGATGCGCGAGCTACGCGGCAAGGGCCGCAACGAGGTGGAAGCGCATATCGACGATCCCGCGTCCTCCGAGATCTTCAAGGCGTTTCCGAGCGTGCTCGGGGATCCCTCGCTGCTCCAGTTCATCTGCGACTATGTCCGCCTCATCATCATGGGCAACGCGCGCACGCACGAGATCGAAGCGCTGATGGACGAGGAGATCCACACCATCGTGAAGGGCAAGCTGGCGCCCTATCATGCGCTGGTGACGGTGTCCGAGGCGCTGCCGGCGCTGGGCATCGTCGCCGCCGTGCTCGGCGTCATCAAGGCGATGGGCGCGCTCGACCAATCCCCGAAGCTGCTGGGCGGCTTCATCGGCGCGGCCCTGGTCGGCACCTTCGCCGGCATCTTCCTGTCCTACGGCGTGCTTTCGCCCTTCGCGATCAAGATCAAGATGACGCGCGAGAAGAAGTGCCGGCCCTACATCATCGTCAAGCAGACGCTGCTGGCGTTCATGAACGGCGCCATGCCGCAGATCGCCGTCGAGCACGGCCGCAAGATGATCGCTAGCAGCGAGCGACCGTCGATCGACGTCGTCGAGAACGAGACGATCGCCGGTCCCAAGGCCGTCGTCACCGAGCCGGAACCCAAGGCTGCCCGCGCATGATGATGCAAGACGACGTCGGCGTCGATCAGAAGAAGCAGCTCCCGAACTACCTGCTGGACGCTGCCGGCATATCGATCGAACGCATGCCGATGCTCAATGTGATCTTCGATCGCATGGCGGCATCCTGCACCGACAGCCTGCAGCCGATGGCCGGAACGCCGTGCTATTTCTCGGTCAACGGCATCACCAACGATCCTCTCGGCGACATCATCAAGGACTACGAGGGCAACGCAGTCGCTGCAGTGCTCTATGCCGAGCAGTGGGACTCGCGCGTCATCATCATGCTGGACCGCGACTTCGTGTTCACGATGGTCGAGGCGATGTTCGGGTCCGACGGCGCAGAACCGCCGCTCGACGTCGAACGCACGTTCTCGAACATCGAGATCCGCCTGGTCCAGGCGCTATTCGAGCGGTTCGCCAAGGCGCTGCAGGGCGCCTTCGCCGGCACGTCCAACGTCACCTTCCGCGTGGAGCGGGTCGAGACGGCGATGGCGTCGCTGGCGATCGGGCGCGCCAGCAACATGTCGATCTGCGCGAACATGATGGTGCAGGCGCTCTACCGCGGCGGCCAGATGTTCCTGATCATTCCGCACTCCGCGCTCAACCCGCTCAGGCAGAAGCTCGCGACCGTCGTCGTCAGCGACGGCCGCGCGACCGATCCGCGCTGGCGCGAGCAGATGGAGAGCGAGGTTCACCGCACCGAAGTGACGCTGAGCGCGGTGCTCGACGAGAAGATGATTTCGCTCGAGGACGTCGTGAAGTTCAAGGTGGGGCAGGTGCTGGAGCTGGAGGCCACGCCACGCACGCTGGCACGCCTCGAGAGCAACAATCAGGTGCTGTTCTGGTGTCAGATCGGCCAGCTTGATGGCTATTACGCCATGCAGGTGGCTGATCCCGTCGATCAGAAACGGGAGTTCGTCGATGATATCCTATCTCGTTGATGCCGTGCTGCTGATCGCGCTCGCCTTCACCAGCATGCGGGTGACCCGGATGCACCGCGAGCTGGCGCGGCTGCGCAGCTACCAGGGCGAATTCTCGACCATCGTCCAGGAGACGGCGGGCGCCTTCGACACGGTCATCACCGCGGCGCATGACTCCACCGCCAATCTCGGACGGCTCGCCAATTTGCTGAGCACCAAGATCGATCAGGCCCATGAGACGATCGCGGCGCTCGATGCTCGTAGCCGGCTCGCGCCGGCCGCAGCCGCGGGCGGCACTGAGGTGAACAAGCACTGAAGCCGAAACCGGCGGAACCAATACGATCGGAACGTCACGGCGCTCCGGGAGCGGAAATACCAAGAGGCGATACCAGATGGCGCAATCCTTCGACTATGAATCTGCCGCGCGAGCCCCGGCTTCCGACGAGGGCCACACCGACGCCTCCCCGCTGGAGCGGCTGGCGGAGATTGCCGCGCGCACCGCGGAGGAGAGCGGCAAGTTCGCCAATGTCGATGCCATCCTGCGCATTCCCGTTACCATGCAGGTGGTGCTGGGATCGGCCACCATTCCGGTGGCGAACCTGATGAAGCTCGGCCGGGGCGCGGTGGTTCCGCTCGACCACCGGGTCGGCGAACCCGTCGACGTCGTCGTCAACGGCCGCATCGTCGCCCGCGGTGAAGTGGTCGTCGTCGAAGAGGACAATTCCCGCTTCGGCGTCTCGCTCACGGAGATCGTCGGACCGCTGGGGCAGGGCGATAGCTGACCATGGCGGCACAGGTCGGCATCGCTCCCATCAAGCAGCGAGGCGTTGCCGCGCTGGGCGGAACGGAAAAGGTCGCGGCGCTCCTCCTGGCGATGGGCCGGCAGGCGGCCGCGAGCGTGCTCGCGCAATTCGAGCCGCAGGACATTCGCATCGTCACCAAGGCCGCGGCCGAGTTGCGGCCGATCACGGCGCAGGAGCTCGAATCCATCGTCGAGGAGTTCGCCCAGCAATTCTCGATGGGCGCGAACATCCTGGGGACTCTCGGTGGCCTCGAAGCCGTGCTCGGCGACGTGCTTCCCGCCGACCAGGTGTCGGCGATCATGTCGGATCTGCTCGGCAATTCGAGCCGGTCGGTGTGGGATCGCGTCTCGTCGGTGTCGGAAAATTCGCTGGCGACCTACCTCTCCAAGGAGCATCCGCAGACCGCGGCGCTGATCCTGTCCAAGGTCAAGCCGTCCTGTGCCGCCAAGGTGATGAGTCAGCTGCCCTCGAGCCTGCGCAACGAATTGATGCGGCGCGTGCTCAGCCTCAAGCCGATCGTCGACGACGCGATGAAGGTGCTCGAGAAAACGCTGCACGAAGACCTGACGCTCAATTTCGCCCGCAATCTCGGCGCCGACACCTATGCGCGCGTCGCCGATATCATCAACAAGATGGAGCGCGGCCACATCGAGGACATGCTCAAGAGCCTGTCGGAGAAGCGGCCGAAGTCGGCCGAGGTGCTGAAGGAGCTGCTGTTCACCTTCGACGACGTGACCAATTTGACGCCGAAGGCGCGCACCATGATCTTCGACCAGGTGCCGACCGATCGCATCGTGGTCGCGCTGAAGGGGACCGACAAGCATTTCCGCGAGCTGATCCTGTCCTCCGTCGCCTCGCGCGTCCGCCGCGTCGTCGAGCACGAGCTCGCCATCGGCGAGCCTTCAAACCAGCGCGACGTGCTGGAGGCGCGGCGCGTGATCACCGATCTCGCGCTCGAGCTGGCGGAGAAGGGCGAAATCGAGCTCAACCCCGAGCAGGAGGATGAGCTGGTCTTCCGCTGACCGCTGAACGGGCATGGCAGAATCATCCGATCAGGAGAGCAAGACAGAAGAGCCGACCGAGAAGAAAGTCCGTGATGCGCTCGAACAGGGCAAGATCCCGGTCTCTCGGGAGGCCTCTATTTTCGCCTCGATGGCCGCGCTGCTGGTCATTCAGGCGTTCCTGATCGGTCAGGGCGTGCAGCAATTGACGCCGACCTTGACGAACCTGCTGGACGATCCCGGAGGCTTCCCGCTCGCAACCGGCGCCGACGCGCAGAACCTGCTCACCGTGGTCGGCCTTCAGTCGCTGCGTTTCCTTGTGCCGCTGGTCGTCATCCTCTCGGTATTCGGGCTCGCTGCCTCGCTGCTGCAGAATGCGCCGCGCCTGGTGCTGCAGCGGATCACGCCGGACCTGTCGCGAATCTCTCCGATCGGCGGCTGGAGCCGGATCTTCGGAACGCAGGGGCTGGTCGAGTTCGCCAAGTCGCTGTTCAAGCTCGCCGCAGTGACGTCCGTGGTCGTCTTCGTGCTGCGCGCATCGGAGGCGAAGGCGTTCGAGGCGATGTACACCGATCCGGTCGCGTTGCCGGAGATGATTCTCAACATCGCGATGCGGATCGTCTCGGCGATCTGCATCGCGACCATCGTCCTGGTGGCGATTGATCTGGCCTGGGCGCGCTTCCACTGGCGGCGCGAGCTGCGCATGACCAAGCAGGAGATCAAGGACGAGCACAAGCAGGCCGAGGGCGATCCGCTGATCAAGGCGCGCCTGCGCTCGCTGGCGCGCGATCGCTCGCGGCAACGGATGATCGCCTCTGCAGCGCGCGCGACGCTGGTGATCGCCAACCCGACGCATTTCGCGATCGCGCTACGTTACAATCGCGAGGAAAACCCCGCGCCGCTCGTGGTGGCCAAGGGCATGGACGTGATCGCGCTGAAGATCCGCGAGGTCGCCGAGAAGAACCGGATTCCCGTCATCGAGAACAAGGCGCTGGCGCGCGCACTGTACGAGGCGGTGCAGGTCGATCAGGTGATTCCGGCTGAATTCTTCCGCCCCGTCGCCGAGATCATCTACTTCCTCCAGTCGAAACAGACACCGCGCACCGAGAAGGTCCAGTAGATTTCCGAGGACGACGTCCGGCCCAACAGCTTGACGAAAGCTTAACGCCCTAGGCTTCTCCCGAATGGACCAGAACGGGGCTGTCGTGGGACCGCTTTATCTCTTCGAACTCGCATCGTCGCAGGCGCGCCACCTCGAGCTCCGCCAGTCGACCATCGCCACCAACGTCGCCAACGCCAACACGCCCGGCTTCAGGGCGCGCGACGTCGAGCCTTTCAACAAGGTGCTCGACGGCATGCCGGTGAGGCTCGCCACGACGTCGCCCTCGCACCTGCAGTTGTCCGCCGCCGAGACCGACACGCGCGCGACGGCGAAGAAGGACAGCTGGGAAGTGGTTCACTCCGGCAACTCGGTCAGCCTCGAACAGGAAATGATCAAGGGCAGCGACGTCAGCCGCGACTATTCGATGAACTCGGCGATCGTGCGGTCGTTCCACCGCATGGTCCTGGCCGGTGCCAAGGCTTGAGGTGAACTGACATGCTGGACTCACTGAGCGCCTCCCTGACGGTTGCGAGCTCCGGGCTCGAAGCGCAGTCGACGCGCATGCGCATCGTCTCGGAAAACCTCGCCAACGCGACCTCGACGGGACGCACCGCCGGCGCCGATCCCTATCAGCGCAAGACCATCACCTTCGATGCCGCGATGGACCGTGCCTCGGGCTCGCAGCTCGCGAAGGTCAAGGAGATCGGCGTCGACACCACGCCGTACCGCGTCGAGTACGATCCCGGCCATCCCGCCGCCGACAAGGCCGGCTACGTCAAGCTGCCGAACGTCAACATGATGATCGAGATGGCCGACATGCGCGAAGTCAACCGGTCCTATGAAGCCAATCTCCAGGTCGTGAAACAGGTCAGATCGATGCTCGGCATGACCATCGACCTCTTAAGGAGCTGACAATGCTTGAGGCGATTTCATCCACGGCGATCTCCGCAGGACAAGCGGCGAGCCGCGCGACCGAGACGCAGGCCATCGCGCCCGCGGCGCCGACCGCGATCCAGTCCACCGACGATGTCGGCTTCGAATCGGTGATGAAGCAGGTGACGACGGACGCGATCGGGACGCTGAAGGCGGGCGAAGCGGCGTCGATCTCGGCGATGCAGGGCAAGGAATCGACCCGGCGCGTCGTGGAGGCGCTGATGTCGGCCGAGCAGGCTCTGCAGACGGCGGTCGCGGTTCGCGACAAGGTCGTGCAGGCCTACCAGGAAGTCGTTCGGATGTCGATTTGATCTGAAGGAGTGGGATAAGTGAAATCGCTCGCCATTGCGGCCACGGGCATGAACGCCCAGCAGACCAACATCGAAGTCATCGCGAACAACATCGCCAACATCAACTCGACGTCGTACAAGCGGGCGCGGGCGGAATTCACCGATCTGTTCTACCAGATGGACCGCATGCAGGGCGTTGCGAACGTCAACGGTTCCTCGCCGGTCCCGGAAGGCGCCAATCTCGGTCTCGGCGTCAAGTCGGCGGCGATCCGCAAGCTGCACATCCAGGGCGCGCTGACGCAGACCGGCAACCCTT
Source organism: Bradyrhizobium sp. 138 (assembly GCF_023074075.1). GTDB lineage: Bacteria > Pseudomonadota > Alphaproteobacteria > Rhizobiales > Xanthobacteraceae > Bradyrhizobium. The sequence goes on along the minus strand of NZ_JADPKT010000055.1, from coordinate 165,758 downwards.
ATGACCTCGCGATCAACGGCCGCGGCTGGTTTCAGGTGCTCGGCCCCAACAACGAGGTGCAATACACCCGCGCGGGTTCGTTCACCCCCAACGCCAACGGCCAGCTCGTCACGACCGACGGCTATCTGCTGGATCCCGCGATCACGATACCGCAGGGAACCGTCGAGGTCACCGTCAACCAGACCGGACAGGTGTTCGCCAAGCTGGACACGGAAATCAATCCGCGCCAGATCGGCCAGCTCAATCTCGCCAATTTCGCCAACGAGGCGGGCCTCGAGCCGCTCGGCAGCAATCTCTACAAGGAGACCACGGCGTCCGGCACGCCGGTGGTCGGCCTGCCGGGCGATTCCGGTTATGGCAAGATCAACCAGAAATGGCTCGAAGCCTCGAACGTCGATCCGGTCAAGGAAATCACGGAGTTGATCTCGGCGCAGCGCGCCTACGAAATGAATGCCAAGGTCATCCAGGCCTCGGACGAAATGGCCCAGACGGTCTCGAAGGGCATGCGCTAGTTCCGGTGTCTCGATGTTGAACAGGGTGGGCCTGATCATGCGCGCGTTGGCCGCCGTGCTGCTGATTCTGGCCACGGCGCGCTTTGCCGCGGCCGAGGAGAAGCGGCTTCCGGTGCCGGCGGCTTCGATCCGCGCCGGCGAGCTGATCCGGGACGACATGATCACCGAACGCGCCTTCGCGCCGAGCCTGCTCGGCGTTGCCATGTTCATCGAAGGCCGCCAGGTCCTGGTCGGCCGCATGGCGCGGCGCGCGCTGTTGCCGGGCCAGCCCATTCCGAGCAATGCGGTGGAGGATCCCTGGACCGTCGCCCGCGGCGCCCAGGTCAAGGTCGTGGTGGAAGACAGCGGCCTGTCCATCGTCACCTACGGCTCGGCGATGCAATCGGGTGCAGCCGGCGCGCTCATCCCGGTGCGCAATACCGATACCGGGGTGATCATCAGAGGCATCGTTCAGCCGGACGGCACCGTCAAGGTCGTGGACGGGTCATGACCAGGATCCTGCTTGCGCTCGTCCTGCTGCTTTCGGCCGCCGGCGCTGAGGCTGCCGTCCGCATCAAGGACATCGCGGACATCAAGGGTTTGCGCGAAAACCAGATCGTCGGTTACGGCCTCGTCATCGGCCTGAACGGTACCGGCGACACGCTTCGCAACGCTCCGTTCACGGAGCAGTCCCTGCAATCGATGCTCGAGAACATGGGCATCAATGTCAGGAACGAGACCACGAGCACCAACAATCCCACGCGTCCGACCACGCTGCGCACGCGCAACGTCGCGGCCGTGATGGTGACGGCGGACCTGCCGCCCTCGATCGGGCCCGGCGAGCGCATGGATGTCACCGTGTCGTCGCTCGGCGACGCGACCTCGCTGCTCGGCGGCACGCTGGTCATGACGTCGCTGCGCGCGGCGGACGGCGCCGTTTATGCGGTGGCGCAGGGCGCGATCACGGTCGCCGGTTTCAGCGTCGGAGGCCAGGCGCAGAACGTCAGCCAGGGCACGCCGACGGCCGGGCGCATCCCGAACGGTGCGCTGGTCGAGCGCGAGGTGCAGGGAAGTCTCCATCAGATGGAATTCCTGGTGCTGGAGCTGAAGAACCCCGATTTCGTCACCGCAACGCGCATCCTCGACGCCATCAACCGCTACGCCGGCGGACGCTACCGCGCCCAGATCGCCTTCGAGCGCGACTACCGCAACATCGTGCTGTCGAAGCCGCGCCATATCGGCCCGGTCCGATTCCTTGCCGAGATCGGCGAACTGACGGTCGATCCCGATACCCCGGCGCGGGTGGTGATCAACGAGCGCACCGGCACGGTGGTGATCGGGCGCGACGTGCGGATATCGACCGTTGCCGTGACACACGGCAATCTGACGGTCCGTGTCACGGAGATGCCCGTGGTGTCGCAGCCGGCGCCGTTCTCGCGGGGCCAGACGGTGGTGGTCCCGCAGACCGTGGTCGAGGCCAACGAGGCCGGAGCGCAGGTGGCGATCCTCAGCGGGGTCGATCTCCAGCGCCTGGTGCGCGGGCTGAACCAGATCGGCCTGAAACCGTCGGGCATCATCGCGATCCTTCAGGCGATCAAGACGGCCGGCGCGCTCCAGGCCGATGTCATCGTGCAATGACGCATAAGCGTCGTGCAAGCTTGGTCGCTCAATGCTCAGGTCTGAAGCGAGAATCGCGCGCGGCCCGATGCTGAAGCTGGATCACAAAGCCAAACTCCTCCTGCTGGTCGCGGCCGCGGCGCTCGCGGGCGCCTCGCCCGTGCTGGCGCTGGACGAAGCCAGGCCGACCAAGCCGCTCAACCTGCTCTCCTTCGCGCGCGCCCGCGCGCCCGGACCGCAGAAGCCGCAGCCGGTCATGGCCATACCAGGCGACAACGCGCCGGTCCGGGCGACGGCATGGGCCGCCGAAGACTCGGGACCCGCAACCACCGGCGCAGTGCCAGCTTCCGAGACGCCTGCGCCAGCGGCTGCGCCCGCACCCACACGTCCGGCCAAGCCCGGCAGCGTCCCGGTGCCGCCGAAGCCCGCGCCACCGCAGGCTGCAGTATCCACCGACAACGACGTCGCCCTGTTCTGCAGCAACGTGGCCGATAACGCCGTCGATGCGCGGCTGGCGTGGCAGCTCAAGGAGCTCGAGAAGGCCGAGAGCCTGCTCCGCGAGCGGATCGCCGAGGTCGAGGCCAAGCGCGCCGAGTACGAAAGGTGGATGGCGCTGCGCGACGACTTCCTGAAGAAGGCCGAAGCCAGCGTCGTCGAGATCTATTCGCGCATGAAGCCCGAGGCTGCGGCGACCCAGATCGCCGGCATGGCCGACGAGACCGCCGCCGCCGTGCTCGCCAAGCTCAGCCCGAGGAGCTCGAGCGCGATCTTCAACGAGATGGATACGGCACGCGCGGCGCACCTCGCCGACCTCCTGGGCGGAATGCGCCGCGTGGACGACGGAAAGACCAAATAGATGAAGAAGCCGATCCTCATCCTCCCGCTGGCGTCCGTGCTCCTGGCCGGATGCTTCCATGATCCGGCCGAGATCCTGACCGGCCCGCAAATGTCGCCGGTCGGCAGCGGCCTGCGGACCCAGGCCGATCCGATCCCGGTGACGCCGCGCATGCGCACGCCGGTCAGCTATCGCTCGACCTGGGACGACGGCACCGATCTCTACCGCGATCCCCGCGCCCGCCGCACCGGCGACGTCGTGACCGTGATCATCTCGATGCAGGACAAGGCCAAGCTCGACAATAAGACCGGCCGCTCGCGGGATTCGCAGGTCAAGTTCGGGCTCGACTGGCTGATGGACGTCGCAGGCTGGAACGACAAGGGTTCGGCCAACGCCAATCTCAGCACCAACACCCAGATCAAGGGCAACGGCCAGATCGACCGCACCGAGGACATCAAGCTCTCGATCGCCGCCATCGTCACCGACGTGCTGCCGAACGGCAACATGATGATCAGCGGCTCGCAGGAATTTCGCGTCAACACCGAGATGCGCGTGCTCAACGTCGGCGGCATCGTGCGTCCGCGCGACATCTCGCGGGCCAACACGATCACCTACGACAAGATCGCCGAGGCGCGCGTATCCTATGGCGGTCGCGGAAATCTGTCCGACGTGCAGCAGCCTGGATGGGGACATCGGATCTATGATGCCGTGGCACCATTCTGAGATCTGCGCTGGCGAAGCCGCGCGAGGGCAGGGGATTTCATGCGCCTGATTGCGGCCATCGTGGTGCTGACCCTTGTCGCGATCGGCGCGGGCGCGCTCGCCGGCCTGCATCTGTTTGCGGCCGCCGAGCGTGTCGCCGACGCGAAGAAGACCGCGACCCCGCCGCCGCTCGCGTCGAGCTACGCCGGCAGCGCGCGGCTCAGGAAATTGTCGCCAATCGTGACCAATCTCGGCGCGCCAGCCAACAATTGGGCCCGCATCGAGGCCTCCATGGTGACCGACAGCATGAACGACGAGGAGGCCGGCATCCTGGCCGCGCATATCAGCGAGGACATCGTCACTTATTTGCGGTCCGCCTCGGTCGCGCAGTTCGAGGGATCGCGCGGTCTGCAGCATCTGCGCGACGACCTGACCGAGCGCGCCAGCATCCGCTCGTCCGGCAAGGTCCGCGAATTGATCATTGAGACGTTGGTGATCCAGTGAGAGTGAAAGTCCTGCTGCTCGCGTTGATCCTGGCGGTGCTGCCCGAGATGGCGCTCGCCCAGATTCCGGACCTCAACTCGCTGCTGCCGCCCGGAAACGGTTCGACCAGCGGCCGGATCATCCAGCTGATGGCGCTGATCACGGTGCTGTCGGTGGCGCCGGGACTGCTCATCATGGTGACGAGCTTCACGCGCTTTGCGGTGGCGCTGTCGTTCCTGCGCGCCGGTCTCGGCCTGCAGACCGCGCCGGCCAATCTGGTACTGATTAGCCTTGCGCTGTTCATGACCTTCTACGTGATGGCGCCGACCTTCGACCGCGCCTGGGAGACCGGCGTCCAGCCGCTGATGAAGAACGAGATCTCGGAAGAGCAGGCTTATCTGAAGATCACGGATCCGTTCCGCGAGTTCATGCTGGCCCATGTCCGCGACAAGGATCTGCAGACCTTCGAGTCGCTCGCCGCGGAGAGCTTTCGCAAGAAGTTCGACGACAAGCGCGTCGATTTGCGCGTCATCATCCCGGCCTTCATGATCTCGGAGCTGAGGCGTTCGTTCGAGATCGGATTCCTCATCATCCTGCCGTTCCTGGTGATCGACATGATCGTGGCGACGCTGACCATGTCGATGGGCATGATGATGATGCCGCCGACGATCCTCGCGCTCCCATTCAAGATGCTGTTCTTCGTGCTGATCGACGGCTGGAATCTGCTCGCCTCCGGGCTGGTGCGCTCGTTCTCGTAAACGGCCGCCCGGCCTGTTATGGTTAGCGGAGGGTAATATTAACCATATGATATTGCTATGGAATTCAAGCCGATCTTAATCCAGCGGCAAGATTCGGCGTGCTAGCAAAGCGTCACGGCGGGTTGGACCTCACACAGATCGGTCCAAAGGCATGATGCCGCCCCTCCGTACCGGTGCAAGCCCGGTATGTCCCCTGATGAAAATGTAACGCGTACATAAAGGGACATTCGCAATGTCAAGCCTGCTCACGAACTCGTCCGCCATGACTGCGCTCCAGACCCTGCGGTCTGTCAGCTCGCAACTCTCCACCACGCAGAGCCGGATCTCCACCGGCCAGCGCGTCGCCACGGCCTCGGACAACGCCGCCTATTGGTCGATCGCGACCTCGATGCGCGCCGACAACGCCGCGCTCTCCGCCGTCTCCGACTCGCTCGGTCTGTCGGCCGCGACCGTCGACACCGAGTACACCGCTCTCAACAAGGTCATCGGCGACAGCAACTCCGGCCTGACCAAGCTGCAGTCGTTGCTGGTGCAAGCCAAGACCGCCGGTGTCGATCGCAGCAAGATCCAGTCGGAAATCACCCAGATCCAGCAGGACATGAAGAACGTGGCCGGCGCGGCAACGTTCAACGGCGTCAACTGGCTGAGCACCAACGCCTCCACGCCGGCGACCGTCAATCTGGTGTCGTCGTTCTCGCGCGTCGGCTCCACGCCGACCACCAGCTCGATCACCGTGACCGTGGCCAACTACTCGCTCTACACCTCGACCACGAGCGGCATCCTCGACACGGTGAGCGGCAGCGCGTCGGTCGACACCATCAACATCGGTGCGCTGACCGACTCGGCCGCTGACCAGACCACGCTCGATGGCTACATCGCGCAGGTCACCGCGGCGATCGGCACGGTCGCTTCGGGCGCCGCCAACCTCGGCGCCATCAAGAACCGTATCTCGAACAACTCGGAGTTCGTGAAGTCGCTGATGGACTCGGTGGATCGCGGTATCGGCCAGCTCGTCGACGCCGACATGAACCAGGAGTCCACCCGCCTGGCGGCCCTCCAGGTTCAGCAGCAGCTCGGCGTTCAGGCGCTCTCGATCGCCAACAACAACAGCCAGAGCATCCTGTCGCTGTTCCGCTAAGTCCAGGACGATCTTGGGAGGGCCGCGCTTCTCGCGAAGCGCGGCCCTTTCGTTTGGTGCGATGCCGCCGCCATGATTCCGGCTGCCCTGTTGCAGCGGGATCACGGCGCCACAAGCCCCGCACAAGCTTCGCTGGCTATCCTCACCGCTACGACGGGTTGGGCTCACGCGCATTTCCGCAGCCCAAAGGCATGATGCCGCCCTGTCGTACCGGTGCAAGCCCGGTATGTCCCCAAAATCCAATCTGCTTTCAAAAGGGACATCAAAGATGGCTTCCAGCCTGCTTACCAACTCCGCTGCAATGACTGCGCTCCAGACCCTCCGGAATGTCAGCGCCAACCTGCAGACGACCGAAAACCGCATCTCGACCGGCCAGCGCGTTGCGACCGCTTCGGACAACTCGGCCTATTGGTCGATCGCGACCTCGATGCGCGCCGACAACGCCGCGCTCTCCGCCGTTTCCGACTCGCTCGGTCTGTCGGCTGCGACCGTCGATACCGAATACACCGCCCTGAACAAGGTCATCGGCGACCAGAACTCCGGCCTGACCAAGCTCCAGGCGCTGCTGGTCGAAGCCAAGACCGCCGGCATCGACCGCACCAAGATCCAGGCTGAAATCACCCAGATCCAGCAGGACATGAAGAACGTGGCCAACGCGGCGACGTTCAACGGCGTGAACTGGCTGAGCACCAACGCATCCACCCCGGCGACGGTCAATTTGGTGTCGTCGTTCTCGCGCGTCGGCGGCACGCCCACGATCAACACCATCACGGTGACGGTCGCCAACTACTCGCTCTACACCTCGACCACGGCCGGCATCCTCGACACGGTGAGCGGCAGCGCGTCGGTCGACACCATCAACATCGGTGCGCTGACCGACTCCGCGGCCGACCAGACCACGATCGACGGCTACATCGCGCAGGTCACCGGCGCGATCAACACGGTCAGCCAGTCCGCCGCCAACCTCGGCGCCATCAAGAACCGCATCTCGAACAACACGGAATTCGTGAAGTCGCTGATGGACTCGGTGGATCGCGGTATCGGTCAGCTCGTCGACGCCGACATGAACGCGGAATCGACCCGGCTCCAGGCGCTGCAGACCCAGCAGCAGCTCGGCGTTCAGGCGCTCTCGATCGCCAACCAGAACAGCCAGAGCATCCTGTCGCTGTTCCGCGGCTAAGCGACGGCCTCGAAAACGACCGTGCTCCCCTAAGGGAGCACGGTCCCCGCCATGATCGGCGGACGCGACGGCACGAACGTGCCGCAATCAACCTCCCGACGCCAGACTTCGTGCAACACGGCGCAGCCGATCGCGCTGCCATGCGCGAGCGTCCGCTTGCGGCTGCCAAATTGAATGCGTCGCCCGGCCGTCTTGTAAAATTGCAACGCCTCGCCAGCGAACCGCCACCTTCGTAGCCTCGCGCAACCTTCAGACAAGGTTGGCAGCCGAGTGTCCTCACCGTTCGCATTGGTACGAGGTCATATGCTCAGTCGTGCGCAGGTACAGCAACTGCTCAACAATCTGCTGGAGCTTGGGCCGCGACGCCTGATGGCCTTGGGATTGATCGGCTTTGCCGTTCTCGTCACCGTCGTCGGCGGCGCGTACTATCTGAGCCGGCCTGAATTCGAGACGCTCTATACCGGCCTCACCCGCGAAGACGTGACGCGCATGGGCGCGGCGCTGCGCGAGCAGAACATCACCTTCGACGTCAATACGGCCGGAGATGCGCTCTCGGTGCGTCCGAGCCAGACCATGCAGGCGCGGATGCTGCTCGCCGAGAAAGGGCTGCCGACCAGCGCCAATTCCGGCTACGAGCTGTTCGACAAGATCGGCTCGCTCGGCCTGACCTCCTTCATGCAGGAGGTCACCAAGCTCCGGGCGCTGGAAGGCGAGATCGCGCGCACGGTGCAGTTGATGAAGGGCGTCAAGGCGGCGCGGGTGCATATCGTGCTGCCGGTGCGCGGCTCGTTCCGCGCGACGCAGCAGCCGCCTTCGGCCTCGGTCGTGCTGCGCACCGACGGCGCCATCGAGGCGCGCACGGCGCAGTCGATCCGTCATCTCGTCGCCGCCGCCATTCCCGGCATGAGCCGCGACAAGGTGACTGTGCTGGACGCCGACGGCTCGACGCTGCTCGCCGAGGAGGACGAGGCCACCGCCGCCCCGACCAAGATGGCGAGCCTGCAGAAAACGGTCGGCGGCATGGTGCAGGAGAACATCCGAAAGGCGCTGACGCCGTATCTCGGCCTCGACAATTTCGAGGTCAGCGTCGCGCCGCAGCTCTCCACCGACAAGCGGCAGATCAACGAGACCGTCTACGATCCGGAGGGCCGCGCCGAGCGGTCGGTACGGAACGTGCGCGAGAAGGAATCGTCGCAGAACGCCGACCGTTCGACGCCGACGACGGTGCAACAGAATCTTCCCGATCAGCAGGTGAATGCCGGCGGCGGCAAGAACTCCAACGAGGACAAGACCCGCCGCGAGGACGTCACCAATTTCGAGGTCTCGTCCAAGACCACGACGACGGTGAGCGACGGCTATTCGGTGAAGAAGCTCTTCATCGCCGTCCTCGTCAATCGTGCGCGGCTGGTCGCCGATCTCGGCGACAAGACCAACCAGGCCATCGTCGACAGCAAGCTCGCCGAGATCAGCCAGCTCGCGGCGACGGCCGGCGGACTGGACAAGCAGCGCGGCGACCAGATCCAGGTGACGGCCGTCGACTTCATCGAGGGCTCGCGCGAACTGGCGCCGGTGCCGCCGATCAGCTTCGTCGAGATGATCAACAAGCAGCTCGGCAGCGTCATCAACGCGGTGACGATCCTGGCCGTTGCTTCGATGCTGGTCTGGTTCGGATTGCGGCCGGCCGTCAACGGCATTCTGACCCATCGCGCGGAGCAGGAGCAGGCCGAGGCTGCCGAGGTTGCCGAGCTCGAAGCTGCGACCGCCCTTGCACTGGCCGAGAGCCAGGATCCCGAGCTCAATCTCGTCGAAGACCTCGAAGGCAAGATGCAGCGAACGCCGCAGAAGCGGCTGGAGCAGATCGTTCGGCTCGATCAGGCGCAGGCGGCGGCGATCCTTAAAGACTGGATGCGACGCGAGGAGGCGGCATGAACGCGGCAATCGGAAAGCTCCTGACGCAGTTCGATGCGAACGGCAGGACCAAGTCACCACCGCCTCCGCCGCCCAGGATCCAGGACGTGCTGACAAGGCCGAAGGAGGTCGTGCGCGAGCCTCAGCCGCAGCTTCAGGCTCACCCGCAGCCTCTGCCGCAGTCGCCGTCTCCGGCGCCGAAGGCGGAAGAGCCGCCGGTCAATCTCCTGGATGACGCTTACCGGCGCGGCCATGCGGCCGGCGTCGCGGAGGGCGATGCCAGGCTTGCCGAGGAGCGCGTCCGCAGCGCGATCCGGCTCGGCGAGGAGCGCGCCAAATGGTCCGACCAGCAGGCGGTCGCGATCGTCAGCGGATTCGAGGCGGCGTGCCGCGAGATCGAGACCAACATCGCAAGCTCGGTTGCGCGGATATTGCTGCCGTTCCTCGCCGATGCGGTCCGCGACAAGGCGATCGGATCGCTGGTCGAGCAGATTGCGGCGCTGACCGGCAACTCCTCGGTGCCGGCGTTCAAGGTCACCGGCCCGAGCGAGCTGCTCGACCTCGTCAAGACACAGCTCGAGGCGTCGAGGCGAATCGGCATCGAATACGAGGCCGCCGAGGCGCTGGAGGTTCGTGTCGTGGCCGACCAGACCGTGATCGAGACGCAGATCTCGGCATGGAGCGAACGCCTGAAGGAAGCGCGCCGGTAACCCGCCATGGAAGAGGTCAAGCATGAGATCGTGATCGTCCGCCGGCGCAGCGCCTTCGCTGAGGAGGCGCATCACGGTGGCGTCTGGAAGATCGCCTATGCGGACTTCATGACCGCGATGATGGCGTTTTTCCTGGTCATGTGGCTGCTCAACGCGCTCAACCAGGACCAGAAGCAGGTGGTCGCGAGCTATTTCAACCCGATCAAGCTCGCGGAGAACGCGCCTGCCCCGAAGGGCCTCAAGGATCTCTCCAAGAAGGAGCCGTCGTCGTTCGAAGGTCAGGACGGCAGGCGTCAGCCGGCCGGCCCGAATGAGGAACGCCGCGGCGATTCCCCGACGGCCGAGAAGCCGCCCTTTTATGAAGAGAAGGTGCTGTTCCGCGATCCCTACGCGACGCTCGCCGAGATCGCGAGCAGCGCGAACCAGGCCTCCGGCCAACGGCGGGCCGGCGCGCTGACGTCCGCCGAAGAGGACGGCCTCAAGGGTGGCGACGCCTACCGCGATCCCTTCGACCCCGGCTATTGGAAGCTGGCGCCGCAAGCGTCCAAGGACGCGGATCGCATGATCGAGAGCGAGTCCAAGCCAAATGCCTCCGCGCGCGACGCGGCGCCCGCCACAAATCAAGGCGAGCAGCAGGCGCGTCGGGTCAAGGCGGACGATGTCGGCGGAAGCGCAGCTCCCAGCACGGATGCGTCGTCTGCGAGCCTGTCGCCCTTGCTGCCGCCGGGACCCGCGTCGGCGCAATCGCCACGCGAGGCCAGCGCCCAAGCGAGCGTTCAAGCCAACGCCGCCGCACAGGCGCGTCCGAGCGACACGGCGAAGGAGAGCGAACCGCGCGATGCGGCGCAAACCCAGCAGCCGACCGTCAAGCAGCTTCAGGCCGCGATCGCGGACGCGCTGTCGGACATCAAGGCGGGCGCAGGGCCGGCGGCCGAAGTGCGTCAGGTCGAGGAGGGTCTCCTGATCAGCCTGACCGACGATGCGAGCTTCGGCATGTTCGCGGTCGGCTCGGCCGAGCCGCGGCCCGAACTCATCCGCGTGATCGACAAGATCGGGCCGCTGCTGACGAAACGCCAGGGCATGATCATCGTCCGTGGCCATACCGACAATCGGCCGTATCGCTCGGAGACTTACGACAATTGGCGGCTGTCGACCGCTCGCGCCCAGATGGCCTATTACATGCTGGTTCGCTCCGGCGTCGACGCGCAGCGGATCGAGCATGTCGAAGGCTACGCGGATAGGCGGCCGAAGCTTCCGAACGATCCCGCTGCCGCGCAGAACCGCCGGATCGAGATCCTGGTCCGTGAGAAGCGCCCTTGATCAGACCGCTGCTCTGCATCGCCCTGCTGTTCCTGCCGTTCACGGCGGCGAACGTGCTTGCCGAGCCCGCCCGCCAGGGCGGCGAGCCTTATGAGCTCGTCCGCGCGCTGCAGGCGGTGCAGGACGGCATCGCCAGCGGCGACACCGCCGCGCATGGTAGCCACGTCGCGCTGAACCGGCAGATCGGAGAAAAGTTTCTCGCCGCCGATCCCACTGTGTGGAGCAATCCGCAGAACAGCCAGGCCGTGGTCATCTATCTGCTCAGCGGCGGCGCGCCGCAAATCGTCCGCAAGCTGCCGCGCGACAAGATGAATGTGGACGAGCGGCTGTTCAACGGCGCGCTCGCCTATGTCGAGGGGCGTCAGGAGGAAGCGCGCGAGCAGCTCAAGGACGTCAAGCCGCGAACGCTTCCCTCGGGCCTTGGCGGTCAGGTCGCGCTGGTCCAGGGCGCGTTGTTCGCGCGGGTCGAGGCATCATTCGCGATCGAGCGCCTGGACGACGCGCGCCTGCTGCTGCCCGGCACGCTGGTGGAGGAAGCGGCGCTGCGGCGTGAGATCCTGCTGGTCGGGCAGGCGGAGGATTTCGACAAGTTCGAGTTCCTGACGCTGGCCTATCTCCGCCACTACCGCAACTCGATCTATGCCGGCGATTTCTGGCAGCGCTTTTCCACCGGCCTGACGCAATCGAGCCTGGCGCTCGACGGGCGCCGCTTTGCGCGGATCGCCGCCCTGCTGGAGCAGATCGATCGCGCGAGCCGCCTCAAGCTCTATCTCGTGATCGCGCGGGCGGCGATGCTGCGGGGACAGCTGGCCGTGACGCGCCTTGCCAGTGAGCGGGCGTTAACGCTCAGCACCGACGCCTCCGCGGATCGCGAACGGGCGCATTTCTTCCGCGGTGCCTCGCGCGCGCTCACCGACGAATATGACGGCGGTCTTGCCGAGCTGAAGGCGGTCGACCGGTCGAAGCTGCCCGAGCGTGACGTCCCCCTTCTGAATGCCACGATGCAGCTCGCGCTCGACGTTCGCAAGCCGCTCCCGGGCGGATCCACCGCCGACAAGCCTCCGGCAACGCCGGCGCGTCTCGATCTGTCGTCATCGACCATGACGCTCGCGCGCGCGCAGAAGCAGCTCGGCGAACTCGAACTCCTCACCAGGGACCGCCGTCCATGACCAAGCTCAGTGGAACATCCGGACAGCTTTTTTCGGGCCTCGCCGAGAGCCTCAACATGCGCGGGACATCGCGCGCGGCAAAGAGCGCCGGGGCCAAATCGCAGGCAAGCTCGTCGTTCAACGATCTGCTTCGCACCGTCTCGAACCTCGCCAAGCAGGCCCTGAAGGACGATGGCAGCGAGACGACCGCGGCGGCCGAGCCCCTGCGCACGCGTTTGGCTCATCCGGCCGAAAAAGAGAAAAAGGACGCGACGGGGCACGAGCGCATCGCGGTGTCCGAGCGAGCAAAGTCCTTGGAGGAGTCTTCCGACACCAAGGCCGACAAGTCGTCGGAGAAACAACGTGCGGCCGATCATGCCGCCCAGACGCAGGTTCAGGACCAGACGGGCATGGCCGTGGTGATTGGGCAGGAGATCGCAGCGGCGCCTGCCCTGAAGCCGCAGATGCAAACGCAGCCCGCCGAGCGCGACGAGCGGTCCTCCACGACGAAGCGCGAAGGTCAGGGCGCGGCGAAGGCAGCGATGGCCGACACGGCCCCATCCGGTGTCGCTCCGACCGCCGCACGCTCGCAAATTGCGGCTTCGCAAGCGATGGCCGCGCCGCAATCGACAGCGCCGCAACGCGGTGAGTCATCGAACCCAATGCCCGCGACATCAGGCTTCGAGGCGGTCACGGCCAACGTCGAGCGCGCTGCCAAGGCCGCGGGGCGTGACGCACTGCCCGAGACCACGAAAGTCACCGTGATCCAGCAGGAGACCCATCTGCCGCCGGCGCAATTCAACGCTCCGCAACAGGTCGCCAATGCGGTCGTCGGCGAGTTGAAGGAGACCGCAAGCCCTGCTGCGGCCGCAGCACCCGATCTCTCGGCGTCCCAGACCAATGCGCCGGATCAGCCGCTCAAGATCCTGACCATCAATCTCGAGCCGCCCGCGCTCGGCAACGTCACCCTGCGCCTTCGTCTCGTCGGCACCGAAGTGTCGATCCATCTTGCGGCCGAGCGCAAGGACACCAGCCAGATGCTGGACCAGCAGCGCGACCAGATCCGCGATCTCGTGCAGTCGGCGGGCTACGTTGCCGACGTCGCGCCGGTGCAGCACGGCTCGCTGGACGGATTCCAGAGTGGCTCCGGTCAGTCGCAGCCGCAGCTCTCGGGCCAGCAACATCCCTCGTCGCAGTCGCAAGGCACGTTCGACGGCGCCGGCACGTCGTCGGGGCAGTCCGACGGCGGAGCGAAGCAGGCTCGCCAGGAGCGCCAGTCCAATCAGGAGAAGCGTCATGACCAGGACGTGGCGCCGCATCATCGTCGCGGCCCTGTTTATCTGTAACGCCGGCGCTGCGGCAGCGGCGCCTGACAACGCGCGCCCCTGCGAGCGCGAGATGGCGCGCGCGGCGCAGCAGCACGGGATTCCGCTCGGCATTCTCTATGCGGTCGGCCTCACCGAGACCGGGCGGCGCGGCGCGCTCCATCCCTATGCCCTCGGCGCCGACGGCCAGACCGTGTTCGCCAAGGGCATCGACGACGCTATGGCGAGTTTCGAGGCGATGCGGGCCAAGGGGATCAAGTTGATCGACCTCGGTTGCATGCAGATCAATCACTATTATCACGGCGACAAGTTCGCCTCGGTGCGGTCGATGTTCGATCCCGCCAGAAACGTCGACTATGCCGCGCGCTTCCTGAAAGAGCTGAAGCAGCGCGAAGGCAGCTGGACCATGGCAGTCGCGCGCTACAATGCCGGCCCCAACAACCAGCCGGCGCAGAAGCGCTACGTCTGTCACATCGTCGCTCATCTCGTCTCGAGCGGCTTCGGCGCCTGGACCGACAAGGCGCGTTCGCTCTGTCAGCCGAAAGCAACCTGAAGCAACAACTGAGGGACGACGACAAGTTGTGCATCGCTCCCAATCATCAGCCCCGCGCAAGCAAGAACCCCCATTGTAGCTGCAACCTACCAAAGGAGCCCAATTCATGAGCCTGTATGGTGTTATGCGCACCGGCGTTTCCGGAATGAACGCGCAGTCCAACAAGCTATCGACGGTTTCGGACAACATCGCCAACGTCAACACCACAGGCTATAAGCGGGCTTCCACCGAATTCTCCTCGCTGATCCTGAAGAGCGGCTCCGGCAACTATGATTCCGGCGCGGTCGAGACCAAGGTTCGCTATGCCATCAGCGACGCGGGCAACACACAGTATACCACATCGACCACGGACCTTCGCGTCCAGGGCAATGGCTTCTTCGTGGTGTCGAACGCCAACAACACGCAGCAATATCTGACGCGCGCCGGCTCGTTCGTGCCTGACAGCCAGGGCAATCTGGTCAACGGGGCCGGTTTCTATCTTCTGGGCCAGCCCGGCCTCGTGAGCAACTTCTCGCAAAACAGCCTGTCCGGCATGCAGATCGTCAACATTGCCCAGGTTTCGCAGGTGCCGGTGCCGTCGACGGCGGGGACGCTCACGACCGGCAATCTGGATCCGAAGGCGGCTGTCATTGCTGGCCCGCCCGGCCCGGCGTCATATTCATCGAAGAGCTCGATCGTGGCCTACAACAATATCGGCCAGGCCGTGACGCTCGACGTCTATATGTCCCACACGGCGACGGCTGTCGGCTCGGACACCTGGCAGGTTCAAGTCTATGATTCCGCGACGGGCACCTCGCTCGCCGCTGCCACCACTTTCACCTTCGACACGACGGCGGCCGGCAAGGGCGCGCTCGCCGCGGCGAGCCCGACCGGCCTCAGCTTCACCGTTCCCGGGGGCGCGGCGATGACCCTGGACCTGTCGAACTTGACCCAGGTCGGCACCGACTTCAGCTTCAAGGCCACCGTCAATGGCAGCGTTCCCTCAGCCATCGACAAGGTTGATATCGACGATGCCGGCCACGTGACGGCGATCCTCAAGAACGGGCAGCAGCTGGCGCTCTACACCATCATGCTCGCCGACGTCGCGAGCCCCGACAATCTGACGCCGGAGCCGGGCAACGTCTATTCGACCAACATGAATTCCGGCAACGCGCAGGTCGGAAATGCCGGCACGGGTGGGCTCGGCACGGTCCAGTCCAGCGCCCTGGAGGACTCCAATGTCGACCTTGCGGACGAACTCACCGGCATGATCGAGGCGCAGCGCGGCTTCACCGCGAACTCGAAATCATTCCAGACCGGCTCTGACCTGCTCGACGTCGTCGTCAACCTGAAGCGCTAAGTCCCAAAGCGCCCATCCCGGGCAAGAGCAGATCATGTCCCTTACCGCCGCCCTCAACTCGGCCCGCTCCTCGCTCATGGCGTCGAGCATCCAGTCGTCGACGATCTCGCGCAATATCGCCGGTGCCAGCTCCACCGGCTATTCGCGCAAGATCGCCGTGCTGGACAACCTTCCCGGCGCCGGCGTCTATGTTGCGGCGATCCAGCGCGCCGCGAGCTCCGGCCTCTATTCCAACGTCCTGACCGCGACGTCGTCGTCGGCCAAGCAGGGCGTGATCTACGACGGTCTGCAGAAGATCGCGGCCGCAACCGTGGACGATCCCGAGCTCGAACAGTCGCCGACCGCCCAGCTCAACAAACTCAAGCAGGCGCTGCAGCAATTCGCCAACTCCACCGACAATGCGACCCTGGCGAAGGGCGCCGTGACGTCCGCCAAGGACATGGTGACGACGCTCAACCAGGCTACAAAGACCGTGCAGTCGGTCCGCGAGGGCGCGGACGCCGACATGGCGACGTCGGTCGCCAACATCAACCAGCTGCTGACCCAGTTCGAGACCGTCAACACCGCGATCGTGAAGGGCACGGTTACCGGCGACGACGTCACCGACTATCTCGACCAGCGCGACAGCATCGTCTCGAGGCTGTCGCAGGAAGTCGGCGTCACCATGTCGCTGCGTCCCAACGGCGATGCGGCGCTCTATGCCGACAGCGGCGTCGTGCTGTTCGACAAGATCGCGCGGACAGTGAGCTTCGCGCCGACCAATGCCTACACCGCCGGCACCACGGGCAATGCCGTCTTCATCGACGGCGTGCCGGTGACCGGGGCCAATTCCGTCATGCCGCTGAAGTCCGGCAAGCTTGCCGGCCTTGCCCAGCTGCGCGACAAGGACACGATCACGTATCAGAGCCAGCTCGACGAAATCGCACGCGGCCTGATCGATGCCTTCAAGGAAAGCGACCAGTCGGCGGTCCCGACGCTGCCGGACAGGCCCGGCCTGTTCACCTATCCCGGCGCGCCGGCGATGCCCGCCAGCGCCACGATCTCGGTCGGCCTCGCCGGCACGATCACGGTTGCCGCGTCGGTCGATCCGGCCCTGGGCGGAAACCCGAACCTGCTGCGCGACGGCGCCATCAGCGGCGTTCCCGCGTATAATTACAACACGACCGGCAATGCCGGCTTCTCGACGCGGCTCCAGCAACTCATCAACAACATGAATGCGCCGCAACCGTTCGACGTCACGGCCCAAGGCAAGCCGAGCGGCAGCGTGATCGAGTTCGCCTCGTCCTCGGCGAGCTGGATCGAAAGCCAGCGCAAGACCGCTGACGACAACGTCCAGTACCAGAACACGCTGCTCGACCGCAGCACCGCGGCGCTGTCCAACGTCGCCGGCGTCAACATGGACGACGAGATGTCGCTGATGCTCCAGGTCGAGCGCACCTATTCGGCGTCGTCGAAGATCATCTCGACCGTCGACGAGATGTTGCAGAGCCTGCTGGCTGCCGTGGGGAATTAAGTCATGATGAGCGCCAACTACATCTCGACCCTGATGATGTCGTCGTCGTTGAGGTCGTCGATCCCGAACAACCAGGCCGCGCTGACCAAGGCCTCGAAAGAAGCGACCACCGGCCGGTTCGCCGATGTCGGCCTCGAGCTCGGCACGGGGACGGGCCGCGACGTGGCGCTGCGCGCCGATTTCAACTTCGCCGATCAGCTGGTCGACACCAATGAGCTGGTTTCGGGGCGCCTCGACGTGACCCAGAACCGGATCACGCAGCTCGGCAAGACCGCCTCGGAATTCCTCAAGAACCTGATCGCGGCCCGCGACGCCGACAGCGGTGCGAAGATCATCCTGCCGAGCGCCTCCGCCAACCTTCAGGATCTCATCGGCGCGCTCAACGTCTCCTACAACGGCTCGTTCTTGTTCGGCGGCATCAATACGCAGACCGTGCCGGTCACGGACTACACGGCCGGCTCGGCCAGCAAGAACCAGGTCGATGCGGACTTCCTGGCGACGTTCGGCTTCTCGCAGTCCGCGGCGGGCGTCGGCACGATCACCCCGGCGCAGATGCAGAATTTCCTCGACAACACCCTCGATCCCGAGTTCGCGAGCCCGGCCTGGAACACCAATTGGTCGGCGGCCACGGATCAGACGCTGTCGAGCCGCATCTCCACGACCGAGGTCGTCGACAGCTCGGTCAGCGCCAACCAGCTCGGCTTCCGCAAGCTGGCCGAGGCCTACACGATGCTGACCGACCTCGGCAACACCAGCCTGAGCAAGGACACGTTTCAGGTCGTCGTCGACAAGGCCATCGGTCTCGTCAGCGGCGCGATCAACGATCTCGCCGTGCTCGGCGGTACCGTCGGCTCGATCCAGCAACGGGTCACCGGCGCATCCGAGAAGCTGAAGATCCAGAAGGACATCCTCAACAACCAGATCGTCAAGATGGAGGCGGTCGATCCGACCGAGGCCTCGGTCCGCGTCAATACCTTGCAGACCCAGATCAAGACGGCCCTCGCGCTGACCTCGCAGCTCCAGCAGATCAGCCTCATCAACTATCTCTAAGGTCGAAGCTCGCAACCTTTGTCCTGTTATTCGGTCTCCTGCGCAGAGTGGTTCTGATGACGTTTGAAGCCTATGAAGCGGTCGTCGACGAGAGCGGTTTTGAGGCGCGGGGCCGCGAGCGGCAGGCGCTCAGCCTCGGCATCGACCGGCTCGAGCGTCTCCAGAAGGGCCGCTTCAGCCTCGAGGATCTCATCGAGAGTCTGCTCTATGTGCGGCGGCTGTGGACCATCTTCATCGAGGATCTCTCGCACCCGGAAAACGGGCTGCCGGACAAGCTGCGCGCCGACATCATCTCGATCGGCCTGTGGGTCGTCAAGGAAGCCGACCGCCTTCGCGAGGAGAGATCGAACGACGTGATGCAACTCATCGAAATCAACCGCCTGATCCGAGACGCCCTTTGATGAAAGTCTCCTTGCGGGCGGGCGAACGGATCTACATCAATGGCGCGGTGCTCCGCGTGGACCGCAAGGTCTCCGTCGAGCTCGTCAACGACGTGATGTTCCTGCTCGAAGGGCAGGTCATGCAGGCCTCAGACGCCACAACGGCGCTGCGGCAGCTCTACTTCATCGTCCAGCTCATGCTGATGAACCCGACCGACATCCGCGATGCCGCGGCGCTCTACGCGCAGCATCACGCGGCGCTGTGTGCCGTGTGCGAGAGCCGCGAGATGCTGGACGGACTTGGCGCGGTCGACGAATTGGTCGAGGCGACCCGCTATTTCGAGGCGCTCAAGCGGATCCGGGCCCTGTTCCCGGTGGAGCAGGCGATCCTGGCCGGCGCCGCCCCCATGTCCCCCGTCGAGGCTGCCTGACAGCGGAGAGAGCTACATGAACGTCACCAGCGCGACCGACAAGTCCAATTCGGCCGGCCCCACCACGACGACGTCGAGCAGCGGCGTCGACTACAATACGTTTCTTCAGCTCCTCATCGCCCAGATGAAGAACCAGGATCCGACCAATCCGATGGAAACCTCGGAATATATGAGCCAGTTCGCGCAGCTCTCGACGGTGGAGCAGGCGATGCAGACCAATGCGAAGCTCGACGCGCTGCTGTCCTCGCAGTCGCTGTCGCAGGCCAACGGGCTGATCGGCAAGACCGTCAGCTTCACCGATTCGACCGGCGCGACCTTCAGCGGCAAGGTGGTCTCGGTCTCCATCAACAGCGACGGCTCCATCGCGACGCTGCAGGACGGCACCAAGGTCGCGGTCGGGCCCGGGCTCACGATCAGCCAGTCATGAACGAGCGCGACGCCCTCGACATCGTCCAGGCGGCGATCTGGACCATCATCGTCGCCTCCGGGCCCGCGGTCGGCGCCGCGATGCTGGTCGGCACCGTCATCGCGCTGATCCAGGCGCTGACCCAGATCCAGGAGGTGACGCTGACCTTCGTTCCGAAGATCATCGTCATTCTGCTGGTCGTCGCCGTCTCCGGCTCCTTCATCGGGGCGCATCTCTCCACCTTCACCGAGATGGTCTATTCGCGGATCGAGCACGGCTTCTGATCCGGACGGCGGCCTGCCACCACCCTCGCGTAAGCTTTGCGCGGCAAATTGCGCACCGGACCCCTCTGCCGGTGACCCATGGCCGATACGTTAGTTGCTAGCCTGCCGACCCCACGTCGATTGGGGGCCGACGCTTTTTTTGCCGGCGGTATCGTGGCCATGCTCACGATCCTGTTCCTGCCGATCCCGCCGATCCTGATCGATCTCGGCCTTGCGTTCTCGATCGCGCTGTCGGCGCTGATCCTGATGGTCGCGCTGTGGATCCAGCGACCGCTCGACTTCTCGGCCTTCCCGACCGTGCTGCTGATCGCGACGATCCTGCGCCTGGCGCTGAACGTCGCGACCACCCGCCTGATCCTGTCGCGCGGCGGGGAGGGCGAGCAGGCCGCCGGCCACGTCGTCGCCGGCTTCTCCAAGTTCGTCATGGGCGGCGACTTCGTCATCGGCCTGATCATCTTCGCCATCCTGGTCACGGTGAACTTCGTCGTGATCACCAAGGGTGCGACGCGTATCGCCGAAGTCGGAGCCCGTTTTACCCTGGACGCCATCCCCGGCAAGCAGATGGCGATCGACGCGGACCTGTCCGCCGGCCTGATCGACGACAAGGAAGCCCAGCGCCGGCGCCGCGAGCTCGAAGAGGAGAGCGCGTTCTTCGGCGCCATGGACGGTGCCTCGAAGTTCGTCCGGGGCGATGCCATCGCCGGCCTGCTCATCACCGCGATCAACATTTTCGGTGGCATCATCATCGGCGTCACCCATCACGGGCTGACCCTGTCGCGCGCCGCCGACGTCTACACAAAGCTCTCCGTCGGCGACGGTCTGGTGTCGCAGATGCCGGCGCTGATCGTGTCGCTGTCGGCGGGCCTTCTGGTCTCCAAGGGCGGCACCAGGGGGTCGGCGGAGCAGGCGGTGCTGCGGCAGCTCGGCGGCTATCCGCGCGCGGTGTCGGCGGCCGCGCTGATGATGTTCGTGCTGGCCCTGATGCCGGGCCTGCCGCTGGCGCCCTTCGTGCTGCTCGGCGGCGTCATGGCCTTCGTCGGTTACTCGCTGCCGAGGCAGCAGGCCGCCCGGGAGCGCAAGGAGGCGGCGCTCAAGGCCGACGAGCGTGCCCAGATCGAGGCCAAGGAATCCGTCAAGGAGCAGCTCAAGACCGCCGAGATCGAGCTGGCGCTCGGCGGCCACCTCTCGGTCCATCTCCTGGGCTCGCGCACGGAGCTCGCGCACCGCGTCGCCAAGATCCGCAAGAAGTTCGCCAAGCAATACGGCTTCGTCGTTCCCGAGATCAAGCTCACCGACAATCTGTCGATCGACCCCAAGGGCTACCAGATCCGGATCCACGACACCCGCGTCGCCCATGGCGAGCTCAGGCTCGGCGAGGTGCTCGTGCTGGTCGACAAGGACGGCAAGCCCGACGTGCCCGGCGAAGAGGTGATCGAGCCCGCTTTCGGCATGAAGGCACTGTGGGTGACGGAAGCCTTCACGGACGAGGTCAAGCGGCAGGGCTGCAAGCCGGTCGACAATTTGTCGGTGCTGCTCACGCATTTGAGCGAAGTGATCAGGGCGAACCTCGCCCAGCTCCTGTCCTACAAGGACATGCGGGCGCTGCTCGATCGGCTCGATCCCGAGTACAAGCGCCTGGTCGAGGATCTCTGCCCGTCGCAGATCTCCTATTCCGGCCTGCTGGCGATCCTGAAGATCCTGCTGGCCGAGCGGGTCTCCATTCGCAACCTCCATCTGGTCCTCGAGGCGATCGCCGAGATCGCGCCCCATGTGCGGCGCTCCGAGCAGGTCGCCGAGCACGTGCGGACGCGGCTCGCGCAGCAGATCTGCGGCGACCTCTCCGACAATGGCGTGCTCAACGTTATCAGGCTCGGCAACCGCTGGGACCTCGCGTTCCACCAGAGCCTGAAGCGCGACGCCAAGGGCGACGTCGTCGAGTTCGACGCCGATCCGCGCCTGATCGAGCAGTTCGCGACCGAAGCCAGCGCCGCGATCCGCAAGTTCACCGAGAGCGGCACCAGCGTGGTGCTGGCGGTGACCCCCGAAGCGCGGCCCTACGTCCGGATGATCCTGGAGCGGGTGTTCCCGACATTGCCGGTGCTGTCGCATGTCGAGGTCGCGCGCTGTGCCGAGATCAGAGCGCTCGGAGCCATATCGTGATCGCTGGCCTTGCCGACAGCGTGCTGGTGACGTTCATCGTGTTCTGTCGCATCGGCGCCTGCCTGATGCTGGTGCCCGGCTATTCCAGCGTCAACGTTCCGGCCCAGGTCCGCCTGTTCGTCGCGCTGGTCACGACGTTCGCGCTGGCGCCGATCCTCATCACGGTTCTGAAACCTCTCACGGACAATGCGGCGCCGCTGACGCTGGCACTTCTGATCAGCTCCGAGCTCCTGGTCGGCAGCGTCATCGGGCTCGGCGGGCGGGTGTTCTTTCTCGCGCTGCAGACCATGGCGACCGTGATGGCGAGCGCGATCGGGTTGAGCAACATCCCGGGAACGCCGGTCGCCGACAGCGATCCGGCGCCGGCGCTGGTGCCGCTGATCATGGTGTCCGTCACCACGCTGTTTTTCATGACCGACCAGCATTGGCAGGTCCTGCGCGGGCTGATGAACTCCTACGACGTCTGGCATCCCGGCAACAGGCTCGGCGGCAGCATGGCGCTCGACCAGCTGGTCGGCCGCCTGTCCGAAGCATTCGTGCTGACGCTGCGGATCACCAGCCCCTTCATCGTCTATTCGGTGATCGTCAACCTGGCGGTCGGCCTGATCAACAAGCTGACGCCGGCGATTCCGGTCTATTTCATCTCGGTGCCCTTCGTGCTGTTCGGCGGCTTCCTGCTGCTCTATCTCACCAGCGACGAACTGCTGACGCAATTCATGCTCGGCGTCTCGTCGTGGCTGGCGGAGTGATCGGTCATGGCCTCGCGCGCGGACAAGCTCGGCCGGATGGTCTCGCTCGTGAAGCTGCAGCTCCGGCTGTCCGAATGGCAGCTCGCGCAGCTGCGGCAGCAGGAGAGAAGCCTGCAGGACGAGCAGGAATGGCTGGTGGGAGCCCTGAACGATGGCAAGCCGCCGGCGGGCTCGTCGAGCGAGTCGATCGCGCGGCGCCTGAACCGGACCAGCGTCGGCGCGCGCGAGGTTCAGGCGCAGGCCGCGCAGCAGCTCGACCGGGTTCGCAGCGAGAACCGCCGCGTGAAGCAGCTCGAGGAGGTCGCGAAGGCGGCGCTGGCCGACAAGCTCCGCGACGCGGAGAAGCGGGCCCTCGAGGAGATGACGGGACTAAGCCCTGCCGTGCGCGCATGGACGCCACCGCCAGCCAACCGGAACAAGCCATGATCGTGACAGCGACACCCGACCTCGTTCTCGACGTCCTCGAGGCCGCCGATCCCGTGACGCAGCGCGCAGCGACCGCGAAGCTCGATGCGCTGAAATCCTCCGATGCCGACTTCGCCGCCACGATGGATGCGGAGGCGGGCAAGGCCGCGGCGACTGAGCAGTCTGCGACGAAAGTGTCCGAAGCGCAGTCGGATGCGGTGAACGGGGCGCCGGTGCGGGTGATCAAGGCGCCGGCATCGGGCGAGGTGTACCGGAAGTTCGAGGCTTTCATCCTCCAGACCTTCGTCGAGACGATGTTGCCGAAGGACTCGGAGGAGGTTTTCGGCAAGGGCACGGCCGGCGGCGTCTGGAAGTCGATGCTGGCGGAGCAGCTTGGCAACCAGTTGGCAAAGGGCAAAGGCATCGGCATCGCCGAGCGGCTCGCCGCCGCGCATCCGCCGGCACCGAACATCGCAGACAAGGCCGGATGACGAACCGAGCAATGAGTGACAGACGTTGAGGGGGTGAATTTCCTATGCAGGCACAAGACAGCGCGGCGGCCATGGTGATCGAACAGCCGGCCGCGGACATCGAGGCGATCACGACGGAAGCTGCGGCAGGCGATGCGCTGCTGCCCGTGCTGCTGCCGATCATGGGCAGCGAAGCCGTGTCCGACGGCACGGATGATGCGAGATCGGACGAGGTGCGCGGCCTGCTGGCGGCAATTCGCCGGCTCGAGGGCATCGTCGAGGAGGAGACGGCCGCGCTCGCGACGGGTCAGAAGATCGACTTCGACGAGTTCAGCGCGCGCAAGAGCCGGAGCATGCTGGAATTCGTCCGCCTGATGCGGGCAGGGATGCATCTCGGCGCCGAAGTCGAGGTCACTGAACAGATTCAGCGGCTGCGCGAAAAACTCGAGCGCAATCGCTCGATCCTCGAAATGCACTACGACGCGGTGCGCGAGGTCGCCGGCATCATCGTCAAGGCGATCAAGGAGGCCGAGTCGGACGGCACCTATACCGGTCGCGCAGCGCAGGACGGAAAATGATCAGACTGGTGCTGGCCGGGCTCTGGGTATGCATCCTCACCGCGGGCACGAGCTATGGCGTGGCCTATTGGAAGGAGAACGGCAGCCTGCTGCCGGCAAAGGACGAATATCTCGAGGGGCTGCAATACCAGAAGACGCGGGCCCTGAGCGTGCCCATGGTCGAGAACGGCAATGTGCAGGGCTACATCGTCGCGCGCTTCGTCTACACCGTGGAGGCGCGGACCATGCACCAGCTCAACGTCCCGCCGGAGCCGTTCGTCGTCGACGAGGCCTTCCGCAGGATCTATGCCGACGACCGTCTCGACTTCAGGAAGCTCGCCCGTTACGACCTCTCCATCCTGACCACCGCCATCAAGCAGCGCGTCAACGAGCGGATGCAGGCTGACATCGTCCAGGACGTCCTGGTCGAGGACTTCAACTACGTGTCCAAGGAAGAATTCCAATCGAAGCCGTAGCGCGTGACGCAGCGTGATCGCGCTTGAGAGCATTCCCTGCGGCCATCCTTCGAGACGCCCGCTTGAGGCGGGCTCCTCAGGATGAGGGACTGAATGCGTGGCAGTGGCCTCAAGCCGCACAGTGCTGCTTAGCCTCATCCTGAGGAGACCGCTGGAAGCGGTCGTCTCGAAGGACGAGGCGCGCGCTCGAACGGCTGCCTGCCGCCTCTCCGCTGAAAGTGCAACGGCCTCCGCGAAGGTGTTTCGCGGAGGCCGTTGTCGGTTTCACGGCAGGCGTCTGCCGCCTCAGTTTCCGACCGGATACGCGGCCGGGACGGCATGCGCCCTGTTGAGGAGGATGCCGATCTCGTCGAGCTCCTGCATCGGCTCGTCGAGAGTCTCGCCGGCGGGGATGTCGAGGCGGTACCCGACGTAGCGCCGGGCCACGATCGCGTCGAAGCCGAGGCGGTCGCGGAGCTTCTTGCGCAGCTTGCTGACGTGGCTCTCGATCACGCTCTCGTCGAAAGTGGACTCGAAGATGCCGTAGACCGCGTTGAAGATCTGCGTCTTGGTGATCCACTTGCCGTGATTGCTGACCATATATTCGAGAATGCGCAGTTCGCGGCGGGGCAGGGTGAGGGCGTGGCCCGCAATTTCGGGGTCACGGCCGTTGAAGAAGACCTGGATCCTGGTCTCGCAGGGCCTTGGCAGCTCGCCCACCCGGCGGCGCGCGATCGCGGCCGTTCGGGCGAGGATCTCGCGGAGGTGGATCGGCACATGCACGACGTCGTCGACACCGGATTCGAACAGTTCGAGCGTGTTCTTGAGCATTTTCTGGCCGCTCACCGCGATGATGGGAGCCGAGGAACGCTTGCGCATTGCCCGCGGCAGGCTTCCGCGGGCATCGCAGTCCCCGAGGAGGAAGGCGTCGACCGCTGCCAGATCCGATTCACTTGCGGATTGCAGCCAGTCCCAGAATTCTCCGGAGGAGAATCCGATCGACGATACGCCTTCGCGAACGAGCCCTCCGACGTAGCTGTTCGCGACGCTCTCGCGATCATCAACGATAATATACATCAGTCTTTCGCCCCTGTTTCGCAACTGTTGCGGCCGGTTGGTTGTTGTGATGCCACGGCTCGGCAACGATGCTGTTTGACGACATTCCTTCCCGCGAACCGTTGTTATGGTTTCGATATTCGCGGGCAGCCCTACGCATTCAGTGCCTGCGTCTCGCAGGCCTGATACTTCAACTCGATACTGAACGCTTACTGCGTGAGGCTCGGCGGGTGTCTTACGGATCACCTCGCGGAGCGGATTGAGAAACGACCTAGATCAGTTGCGCCAAGTTGCTCATCGCGTCCGAACACTACTGAAAACTGTGTCGATCTCCTCGCCAACTGGCGAGAATCACTTGACTACGACCGTAACGATTGCCGATTCCCGATCAAGCGTGCGCCACAAAGCGTTTGCTAATTGTGCTTGATGCTGTTGGTTTGTTTCGGGTTGTTTCTTGATATATTCAATCGCATCAGTTGATTTGGAAACTAAACTAGTTCTGCGCCGCGACGGTTCTATGGTTCGGCATCCCCGTAGAATTACAGCTCTTTTGGGTGGTGCTCGGAGTCACGCATATTGAGAGGTTTTCAACCCGCGATTGACTCTCTCTTGCGTGTTTTCTCGTGCGACAATTCGACTCACGTGTGGTGGCGAGACTCCAGCTTGGCGAAATCTTGGCGAGTGTGTGTCTTTCGAGTCGCACTCTCGCCACGTGCATGGCGCGTTTAGGCCATGGAGCGTCGCGTCGCGCGTGATGAAAATCCTTCGATGCGCACGTTTCAGGCAAGCTTCGGCAAATAACGTCACCGTTCGACAGATCGAACCGAACGGAGCATTTTCACATGTTGTCCGATGGACAAGCTCGTCCCAGCGCGACCGCTGATGTTTCCGCAACGGCCAAGCCGGCACCCGAGCCACGCGATACAAAGGACAATGCGGCGCAGGCGACCAAGCCTGCTGCGGGCGCAAAGCGTGTGTCGGCCGCGGCGAGCGACGAAGTCCTCGCGAAGGAGGCGCTCGAGGGGCTGAAACGTATTCGCGCCAAGGCACGTCTCGACAAGATGGCGATACCCAAGCCTGCGCCGACCGTGATCAAACCGGCCGTGATCGTGGCCAAGCCTCCGCCGCCTCGACCGACATGGGTCGCGCCGCTCGCAACATTGGCGGTCGCCGCCATGCTCGTGGTGTGCGCCTGCACCGGCGTGATCGCCTATCTCGCCACGCAGCCCGCCCAGAGCAACGTTGCGGCCAATGCGGAGATCAGAAATCTGCGCGAGACCGTCGCGCAATTGCGCAAGCAAATGTCGGGCGTGTCCGAAAATCTCGACGGCCTGCGCACCGCGGTCGATCAATCCAGCAAGGCGACCAATGACCGCTTCGGCAGGTTCGCCGAGAACCTGGACCGCATCGAGCGGGTGAGCTCGTCCTCGACGGTGAAGCTCGACAAGCTCGCCCAGGCTCAGACCCAGGTCCAGGCTCCGGCGCCGGCAATGGTGCAATCGCAGCCCGCCTCGCAGCAAGGGCCGATGATGGCCTCGGTCGCAGCGCCCGAGGTCACCGGCTCGGTGTCTCCGTCCGAGCGCGCGTCGGCGCCGCGGAAGGTGATCAAGGGGTGGTCGGTCCGCCAAGCCTATGAAGGAATTGCGATCCTGCAGAGTCCGAATGGCGTCATCGAGGCCGTGCTGGGACAGCAGGTGCCCGGCCTTGGCCGCATCGAAGAGATCAGGAACGAGAACGGGCGTCTCGTGGTGGAGACGAGCGGGGGCGTCATCTATTCGTCACGCAAGGCGACGCCCTGATCGCCGCCTTCTATTGGCGGTGATGCTCGAAGCTGGTGCATAACAGATCGACCTCCGCCTCCGCGATCGGCGAGCGGAACAGGCGGCAGCTGAATTCGGCCGTCGCCTTGCTGTCGGTGGTGGTGCGCTCTTCCCGGAGGAAGATGCATCGCTTGCAAACGTCGGTATGGTGCCGCTGCTCGGCCGCGTCGGACTGATCCAGCACGTGCCGGAAGGTGTCGCGGAAGCGGATCTTGACCTGGTCGTCGAGCACGGCAATCGCCTCGACGAGAACGCTCGCGGGATCGCGCACCAGGAACTTCTTGCCCTGCTGCGTCACGCTCAGCATCACCGAGCGCTTGTCGGTGGCCGAGCGTTTTCGCTCGAGATAACCGAGCCGCTCGAGCTCGCCGATGATGAACGAGGCGGTGCCGCGCGTGGTGCCGACGTAACTGGCGAGCGCCGAAGGCGTCCGGGAAAAACGGTTGGCGCGGGAGAGGAAGCGCAGCGCCATCCACTCACGGTCGCGCAAGCCGTGCTTGGTGCCTTCGAACCACAGGATTCGTGCGACCTGCTCCAACAGTTCAATCGATTCGCGAGCCAAATTCATTTCGGTTCCGGTCGGATAAAGCTTTATTCAATTGAGCTCTGGGGAAGCGCAATCTCAGTGGCGAGAGTGAAGAGTGAAGTCCGCAGGCGGCCTTCGTCCGTTGCCGGACGGCGACCGTGCGTGGGGGGAAGACGATCTCCGTGGCTGGAGATGGAACTTCCGGATGTGGAACTAGGGCGCCGCGAAGAAAGGCCGAGTAAATCGCGCGGCTCGAATCCTCTGAAAATTTCAATCAAATGACCGCGGTTCGCGGCCTGGATTACGATCGCGCGCAGCAGCCGGGCAACATGATGCATCGTTGCGGCCGCCATCGAGCCCCTTTGTTGCGGGCGACCGTTGCGATTGCGCGCGGGAGCGAAGTGTCCGCAACATCTGACCATGCGGAGCGCGGCGGAAGAACCCCCATTCTCGGTTAATGGATGTTGCGTTGCAGCGCGACCGCGCGGTTAAATCGGGCACACGATCAAATCCGGGAAGCCGCTGCTTGGCCTAGAGCCTCCTGCTCGCAGGCTGGTGACTTGCGTTTCCCCGGCAACTATTGGCGAATGCGTCGCCCTCGGGGCACGATAGGCAGCAGCAAGGGACTACCGATGAGCTTCGAAACCACCATGACGTCCGACGTCGTCGGATTGACAAAAGTCGCCCCGGTCTCGCGCCGTGGATTCATGAGCGCCACCGCGGCGCTTGCCGCCGGGTACACGCTTGCGGCCGGGCCGGTGCGCGCCGAGGTGATCACGACCGACACCAATGGTCTCCAGGCTGGCGACGCCAGGATCAAGGTCGGCTCCGAAGAAATGCCCGCCTACTTCGCCCGTCCTGCCGGCAGCACCAAGGCGCCGGTGATCATCGTGGCGATGGAGATTTTCGGCCTGCATGAATACATCAAGGACGTGACGCGGCGCCTCGCCAAGCTCGGCGCCTTCGCAATCGCGCCCGACTATTATTTCCGCAAGGGCGTCGATCTCACCAAGGTCACCGAGACCAAGGACCTGTTGCCGGTCGTCAACGCCAAGCCGGACGCCGAGCTATTGTCCGATCTCGACGTGGCGGTGGCGTGGGCGGGATCGCAAGGCGGTGACGCCGCCAAGCTCGGCATCGTCGGCTTCTGCCGCGGCGGCCGCACGGTCTGGGAATATGCCGCCCACAGCGGCACCCTCAAGGCCGGCGTTGCCTTCTACGGGTCTGTGGTCGATCCCGCCAATCCGCTGTGGCCGAAGAGCCCGATGCAGCTCGCGCCCGAGATGAAGGCGCCGGTTCTCGGCCTCTATGGCGGCGCCGACACCGGCATTTCCGTCGCGCAGGTCGAGCAGATGAAGGCCGCGCTCGAGCAGAACAAGAAAACGGCCGAATTCAAGGTCTACCCCGAAGCGCCGCACGGCTTCCATGCCGATTATCGCGGCAGCTACCGCAAGGACGCGGCGGAAGATGCCTGGAAGCAGGCGGAAGCCTGGTTCAAGAAGTATGGCGTGTTGAGCTGACGCTGGATCCTCTACCTATTGGGCGGCCCAATCGGCCGCCCTTTTCATTTTCAGTGCAACGATCTCACTTCGTTATCGCGCCATAGACGATGTCCTGAACCTGCTCGCGATAATATTTCCTGAGCTCGCCCGGCGCCGCCGTCCCCACGACGACGACGAGACGCTCCTTCGGATCGCAGAAGAATTGCGTTCCGTAGGCACCGTTCCAGGTGAACTCGCCGGGATTGCCGGGGACCGATGACAGCCCCTCGCTGGTGCGGACCGCGACCGAAAGGCCAAAGCCGAAGCCGCCGCGATGCGGCTCGACGTTCGCCACGTTGTTCTTGATCTCGGGGCCAAGGTGGTTGGTCGTCATATGATGCACGGTCTTCGGACCGAGGATGCGCTGGCCGTCGAGCTCGCCGCCGTTGAGCAGCATCTGCCCGAAGCGGAGGTAGTCGCCGATCGTCGCGAACGAGCAGGCGCCGCCACAATCGAACTTGGTCGGCGTGTCCAAGAGCTTGATCGCCTGCGGCTTGCCGGTCAGCGGATCGTTGGCAAAGGGACGGGCGAGGCGAGGGCGCTGCGCCTCGGTCGGATGGAAGGTTGCATCCTTCATGCCGAGCGGCTGCCAGACATTGGCGGCGAGATAATCGCCGAGCTTCTGCTCGCTCACTTTCTCGACCACGGCACCAAGCACGTCGATCGAAAAGCCGTATTCGAACTCGGTCGAGGGCTGGTGCGCCAGCGGCAGTTTGGCGATGCGATCGATGAAGGCCTGGGTGTCGCCTTCGATCGCCGGCGCGACGCCGTCAGGGTATTGCCGCGCCACCGGGCTCGATGAGTCGGGGCGGCCGCCATACATCAATCCGGACGTGTGCCGGTAGAGATCGTGGATGAAGATCGGTGAGGCCTGCGGCGCGAGCTTGAGCGAGCCGTCGCTCTGGGGCACGCCGACCTTCATGTCGGCAAAGCCGGGATAGTAGTCGGACAGCTTGGCCTGAAGCGGCAACTGGCCTTTTTCCATCAGCGTCAGGCCCGCGACCGCCGCCATCGGCTTGGTCATCGAGGCCAGCGCGAAGATCGCGTCGATCGGCATCGGCGTGCCCTTGTCCGGATCGAGCTGGCCGTAAGCCTTGTAGTGCACCAGCTTGCCGTCGCGCGCGACGGCGACGACCGCGCCGGGCACGCGCTTGGCGGCGATCTCGCGCGCGAAGAAACTGTCGAGGCGCCCAAGGCCCTGACTGGAGAAGCCGACATCATCAGGATTGGCTTCGGGCAGCGGTGCGGCGCGCGCTGCACCGAGCGTGATGACGGCAGCCGCCGTCGCGATCATGGCGATCGTCTTGTTCATTGCGTCCTCCCAAGGCGCGCGGGCTCGTTGTGTGAGTGGCCCGCTCGATGCCTAGATCACGTCCGCACTGATGCGAAGTCAAGCGCGGGCGGGGCATGACTGGGACGCGCCGGGGATTTCCGGAACCCTATCGTCCCTCGCCTGCGCGCCACAGCGCATCGAGGCCGTGCCGATAGGCCGGGTGGACAAGCGTGACGCCGAGCTCGCGCTTCAATTTCGCGTTGGAGACGCGGGCACTGCTGGCATAGAAGCTGCGGGCCATCGCCGACATCTCGGCCGTCGCGAACGCCTCTTCGGGCGGCGGCGCAACGCCCATGAGCTCAGCCGCATAAGCGATCACGTCCTGCGGCGGCGCGGGCTCGTCATCGCAGACGTTCCAGGTGCCGCCGCTTCCGTGGTGAATGGCGGCCATGATCGCGCTTGCGATGTCGTCGACATGGATGCGGTTGAAGACCTGGCGGGGCTTGATGATGCGCCTCGCCGTGCCCGCCCGCAGCGTCGCCAGCGCGTTGCGGCCGGGGCCGTAGATGCCCGCAAGCCGCAGGATCGCGGCATCGCCGCGCGCCGCGTCCATCCAGGCCTGCTCGGCGGCCACCCGCATGCGCGCGCGCTCGAGGGTGGCCTGCGGCGGGGTGCTCTCGTCGACCCAGCCACCGCCGTGATCGCCGTAGACGCCGATGGTGGAGAGATAGACGATCTTGCGGCGGCGCGCCGCCAGCACGTCGCCGAACGCGGCGATGGCGGGATCGCCGGTGCTGCCGGGCGGGATCGACACCAGAACGACATCGGCCTCGCCAATGCGTTCGGCCACCGTGCGATCCGGATCGCTGCCGGAAAAAGCATGCACCTCGATGCCGGCGATATCACCCCGCTGCGCAGGATCCCGCAGCGTGCCGGCGACGTGCGAGAAGGCGCCGCCGAATTTGCCGACGAAATGCCTTGCGCTGTAGCCCAAGCCGAGAATGAAGAGCCGCATGCCTCTGCCGTGCCGGTCGGAGTTCCCTTCGCGCTTGCTGCGCGTCCCCGCTCATAAGAGATTTTTGGGTCCGGCAAAAGATATTGCGATTTGTCTCGCCTCCTGTCTCGGGCGATCTTCGCCCGTTACAGGGAGGCACCGATCATGCAGGCAGACGCGCTCGCTTTCGCACCGGCGGACGCAGCCGAACTGATCCGGCGCGCGGCCGCGCTGATCTTCGACGTCGACGGCACCCTCGCCGAGACCGAGGAGCTGCATCGGCAGGCCTTCAACCATGCCTTCGCCCGCCACGGTCTCGACTGGCAGTGGGACCGCGCTGTCTACAAGGACCTGCTGCGGGTGACCGGCGGCAAGGAGCGTGTGCGCGCCTACCATGCAAGGCTGCCGATCGCTCGGCCATTGCCGGATGCGGACATCGCCGCGCTTCACCGCATCAAGACCGCGCATTACGCCGAGCTGATTGAGACCGGCTGCTGTCCGTTAAGGCCGGGCGTGATCGAGCTGCTCGCCGCGGCGAAGTCACGCGGCCAGCGGCTTGCGATCGCGACCACGACCTCGCACGGCAACATCGATGCGCTGCTGTCGCAGGCGCTGGGAACGAACTGGGCCGCAGAGTTCGAGGTGATCGTCGCCGGTGACGACGTCAGGCACAAGAAACCCGCGCCGGACGTCTATCTCGAAACGCTGGCACGGCTGAAGCTGGACGCGGCCGACTGCGTCGCGATCGAGGATTCCGCCAACGGGCTGATCGCGGCCTCGCGCGCCGGCATTCCGGTTCTGATCACCCGGAGCATGTTCTTTGCGGATGATGATTTTGCCGCGGCGCAGTGCGTGCTGGACGATCTGTCGAAACTCGTCGCCGGGCAAAGAACGGGGAACCAAAAGGAGGATACA
Source organism: Bradyrhizobium sp. 138 (assembly GCF_023074075.1). Classification (GTDB taxonomy): domain Bacteria; phylum Pseudomonadota; class Alphaproteobacteria; order Rhizobiales; family Xanthobacteraceae; genus Bradyrhizobium. The sequence continues at coordinate 133,266 of NZ_JADPKT010000055.1, read as the reverse complement.
TCGAGCTGCGAGGCAGAGAGCCTGCTCTCGTTCACCACATTTAAACCTTAAGATTCTACGAAGAGTACTCAGCCACAGGCCGCAGGAACATGCCGACAGCCTTCGTACAGAAGCCATCCCTGGACTTCGGGCAATGAAGGTTTGGCAGACCAGCTGCATCGTGGCTGTTATCGCATCCGTGGGACTTTATCTGGCTGCCGGCAACAGGCCAGCCGCGACGGCGCCGGATGTCATGCCCGAAGCGGCAGCGAGCATGGCGTCGCCTGCGAACATGGTGACACCTGCCTTGTACGCAGAGGCATCCGCCAGACTTGCGGCAGCGCTTTGGTCAGAAAGAGCGGCGCCTGGCTCGGAGACGTCAGCAGGTTCCGGGCCGTTGAGGCCCGAAGCCGAGATCGTCGATGAATCCGCCGCGCCAAAATTGGCGTCGTTGGGACAGGATGTCGTCCAACCGCTGCCGCCAGAACGCGACGCGTCTGGCGAGGCTCCGAAAGCGGCGTCGGCCCAGGATTTTCGTTATCTGGTCTACTATGTCTGGTCCGAACTGCCGCCCGTCGAGAAACCGGCGGAGATCGTCTTGCGTGCGTTCAAGGACATTCCGGTCGGAACGCCGGCCGAAGAGATCAAGCGCGCCTCCGACGCGTTTGGTCTCGATTTCAATTTCATGATGGCGGTCGCCAAGATCGAGTCCGGCTTCAACCCCAATCAACGCACCGGGTCGTATATCGGGCTTTTTCAGCTCAGCCACTATGAGTTCGGGAAGTTCGGCTTCGGGCAGATTCGCAGTCCGCGGGATAACGCCGTCGCGGCCGCCTACAAGATCATCACCGAAGGCGTCCAGTTCGGGTGGATCACGCACCGGACGCCGGACATGAGCGATCTTTACCTGATCCACCAGCAGGGCTGGGAAGGCGCCGCTGAGCACATCAGCAAGCCCGCTCGCCTCGCCTGGAAATCCATGTGCGCCAGCAGCGAAGGCAAGGAGAAGGGCGAGCGGTGGTGCAAGCGCGCAATTTGGGGCAATGCACTTCCGGCCTTCAAGCGCACCTGGAAATCGGTCGAGAACGTGACGTCAGAGGCGTTCGTCGGCATGTGGCGCGGCCGGGTCGCTGAATTCTACACGAAGTACGTGGCGACTGCTGCCGCTGCGGCAAGCCAATAATTCCGTTGTCGGCGGGGGTTAGCTGAAAAGGATAAGCCGATCTGGACGCCTGCTGTCGGCAGTAGACCGGACGCGGTGCCGCGGCGGCCCGGACCGCTGCTTGTGACCCATGGCGGACAAGGCGCTCTACAATTCCGTGCTGAGCTGACATGCAACTCGCCACGTCCTAATTTTCAGGGTGAGGGCCTTCGACCGTCCATCGCAGTCTCGTCTTCAAGCGGAGAAAGCAGTCTTCACAGACCCAGTTGTCGCTCGGATAGGCGCCAGCCGTATAGCCTTTCCTTAACCTCCCCGGGACGCCGTCGGAGAATTTATCCCAACAGGCAGCGCAGTGATCGTGATCCCATCGGGGATTGTCGCAAGGGCGCGTCCAATTGGAACGACGCCAAGTCATTCCTTCAAGGCTGCGTAGATAATCAAGCTTATCGTCATCCGTCAAAGAACGCCGCCCTGAATTGATGGCCGCATCATACACCAATTTAAGGTGCCATGCGCGCCTTTGACCTTCGGTTGCACTTAGCGAATGCAAGCGCCAAATCCGCTTGTGGCCCTTAGCGGTCATCGGTCGACAACGCTTCGAAGCCTGCCTTCAAAGGTGTAACAGACTCGTGCTGAATTGTGAGCACGCGACTTAGACCGCGCCCGCCCGCTTGCCGCGTTCAGTGGACGCGGTGGCTCGCTCTATCGTCTTCAGCCTGCTCCACAATCTGCGCGATCGGGCTCGACTGGTGATGCACCAGGCGCCAGTCGTCCCCGACGCGGCGAAAATGGTTGGCGGCGGCCAAAGCGGTGCCGTCGACGATCTCGATGCAGAGCACGCGGGCGCTGTCGCCGTCGATGATCGCCTGCGGTTCGGCGCAGACGATCTGCGGCCGCTCCGGATTCTGCAGGATGTCGCGCCAGCTTCCGATCACGGTGGCGCGACCGATGATGGCCGGCCAGCCCGGATGGATGCAGGAAATGGTATCGTCATCCGCCCACATCCGTTCCATGCCGGCGAAGTCGCCGGTCGAAAACGCGGCGTAGAAGGCCGCGTTGGCGGCGATGATCTTGCTGTCCTTTGCCATCGCTTCCGGGTGGAGCAAGGCCAAGCAAAAATCAAGCGCGACTTCCGTCGATTTTGGCCGCAGTGCAGCATTGCCCGGTCATGCCGAGACGAGCGCCGCCACCGCCTGCCGCGCGCCGCCCTGATAGAGTTGGCCGAGCGCCGTGGTCACGGCCTCGCGCAGGCGCGGCTCGGAACCGAGCGGCCCAAACACCTTCTCGATCCCGAGCAATGCGGGCGCGAGCCGCTCGGCAACAGGTCCCGCCTCACGCGCCAGCGCGGCGAATTCGGCGACGAGCGGATCGCGAACGTCGATGGCGCGGCCCTGCTCGTCTGTTGCGGTGACGTAGCGCATCCAGCCGGCCACCGCGAGCGCATGGGTGGCGATCGGCAAGTCCTTGCGCAGGCGATCCTGCATGGCGCCGAGCAGGCGTTGCGGCAGCTTTTGCGAGCCGTCCATTGCGATCTGCCAGGTGCGGTGATGCAGCGCCGGATTGGCGAACCGCTTGAGCAGCGAGGCGCGATAGGCGGCGAGATCCGTGCCCGACGGCATCGTCAGCGTCACCGCGGCCTCCTCCATCACCTGCGCGGCGAGGCGCGCGAAATGCGGATCCTGCATGGTGTCGGCGATGGTCTCATAGCCGGAGAGATAGCCGAGATAGGCCAGCGCCGAATGGCTGGCGTTGAGCAGCCGCAGCTTCATCAGCTCGAACGGCTTGACGTCGCTGACGAGCTCGACGCCGGCGGCGGCGAGATCCGGCCGGCCCGCCGTGAAGCGGTCCTCGACCACCCATTGCGTGAAAGGCTCGGTCATCACGGGCCAGGCGTCGCGCATGCCGAGCGCATTGGCGACTGCATCGCGGTCGCTACCCGTCGTCTCCGGCACGATGCGGTCGACCATGGTGGAGGGGAACGCGACATTTTCCGCGATCCATTTGCCGAGATCCTTCGACCGCAGCGCGGCAAACTGCGTGACGATGCGCTGCACGGTGTGGCCGTTGGCGGCGAGATTGTCGCAGCACAGCACGGTGAAGGGTGAAAGCCCCTGTGCCCGCCGGCGTGCCAGCGCCGCCACGATGAAGCCCGGCGCCGAGCGCGGCGCATCGAAATTGTTGAGATCGTGCACGACGTCGGGATGCTGTTCGTCGAGATCGCCGGTCTGCGGCGTGTGGCAATAACCCTTCTCGGTGACCGTCAGCGAGACGATGCGAATGGCGGGATCGGCCATCCGCTCGACCAGGGCTGCCGGGTTTTCGCGCGCGACGACGCTGTCGAGCAGCGCGCCGATGACGCGGTGCTCGGTGCCTTCGGCGGCTCGTGTGGCGACGGTGTAAAGATGATCCTGCGGGGCGAGGGCGTCGCGCGTATCCGGGCTGCGCAGGCTGGCGCCGATGATGCCCCAGGACGTGGCGCCGCCAGCAAGGCAATCGTCGATGATGACCGCCTGATGCGCGCGATGAAAGGCGCCGAGACCGAGATGCACGATGCCGGGCGTGATGCGCGAACGGTCGTAGGCCGGGCGGCGGACGCCATCTGGCAGCCGGTCGAGATTGGCGCGGCCAAGGCGCGTTGAACCTGGGCGCATGGACGTCTCCCTTTGCTTTGCCGCTGCTTGACATGGCGCCCGTATCAGGTCAATGCTCCGGTCAATTGGTAAGACCAATTTTCCAAAATTGGCAGGCCGCGGGCTGGAATGTCCCGCGCGACCCATTCGGGAGGACCAGCGTGCCGCTGGAAGCTGTGGAGGCGAGACGGCTTTATCGCCAGGTCGCCGATCAATTGCGAAGCCTGATCGACAGCGGCGAGTACGCGGTCGGCAGCCGCTTGCCGACCGAGCGTGAGCTCGCCGAGCAGCTCAAGGTGTCCAGGCCGACCGTGCGCGAAGCCCTGATCGCGCTCGAGGTCGAGGGGCGCCTGCGCATCCGCGTCGGCTCCGGCATCTACGTGATCGAGCCCGCTTCAGTTGCCGCGCCCGCAGCCGCATCCGTCATCGAGGGGCCGTTCGAGCTGCTACGCGCCCGTGAATTCCTCGAAAGCGCCATCGCCGAACAGGCCGCGCGCGTCGCGACCAGGGACGATATCGCCCGCATCGATGCCTCGCTGCTCGCGATGGAGAAGGTCGAGCATCCCGGCGAGGCCTCGATGGTGCACGACCGCGCGTTCCACGTCGCGATCGCCGGAAGCCTCGGCAATGCCGTGCTGGTGCGCGTGGTCGGCGAGCTGTTCGACCAGCGCCTCAATCCCTATTTCGCGCAGCTTGCGCATTATTTCGAGAGCCCGGGCACCTGGCGCACCGCGCTCGACGAGCATCGCGCCGTGCGCGAGGCGATCGCAGCGCACGATCCGGACGCCGCACGCGAGGCGATGCGAAAACATCTGGCGCGCTCGCAAGAGCGCTTCGCGCAGAATTTTGGCGCCGAGACCGCGGCGGGATCGTCGTCCGGCCGCGCCGCGCGACCCGCGGCAAAACCGCCAAAACCGAAACATGCGCCGAAGAAGCGGGCTGCCGGCAGCAGCGCGCGGCGAGGATGAGATTGGACGGCCCGCATCCGTGCCGGGGCGGGTGAACAAGAAGCAGACTTGAACGATGGAGGAAAAGTCGATGTTGAAGAAGATGACGATTGCAGCCATGATCTCCGCCGCCACGCTGTTGGCGGCCACCCAGGCCAGCATGGCGCAGACCAAGCTCAAATGGGCCCATGTCTACGAGACCTCGGAGCCGTTCCACACCGCTTCGGTCTGGGCCGCGCAGGAGATCGGCAAGCGCACCAACGGGCGCTATGCGATCGACGTCTATCCGGCCTCGCAGCTCGGCAAGGAGGCCGACATCAACCAGGGCCTCTCGCTCGGCTCGGTCGATATCATCATCTCCGGTTCGAGCTTCGCGGCCAAGAGCTTCCCGCCGATCGGCGTGACCTACTATCCCTACACCTTCCGCGATGCCGATCATTTGCTCGCCTACACCAAGAGCGACATCTTCAAGGAGCTCGCCAAGGGCTATGAGGACAAGAGCGGCCACCACATCGTCGCGGTGACCTATTACGGCGTGCGCCAGACCTCGTCGAACAAGCCGATCAAGACCTGCGCCGACATGAAGGGCCTGAAGATGCGCGTGCCCGACGTGCCGGCCTATCTCGCCATGCCGCGCGCCTGCGGCGCCAACACCGCGCCGATCGCATTCGCCGAAGTCTATCTCGCGCTCCAGAACGGCACCGTCGAGGCGCAGGAGAACCCGCTGACCACGATCGAGGCCAAGAAGTTCTACGAGGTGCAGAAGCACATCGTGCTGACCGGCCACATCGTCGATCACCTCAACACCGTGATCGCCGGCGCGCTGTGGAAGAAGCTCTCTGACGAGGACAAGAAGATCTTCACCGACGTGGCGCAGGAAGCCGCCGCCAAGGCCACCGGCGAGATCAAGCAGAACGAGGCCAAGCTGGTCGCCTTCTTCAAGGACAAGGGCTTGAGCGTCACCGAGGTCGACAAGAACGAGTTCCGCGACACCGTGCTGAAGAACGTCGCGTTCGAGACCTTCGGCTATCGCAAGGCCGACTGGGAAAAGATCCAGGCGGTGAAATAAGCAAGACCTCATGGTGAGGAGCGCGAAGCGCGTCTCGAACCATGATGGCTCCGATCTCGCCCGGGGCCATCCTTCGAGACGCTTGCTTCGCAAGCTCTTCAGGATGAGGAGCGGAGCGAGCGTGAGACAGTAGAACAAAGACGTCATTCCGGGTTCGACGCTGACGCGTCGCCCCGGAACGACGTGAGCGAGTTTGAGGAGCAATCCATGTCGACCGCCGAAATCCACCGGCAGATCACCGCGGACGAGATCGCCCATACGTTCGAGGAGGAGGCGACGCCGAAAGTCGATCTCGGCGTCTACGCGTTCGAGGACTGGGTGGCGCTCGCGATCTTCTGGGTGATGGCGCTCGCCGTCTTCCTCCAGTTCTTCACCCGTTACGTGCTCAACGACAGCTACGCCTGGACCGAGGAGATCGCGACCTATTGCCTGATCGGGGTGGTCTTCATCGGCGCCTCGATGTGCGTGCGGTTGTCGCGGCACATCCAGGTCGATCTCGTCTACCGCTATCTGCCCCATGCCGTGGCGCGGGTGCTGTCGACACTGATCGACCTGATCCGGATCGCCTTCTTCGGCTACGCCACCAAGCTGGTCTGGGTCTACATCCAGATCATCGGCGACGAACAGATGACCACGATCAACTTTGCCAAGAACTACGTCTATTACGCCGTGCTGCTCGGCTTCGTGCTGATGTTCGCACGCTCCGTGCAGGTGGCCATCCAGAACTGGCGGCAGGGCTACTCGGTCCTCGAACGTCCCGGGGCCTACGACGGATCGGAAGGATAAGACCATGCTGCTGTTGCTCGGAGGTTTTCTCGTCCTGATGCTGCTCGGCGTTCCCGTGGCGATTGCCATGGCCGCGTCGTCGCTGCTCTACATCCTCGTCAGCGGCGTGACGCCCGACGTTACGCTGGCGCAGCGCATGATCGCCGGCGTCGAGAGCTTTCCGCTGCTCGCCGTGCCGTTCTTCATCCTGGCTGGCAATCTCATGAACATCGCCGGCGTCACCGGGCGCATCTACAAATTCGCCGTCGCACTGGTGGGCTGGATGCGCGGCGGCCTCGGCCACGTCAACATCATCGGCTCGGTGATCTTCTCCGGCATGTCCGGCACCGCGATCGCGGACGCCGCCGGTCTCGGCACCATCGAGATCAAGGCGATGAAGGACCATGGCTACTCCACCGAGTTCTCGGTCGGTGTCACCGCGGCCTCGGCGACGCTCGGCCCCATCATCCCGCCGTCGCTGCCCTTCGTGATCTACGGCATGATGGCGAACGTCTCGATCGGCGCGCTGTTCCTCGGCGGCGTCGTTCCGGGCGTCGTGCTGACGCTGTTCATGATGGCGACGGTCACCTACTTCGCGCATAAGAACAAATGGGGCAGCGACACGCCGTTCTCCTGGCCGCAGCTCGGCTCGGCCGGGCTCGAGATCCTGATCGTGCTGTCGTTCCCGATGGCGATCTGGCTGATGGTGATGGCCGGCCTCTCGGTCAACGTCGCGGTCGTCATCGGGCTCGGCACGCTGCTGGTGATCGACTGGTATTTCGACTTCTCGGCGGTGATGGCGCTGATGGCGCCGGTGATCCTGATCGGCGGCATGACGCTCGGCTGGTTCACGCCGACGGAAGCCGCCGTCGCCGCGGTGATCTGGTCGCTGTTCCTCGGCCTCGTGCGCTACCGCACCATGACATTCAAGACGGTTGCCAAGGCGACGTTCGACACCATCGAGACCACGGCCTCGGTACTGTTCATCGTCACCGCCGCCTCGATCTTCGCCTGGCTGCTGACGGTGTCGCAGGCAGCCCAGATGCTGTCGGACTGGATGCTCAGCATCACCCACAACAAATGGGTGTTCCTGGCGCTCGCCAACGTGCTGATCCTGTTCGTCGGCTGCTTCATCGACACCACGGCGGCGATCACCATTCTGGTGCCGATCCTGCTGCCGATCGTGCTCAAGCTCGGCATCGATCCCATTCATTTCGGCCTGATCATGACGCTGAATCTGATGATCGGCCTGTTGCATCCGCCGCTCGGCATGGTGCTGTTCGTGCTCGCCCGCGTGGCAAAGCTCTCGGTCGAGCGCACGACGGTGGCGATCCTGCCCTGGCTGGTGCCGCTGATGCTCGCGCTGATCGCGATCACCTTCATTCCCGACCTCACCCTCTGGCTGCCGAAATATATGGGACTCTCCAAATGACCTCCAAAACTCTCGCCGCAACCCTGTTCGGCCCCGAAGATCTGCGCATGGTCGAGCATCCGCTCGATAAGCTCGCAGACGGCATGGTGCGCCTCCGCTTCGGTGCCGGCGGCATCTGCGGCTCGGACATGCACTATTTCCGCCATGCCCGCACCGGCGATTTCGTGGTGAAGTCGCCATTGGTGCTCGGCCACGAGATCTCGGGCGAGGTCGTGGAGATCGCAGGGGCGGCGGCGAACCTGAAGGTCGGCGACCGCGTCGCCGTCAACCCGTCGCGCTGGTGCGGCCGTTGCGTCGCCTGCGGCGAGGGCCGGCCGAACCTGTGCGAGAACATCTACTTCATGGGCTCGGCTTCGAAGACGCCGCACATGCAGGGCGGCTTCGCCAATTACTTCGACGCGATCCCGGCGCAGTGTGTGAAGATCCCGGATCACGTCTCCTATCAGGCCGCGGCGCTGGCCGAGCCGCTCGCGGTTTGTCTGCACGCGGTCGCGCGTGCCGGCAATATCGAAGGCAAGCGCGGCATTATCTTCGGCGCCGGTCCGATCGGGCTTCTGACCATGCTGGCTGCGCACCGCGCCGGCATGGCCGACATCACCGTCGCCGATATCGCCCCGGCGCCGCTGGCTTTTGCGACCAAGCTCGGCGCCTCGCATGTCGAGAACGTCTCGGGTGGCGAAGGAGGCTTGAAGGCGCAAGCAGCGTCGCGACCCTACGACGTCGCCTTTGAAGTCTCGGGCACGGCCGCGGGCCTTGCCAGCGCCATTGGCATCGTCAGGCGCGGTGGCATCGTGGTGCAGATCGGCAATCTGCCGGGCGGCCAGATCCCGACGCCGTCGAATGCGGTGATGGCCAAGGAGATCGACCTGCGTGGCTCGTTCCGCTTCGGCTTCGAATTCGCAACTGCGGTGGAACTGATCTCCAACGGCAGCGTCGACGTGCTGTCGCTGGTCACCGCCGAGCGTCCGCTCTCGACCGCGCCGGACGCGCTCAGGCTGGCACTCGACCGCTCGCAGAGCGTCAAGGTCGTGCTGACCGCGAACTGATTGGGAGAATGGGCATGATGCTGGAGGGATGGCGCTGGTACGGGCCCGATGATCCCGTCTCGCTCGATGACGTCAGGCAGGCCGGGGCGAGCGACATCGTCTCGGCGCTGCACCAGGTGCCGATCGGGGAGGCCTGGACGCGCAAGGCGGTCGAGGAACGCAAGAATTTCATCGAGAACGGCCAGCCCGGCCGCTCGCAGCTGACATGGTCGGTGGTGGAATCGATTCCGATCCCCGACGACGTCAAGCGTCTGGGTGGCAAAGCGACGAAGTCGATCGAGGCGTGGATCGCCAGCCTGGAGGCGGTCGCCGCGTCCGGCATCAAGATCATCTGCTACAATTTCATGCCGGTTGTGGATTGGTGCCGCACCGATCTCGAATGGGAGCTGCCGAACGGCGCTCGTGCCATGCGCTTCGACCAGGACCGCTTTGCCGCGTTTGAGCTGCATATCCTGAAGCGTCCGGCGGCCGCTCTGGAATATTCGCCCGAACAACAAGCCCGCGCGAAAAAACTGTTCGAGCAGATGAGCCAGGCCGATATCGACTATCTCGTCATGGTCATCGCCAGCGCGCTGCCGGGCTCGACCACCGAGCCGATGACCATTCCGCAATTCCGCGACCGGCTGGAAACCTATCGCGACATCACGCCAAAAATCCTGCGGCAGCATCTCGCCGAATTCCTGGCGCGCGTGACGCCGGTCGCCGAGCAGCTCGGGGTGTCGCTGACGCTCCATCCGGACGATCCGCCACGCCCGCTGTTCGGTCTGCCGCGTATTGCCTCCTCCGCCGACGATTATCAGGCGCTGTTCGACGCCGTCCCGTCCAAGGCCAACGGCATCTGCCTGTGCACAGGCTCGCTCGGCGTGCGCGCGGAGAACAACCTGCCCGAAATGGCCGAGCGCTTCGGCCCGCGCATCGCCTTTGCGCATCTGCGCGCGACCAAGCGCGAGTCCGACGGACTGTCGTTCTACGAGTCCGATCATCTCGATGGCGACGTCGACATGGTCGCGGTGCTGAAGGCGCTGCTGAAGGAGAATGCGCGACGCTCGCCCGACAGGAGAATCGTGTTCCGTCCCGATCACGGCCACCGCATGCTGGATGATCTCGCCGCCACCAAGCGCACCAACCCCGGCTACACCGCGATCGGCCGCCTGCGCGGCCTCGCCGAGCTCCGCGGCGCGATCAGGGCAATCGAGCATCGGTAAGGCCAAAGCTCTCTCCACACCGTCATTGCGAGGAGCCCTTGCGACGAAGCAATCCAGAGTCTTTCCGCGGAGGGATTCTGGATTGCTTCGCTACGCTCGCAATGACGTTGAGGGACGGGGACCTTCATCCCAACACCGCTTGCTCAGTGACACGCCTCCTCGATTCAGAGGTGCCCGATCGCAAAATCCGCCGCCGTCTCGGCGTGAATGGCCGTGGTGTCGAACGTCTCCACCGAAATGTCGTCAGGGCCGACCAGCATCGTAATCTCGGTGCAGCCGAGGATGATGCACTCCGCGCCGGCGGCGACCAGCGCTGCCATCACGTCCTGGTAGCGCCGGCGCGAGGGATCGGCGACGATCCCAAGGCACAACTCGTCGTAGATGATCCGGTTCACATCGGCGCGCCCCTCAGTGGGTGGAACCAGCACGTCGAGATCATGCGCGCGCAGCCGGTCGACGTAAAAGTCCTCCTCCATCGTGAACTTGGTGCCGAGCAGTCCGACCCGGCGGTATCCTTTCGCCCGGATCCGCTGCGCCGTCGCGTCGCCAAGATGAATGAATGGAACGGTCACGTTCGACATGATGGCGGGCGCCAGCTTGTGCATCGTGTTCGTGCACAGCACGATCGCTCGCGCGCCGGCGTCTTCAAGACGCCGCGCGACCTCCGCCAGGCTGGCCGCCGCCTCAGCCCAGCGGCCCGCATACTGCATCTGCTTGATCGCCTCGAAATCGTAGGAATACATCAAAATCGGGGCGGAATGCAGCTTGCCCATGCGATCACGCACCCGCTCATTGATCAGCCTGTAGTAAAGCGCCGTGCTCTCCCAGCTCATGCCCCCGATCAGGCCGATGGTCTGCATTCCGGTATCCTCGATGATGTGGTCCGGCCGGACCGTAAACGAAAACGTCGAAGCGCGGTAGCCGTCGCAAGCGCATGCTCACCCGGGGCTTGCGCAATCGTGCCTGTGTTGGCCTCTGTCAACCCATGTGCGCAAAAATATTCCGCTTTACCGAAATTCGGTTTCGGCGTATGTGTCGGCCATCCTGATCCGGCGAAAGGGGCGGTCGTACGTCGTTTCGAACCGCGGATCGGGGAGCGGTGGACGCGGCAGCGTCGTGCACGAATGGCGGGAGCAGGGCGGGATCACCCCCGTGAGGTCCTGATCGCGTGCGGACGAGCGGCGCTGAAGCGTACGGCCAAATCGCGTGGTCCTGGCTGTCGATGCTACAGCCAAGCCTTGCGGAGGTGCGCTGAGCCCAACCGGGCGACGCGCGCCGTCAATTCGCGAGGTGACGGAGGCAAGCAGGAACTCGTCTCCGGGGAGAGCGCGCCATACGCCGTCAAACATCGCGCAGGGAAGGCCGGACGTTCTCGGCTTCACCTGTCCATCCGTTGTGCATGGCGTGTGCATTCTCATCGCACGACGGACAGCGGGTGCCAGCCGGCGCCCGGCCTTCCCTGCGCCCTTTCGCAATGAGGGCATGATGCGAAGAGCAAAACTCGGGCGCAAGGCGCCGCGAGGATGTGAAGGCACGTCTGCGCATCACAACCGCCGACATCGTAGGGTGGGCAAAGCGCAAGCGTGCCCACGCATCTCGTGTCGCGATTGAATTTTGGTGGGCACGGCGCTGTGCGCCTTTGCCCACCCTACGGTACTGTGTCTATTGAACAGAGGTCTCGTGCCCGGACGCAGCGCAGCGACCCTTCGACGATGCGCTGCAGAGCCGGGGCCCATCCTGCCGCGTGCCGTGCGAGCCGGCGGTCGTGCAAACGGCAGGGATCGGCATGACGCCTGTGCAGGCTATGGGGGGCTTTCGACCTTGCGCGCTCCATTAGGCTGTCTTACGCAGGTCCCGAATAGTAGCGCATCGCCAAAGCCCTGAGGGAGCCGACATGACCATCCGCAACACCCGCACCGGGGGCCAGATCCTGATCGATCAGCTCGTCGCGCAAGGCGTCGAGCGCGTCACCTGCGTGCCGGGCGAGAGCTATCTGGCCGCGCTCGATGCGCTGCATGACAGCCCGATCGACGTCATGATCTGCCGCGCCGAGGGCGGCGCGGCGATGATGGCGGAGGCTTATGGCAAGCTCACCGGGCGGCCCGGAATCTGCTTCGTCACCCGCGGCCCCGGCGCCACCAATGCCAGCCACGGCGTCCACATCGCGATGCAGGATTCGACGCCGATGATCCTGTTCGTCGGCCAGGTCGACACCGGCATGCGCGAGCGCGAGGCGTTCCAGGAGCTCGACTACAAGGCGGTGTTCGGCACCATGGTGAAATGGGCGGTCGAGATCGATCGTCCCGATCGGATTCCGGAGCTGGTGGCGCGCGCCTTCCGCGTCGCCATGCAGGGCCGCCCCGGTCCCGTGGTGATCTCGCTGCCGGAGAACATACTGACCGAGACCGCGGCCGTTGCCGACGCCATGCGCATCGAGCCGGCGGTGAGCTGGCCCGCACCATCGGATATCGAGCGTGTCGGTGCGATGCTGGCGAGCGCCAAGGCACCGCTGGTCATCCTCGGTGGCTCGCGCTGGACCGAAGAGGCGACCAGGAGCATCGCGCGCTTTGCCGAGCGGTACGACCTGCCGGTCACGACCTCGTTCCGCCGCGCCTCGCTGATCGATGCCGATCATTCGCACTATGCCGGTGATCTCGGCATCGGGCCGAGCCCGGGCCTGAAGGCGCGCATCGACAATGCCGACGTCGTTCTTCTGATCGGCGGCCGCATGTCGGAAATGCCGTCCTCGTCCTACACGCTGCTCGACATTCCCAATCCGAAGCAGAAGCTGATTCACGTGCATCCGGGCTCCGAGGAGCTCGGCCGCGTCTATCAGCCTGACCTCGCGATCCAGGCGACACCGGCTGCGTTCGCCGCGGCGGTCGAGACGCTGAAGCCTTCAGGCGCGGTGGCCTGGAAGGGCGAAGCCGCCAAGGCGCATGCCGATTACCTCGCCTGGACCGAGAAGGCGCGCGAGCTGCCGGGCACGTTCCAATACGGCCAGGTCATGACCTGGTTGCGGGACCGCCTGCCCAAGGACGCCATCCTCTGCAACGGCGCCGGCAATTACGCCGGCTGGATCCATCGCCATCACCGCTTCCACAGCTTTGCCGCCCAGCTCGCGCCGACCTCGGGCTCGATGGGTTATGGCGTGCCGGCGGCGGTGCTGGCGAAGCGGCAATATCCGGATCGTACCGTCGTCGCCTTTGCCGGTGACGGCTGCTTCCTGATGAACGGTCAGGAGTTCGCGACGGCCGTGCAATATGATGCGCCGCTGGTCGTCATCATCGTCGACAATTCGCAATATGGCACCATCCGCATGCATCAGGAGCGCGACTATCCCGGCCGCGTCGTCGGCACCCAGCTCAAGAACCCGGATTTTGCGATGTACGCGAAGGCGTTCGGCGGCCATGGCGAGCGCGTCGAGCGTACCGAGGAATTCGCGCCGGCGTTCGAGCGTGCGCTGGCCTCCGGCAAGCCGTCGATCCTCCACTGCATCATCGATCCCAGAGCAATCTCGGTCGGCAAGGATTTTGCGCCCGCGGTGAAGGCGTAAAGCGATGGCGACCGGCCGCCACGTCGCCATCATCGGTGCCGGCGCGGTCGGGGTGATCAGCGCTATCGAGGCGCTGCGCGAGGGCCATCGCGTCACGCTGATCGATCCGGGCGAGCCCGGCGGCGAACAGGCGGCGAGCTATGGCAATGCCGGCTGGCTGTCGTCGCATTCGGTGATCCCGCCGGCCGAGCCGGGCATCTGGAAGAAGGTGCCGGGCTATCTGATGGATCCGCTCGGCCCGCTCGCGATCCGCTGGTCGTATTTGCCGAAGGCGCTGCCGTGGCTGATCAAGTACCTGCTCTCGGGCTGGACCGAGGCGCGGGTCGAGACGACGGCGTTCGCGTTGCGCGATCTGCTGAAGGACGCGCCGCTGCTGCACAGGAAGCTGGCGGAAGAGGCGGGCGTCCCCGAACTGATCGAGCGCAACGGCGTGATGCATGTCTTCACCTCACGCGGCAATTTCGACAACGATCTCGGCTGGCGCCTGCGCAAGAAGGTCGGCGTCGAATGGCTGGAGCTCTCCGCCGACGAGATGCGTCAGCGCGAGCCTGATCTGCATCCGCGCTACACCTTCGGCGTGGTGGTGGAAGGGGCCGGCCGCTGCCGCGATCCCGGCGCTTATGTCGCAGCCCTCGCCAATCATGCGATCGCCAGCGGTGCCAAGCACGTGCGGGCCAAGGCGACCGGCTTGAGGCTCAACGGCGATAAGCTCGTGGCAGTTCTCACCGAGACCGGCGAGATCGCCTGCGATGCCGCGGTGATTGCCGCCGGCGCGCGCTCGAAGCAGCTCACGGCCTCGATCGGCGATCCCCTGCCGCTGGAGACCGAGCGCGGCTATCACGTCATGATCGAGAACCCGGAATCGGGGCCGCGCAGCTCGATGATGGCGTCGGATGCCAAGATGGTGGTGAACTGGACCAACAAGGGCCTGCGCGCCGCCGGCACCGTCGAGATCGCCGGCCTCGAGGCCGCCCCGAACTGGAAGCGCGCGGAGATCCTGCGCAATCACCTCGTCAGCATGTTCCCCAAACTGCCAAAGGACATCCCGACGTCGCGCATCAAAACCTGGTTCGGGCATCGGCCGAGCATGCCCGACGGACGTCCCTGCATCGGCTATGCGCGCGCTTCGCGCGATGTCGTGTATGCTTTCGGGCATGGCCATGTCGGCCTGGTCGGTTCGGCCCGCACCGGCCGGCTCGTCGCCCAACTCGTCAGCGGCAAGACGCCCGAGATTCCGCTTGCGCCCTTCGCCCCCGATCGTTTCCTCTGAGATCGCACCATGACCGCTTCAGCCCATTCATCCTCGCGTATCGCCCGTGGCGGCAAGGCCATCTATGGCGCGCCGCTCGGCATTTTGATGCTGGAAGCGCGCTTCCCCCGCATTCCCGGCGACATGGGCAACGGCACGACCTGGCCGTTCCCGGTGCTCTATCGCGTGGTGAGCGGGGCATCGCCGGAGAAAGTGGTGCTGAAGGGTGCGGCCGGTCTGCTGCCTGATTTCATCGATGCGGCGAAGGATCTGGTGCGGCTGGGCGCCGAGGCCATCACCACCAATTGCGGCTTTCTCTCGCTGTTCCAGAAGGAGATCGCGGCCGCCGTCGGCGTTCCCGTTGCGACCTCGTCGCTGATGCAGGTGCCGTGGGTGCAGGCGACGCTGCCGCCGGGTAAGCGTGTCGGCCTCGTCACGGTGTCGGGCTCGACCTTGACGCCGGCCCATCTCGAAGGCGCCGGCGTGCCGCTCGACACCCCAATGGTCGGCACCGAGAACGGCAAGGAGTTCTTCCGCGTGCTGATCAAGGCCGAGAAGGACGACATGGACATCGCGCAGGCCGAGCGCGACGTGGTCGAGGCCGGCAAGGAACTGGTCGCCAAAAACCCCGACGTCGGCGCCATCGTGCTCGAATGCACCAACATGCCGCCCTATGCGGCAGCGCTTCAGGCCGAAGTCGGGTTGCCGGTCTACGACATCTATTCCATGATCACCTGGTTTCATACTGGACTACGCCCGCGCGTCTTTGCGTGAACACGTCCAAGAGATCGTCACAAGTCCTGGAGTGAGCCCATGAAACTATCCGGCAAGGTCGCCGCCATCACCGGCGCAGCGCGCGGCATCGGCAAGGCCTGCGCGAAGAGATTTTTGGACGACGGCGTCAAGGTCGTGATTTCGGATGTCGATGCCGATGGGCTAGCGGCGACCGCTGCCGAACTCGGTCGTCCCGATGCCTTGCGCACTGTCGTCGGCAATGTCGCCAGGCGCGCGGACGTGGATCAGCTCGTCGCCACCGCCGTGAAGGAATTCGGCCGGCTCGACATCATGGTCAACAATGCCGGCGTCGCCCGCAACCGGGACATCCTCGACATCACCGAAGGGGAATTCGACGAGATCATCGGCATCAATCTCAAAGGCGCGTTCTTCGGCGTGCAGTCGGCGGCGAGGCAGATGATCGCGCAAGGGGGCGGCGGCGTCATCATCAACATGTCCTCGGTGAATGCGCTGCTGGCGATCCCGGCGCTTGCGACCTACGCGATGTCCAAGGGCGGCATGAAGCAGCTGACGTCAGTTGCCGCCGTCGCGCTCGCCCCGCACAACATCCGCGTCGTCGCGGTCGGGCCGGGCACGATCCTCACCGACATGGTGGCGTCGTCGATCTACACCTCCGAAGACGCCCGCAAGACAGTGATGTCGCGGACGCCCGCGGGGCGCGGCGGCGAGCCGAGCGAGGTGGCGTCCGTCGTGGCGTTCCTGGCGAGTGATGATGCGTCCTACATCACGGGACAGACGATCTATCCCGATGGCGGAAGGCTGATCCTGAACTACACGGTGCCGGTGAAGGAGAAGTAGCGGCCATCACTCCGCAGCGACCGTCATCCCGTACCCCAGCCGCTTCGAGATGCTGCCGGCGCAGTCGCGCAGCGCGTGCGCGATCGGGCTGTCCCAGCGCGCATCGAACGTGCCTTCGGGCCCCATCGCGGTGATGACCAGCGCGACGTGACCGGAATGATCGAATACGGGCGCCGAGAACGCGTTGACGCCGGGCAGGGGATCGCCGAGCGCGCGGGCGAGGCCGTGCTTGCGAACCTCGGTCAGCATCTCCGTGACCTTGGCGCCCTTCACGGCGCGCTTCGGATTGTAGCCGACGCCGTGACGATCGAGGCCGCTTTCAAGCGCGGCATTGATCGTCTTCTCCGGCAGGAAAGCCGCAAAGGCGCGGCCGGTGGCGGTCTCCAGCAGCGCCATCACAGAGCCGGCGCGCATGACGATGTGGACCGGCTGGGCCGGCTCCTCGAGCTGCACCACGGTCGGCCCGTGCGTGCCCCAGACCGCGAGCGAGACCGCATGTCCGATCTGGCTGGCGAGTGCGGCGATCTTCGGCCTGGCGATGCGCACGCCGGAGAGCCGGCGCAGGCTGATCAGGCCGAGCTCCAGCGCAAGCGCGCCGATCTCGTAGCGGCCGGTGGTCTCGTCCTGCTCGATCAGTCCGATGCGGGAGAAGCTGGCGAGATAAGGATGCGCCTTGGCCGGCGTCATGCCGGCCTCGCGCGCGAGATCGCGCAGCATCATCGGCTCGCCGCTTCTTGCGAGCGCGCGAAGCAGTTCTCCGCCGACCTCGATCGACTGGATGCCGCGGCTTTCCCTCTTCATGCGCCTCCGATCGCGCTACGCCGCGTCGCGCCTGGCGGCGCTGTCGGCAAGGTGTCGTCCGGCAATGTAGCCGAAGGTCAGCGCCGGCCCAAGCGTGATGCCGGCGCCGGGGTAATTGCCACCCATGATGCTCGCCATGTCGTTGCCGGCGGCATAGAGCCCGGGAATCACGCGGCCCTCGGCGTCGAGCGCCCGGGCATTCTCGTCGGTGACGATGCCGGCATAGGTGCCGAGATCGCCGACCACCATCTTGATCGCGTAGAACGGTCCGTTCTCGATCGGCGCAACGCAGGGGTTGGGGCCGTGCAGCGCGTCGCCCTGATAGCGGTTATAGGCCTTCGAGCCCTTGCCGAAGGCGGCGTCGTGCCCAAGCGGCGCGGTCGCATTGAACTGCCTGACGGTCTCGGCGAAGGCCTTGGCATCGATGCCGGCCTTCGCCGCCAGCGCCTCGAGCGTGTCGCCACGCATGAGATAACCAGTCTGCAAGTGATGACCCAGCGGCATCGGGAACGGCGGCACACAGCCGAGGCCGTATTTGCGCAGCGTCTTGTGATCGCAGACGAGATAGGCCGCGATCTCCTCGCCGGGTTTCGATACCTTGACCATGGCCTGGACGAAGTCGTGATAGGAATTGCCCTCATTGGCGAAGCGCCTGCCGTCGCGCATCACCGCGATCACGCCGGGCTTGGCGCGGTCGATGAAATGCGGCATCACGCCCTTGGAGCCGTCCTTGCGCGTCGTCAGCGACACCGGGACCCAGGCCGCCGCGTTCGGCAGGCGATCCTCGACATGCCCGCCGGCGCGCTCCGCAAGACGCAATCCGTCGCCGGTATTGCCGGTCGGGCCCGGCGAGAAATGCTCGTTGCCGGTCGGCGCATGCGGAAACATTTTTTTGCGCCGCTCGACATCGTGCGGGAAGCCGCCGCAAGCGAGCACGACGCCTTGCCTTGCGCGGACGCGGACCTCGCGTCCCTCGCGCACAACGATCGCGCCTGTCACCGCGCCGTTCTCGACCGTCAGCTCGCGCACCGGCGCGGACAGCCACATCGGAATCTTCAGGTCGAGCGCGGATTTGGCGAGCCGCCCGGCCAGCGCGTTGCCGTTGGTGAGCGTCATGCCGCGGCCATAGCGCAGCACGTCCATCAGGTGCCGGGACAGGCGCCTCGCGACATAGACCGCAGAGGTCAGCGACTTCGTCACCCGCATGAAATGGATGATCTCCTTGCCGCTTCCGAGCATCATGCCGAACACGGTGAGCTCGGGCAGCGGCATGCCGAGGGACTTGACGAGGTCGCCGAGCTCGCGGCCGTCGAACGGGCGCGTCACCATGGAGCGGCCGCCCTGTGCGCCGCCGGGGGCCTCGGCGTGATAGTCAGGGAAGACCAGCGGCATGTCGAAGCGCAGCGCCGTCTTGTTCGTGAAGAAATCGACCGCCTCGGGGCCAGCCGAGAGAAACGCATCGACACGCGCGGCGTCGTAATTGTTGCCGGCTTCGTGCCGCAGATAAATGCGGGCCTGCTCCGGTGTCTCCTCGATGCCGTAGGCTTTCGCCAGCGATGTGCCGGGGATCCAGAGCCAGCCGCCGGAGCGGGCGGTGGTGCCGCCGAAGCGCGGCTCCTTCTCGACGATCAGGACGTCGAGGCCGCGGTGGCGCGCGGTGATCGCGGCGGACATGCCGGAGCAACCCGACCCGGCCACGAGCACGTCGCACTCGTAAGTCTCAATTGCGCTATGCTCGTTGCCGGTCATCTGGCCTCACTTCTTCAAGAGCGGGCATTTGGACTCGGAGACCGGGCGGAAGGCGTCCTCGCCCTTCACGGTCTTGACGATGTCCAGATAGTCCCATGGCTCCTTGGACTGCTCGGGCGTTTTTACCTTGGCGAGATACATGTCGCGGATGACACGTCCGTCCTCGCGCAAGCGTCCGCCATGGACGAATGTATCCTCGATCGGCAGCTCGCGCATCTTGGCCATTACCTTGGCGGAATCGTCGGTCCCGGCGGCCTTGATCGCCTTGAGATAATGCAGCACCGAGCCATAGACGCCGGTCTGGATCATGGTCGGCATCACCTTGGTGCGCTCGTAGAACTTCTTCGACCAGGCGCGGGTGGCCTCGTCCATGGCCCAATAGGAGGCCGTGGTCATGTAGGTGCCCTGCGCGGCCTTCAGGCCAATCGCGTGCACGTCGGTGTCGAACATCAACAGGCCGACCAGCTTCTGGCCGCCCTGGACCAGGCCGAACTCGCCGGACTGCTTGATGGCGTTGTCGGTGTCCTGCCCGGCATTGGCGAAGGCGACCACGTCGGATTTAGAGCTCTGCGCCTGCAGCGCGAAGGAGGAGAAGTCCGCGGTGTTGGTCGGGTGCTTGACGCCGCCCAAGACCTTTCCGCCCATCTCGTTGATGAACCGGGTGGCGTCCTTCTCGAGCTGCTGGCCGAAGGCGTAGTCCGCCGTGATGAAGTACCAGGACTTGCCGCTTTCCTTGATGACGGCGGAGGCCGTCACTTTCGACAGCGCGTAGGTGTCATAGGTGAAGTGCACGGTGTTCGGGCTGCACAGCTCGTCCGTCAGCGAGCTCGCGCCGGGGCCGGACAGCAGCGCGATCTTGCCGCGCTCACGCACCATGTTGTGGACCGCGATCGCGATGCCGGAATTGGGAATGTCGACCACGGCGTCGACCTTGCCGTTGTCGAACCAGCCGCGGACGATCTGCACGCCGACGTCGGTCTTCATCTGGTGGTCGGCGCTGATGATCTCGATGGGCTTGCCGAGCACGGTCGGCCCGAATTCCTCAACCGCCATCTTCGCGGCTTCGACCGAGCCCGGCCCTGAGTTGTCACGGCCCCAGCTCGACAGATCCGTCAGCACGCCGATCCGCACAGCGTCGTCGGAGACTTGCGCGGTCGCGGCTGTGGTCGTGGCTGCTGAAGTCATGGCCGCGAGCATGGCGCAGGCCAGAAGCCCTCTCATCGTTGTTTCCTCTCTATTTTATTGGCCGCTTGGGGCGGCGGGTTGGTTGGCGGCAAGTTAGATATTAGCTAATTATTTTGTCAATGGCGAATTAAAGGGCGGAGCCAGGTTCCTCAAGGGCGGGGAGGAGCAGCTGTCTCGGCGTCGTCATTGCGAACGAAGCGACTCGTCCGCCGAAGTCTTGGCGAGGGCGGAAGCAATCCAGACTGTTTCTGTGGAGACAGTCTGGATTGCGTAGTCGCAAGGCTCCTCGCAATGACGGACATTGAAGCAGCGGCGCGCAAAACCTCGCGCAGTGATCCTGTGAGAGTCGACACGCCCGCAGGTTGCAACCGCCGTGGCGATTGGTCATGATGCAAGCGGGAATCTTGGGGCAGGGAATGACGACAGTAACGGAAGTCTCCGCGGCGGAAAAATCGACGACGGCGCATGTGGTATGGGCGAGCGCGCTCGGCACCGCGATCGAGTGGTACGATTTCCTGATTTACGGCACGGCGGCGGCGCTGGTCTTCAACAAGCTGTTCTTTCCGAGCTTCGATCCCTTCGTCGGCACGCTCGCGGCATTCTCGACCTATGCGGTCGGTTTCGTGGCGCGGCCGATCGGCGGCGCCATCATTGGGCATTACGGCGACCGGCTCGGCCGCAAGACCATGCTGGTCGCAACCATGATCGCGATGGGGCTCGGCACCTTCCTGATCGGCTGCCTGCCGACCTACAGCCAGATCGGCGTCTGGGCCCCGATCCTGCTCGTTATGCTGCGCTTCGTCCAGGGCATCGGCTTAGGGGGCGAATGGAGCGGCGCGGTCGTCATGGTGATCGAGCATGCCGGCAATCGCCGCGGCTTCTATGGCAGCCTGGTGCAGATCGGCTTTCCCGTCGGCGTTGCCGCCTCCACCGGCATTTTCGGCCTGATGACCAAGCTGCCAGAAGCCGATTTCCTCAGCTGGGGCTGGCGGGTGCCATTCCTGATCAGCTTCCTGCTCGTCGGCGTCGGCTTCATCGTGCGGCTCAAGCTCGCGGAGACGCCGCACTTCAAGGAGGTGGTCGATCGCAAGGAGGTGCTGGCCCAGCCAGTGCTGGAAGTGCTGCGCCGCGACTGGCGCAGCTTTCTGCTGGCGATCGGCATCACGGTGTCGGAGGTCGGGCTCGCCTATCTTCTCACCGTCTTCACGGTGGTTTACGCCACGACAAGACTGGGCCTGCCGCGGCAGGTGATTCTGGATGCGGTGGTCTATGCCGCCCTCGTCGAGTTCGCGACGCTGCCGCTCGCCGGCTGGCTGTCCGACATCTTCGGCCGCAAGGCGCTCTATCTTGCCGGCGGCGTGTTCTCGGTGGCGCTGGCGTTTCCGCTGTTCTGGTTCCTCGACACCAGGGAGCCGGCGCTGATCACGCTGGCGCTCGTCGTCACGATGACGCTGACGCACGCCCTGCTGTTCGGACCGAAGGCTGCCTTCATGCCGGAGCTGTTCCGCACCCAGGTGCGCTATAGCGGAGCCTCGCTCGGCGCCAATGTCGCCGCAGCGCTGAGCGGCGGCTTCTCGCCGCTGATCGCCGCGGCGCTGCTGGCATGGGCCGGTTCCTACTGGGCGGTGTCGGTCTACATCATCGCGCTCTCGATCATCACGATCAGTGCGACGCTGATGGCGCCGGAGACGGCGCGCGACGATCTCAAATTCTGACCAGCTCAACGGCAGGCGGCGGCGTCGGGCATCACCAGGAAGGTCATGCTCGCTGGCGGCAGGTGGACCTGACCCTGCGCCATCGTGCGCGCGTCGAAGTGGGGCAGGTCGTCGTCGTCCGTCAGCGAGAGCCTTTTGCCGTTCATCTGCACATTGGTGTCCTGCAGATGATCCGCTTGAAGTGTGTAGCTCTCGGCCGAGACAGCCAGCGTCGCGGAACGCGGCTGGTGCCGCGAGGTGTTGATGAGGAGCACGGAGACCGCGCCGTTCGCCGCGGCATGGCAATGCGCATAGACATGGAGACCGGTTGTCGAGACCATGCCCGGGTCGAGCACGGTCGATCCCATCAACCGGCGCCAGAGCAGGGCGCCCCAGTAACTCGGCCGAGGACGAAAGGTCCTTTCGTCGAGCAAGCCATAGTCGCTGGCCGCCAGCGTGTTGTGCATGACGACCTGCACGCCAGCCTTGGCAAGACGGCCGAGCTGATCGAGATAGCGGAACGTGTCGAGGAAGGTCGCATCCCACACATTGCCGCCGCAGGCGGCATTCGCCGTCTCCGTCAGCCAGATCGGCTTGCCTGGCTCGAATGCGTCGCGCAAGCCGCGATAGATGGTCAGCGCGGCGTCGGTCCGCGACAGCCAATCTTCGGACAGCACTTGTCGTGGATCGTCGTGCACGCCGCAGCGAGCTGAGAGCGTGTTGTAGTGATGATAGGAGACGCGATCGAGCCCGGGCCCCGTCGCGGCGAGCAGATCGCGCGTGCGAATGCCGCTGGACTCGCCTGCGGAGCCTGGACCGACGATGAGCGTCTCCGGTGCCGCTCGCCGTATCCAGTCGCGAAAGATATTGAAGTCGCGCCCATAGGCCTTTGCGTCATATCCCGTCGGGGGGCCATTGGTCGCCGCCAGGGTCGGCTCGTTCATGAATTCGGCGGCGGCGATGCGGCCACCCAGCTGGCGCGTGGCGTCAATGAGGCGCTGCGTCTGGTCCGGCGTCCACGCGCCGTCCGGGCTGCGGTTGCCGGGACTGACGGCAAAGGACGTCACGATCTCTGCATCGACCGCGTGGGCAAAATCGACGACGCCGCGCCATTGCGCGCGGGTGAGCACGCTGTTGAAGCCGGCGGGCGGCGCGGACGCAGCACCATCAGTGTCGGCGAAAAACGTCGCATTCGCCCAGGTGCCGCTGACGCGCATGTAGGCGGGTCCGAGCGCCGCGGCGAGCTTGCGCAGGCGCG
This sequence comes from Bradyrhizobium sp. 138, assembly GCF_023074075.1. GTDB lineage: Bacteria > Pseudomonadota > Alphaproteobacteria > Rhizobiales > Xanthobacteraceae > Bradyrhizobium. The sequence goes on along the minus strand of NZ_JADPKT010000055.1, from coordinate 109,946 downwards.
GATTGGCGAGATCCACCGGCGGCCGATAGGCGTAGCGATCGCGACGCATGCCCTTCTGCGCGTAGGGCTTCCAGAACCGGCCGCCAGTCACCTCGACCATCTCGACATTGTAGGATTGGAATCGCGCATCGATCGTGCCGGCTGCTTTCATGTGCGCAGGCGCGATGATGTCTGCGCCATTGCCGGTCCCGAGCGACGTCACGCTGATGATCAGCGCGAGGCCAATTCGCCTGAATGTCTGCATGGTACTCGCCCTGGCGCGGCCTTGTCGGAGCACCGATCCTAGCGCGCGATCGGTATGATGCGCTGCGATATCGATCCGCTCGCAACTGCCGCGGTCGCGACCGCTGGAAGCGGTCGTCTCGAAGGACGAGGCGCGGGGTGAGGTGTTGCCGAAAAGTCGTGTACGACCGCACTGACGCTCGCGGGGAGAGGGAATCCATTGTCGCTTATGGCTGAGTTCCGCCGGCCGATTGCCTTCTGTTGGCCGGCAAGCGAACCTGCTGTGGCCATATTTGAGCAGGAGTGATCTCCCGTGAGGGAGGCGCTCCGATGACCAAAGCACTGATCACTGCTGTCGCAATGCTGGCCTGCGTGCCCGTGAGCGCCGTTGCGCAGGAGCGCGCGGGCGATGCGGCGCTCGGCGCGGTATCCGGCGCGGTCGTGCTGGGCCCGGTCGGGGCGGTCGCCGGAGCCCTGATCGGCTATACGGCCGGACCTTCGATCGCCCGCTCCTGGGGGATGAGAGGGTCGCAGTCGGCAAGACAGCGGCAGCCGCCGCGCCGCGCGGCCGCTACCCGCGTCCCACCGCGCGCGCGCGAGGCAATGAATGCCAACGGCCAGATGAGAGCTGCCGGCAATCCGCCGCCGGTTCAGGCCGCGCCCGTCCAAGCGGCGCCTGCCGCACCCGCGCAAGCCGCGACGCCGCCCGTTCAGGCATTCGACTGAGCCCTCGGCTTCAGGCCGCCGCCTTCAGCCGCAACCGGGCATCCCGATCTAGGATTGGCCGAGGATCTTCTTCGCGGCGCGAAGATGCGGCTTGTCGATCATCTGGCCGTCGAGCCGCAGCGTGCCGGAATCGGGATTGCTCGCGAACGCGGCGATCACCTTCTCCGCCCAGGTGCGTTCGGCCTCCGTCGGCTCGAACGCCGCATTGACGACATCGACATGCTTGGGATGGATCAGCGCCTTGGCGGAAAAGCCGTCGCGGCGCGCGGCGCGCGTCTCCTGCGCGAGGCCCGCGAGATTGTCGATGTCGGTATAGACGGTGTCGATCGGCGCGACCTCGGCCGCGGCCGCTGCCATCAGGCAGAGATCGCGCGCGAGACGATAGGGACTGTGGAACACGCCGCCGGACGCCTTCTCGGTGGCGCCGAGCGAGGCCGAGAGATCTTCCGCGCCCCACATCAAGCCGGCGAGGCGAGGAGAGCATCCTTTGTAGCTGCCGAGGCCGAAGATCGAGCTTGCCGTCTCTGTCGCAACGCAGACGATGCGCGTCGCGCCGCCCGCGATGCCGGATGCAGCTTCCAGCGCTTCGAGCCAGGTCGCAACCTGGCGCACGTCGTCGCCGCCTTGCGATTTTGGCAGCACGATGCCGTCGGGCCTTCCGGGCATCACCGCCGCGAGATCGGCCAGCGTCATGCCGGTGTCGAGCGCGTTGACGCGGACATAGAGCTGGTGCGCGCCGGGGCGGCTCTTCAGCATCGCAAGCGTCAGGGTGCGCGCCTCCGGCTTCTTCTCGGTGACGACGGAATCCTCGAGATCGATGATCAGCGCGTCGGCCTTGCCTTCGCTCGCCTTCTCGAATTTGCGCGGGGAATCGCCCGGCACGAACAGCATCGAACGCATCAGACCGGCCTCTTGTGCATCATCGCCATGCGGCGGCATTTGCCGACGATCTCGTCGTTCTGGTTGAGGGCATGGTGCTCGAACTCGACGATGCCCGCTTTCGGGCGCGATTTGGAGTCTCTCAACGAAAGCACCTTTGTCGTCGCCCGCAGCGTGTCGCCATGGAAGACCGGCTTCGGAAAAGTGACGTCGGTCATGCCGAGATTGGCGACGGTGGTCCCCAGGGTCGTATCATAGACCGTCATGCCGATCATGATGCCGAGGGTGTAAAGGCTGTTGAAAATGCGCTGGCCGAACTCGGTCTTTTCGGCGAAATGCGCGTCGATGTGCAGCGGCTGCGGATTGAGCGTCAGCAGGCTGAACATGGTGTTGTCCATCTCCGTGACGGTCCGGGTCAGCGGATGCCTGAACTCCTGGCCTACCGAAAAGTCTTCGAAATAAAGCCCGGCCATCGCGGTTTCCTCCCTGCGAAATAACGGCGCGCTCGTCGCGACACGCCGCATGACCCCATGCATGGTACACACACTCGATCGACAAATTCACGTATCTGTACCCGGTTTTTCAAGTTAAAGAACGCAAAGCGAGGCGCACGTCCAGGGGCAGCAATCGGCCACGGCCTTCGCGTGGGAAACAGGGCGAGGAGGGAGATGGCGTGGTCGCGGCTCCCGGCAAGGAGATCACGAACATGGATTTCGCGCTCACCGATCAGCAGGAAGCCATTCGCGACGCCATCGCCAAGGTCTGCGAAGGTTTTCCGGATGCCTATTGGCTGAAGAAGGACCACGACGGCGGCTTCCCGCACGACTTTCATAAGGCGCTGGCCGACGCCGGCTGGCTCGGCATCTGCGTGCCGGAAGAATATGGCGGCTCGGGGCTCGGCATCACGGAAGCTGCGATCATGATGCGTACCATCGCGGAATCGGGGGCCGGCATGTCCGGTGCGTCCGCGGTGCACATCAACGTGTTCGGTCTCAACCCGGTCGTGGTGTTCGGCACCGAGGAGCAGCGCAAGCGCATGCTGCCGCCGATGGTCGAGGGCCGCGAGAAGGCGTGCTTCGCCGTCACCGAGCCCAACACGGGCCTCAACACCACGCAACTCAAGACCCGCGCGGTCGCCAAGAACGATCGCTACATCGTCAACGGCCAGAAGGTGTGGATCTCGACCGCGCAGGTCGCGCACAAGATCCTGCTGCTGGCGCGCACCACGCCGCTCGAAGAGGTGCGTTCGCCGACCCACGGCCTCAGCCTGTTCTATACCGATTTCGACCGCACCAGGATCAAGGTCCACGAGATCGAGAAGATGGGCCGCAAGATCGTCGATTCCAACGAGCTGTTCTTCGAGGATTTTGAGATTCCGATGGAGGACCGGATCGGCGAGGAGGGCAAAGGCTTCCAGTACATCCTCGAAGGCATGAACCCGGAGCGCATCCTGATCGCGGCGGAGGCGGTCGGCCTCGGCAAGCTGGCGCTATCGCGAGCGACCGAATACGCCAAGACGCGCGTGGTGTTCAACCGTCCGATCGGCAAGAACCAGGGCATCCAGCATCCGCTCGCGGTGAACTGGGTCGAGCTCGAGGCCGCCTGGCTGATGGTGATGTCGGCGGCATGGCAATACGACAAGGGCATGCCGTGCGGCGCCGCAGCCAATGCCGCGAAATATCTTGCGGGCGAGGCAGGTTTCTCGGCCTGTGAGCAGGCCGTGATGACCCATGGCGGCTTCGGTTATGCCAAGGAATTCCACGTCGAGCGTTACTTGCGCGAGGTGCTGATCCCGCGCATCGCGCCGGTCAGCCCGCAGCTTGCGCTGAGTTTTATTGCAGAGAAAGTGCTGGGGCTCGCCAAGTCGTACTGAACGACTCTTGCGGTGCGCTGCTATTCAGCAGCGATCCGCTCCATCGCCATGGCGCGGAGCCGGGCACGCTGGATCTTCACGCCGTTGGCGCTGTCGGTGACCGGAAAGGCATCCACCACATAGATCCGCGCCGGCACCTTGTAGCCGGCGAGCCGGCCGCGCAGGTGCGCGATCAGTGTCTCCGGCATCGGCGGCTGCTGTGCCGGGATCACGAACGCGACGCAGCGCGCCTGGCCCTTCAAGTCGATTGCGACCACCTGGGCGTCAGCGACACCGGCACAAGATTTGAGTTCGTCCTCGATCTCGCCGGGCGCGACCAGGAAGCCGCCGAGCCGCATGGCATCGCCGGCGCGGGTCTCGTAGACGAAGGAACCGTCGCCGCGCAGCCGGCCGATGTCGCCGGTGCGGAAGAACCCGTCGGCGGTGAATGCATCGCGCGTCGCCTCGGGATTGTTGAAATAGCCGAGGAAGCGTGACGGCGCGCTGATCTCGATCTCGCCGGAAACGCCTTCGGCCGCAAGCTCGCCGGTTTCGGTGTCGCGCACGCGCACTTTTGCGTCAGGCGACATTGGCCGGCCGCCGCCCTCGATGCGATCGGCGAAGGCATCGGCGGGGCGTCCGATCGAGAACAGCGCCTGCAACTCGCTCGAACCGTACAGGCCGAACAGCGGCAGGCCGCGCGCCTCGGCCGCCGCGGCAAGTTCGCGCCAGCCGGGCTGGAACGCGGCGAAGCCGCAGACTTCGAGATGCGGGAACGGACGCGGTGCATCGGTGAGGGCGAGGATGCGGCGGAACATCTCGTCGGAGCCGAAGGCGTGCGTGATCGCGTGCGTGCTGAGGATCTTCAGCGCCGGTGCCGCCTCGAAGGCATCGAGCACGTGGATGGTCGCGCCCGCCGCGACGAAGCCGAGCAGGCTGGTCATGCCAAAGGTGCCGCAGAACGGCAGCATGGCCAGCAGCGAATGACGCTGCGGATCAAGCTGGAGTGCCTTGGCGACGGACGCGGCATGCGTGGCCAGCGTGCGCTGCGAATGCGCGACGAGCTTCGGCCCCTTGGTGGTGCCCGATGTCGTGTAGAGCAGCACCGGCAGGTCGACGTCGTCCTGAGCCGGCCGGGCGGGGGGATAAGACCTGTCGAAGGCGTCGAAGCGCACGCAGGGCCAGTGTGCCGGAATCGCATCCGCGCCGATCACGGCGAGCTTCTGCAGCGCGGGCACCTCGTCCTCGGCGAGATCGGCGAGGATCGCGGCAAAATCGATCGAGCGGAAGGCGGCTTCGACCACCATCAGCCTCGCGCCGGACAAGCGAAGCAGATGCGCGACGTCCGCGCTGCGATAGCGCGTATTGACGGCCGCCACGATCGCGCCGAGGCGGGCGGCGGCGAACAGCAGCGCGAGCCACTCGATCCGGTTGACCAGCCAGACCGCGACGACATCGCCCTTGATGATGCCTTGCGCCGCAAGCCAGGCGGCGGTCTGCTCGACCTTGTTCGAAAATTGCGCGCGTGAGACAGGCGTGCCGTCGAAGACGAAGGCGGGGTCGGCAGCGGCTTCGGCCCGGATCAGCGATTGCAGCGATGACGCGTTGGCACTCATGGCAGCCGCAGTAACCCGATCGCGCAAACCTGTCTACTTGGTGCCGAACATCCGGTCGCCGGCATCGCCCAGGCCCGGCACGATGTAGCCGTGATCGTTAAGCCGCTCGTCGATCGCGGCGGTCCAGACCGGCACGTCGGGATGCTCGCTCTGGAACCGGGCGATGCCCTCGGGCGCCGCCAGCAGGCAGACGAAGCGGATGTCGCGAGCGCCGCGGGCCTTGAGCAGGGAGGCGCCGGCGCAGGCCGAGTTGCCGGTCGCCAGCATCGGGTCCATCAGGATCACGGTGCGGTCGGACAGGTCCTGCGGCGCCTTGAAGTAATATTCCACGGCCTGCAACGTCTCGGGGTCGCGGTAGAGCCCGATATGGGCGATGCGCGCCGAGGGCATCAGCGCCAGCATGCCGTCGAGGAAGCCGACGCCGGCGCGCAGGATCGGCGCCAGCGTGAGCTTCTTGCCAGCGATCTTGGGCGCCTGCATCGGCGCGATCGGCGTCTCGATCTCGACCAGCTCCAGCGGCAGGTCGCGCGTCACCTCGTAGCAGAGCAGCATCCCGATCTCGTTCAGGATCTCGCGAAAGCTCTTGGTCGAGCGGTCCTTCTCCCGCATCAGCGAGAGCTTGTGCTGGACCAGGGGGTGGGCGACGACGTTGACGTTGCTGCTGCTCATGAAACCGATCTACACGGTTCCCTGGAATTGCGCCAGATCGGCCGCGTCGTTTCCGGAGGGACAGGTGACGTCAGCCGGGCATTGCCACCGCGCTGCGGGCCCGGTTGCTCGCCGCATAGGCAGCCATGGTCAATTCACGGTCGATCGCCGCACGCATCGCGTCCATCGTGGGCTGGCGCAGGCGCTTCTTCGCGGTGGCATGCGACGGCTTGTGGATGGCGCGTATTGCGGCGATGGTCTCCGCCAGGGCGCCCGGCGCGGACCCATTTCGAGGCTCCCAGCGGCATCGCTGGCGAGGAGCTAGACGCCGAGCCCGCGTGCGAGAAGCGTGATCACGAGGGTCAGGATCGCGCCCCAGATCAGGCTCAGCGTCATGGTCAGGATGGTCACGGTGACCACGTGCTCGAGATTTCCCTTGAGGAGCGACATGCTAACGGTCCGACGCCGGGTTCGCGGTGAAGCGCATGCCGAGCAGCAATGCACCCATCAATGCGACCAGGATGGCGATCTTGAGCTCGATCATGTCGTTACCTCAGGCGGGGAGATGCCAGACATGGATGGCGGTTCTCAGCGCGATCAGAGCGGTGAGCACGCTGCCCATCGAGAACACGGTCAGCACCTGAAGCGCGAGCCGCGTGAGCTGGGCCCTGTGCACTTTCGGCAGCCGAGGCTGACGTTCAATCTGGTACAGCGGTGGTTCAAGGCGATGTGTCAGCACCGGCATGTTCGGGTCCTTCTATCGGGGGCTAGCTGAAATTGTCGCAGGCGAGTGGCTCGTAGATCGGCTCCAGCGCCGGGCGAACCGAGGGAACGCTCGGCCGCGACGCTTCCGCGGTGAGCGCGCGGACCTCGACGAACGCCGACAGCAAGGCGAGCGCGAGGTCGGCGTGGCGCGCCTCGACCGCGGTGTCCAGCCAGTCCGGCAACTCGCGCTCGCGCGACAGCGCGCAATGCCACTCGCCCTCGTCATAGGCGATGCGGCGGACCTGCCACATCGGCAGCTCGAGCTCCAGCAGCGCCAAGGCCGCGTCGGTCCAGGCCTCCGCGTCGATCAGGCGCGTGAGGCGTATGGTGCGCTCGCTTTGGCCGAACGAGGCGACCCGCCGGCAGGCCTTGTCGATCACGTCCGACATCAACGGGCGTGTCATCGCCGGAGCCGCGCGCAGCTGCTGGCTGAGGCACGGCGGGTCGAGGCGTCGGAGAATGGCGGTCATGTCAGGCCTCCTGGAAATGGCGTCGGTCAGTCGGCCGGCATTGCCAGGATGGGCCCCAAAGGCATTTGAAAACGAGAGGGGGATCGGACGAGAGATATAGGGATTTCATAAGTGTGTGTGAGGGGAGGTGGTGCGCCATTCCAGGCGAGCGCCACCCGCGCCTTTATGAGATTCCTATAACGTCGCCTTAGGCCTCATCTCGAAAACCTATGCCCACGCTGGCATTTCAGCACGGTCAAAATAGTCCCTGCTGTCATCCGTGGACATGCGTTCCATGTCCTGCGCGAGCCCGCGGGGTCACCGAGAGAAAGTTGCGCCGGACCTCGGGACGCAACGAGGAGCAATCCGATGATGGACATTCTGATGCTGGCGCTGGGCTTTGGCTTCTTTGCGCTCGCGATCGGCTACACCTATGCCTGCGAACGGCTGTGAGGGGGCGGACGATGCTTTTTGATTATGCGCTCGCCGGCGCCGTCTCGTTCGGCCTCCTGATTTATCTCACCTACGCGCTGCTGCGGCCCGAGCGGTTCTGACCCGTGCTGCTGCTTCTCGAATTGCTGCTGGCGGACGCCGTGCTCGTCGCCGGCCTGCTGACGGTGCTGCTGCCGCTGCTGCGCCGGGCACCAAGCTTGAAGGGTTGATTCCATGACTATGGCCGGTTGGCTCCAGATCATTCTGTTCTGCGTCATCATCGTCGCACTCACAAAACCGCTCGGGTGGTATATGACGCGGGTGTTTGGCGGTGAGCGAACGTTCCTGTCGCCGGTGCTGCGGCCGATCGAGGCCGGCATCTACTGGATTTCCGGTGTCGACGAGAAGCGCGAGCAGCATTGGCTGACCTATACGGTCGCCATGCTGCTGTTCCATGTCGGCGGCTTCCTCGTCATCTACGGCGTGATGCGGCTCCAGGCCGTGCTGCCGTTCAATCCGGCCGGGCAGGGCGCGGTTGCGGAAGATCTCTCTTTCAACACAGCGATGTCGTTCATCACCAACACCAACTGGCAGAACTACGGCGGCGAAAGCACGCTGTCCTATCTGACCCAGATGCTCGGCCTGACGCATCAGAACTTCCTGTCGGCGGCAACCGGCATCGCGCTGGCGATGGCGCTGATCCGCGGCTTCTCGCGTGCCTCGATGCGCACCGTCGGCAATTTCTGGGTCGACGTCACCCGCTGCACGCTCTATGTGCTGCTGCCGATCTGCGTCGTCTACACGCTGTTCCTGGTCTCGCAGGGCATGCCGCAGACGTTAGGGGCCTATATCGAGGCGACCACGCTCGAAGGCGCCAAGCAGACCATCGCGGTCGGCCCGGTGGCTTCGCAGGTTGCGATCAAGATGCTCGGCACCAATGGCGGCGGCTTCTTCAATGCCAACGCCGCGCACCCGTTCGAGAACCCGACCGCGCTGTCGAACTTCGTGCAGATGCTGTCGATCTTCACGCTGGGCGCCGCGCTCACCAACGTGTTCGGCCGCATGGTCGGCAACCAGCGCCAGGGCTGGGCAATCTTGTCCGTGATGGGCGTGCTGTTCATCGCTGGCGTCGCCATCACCTATTGGGCGGAGGCGAATGGCACCTCGACGCTGCAGGCGGTGGGCCTGACCGGCGGCAACATGGAGGGCAAGGAGGTGCGCTTCGGCATCGTTGCGTCCTCGCTGTTCGCCGTCGTGACCACCGCGGCCTCGTGCGGTGCGGTCAACGCCATGCATGACAGTTTTACGGCGCTCGGCGGCATGATTCCGCTGATCAACATCGAGCTCGGCGAGATCATCGTCGGCGGCGTCGGCGCCGGCATGTACGGCATGCTGCTGTTCGTCATCCTCGCGATCTTCGTGGCAGGCCTCATGGTCGGGCGCACGCCGGAATATGTCGGCAAGAAGATCGAGGCGCGCGAGGTCAAGATGGCGATGCTGGCCATCCTGGTGCTGCCGCTGATGATCCTGGGCTGGACCGCGGTCGGCGTGGTCTACCCGGCGGCTGCGGCCTCCATGGCGAATGCCGGCCCGCACGGTTTCACCGAAGTCCTCTACGCATTCACCTCGGCGGCGGGCAACAACGGCTCGGCGTTCGCGGGCCTCACCGGCAACACCCTCTTCTATAACCTCACATTGGCCAGCGCGATGTTCGTCGGTCGCTTCTTCATGATCGTCCCGGCGATGGCGATCGCCGGCTCGCTCGCCGCCAAGAAATCGATCCCGCCGTCGATGGGCACGTTCCCGACCACCGGAGGCCTGTTCGTCGGCCTCGTCGTCGGCGTCATCCTGATCGTGGGCGGCCTGACCTTCTTCCCGGCGCTGGCGCTCGGACCGATCGTCGAGCATTTGGCGATGAACGCCGGCAACCGGTTCTGATTGTCTGGAGTGACCTCCATGGATACGACCAAACTGCAAAAACGTGCGGCCGTCTCGGCAATGCTCGATCCCAAGATCGTCGTCCCTGCGATCCGCGCCTCCTTCACCAAGCTCGACCCGCGACTGATGATCAAGAACCCCGTGATGTTCGTGGTCGAGATCGTCGCTGCGCTCACCACCGTGATCTTCCTGCGCGACCTCGTCGCCGGCGGGGCCAGCCTCGGCTTCACCTTCCAGATCATCGTCTGGCTCTGGTTCACGGTGCTGTTCGCCAATTTCGCCGAGGCGGTGGCCGAAGGCCGCGGCAAGGCGCAAGCCGAGACGCTGCGCAAGACCCGCACCGAGAGCCAGGCCAAGCTCCTGACCGGTGCCGGCGCGGCCTTCAAGCTCGTGCCGGGCACGAGCCTGAAGGTCGGAGACATCGTGCTGGTCGAGGCCGGCGACACGATTCCCTCCGACGGTGAGGTGATCGAGGGCGTCGCCTCCGTCAACGAGGCCGCCATCACCGGCGAATCCGCACCCGTGATCCGCGAGTCCGGCGGCGACCGCTCCGCAGTCACCGGCGGCACGCAGGTGCTGTCGGACTGGATCCGCGTCCGCATCACGGCAGCGCAGGGCTCGACCTTCATCGATCGCATGATCAAGCTGGTCGAGGGCGCCGAGCGGGCGAAGACGCCGAACGAGATCGCGCTCAACATCCTGCTCGCGGGGTTGACCATCATCTTCGTGTTCGCCACCGTCACCATTCCGAGCTATGCGGCCTATGCCGGCGGCTCGATCTCGGTGGTTGTGCTGGTCGCGCTGTTCGTGACGCTGATCCCGACCACGATTGGTGCGCTGTTGTCGGCGATCGGCATCGCCGGCATGGACCGGCTGGTGCGCTTCAACGTGCTGGCGATGTCCGGCCGCGCCGTCGAGGCCGCCGGCGACGTCGACACGCTGCTGCTCGACAAGACCGGCACCATCACGCTCGGCAACCGGCAGGCCACGGCCTTCCGTCCCGTGCGCGGCGTCACCGAGCAAGAGCTGGCGGATGCCGCTCAGCTCGCCTCGCTCGCCGACGAGACACCGGAGGGCCGCTCCATCGTGGTGCTGGCGAAGGAGAAATACGGCATTCGCGGCCGCGATATGGCTGAGCTCGGCGCCACCTTCATCCCGTTCACGGCGCAGACCCGCATGAGCGGCGTCGATGCCGGCGGCTCCTCGGTGCGCAAGGGTGCGGTCGATGCCATGCTGAACTATGTCGGCGGCGGCGCGCCGCTCGCGGTCGCCTCAGGCAACGCCGCCCGCGCCATCCAGCCCGCCGCGCTCTCGGACGTCGGGCGCGAGATCCAGACCATCGGCGATGAGGTGTCGAAATCCGGCGGCACGCCGCTGGCGGTCGCCAAGGATGGCAAATTGCTCGGGATCGTCCAGCTCAAGGACATCGTCAAGGGTGGCATTCGCGAGCGCTTCGCCGAGCTTCGTCGCATGGGCATCCGCACCATCATGATCACCGGCGACAATCCGATGACGGCGGCCGCGATCGCGGCGGAGGCCGGCGTCGACGACTTCCTGGCGCAGGCCACCCCCGAGGACAAGCTCAAGCTGATCCGCGACGAGCAGGCCAAGGGCAAGCTGGTCGCCATGTGCGGCGACGGCACCAACGACGCACCGGCGCTGGCGCAGGCCGATGTCGGCGTCGCCATGAACACCGGCACTCAGGCCGCCCGCGAGGCCGGCAACATGGTCGACCTCGACTCCAACCCGACCAAGCTGATCGAGGTGGTCGAGATCGGCAAGCAGCTCTTGATGACGCGCGGTGCGCTGACCACGTTCTCGATCGCCAACGACGTCGCCAAATATTTCGCGATCATCCCGGCGATGTTTTTGGCGTTCTATCCGCAGCTTGGCGTGATCAACGTCATGAACCTGTCGAGCCCGCAGAGCGCCATCCTGTCGGCGATCATCTTCAACGCACTTGTCATCATCGCGCTGATTCCACTCGCGTTGAAAGGCGTCGCCTACCGCGCGGTCGGTGCCGGCGCGCTGCTCCGGCGCAACCTTCTGGTCTACGGCCTCGGCGGCATCGTCATTCCCTTCATCGGTATCAAGGCGATCGATCTCGTCGTCGTTGCTTTGCACCTGGCCTGACCCCGTCATTGCGAGCGAAGCGAAGCAATACAGAAATGCCGGCATCCGCTGACAGGCTGGATTGCTTCGTCGCTTCGCTCCTCGCAATGACGGAATAACTGGAGACCAACATGCTCAGAGAAATCCGCCCCGCTATCGTTCTTTTGCTGGTCCTCACGGCCATCACGGGCTTGGCCTATCCACTCGCGATGACGGCCATCGCCGGCACGTTCTTTCCCGCTCAGGCACAAGGCAGTCTGATCGAGAAGGACGGCAAGGTGATCGGCTCCGCCCTGATCGGGCAGGAGTTTAGGGACGACAAATACTTCCACGGCCGTCCCTCGGCGACGGTCGCCCCGGACCCGAACGATTCGACCAAGACGGTGCCGGCGCCCTACAACGCCGCCAATTCGGGCGGCTCCAATCTCGGCCCGACCAGCAAGGCCCTGGCCGACCGGCTGAAGGACGACGTGGACAAGCTCAAGGCAGAGAATCCGAACCAGCCGGTCCCGGTCGACCTCGTGACGACCTCGGCCAGCGGTCTCGATCCAGATATCTCGCCGGAGGCGGCGCAATTCCAGGTGGCGCGGGTGGCGAAAGCGCGGAATATGGCGGAAGACGCCGTGAGCCAGCTTGTGGCTTCCAACGTTCAGGGTCGAATGCTCGGCCTGCTCGGCGAACCCAGGGTTAACGTTCTGGCGCTGAATCTCGCGCTCGATCGGGCGGCGGCGAAGTAGCGGTCTAGGCTGGGAATGCCCGGATGATTATATTGCCCTGATGGTCCGAGAGCGCCGCGATTCCGAACAACGTCCGTCGCCCGAAGCGCTGCTGGAGGCAGCGCGCCGGGAGGAGAGCGTCAGCGGCAAGCTGAAGATCTTCGTCGGCGCCGCGCCCGGCGTCGGCAAGACCTACGAGATGTTGCAGAGCGCCCACGCCAGGCGCAAGGCTGGCATCGATGTCGTGGTCGGCTTCGTCGAAACCCATGGCCGCGCCGAGACCGAGGCGTTGGTACGCGGGCTTGAAATGGTCCCGCGCAAGCGGCTCGACTACCGCGGCCAGATCGTCGAGGAGATGGACCTCGATGCCGTGATCGCGCGGCGGCCTGGAATCGCGTTGGTCGACGAGCTCGCCCACACCAACGCGGCCGGCAGTCGCCACCCCAAGCGTTATCTCGACGTGGAGGAGCTGCTCTCCCACGGCATCGACGTCTACACCGCCGTCAACATCCAGCACATCGAGAGCCTGAACGACGTCGTCGCCCAGATCACCCATGTCCGGGTGCGCGAGACGGTGCCCGATTCCGTGTTCGACCGCGCCGATGCGATCGAGCTGATCGACCTCACGCCTGACGATCTGATCCAGCGTCTGAAGGAGGGCAAGGTCTATGTGCCCAAGCAGGCCGAGCGGGCGCTGGAGCACTATTTCTCGCCGGGCAATCTGACCGCGTTGCGCGAGCTCGCCTTGCGGCGCACCGCCGAGCGGGTCGACGAGCAGCTGCTCACCCACATGCAAGCCAATGCGATTCCCGGACCCTGGGCCGCGGGCGAGCGCATCCTCGTCTGCGTCAGCGAGGATCCGCGCGCGGCTGGCCTCGTGCGCTACACCAAGCGGCTGGCCGACCGGCTGCACGCGCCGTTCACCGCGATCTCGATCGAGACGCGGCGGTCCCTGCAATTGTCCGACGAGCAGCGCGACCGGCTGGCCGATACGCTGCGGCTCGCGGAATCGCTCGGCGGCGAGGCGCTGACCATTCCCGCGGTCGGCCGCCGCATCGCCGACGACCTCGTCAATTTCGCGCAAGGCAACAACGTCACCCAGATCGTGATCGGCAAGTCGACCCGCTCGCGCTGGTTCGAGATGACGCGCGGCTCGGTCGTGCATGATCTGGTGCGCCGGGCGGGCAATATCAGCGTTCACGTCATCCCCGGCGACGAGCTTCCGGCCGAGGACGCACCCAAGACGGCGGTGCAGACCGCTGCGCGATCCGAGCCGTTCGATGCCATGCCCTATCTCAAGGCGCTCGGGATCGTGCTGATCGGCCTCGGCGCCGCCGAACTGATCCAGCCCCGTTTCGGCCTCGAAAACGTCGACCTCGTGTTGCTGACCTCGGTCGTCGCGGTTGCCGTGCGCTACGGCCTATGGCCGTCCCTGCTGGCGACGGTCGCGGCTTCGCTCTGCTACAATTTCTTCTTTATTCCGCCGATCTACACCTTCACGATCACCGATCCGACCAACGTCGCCGCCTTCATCCTGTTCATGGTGGTGGCGATGATCGTCTCCAATGTCGCAGCGCGTGTGCGTACGCAGGCCGATGCCGCGATCGGCCGGATCAGGATGACCGAGCAACTCTATGCCTTCAGCCGCAAGCTCGCCGGCACCGCCACGCTCGACGACGTGCTGTGGGCGACCGCCTACCAGATCGCGCTGATGCTGAAGGTGCGCGTGGTACTGCTGCTGCCGGAAGAAGGCCTGCTCACGGTGAAATCCGGCTACCCGCCCGAAGACGAGCTCGACCAGGCCGATCTCGCCGCGGCCAACTGGGCCTGGAGCAACGACCGCCCCGCAGGCCGTGGCTCGGATACGCTGCCGGGTGCAAAACGGCTATTCCTGCCGATGCGCACCGGGCGCGGCCCGATCGGCGTCATCGGCATCGACGATGACCGCACCGGGCCGCTGCTGACGCCGGATCAGCGCCGGCTGCTGGATGCGCTGGTCGACCAGGGCGCGCTGGCGATCGAGCGCGTGCTGCTGGTCGAGGACATGGACCGCGTCAAGCGCACCGTCGAATCCGAGCGCTTGCGCTCGGCGCTCCTGACCTCGATCTCGCACGATTTGAAGACGCCGCTCGCGTCGGTGCTGGGGGCGGCCTCCACCATGCGCGATCTCGCCGGGGCCTTGTCCGACACCGAGAAGCGCGACCTGCTCGCGACCGTCATCGACGAATCCGAGCGGCTCAATCGCTTCATCGCCAACCTGCTCGACATGACCAAGCTCGAATCCGGCGCCATCGTGCCCAACACTGCGCTGCACGATCTCGGCGAGATCGTCGGCAGCGCGCTGCGGAGGGCAGCCAAGATCCTTGACAGCCACAAGGTCGAGCTGGTGCTGGCCGCCGATCTGCCGATGCTCCAGCTCGATGCCGTGCTGTTCGAGCAGGTTCTGTTCAACCTGCTCGACAACGCCGCAAAATATTCGCCGCCCGATACCACGGTTTCGATCCGCAGCCGGCGTGATAGCGCTCATGTCGTGATCGAGATCGCGGACGAGGGGGCCGGCATTCCGCCCGACGAGCTCGAGAGCGTGTTCGACAAGTTCTACCGCGCGCAGAAGGGCGATCATATCCGCCCCGGCACAGGCCTCGGCCTCGCCATCTCCCGCGGTTTCGTCGAGGCGATGCGCGGAACGATCTCGGCCGCCAACCGCAGCGACCGGAATGGCGCCGTCCTCACCATCCGTCTTCCCGTTCCGGCAGAAGGCCGCGCATTGGATACCGCCGCATGAGCGCTGCGCCGATCAAGGTCCTGGTCATCGACGACGAGCCGCCGATCCGCAAACTGCTGCGGATGGGCCTGACGACGCAGGGCTATGAAATCCTGGAGGCGTCGAACGGCAAGATTGCGCTGGAAAAGCTCGAGGAAGCGCCGGCGCTGATCATTCTCGATCTCGGCCTGCCCGACGTTCAGGGACACGAGCTGCTGCGCACCATCCGCGCCCGCAACGAGAGCGTGCCGATCGTGGTGCTGTCGAGCCGCGGCGACGAGGCCGGCAAGGTGCAGGCGCTCGATCTCGGAGCCGACGACTATCTGACCAAGCCGTTCGGCATGGACGAACTGCTGGCCCGTCTGCGCGCCGCGCTGCGCCACCAGCTCCAGGTGCAGGGGGAGCGCCCGGTATTTCGCACCGGCGATCTCTCGGTCGATCTCGTCCGCCGCGTCGTCAAGGTCGGGAATCGTGACGTCAAGCTGTCGCCGAGGGAATACGATCTTCTGCGCGTGCTCGTGCAGCACGCCGGCAAGGTGCTCACCCACCGCTTCCTGCTGAGGGAGTTGTGGGACGAACTGACGGATGCGCAATATCTGCGCGTCTATGTCCGCCAGCTCCGCCAGAAGATCGAAGCCGACCCGGAACGGCCGCAATACGTGCTGACGGAAACGGGGATCGGATACCGGTTGAAGGCGGGGGATTAGCCATCTCCTCATCGTGAGAAGCCGTAGGGTGGGCAAAGCGAAGCGTGCCCACCATCCATCGCGATCATGGAAGGTTGGTGGGCACGGCGCTTACGCGCCTTTGCCCACCCTACGAAACTTTGCCCACCCTACGAAACCGAGTGCTGGGCGAGCAGTCTCCTCAACCCGCCTTCCTGTGCCGCGTCGGCGAACGGTGCGTCTTCCTGGCGGCGCGTTGCCGTACCGTCGCGCGGCGCGCGTGCGACTTCGCCGCCGTCTTTTTCCCGCCACGCCCCTTCAGGCTCTGCTTCAGCGCGTCCATCAGGCTGACGACGTTGCTCGGCCGCTCCTCGGGTTCGGGCAGCTCGATCGTCTTGCCGCTGGCCTTGCGCTTCACCAGCGCCTTCAGCGCGTTCTCGTACTCGTCCTTGAACTTGCCGGGATCGAAATGCGAGGCTTTGGAGTGCAGGATGTGGCCGGCGAGCTCGACCATGTCCTTGGTGATCTTCGGGCTCTTGATGTCCCCGAAGAACTCGCTCTCGTCGCGCAGCTCGTAAGGAAAGCGCAGCGTGGTGCCGAGCAGGCCTTTGCCGAGCGGCTCGATCGCCATGATGTGTTCGCGGTTGGTGAGCACGATCTTGGCGAGCGCCACGCGCTCCTGGTCCTTCATGGCGTCGCGGATCACCGCGAACGCGTCGACCGCGGCCTTGCCGTCGGGCGCTATGTAGTAGGGATGGTTGAGATAGCGCTGGTCGATCTCCTCGCTCGGCACGAAGCTCTCGATGTCGATGGTGTGGTTGCTCTCGATCTGGACCGCCTCGAGCTCCTCTGGTTCGATCTCGACATATTTGCCCTTGCGCAGTTCGTAGCCGCGGCCCTTCTGGTCGCTCTCGACGACGTCGCCGGTCTCGACATCGATCATCTGCTGCTTGAGCCGGTTCCCGGTCTCGCGGTTGATCAGGTGAAATCGCGTCTTCTCGGCCGCCGTGGTCGCCGGATAAAGCACGACCGGGCAACTGACCAGCGACAGCTTCAACGTTCCCTTCCAATAGGCGCGCGGGGCCATTCCATTCTCCAGCGTTCTCAAGGCGTTTTGGAACCCCAACCCTCCCATAGGGTTTTGGTTCCGGACGGGACTTTGGCCGTGATAGGCTCGAATGCTGAAAGAGAAGCGGGACCGGTCGTGCTGCAAAAACTCTCCACCTACCGACAGAAGCGTGACTTCGAGAAGACGCCCGAGCCGTCGGGCAAGACCGCAGTGGCGCCGTCGAAGCAGCGGCGCTTCGTGATCCAGAAGCACGATGCGAGCCGGCTGCACTACGATCTCAGGCTCGAATTCGACGGCGTGTTCAAGTCCTGGGCCGTGACGAAAGGACCCTCGCTCGATCCGCACGACAAGCGGCTGGCGGTCGAGGTGGAAGACCACCCGCTCGACTACGGCGATTTCGAAGGCACGATTCCGGAAGGGCAGTATGGCGGCGGCACGGTGATGCTGTGGGACCGCGGCACCTGGGAATCGGAAGACGCCGAGCGCGGATTCAAGAAAGGCGATTTGAAGTTCACCCTGCATGGCGACAAGCTGCACGGCAGCTGGGTGCTGGTGCGCATGCGCAACCGCGGTGGCGAAAAGCGCACCAACTGGCTGCTGATCAAGCATCGCGACGAATTTGTCCGTGAGGGCAAGGACAACGACATTCTCGACGAAGATAAATCGGTCGCCTCGGGCCGCGCGATGGAGCAGATCGCCGAAGGCAAAGGCCGCGCGCCGAAACCGTTCATGCTGGCGAAAGGTGCCAAAGGCAAGGCCGACGCCGTCTGGCAGTCCAATCGCGCGGAGGAGACGAAAGGGCGGACGGTCAAGCCGGCGCCGCGCACGGCATTGAAGGCCGGCAAGTCGGCAAGGAAGCAGGCGACGACAGCGACAAGTGCGAAGAAGGTCGCCGAGATGCCGGACTTCGTGGCGCCGCAGCTCTGTACGCTGGTCGAGCGACCGCCGCCCGGCGAGGGCTGGTGCCACGAGATCAAGTTCGACGGCTATCGGGTGCAGCTTCGGGTCGAGGATGGCGAGGCGGCGCTGAAGACGCGCAAGGGTCTCGACTGGACCGGCAAGTTTGGCTCCATTGCCAAGGAAGCGGCTGCGCTGCCGGACGTGATGATCGACGGCGAGATCGTCGCGCTCGACCACAACGGCGCGCCTAACTTCTCCTCGCTGCAGGCCGCATTGTCCGACGGCAAGACCGACGAGCTCATCTTCTTTGCGTTCGATCTACTCTTCGCGGAGGGCCAGGATTACCGCCGGCTGCCGCTCGGCGAGCGCAAGGCCCTGCTCAAGAAGCTGCTGGACAAGCGCAAGCGGAAATCGACCCAAATCCGCTATGTCGAGCATTTCGAGAGCGGCGGCGATGCGGTGCTGCAATCGGCCTGCAAGCTCGAGCTGGAAGGCGTGGTGTCGAAGAAGCTGGATGCGCCCTATCGTTCGGGGCGCACCGAGAGCTGGACCAAGGCCAAATGCCGCGCCGGCCATGAGGTCGTGATCGGCGGCTACAAGACCACCAATGGCAAATTCCGCTCGCTGATGGCCGGCGTGCATCGCGGCGATCATCTCGTCTTCGTCGGCATGGTCGGCACCGGCTTCGGTGCCGACAAGGTCAAGCGCATCATGCCGTCCTTGAAGGCCATGGCGACCAAGGAGAGTCCCTTCGGCGGCAAGAACGCGCCGAAGAAGACGCGGGACGTGCATTGGCTGAAGCCGGAGCTGGTCGCCGAAATCGAGTTCGCCGGCTTCACCGCCGACGGCAATATCCGCCAGGCGGCGTTCAAGGGCTTGCGGCAGGACAAGCCGGCCGAGGAGGTCGAGGCGGAAACACCTGTCGACACCGAGCTCGCCGAGCCCACAGTCAGCAAGCGCGTGGCGAAGACGGCCAAGCGGTCGAAGGACGCCGGCACGGCCGAGGTGATGGGTGTCGTCATCTCCAAGCCGGACAAGGAGCTCTGGCCGGATGGCGGTGATGGCGAGAGCGTGACGAAGCTTGATCTCGCCCGCTATTTCGAGGCGGTCGGGACCTGGATGATCGAACATCTGAAGGGCCGCCCGTGCTCGATCGTGCGTGCGCCCGATGGTATCGGCGGCGAAAGGTTCTTTCAGCGTCATGCCATGCAGGGGACGTCGAACCTTCTGGAACTGGCGCGGGTCTCCGGCGACCGCAAGCCGTATTTGCAAATCGATCGGATCGAAGGGCTCGCGGCCGTTGCGCAGATCGGTGGCGTCGAACTGCATCCCTGGAATTGCGCGCCCAACGCTTATGATACGCCGGGCCGGCTGGTGTTCGATCTCGATCCGGCGCCCGATGTCGAGTTCGCCGACGTCGTCGAGGCGGCCAAGGAGATGCGGCAGCGGCTGACCGACATCGGCATGGAGAGCTTCTGCAAGACCACCGGCGGCAAGGGCCTGCATGTCGTCGTGCCGCTGCTTCACGGCGCACGCGACAAGGTGAGCTGGAAGGAAGCCAAGGCCTTCGCGCAAGGCGTCTGCCAGTGGATGGCCGATGACGATCCCGAGCGCTATCTGCTCAACATGTCGAAGAAGCTGCGCAAGGGAAAGATATTTCTCGATTACCTGCGCAACGACCGCATGTCGACGGCGGTGGCGCCGCTGTCGCCGCGGGCGCGCGCCGGTGCCACGGTGTCAATGCCGGTCACCTGGGCGCAGGTGAAGAGCGATCTCGATCCGAAGCGCTACACGCTGCGAACCGTGCCCGGCTTGCTGCCGCGATCGAAGGCGTGGGAGGGCTATGAGGGTGCGGCCGCATCGATCAAGGCGGCGATCAAGAAGCTTGCGGGGAAGATGAAGTAGGGTGGGTTAGACGGCGGCTGCGCGAAGCGCAGTCCGCCGACGTAACCCACCACTTCTGTCGCTGCGGAAACCAAAGAGGTGGGTTACGCCGCGCAGATGCGCTTTGCGCATCTGCAGGGCTAACCCACCCTACGAGGCCTCGTGCTAGATCCGTCCCATCAGCAGCAGGATCAGCAGAATGACGATGACGAGCCCGAGGCCGCCGCCGCCGTAATAGCCGGTGCCATAGAACGGGCCGCCGCCGATGCCGCTGAAGCCGCCAAGCAGGGCGATGACCAGGATGATCAGGATGATCGTACCGATTGACATGCGAGTCTCCTCCAGCCCTTTGTTGAAAGGGTCGTTGCACCTGTCCCTTGGTGCGAGGGCAACTTGCCGCAGGTTTTAAAGTTCCGACCATGGAAACACCGGTTGCAGGACCAGCTCGCATGGAACGTTTGGCGTTTCAGGCGGCATGATTATGTGAGAATCAATCCATGGGACCGGGCCATGTCAGCACCGCTTGTCGTCTCCATTCCGCATCGCCTCGGCCGCGAGGAGGCGGTGCGCCGGCTCAAGACCGGGCTTGGTCGCGCGGCCGCCAGCATTCCCGTGATGCAGGTCGAGGAAGAGAGCTGGAGCGGAGACACGATGAATTTCCGCATCCGCGCGCTTGGGCAGATTGCGAGCGGTCAGGTCGACGTCGGCGATGACCAAGTCCGGGTCGAGGTGGTGCTGCCCTGGTTGTTGCAGCGTTTTGCCGAGATGGCGCAGGCCACGATCAAGAAGCGCGGGCAGCTGCTGCTGACCAAGGACGAGGGAAAGTAATTCAGGCGCGCACGCGCGGCCGCGCGGACCTGATGGCATTGGCCGTGCGGGCCTCGATGACGGACGCGGGAAAATCGCGGAAGGCCTGCGAGAGCGGCAGTTCGTTGCCGGCCAAGCCCGCCGCAGCATAGCCCGTGATATCGACGGTCGCATCGAATCCGTCGGACGTGGGCCATTCCCGCCCGGCTTGCGTGAACGGCGCGAACTGACGCCCGACCACGACGATCGCCGCGCTGCGGCCGTAGCGGCGGGCGAAGGCAATGACATGGTCGGCATGTGCGCCGCGCACCACCAGCGGCTCGTAGTCGCCTTGAGCGAAAACGTCGGCGAGCTCATTGCGCAGCTTGAGGAGACGCCGTGTCCAGGCCAGCTTGATCAGGCCGTCCGGCCAGCTCTTGATCAGGCCACGCCAGTCCGGATCGTCAAACGAGCTCAGCGCCGCCTGCCGCGCGGCAAAGTCGACGGGGCGACGGTTGTCGGGATCGACCAGCGACAGGTCCCAGAATTCGCTGCCCTGATAGAAGTCGGGCACGCCGGGCAGCGTTGCCTTGAGGGTGAGCTGGCTCAGAGAGTTCAACATGCCGAGCAGTGCCAGGCGGCGGGCCAGGGTTTGCAGCGCCTCCAGGAATTCGGCTGACAGGGCGGGGTCGAGGATCTTGTCGACGAAGCTCTTCACGCCGTTCTCATAGGCCTCGTGCGGATTGAGCCAACTGGTCTCTTCCTTGCCCTCGCGCGCGGCTTTCAGCGCATAGGCCTGGATGCGCTCGACGAAGTCGGCATCGACAGGCGCCTGCAGCGGCCAGGCCCCGAGCAGCGTCTGGTAGAGCATGTATTCGAACGTCGCCGATGGCGCGCGCAGATTGCCGTGGAGCGCGAGGTGCGGCGCATTCAGCACCTTCCAGCGCGAAACCGCGCTGGTCCATTCGCCGGGAATTTCGCTTAAGCCGGCGATCCGCGCGCGGGCGTCCTCGCCGCGCTTGGTGTCATGCGTGGCGGTCGCCGTCATTCCCTGCGGCCATTCCTTGGCGCGGGTCCGCATGGCCTCGTGGAAAGCGGGAATGGTGAGGCCGGTGCTGGCGGGATCGCCGCCGACTTCGTTCAGGGCGAGCAGCCGATGGAACTGATAGAATGCGGTGTCCTCCAGCGACTTCGCCATCACCGGCCCGGTGAATTGCTGCACCTTCAGCGCGAAGCGCCGCACGCGCGGGGCGCTGTGCGGCGGACGGCCTGGCTTGAGCAGGTCCATGGTCAGCGCGTCGCGCAGGAAATCGAAGATGCCTTCATCCGCGGCGAACCAATCCGACCGGGCGCGCGCAATGGTGTCGTCGATCAGCTTGCGGTCGGGGGCCGTCGGGCCGCTATTGGTCAGATAGGTGCGGTACACCGGGAAATGCAGCACATAGAGTTCCAGCGCCTGGCGGAGGCTGTCGGCGGAGAAATCGCGGGTCGAGTAATGTCCGTTGGCGATGCGCGCGAGCAGGCGCGTCAGCACGGTGAATTCGCTGGTGAGCAACGTCTCCAGCACGCGCCGCTTGGCGTCCTTGACGTAAGGTGCAAGCCGCGGCGGCCGGTTGCTGATCTGCCGCCAGGTCTCGTCCAGCGCCGCCAGTCCCTTGTCGTCGACCAGCACCTGGGTGATGACGTTCATCCATTCATAGCCGGTGGTGCCCTGAACGCCGGCGAAGTGCGGCAGGCGTTCGTGCTCGCACAGGATCTTCTCGATCACCGTGTAGAACGGTTTCGTGTTGCCTTGCGCGTCGCGCACCAGCCGGCGCAGGCGCTGGCAATATTGGGCGGGATCGCGCAGGCCATCGATGTGATCGAGCCGAATTCCCTGCAGTTTGCCGTTGGCGATGAGCTGCTTCACCAGCCGGTGCGTGGCGGCAAATGTGCTCGCGTCCTCGACGCGCAGACCTGCGAGCCCGTTGATGTCGAAGAAGCGACGATAATTGATGTCGCTGGAGGCGAGCCGCCAATGCCCGAGCTTGTAATGCTGCCGCTCCAGCAAATGATGCAGCGCCAGCGTCTGCGCGGGGCGATCCTTGGCGGCCCGATAGGCGGCAAGACCGCGTGCGATGATCTCGGCGGCACCTGCGATCTCCCTCAGCTCGGTCTTGAACGCGGGGGCTTCCTTGCGGTTGGGACGGCGCAGTCCGGTGTATCGCGCTGCGAGCGACAGCAGCCGTTTGCCGGCCTCCGTCTCGGCGGCATCGGCCTCCTTCACGATCATCCGCAGCATCTCGCCATAGCGCTCCGGCGCGATTGGCAAACGATGCTCGAAATACCAGGCGGAGAAGCTTCCCTGATCCGGATCGTAGCGCAGCTCGATCTCGCCGCTCTCCAGCGCTTCGCCGTAGGACTTGCCGAGGATCGGCAGCAGCACGCCGGCGCGGGCGCGGAAGGGCAGCAGGTCCCAATCGATGTCGAAGGAGATCGCGTGCGGCGAGGCCTGGCCCCATTCCAGCACATCCAGCCACCAGGGATTGTCGGCAAAATGAACGCCGACATGGTTGGGCACGAAGTCGATAATGAGGCCGAGGTCGTTCTGCCTAAGGGCCTCGCTCAGCCGCGCGAAGCCGGCCTCGCCGCCGAGCTCCGGATTGAACTGGCCGTGATCGACGGTGTCGTAGCCGTGGGTCGAGCCCTTGCGGGCCTTCATCACCGGCGAGGCGTAGAGATGCGTGATCCCCAGCGCCTTGAGGTAAGGCAGGACCGCGGTGGCCTTGTCGAAGTCGAAATCGGCGGTGAGTTGAAGCCGGTAGGTCGCAAGAGGAATGGCGGGAGGCATGTCAACCTCCGAGGCGCCAGACCACCGACCAGGGCGGGAGCCGCTCGCTGGCCCCGCCGCCCCAGATCGGCGTGCCCGCGCTGATATCGGACGTGATCTGCTGATCCGACAGATTGGCGGTCAGGCGCAACGTCGCGCCGTCCCCCATGCGCCAATGCGCAGCGAGCAGGCCGTTGTCGGCAGCATTGGCATCGCCGAAGGTCGCACCCTTCAGTCGCGGCATGATCTCCTTGCGGCGGACCGCCAGCAGTTGCCGCACCAGGGCGAGCCGTGCGTCCTGCTTCGCGGTGCGGCCGGTCCAGTCGAGCACGGCCGATTGCAGCGTGGCCGGATCGAGCGGGTCGGGCACCTCGTCGCCGTATTTCTCGTAGGCCCAGGCATATTCCTGCTTGCGTCCATTGCGGACGGCATCGGCGAGTCCGCCCTGGAAATCGCAGAAGAACGGGAAGGGTACCGTCGAGCCCCATTCCTCGCCCTGAAACAGCATCGGCACCATCGGGGCGAGCAGCGTCACCGCGAGCGCCGCTTCGATCTGCTGCGGCGGAGCCAGGCTTTCGAGTCGATCGCCGAGCGGACGGTTGCCGATCTGGTCGTGGTTCTGCAGGAAGTTGACGAAGGTCGCCGGCGGCAGCTCGCCGCTCGGCTCGCCGCGCGGCTTCTTGCCCCAGAACTCCGAAACCTCGCCCTGATAGACGAAGCCTGACGCGAGCGCACGCGCCAGGTCCATCCGCGGCGTCTGGTAGTCGGCATAATAGCCGGCGAGTTCGCCCGTCAGTATCACGTGCCAGACGTGGTGATAGTCGTCGTTCCACTGCGCGCGATATTTGCCGTTCGGTGGATTCTGCGCGGCGTCGAGCAGGCTGGCGCGATTGTCCCCGTTCTCCAGCACGAGATGGATGTGCCGACCCGTCGCCTTGGCGAGCTCGCCTGCGGCGACGCTGAGGTCCTGCAGCATCGATTGCTCGCCGGGGACCGCCATGATGTGATTGGCGGCGTCCAGCCTCAGGCCGTCGAAACGGTAGTCGCTGAGCCAGGACAGCGCATTTTCGACCGCGAACGCGCGCACCTGCGGCACGCGATAGTCGATCGCACTGCCCCAGGGCGTGTGTGCGTCGGTGAAGAAGGCCGGCGCATAGCGGCCGAGATAATTCCCTTCGGGGCCGAAATGATTGTAGACGACGTCGAGGAACGCCATCAGCCCGCGCAGATGCGCCTCGTCGATCAGCGTCTTCAGGTCTTCGGGGCGGCCATAGGTGCTGTCCGGCGCATACCAGAGCACGCCGTCATAGCCCCAGCCGCGGCGTCCTGCGAAATCGGCCAGCGGCATCAGCTCCAGCGCGGTGATGCCGGTTGCGGCGAGATGATCGAGCTTGTCGATCATGGCGCGGTAAGAGCCTGCAGCGGTGAAAGTGCCGACATGGGTCTCGATCAGCACCGTCTCTTCCCAGGGGCGGCCGCGCCAATCGCGCGCACGCCACGAAAAGCCGTCGTGATCGATCACCTCGCTCGGGCCGAACACGTCCTCGGGCTGGAACGCCGATGCCGGATCGGGCACGTCGATCTCGTCATCGATTCTGAACTTGTAGCGACTGCCCACGGGAAGGCCGGCAATATCGGCGACATACCAGCCATCCTGACGGCGCTGCATCGCGTGTCTTCGGTCGAGCAGGAGATCGACGCGGCGCGCGGCGGGCGCCCACAGACGGAATGAGGCGCCGTCCTTCGTCGGCTTCGCCCCGAAGGATGGCCTCATAGCGCCCCCGCGAAGGCAAGCACGGAGCGCGGCGGCGCCTTGCTGTCGCTTCCTGGTGGGAAATCGACCGTGTTCAGCTTGGCATCCGTCGTGTTCAGGATCTGCTGCCAGCTCTTGTATTCGGTCATTTTGGGCAATTTGAATGCGATCTCTTCGGGGGCGGCGTTCAATACGATAAAGATCGCAGCGCTGCCCGGTTCCATCGGTCCCATTACGTAGGAGAGGAATCTGCCTTCCGGGAATTTCCAGTCGTTCTCCGTCATCTCGTCGCCTTCAGGGGTCAGCCACAGCGCGCCGTAGGAGAGGCCGTCCGCAGGCCGGCCGTCGAGCCAACGATGGCTGCGAAGTTGCGAGAACCGGCGGCGGATGTCGGCGAGATGGGCGACGAAATCGACCATGTCGTCGCCCTCCTTGCCGAGATTGTCCCAGCCGACCCAGCCGATCTCGTTGTCCTGGCAATAGGCGTTGTTGTTGCCGGATTGCGAGTTGCCGACCTCGTCGCCGGCGAGGATCAGCGGAACGCCCTGCGCGAGCATCAGACAGGCCAGCACGTTCTTGCGAAGCTGACGGCGCAGGCCGATGATATCAGGATCGTCGGTCGGACCCTCGACACCGCAATTGTTGCTGTGGTTGTCGTTGGAGCCGTCGCGATTGTCCTCGCCGTTGGCCTCGTTGTGCTTCTCGTTGTAGCTGAAGAGATCGGCGAGCGTGAAGCCGTCGTGGACGGTGATGTGGTTGATGCCGGCGCGCGGCCGCCGTCCGTCGTGGTTGAACAGGTCGGACGACGCCGTCATGCGGCTGGAGATGTCGCCGATCAGGCTGCCTTCCCCGCTCCAGTAGCGGCGCATGGCGCTGCGGTAGCGGTCGTTCCATTCCGACCATTGCGAGGGGAATGCCCCGACCTGATAACCGCCGAGGCCGAGGTCCCAGGGCTCGGCGACGAGCTTGACGGCCGCCAGTACCGGATCCTGCCGGATCGCGGTCAGGAACGAGCTGCCGCGATCAAACCCATTCGGCCCGCGCGCCAGCGTGGTGGCGAGATCGAAGCGGAAGCCGTCGACGTGGCAGACCTCGACCCAGTAGCGCAACGAATCCATCACCATCTGTAGCACGCGCGGATGGGTGAGATTCACCGACGAGCCGCAGCCGGTGAAGTCGTCGTAATAGCGCGGGTTCTCGCGGTTTAGCCAGTAATAGGAGGCGTTGTCGATGCCGCGGTAGCACAGCGTCGGGCCGAGGTGATTGCCCTCGGCGGTGTGATTGTAGACGACGTCGAGCATCACCTCGATGCCGGCATCGTGCAGGCGCGCCACCGTGGTGCGAAACGAGTCGAGCGCGTTGTCCTGGGCGTAGCGCGGCTCGGGGGCGAAGAAGGACAGCGAGTTGTAGCCCCAGTAATTGACGAGCTTCTTCTCCACAAGGATGCGGTCATCGACGAAACTGTGCACCGGAAGCAGCTCGACGGTGGTGACGCCGAGCTTCTTCAGGTGCTCGATCATCGCCGGCGAGGACAGGCCGCCATAGGTGCCTCGCAGGTTCGGCGGCACGTCGTCGCGCTTCTGTGTCAGTCCCTTGACGTGAGCCTCGTAGATGACGGTGTCTTCCCAGGGGATGTTGGGACGGATCTCGCGGCGGCCCCAGTTGAAGGTCTCGTCGACCACGACGGCCTTGGGCATGCCGCGCGCGTTGTCGCGGCGGTCGAAGGAGAGGTCCTCGCGCGGGCTCCCGGTGCGGTAGGCAAAATGCGCATCGCTCCAGACCAGGCGTCCCGAGAGCCGCTTGGCATAGGGGTCGAGCAGCAGCTTGTTGGCGTTGAAACGATGGCCGTGCTCGGGCTCATAAGGGCCGTGCACGCGATAGCCGTAGAGCTGGCCGGGCGAGACGTCGTTGAGATAGCCGTGCCAGACGTCCTCGGTTCGCTCAGGCAGCTCGATGCGCTCGAGCTCGCGGCGGCCTTGGGTGTCGAACAGGCAGAGCTCGACCCTCTGTGCGTTGGCGGAGAACAGCGCGAAATTGGTGCCGCGTCCGTCCCAGCTTGCGCCGAGGCGTGCGGGCGATCCAGCAGTCAGGCGCATCTGTCAGCTTTCCGGAACGAGGAAGATCGCGGCGAGCGGTGGAATGGTGAGGCGAAGCTCGGGCGTCTTGCCGTCAACGGCATGAACCTCGCCGATGTTCCCGACATTGCTGCCGCCATAATGGGCGGAGTCCGAATTGAACACTTCCTTCCACTTGCCGGCAAAGGGCACGCGAACGCGATAGTTCTGATAGACATTGGGCGAGAAGTTGGTGATGACGAGACACCGTGCGTGCTCGTCGAATCCCTTGCGCAGCCAGGCGAACACGTTGCGGTTGGCATCGTCCGTGATCAGCCATTCGAAGCCGGCCTGGTCGCAGTCCATCTGGTGCAGCGCCGGCACCGCGCGATAGAGCCGGTTGAGATCCCGGATCAGCGCCTGGATGCCGGAATGGTATTTGTATTCGAGCAGGTGCCAGTCGAGGGACTGGTCGTGATTCCATTCGCGGCTCTGCGCGATTTCGGCGCCCATGAACAACAGCTTCTTGCCGGGATGGCCGAACATGAAGCTGTAGTAGACGCGCAAATTCGCAAAGCGCTGCCACTCGTCGCCGGGCATGCGGCCGAGGATCGAGCGCTTGCCGTGCACGACCTCGTCATGCGACAGCGGCAGGATGAAGTTCTCCGAGAAGGCGTAGTGCAGGCCGAACAGGATCTCGCCGTGATGGTGCTTGCGGTGAACAGGATCCTTGCCGATGTAGTTCAGCGTGTCGTGCATCCAGCCCATGTTCCACTTGTAGCCGAAGCCTAGGCCGCCGAATTCGACCGGACGCGAGACCTGCGGCCAGGCGGTGGATTCTTCCGCAGCCGTGGTGGCCTGCGGGAAGCGGGCGAACAGTTCGGTGTTGAAGCGGCGCAGGAAGTTGATGGCCTCGATGTTCTCGCGGCCGCCATACTGGTTGGGGACCCAGGCGTCCGGCGGGCGGCTGTAGTCGAGGTAGAGCATGGATGCGACCGCATCGACGCGCAGCCCGTCGATCGCGTAGCGCTCCAGCCAGAACAGTGCGTTCGACACCAGGAAGTTCGTCACTTCGGTGCGCCCGTAATTGTAGATCAGCGTGCCCCAGTCGAGGTGACGCCCCTGGAGCGGGTTGGCGTGCTCGTAGAGCGCGGTGCCGTCGAAGCTGCCGAGGCCGTGCGGATCGTCCGGGAAGTGACCCGGCACCCAGTCGAGCAACACGCCGATGCCTTCGCGGTGGCAGGCATCGACCAGGGCAGCGAAATCCTCAGGGCCTCCGAAGCGGCTGGTCGGGGCATAGAGGCCGGTCGGCTGATAGCCCCAGGACCCGTCGAATGGATGCTCGCTCACGGGCAGGAATTCGAGATGGGTAAAACCCATGTCGCGGGCATAGGCCGGCAGCTGTTCCGCCAGCTCGCGATAGGTCAGCCATTCCTCGCCGTTCTTGCGGCGCCATGAGCCGAGGTGGACCTCGTAGATCGACATCGGCGCCGACAGCGCGTTGATGCCATCGGGGGCCGGACGCGGCCGCGGCAGGCGTGCTTCGTCGAAGACGATCGAGGCTGTCTTCGGCCGCATTTCGCTGGCAAATGCCAATGGATCGGATTTCAGCGGTAGCAGATGGCCATGCGGCCCGATGATCTCGAACTTGTAGTGATCGCCAGCCTTGGCATGCGGGATGAACAATTCCCAATAGCCGGCGCCGCGCACCCGCATGGGATGGCGCCGCCCGTCCCAGAAATTGAAATCGCCGACCACCGACACGCGCCGTGCATTCGGCGCCAGCACGACGAAGCCGATGCCGTCGACGCCTTCGTGTCGCATCGGATGGGCGCCAAGCTTGTCATAGAGGCGTTGGTGGGTGCCTTCGCCGAGCAGGTAAAGGTCGAAATCGGTCAGGATCGGCGGAAAGCGGTAGGCGTCCTCGAATTCGACGACGTTGCCGCCGAACTTTGCGCGCAGCTGATAGTGCTTCGAGCCGTTCGGCAGGGCACCGATGAACAGCCCGGCATCGTGCACGCGGTCGAGCGAGGCGACCTCGCCATGGTCGCCGACCGCCTCGACATTGGAGGCCTCGGGCAGAAACGCGCGCACCACGCTTCTCCCGCCCTCAGGGTGCAGCCCGAGATAATGGAAGGGGTCGGAGTGGCGGCCCTCGATGATCGCATAGGCCTCGGCAGGCAGTCTAGGCATGGGCTTCGCTCTCGGTACTGGACAGAATGCGAAGCAGTCCGGTCAGCGGCGCATGGAGCCCCTCAGGCCGGTGGGACAGCTCGTACTCTATGTCATCGAAGGCTTGATCAAGCAGGAAAAACCTCAACAGGCCTTCCGCGGATTGCCGGCTCTCCGGCCACAGCCGCCGATCGGTCATGGCGTCGCGATAGGCGGACAGGAAAGTTGCGGTGGCTCGCTCGCGCCATTCGTCGAGCGCGGCCGTGAACCGGCCTTGCTCGTCGGAGGCACCCGTGAGCGCGCGGCTCAGCGCTGCGTTCACCGAAGCATCGATCGAGCGGATCATGCCGACGACGTCGCGCGCAGCAGGCAGCTTGCGCCGCTTGCCGGCCAGCGGCAGACGCGGATCGCCGTCGAAGTCGATGATGAAGATATCGTCCTTCACGATCAGAGTCTGCCCGAGGCGGAAGTCGCCATGATGACGGATGTTCAACCCGCCGAGCTCGGAAGGCAATAGTGCGTCGAGGTGGTCGGGCAGGGTTGAGCGCACGGCCGTGAGCCGGTCGATCAGCGGCCGGTCCGCCTCCCGCAGGCCGTCGCGGCTGTCGGCCAGCTGCTGAATGACCCGTTGGGCCCGCGCCTTGAGGTCGGACACAAG
This sequence comes from Bradyrhizobium sp. 138, assembly GCF_023074075.1. GTDB lineage: Bacteria > Pseudomonadota > Alphaproteobacteria > Rhizobiales > Xanthobacteraceae > Bradyrhizobium. Next base: position 80,077 of record NZ_JADPKT010000055.1, on the reverse strand, counting down.
TCGTTCGACCTGCGCGGGACCGATCGGCTCGGGGGCGAGATCGTCCGCCTTCGCCGCGGCCAGGGCGACATGCATCTCGGCGAGCCGCCTGCCGATCTGCGCGATGAAGTGCAGATAGGGCGCTTGCTCCTGGGTCTCGCGGGGCGCTTCGCCCGCCGGCAACACGCGCTGCTCGTCGATGTAGCGATCGAGATAACCCGTGGTCACGGTCCAGCCATCGCCCTGGTTCTCGACATAGGCATGCAGCACGCCGAGGGGGCTGCGCCGATCGCCCTCGACCAGCTCGACGCTGCCGAGCAATGCCGGCATATTGGCAAAGCGCGCGACCTCGGTGAGATAATGGCCGATCTCGATCTCGGGATTGATGCCGCTTTCGAGCTGACGATAGATCTTCGCGACGTACTGGTTGTCGACCAGGGCGGTGCTGTTCGACTGTTCGATCGCGCGGATCCGTTCGGGCTCCTTGATGGTGTAGTCGGCGAACCGGCTGGTGGCCTTGAACTCGAGCCGCAGATTGTTCTCCTCCACCACCAGATTCTGCGACAAATTGCGCAGGAACAGGCCGATGAAGATCTGGTCGGTCGCGACGTCGAGCAACGTGCCCTCGCGTGCACCCTGGCGCACGGCGGCGAGCGCCTTGGGGTTGAAGCGCTCCCGGTCGAAGCGCACCCACTCGATCTGCATCGGCAGCACGTAACGCGGCGAGGCCTCCTGGCCCGCCCTCTCAAAGAACGCGATCCAGGGCCTGTTGTCGCCGATGTCGCAGAACGGCACGGCCGAGGTCAGCGTGGTCTTGATCTGCTTGGGATTGTGCTCGGGATACCACCGCGTCCGTGACAAGAATCCCGGCAGCACGTCGCGCTCGAAAATGCCCCGCTCGCGGGCGAGCGACACCCAGTTCGAATTCACCGGCACCACCAGCGTCTCGAATTCCGGCACCGCGCGCGGCGTCACCGGCTCGGACTTGTCGCGCTCCTGCAGCTGGAACCAGTAGAAGCCGTAGGGCCCCAGCGTGATCATATAGGGCAGTTCGCCGATCGCGGGAAAGCGGGTGCGGCCGAGCATCTCCTGCGGGATGCGGTCCTTCCACGGCGACAGATCGAGCTCAGTCGCCTGCGCAGCGCGCGACAGATTGGCGACGCAGAGGATCACCTCGTCGCGATACTGCCGGACATAGGCCAGCACGGCGCGGTTGGCCGGGCGGATGAAGGTCATGGTACCGCGGCCGAAGGCGAGCGTCGACTTGCGCACCGAGATCAGCCGCTTGGTGGCGCTGAGCAGCGAAGACAGGCTGCGCGACTGCGCCTCGACGTTGACCGATTCGTAGCCGTAGACCGGGTCCATGATCAGCGGCGCGTAGAGGCGGGCCGGGTCGCAGCGCGAGAAGCCGCCATTGCGGTCCGGGCTCCACTGCATCGGCGTGCGCACGCCGTTGCGGTCGCCGAGATAGATGTTGTCACCCATCCCGATCTCGTCGCCGTAATAGACGATCGGCGTGCCGGGGAAGGACAGCAGCAGCGAGTTCATCAACTCGATCTTGCGCCGGTCGTTGTCCATCAGCGGCGCGAGGCGCCGGCGGATGCCGACATTGATGCGGGCGCGCGGGTCGTTGGCGTAGGTGGTCCAGAGATAGTCGCGCTCGACATCGGTGACCATCTCCAGCGTCAGCTCGTCATGATTGCGCAGGAACAGCGCCCATTGGCAGCTCGCCGGAATGTCTGGCGTCTGGCGCAGGATGTCGGTGATCGGAAAGCGGTCCTCCTGCGCGATCGCCATGTAGATGCGCGGCATCAGCGGGAAGTGATAGGCCATATGGCACTCGTCGCCACGGCCGAAATATTCCTGCACGTCCTCCGGCCATTGATTGGCCTCTGCCAGCAGCAGCTTGCCCTTCGAGTAGGAGTCCAGCTCCTGGCGCAGGCGCTTGATGATCGCATGCGTCTCGGGGAGGTTCTCGTTCGAGGTGCCCTCGCGCTCGCAGAGATAGGGAATGGCGTCCAATCGGAAGCCGTCGACGCCGGCGTCGAGCCAACGCTTCATCACCTGGATCAGCGCGCTGACCACGCGCGGATTGTCGAAATTGAGGTCCGGCTGGTGCGAGAAGAACCGGTGCCAGTAGAACGCCCCGGCCTCGTGATCCCAGGTCCAGTTCGACTTCTCGGTGTCGGTGAAGATGATGCGCGTGCCCAGGTATTTCTGGTCGGTGTCGCTCCAGACATACCAGTTGCGGGCGCTCGAGCCCGGATGGCTGCGGCGCGCGCGCTTGAACCATTTGTGCTGGTCCGAGGTGTGGTTGACGACGAGCTCGGTGATGACGCGCAAGCCCCGCTTCTGCGCTTCCTGAATGAAGCGCTTGAAGTCCTTCATCGTCCCGAAATCGGGATTGACCGAGCCGTAATCGGCGATGTCATAGCCATCGTCGCGGCCGGGCGAGGGGTAGAACGGCAGCAGCCACAATGCGGTGACGCCGAGCTCCTGCAGATAGGGCAGCTTCTCGGTCAGTCCGGCGAAGTCGCCGATGCCGTCGTTGTTGCTGTCGGCGAATGCCTTGACGTGGAGCTGGTAGATGATGGCGTCCTTGTACCAGAGCTCATCCACGATCTCGGCAGCCTCGGCCTTCTTGGTGTCGACGGAAGATAGAACATTCATGGCGTGCCCCTTACGCCAGGCAGCGGAACAAGAGCGCCGGATCGCGGTCGGGATCGATACGCAACCTGATCCCGCCCCATTCGATGCGGGACTGTTCGCCGGTGAGGAGGTTTTCGAGTGTCGTCACATGGTGTCGCTGCCCGCCGGCGTCAACGGTGACGTCGCCGAGCGGCAGCCAGAATTCGCGCACATGGCGCGACAGCGCGATCACGATCACGACGGTGTTGGCGGGCTCAGCCGCCTCCTTGACGAAGGCGATTGTCTCGCCGTCTTCGATGCCGAGAAAACGCAAGTTCGCCGTTTGCTGGAGCGCGGCGTTGTCGTTGCGGATGCGGTTGAGTGCGGCAATGTAGGACTTGATGTTGCCGGGCTTGTCCCAGTCGCGTTGCCGGATCTGATATTTCTCGGAATCCAGATATTCCTCGCGGCCGGGGATCGCCTCGTGCTCGAGCAGCTCGAACCCGCTGTAAACGCCGTAGCTGCCCGACAAACCCGCCGCCAGCGCAACGCGTGACTTGAACGCCCAGGCTTCGGCGCTCTGGAGATGATAGGGCAGCAGATCGGGCGTGTTGACGAACAGGTTCGGGCGATAGAAGTCGCGCTCGGGATAGCGCGTCAGCTCGCCGAGATATTGCTCCAGCTCCCACCGCGAGGTGCGCCAGGGGAAATAGGTGAAGGACTGCGCAAAGCCGAGCTTGGCGAGGCCCTTCATCAGCTTCGGCCGCGCGAACGTCTTGGAGAACAGGATCACCTCGGGATGCCGGCGGCGGATGTCGCGGATCAGCCAGTCCCAGAACGCGAGCGGCGCGGTGTCATGATTGTCGATGGCGAAGATGGTGACGCCCTGGTCGATCCAGAACAGCATGGCATCGCGAAAGGCGTTCCACAGGCCGACGCGGTCGACCGAGGCGAAATCGGGGATCACGATGTCGGAATAGGGTCCATCCGCCGTCCGCACCGAGCGGTCCGGCCGCCATTTGAACCATTCTGGATGCTGCGTCAGCCAGGGATGATCCGGTGAGCATTGCACGGCGAAGTCCAGCGCCAGCTCGAGGCCATACTCAAGGCAGGTCGCCACCAGCGCGCGAAAATCCTCGATGGTGCCGAGCTCGGGATGCAGCGCATCGTGGCCGCCCTCGGCGGCTCCGATCGCATAGGGCGAGCCGGGTTCGCCTTCGGTGGCCACCGGCGCATTGTTGCGGCCCTTGCGGCGGCTGCGGCCGATCGGATGGATCGGCGTGAAATAGAGCACGTCAAACCCCATCGCCGCGATATCAGGGACCCGCGCGATGCAGTCGCGGAGCGTGCCGTGCTGGCCGGGGATCCGGCTCTGGCTGCGCGGCATCATCTGATACCAGGCGCCAAACCGCGCTCTGTCGCGGTCGATTGTCAGCGGAAAGGGCTGTGAGCGGGTCAGGTCGGGCCGGGACTGGCTCTCGGCCATGGCATCACCGAGCTCGGTTGCAAGCAGCGAGGTCACATCGCCGGTTTGAAGATAATCCTCGCATTGTCTGACGATGATCGCCGCGGCGGCCTGCGGAGCGCCATGGGCCTTGGTCAGGAGCCCGGCGCCCTCGATCGCATCGAGGCTGACATCAGCGCCGGTTCGCCGCTTGCGCGCGACGGCGTGAGACCAGCTGGCGAACTCGTCGGTCCAGGCCTCGACCGCATAGACGTATTGACCGGGCTCGACCGGCGTAAACGCACCGGACCAGCGGTCATTGCCGTGATGGATCATCGGCTCACGCCGCCAATCCCGATCCTGCTCGGGACGCCAGAGTAGCGCCGCGCTGACCACGGCGTCGCCATCACGGTAAACATCGGCCCACACCTCGACCCGTTCGCCCGCGATCCGCTTCACGGCGAAGCGGCCGCCATCGATCGCGGGATAGACGTCTTCGATCAGGAAAGCGCTGCCGGCTGCGGCACTTTCGACAGTTTGAATTGTCTTGTTCACGGTGATGCCATTGACAAGAAAGCAGGGGCCCGTTTCCCTTGTCGGGAACCTACACTTGATACCTATATAAAAAGCCGCTTGTGTGTCATTAGTTCCCCTCGGGAACGGCAACCGCCGTTTGTGCGTTAAGGCCGACTAACGTCTTCCGCTGCCTCGTTAAAATCGATGCCCCCGGCAAAGGGTGGCCTGCAAGCTGCGTGCCGAATGGATCTTTTAGCTCAAGCCCGGATCAAGGGCGTTCAATCCGAATTCGTTGACGCCCTCGGAAAGCTGCGGGTCACCGATCCCGTGGCCCTGAAGTCCATCCTCGACGCCCTGCCGGAGAAGCGGGTCTACCGCTTCGTCAGCGGGCCCGTCGTGGTTCGCGCGCTCGGACATCCGCGCACGGAATTGGCGGCGATCGGCGCGCCGCCGCTGCAATGGACATTGACCGCCAACGGCAAATCGATCGCCAAAGGCGAGACGCGCGAGCCCGTGATCGCCTGGCCCGCCGGCCTGCCGCTCGGCTATCACCGATTGACACTGACCGATGCCGAAGGTGTGACGGAAGAGGTGCCGATGATCGTGGCGCCCGAGCGCGCTTTCGGCGGCGATTTCGACCGCGGCTGGCTGCTCGCCGTGCAGCTCTACAGCGTCCGTTCGGGCCGCAATTGGGGCATCGGCGATTTCACCGACCTTGCCGATCTCGTGCGGCTCGCCAAGCAGCTGGGGGCCGACGGCGTCGGGCTCAATCCGCTGCACGTCCTGTTCGACGACCACCCGGCCGATTGCAGCCCCTATTCGCCGAACAGCCGCCTGTTCCTCAATCCGCTCTATATCGACGTCGAGGCCATTCCCGAATTCGCGGCGGACCTCGTGCCCGACGCGGCCGCGACCGCTGCCCGTCTGCGTGAAGGCGACCGCGTGCCCTATGCCGACATGGCGGCGCTGAAATGGCTGGCCTTGCGGGCCGCCTTCAACAGCTTCGTGACGAGCGCGAGCGAAGCGCGCCGCAAGGCATTCGACGCCTTCCGGGCCGCCCGCGCGCCACTGTTGTCGCGCTTTGCCTGCTTCGAGGTGCTGCGCCATCGCTTCACCGCACCGTGGTGGGAATGGCCGGTGGAATGGCAGCAGCCGGATGAGGCCAAATGCGCCGGGCTGCGCAATGGCCCCGACAAGCGCGAGGTCGAATTCGTCGAGTTCGTGCAATGGACGGCGGACAGCCAGCTGCATGCCGCCAAGGCGCTCGCCAGCCAGCTCGGCATGCGCGTCGGGCTCTATCTCGATGTCGCCGTCGGCGTGCAGTCCAACGGCTTCGATGCCTGGAACGAGCAGATGGCGATCTCCCGTCATCTCGCCGTCGGCGCGCCGCCCGACGTGCTCAACACCATCGGCCAGGACTGGGGTCTTGCCGGCTTCAACGCCGGCGGTCTGGAAGCGCAATCCTTCGTGCCGTTCGCCGACATGCTCGCGGCTTCGATGCGCCATGCCGGCGCGATCAGGCTCGACCACGTGCTCGGCCTGAAGCGGCTCTATCTGGTGCCGCGCGGCTTCAAGCCGGACAATGGTGCCTATGTGCAGATGCCGTTCGAGGCACTACTCGGCGCTGTGGCGCGCGAGAGCGCGGCCCACAAATGCATCGTGATCGGCGAGGACCTCGGCACCGTGCCGGAGGGTTTTCGCGAGACGATGCAGGATTTCGGCATCTGGTCCTATCTCGTCATGATGTTCGAGCGCGACGATGCCGGCCATTTCCGCAACGTCGACCATTACCGGCCCAATGCGCTCGTCACGCTGAACACGCATGACCTGTCGACCTATGCCGGCTGGCGCTCCTTCAGCGACCTCAAGATGAAGCGATCGCTCGGGCTCGATCCCGGCGAGAACGACCAGGCGCGCTGGGACGCGCTCGGCGGGCTCGACGAGATCCTGCGCCAAAACGGCATCAAGGCCAACGACCTCTATTCAGTGCTGGCCTTTCTGTCGCGCACGCCGTCCCGGCTGCTCGCGGTATCGATGGAGGATCTGCTGGGCGTGATCGACCAGCCCAACATTCCGGGCACGATCGACGAACATCCGAACTGGCGCCAACGCCTGCCCGTCGCGCTCGACAAGATCGCCGCCAAGATCGATCTCGCAGCTTTGAAGGCTGCGACGCGGGAACGTTCATTGCCCGGCGGGAGTTGAACGGCCGGGGATTCCTAGGCTCGCACGACATTGTCTCAGAGGATCGAGGACTATGCGCTGATCGGTGATTGCGAGACCGCGGCGCTGGTCGGGCGCAACGGCTCGATCGACTGGCTGTGCTGGCCGGCCTTCGATTCCGAAGCCTGCTTCGCCGCGATCCTCGGCAACCACAAGAACGGCCGCTGGCTGATCGCACCCAGCGAGGACGTCACGAAGATTTCGCGCCGCTATCTCGGCGATACTCTCGTCCTCGAAACGCGCTTTGAGACGAAGAGCGGCGCCATTGCGCTGATCGACTTCATGCCGCCACGCGGCAAGGCATCCGACATCGTCCGGCTGGTGCGCGGCCTCGAGGGCACGGTGAAGATGCGGATGGAGCTCGTCATCCGCTTCGGCTTCGGCGCTGATATTCCCTGGGTGCGGCGGATCGATCATTCGCTGATGGCGATCGCCGGCCAGGACATGACGGTGCTGCGCACGCCGGTGAAGACCCGCGGGGAAAATCTGACCACGGTCTCCGACTTCGAGGTCAAGGCCGGCGAGACCGTGCCGTTCGTGCTGACCTACGGCCCCTCGCATCTCGACCCACCCGGGCCGATCGATCCGGAGATCGCGCTCCGGGACACCGAGGAATTCTGGAAGGACTGGTGCACCCATTGCACCCGCGACGGCGACTATCGCGACCTGATCCTGCGCTCGCTGATCACGCTGAAAGCGCTGACCTTCGCCCCGACCGGCGGCATCGTCGCAGCGCCCACCACCTCATTGCCGGAGAAGCTCGGCGGCAGCCGGAATTGGGATTATCGCTTCTGCTGGTTGCGCGATGCCACCTTCACGCTGCTGGCGCTGATGAACTCGGGCTACACCGAGGAAGCGTCGGCCTGGCATAATTGGCTGTTGCGCGCCGCCGCCGGCGCGCCGGCGAACATGCAGATCATGTACGGCATCTGGGGCCAGCGGCGGCTGTTGGAATGGGAGGCGGGCTGGCTCGACGGCTATGAGGGCGCGCGGCCGGTGCGCGTCGGCAATGCCGCGCATGCGCAGCTCCAGCTCGACGTCTACGGCGAGCTGATCGACGCCTTCCATCAGTCGCGCATGGCCAAGCTCAAGCTCGACGAGGAGACCTGGGCGCTGGAATGCGCCGTGCTCAACCATCTCGCCGAAGTGTGGGACCGGCCCGATCACGGCATCTGGGAGCGGCGCGGACAGCCGAAGCACTATGTCTTCTCCAAGGTGATGACCTGGGTTGCCTTCGACCGCGGCATCAAGAGCGCGGAGACCTTTGGCTTCAAGGCGCCGCTGCTGCACTGGCATACCTTGCGTGAGGCGATTCATCGCGACGTCTGCAACAGGGGATTTGACACGGAGGAAAACACCTTCGTCGAATCCTACGGCTCGAAACTGCTCGATGCCAGCGTGCTGCTGCTGCCTTCTGTCGGCTTTCTGCCGGCGGACGATCCACGCATCCGCGGCACCATCGCGGCGGTCGAGACATGCCTGATGCGCGACGGCTTCGTGCTGAGGCACGATCCGCGCGAAATGTCTGCGGGGCAGCCACCGCTCGAGGGCGCGTTCCTGGCCTGCACGTTGTGGCTGGCCGATGCCCACGTGCTGTCGGGCGATCTCGACAAGGCGCAAGGCTTGCTCGACCGCGTGGCCGGCATCGCGAACGACGTCGGTCTGCTGGCCGAGGAATATGATTCAGTCGCCCGGCGCCAGACCGGAAATTTTCCGCAGGCGCTGACCCACATCGCGCTGATCAACACCGCGCACAATCTGTCGGCGGCAAGGCAAAAGAGCGAGAAGCCGGCGATGCAGCGGTCGAAGTAGTGACCGTCTTCATTGCATCGACGAGCGAAGGTGCTGCGGCCATCCTTCGAGACGCCCGCCGCTGGCGGGCCCTCAGGATCAGGACCGAGTGCGCGGCACCAGTTTCAACGAACGCCAGTGCTGCTTAGCCTCAACCTGAGGGACCGCGAAGCGGTTGTCTCGAAGGACGAGGCGTGCGCTGGAAGCGGAAGGATCAAACAAGCCGCGGGCCGTTCAGCCAACCCCATTCCGCTTCAAGATCATCTCCATTGCTTCCGCAAAACCGTCTTGCTCGTTGGTCGCGGTGACGTGGGTGGCTTGGTCCTTGACGTTGTCGGCGGCGTTGCCCATGGCGATCGAGACGCCGCTGACGGCGAACATCGCGAGGTCGTTCTGCATGTCGCCGATGGTGGCGACGGCGTCGGTGGCAATCCCGAGGTGCTTGGCCATCGCCTCGACGAACGTGCCCTTGTTGAATCCGGGCGGGGTGATGTCGAGATAATAGGTCTGCGAGCGCACGGCGGTGGCCTCAACGCCGAGCGCTTCCTGCATCGCCTTCTCGCACGCCTCGAGGCCGGCTGCATCGGCGCTGGCGCCGACGATCTTGCAGGCACTGGCAAGGTAAGGCGAGAAGTCGGTCACGATGGTCGGGTCGGACCGGATGGTGTGCCGCTCATGCGCGACGTATTTGCCGCCAGGGTTATCGATCAGCCATTTGTCGGTGGTGAACAGCCAGATGTCGGCGCCGAATTCGCGCAGGATCTGCAAGGACCGCTCGGCTGCGCTGGCGGGGATGAGATGCTGCTCGACCGGCCGCATCTCGGGGTCGACGATCGAGGAGCCGTTGAACGGACCGACCGGCAGCCACAGTGCCAGCGGCTCGATCAAAAAACGCATGCCGATCGCGGGGCGGCTGGAGGTGATGGTGAAACCGATGCCGGCCTGGTGCAGCCGCTGCACCGCGCTCTTCGCGCGCTCGGTCAGCGTCTTGTCCTTGGTCAGCAGCGTGCCGTCGACGTCGGAGACGATTAGTGAGATTTTCGTCATGGCAGCACCCTGGGTTTCCTGAAGTTTGCCGGCCTCAGCGTTTCACGCCGCCCAGTTTCAATTGCCGCACGACGCCGTCCACGATCGCCTCCACGGTTTCGTCGATCGAGACGGTGATGACGTGCTCGCCCGCTTCCGGCGGCTCCAGCGTGTCGAACTGACTTTTCAACAGCCCGGGCGGCATGAAATGGCCTTTGCGCCGCGCGAGCCGCTCGGCGATCAGCTCTTTGGTGCCCTTCAGGAAGACGAAGCGGACATCGTCGCGTCCGCGCAGCAGCACGTCACGATAGGCGTGCTTCAGCGCCGAGCAGGCGATGATGATATGCCCGCCGCGGCCGCAGACCCGCCCGATCTCGTCGGCAATGGCGTTGAGCCAGGGCCAGCGGTCCTCGTCGGTGAGCGGATGGCCGGTTCGCATCTTCTCGACATTGCTGGCGGGATGGAACCTGTCGCCGTCCTCGAAGCGCCAGCCGAGCCGCTCGCCGAGCGCCTTCGCAACCGTGCTCTTGCCCGAGCCCGACACGCCCATCACGATCAATGCACAAGGTGCTTCAACGTGGCCCACGAATGTCCTCCGGAAGCGCGGCCCTATCGACCAGCCAGATGGTCTCACCATTCGAGCGCGCGCGTGAAGCCGGCAGAGTCTCGCCATTGAGGAGGCGCGTCAAGATCGGCTGCTTGTCGTGCCCGGCCATCTCGAACAGCATTTCACGGCAGGAAGCCAAAGCGGGCAGGGTGAGCGAAACCCGCGGCACGAAAGGCGCGACATTGGCCTTGGGGACGCCAACGACCCTGCGTTCGGTTTCCTCGATTTCGGGGAAGCCTGGAAACAGCGAAGCGGTGTGGCCGTCCGGCCCAGCGCCCATCAGGGCGAGGTCGAACAGCGGCCGCGCCGGATCGAGGTTTTCGGCGCCGTAAAAGGCTTGCAGCTCGCGCGCATAGGCCTCGGCGCTGCGATCAGGATTGTCGGCCGTGGTCGGGATCGGGTGGATGTGGCCCAAAGGCGCATCGCCGTCGAGGAACGTCGCGCGCGCGACCGCCATGTTGTTGAGGGGATCGCTTTCCGGCACGAATCGCTCGTCACCGATGAACCAGTGCACCCGCTGCCACGGGATGCTGCCGCGCCAGGTATCGCTGCCGAGCAATTGATACAGCTTCTTCGGGCTGGAGCCGCCGGTCAGGCAGATGGCGATGCGGCCGGGATTGGCGGCGATCCGGGCCATCACCCGTTCGGCCGCAGCCCGCGCCAGCGCTTCGGCGTCGGCCGCGACGATCAGCTTCGGCTGGCCCGCTGCCATCACGAAAACTTCCGCCAGCTTCGCCCGTCGCGCCGCAGCAGCTCGTCAGCACAGGCCGGGCCGTCGCTGCCGGCCTCATAGGTCTCGATGCCGTTGGTGCCCGCGCTTTTCCAGGCGTCTAGGAAAGGTTGCACGGCCTGCCATCCGGCCTCGATGCCGTCGGCGCGCTGGAACAGGATGTTGTCGCCGATCATGCAGTCGTAGATCAGCGTCTCGTAGCCGGTCGAGGGATCGGCGCGGAAATAGTCGCCATAGCGGAATTTCATCTCGACGCCGTCGATGGTGACGCTCGGCCCCGGGATCTTGGCGTTGAACTGGAGCTCGATGGTCTCGCTCGGCGCGATGCCGATGGTCAGGAAGTTCTGCGACAGGCGGTCGACCGTCGTGCCGGAGAACATCGACAGCGGCGCCTGCTTGAACTTGATGGCGACTTCGGTTCGCTTGTGGCCGAGCGCCTTGCCGGTGCGCAAGTAAAAGGGCACGCCGGCCCAGCGCCAATTGTCGATCATCAGCTTGAGCGCGACAAAGGTCTCGGTGGTGCTGCCGGGCTTGACGTCCTCGGTCTTGCGATAGTCCGGAATCTCCTCGTCGCCGATGCGCCCTGCGAGATATTGCGCGCGCACCGAATTCCTCAGGGCTTCCTCCAGGCTCGGCTGCTGAACAGACGTGAGCACTTCCGCCTTCTCGGAGCGCACGGAATGCGCATCAAATCGCGCAGGCGGCTCCATCGCGACCAGCGACATCAGCTGGAACAGATGGTTTGGCACCATGTCGCGGAGCGCGCCGGTGGCATCGTAGAAGCCGCCGCGATGGCCGACGCCGAGCTTCTCCTCGACGGTGATCTGGATGTGGTCGATATGGTTGCGATTCCAGATCGGCTCGAACATGCCGTTGGCAAAGCGCAGCACCAGGATGTTCTGCACCGTCTCCTTGCCGAGATAATGATCGATCCGGTAGATCTGGTGCTCGTCCATGATCTTCAGCAGCTCGGCATTCAGCGCCTTGGCCGAGGCGAGATCGGTGCCGAACGGCTTTTCGATCACGAGCCGCCGCCAGGCGCCGTTCTCCTTCATCATGCCGGTGCGGCCGAGCTCGCGCGCGGTCGGCGCAAATGCGGCGGGCGGCGTTGCCAGATAGAACAGGCGGTTGCCGCCGGTGCCCTGCGCGCATTCCAGCGAATCCAGATGCTCGCGCAGGCGGTCGAAGGATGGGGGATCCTTCGGATCGGCCTCGACGAAGGTCACGCATTCCAGCAGCTTCTTGGCGATGTCGTCGTCCACGGGACGTGTCGCGAACTGGTGCAGTCCCTTCAACAGGCTGTTGCGCAGCTCATCATCCGACTGACCCTTGCGCGCCACGCCGACGACGCAGAACTTTTCCGGCAGCAAGTGCTCCGCCGCCAGATTGTAAAGCGACGGCATCACCAAGCGATGGGTGAGGTCACCGGTGACACCAAAGATGACGAAGGCGCAATTTTCCGGCTTGGGCTTGGCTTGCGGGTCTTTTGTCACGAATTGTCGGCCTTCGCTTTGTTTGCTCGTTACTTGGGTTTCGCTGCGCCCGGCTGCTTCGGTTCCTTGTGACCGCCGAACCCTGCGCGCATCGCGGAGAGAATTTTTTCGGCGAAGGTGTGTTCCTTGCGGGAACGGAAACGTGTGTAGAGTGCCGCGGTGAGGACCTCGGCCGGCACGGCCTCGTCGATCGCCGCATTCACGGTCCAGCGTCCCTCGCCGGAATCCTCGACGAAGCCGGAATATTCCGACAGCTGCGGGCTGTCGGCGAGTGCGGTCGAGGTGAGGTCGAGCAGCCAGGACGGAATCACCGAGCCGCGCCGCCACACCTCGGCGATGTCGGCGAGCTCGAAATCGTAGCGGTGATCGGCTGGCAAAGCCTCGATGTTGGCATTCTTGAGAATGTCAAAACCTTCGGCATAAGCCTGCATCAGGCCGTATTCGATGCCGTTGTGGATCATCTTGACGAAATGGCCGGCGCCCACGGGGCCGGCATGGATATAGCCCTGCTCGATGCGGGAATCGCGGCCCTCGCGGCCCTCCGTACGCGGAATGTCACCGGCACCGGGCGCGAGCGCCGCGAAAATCGGATCGAGCCGGTCGACCACCTGCTTCTCGCCGCCGATCATCATGCAATAGCCGCGGTCGAGACCCCAGACGCCGCCGGACGTGCCGACGTCGACATAATGGATGCCGCGCGCCATCAGCGCCTTGCCGCGGCGGACGTCGTCCTGCCAGAAGGTGTTGCCGCCGTCGATGATGACGTCGCCGTCCTGCATCACGCCGGCGATCGTGTCGATCGTGGTCTCGGTGATGTGCCCGGCCGGCAGCATCACCCAGGCCGTGCGGGGACGCTCGAGTTTCGAGATGAATTCCTCGAGCGTCGCCGAGCCCACGGCGCCGTCGGCGGCAAGGCTAGCTACGGCCTTGGCGTCCTTGTCGTAGACCACGGTCGAATGTCCGTGGCGCATCAGGCGGCGAACGATGTTGCCGCCCATTCGGCCGAGGCCGACCATGCCGAGTTGCATTTGCAATATTCCTTAGTTCAGCGCGTCGTTCAGCGCCGCATTGAGTGTCGCAAGACCCTTCTTGAGCCCGCCCTTGAGGTGGACGCGCAGCGCACGCCGGCCGCGTTCGGTGAGCACGTCGAAATCACCGCGGGCCTGCGCCGCCTTGATCACGCCGAAGCTCGCTTTCTGGCCCGGCACGGGAGTATCCTTGGCATCGTCGGCCGTGATCTGGAGGAAGACGCCGCTGTCGGGCCCGCCCTTGTAGGCCTGCCCGGTGGAGTGCAGGAAGCGTGGTCCGAACTCGGCGCAGGTCGCGACTTGGCGTTTCTCGCGCACTTCCAGCCGCATGGCCTGGAGTGCGTCGATCGTGATCTTGTCACGTGCGATGTAGCCGAGCAGGGCGACATAGTCGCCGTCGCCCGAGCGGGAGAGGTGCGCCCTCAGCCAGGAGGTCAGATCGCCATTGGCGCCGGCGGCGCGCAGCGCCGTTGCATTGGCCTCGTCGGTATAGAGATCGGCTTCATCCGTGCTGACCACCGGCTCCTCTTTCGGCAGCGCGCCGGTCTTCTCGAACGACGCGGTGAGCTCGCGGGTCTTGATCTTGGCCGCTTCCACGTCCGGCTGGTCGAACGGGTTGATACCGAGGATCGAGCCTGCCACCGCCGTTGCCATCTCGAAGCGGAAGAACTCCTGGCCGAGATGGTCGATCGACTTCATGACGATGCGCACGACGGGGTGACCGGCCGATTCGATCGCGGCAAGCTTGGAGTCATGGGCGGCGTCCGCCTCGCCCTCGATGCGGATGTCGATGAAGAAGCGGTCGTTGCCGTAGACGGAAGGGTCGCCCAGCGGCTCGCCCTCGATCGGGATCAGGCCCTTGCCCTCCTTGCCGGTCGATTCCGCGATGAGCTGCTCGGCCCAGGTGCCGAAATCGGCGATCCTCTTCGATGCCAGGATCGTCACCTTGTCGCGGCCTTCGAGGCCGGCGTGGCCGATGGCAAGACCGAGCTGCACGCCCGGATTTTCACTCGGCGGCACGTCCGGTCCGCAGGAGCGAGCCATGGAGAGCGCATGCTTGACGAAGGTCTTGACGTCGATGCCGGCGGTTGCCGCCGGCACCAGGCCGAACGGCGAGAGCACCGAGTAGCGCCCGCCGATCGAGGGCTCGCCATGGAAGATGCGGGCATAGTTCAGCGTCTTCGCCGCCTTCTCCAGCGACGAGCCCGGATCGGTCACCGCGATGAAGCGATGGCCGGTCTTCACCTTCGCGCCCACCGCCTTGGCAACCTGCTCATGGAAATAGTCCTTCATCGCGTTCGGCTCGGTGGTGCCGCCGGACTTACTCGACACGATGAACACGGTGTTGGCGATGTCGATCCTGGCCTCCATCGCCCGCACCTGCGCGGGATCGGTGGAATCCAGCACGTGCAGCTTCGGGAAGCCGGGCTTCTTGCCAAAAGTCTCGGCCAGCACCTCGGGGCCGAGGCTCGATCCGCCCATGCCGAGCACGACGGCGTCGGAGAATTTTTGCCCCTTCACGCGGCCGGCATAATCCTCGTAATCGGCCACGTCGGCCTTGGCTGCGCTGTCGAGCCAGCCCAGCCATTTGTCCTCGTCCGCGCCGGTCCAAACCGACTTGTCGCGCTGCCAGAGCCGGCGGATTTTTGCCGACGCCCGCCACTCCTCGGTGCTCTCGGCCACGGCCTTGCCGAGCCCGTCGCCGAGCGAGAGAGACTGGCGGTCGAGCGCGGGCCCGAGCACGGTTGCGCGCTTGTGGGCGACCGCGCCATAGAGCTTGTCGGCGGCGTCCGCAAACAGCTTGACGCCGTCCTTGACCAGCTCCTCGGTGATGGCGTCGAGCGAGATGCCGGAGCGCTCCAGCTCCTCCAGCACGCGCCTCGCGTCGTCGACATTCTCTTCCAGGCTGTCGCGCAGCTTGCCGTGGTCGCGGAACGCATCCAGCGTCGCCGGCGGCATGGTGTTGATGGTGTCGGGGCCGATCAGCTCCTCGACATAGAGGACGTCGCTATAGTCCTTGTTCTTGGTGCCGGTCGAGGCCCACAGCATGCGCTGCGGCTTGGCGCCTTTGGCGGCGAGCTTGTCCCAGCGCGGACCTGAGAACAGGCGCTTGTAGTCCTGATAGGCAACCTTGGCGTTGGCGATCGCGACCTTGCCCTTGAGCGCGGCGAGCCGCTCCTTCTCGGATGGGTCGTTGGCGCGGGCGATCTTCTCGTCGAGTTGCTTGTCGACCACCGAATCGATGCGGCTGACGAAAAAGCTCGCCACGCTCGCGACATGCGAGGGGTCGCCGCCGCCGGCGACGTATTTTTCGAGACCGGCGATGTAGGCTTCGGCCACCTCCAGGTAGACCGCCTTGGAGAACAACAGCGTGATGTTGATGCTGATGCCGTCGCCGATGAGCGCCTCGATCGCCGGCAGGCCCTCTGGCGTCGCCGGCACCTTCACCATCAGGTTCTTGCGGCCGACGTCTTTCCACAGCCGCCGCGCCTCCGCAACGGTACCGGCGGTGTCCATGGCGAGATAGGGCGAGACCTCCAGGCTGACATAGCCGTCGCCGCCCTTGAGGCGGTCATAGACCGGGCGCAGCACGTCGGCAGCGTTCTGGATGTCCTCGATCGCGACGGCCTCGAACAGGTCGGCCACGGTCCGGTCGCCGCGCTTCAGCGCCTTGCCGATCGGGGCGTCGTATTCGTCCGAGCTGCCGATCGCCTTCTCGAAGATCGAGGGATTGGAGGTGACGCCCTTGACGCCGTCGGTGTCGATCAGCCGCTTCAGGTCGCCCTTGGCGATGAAGCCGCGGGCGAGGAAGTCCAGCCAGACGGCCTGTCCGTGCTTTTCCAGTTCTTTGACGGGATTCATGATGCTTATTTATCTCCAAGCCTGCGGGCGAGGGGTTTCCGCGCCGGTCCTGACGCGCTATCCTCTAACTTACATGCTCCCGGGAGGGAACCAATCAAGGGTACAGGCGTCGTACCCTCCAGTGTAACTCCGTCGCGATCATGGCGATCCGGGCGGCAGCAGCCGTTGTTGCGTAAAAAGTCGTTGGCCGAAAGTTCGGCCGAGTCTAGTTGCGTAACGTTGGCCGCTTCGCTATCAACCAGTGGCTGCGTTGAGTGTCATCGGTGGATTCCGATCCGTCTGACACGTGGCTGGGCCGCAAATGGCCATGCTGGGGGAAAGCATGCACGCTCAAAATGACGGTGTCGCCTTCGCCGTCGCCAATAGTCCACCGCCAGTCGCGCCGGCCGGGTGCGTCGACGCATCCCACGATCTCGAAATCGGTCCATGTAGGACCTCGCTGCGACCGCTGGTCGCGGCGGGCTTTGCCATGACCCTGCTCAGCGCGAGCCTCGCCTTTGACTGGTGGGATGGGCTTGGCGAATACGACACGATGGTCGGATTTGCCGGCGTCGTGGTGTTCGCCGTGATGACGATCCGGCTGATCTGGATGCTCCCCACCCAGCGTGGACCGGTGGTGGTGGTCACGCCCTACGGCATCCGCGATCTCCGCATCGGCAATGAATTTCTGCCGTGGGATTCGATTGCGGAGATTTCGGCTGAAGAACGCGGCGGCCACAAGATGATCGTGCTGACGCCGACGCCGGGCTTGCAGCGCCAGCTCTGCAGCATCCGCCATCTGGCCCGCCGTACGCAGAACAATCGCATCGTGATCCGGTCGGAAGGCCTGGCGGCCGATTTTGAGACATTGCTGCGCGCTTGTCGCGACTGTCACAATGCTGTCGGCGGTCCGCGCACCGCATTGCAGCAGGAAGATGAACGCGGCACCCAAGGTGGCGTTCAAGGCTTCGCCGTACAAGCGTCATAAGATCGCCGCTCGCCGATCGCTATGCTGCAGCGCCGGATGGACCACATCCCCGGTAATGCCCGGATGTTGCGACCAAGTGACAATTTCTGGAAATGAGCCAATATAGACAGGGATTCGCACAAATTACGGGCAGGTGCCTGTTCGTAACTCAGCGACTGCCTACGTTGTGCGTTGCGTCGTGTCGGCACCCGGGTGTCCAATGATGATCATGTGCTCACGCTGATTCGAAACGGCCTGAGGAACGGTCCGGTAACTGCTTTCGTTTCAGCTTGTAGCGGAACTCACGCGGAGAGGGATCATGTACAACGATTCTCTATTCAACGCTTTCGCTCGGTCGTTCGAGGCGAGAAGCCAGCACGACATGTCGATGGCGGAATATCTGGAATCGTGTCGAAGCGATCCCATGAAATACGCGAACGCGGCCGAACGACTGCTAGCTGCCATCGGCGAACCCCAGACGATTGACACGGCCAAGGACCCACGCCTTGGCCGTATTTTTTTGAACCGCACGATCCGCACCTATCCGGCCTTCGCGGGCTTCTACGGCATGGAAGAAACCATCGAGCGCATCGTCGGTTTCTTCCGCCACGCCGCGCAAGGTCTCGAAGAGCGCAAGCAGATCCTCTATCTGCTCGGCCCGGTCGGCGGCGGCAAATCCTCGCTCGCCGAGCGGCTCAAGTCGCTGATGGAAGTGCAGCCGATCTACGTGCTCAAGGCCGGCGATGAACTCTCGCCCGTGTTCGAAAGCCCGCTCAGCCTGTTCGATCCGGACAACCTCGGGCCGATGCTGGAGGAGAAGTACGGCATTCCGCGCCGGCGTCTCACCGGCCTGATGAGCCCGTGGTGCTACAAGCGACTGGAAGCCTTCGGCGGCGATATCTCGCAATTCCGCGTCGCCAAGATCCAGCCGTCGCGGCTGCGCCAGATCGCGGTCTCCAAGACCGAGCCGGGTGACGAGAACAACCAGGACATCTCGTCGCTGGTCGGTAAGGTCGACATCCGCAAGCTCGAGACCTACGCGCAGAACGATCCCGACGCCTACAGCTATTCCGGCGGCCTCAACCGCGCCAACCAGGGCATCCTTGAATTCGTCGAGATGTTCAAGGCGCCGATCAAGATGCTGCACCCGCTGCTGACCGCGACGCAGGAAGGCAACTACATCGGCACCGAGAACATCGGCGCGATCCCGTTCACCGGCGTGATCCTCGCGCACTCCAACGAAGCCGAATGGGCGAGTTTCAAGGCGAACAAGAACAACGAAGCCTTCATCGACCGCATCTGCGTGATCAAGGTGCCCTACTGCCTGCGGGTCACCGAAGAGCAGAAGATCTACGAGAAGCTGATCCAGGGCTCCGAGCTCGCATCGGCGCCATGCGCGCCTTCGACGCTGGAGACGCTGGCGCGGTTCTCGGTGATGTCGCGCCTGCGCAAGCACGAGAACTCCACCCTGTTCGGCAAGATGCGGGTCTACGACGGCGAGAGCCTGAAGGAATCCGATCCGAAGGCGCGCAGCGTCCAGGAATATCGCGACGCCGCCGGCGTCGACGAGGGTATGGACGGCGTCTCGACCCGCTTCGCGTTCAAGATCCTGGCCGCGACCTTCAACCACGACCCGCAGGAGGTCGCCGCCGACGCCGTGCATCTGATGTACGCGCTGGAGCAGTCGATCCGCCGCGAGCAGCTGCCGGAGGAAGTCGAGAAGCGCTATCTCGAATTCATCAAGGCGGATCTCGCGCCGCGCTATGCCGAGTTCATCGGCAACGAGATCCAGAAGGCCTATCTGGAATCCTACTCGGATTACGGCCAGAACCTGTTCGACCGCTACGTCGACTATGCCGACGCCTGGATCGAGGACCAGGACTTCAAGGATCCCGACACCGGCCAGCTGCTCGATCGCGAGCTTTTGAACCAGGAGCTGACGAAAATCGAGAAGCCGGCGGGCATCGCCAACCCCAAGGACTTCCGCAACGAGGTTGTCAAATTCTCGTTACGGTCGCGGGCCCAGAACGGCGGCAAGAATCCGACCTGGACCTCCTACGAGAAGATTCGCGACGTGATCGAAAAGAGGATATTCTCCCAGGTCGAGGACCTGCTTCCGGTCATCTCCTTCGGGTCGAAGAAGGACGGCGAGACGGAGAAGAAGCATGGCGAGTTCGTCGCACGCATGGTGGAGCGCGGCTACACCGAGCGCCAGGTTCGTCGGCTCGTCGAATGGTACATGCGCGTGAAGCAGGCCGGTTGAGGCAGATGTGAGGCGGATGGGAGGCGAATGGTAAAGTGCCCATTCACATTATTGACAGGCGCCTGAATCCAGGCGGCAAGAGTCTTGAGAACCGGCAGCGGTTCTTGCGTCGGGCCAAGTCCCTGGTGCAGGGCGCCGTCAAGAAGACCTCGCAGGAACGCGACATCAAGGACGTCCTGGAGGGGGGCGAAGTCACGATTCCTCTCGACGGCATGCACGAGCCGCGCTTCCGCCGCGAAGGCGGAACGCGCGACATGGTGCTGCCCGGCAACAAGAAGTTCATCGAGGGCGACTATCTCCAGCGCTCCGGCCAGGGCAGTGCCAAGGATTCCGGCCCCGGCGAAGGCGACAGCGAGGACGCGTTCCGCTTCGTGCTCAGCCGTGACGAGTTCGTCGACCTCTTCCTCGACGATCTCGAACTGCCGGATCTTGCCAAGCGCAAGATCGCGCAGACCGAGAGCGAGGGCATCCAGCGCGCCGGCTACACCACCTCGGGCTCGCCCGCCAATATCTCTGTGAGCCGGACGGTAAAGCTGGCACTGGCCCGCCGCATTGCGCTCAAGCGTCCCCGCAAGGAGGAGATCGAGGAGCTGGAAGCCGCGATCGCCGCATGCACGGATGAGGACGAGCGCGAGGAGCTGCTTGCCCAGCTCGAAAAGCTGAAGGCGAAGACCAAGCGCGTTCCGTTCATCGACCCGCTCGACATCCGCTACCGCCGCTTCGAGACGGTGCCGCGGCCGGTGGCGCAGGCGGTGATGTTCTGCCTGATGGACGTCTCGGGCTCGATGTCCGAGCACATGAAGGATCTCGCCAAGCGCTTCTACATGCTGCTCTACGTGTTCCTGAAGCGCCGCTACAAGCATGTCGAGATTGTCTTCATCCGCCACACCGACCGCGCCGAGGAGGTGGACGAGCAGACCTTCTTCTACGGCCCGGCCTCGGGCGGCACGCTGGTCTCCAGCGCGCTGCAGGCGATGCACGAGATCGTGCGCGAGCGCTTCAACCCGGCGGACTGGAACATCTATGCCGCGCAAGCCTCGGACGGTGACAATTCCTATTCCGACGGCGAGCTCACCGGCCTGCTGCTGACCGACAAGATCCTGCCGGTCTGCCAGTTCTTCGCCTATCTCGAGGTCGGGGAATCAGGCGGCAGCGCCTTCGATCTCTCCGATTCCTCGCTCTGGACCCTCTATGAGCGCTTGCGTAACAGCGGCGCACCGCTCTCGATGCGCAAGGTCAGCGAGCGCAGCGAGATCTTTCCGGTGTTCCACGATCTGTTCCAGCGCCGCGAAACTGCCCAGGAGAAGACCGCTCCATGACGGAACGCTTGTTCGAAGGCGCCGATTGGGATTTTCACACCTTGCAGCGCATCACCGACGCCTGCGAGGAGGTGGCGCTGAAGGATCTCGGGCTCGACGTCTATCCGAACCAGATTGAGGTCATCACCGCCGAGCAGATGCTGGACGCCTATTCGTCGGTCGGCATGCCCTTGTTCTACAAGCACTGGTCGTTCGGCAAGCATTTTGCGTTCCACGAGGCGTCCTATCGCAAGGGCCTAATGGGGCTCGCCTATGAGATCGTGATCAACTCCTCGCCTTGTATCTCCTATCTGATGGAGGAGAACACGGCGACGATGCAGACGCTGGTGATCGCCCACGCCGCCTTCGGTCACAACCACTTCTTCAAGAACAATTATCTGTTCAAGCAGTGGACCGACGCCGACGGCATCCTGGATTATCTCGACTTCGCCAAGACGTATGTCATGCAATGCGAGGAGCGCCACGGCCGCGTCGAGGTCGAGCGTACGCTCGATGCCGCGCACGCGCTGATGTCGCACGGCATCGACCGCTATCCCGGCAAGAAGAAGCTCGATCTGCGCGCCGAGGAGAAGCGGGCCGGGCGCCGCCGTCAGCACGAGGAGGAGGTCTTCAACGACCTCTGGCGCACCGTGCCCAAGGGCGCGGCCAAGAGCCGGACCGCGCTCAGCATCGAGCGCCGCCGGAAGCTGCTCGGCCTGCCGCAAGAGAATTTGCTCTACTTCCTGGAGAAGAGCGCGCCGCGCCTGGCGCCGTGGCAACGCGAGCTGCTGCGCATCGTCCGCCACATCGCGCAATATTTCTACCCGCAGAGCCAGACCAAGGTGATGAACGAGGGGACGGCGACCTACGTCCACTATCGCATCATGACCAAGCTGCATGAGCAGGGCCGCATCACCGACGGCAACTTCCTCGAATTCCTGGGATCACACACCAACGTGGTGTTTCAGCCGGAATTCGACGACCCGCGCTTCTCCGGCTTCAACCCCTATGCGCTCGGTTTTGCCGTGATGCAGGATATCGAGCGCATCGTCACCAAGCCGGAGGACGAGGACCGCGAGTGGTTCCCTGACATCGCCGGCAAGGGCGACGTCATGGGCGTGCTGCGCGACGTCTGGGCCAATTACCGCGATGAGAGCTTCATTGCGCAATTCCTGAGTCCGAAGCTGATGCGGCACTTCCGCATGTTCCATTTGCACGACGATCCCGAAGAGCGCGCCGGCATCCGGGTCGATGCCATCCATGACGAGCGCGGCTTCCGGCGCGTCCGACGCGAGCTGGCACGGCAGCACGATGTCGGCTTCATCGATGCCAATATCGAGGTGGTCGACGTCGATCTCTCCGGCGACCGCCGCCTGATCCTGCATCATCACGTCATCAAGGGCTCGCAGCTCAACGAGACCGATGCCAAGCGCGTGCTGCAGCATCTGGCCGATCTCTGGACCTACGACGTCGCGCTGATCGAGGTCGATGCCAACGACAAGGTCGTGCGCGAATATGTCGTCAGCCCGCGCCCGATCCCCGCGGCGGTGGCGTGAGGCGGGCTGCCAGACCGAACGCCTGATGTTGTGAGCTCCGACTGGTGCTCCGACGGAAGTGCGTTCCCTCCGCCCTTGCGGGGGAGGGAACGGAGAGACCGTCGCTGACGCCGCTTCGACCTTCAGCTCATCAAGCCTTCTTCGCCGGCTTCTTCTTGCTCGCATTCAACTCCACCGCCGCGCGGATCAGCGCCTTCAACGCCTTCTCGTCGATCTTCTCGCCCTCGCGAATATCGATCGCCCGCCGCACGTTGCCCTCAAGACTGGAATTGAACAGGCCTGAGGGATCCTCCAGCGCCGCGCCTTTGGCAAAGGTCATCTTCACCACCGCCTTGTAAGTCTCGCCGGTGCAGATGATGCCGTCGTGCTCCCACACGGGAACGCCGCGCCATTTCCACTCCTCGACGACTTCAGGATCGGCCTGCTTGATCAGGTCGCGGATCCGGGCAAGCGTCTGGCCGCGCCAGTCGCCGAGCTCCCTGATCCTGCCGTCGATCAGTTTCGAGGCTGACGCTGCGCCCGTTTCTTTCGCTCCAGCCTTCTTCGCTGCCGCCTTCTTCACGAGCTTGCCTCACTGCGCGCGCCGGTATGCTGGCCGAGGTAGGGCAGCGCGAACAGATAGAGCCCGGTTGCGAGTAGCGGGATCAGCGGCACGAGCGCCAGGAAGCCGATCCAGACGGCCTGGACCTGCATGGTCATCGCCACGATGTTGGCGATGACCGCGAGCGTGAAAGCCATCGACAGCCAGCGATGAATCTGCCGAACCCACATATGCGTGCTCACGAGAGACCTCCTTTAAAGATTGATCGGAATGGACGCAGGCGGCGCTAGTCAGCCCGCGCCAGCACCTCGTCCAGCTTGTTGAAGAACTGCTTCCAGCCGGCATGCGCGCCGCCATAGGCCTGCTTCTGCGTCGGGCCGAAGCCCGCCTGCTCGACGCGCAAATGCGTCCCGGCGCTCGTCGGCGTCAGCGTGAAGGTCACGACGCTCTTGAGGTCGAAGGCGGCGTCCTCATGCGAGAAATTCCAGGTGTAGGCGAGGCTCTTCTGCGGCTCGATGGTGAGCACCTCGCAGTCCAGCACGCCGCCCCATTCGCCGCGCAGATTGAAACGATGGCCGACTGACGGCTTGAAGTCGTTCTTCATCAGCCATTCCTCGATCAGATGCGGCTGCGTCAGCGCGCGCCAGAGCCGCTCGGGCGGAAAGGCAAATTCGCGCTCGACGACCACCGCGCGCGTCTGGCTTGAGGCTTCAGTCATTGGTCCATCCTCTTCAGGAGATCGTCGAGTGCGTCGAGCTGCCTCTGCCAGAAGCCGGCCATCTGGCTGGTCCAGTCGATCAGCGGATCGAGCGCGCCGGGCTGGGCGCTGTAGTGGGTCTGCCGTCCTTTATGGCGGTCGCGCACAAGGCCGGCCTGCTTCAGCGCGCCGAGATGCTTCGAGACCGCCGGTTGTGAAACGCCGGATAGCGCCGTCAGTGCCCCGACCGTTTGCTCGCCCTCGCGGCACAGCCGCTCGAAGATCGCCCGCCTTGTCGGGTCGGCGAGCGTCCTGAACAGAAGGTCGGGGGCAGGGGACATGGAGATCCATAACCGAGAAGTTATGGATTAACTCATAACCGTGGGGTTATGGGTGAGTCAAGTGCGATTGGAAGGCGTGGCAGTCCTACGGCCGCAAATACAAATACCCCTGCGATTGCAGCTCGGCCAAACGCACCACGCCGCCTTTCTCCGCGCTGACAAAACCCGGCAGCAGATCCGTCAGCGTGATGTTCTGCGCCTTCATCGTGTTGCCGCAGGCGGCGAGCTCCACGCCGTCCTTGGAGAACTCGCCGACGCGCTTGCTGACGTCGGGATTGGCCTGCGCCCCGTGAAACGCCTTCAGCGCGGGACCATGGATCACCAGCGCGATCGTGACATGCTCGGGGCCGCCGACGCCGTCGATGTGGTTCTGGATGTTGCCGAGCACGAAATTGACCTTCTCGGCGTCGCTGAGGTGATAGACGACCTTCAGCCTGTTGCCCGTGCCCGCTTCGGTGGCGGCTTGTGCACGCGAGGCGCCAAACGCTGCGCCCAAAGCCGAAACGGCGCTCCACAAGATGTTCCGGCGATTCATGGCGACCTCCTCGGCTGATCTCCGTTCGCCGGACACATATCATTTGTGACGGAGCGCCGCGAGTTCCTTGCGGTCGGTCACCAGCGAAGCGCAATCGCTATTGTCGGTACGGTCGAGGCGGAAAATCCTGTCGTCGGCGCCGGCCACCAGCGATTGCTCGGCATCGTCGTCCGGCTTGTTGTTCTGCCAGACCCTGACACGTTCGAGCCGTACGATCGCCGATCTGTCGTCCTTGGAGAGCGCGATGCCGATGCCCCCGCCCTCGCAGTCGACGCCGCAGCCGAGGCGTACCTCGTTGCCACTCTTGGTGAATACGGCGTGGTTGCACGAGCCGCTGGAGTCGAAATCGCCGGAGCGATGGCGGTAGCGGAAGCCGAGACGGAAGGAGTTGTGCAGTTCCTTGTCCTCCTTGTCGACTTCCGCGGAGATCAGCAGCTTCATCGCAGCGACCTTCTGCTTCGGGTGCCGAGCCAGATGATCGGCATCGTAGCGGCGGACGAAGCAGGCATAGGCCTTGCTGCCGGGCGGGCCCGCATACATGCGCGCATTGAAGGTCTCGGCTTCGGCCTTGCCGGCCTCGCGAATGTCGTCGCCTTCCTCGGCCAGGGCGACGCTGGTCAGCGCCGTCAAGGTGAGAGCAGCAAAGGTGGAGCGCTTCATGATGGCCTCGAGGGCGCGTGACAACTCATTGCAGCAGGACAGAGCCGCTGTCTGTTAGACGCAAGCGAGGTGTTCCGCGTTCAACCTTCGCCGGAGCGGGCCATCGCGCGGCGGCCGCGGTGCTTTTACGGCGGGACTTTAGTCGTGAATGGGATCAAGAAGGTTCAATTGGCGTGGCGCCTCGATCCTTTTGGAACTCGACGACTTCGATTGCCGCGACATTGTCTCGGTTCGTCAATGTGGTAGCCTTCACAGACGACCGCCTTTGGCAGTCGTAAGCTGGGGTTGCCTTGCAAGTTTGTGGAGTCCCCCCGCATGGGCGAAATTCGCAACTTCAGATCCGGAAATCACGATGAGCCGCCGCCGCACGGCGGAATGCCTCGGCGTCTCGCAGCGATCATCGTCGGTGACATCGTCTCCTACAGTCGGTTGATGCAGGCCGACGAGGAAGGCACGCATGCTCGCGTCAAGCGGATCGAGCGGGATCTCATCCAGCCCAGCATCGTCGAGCACCATGGAAGCCTGGTTAAGACCACCGGTGATGGTTTCATTGCCATCTTCGACAGTCCCGTCGAGGCCGTTCGATGCAGTATCGTCATCCAGCAGAACCTCATCGGCCGCAACGCTTCGCTTCCGAAGCATTCGCGGCTCGAATACCGGATCGGCGTCAATCTCGGCGACGTGATCGTGGAGCCGGACGATGTGTATGGCGACGGCGTCAACATCGCCACACGCATTGAGGGCATTGCCGAGCCCGGTCAGGTCTATATCTCGGGTGCGATCTACGAGCAGATCAAGCACAAGGTGGTGTGCGGGTATGAGTCGCTTGGGGACCGCAAAGTCAAGAACATCACCGATCCCGTGCGCGTCTATCGCGTGCTGCCGGACGCGGATGCCGTGGGCAAGACCAGAAGCCGGCGCGAGACCGCGCTGATCTTTCTGCTGGCCATCACAGTGATGATGCTGGCCGCAGGCGTGCTCTGGTATCTGCTGGCGCAGCCCGGCAGGATTGGAGAGCAGGCAGCCGTGCCAACCGCTTCTCCGGTAGCTTCTCCTGCAGTTTCTCCTGCCGCTTCACCGAGTCCGCAGCCGCTGCCAAGCGAGGCGGCGACGCAGACGCCGCAACCGTCTCCGTCATTGGCTTCGGCGCCTACGTCGCCGTCGCCGTCGCCCAGCCCATCGGCGGCGCCGCCTCGCGAACCCGAGATGATCGCCATTCGCGGCGGCAGTTTCGCGATGGGAAGCAATGATGATCCGACCGAGCGACCTGTTCACCAGGTCACGATCAAGCCGTTCTCGATCGGCAAATATCCGGTCACCGTGCGGGAATGGAACGAATGCGCCGCGGCAAAGGCGTGCGGATTCACGGCCACCGGCAAGGACGATGCCCCGGTCAGCAATGTGAGCTGGGCCGACGCGCAGCAATATGCCGTCTGGCTCGCGCAGGCGACGAAGAAGCCCTACCGGCTTCCGAGCGAAGCCGAATGGGAATATGCGGCGCGCGGCGGCACGCAGAGCAAATACTGGTGGGGCGACAAGCTCCAACCGGGCATGGCCGGCTGCAAGGATTGCGGTGAACTCGCGGCCGAGCAGCCGGCCAAGGTCGGCAGCTTCAAGCCTAATCCATTCGGGCTCTATGACATGGGCGGCGGCATCGACCAGTGGGTCGAGGACTGCTGGCACAGGACCTATCAGGGCGCGCCGAGCGACGGCTCGGCGTGGAGCGGCAGCGACTGCTCCTCGCACGTCCTCCGCTCGGGCTCCTGGAAAAACGATTCAAGATATGTGCGGCCGTCCAATCGCGATGGCTACGACACCAATGTCCGCTATCCCACGCATGGCTTCCGTGTCGCGCTCAGTCCGTAAGTGCTGGAGTCAATTTGATGAAGATCATTTCCTGTGTCGCGGTGGCGACCGCGATTGCTTTGCTCCCGGGCACGGCCTGCTCGCAAGGCAAGACCGCGCCCAAGGACGCCAAGCTCTATTTCATCACGCCGTATGACGGCCAGAAAGTTCGCGGTGGATTCTGGGTCCGGTTCGGCCTGCGCAACATGGGCGTGACCCATGCCGGCGACGACTATCAGAACGCCGGTCATCACCATCTCTTGGTCGACGTCAACGAGCCGATCGATTCCAAGGAGCCGATCCCGCAGGACAAGTCGCACCTGCATTTCGGGGCGGGGCAGACCGAAACCATGCTCGAGCTTGCGCCGGGAACGCACACGCTCCAGTTGGTCCTGGGCGATGCGAAGCATTATCCGTTCGAGCCGCCTGTCGTGTCGGAGAAGATCACGATACGCGTCAGGCCGCCGGCTTCGGCGCGGAGCAGATGATCACCGCAGGCTGGCGTTGATCTTGTCCAGCACCGCCGAGCCCGGGCACAGCGTGTCCGCCTCCAGAGAGTTGAGCGGCGTCTCGACCGTGTTGAGATGCTCGTGCAGATCTTCCGCGTCGGGATCGACGTACAGAAGACCGGTCACGATCTGCCCCTTGGCGGCGTGCCGCGCGAGGAAGGTTTGGGCCCCCAACCGGTCGTGCGGATCGTAGTCGGCGTCGATCTTGCGCAGCGCGATCTTGCTGCCGTCGTGCTGCTCGACCATTTGCACCGTGCCGGGCGCGTAATCGACCGCGATCGGGTCGCGGCCGACCAGCACGTCGAGCCGGTTCACGGCGTCGTTGTGCTCGCGGACATAATCGAAGCTCTTGGTCGAGCCGGCGTGGTTGTTGAAGGCGATGCAAGGACTGATGACGTCGATGAAGGACGCGCCCTTGTGCCGGATCGCGGCCGCGATCAGCGGCACGAGCTGGGTCTTGTCGCCGGAGAACGAGCGCGCGACGAAGGTGGCGCCGAGTTGCAGCGCGATCGCGACGAGGTCGATGGCGTTGTCGGTGTTGGTGACGCCCTTCTTGCTCTTCGAGCCGCGGTCGGCGGTCGCGGAGAACTGGCCCTTGGTCAGGCCGTAGACGCCGTTGTTCTCGACGATATAGGTCATATTGACGCCGCGCCGGATCGAATGCGCGAACTGGCCGAAGCCGATCGAGGCGGAATCGCCGTCGCCGGAAACGCCGAGATAGATCAAATCGCGGTTGGCGAGGTTGGCGCCCGTGAGCACGCTGGGCATGCGGCCGTGCACGGAATTGAAGCCGTGCGAATTGCCGAGGAAATAGTCCGGCGTCTTCGAGGAGCAGCCGATGCCGGAGATCTTTGCCACCCGGTGCGGCTCGATCGACAGCTCGTAGCAGGCTTCGATGATCGAGGCCGTGATCGAATCGTGACCGCAACCGGCGCACAGCGTCGAGATCTTGCCCTCGTAGTCGCGATGGGTGTAGCCGAGCTCGTTCTTCTTCAGGCTCGGATGATGGAATTTCGGTTTTGCGATGTAAGTCATGACACGGCCTTGCGGAGCGGGGTCACCTTGAGATGATCCTGGTGGTCGCCAATGGCTTTCGCGATGAAACGGGCGGTGATCGGCGAGCCGTCATAGTGCACGATCGGCACGAGCCGCACCGGGTCGATGCCGTTCTCATTGACGATGAGCTGGCGGAGCTGGCTGTCGCGGTTCTGCTCGACCACGTAGACGAAGTCGTGCTCGGCGAGGAAGCTCGCCACGCTGGAATGGAACGGGAAGGCGCGGATGCGCAGGCGGTCGAGCTGATGCCCGCGCGCTTCCAACAGGCCGATCGCCTCGTCCATCGCTGGCGAGGTCGAGCCAAAATAGATCACGCCGTATTTGGTCGGCCGTTCCGCATTGGCCTGCAGCGGCCGCGGCACCAGATCCTGTGCGGTCTCGAACTTGCGCATCAGGCGCTGCATGTTGTCGGCGTAGACGGAGCCTTCCTCGGAGTAGCGGGCATAGCGATCGCGCGAGGTGCCACGGGTAAAATAGGAGCCCTTGGTCGGGTGCGTGCCGGGATAGGTGCGGTAGGGAATGCCGTCGCCGTCGACGTCGAGATAGCGGCCGAAGTCGCGTCCCTCTTCCAGCATCTCCGCGGTCATCACCTTGCCGCGGTCATATTGCTTGGCATCGTCCCACTTCAGCGGACGGCAGAGCCGGTGGTTCATGCCGATGTCGAGATCGAGCATCAGGAAGATCGTGGTCTGCAGCCGCTCGGCGAGATCGAAGGCGGCGGCCGCGAACTCGAAGGCCTCGGCGGGATCTTCGGGGAACAGCAGCACATGCTTGGTGTCGCCGTGCGAGGCATAGGCGCAGGCGATGATGTCGCATTGCTGGGTGCGGGTCGGCATGCCCGTCGAGGGACCGGCGCGCTGGATGTTCATGATCACGGCCGGGATCTCGGCAAAGTAGGAGAGGCCGATGAACTCGGTCATCAAGGAAATGCCGGGGCCGGAGGTCGCGGTGAAGGCGCGGGCACCGTTCCAGGACGCGCCGATCACGATGCCGATCGAGGCAAGCTCGTCCTCGCCTTGCACGATGGCGTATTTGGCTTTGCCCGTCTCCGGATCGTGCCGGTATTTCTTGCAATGGGCTGTAAAGGCCTCCGCCACCGACGAGGACGGCGTGATCGGATACCAGGCGCAGACGGTGGCGCCGCCGTAGACGGCGCCGAGCGCGGCGGCGCTGTTGCCTTCGATGAAGATGCGGTCGCCGACCTTGTCAGACTTCTTCACCCGCAGCCCGATCGGGCACTTCAGGTTTTGCAGCGCCCAATCGCGGCCGAGATGCAGCGCATGGACGTTGGAGGACAAGAGCTTCTCCTTGCCCTTGTACTGCTCGCCGATCAGCTGCTCGATCAGTTTCGGGTCCATGTCGAGCAGCGCCGAGAGCGCGCCGAGATAGATGATGTTCTTGAACAGCTGGCGCTGGCGCGGATCGGTGTAGGTCGAATTGGTGATGGCGGTGAGCGGCACCCCGATCACGGTGATGTCGTCGCGGAATTTGGTCGACGGCATCGGCTTGGTCGAATCGTAGAACAGATAGCCGCCCGGCTCGATGCCGGCGACGTCCTTGTCCCAGGTCTGCGGGTTCATGGCGACCATCATGTCGACGCCGCCGCGGGCGCCGAGATGACCGTCTTCGGTGACCCGCACCTCGTACCAGGTCGGCAGGCCCTGGATGTTGGAGGGGAAGATGTTGCGCGGCGACACCGGAACGCCGTGGCGCAGGATCGCGCGGGCGAACATCTCGTTGGCGCTGGCCGAGCCCGAGCCGTTGACGTTGGCGAAGCGGACGACGAAGTCGTTTACGCTGCTGATCGGCTTTTTGTCGGGCATGTCGAACCTGCGTGGGTCATCTCGATGAAATATTTCTGCATGTCCCAGGCGCCGGTGGGACAGCGCTCGGCGCAGAGCCCGCAATGCAGGCAGACGTCCTCGTCCTTCACCATGACGCGACCGGTCTTGAGATCGGCGGAGACGTAGAGATCCTGGTCCGGATGCGCCGAGGGCGCCTTCAGGCGCTGGCGCAAATCGCTTTCCTCACCGTTGCCGGTGAAGGTGATGCAATCCATCGGGCAGATGTCGGCGCAGGCATCGCATTCGATGCAGAGCGAGGTCGAGAACACCGTCTGTACGTCGCAGTTCAGGCAGCGCTCGGCTTCGCCGAGGGCCAGCTTGACGTCGTAGCCGAGCTCGACCTCGGCGCGGATGTCCTTCAGCGCAATCACCTTGTCGCGATGCGGCACCTTGTAACGCTTGTCGATGGAGATGTCGTTGTCATAGCTCCATTCGTGGATGCCCATCTTTTGCGATGAGACCTGCACCTCCGGCAGCGGGCGCTCGGTGATGTCCTCGCCCGACAGCATCTTGTGAATCGACAGCGCGGCGTCATGGCCGTGCGCGA
Source organism: Bradyrhizobium sp. 138 (assembly GCF_023074075.1). Lineage (GTDB taxonomy): Bacteria > Pseudomonadota > Alphaproteobacteria > Rhizobiales > Xanthobacteraceae > Bradyrhizobium. The sequence continues at coordinate 49,112 of NZ_JADPKT010000055.1, read as the reverse complement.
CCGCCCAGATGATGTTCTTCGGGCCGAACGCGGCGTCGCCGCCGAAAAACACCTTCGGATTGGTCGAGACGAATGTCTTGGGATCGACCTTGGGCATGTGCCATTTGTCGAACTCGATGCCGCAATCCTGCTCGATCCAGGGGAAGGCGTTCTCCTGGCCGACCGCGACCAGCACGTCGTCGCAGGGAATGGTCTGATCGGGATCGCCCGAAGGCACCAGATTGCGGCGGCCTTTGGCGTCGTATTCGGCTTTGACGTGCTGGAAGGTGACGCCGATCAGCTTGCCGGCGACATGCTTGAATGCCACCGGGACCATGTAGTTGAGGATCGGGATGTCCTCGTGGATCGCGTCTTCCTTCTCCCAGGGCGAGGCCTTCATCTCGTCGAAGCCGGAACGTACGATCACGGTGACTTTCTCGCCGCCGAGCCGGCGCGCGGTGCGGCAGCAATCCATCGCGGTGTTGCCGCCGCCGAGCACGATGACGCGCTTGCCGATTTTGTCGATATGGCCGAACGAGACCGAGGCCAGCCACTCGATGCCGATATGGATATTGGCGGCGGCTTCCTTGCGGCCGGGAATGTCGAGCTCGCGGCCGCGCGGGGCGCCGGAGCCGACGAAGATCGCGTCGTATTTCTCCGCGAGCAGCGCCTTCATGCTCTCGATGCGGTGACCGCCTTTGAAGTCGACGCCGAGGCCCAGGATGTAACCGGTCTCCTCGTCGATCACGGAATTGGGCAGGCGGAATTTCGGGATCTGCGTGCGCATCATCCCGCCGGCTTCAGGATCGGCGTCGAACACGGTGCAGTGATAGCCGAGTGGCGCGAGATCGCGCGCCACCGTCAGCGAGGCCGGGCCGCCGCCGACGAAGGCGACGCGCTTGCCGTTCTTCGCCGCGGGGCGCGGCAGGCGTTGCTTGATGTCGTCCTTGAAATCGGCGGCAACGCGCTTGAGGCGGCAGATCGCGACCGGTGTTTCCTCGACGCGTCCGCGGCGGCACGCCGGCTCGCATGGACGATCGCAGGTGCGTCCCAGGATGCCGGGAAACACGTTCGATTTCCAATTGATCATGTAGGCGTCGCTATAGCGGCCTTGGGCGATCAGTCGGATGTATTCGGGAACCGGGGTGTGCGCAGGACAGGCCCATTGGCAATCGACCACTTTGTGAAAGTAGTCGGGGGCCGCAATATCGGTCGGTTTCATTCCTACCCTGTCCGCGCAGGCTCAAAGACCCGGCGGCCTCTTTTGAGCTTGGCGAACGCTTAACGCGCGGCGATCTGGTTTCTGAATGACGTCATTGGGTTAGCTTATTAGAACCGTTCCGAAGTACAACGGCAAATTTGCGCGCTTCCCCTCTTTCATAGGAGCTGCGCGCGCACAGCATTAACGCCGACGCGTGCGGTGCAGCATGTTGCGGTGCATGTGAGCGTGTCAGCCGTGCGCGATATCGCTCTTCGCGAGATCCCACATCAGGCAGTAGGTGCCGACGGAGACGGGAAGCGGAAAGGGCGCCGCCGCGGGACCCGTGAAGCGCTCGGCGATGACGCCCGAGACCGCGCCGACCTGGGTGCCATCGATCAGCACGAACCAGTCGCGCGCGCCTTCATTGCGCACCGCCGGAATGCCGGCCGTTGCGCCCGACAATTCCGGTTCGCTTTCGAGCAGATGCATCGAGATGATGCCGTCGCGCTTGTCCGGCGTTAGTCTGTCTTGCAGCGCATCACGCCAGGACGCCGCATTGTCGGGCGTCGGCCGCAGCCGCACCACGCCGAGCGCAGCGCCCCGACCGGTGCCGTTGCTGATGGTGATGCGCGCGACGACGCGCAGCATGTCCTTGAAGCGCGCCATGCTCTGTCGTGACCAGTCGGTTTGATTGGCCAGCCGCGCCCGGTAGGCAGGACTGTCGAGCACCTCTAACGTCGCGGTCGAGTACAGCGAGAGGTATTTGGGATTGGCGGCGTGCGCGACGTAGCGCCGCGCCTCCAGGAATCCGTCGATCGCAACCCGCTCTTCCAGATGCTCGCGATCGTACCAGCGGTTGAAATCGGCCTCGTCGGCTGCGTCGATATTCATCGACGTCAGCAGCATGCCTTTCCCGGCGAGCGGCATTGTTCTTGTCCTCTCATCGCGCGGTCTTCGATGCGAGGTCCGCGATCGACTTCATCACCGCGTCCCTCACGCCGGCATCATAGAGCGAATGTCCGGCGCCTTCCACGATGCGAAGCTCGGAACCCGGCCATACTTTGGTTAGGGCTTGCGATGTCTCGGGAGGACACAACAGATCGTAGCGGCCCTGCACGATGATGCCGGAAATGCCGGCGAGCCGGGCTGCGTTCCGCAACAACTGGTCTTGGATCATGAAGGAGTTGTTGATGAAATAATGCGCCTCCATGAACGGCGTCGCCGGCAGCGTGCGCCAGACGTTCAGTGACGCGAGGTCCAGCCGCGTCTTGGCCGCCTTGTGCTCGGACAAGACGCGCTCGGTGTCGTGCCAGGCGCGTACTGCAGGTCCGTGCACGGCAGGATCGGCATCGAGGATGCGGCGCCAATAGGCCTCCACCGGTCGCGCGCGCTCGTCCAGCGGCAGCACGCTGAGGAAATCCTCGTACAGCGCGGGATAGAATTGCGACAGGCGCGCCGTGAACGCCGTCTCGACCTCCGTCCGCGTGCCGAGAAACGTCGCGCGCAATGCAATGCCGGACACCCGCTCGGGATGCGCCTCTGCATACGCCAGCGCCAGCGTCGCGCCCCAGGAGCCGCCGACCACCATCCAGCGGCCAAAGCCGAACTTCTCGCGAATTGTCTCCATGTCCGCGATCAGATGCGCCGTGGTGTTGTGCTCGCGCGATCCCTTGGGACGGCTGCGGCCGCAGCCGCGCTGGTCGAACAGCACCGCGTGCATCCGCTCGGGATCGAAAAGCCGGCGATGATCGGGCTGGCAGCCGCTGCCGGGGCCGCCGTGCAGATAGATCGCGGGGATGCCGTCGCTGCGGCCGACGCTCTCGACATAGAGCTCATGGCCGTCGCCGACGTCGAGCATGTCGGAGGTCAGCGGCGCAAAGGGATCGGCACGCCTCGTCGCTTCTTTGGCGGCTGTGCCTGCGTCGGCGTCAGGTCCCATTCTCGGATTCCAGGGTGCCGCCGGCGAAATTGCGATAGAGGAAGCGGCTGGTTTCGCCCTCGGCCTCGGCTTCCGCCTGCTTGAAGATGGTCTCGTGCACCGGCGACAGCGCGCAGGCCGGGTCGGTGTTGGCGGCGTCCCCGGTCAGCGCGAAGGCCTGGCAACGGCAGCCGCCGAAATCGATCTCGCGGAATTCGCAAGACTTGCACGGCTCCTTCATCCAGCCGGTGCCGCGATAGCGGTTGAAGGCCTCGGAGTTCTGCCAGATCCAGGCGATCGAATGGTTGGAGCGCACCGACTCGAACTCGAGCCCGGTGATGCTCTCGGCGGCGTGGCAGGGCAGCACCTTGCCCGCGGGCGAGATGTTGAAGAACTGGCGGCCCCAGCCGCCCATGCATTTCTTCGGCCGCAACGCGTAGTAGTCGGGAACGACGTAATCGATCGCAAGCGTGCCCTTGAGCCGCTCGCGAGCCTCCTCGACAATTTCAGTGCACTCATCGAGCTGCGCCACCGTCGGCATCAGCGCGGCGCGGTTCTTCAGTGCCCAGCCGTAATATTGGACATTGGCGACCTCGAGCCGGTCGGCATCGAGATCGACTGACATCTGGATGATATCACGAAGCTGGTGCAGGTTCTGCCGATGCATCACCGCATTCACGGTGAGCGGCAGGTCGAGCTCGCGCGTCCATTTCGCCACTTCAAGCTTTTTGCGATGGCCGTTCCTGTAGCCGGCGACGCGATCGGCGAGGCCTTCCTCGACGCCCTGGAAGCTGATCTGCACATGGCAGAGCCCGGCATCCGCCAGCTCGCCGAGCTTCTCGCGCGTCAGCAGCACCGCCGAGGTGATCAGGTTGGTATAGAGCCCGACGTCGCTGGCATGCTTGACCAGCTCGACGAGGTCCTTGCGCGCCGTCGGCTCGCCGCCGGAGAAATGCACCTGCAGCACGCCGATCTCGGCAAGCTCGCTCAGCACCTTCTTCCATTCATCCGTCGTCAGCTCCTTGCCCGAGCGGTCGAGCTCGACCGGGTTGGAGCAATAGGGGCATTGCAGCGGGCAGCGATGGGTGATCTCGAGCAGCACCGCGAGCGGAATGCCGAACGTCTCCGCCGTCGAGCGCTGCTTCTCCAGCACCGCGAGGCTGTCGCTGGGTGGGATGGTCACGTCGCTCATGACGTCTTCTCCCTGCTCTCGGTGAGAAAGCCCTTGTCGGCGAGATCCTGCAGCATGACGATGACGTCGGCCAGGATCGCCTCGCGGGGAGCTGCGTATTTCGCAGCTAACAGATCGGACACGTCGCCGACACTGCGCTTGCCGTCGCAGAGTTGCAAGACCTCGACCGCGATCTCATCCGGCGCCAGCACCCGTTCCGGCGCCAGGATCACCCAGACCTGTCGCGTCTCGTCATATTTCAGCTTGGCATGCCGCGGCAGCACCGGGCGGCTTGCCTCGCTGACGCTGATATTGCGCGGCCCGGCCATCCCGTGACTCCCTAGGCCGCTTTGGGCACGAACGCGCCCGGCGGAATGTGGCCCTCGACATAGGCGTGCTGGAGCGCATCGAGCTGCACCCACAACACGTTGGTCTTGAAGATCAGCGCGTTGCAGACCTGCGCGCGCTGCTCCGGCGTCGTGGCGTGCGCCTTGACATAGTCGAGCGCAAAGCCGGCATCGCGCGGCGCCTGGGCCAGGCGACGCTTGAAGTAGCTCATGATGTCGGGGTTGACGAAATCGTAATGCTCCAGCATGCCGGAGATGCGCTCTTCGTGCAGGTTCGGCGCGAACAATTCGGTGAGTGAGGAGGCGATCGCCTCCAGCGGGCTCTTTTCGCGGCAATAGTGCACATAAGCCTCCACCGCGAAGCGCGTCGCCGGCAAAATGCCTTCGGTCGATTCCACATAGGTCGTGTCGAGGCCGAGGCCTTCGGTCAGCTTCAGCCAGCGCTCGATGCCGCCTTCGCTTCCGACATCGCCGTCGTGGTCTTCGATGCGGTGGCGCCATTCCAGCCGCGTGGCGCGGTCGCGGAAGCGCGAGATCACGACCGCGTCCTTGATCGGGATCGTGCTCTGGTAATAGTAGCGGTTCAGCGCCCAGGCTTGGACCTGGCCCTTGTTGAGTTTGCCGCCGTGCAGCAGCTTATGGAAAGGATGCAGGCTGTGATAGCGCGTCGCCCCGATATGGCGCAGCGTCGCCTCGAGCTCCTCGGCGGAATTGAGTCTGAGGTCCTTGCCGATCGAGAGCGCAGTCATTCCCGTCATTGACGCCGCATTCACAGCACGATCTCCGTTCCGTCAGCCGGTATCTGCCAGCCTGCCGCCTCCGCGGCCTTGCGCTCGCTTGAGCCGGGCAGCAACGCCGGATTCGAGTTATTGATATGCAGAAATACCTTCCTGTCGAGTGTGAGGTCGGCCAGCCTTGCGATGGCGCCATCCTCGCCGGACATCGCGATATGGCCCATGCTCTTGCCGGTCTTGTGGCCGAGCCCGGCCCGGATCATCTCATCGTCCTGCCAGACCGTGCCGTCGAAGAACACGAGCGAAGCGCCGTCGATCTCGGTCTTGAGCGCGTCGGTGATTTCGGCGCAGGCGGCGATGAAGTAAAAGCACTTACCGGTCGCCTTGTCGGTGATCTTCAGCCCCAGCGTATCGCCGTCGCCGCTCTCGCCGCCGGGATGCGCCTTGCCTTCCAGATACCAGGCCGATTTGCCTGAGACCGCGAAGGGCAGCACCTCCAGGCCCGAGCGCGCGCCGTCGGTGAGGCGCGGCTCGAATGGCTCGCCGATAGCCATCGGCTGGCGCCGGACGTGCTTCTCGTTCAGCACGTTGAAGATGCTGTTGCTGGCAAGGATCGCCAGCACTTTCTCATGCGCATAGATCGCGAACGGCGAGCTCTCGCGCATCGACAGCAGGCCCGCCACCGCATCCACTTCGCTGTTGGTCAAGATCACGCCCGCAATCGGCGTATGGCGCAGCGCCCCGGCCTTGGGGTGCAGTTGCGGCGTGGCATTCAATTGCTGGCGCAGATCGGGGGAGGCGTTGATCAGGAACCAATGCTCGCCGTCGCCGCTGAAGGCGACCGAGGCCTGGGTTCTCTGAAGCTCTGGGCCGTTTTCACGGGCCGCCCGGCAGCCCTCGCAGCCGCAATTCCATTGCGGCACTCCGCCGCCGGCTGCGGCGCCCAGGACGACGACGCGAAGCATGATCCGTCTCCTGGAGGCAACGTCGCCAGGTGGATCTCAGGTCGACACAGTTCTTGTCTTCCGGAAACCGATCGTGACCGAAAGAACGTGCGCCGAAAGATCCACCTGCGCAGAACGCAAACGTACCAACCGCTTACTTGCGGGTGGCGCTCACATACATGTTGATCTCCATGCCGCAGGGCACTTCGACGATCTTCGGGGCTTTCCAAGCCATTTTGGCACTCCATTTTCGCGAATTCGGACGTGTTCGCCCAGCCGCTAAGTTAGTGCGCGCCGAAAACTTCGCCAGTGAAATTTTCCCGAGAAAGACCATGTTGCGCCGCGAAAAATACCTTTTGGAACGTCACTTTTGGTGCGCTGCCTTGCGTCCGGCGCATTCGGTCGCGAACCCTGTCCTGATAAAGCAGTTGTGAGTGCGGTGCAGCTTTCAATTCGGTACAGGCGACCCAAACTGGATCCTTCGTGATGCCCAAATATTTCTTCAACACCCGTATCGGCGACGAACTGATCGTGGATCCCGAAGGCGAGGACCTGCGCAACCCCGACCGCGCCTGGGAGGTCGCCCGCCAGATGATCCTCGAGGTGGTGAAGTCCGAGGGCACCCAGCGGGCCCTGCTGGACGCCGTGATCGAGGTCACCGACGTCGAAGGCGAGATCGTGCTGGAGTTTCCCTTCACCGAGGCGCTGCTGGATATTCCCGTCCCGTCGGCGACGAGGCATTAGGGGCAAGCCAAACCCCGCGCCCGGTGCCCGCCTCTCCCTACGGGAGAGGTGAACGACCCCCTTCGCCCCTGCGAAATCCGCATGGCTTTGCCGCCTTCCCGGCGCTAAAAGACGCCGGTTACACGGAGCAAGCCATGCAAGATCTCTGGCGCCTGTCGGCCGCCGACCTCGCCACCCTCGTCAAGTCCAGAAAGGTCTCCGCCCGGGAGGCCGCCAAGGCCGGTCTCGCCCGGCTCGATGCCGTCAATCCCCAGCTCAACGCGGTGATCGACCACCGCCCGGAGGATGTCCTCAGGCAGGCCGATGCCGTCGATGCCGCCATCGCGCGAGGCGAGGATCCCGGGGTCCTCGCCGGCGTGCCCGTCACCATCAAGGCCAATGTCGACCAGGAGGGCTTTGCCACCACCAATGGCCTGAAGCTCCAGCGCGACGTCATCGCGCGCGAGGACAATCCGGTCGTCGCCAATTTCCGCAAAGCCGGCGCAATTCTGCTCGGCCGCACCAATTGTCCGGCCTTCTCCTATCGCTGGTTCACCACCAATCTGATCCATGGCGACACCAAGAACCCGCGCGACGCCTCACTGACGCCGGGTGGTTCCTCTGGCGGCGCCGGCTCGGCAGTCGCGGCTGGCATCGGCCACATCGCCCACGGCACCGACATCGCCGGCTCGATCCGCTATCCCGCCTATGCCTGCGGCGTGCACGGCCTGCGTCCGACCCTCGGCCGCATTCCCGCCTTCAACCCCGCGCTGCCGGAGCGCCCGATCGGACCGCAGATCATGGCGGTGTCGGGCCCGCTGGCGCGCACGGTCAACGACATCAGGATCTCGCTCGAAGCGATGTCGGCCCGCGACATCCGAGACCCCTGGTTCGTGCCGGTGCCGCTGCAAGGCCCCGCGCGGGACAAGCGCGCCGCGCTCTGCCTCAATCCGGGCGGCCTTGCCACCACGCCGGACGTGAAAGCGGCGGTGAGCGATGCCGGCAAGCGGCTGGAGCGGGCCGGTTGGACCGTCGATATCATCGAAGACACGCCGCCGATGCGCGAAGCGGTGGAGTGGCAGATCAAGCTCTGGCTTGGCGACGGCTATGAGGCGCAGCTGGAGATGGCCGAGCGCGAGGGCGATCCCGGCGCGCTGGCGTGCCTGCGCGGCAACCGCGCCAGGGTCACGCCCATGGACCAGGCGAACTACGCGAAGGCGCTGACCCGACGCGCCACGTTGACGCGCGAGTGGATGGAGTTCTTCGAAAAATATGCCGTGCTGCTGACGCCGGTCTCCGGCGAACTGCCGTTTCCCGATCATCTCGACCGCAAGGACGACGACTCCTTCAAGCGGGTCTGGGAAGCGCAGCTTCCGCAGATCGCGATTCCCTTCATGGGTTTGCCCGGCCTCGTGGTGTCCACCGGTCTGGTCGGCAAGGCCCCGGTCGGCGTGCACGTCGTCTCCGGCCGCTATCGCGAGGATCTCTGTCTCCTCGCCGGCGAAGCGATCGAGGCCGGCGGCGTGCCGCCGTCGCCAATCGATCCCGTGGGTTAGCGATGTCCGTGATCTACGACTTCAAGGCCAACTCGCTTGCCGGCGAGGAGGTCGCTCTGAAACGTTTCGAAGGGCAGGTGCTGCTGATCGTCAACACCGCGAGCAAATGCGGCTTCACGCCGCAATATCGCGGCCTTGAGGATCTCTATCGCGATCTGTCGCCGCGCGGCTTCTCGGTGCTCGGCTTTCCCTGCAACCAGTTCGGCGCGCAGGAGCCGGGGCAGGCGAGCGAGATCCGGGAGTTCTGCTCGGCCAACTACGACGTCACCTTCCCCCTGTTCGAGAAGATCGACGTCAACGGCGCCAATGCGCATCCTCTGTATGAGTACCTGAAACGCCAGCAATCCGGACTCCTGGGCGCCTCCATCAAATGGAATTTCACCAAATTCCTGGTGGACCGTGAGGGCCGCGTGGTCGCGCGCTACGCGCCGACTGCGCGGCCCGAAGGATTGCGCAATCAAATCGAAACACTGTTGTGAGCGAGACAATCATGAGCGACGAATTTCCCGACCGCCTGTCGGTCGATCCGAACAGCCCCTATTACAACGCGGACATCCTGTCGCGCGACGTCGGCATCCGCTTCAAGGGCGTCGAGAAAACCAATGTCGAGGAATACTGCATCAGCGAAGGCTGGGTCCGCGTCACCGCCGGGAACGCCAAGGACCGCCACGGCAATCCGCTGACCATCAAGGTGCACGGCCCGGTCGAACCGTATTTCAGGGATAAGAAGTAGACGCGGCTCGCGTACGCTCTCTCCACGTCATTGCGAGGAGCCCTTGCGACGAAGCAATCCAGACTGTCTCCGCGGATGCATTCCTGGATTTCTTCGCTTCGCTCGCAATGACGAGCATAACCATCAGAGGCCTAGCCATGTCCGTCCGCATCGTCGACGTCCGCGAGATCACAAAACCGATCTCCTCGCCGATCCGCAACGCCTATATCGACTTCACCAAGATGACGACTAGCCTCGTCGCCGTCGTCACCGATGTGGTGCGCGACGGCAGGCGCGTCGTCGGCTACGGCTTCAATTCCAACGGCCGCTACGGGCAGGGCGGCCTGATCCGCGAGCGCTTTGCCGCGCGCATCACGGAAGCCGATCCGAAGTCGTTGCTGAACGCTTCCGGCGACAATCTCGATCCCGACAAGGTCTGGGCCGCGATGATGACCAACGAGAAGCCGGGCGGCCATGGCGAGCGCTCGGTCGCGGTCGGCACCATCGACATGGCGGTGTGGGATGCGGTGGCCAAGATCGCGGGCAAGCCGCTGTTCCGCCTGCTGGCCGAACGCCACGGCGTCACCGCCAATCCGCGCGTCTTCGTCTACGCCGCCGGCGGCTATTACTATCCCGGCAAGGATCTCTCGATGCTGCGTGGTGAGATGCGCGGCTATCTCGATCGCGGCTACAACGTCGTGAAGATGAAGATCGGCGGCGCTGATATCGAGGAGGATCGCACCCGCATCGAGGCGGTGCTGAAGGAGATCGGCAAGGACGCGCAGCTCGCGGTCGATGCCAATGGCCGCTTCAATCTGGAGACCGGCATCGCCTACGCAAAAATGCTGCGTGACTATCCCTTGTTCTGGTACGAGGAAGCCGGCGATCCCCTCGACTACGCGCTGCAGGCCGCGCTCGCCGAATTCTATCCAGGCCCGATGGCGACGGGCGAAAACCTCTTCAGCCACCAGGACGCCCGCAATCTGATCCGCTACGGCGGCATGCGCCCCGATCGCGATTGGTTGCAGTTCGACTGCGCGCTGTCCTACGGTCTGTGCGAATACCAGCGCACGCTGGAGGTTTTGAAGACCCACGGCTGGTCCCCCAGCCGCTGCATCCCCCATGGGGGCCACCAGATGTCGCTCAACATCGCGGCCGGCTTAGGGCTGGGCGGCAACGAGAGCTATCCCGACCTGTTCCAGCCCTATGGCGGCTTCCCGGACGGCGTGCGCGTCGAGGGCGGCCACATCACCATGCCGGATCTCCCGGGCATCGGATTCGAGGGCAAGTCGGATCTCTACAAGGAGATGAAGGCGCTGGCGGAGTAGGCCGGTCTGTCGCCACATATTCCGTCATTGCGAGCGCAGCGAAGCATCCAGAATCTTTCCGCGGAGTCTGGATTGCTTCGTCGCAAGGGCTCCTCGCGATGACGACGTTGCGCAGCAACTGCCCTCTACGACAACCGCATATCCAATAACCGTCGCCCTTCGCCCTTCAGCAGCTTCTTCACCGCGCTGGACGCCACGACCTCGCCGTCATTGGCGTAGGCCTCGTGGTTCTTCTCGATGTCGTCGAGGCGGTAGAGGTAATTGACCATCACGCCGGCCGATTCCCGCAACCCCTTCGGCGAGAGATCGCCGAGCCAGTTGATGCGCTCCAGCCTTGCGCCGTTGCCGAGATGGAAGCGGGCGACGGAATCGATCAGCTTGCCCTTCGGCGTGCGCGCCTTGAGGAAATAGTGCGCAGCGAGCGGCTCCAGCACGCTGCGGAGCAGGGCCGTCGCCTCGGGGCTCTCGAACCATTTGGCATCGTCGAGGCGCTTCAGCGTCTCGCGGTCCTCGTCGGGCAGCGGCAAATCCTTGTCCTGCTTCACCCAGGCCATGAAGCCCGGCACCGGCGACAGCGTCACGAAGGTGTCGAGCTTCGGCGTCTCGCGGCGCAGCTCTTCGACCACCTGCTTGATCAGGAAGCTGCCGAAGGAGATGCCCCCTAAGCCGCGCTGGGTGTTGGAGATCGAATAGAACACGGCGGTGCGCGCGCGCTCGATCGACAGATGCTGGCGGTCGACCGCCAGCAGCGGCGCAATCGCGCCGGGGATGGTCTCGGTCAGCGCCACCTCGACGAAGATCAAGGGCTCGTCGACCATCGCGGGATGGAAGAAGGCGTAGCAGCGGCGGTCGACCGGATCGATGCGGCGGCGCAGATCGTCCCAGTCGCTGATCTCGTGCACGGCCTCGTAACGGATGATCTTTTCGAGGATGTTGGCCGGGGTCGACCAGTCGATCCTGCGCAGCACGAGAAACCCCCTGTTGAACCACGAAGAGAGAAGATGCGAGACGTCGCGATCGAGCGCGGCGAGATCGGTGTGTCCGTTCATCATGCCGAGCAGGTCGGCGCGCATGTTGACGAGATCCCCGGTGCCGCCCGGCGCGCGGTTGAGCCGACGGATCAACTCCTGCCGCCGCGGCTCCGAAGCGAAGTGCAGCGAGCTTGCGTCCTCGTCGCTCGGCGCGGCGCGCCATGTCTCGATCGCCTTGGACAAGCGCTCCCGATCGGGGCCGAAATCGCGCACCAGTCCGTCGAAGAAGGCGCGGCGGCCCGCCGCATCCAGCTCCCGGTAGATGTCGAGCACCTCACGTGCCATGGCGGTGCCGGAGGCTTCGCCCCGGCCCGACAGCAGCGCGTCGCAGAGCTCGAGCAACCCATCGGCATCCCGTCTGGTGTCAGCAGAGTCTCCCCGACGAAGCAGCGTGCGGCCGCGCTCGGAGATGGTGGCGAGCAGGTCGGAGAAGAAGGCGTTGGCCATCAGGGCTTTCGTATCAGGTTTGTGGGTTGCGGGAAGCTTACACGGGATTTGGGCGGAAGCCGATCACAATCAAGCAGGCGAATGCGGCAACTTTAGCTGGGGCGTGCGTTTGGAGAATGGCGGCATGCCGTTGAATGCGAACGATGTCACGGTCACCGGTGCCGTAGGGTGGGCAAAGCGAAGCGTGCCCACGTCTGTCGCTATTGCCGAGAGAGATGGTGGGCACGGCGCAAGGGCGCCTTTGCCCACCCTACGAGTTCTCGTGGTGTGCTGGCAGCCTACTTCCCCACAAACTCCGTCGGCGTCCGCCCGGTCACCTGCCGGAACGCCGCCGAGAACGCCGGCACGCTGGCATAGCCGAGCTGGGTTGCGAGCTGCTTCACCGAGACGCTGGCATCCGTCGACAGCCGCTGGATCGCAGCGGCAATGCGGGCGCGCTGGCACCAGCTCTTGAAGCTCAGCTGCGTCTCCGTGGAGAACAGCCGTGACAGCGTGCGCGCGGAGGTTCCGACCTCGCGCGCCAGCGTGTCGATGTCGTGCAGCCCGGTGGGGTCGTCGAGCACGATCATCGCGGCGCGCCGGCAGCGCGGCTCGCGCGGCAACGGCACGAAGGTCGCGGAATCCTCGGTCTGGTGCAATTCGAGCATGACGAGCCGAACCAAGAGCTCGGTGCGTTCCTCCGTATTGCGCGCGTCGAACAGCGCGAGGATCGCCTGATTGAGCAGCGGCGAGACCCGCACCACGAATTCCTTGGTCAGTCCCTCATGGCGTTGCTCGCGTTTCAGCCAAGCCACGTCGAAATACAGCGTCCGCATCTCGATGTCGGCGAGCAAGTCGATGGCGTGCTCGAGCCCGGCCGGGACCCACACGGCCCGGTCCGGCGGCACCAGCCAGCGTCCTCCCGGCGTCGTCACCTGCATCGTGCCCTTCGCGGCATAGATCAGCTGCGCCTCGCGGTGCAAATGCGGATCGATTCGCAAACCCTTGGGATAGTCGCGCGCGACCAGGTGCACGCCGGCGGGCGAGCGGTGGTTGCTCCGGACCTCCCGGAGGATTGGCGTTTCCAAGACAGTCATTGGCAGCATCCCGTCATGGGGAGGACATATAACTCATTTCGAAGCAGGAGAGGATTCGGGAAATGAACAGCCCCAGCCGGGTGATCAGTTTCGTCAACGCAGGCCATTTCATCGACCATTATTCGATGCTGATCTTCGCGGCGGCCGTGATCATCATGGGGCCGGCGCTCGGCATGGCCTATTCGGAACTTTTACCTTACGCGACACCGGGTTTCGTTGCCTTCGGCGCCGGCTCGCTGCTCACCGGCTGGCTGGGGGACCGCTGGAGCCGCCGCCATATGATGCTGATCTTCTTCGTCGGCATCGGCCTGTCCATGGTCGCGGTCGGCCTCGTGCAGACCCCGGCGCAGCTCGGTGCCGCGCTGCTGGCGATCGGCATCTTCGCCTCGATCTACCATCCCGTCGGCACCGCCATGATCGTGTCCTATGCCGACAGGCTCGGCCGCGAGATGGGGATCAACGGCGTGTGGGGCAATCTCGGCGTCGCCTCCTCGGCGCTGGTCACCGGCGTGATCGGCCAATATCTCGGCTGGCGCCTTGCCTTCATCGTTCCCGGCGTGGTCACGATCCTGATCGGCATCGCCTTTGCGATGATGGTCGTGCACGAGGACCGCAAAGGCTCGAAGCAGGCTGTGGCGCAGGCGCGAGTGGCAAAACAGGACATGTGGCGCGTGGTGCTGTCGTTGCTGATCGTGGTGATCGCGATCTCGACCACGTTCAACGCCGTCACCGTGGCGTTGCCAAAGCTGTTCGCGGAGCGGCTGGCGGATCTCACCAAGAGCCCGGCGCTGCTTGGCGTCATCGCCGCCGGCGTCTACGTGTTCGGTGCGATGACGCAATACACGATCGGCCGGCTGCTCGACCGCTATTCGCTGAAGACGGTGGCGCTGCCGTTGTCCTTCATGCTGGCGCCGTTCCTGTATCTGGCCGCGACCCTGAACAATCTGCCGCTGATCCTGGTCTCGATCGGCATCGTCATGGGCGCGTTCGGGCAGGTCACGGTCAACGACGCCATGGTCGGCAAATACACCAGCGAGGAATGGCGCTCGCGCGCCTACGCCGTGCGCTATTTCATTGGCTTTACCGCGGCCGGCGCCTCGGTCGGCCTGGTCGCCTGGCTCTACGAGCAGGGTGGCTTCGTCACCATGCTGCACGCCTTCGCCGCGCTCTGCCTGCTAGCCATCGCCGCCGCACTCATCCTGCCGCGCGAGATCCGGACGCCGCAGGCGGTGTGAGCCCGCGTGTCCCGGACAAGCGCAGCGAAGCGGAGCGCAGAGCCGGGACCTAGAAGCTGCGAGTCCCCGTGCCGCGTGGGCCCGGCTCTGCAGCGCACCGCCGACCGGACGATGCTTCGCACCGCCGGATAGCGCTGCGCTGCGTCCGGGCACGAGCGGCGCGGCAGCCGGCCTCACATGTCTGGAACCCGCTCCACCTCCCGCGGGTTCTATCCCCATGGCCCCGACACCGGGACGAAGGGGGAAAGTCTTCTGCATGCCATGGAGCCTGCTCCGATCGGTCGGCCTTGTCCCCGCGGCGCTTGTCCTCACCACCATTGCGGCGAGTGCCGAAGCGGGCAAAGCGGCCGGCCCGTCCGAATTCCTGCTGGTGGCGCAGCTTGTCTTGTTGATCGCGGTCGGCCGCGGTCTCGGCGAGATCATGCAGCGGATCGGCCAGCCCTCGGTGATGGGCGAATTGCTCGCCGGCATCATTCTCGGCCCGTCGCTGTTCGGCTGGATCTGGCCGGAAGCGCAAGCCGCGATCTTCCCGCGGACACCCGAGCAGAAGGCGATGATCGACGGCATCGCGCAAGTGGGCATCCTGCTGTTGCTGCTGCTCACCGGCATGGAGACTGACCTCAAGCTGGTCAGGAAGGTCGGCAGGGCCGCGATCGCGATCTCGATCGCCGGCATCCTCGTGCCTTTCGCCTGCGGCTTCGCGCTCGGCGAGTTCCTGCCGGATGCGCTGCTGCCCAATCCGCAACAGCGCCTGGTGGCGTCGCTGTTCATGGGCACGGCGCTGTCGATCTCCTCGGTGAAGATCGTCGCGGTGGTCGTGCGCGAGATGAATTTCATGCGGCGCAACGTCGGGCAGATCATCGTCGCGACCGCCGTCATCGACGACACCATCGGCTGGATCATCATCGCCGTCATCTTCAGCCTGGCCTCGCACGGCACGCTGGATGTCGCTTCGGTGGCGAAGGCCGTGCTGGGGACGCTCGCCTTCCTCGCAGTCAGCTTCACCATCGGCCGCCGCCTTGTGTTCCTGCTGATCCGCTGGGCCAACGACAATCTCGTCAGCGCGGCGGCGGTCATCACCGTGATCCTGCTGTTGATGAGCGTCATGGCGATGATCACGCACATGATCGGCGTACACACCGTGCTCGGGGCCTTCGTCGCCGGCATCCTGGTCGGGGAATCCCCGATCCTGACGCGGCAGATCGACGAGCGTCTGCGCGGGTTGATCTCCAGCTTCTTCATGCCGGTATTCTTCGGCCTGGCAGGCCTTGCCGCCGATCTCTCGGTGCTGCGCGATCCCAACCTCCTGATGCTCACCGGCCTCCTGGTCGCGATCGCAAGCGTCGGCAAGTTCGGCGGCGCCTTCGTCGGCGGCACATTGGGCGGCCTGAACACTCGGGAGTCGCTGGCGCTCGCGAGCGGCATGAATGCCCGCGGCTCGACCGAGGTGATCATCGCAACCATCGGACTTTCGATCGGCGTGCTAAGCCAGAACCTGTTCACGATGATCGTGACCATGGCGATCGTGACCACGATGGCGATGCCGCCGATGCTGCGCGCGGCGCTGGCCAGGCTGCCGATGAACGAGGAGGAGAAGGAACGCCTGGAGCAGGAGGAATTCGACAAGCGCGGCTTCCTCGCCAATCTCGAGCGCCCGTTGTTGGCTGTGGATGAGAGCGTCAACGCCACCTTTGCCGCTCACATCGCTGGCCTCCTCGTCGGCATGCGCGGCCTGCCGATCACCGTGCTCCATATCGGCGAGCAGCCTGAGGAGCAGGAGAAGGGCCGCGACGTGGCGGAGAGCCACGAAGCCGTGGTGAAGAAGGCGGCCGAGGCGGTGGCCGCGAGCAGCGAGGCAGCCGCCGGCGGCGTCGATGTCGTCACCCGCGCGCGCCGTGCGGAACTCGGCGAGACCATCACTGAGGAGGCGCGCAAGGGTTTTGACCTTCTCGTCGTCGGCCTCGGCAAGGTCGCTGCGACCAAGGATCGCTTCGACCGCAAGATCGAGGACATCGCAGCGACGTTCGAAGGACCGCTCGCGATCGTCGCGGCCAAGGGCAAGCACCTGAAGCAACCGATGCCCGAAGGGCTCAACATCCTCGTTCCCGTTTCCGGCAGCGCCGTCTCCAAGCGCGGCGCCGAGGTTGCGGTCGCGTTGGCGCAAGGAGGATCAGGCTCGCTCCGGGTGATCTATGTCGCGACGACGCGCGACAAGGGCGCGCAGCGCGGGGCCTCCCGTGGCCTCAGCCAGGAGGCGGGCATTCTCAAGGACGTCAGCGATCTCGCCGCCCGCTACGATGTCGACATCACCACCACGCTGCGGGTGAACCGGGCGCCGGAGGCCGCGATCCTGCGCGAGATCGACACCACCGATGTCGATCTCGTCGTCATGGGCGTCGACCGTATCCAGGCCGATCATCTGTCCTTCGGCGGCGTCGCCGACGCCGTGCTCAGGCAGTCGAAGGTCTCGGTGCTGCTGGTGTCGAGCGGCGAGGCGCAGCGGGCGCCGGCCGAGAAGGCCTAGAGCTTCGCCTCCGCCACCTTCTCCACCTTGGGCGCCTTCTTGCTCGCCCGCCAGTTCTCGAACCGCTGCACCACCACGAAGAAGGCCGGCACGAACAGCACCGCGAGACAGGTCGAGGCCAGCATGCCCGAGAAGACCGTGATGCCGATCGACTTGCGGGCGCTGGCGCCGGCGCCGGTGGCGAGCACCAGGGGCACCACGCCGAGGATAAAGGCGAACGAGGTCATCAGGATCGGCCGGAAACGGGCGCGCGCGGCCTCGATCGCGGATTCCAGCACCGGCTTGCCGTCGCGGCCGTGCAGCTCGAGCCCGACCTCGACGATCAGGATCGCGTTCTTGGCCGACAGCGCGATCAGGAGGATCAGGCCGATCTGGCAATAGAGATTGTTGTCGATCTTGAGGGCAGAGAGGATCAGCATCGGCCCGAGCAGCGACAGCGGCACCGCGAGGATCACCGAGATCGGCGCGTACCAGCTCTCATACTGGCCGGCGAGCACGAGATAGACCAGCAGCATGGCGAGGCCGAACACCCAGTAGATCTGGTTCGAGACCGCCTTCTCCTGATACGACATCGCGGTCCATTCGTAGCCGGTGCCCGGCGGCAGCGTCTTGTCGGCGATCTCCTCCATCAGCTTCAGCGACTGGCCGGATGAGTAGCCCTGCGCCGGCAGGCCGATCACGGTCGAGGAGGGATAGAGATTGTAGAGGCTGATCAGCGACGGGCCGGTGGCGGGCGTGATCTTGGCGATGGTGCCGATGGGGATCATGTCGCCGTTGGAGTTGCGCACCTGCATGTTGGCGATGTCGCGCTCGGTGACGCGGAAGGCGGGATCCGCTTGCGTATAGACCTGGAACACGCGGCCGAACTTGTTGAACTGATTGACGTAGGACGAGCCGAGATAGGTCGACAGCGCCGAGAACACCTGATCGGTGGTCACGTGCAGCGTCTGGGTCTTGATGCGGTCGATCTCGATATTGAACTGCGGCACCGAGGAGCGGAACGAGGACTGCACGCGCTGCAGCGCGCTCTGGCTCTGGGCGTTATTGACCATCGCGCCGGTGATCGCCTGCAGCTTGGCGAAATCGCTGTTGCCGTCACGCAGCTCGACCTGCATCGAGAAGCCGGCGGCGTTGCCGATGCCCTGGATCGGGGGCGGCGGCAGCACCAGCGTGCGTGCCTCCATGATGCTCGCGAGCTTGTCGTTGAGGCCATAGACCAGCGACCGCAGATCCTCGCCCGGCCCCTTGCGCGCCCCCCAGTCCTTCAGGATGATGTAGGCGACGCCGGCATTGGCGAGGCTGGCGCTGTTGTCGAGCGCGGAGATGCCGGCGATGGTGATGACCTGCGCCACGCCCGGCGTGTCCTTGATGATCTCGCTCGCCCTGTCGAGCACGGCTTGCGTCCGCTCCAGCGCGGCGCCGTCCGGCAGCTGCACGGCGGCGATCAGATAGCCCTGGTCCTCGATCGGCAGGAAGCCGGTCGGCACCCGCGATAGGCCGTAGCCGCTGGCGCCGATCACCAGCAGCGCGAACGCGACCGAGATGGCGGCGTGCTTGACCAGGAACGTGATCAGCCTTGTGTAGCCGCGCTCGACACGGTCATAGACCGCGTTGAAACCGCGATAGAAGAAATTGCGCTGCTCCGGCGGCACCGCCGGGCGCAGCCACAGCGCGCATTGCGTCGGTTTCAATGTCGCCGCGTTGATGGCGGACAGCAGCGCGGTCGCCGCGATCACCAGCGCGAATTGCGAATAGATGCGCCCGGTCAGGCCGGCGAGGAACGAGGCCGGCAGGAACACCGAGATCAGCACCAGCGTGATGCCGACGATCGGCGCGAACAGCTGGTCCATCGCCCTGATCGCGGCGTCGTGGCCATTCATGCCCTGCTCGATGTTGTGCGCAGCGCCCTCCACCACGACGATGGCATCGTCGACCACGATGCCGATCGCGAGCACGATCGCGAACAGCGTCGACATGTTGATGGTGAAGCCAAGCACCGCCATCGCGGCGAACGCGCCGATGATGGTGACAGGCACGGTGGTTGCCGGCACCAGCATCGCGCGCCAGTCCTGCAGGAAGACCAGGATCACGACCAGCACCAGCAGGCCGGCCTCGATCAGGGTCATGTAGACCTCGTGCACCGAGGCTTCCACGAACTTGGTGGTATCGAACGGCGTGTCGTATTTGATGCCTTCCGGAAACCGCTTGGCGAGCTCCGCCATCTTCTTCTCGACGGCCTGCTCGACCTGCAGCGCGTTGGCGCCGGGCGACTGGAACACGCCGATGCCGACCGCCGGTTGCTTGTTGAGCGAGAAGATCTGGCTATAGGTTTGCGCGCCCAATTCGACCCAGCCGACGTCGCGCACCCGCGTGACGTCGCCGCTAGTGCCCGACTTGACGATGATGTTCTCGAACTGGCTGGTGTCGTCGAGCCGTCCGTTGACGTTGAGTGTGTATTGGAACGCCTGTCCGGGCGGTGTCGGCGGCGCGCCGACCTGGCCGGCGGAGACCTGCTGGCTCTGCTGCTGGATCGCCTGGATCACGTCCTGCGGCACCAGCCCGCGCACTTGCAGCTTGTTCGGATCGAGCCAGACCCGCATCGAATATTGGCCGGCGCCGAACACGGTGACGTTGCCGACGCCGGGCAGGCGCGAGAGCTCGTCACGGATGTTGATGGTGGCGTAGTTGCTCAAATAGAGGCTGTCGTGTCTCGAATCCGGCGAGGTCAGCGTCACGAACAGCAGGATCGAGGTCGATCGCTTCTGCACGGTGACGCCCTGGTTCTGCACGGCGCTCGGCAGTTGCGACAGCGCGCTGGAGACGCGGTTCTGCACCAGCACCTGCGCGAAGTTGAGATCGGTGCCGATCTTGAAGGTCACCGTCAGCGTGTAGGTGCCGTCCGAGCCGCTATAGGACTGCATGTAGAGCATGTCCTCCACGCCGTTGACCTGCTGCTCGATCGGCAGCGCCACGGTGTCGATCACGGTCTTGGCGCTGGCGCCGGGATAACGCGTCGTGACCTGCACGGTCGGCGGCACCACGTCGGGATATTGCGCGACGGCGAGATTGAACAGCGCGACGCCGCCGATCAGGATCATCAACAGCGCAATGACGTTCGAGAGGACGGGCCGCTCGATGAAGAACTTTGAGATCATGGCGGCGGCTCCTACTTGGCAGACGCCTGCGGCTGCTCGATCTTCGTTGCCTGCGGATCGATCTTCTGGCCCGGGATCACCCGCAGCAGCCCCGCGATGACGACGCGGTCCTCCGGCTTGAGGCCGCTTTCGATGACGCGCAGCCCGTTTTCGACCGGGCCGATCTGCACCTTGCGCTGCTCGACCACGTTGTCGCCGTTGACCACCAGCAGATAGCGGCCGCCCTGGTCGCTGCCGAGCGCGGTATCAGGGACGAGCAGGGCGGTCTTCTCCTGGTCAAAGGGCACGCGGACCCGGACGAAATAACCGGGCAGCAGCACCCGCTTGTCGTTGGGGACAAGGCCGCGCACGGCGAGAGTGCCCGTCGATTGATTGAGGGTCGGCGCAACGTAGTCGAGATGGCCCTCATGCGGGTAGCCGGTCTCGGTCTGGAGCCCGATCTGGATCGGAAACTCTTTGAGGTTGGCGGGCGTCAATCCTCGGCGGGCCGCTTCGGCGCGGATGCGCAGCACGTCCTGTTCGTTGACGGTGAAGTTCACATAGATCGGGTCCATCGCGACGATGGTGGCGAGCTGGGTCGGAGAGGAGACGCCGACGAGTTCGCCGACCGAGACCATGTGGGCGCTGACGATGCCGTCGAACGGCGCCGTCACCTTGGTGTAGCCGTAGTTCACCTCGGCGAGCCTGGTGTTGGCCTGCGCCTGCTGCAGATTGGCCTGGGCGTTGTCACGCGCCGAGGTGGAATTATCGAGCGTGGCTTGCGAGACCGCCTGGCGCTGCACCAGCTCGGCCTGCCGCTTGTAATCTGCTTCCGTCTGCCGCACCGAGGCCTGTGCGCCGACCTCGGCCGCCTGTGCCTGTTCGAGCTTGAGCTTGTAGGTCTCCGGCTCGATCGTGAACAGCTGGGTGCCCTGCTTGACGAAGGTGCCGTCCTGATAGTCGATCGATTGCAGAAAACCCTGCACCCGCGCCACGAGATCGACGCTCTTGATCGGCGCGGTGTTGCCGGTGGCCTCGATGTAGCGCGTCACCGGACGCTGCACCGGCGTTGCCACGTCCACCTTGGGGGGCGGCGGTGCCACGAACGTGTTCTTGTCTTCGCAGCCGGTGAGCACGGCCACGGACGCCGCAGCGGACAGGACCCGCCCGAAATGCCTCCACGCTCCATTGCGTCGTGCGGAAGAGACGGGATTCGCTGAGGTCATTCGGTAGCCCCCGATTGCTGTCTGTCGGTGCGGCAGGCTAACAATAAACGACTGGCCGTGGAACACCATAGCCATGGCGGTCACCGGCCTTGCACGGCTGCGAGCGATGTGGCCTTTGACGAGTTTGTCACGACAAACCGCTTTTCACCGAGGGCATGATCGACCAGAATTGTGTCAAAGGCCGTGCGATCCAAGCAGGGCGCCGAAGAAGAAAAGGTGAGGAGATCATGACATGCCAACGCCATCTCGGTCGGCCCTTGCCGGCCTCGCTCTCGCAGCGATGGTTGCCATGCCCGCGCTAGCAGATGGCTTGAAGGACGAGATCGCACCGACCGGCAAGCTGCGGGTCGCGATCGCCATCAGCCCCGCAGGCGGCGCGTTCTGGTCGACCAAGACCGAAGCCGGCTATACCGGCGTTCCCATCGATCTCGGCAAGGCGATGGCCGCCCAGCTCGGCGTATCGGTCGAATATGTCGTGCACCAGAATTCCGGACAGATCACCGATGCCGCCGGCAAGGGCACCTGGGACGTCACCTGGTTGCCCAAAGATCCCGAACGCGAGACCAAGATGCTGTTCGGCCCGATCTACGAGGTCGCGGACGCCACCTACATCGTCAAGCCGGGGTCGATCGTCGCCAATTTTGCGACGCTCGACCAACCAGGCATCAAGGTCGCGGCCGTCAACGCCACGACGACGATGCGCGGCGCGATCGCGCATCTGAAGCATGCGAAGGTCACGGGCTATCAGACCTATGACGAGATCTTCGGCCTGCTTAGGAGCGGTGAGATCGATGCCTTCGCGCTGTCGCGCGATCAGCTCAACAAGATGGCCCAGAAGATTCCGGGCACGCGCGTGCTGGACGAGACATTCAAGAAAACAGTGACGGCCGTCGCCGTGCCACTCGGCCACAGCCAAGCGTTGGCCTTCGTCACCAAATTCATGACCGCGGCCGTGACGAACGGTACGCTGCGCAAGGCCTACGACAATAACGGGCTGAAGGACGCGCCGATTCGCACTGAATAGGTGCGTTCTTCGCCGGACACATTGGATCTCAACTGGGCGCACATGCTTGGACGTTGGATTGCAGCTTCGATCATACTGCTGGTCTTGATAGTGCAGAGCGCTCACGCCCAGCCGCTGACGGTCGATCCTGAAACCATCGTCCCCTTGCCGTCGCGGTTCGAGATGGAGCCGCCGGCAGCCGACGTGCCGCCGGAGATTGCCCGCTTCCAGGGCGCATGGATCGGGACCTGGCAAGACGACCGGGCCATCCTCGTGGTCGAGCGCGTCCAGGCCAATGGGCATGCAGACCTCGTCTTTGCCCGGTCGGACTCGGCCTTCAATGGCATGAATCGCGAATGGTGGCGGGACCAGGCGACGGTCGTCGATGGCGTGCTGACCATGACGGGGTTTCGTGTCTTTCGTTATGCCTTCGATGGCCCGGACCGCTTGTACATGACGGCGACGCTCAAGAATGGCATCGTCACATCAGGAGCGCTGGTCCGTGCCGATCCCGCGCGTCTCGCTGCGGGCAAGCGGCCGAACGACTGGCCGTGGCCCGGAGAGCGCGTCCGGATTCCGCACCTCACGGTTCGAACGCCCGATGGCACACGGCCGATCACGCTCGAGGGCACGTTCTATCCGCCGTCAGGGCAGGGGCCTGCACCGCTCGCGATCTTCACCCATGGATCCGACATCGGCCGCAATCAGCTCAGGTCCTGGTCGTTCTCGACCGAGGCGCATTGGCTGCACGACAATGGATTTGCGGTGCTGGCGCTGATGCGCCGCGGACGTGGCAGCTCCGAGGGGATCAACGGTGAGGAGACCTTCGGGCGTGAGCACGACGGCAGCCTGATCGACGTCTCGGCCGGGGTCGCCGAGGCCGTTGAAGACCTCGGATCCGCGATCGCCTTTGGCCGCACGCTGCCCGGGGTCAGGCCGGGCAAGGTGCTGCTCGCGGGCCAGTCGCGCGGCGGCTTTCTCGCCATGCACTATGCCGGCCTAAAGCCCGGCGAGGTGACGGGCGTGGTGAATTTCAGTGGCGGCTGGTATCCTTACGGACCGGTGACCACGCCCTATTATGCGAACGCCGGCCGCGGTGCAGGTGCCGACGTCCCTCAGCTCTGGCTCTATGCCGATACCGACCGCCTCTACAAGGAGCAGCTCATCCGCGAATATCACGAGGCGTTCGCAGCCGCCGGCGGCAGCGTGCGCTTCGAGCTGCTTCACAACGTGCCGGGTGATGGCCACCTGCTGCGGCTTCATCCCGAGCGGTGGCGCGCGATCGCCGACGAATTCCTCGCCTCACTCGGTCGGCAGCGCTAATCGCGACAGCTTGCAAAGATCGTGTTACACCATCTCTGCAATTCGCGCCCGACCGGAAAGCGGCGAAGGATTGCTGGAGCCATTCCATGAATCGCGCGTTTCGCCTGATCGTGCAGCTCGGAATTCTGTCGCTCGCGACCTGGAACATCGCCTTTGGCGAAGACGCTTCGATTGTCTCCATCACCACGCCGCGTGGCGTCCAGCAATCCTTCATCCTGATCAAGCCGGAACACGCAATCGCATCCGTCATCCTGTTTGCTGGCGGAGGCGGTAATCTGCGCTTGAGCAGGACGCCGCCTCCACAGGTGGGGCCATACGCTTTCGTGGCCGGAAATTTCCTGGTGCGCAGCCGCGAGAAATTCGCTGCGCACGATTTCATGGTGGCCGTGATTGACGCGCCGTCCGATCAACAGAGAGGCATGAGCGGATCCTTTCGCCTCAGCACAGAGCACGCAATCGATATCGGGGCCATCGCCGATTATTTGAAGCGCCAGGCCGATGTGCCGGTGTGGCTCGTCGGCACCAGCGCAGGCAGCTGGTCGGCAGCGCGCGGCGCCATCGCCGCCGGCCGCGACGGCATCGCAGCCGGTTCGATCGACGGTCTCGTGCTGACGTCGACCGTTACGCGGATTGCGCCGGGCTCGTCCTTGGCAAGACGCTTTCCGGAGTTCGCCAGGGATTACCCGGATGGCGTCATCAGCATGGCGTTACCCGAGATCAAGCTGCCCACGCTGATTGTGTCGCACGAGGAAGATGCCTGCGAGTTCACGCCTGCCGCTGACGCGCCGGCGCTCGCAAAGCGTCTGACTGGCGCAGCCCGGGTGGCGACCGTCTTGCTCAGCGGCGGTGACCCACCGATATCCGACCCGTGCGAAGCTTATGCGGCGCATGGCTATTATGGCATCGAGGAACAGGCGGTCGACAGGATTGCAGAATTCATCACGGCTAACAGCAAACGCGGGCCATGATGATCTCTGGGCTTCCCGACGACTTGCCCTAAGTCCTTTTGGCGGCATGCCACGCCGCAAGCACGTCCTGCTCTTCATCGGCGGTAAGCCCGACGACCGGTCCGTTGCTGGCGCGAAGCCAATGCAGCGTATCGCGCGCAGTTTCTCCCGGTGGTCGCGAGTACAGGCCAGCCGCGCGGGCCGGCGAAGTGTCGCGCGTCATAAAGCCGGCGAAGTGGGGCAGGGGCAGCCACAGCGGCAATGACCGCGGACCCGCCCAGCGCCGCACGTCGTGCGCTTCCAGAAAGGCGCGATCGACCCAGGTGAATGCGCAGGACGGGTCCAACGCGGCTGCGCATTCCGCCAGGAATTCGCCGCGCGTGCGTATTGGTCCGATTCCGTCATAGACGCCGGTGAGGCGAGCCTCTGCGGCATGCACGATCCATTGCGCGAGGTCGCGCACGTCGATGAACTGGACGGCATCATCCGGCGATCCCGGCGCCAGCACTTCGCCGCCGCGCGCGAGCCGCGCCGGCCAATAGGCGAAGCGCCCGGTCGGGTCCTCCGGCCCGGCGATGAGGCCGGCTCGGCAGATGAAGGCATCGTCGCCGACCGCCTGTTCGCAAGCGACCTTGGCGGCGCCATAGATCGCATCGGTGCTGTGCTCGATCTCCACTGAGACGGGCTCACGCAGCGGTGCCGTGTCGGCGCGTTGTCCCGGTATGCGGTTGTCCGCGTACACGCTGATAGTCGATACGAAGGTCCAATGCACGCCCGGCCGCTTCAGCGCCGCGACGGCGCGGCGGACTTGACCGGGCTGACGCGAGACGTCAATCACGGCGTCGAACATCTCGCCGGTCAATGGCGCAAGTCCGTCAGCAACGTCGCGATCGATCCGAATGAGGCGGGCGCCGTGGGCGATCGGCCCTGCGAGACCGCGGGCGGCGCAGGTCACCTCATGGCCGGCAGCGCAAGCACGGCTCGCGATCGCACGTCCGAGAAACTGGCTGCCGCCGAGGATGAGGATGCGCATGCAATGGTCCGTGCTGCCGGTGAGATCGAGAGCCTACAACGTCCGGTAGCAGTTGCAACCGCCGTCTCAGCGGCCCTTGATCTCCACGTACTTCGCCATCGCGCGCTCGAATTTGCGGTTGAACAGCCACATCGCCGCAAGGATCTCGCGGAAGCTTGCGGACGTACGCGCCCGGTCGGCCTGTCCGAACGCGAAGATGCTGTTGTTGCGCAGGTGCTTCATGATCGTGGGGCTGGAGACCCTGTAGTTCAGGAGATCGCCGGATTTGAGCGCGGCGCGCGTCGGGGTGGGCACGATCTGGATCAGCTCGAACAGCTTCATCTGGTCGATCGGGTCGGGCAGCGTCTTCACGATGGCGGGGATCTCACGGAACACATCCGCATGCGCATTCATCAGGCCGTTGCGGACGTTGGTCCAGTGGTTGAAGCGGTGGTCGGTGCCGCGGGCGCGCGCCTCTTCCTTGTCATCGCGCGCGGTCAGCGCCGGGTCGATCGCCGCGATCTCGCTTTTGATCGCCTGCCATTTCCTGTGGCCGTTGCGATCCTCGGACGGGCCGGTCTGGAAGCTGCCCATATACGTATTCGAGCGTCCGTTGCGAACGTTCTGCTTGCCGTTGGTCTCGGCATAGAACAGGCCGAGGCTAATGCGGCCGGCGGCGGCAGCCTGCTCAGGTGCGAGACCCTTTGCGCGCGCGATCACCGTGGCGAGATCGACGACGTCCTTGAACGGCGTCGCCGAGTTCTGCGCATTGGCGGGCGGCGCTTCCATCACGTCGAAGAGTTCAGAATATTCGTCGATCAGCGGCTCGATCTCGGCGTCGAAATAGGCCGGCGGAATCTCGAACTTGTTGGGCCTGCCGATCCGCGACGGCATGGCGTCGGTGAGATCCTTGTACGAACTGATCACGGCGACGCGCGCCAGATAAAGCGGCTGTCCTGGCAGGTTCGGCAGCGGCTCCTTGGCATCGATCTGGCGGCGCCGCTCGGCTAAGACCGACTTGAACTCGGCGAGCGCCTTGTCATAGGCAGCAACCGCCTCCGTTTGCCGGGGCGTGAGCGCGCGCTGTTGTCCGGCGGCGGGTGCTGCAACGAGGAAAGCAACAGCTGCAAAGATGGCAAGACGTCTGGATCCCATGGCCGTTTCCCATCGATTCGCTGGCCAGGAAGATCGTAAGCATCAGATGCAGCGGCTGGCGAGATGCAAATCCCGCTCAGCCCGAATTCTTATGCCGCCCGGTAGTCCGGCGCCGTCGCCAGGAACTTCGCATAGGCATCCGCATCCGGCGGTTGGAAGCGCCCGGCAAGGCCACCGCGCTTCTGGTTCTTCGCGCCGATGTCGGCCATCAGCTCGTCGAAATGGCGGTAGTGATAGGGCGCGACGCAGAGGCCGCCATAGACGCCCGCGGCCGGCCGTTCGACGCGCTTGAAGTGAAGCATCATCTCGATGTTGTCGCGCATGGCCTGCGCCGTCGGCTGGTTGGCGAGCTGGCCGTCGGCATAGCGCACCAGCCAGTTGGCGGCGAGGTCGGCACAGAGCACGGTGCAGAACGACGAGTTGAAACCGACGAATCCCAGCTCGGGCAGGTCGGGATTGGCGATCAGGCGATAGAGCCGGTACTGCCCGTCGGCATCGACGAGTTTCTGCCTGTAGGCCTCGGGCAGGAACGGCACGCCGAGCTTGTAGCCGATCGCGAGCACCGCGACGTCGGCGCCGACGCGTTCGCCGCCGCTCATCACGATGCTGTCGCCGTCATAATGGTCGAACGTGCCGAACACCGCCTTGATACGGCCGTCGGCGACCATCGGATAGAAGCCCGGTGTTGCGATCGGCACCGAGCAGTTGACGCCGTCCTCGATCCGCTCCTTCGGCACCATCTTGCAGCGGCCGAGCTTGAACTGCGCCTTCAAGAGGCTCTCCAGCCCGCGCCAGTTCGCCCAGACCAGCGGCGCGGCGATGCGATGCGCGAGCCGCGTCATCGCGCCGATGCCCCAGCCCGGAAACATCTCCTCCTGCGCGCGGATGTAGAGGATGCGCTTGAAGTTCACGAGTCCGCCGATGAAATAGGGAATGCGCCACACCGGCTCGCGCATCACGATGGTGACCTCGCGCGCACCCGACTTCACCGCGTTCACTGCGATGTCGGTCGCCGATTTCGAGCCGCCGAGCACGACGACGCGGCGTCCTTTCGCGCGCGCCGGATCGCCGTATGCCGACGAATGCAGGATCTGGCCGCCCCGTGCGAGGAAGCCGTCCTCGCCGGGGCAATGCAGCTCGCGCGGCTCGTTGAACTGGCCGGTGCAGACCGCGACGAAATCGAAATCCTCGTTTGTTGTCACGCCGTCCTTGCCGCTGAGCGCGAGCGTCCAGCCCGGCTTGCCGTTGGCCCGCCGCGCCATGCCGGCAACTTCGGTGCCGAGGCGCAGCATGCGATCGAGGCCAAAGCTCCTGGCATAATCGGCGAGATAGGCGTGGACCTGCGGCCCGCTCGGCCATTCCGGATAGGCGTCCGGCATGGCGCGGTCGGTATAGCGGTAGAGCTCCTTCGGGCTCTGGGTCTGCACGTCAGGATAGGACCGCGCCGGCTCCCAGACGCCGCCGAGATCGCCGCTGCGCTCGACGATGCTGACGCGGTGGCCGCGGGTAGAGAACGCCTTGGCGGCAGCAAGGCCGGAGACGCCGGCGCCGATCACGCAGACATGTTTTGGGCTGACCATGGGATGGCTCGATGTGTTTCGCGCAAGCAGCCACGTTCGGCCGCAAGGCGCGGCCGGCGAGCCAGCAAGCAGATGAAAGTTGACGAGGAGGCGAAGGCTAGTCGTTGGCCTCGGGCGGCAGGAAATCGACCTCATGCAGCGCCGAGATGCGCACGACTTCGGCAGGGTCGGTCAGATTGTGGAGCTGGTTAAACAGCGCCTCCAGCTTCTGCATTGGCGAGACCCAGAACAGGGCGCGGCACGGCTTGTCGGACTTGTTGAAATAGCCATGCGGGATGCCGCGCGGCATGCGCACGAGATCGCCGGCATGGGCCTTGACCCATTTTCCGTCGAGCTTGAGGTCGAGCGTGCCCTCCTGCACCAGGATGAACTCGTCCTGGGTCGGATGGATGTGCACCGGCACGAACTGGCCGGGGTCGCTGTTGGTCTCGAACGCGAAGATGGACTCGGTGACGGCCTTGGGAAAATAGACTTGGCCCAGAATGTTCCAGCTCTTGCCGCCGTAGCCTGTGCCAGCGGCGGTAATGCCCTTTTCGAGTGCAGTCATGACGCGCTCCCATTGGATTCCGGCGGGGATGGAGCTTCGGTCAACAATGGGCCGCCTGTCTATCCGCTAAACGAATCCGCAAGCGGCTGTTGCCGTGCAGCATGACGATTTTGCCGACGCCGGCCTTTTCGCATCCGGGGAACTATTATAGGCTTAAAGCAATTCCGTGACGCGAAGCGTGGTCGACCATGTCCGCAGCCGTGCTGGAAATGAATGCAAGGGCGTCCGCAGCCGAACGGCTCGCGGATTTCGCCCGCGTCACCACCGACGATGTCGACCAAGCGGCCGAAGAGATCGGGCGCATCTTCTGTCCGCACGACCTCGAGCCGGCACAGCCGCGCGCCGCCGGCTTCTCGGCCCGGCACAATTGCGCCGATTTCGACGGCTTTTCCATCAACTATGTCGCCTATGGCGGAACGGTCGGCATCGATCCCGGCTGCCTCGAGCGTTTCTTCCTGGTGCAAATCCCGCTCACCGGTACAGCCCACATCCGCGCCGGCGTCACCGAGCTCGAGGCCGCGCCGGAGCGGACGGCGTCGCTGCTGTCGCCGACCATTCCGACCCGGATGATGTGGCGCGACTGTGCGCAGGCGATCCTGCTGGTCGACCGCCGCATGGTCGAGCAGCGCGCCGCGGCGTTGTCGGGCAGGGCATCGGGCACCGTCGAGTTCGATCCGGTGATCGACTTGGACGCGCCGTCGGGGCGCGCTCTGCGAACCAGCCTGGCCGAGCTGATGATGCTCGCCGAGCGCCTCGGTGCCTCCGGAAGGCTGTCAGCGGTCGCGATGGCCGATTGGCGCGAGCTGCTGCTCGATCATCTGCTCAACGGCCAGCGCCACGGCCTGTCGGACGCGATCGCGACATTCTCCGGCCGGGCCGAGCGGCTGCCGCGCGCGCTCCGCGCCGCGCGCGACCATCTTGCGGACAATGCCGGCGAGCCGCTCGACCTTGCGCAGCTCGCTTGCGCCGCCGGCATCGGCATCCGCGCGCTGCAGCTCGGCTTCCGCCGTCACTTCGGCCTCTCGATCTCGCAGATGCTGCTCGACATGCGCTTGGCTGCTTTCCATACCCGCCTCGCGCAGGCGACGCCCGATGCCTCCATCACCGAGATCGCCTTCGATCTCGGCTTCACCCATCTCGGCCGCATGGCCGGCGCCTACCGCGAAAAATTCGGCGAGACGCCGTCAGCCACGCTGCGGCGAAGGATGAGCTAGGGCGGAAGACCTACTTCCGCGACCGCGTACCCCTGTCTTCCGCCGCCTGCCTGCGCAGAAAGCCCTCGACGTCGGCCTGCACCGAGTAGGGCGTCGGGATCGCGTCGCCGGCGGAATCGACGGCGGTGTCGAGGCAGCGGCGCAGCATGCGGGCTAGCTCGGCTTTGCGATAAGGCTTTCTCAACAGCGGCGCGCCCATCGTGGCGCGTCCCTGCGTGTGCAGCGAGTCGTAGGCGTAGCCCGACGTGAACAAGACCCGCAACGAGGGCCGCGCCGTCACCATCTGCTCGGCGAGCTCGCGTCCGTTCTGAGTTTCATGGTCGCACACCAAAGACGCCCGAAGCGGACCGCATCGGCCGCCCGGTTCAGCGGCTGCTTCTTGTGAGCTACAGATTCCGCGCGGCGGCGTCGCGGGCAATTTGCGGTGGTACCAGGCGGCGGGCGAGCTCAACCTGCGGGCGAATCGGTCTGGCGCAGCGTCAGCGTCGATCGTCGGGACGTCCTTCGGACTGCTTGGTGCCGCGGCGCGGAGTGAAAAGGTCGCGCATACTGGCCATGCGATTGACAGCATTGTTCAGCCATGTTCGTTCGAGCTGAAATCCAGGAGTGCCCCATGTCCCCGCCGCTCAACCGCATAGCCAGCGACCAAACCCTGCCGGCGCAGGTAGACGTCGTCGTCATCGGCGGTGGCGTGATCGGCGTGTCCGCGGCCTATCATCTCGCCAAGAAGGGCCATTCGGTCGCCCTCGTCGAGAAAGGCCATGTCGGCGGCGAACAGTCGAGCCGCAATTGGGGCTGGTGCCGCCAGCAGGGCCGCGCGCGCGAGGAGATTCCACTCGCCCGCGAGGCGCTGCTTCTGTGGGAGGACATGCAGAACGATGCCGGCGTCGATGCCGGTTTCCGTCGCACCGGCGTGTTGTTCCTGACCAAGAGCAAGGACGAGCTCGCAAGTTGGGAGCGCTGGGCCGCGGTCGCACGCGAGATGCAGGTCCACTCCACCGTGCTGACGCCGGCCGAGGTCGCCGAGCGCATGCCGGGCAATACCGACCAATGGGTCGGCGGACTGCACACGCGGAGCGACGGCCGCGCCGAACCGTCGATGGCTGTGCCCGCGCTCGCCGCTGCCGCGCGAAAACATGGCGTCACCATTCATCAGGGCTGCGCCGCGCGCGGGCTGGAGACGCAAGGCGGCCGCGTCAGCGCTGTCGTCACCGAGAAGGGCACCATTCGCACGCAATCCGTACTGCTGGCGGGTGGCGCATGGTCGTCGCTGTTCTGCCGCCGTCACGGCATCGAGCTGCCGATCGGCCTCGTCAACGCCACCGCGTGCCGGACCACGCCGGGACCGGAGATCACCTCCGGCGCGCTCGGCACCGATTTCTACTGCATCCGCCGCCGCCTCGACGGCGGCTTTACGCTGGCGCTGCGCAATCGTGGCACGGTCGAATTGTCGCCTGATCTGTTTCGATATGCGCGCACCTTCTGGCCGACCTATCAGCACCGCAAGAACGGCCTGAAACTGTCGTTCGGCAAGTCCTTCTTCGACCAGATCATGCGCGGCACCAGCTGGAGCTTTGACAGGCCGTCGCCATTCGAGACCGAACGCGTGCGCGATCCCGAGCCCGACATGTCGCTGGTCAATGCCGCACTGGCGTCGCTGATCAAGTCCAACCCGGAACTAAAGGGCATCGCAATCGCGGAGGCCTGGGGCGGCACCATCGATTGCACGCCCGACACGATTCCGGTGATCTCGCCAGTCGATGCGCTGCCGGGCTTCTTCCTCGCGACCGGCTTCTCCGGCCATGGCTTTGGCATCGGCCCCGCGGCCGGCAAGCTCGCCGCCGACATCGTGACCGGCGCGACGCCGCTGGTCGATCCCGCCGCCTACAGCCACAAGCGCATGATCGACGGCCGGCGCCTCGCGCCGGTCAGCCCGTTCTGAGGGCGCCATGACGGTTCTCTACAAGGCCAACATGGTCCGCGGCGCCGAGTGGGCGCGCTTGTTCGCGGAGCGTGCGCCCGAATTGCCGTTCAGGCTCTGGCCAGACATCGGGGATCCCGCCGATGTCCGCTATCTCGTGGCATGGGTGCCGCCCGACGATATCGCGACGACGTTTCCGAATCTCGAACTGGTGTTCTCGGTCGGCGCGGGCGTCGATCAGTTCGATACCACGAAGGTTCCGACGCACATTCCGCTGGTCCGCATGCTGGAGCCCGGCATTGCCGAGATCATGGTCGAATATGTCACCATGGCCGTGCTGGCCCTGCATCGTGACCTCCTCGATTTCATCAATCAGCAGAAGGAGCAGGTCTGGCGCGAGATCCGGATCACGCCCGCCAGGCGCCGGCGCGTCGGCGTGATGGGGCTGGGCCAACTTGGCCAGGCCGTGCTCGAACGCCTCGGGGCGTTCGGCTTTCCGCTCTCGGGGTGGAATCGCTCGCCGCGCGAGATCGAAGGCGTCACCTCCTACACGGGCGCGGAAGCGCTGCCCGAATTCCTTGCGCAGGCTGACATTC
The DNA here is from genome assembly GCF_023074075.1 of Bradyrhizobium sp. 138. GTDB lineage: Bacteria > Pseudomonadota > Alphaproteobacteria > Rhizobiales > Xanthobacteraceae > Bradyrhizobium. Next base: position 16,528 of record NZ_JADPKT010000055.1, on the reverse strand, counting down.
TCGTCTGCCTGTTGCCTCTCACCGACGAGACGCGCGGCATCCTGAACGCGGACCTGTTCGCGCGTTTGCCGCGCGGGGCGGGGCTCGTCAACGTGGGCCGCGGCCCGCATCTCATTGAGGCTGATTTCCTTGCGGCGCTCGACAGCGGCGCGCTGTCGGGTGCGGTGCTCGACGTCTCCGATCCCGAGCCGCTGCCGGCGGGCCATCCGTTCTGGAGCCACCCGCGTATTTTGCTGACGCCGCATAATGCCAGCATGACGACGCCCGACACCGCCGTCGATTTCGTGCTCGACGTCATCGACCGTCACCGCCGCGGCGAGGACCTGCCGGGTCTCGTCGATCGCAGCCGCGGTTACTGAGGGCGAGACGGCGGAGCACCTCCATGCAGGCGGCGAGCCCGTTGCAAGGCATGTGACATAGCAGCCGGCGCCTCAAGCTGCATGAAGTTCGAGCAGGACGGTGGTCGCCTCGCGCGCCCGTCGTGCGATGTCGGCGGCGCTCGGCCGATCCATGGTCTGGAGCATGAGGCCCATCATCAGGTCTCCCCATAGCAGGCCCAGGAATGTACCGGTCATCGCTTCCGGCTCGCCGGTCAGCAGGCGCGCCGAGACGGCACTTGCCATGATGGTCCGCAATGCTTCGCGAATGGGCTTGCGCGCCGCCGATTCCAGGGTTTGCCCAACCTTGGGCGCGTTGACGGTTTCGGCTATCGCCAGCCGGAATACCGCGACGACCACCGGGTCGGTCGTTTCCGTCAAGAGCTTCGTTCCAAAAGCGGTCAGCACATCGGCGAGCGTCTTGCCGTCGCGCAGCGCAGGCAGATCGAGCGGCACCTGGAGCCGACCGGCGCGCTCGGAAATGCATGCGACCAGCATCGCCTCCTTGTTGCCGAACAGGGTGTAGAGGTCTCGCTTCGAAACGCGGGCGCGGGTCGCAATCTCGAGCGTACTGGTCTGCGCGTAACCGTCCTCCACGAAGGCCGAAAGGGCCGCGCGAAGGATTCGCTTTCGGATCTCGGTCGCTTCCGCCTCATTATCCAACGGCTTGCTCTTCGCGCTCATCGACACATTTTTCCACTTGACTTGGTACCATATGGTACCATATTCGGTCCGCAAGGTACCGGACAGTACCAAGGTGACCCGCAACGGTAAAGGATCATTGTGATGACGAAGACAGTTCTCGTGACCTCGGCAGCCGGCGGAACGCAGGGACGGACAGGCAGACACGTTGCGGAGATGCTGCTCGAACGTGGCGTCGGCGTGCGTGCCTTTGTGCGCCAGCTCGACGAACGATCCGATCGCCTGCAGTCGCTCGGCGCCGAAATCCACGTCGGCGATTTCCTCGATCCGAGATCCGTCGATGCGGCCGTGCAGGGCGTAGCGTCGATCTACTTTGCCTATCCTGTCCAGGACGGACTGGCGGATGCGACCGCGGCAATGGCGCTCGCAGCGCGCAGGCACGGCGTCTCCCGCCTCGTCAACCTCGTCATGTATCAGTCCTCGCTTGATGCGCCGACTCCGCGGATGCGGCAGAACTATCTGTCCGAACAGGTGTTCGAGTGGGCCGGCGTCGGCCCCGCCCATATCCGCGCCACGGTCTTCTATGAAAACGTCGCGCGTCTCGTCGCGGCGAACCTGCCTGCGAAGGGAGCCATCCGGTTTCCGCTCGGCAATCAGAATACGCTCCTCCCGCTGATCGCGGCCGAGGATGTCTCGCGGATTGCCGTCGGCCTGCTGACGGCGCCTGCGGTGGCGGCCGGAGCCGCCTATCCCGTGATCGGAAGCGTGATCTCCGTCCGCGATGTCGTCGAGACGTTCGCGCGCGTTCTCGACAGGGACACTCACTACGAGGAGATCACCGACGAGCAGTGGAAAAGCGAGGCTCTGGGGCGAGGCTGGAACGCGCATGCGGTCGAGCATCTCTCCTCGCTCTGGCGCTCGCTGCGGGCTGCCAGCGCCACGGCGGAGGCGGCACGCTTCAGTGCGACGGACACTATCGAGAAGATTGGCGGCGCCAAGCCGAAGACGTTCGAGCAATTCGTTCGCGAGCGAGGTGCCGAACTGGTGCCGTCGCCGTCGGCCGCGGGCGCAACGGCCTGACCGGAGGGCAGAGCTCATGAACAGACGTCAGCTGCTGACGGAGCAACGGCGGCGCTCGCAGTGCGGGCGATGCCCGGAATTCTCTCGTCGAACGCATTCGCCGCAACTTCGATCCGCGGATGGAGCGACAGGGAACAGCGGTATGTGAACCGCTTCATACTCCCTCACTCTCTTTCTGAACTACCACTCTCGCAAGAAATTGCCGCACCCGGACCTGATTGACGAACGCGGGTGAGATGCAATGCCTGCGCAGCCGTGTGCTCGCAGCTTTGGATTGGCTCCTCGTCTTGCTCACGAGCAAGCCAGCCCGTCACTCAGCACAGACTCTCAGAAATTGGAATCAAGGGCATCGAGAAACGCGTCCTGGCAGCTTCCATTCGGGGTCGGCCGGTAAGCTGCTAATTGCTCAGAAGGAGCCCCCAATGAAGATAAGCAGCGCATTTTCCCTCACAAGGCACGTCGGCAGTCTTCGGATCGCCCGTTCCAGTCTGATCAAGTCGGCCCATATCCTTGAAAGAATTGGGCTGGCAGCCGTTGGAGCCTCTTGCGGCCTCTATGTAGGTGCGACCCTGTTGCGTCAGAAAGGCGGACTGTTTGAAAGCGGCTGGATCGTGCTGATAACGATGCTCTACGGAGCTCTCAGTTATTATGTCGGAATTGACTTGTCCGGCAATGTCGCACGGAAGCCGACATCGAGCATCTCGGAAGAATGGAACGGTTCCGAGCCGGCCGAGATCATGAGTGCAGCCGGAACGTTCGGCGCGGCGATCGCCGCAACTCTGTCCGTCAGCATCCTTGTCCTTGATCAAAATCTATCTAACGGCCTGATAGGCTTCGTTGCCGGCTGTTGGGTGGTTGGTTCTTCCCTTCAGGTTGCGGCGGGTACGATGGCTCGCAACTACGAAGCGCCGATCAATGAGCAATGAAGGGCGAGCGCTCACGGAAAACGTGTGCTTGACATCGTACGTGAGCACAAGTGTTGGTTCGGCTTCAGATCTGGAATGCGCCGTGACGACTCATCGCAACCTCTGCTGTCCAACGCTGCGCGCCAGCGATGTTTGGTAGCGCAGCCGTTCGCATCGAGCAGTGTCCCGATCGGAACCATACCGGTACTGAGTAACCTAAGTTCTCGCACGACAAACAAGACGTGCCATCATGGTCGCGTTGGGATATCGTCCCCGCGCGGCCGTGGTCCAAAATTCTGCTAACTGCCAGCCACAAGATCGGTGGAGCCATGCAGATTGCGGAGTGGCTCGAGAAGCTGGGGCTTGGGCAATACGCGGAGCGTTTTGCCCAGAATGGGATCGACGTGGGTGTCCTCCCCGAACTGATGGAGGAGGACTTTGACAAGCTCGGAGTCCTGCTCGGTCATCGCCGCAAGATGCTGCGTGCCATTGCCGAACTCGATCCAGCCGCGTTGATCGCCTCGCCGGCTCCTCTTCACGACGCCGAGCGCCGCCACCTCACCGTTATGTTTTGCGATCTGGTTGGATCGACTGCGCTCTCGGCGCGTCTCGATCCCGAGGATCTGTGGGAAGTGATCCGGGCCTACCGCGCCGCATGCGCGCGAGTCATTGCCGCTTATGACGGCAGGATAGCCAGGTTCGTCGGTGACGGAATCCTCGTCTACTTCGGTTATCCGCGCGCCCACGAAGATGATGCGGAGCGCGCAGTGCGGGCGGGCCTCGACATCATCGCTGCGATTCGCCAGCTCAAGACAGGCGCCGGCGAACGGGTTGGACTTCGGATCGCAATTGCGACCGGACTAGTGGTGGTCGGCGACCTCATCAGCGGAGATGCATCAGAGGAACACGCAACCATCGGCGATACGCCAAATCTCGCTGCCCGGCTGCAGAGCCTGGCTGAGCCGGGGGCGGTCGTTGTTGCTTCATCGACGCGCCGGCTGCTTGGCGATCTCTTCACCTTCCGCAATCTCGGCCGCCGCGAGGTCAAGGGGATAAGCGACCCCATCGCAGTCTGGGCGGTGGACGGAGCGACCGCATCGGAGAGCCGCTTCGAGGCGGTCCGCGCCGCGCGCTCGATCGGCTTTGTCGGCCGCAAGGACGAGATCGAATTCATTCTCTCGCGCCAGCGCGAGGCATGGCGGGGCTTGGGCCAGATCGTATTGATTTCCGGCGAAGCGGGCATCGGCAAGTCGCGCATTGTGGCAACACTGTCTGAAAGCCCCTCGCTGGGGACGCACCGTCGGGTGCGATACCAGTGTTCGCCTTACCATACCAACAGCGCACTTCATCCCTTTGTCGCGCAACTCGAGCGCGCAGCTGGAATTCGCTCGCACGACACGCCGGAACAAAAGCTCGACAAGCTCGAGGCCATGCTGGCGCTGGGAACCCAGCAGGTTGCCCGAGCCACCCCGCTGATTGCGGGCCTGCTTTCGATTCCGTCCGGCGACCATTGCCCGCCCCTCGGCTTGAGCCCGGCGCAGCAGCGGCGACAGACATTTGCCGCGCTTCTCGATCAGCTCGAGGGATTGGCGCGCGATCAGCCTCTGCTGATCATCTGCGAGGATCTGCATTGGGCCGATGCCACGACACTCGAACTGTTCGATCTCGCGGTCGATCGGATCAGGGCCCTGCCGATACTCGTGCTCATGACATCCCGGCCGGAGTTCGAGCCCTCCTGGTCGGGCCTTGCCAACGTCGGTCTGTTGCGCCTCGACCGGCTCGATCGGCAGGACACGCGCGCGCTGGTGGAACAGGTGGTCGTCGGTCGCCAGCTGCCACGCGAGATGATGAAGCAGATCATCGACAAGACCGATGGCATCCCGCTGTTCGTCGAGGAGTTGACCAAGATGGTGCTGGAGTCCGGCCTGCTTGTCGAAGATGCCGGGCACTACCGCCTGAATAGTCCGCTGCCGCCGCTTGCCATTCCCGCGACGCTGCAGGATTCGCTGATGGCGCGGCTCGACCGGCTCGCTCCGGTCAAGGAGGTGGCGCAGATAGGCGCCGCCATCGGCCGCGACTTCTCGTATGCGCTGCTGAAATACGTGGCGGGACGCGATGATCTGACCCTGAGCGCTGCGCTGGCACAACTTGAAGAGGCCGAACTGTTGTTGCGTCGTGGGGCGCCGCCCGAAGCAAATTATAGTTTCAAGCACGCCCTCGTTCAGGAAGCGGCCTACGAAAGCCTGCTCAAGAGCAAACGGCAGGTGCTTCACACGCGAATTGGCGATGTCCTGCGCGAGAAGTTTCCAGTCCTCGCCGAGACCGAGCCGGAAGTCCTTGCGCACCACTTCACTGAAGCGGGGCTGAGCGAGGTCGCCCTCGAATGGTGGCGCAAGGCGGGGCAGCAGGCGCTGAAACGCTCGGCCTATTCCGAGGCGATCGCGCATCTCGGCAAGGCCATTGCGATCGCCGATCAGTTGCCTGACGAGCCCCGCCGGATGATGAGCAGGCTGCATCTTCAAATCGCATATGGCCGTGCACTCAGGGGCAGCCTCGGGCACAGCGCTCCGGAAACGGTCGCGGCATGGACGCGCGCGCGCCTGTTCGCAGGCGACATCGATGATCCCGTTGAACTTGCGCCGGTGCATTCGGGGCTCTTCAATGCTTGCCTGACGCACGGCGAACTCGCTCCGATGCGGGAGCTGGCGGACGCCATCAGGAGCGCCGCTGACCGGCGACCGGAATCGCCGGTGGCCGCCGTCGTTGCCCATTGGACGGGCGGCGTCACCTGCTGGTTCGCGGGCGATTACTTGAATGCGAGAACGCATCTCGAGCAGGCGCTGGCGATCTATGATGCCGAGCCGGATCCCGCGACCTTCAGGGCTTCGGCGCTGGATCTGCCGTTCGTGATCATGAGATTTCTTGCCCTGGTGCTCTGGCCGCTCGGCAGCACCGCTCGCGCGCGCAAGCTCGCCGCGGAAGCGGTGGGTGCTCCGGGAGAAAAACGGGCGCTGTCCCAGGCCAATGCGCTGGTTCATCGCGCAGTGTTCGACGGGGTATGCGGGGGCATGTTGCAGCAAACGGAGACGATCCTGGCGCTCGGTCTCGCGCGCGACCATACGATGCCGCTGTACGTGGCTGCCGGCACCTACCTGAATGGCCTCGCCAAGTGGCGTGCCGGCGACCAAAGGGCCGGACTGGCGGACATGCGTCACGGCTGGACCTTGCTGCACGAGAACGATTGCTACCTCTGCGAACCGTTTTGGGGAATGCATGTCGCCGTGGCGAATGCAGAGGTGGGCCAAGTCGAGACCGGGCTGGACATCTTGAGCGAATTGATCGCCTGGACGGGACAATCCGGCCAGCATTGGCTTGATGCCGAGCTGCATCGTGTCCGCGGTAAACTCTTGTCGCGCCATGATCCTTCGGACGAATCGAGTGCCGAAGACGCCTTCAGGCGAGCGCTGGAAATCGCGGGACACCAGCAGGCCAGGACTTTCGAGCTCCGCAGCGCGCTTGAACTTGCACGGCTGCACAAGTCAAATGACCGAGCGGGTGCGATATCCGAGCTGCTCGCTCCCGTGCTCGCTGAATTCGTGGCGGAGCAAAACCTTCCGGAGTTCGTTGAAGCCAAAGAGCTGCTCACGCAATCGCATGAGGCACGTGACGCTTCCCCTGGCCGGACGTTTGGGGGCAGCGGATGACGGTCACGAATTGACGTGCACGAAATCCCGCAGCAGCGGGTAGATCTCGTTGTTCCAGCGCCTGCCTGAGAACACGCCGTAATGGCCGACGCCGGCCTGCATGTGGTGGACGCGCCGATAGGCGCGTACCCCGGTGCAGAGGTCTTGTGCCGCCAGCGTCTGGCCGATCGAGCAGATGTCGTCCTTCTCGCCCTCCACCGTCATCAGGCCCATGCGACTGACGGCCCTGGTGTTCACGGGACGGCCGCGATGCATCAATCTGCCTTGCGGCAGGAGGTGCTCCTGGAACACGTCGCGCACGGTCTCGATGTAGAACTCGGCCGGAAGGTCCATCACCGCGAAATATTCGTCGTAGAAGGTCTTGATGGTCGCGGCCTTGTCCTTCTCGCCCTTGGCGATGTGGTGGGCGAGGTCCATGTGCTGCTTGATGTGGCGCTCGAGATTCATCGAGACGAAGGCGGTGAGCTGCACGAAGCCGGGATAGACCTTGCGCAGCGCGCCGCGGCACTGCACCGGCACGTAGTTGATCAGGTTCTGCTCGAACCATTCGATCGGCTTGCTCTTGGCGAAGTCGTTGACCCTGGTCGGCTGGATCCGCGTGTCGATCGGCCCCGCCATCAGCGTCAGCGTCGCCGGGCGCGAGGGATGGTTGTCCTCGCACATGATCGCGGCCGCCGCGAGCGCGGAGACCGATGGCTGGCAGATCGCGACCATGTGCGGGCGCGGGCCGAGCTGCCCCAGGAAATCGATCAGATGCTCGGTGTAGTCGTCGAGCCCGAAGCGGCCCTCGCTGCGCGGAATGTCACGCGGATTGTGCCAGTCGGTGATGTAGACGTCGTGGTCCTGCAGCAGCGTCTGCACCGTGCCGCGCAAGAGCGTCGCGAAATGGCCGGACATCGGCGCCACCAGCAGCATGCGCGGCTGCTCCGACACACCGTCTTTCCTGAAGTGCAGCAGAGAGCCGAACGGCGTCGCGTAGGCGATCTCCTCGGTGACGGCGACTTCCCGATTTCCGACCATGACGCTGTCGATGCCGTAGGCGGGACGGTGATAGGTGAGGGTGGAGCGCGAGATCAGCTCCAGCGCCGCCGACAGCCGGCCGACGATCTGATCCGACAGGCCCTGCGGTACCAGATTGAGGAATTTGAGCGCGGACGAAGCGCCCGCGCGCCACGGCGCAGTCAGGTCCATGTGGTTCTGAAAGGCCTGATAATACATCGACATCATACTGATACGCCCACCCCTTCCGTGCGGCTATGCAATAACGACGCCAATCGGCGGCCGGCCCGGCCGCCAAAATTGGCACGTCGCTTGCTGTTCACGTCACAGCAAGCAGAGCGCACGGCCGCGTCCGCGGCCCGGCGGGCGGGATCAGGGAAGGGCCATATGGCAAAGGCGACACTGACCATCAGCAGCAAGAACTATTCGTCCTGGTCGCTGCGCGGCTGGCTGCTGGCGAAATTCTCCGGGCTCGATTTCGAGGAAATCGTCACCGCGCCGGACGATGCCTCGGCGCGCGCCGAAATCCTTTTGCTGTCGTCCTCGATCCTGGTGCCGTGCCTGCGGCATGAGGGCGCTGTGGTCTGGGATACGCTGGCGATCGGCGAATATCTCAATGAGGTGATGCCGTCAGCCGGCCTGCTGCCTGATGATCGCGTGCAGCGCGCCCATTGCCGCTCGATCTCGGGCGAAATCCATTCCGGCTTCACCACGTTGCGTGCCTCGCTGCCGGTGAATCTGAAGGGACGTTTCCCCGGCTTCAAGATCTGGTCGCGCGCGCAGGCCGACATCGACCGCGTCTGGTCGATCTGGCGCGACTGCCTGGCGACATCCGGCGGCCCGTTCCTGTTCGGCGCGCAGCGCACCATGGCGGATGCGATGTACGCGCCGGTGGTGACGCGCTTCGTCACCTATGACGTCAAGCTGGAGCCGCTGCTGAAGGCCTATGCCGACACCATCATGGCGATGCCCGAGATGGCCGAATGGATCGCGGCAGCAAAGGAGGAGCCGGCCGAGATCGAGGAGCTCGAGGTCGAATATTAAGCAGCCATGGCGCGGCTTTGCCTGTTTCGGGGGCGGGACCGGTCGCGGCTGCCTGCGAGAGCTATGCCCTTGTCGGGATTAACCTTTGGCGCCTGTGCGAGGTCGATGTCGCTCGCCGCGCCGCACAGATATTGTGCGCGCCCGCACAGCTGCACCCGAGATCTAGCCGTGAACAGCTGCGTACACGGCCTTTCCGCTGATTCGGACGTGATTCGTTCGGGCCGCGTTCCGTTGGTTAAGGCGGAGCGCGGCGCCGTTGCATTTTGGAACAGATGTCGGCTTCAGGCGGCCCCGCGCTGCCTCGCGCGCGGCAGGCGCCAGCCGATCACAGTGGCTTCGACCGCGATGCCGGCCTCGTGGTTCTGCCAGCGTCCCTCGACATAGCGGCAGGCGAACGGCAATTGGTATGTTCCGCTGTGGTCCTCGCACAGCACTTCGAGCGCCAGGCCCGGCGGTGGTTCTCCGGCGCCATCGAATTCTGCCAGTCGTCTATCGCGCGTTGCCATTCCAAAAATCTCCCCTAAACAAAGCCGCGGACAGAGCGCCCACTTCTTCCGCGTGCGGTTCACTGCTCCCCGTCCCGGGGGAACAGGCGCAAGCTCAACGCGAGAATGCGGTACCAGTGTGGTAGCCTTGGGTAGCTCTGCGCAAACAGTGCACATTGACGTGATCGATCGGGCGAGGAACTTTTCATGCTGCTTCGAAACGCCGGCATTTGTTTCGCGATATTGCTGCTCGCAACGCTGGCGAATGCGCCTGTGCACGCGCAGGACGTGCCGGGGATCGAGATCTGCACGGTCGAGAAGACCATGGAGCGGCGCACCAGCTGCCTGCAGAGCAATGTCGACTTCCTGCAGAAGACGATCACCAAGCTCAACCTCGATCACCAGCAGAAGCTGGATGCGGCGGGTCGCCAGATCGACGCGTTGAAGACGAGCCTTGCCGGCTTGCAGAAGACGCTTCTCGATCTCCAGGCCGTGCAAGCGAAGACGGCCGAGGATCTGAAGAAGAAGCAGGACGCGCCGCCGGCAAAGGACGCTGCGAAATAAGCCCGCCGGTCACCTCACGCGATATCGCTCCATCACGCCACGATCGGGCTCGTAGCCGAGCCCGGGTCCCGAGGGCACCGCGACATGGCCGGTGGCATCGCTATCCGCGCGGCCGCCCCACAGGCACGCTTCGCGCTTCAGGTAGAACATCTCGACGAGCCCGTCGTCGCGCGTCGCCAGGAGATGCAGTGTCGCGAGCAGGCCCGGACCGAAATACGGGGAGTGCGGCACGATCTTGACGCCGAGCTGATCGGCCAGCGCTGCGACCTTCACAAATTCCGTGATGCCGCCGACCTTGGTTACCGACGGCTGGGCGTGGCTCACCGCGCCCGCCTGCATCATCTGGCGAAATTGATATTCGGTGCAGGCATTCTCGCCGGCGGCGATGTCGAGCCCGCCTTTGCTGCGGACCTCGGCGAGCCCTGCAAAATCCTCCGGCGGCCACACCGGCTCCTCCAGAAACATCGGCCGCGCGTCCCGGCACGTCGTCGCGAACGCGATCGCCTGCTCGGCCGTGAGCGGGCAATTCATGTCGACCATCAGCGGAATGTCGGGGCCGATCGCCTCCCGCGCGGCGAATACCGCAGGCTGCGTGGTCTCGTGCAGCTTGATCGCGCCATAGCCGAGCTCGAGCGCCTTCCTGCATTCGGCCGCAATGTTCTCGGGCGAGCCGATCCGCAACAGGCTTGCGTAGGCTGGAATGGCTGTGCGCCGGGTCTCGCCGAGCAGGCGATGCACCGGCACGCCCTCGATCTTGGCAGCAAGGTCCCACAGCGCGATGTCGAGGCCGGAGATCGCGAACATGGTGATGCCGTAGCGGCCGAACAGATGCAAATTGCGCTGGATCTGCTCCATGACGGCGGGAATGCCGGCCGCATCGGGCACCTTCAGCCCGCGGGCCTGCGGCGCGATCATCTCCTCGACGGCACTGCGCGTGGTGCGCGGGCAGACATAGGCGAAGGCGTCGCCCCAGCCGGTCAGCCCGGCATCGGTCAAGACCTCGACCAGCACCATGTCGAGGGCCGTGATCGCGGACGCGCCCTGGCGGAAGCTCGCAACGCCGGCGTCGTAGGGGATGCGAATATGGTGCGCCCGCACATCGGTGATTTCCATGGCGCGGTTCCTCCCATGCTTTCTGAAGAGCGGTTTGATGCAGTGTAGTCACGGCCGCGAGGACGTTGCCAGTGCCCATTCCGGGACTATTCTCATAGGGGACAGCAACGCCGATCAAGCGAAGCGGGCGTGACCGGCGCACCATCGCGGCGCTTCGAACGAGGGCCCAGATCGCCATGAACCCCGCCCAGCGCGCGCTCTGGTATATCGAGAGCCATCTGGCCGAGCCGATGACGCTCGACGAGATCGCGGACATATCGGGCGTGTCGCGGTTCCACATCGTGCGCGCGTTTGCCGCGGCCACTGGCTTGCCGGTGATGCGCTACGTGCGGGCCCGGCGGCTGACGGAAGCTGCGCGCAGTCTTGCAAACGGTGCGCCCGACATCCTGTCGCTGGCGCTGGAGGCGGATTACGGCTCGCACGAAGCATTCACCCGCGCGTTCCGCGACCAGTTCGGCACCACGCCCGAAGCGGTGAGGGCGGCAACGTGCGTCAGCCACCTCAAGCTTCAGGAGCCGATCCTCATGGACTCCACCATGCTCGACCATCTTGCCCCGCCGCGGTTCGAGACCGCAAAGGCCTTCCTCATCGCCGGTCCCGGCGAGCGCATTGCCTGCGACAACGGTGCCATGATCCCCGGCCTGTGGCAGCGCTTCCATCAGGACGTCGCCGACATTCCTGCACGGGTCGGGAACGTCGCCTATGGTGTTTGCTGCAACGGCGATGATGCCGGCAATTTCGACTACATCGCCGGCGTCGAGGTCGCCGATTTCTCCGACCTGCCGCGCCGCTTCGGTCGCATCCGCATCCCCGAGCAGCGCTATGCCGTCTTCACCCACACCGATCACGTCGCCTCGATCCGCCGCACCGTCAACACGATCTGGAATCAGTGGCTGCCGGCCTCCGGCCTGAAGGCTGCGGACGCGCCGAACTTCGAGCGCTATGACGAAAAGTTCGATCCGGCGACCGAAAACGGCGGCTTCGAGATCTGGGTGCCGGTGAAGGAGTAGCGCAACGCTGGCATACCGTCCGCCTTGCTTGGCAAGCCCCGGCGACTTTGTCATAACCGCAGGCAAATCTTGCCTGCGGGGCCCGTGCCGGACATCCCGTGCAAGTCATAACAAGCAGCCGGGAGGGTCCCACAATGCCTGACGTCCGCGTTCTCGCCACCGACCTTGAATTTCCCGAAGGGCCGGTCGTGATGCCGGACGGCTCGGTGGTGCTGGTGGAAATCCGCGGCCAGCGCCTGACCCGCGTTTACCCCGACGGCCGCAAGGAGATCGTCGCGAAAATCCCGGGCGGCCCGAACGGCGCCGCGCTCGGCCCCGACGGCAAGATCTACGTCTGCAACAATGGCGGCTTCTCCTGGATCCCGACCCGCAACATGATCATGCCGGGTCCGCAGCCCCACGATTATCTCGGCGGCTCGATCCAGCGCGTCGACCTGCAATCCGGCAAGGTCGAGACCGTCGTAACCAAGTGCGGGGCGCACGATCTGCGCGGGCCGAACGATCTCGTCTTCGACAAGCAGGGCGGCCTCTGGTTCTCCGATCTCGGCAAGCGCCGCGCCCGCGAGATGGACGTCGGCGGCATGTACTATCTCAAGCCCGGCATGACCGAGCTGGTCGAGATCGTGCACGGCGTGCTGCCGGCCAACGGCATCGGGCTGTCGCCGGACGAGAGCACCGTCTACATCGCGGAGACACCGACCGGCCGGCTCTGGGCTTACGAGCTCTCCGCGCCCGGCACGCTCAAGCCGCGCGATCCGATCTATCGCGGCGAGCGCGGCAAGCCGATCTGCGGCCTCGGCGGCTACCAGATGTTCGACTCGCTCGCGGTCGAGGCCGGCGGCAATGTCTGCGTCGCCACCCTCGTTTCCGGCTGCATCTCGGTGATCGCGCCCGACGGTACCCTGGTCGAGCAGGTCCCGACCGGCGACCGCGTCACCACCAACATCGCCTTCGGCGGCCCCGAGCTGAAGACGGCCTACATCACACTATCGGGCAAGGGCGAGCTGGTCGCCATGGACTGGCCGCGCGGTGGATTGCCGTTGAACTTTTTGAACAAGTGAGCCAAGCCGTCATTGTGCGGGAGGCGAGGCAACTCCCAGACCCTCACCCTGAGGAGCGCGCCCTTCGCGCGCGTCTCGAACGGCGAGGCCGCCAGCCGGGCCTTCATCCTTCGAGACGCGTGAAGACGCGCTCCTCAGGATGAGGATATGGCAGTCTGGATTGCTTCGCTTCGCTCGCAATGACAACGGAGAGAGACTTCAATGCCCTGGCCTGATCCCATCACCCTGCGTGGACAGCACGCTCGTCTCGAGCCGCTGTCGCATGATCATCGCGCGGGGCTGGTCGAGGCCGTCAAGGACGGCGAGCTGTCAAAGCTCTGGTACACGGCGATCCCGCTGCCGGAGAACATGGGCAAGGAGATCGACCGCCGCTTGGGCCTGCAGGCCGCGGGCTCGATGCTGCCGTTCACCGTGTTCGACGCCGGCGGCAACATCGTCGGCATGACGACCTACATGAACATCGATGCCGCCAACCGCCGCGTCGAGATCGGCTCGACCTGGTACGGTAAGAGCGCGCAGCGCGGCCCGCTCAACACGCAGTGCAAGCTCCTGCTGCTGCGGCACGCCTTCGAGACGCTAAACTGCATCGCGGTCGAATTCCGCACGCACTTCTTCAACCACCAGAGCCGCCGCGCCATCGAACGCCTGGGCGCCAAGCAGGACGGCATTTTGCGCAGCCACCAGATCGCGCCGAACGGCAGCTTGCGCGACACCGTGGTCTACAGCATCACCGCCGCCGAGTGGCCGACGGTGAAGACGCATCTCGAATATCAACTCAACGACAAGCCGCGCTAGAGGCGGCCGAGGCACCATGGATAGATTTGATTATGTGATCGTCGGCGCGGGCTCCGCCGGTTGCGTGCTCACCAGCCGGCTCAGCGAAGACCCCAACACCAGCGTCTGCGTGCTCGAGGCTGGCCCTTCCGACTGGCATCCCTACATCCATCTGCCGGCAGGGTTCATCAAGACCTTCCACATGAAGAGCATCAACTGGGCCTACCAGCAGGAGCCGGGGCCCTGGACCGGCGGGCGCAGCATCTACGCACCGCGCGGCAAGACGCTCGGCGGCTCGTCCTCGATCAACGGCCACATCTACAATCGCGGCCAGCGCATGGACTTCGACACCTGGGCGCAGATGGGCAATCGCGGCTGGGGCTATGCCGACGTGCTGCCGTACTTCCGCCGGCTGGAGAAACGCGTGGGCGAGGGCGAGGACACCTATCGCGGGCGCGAGGGCAGTCTCACCGTCACCACGATGGAGTGGCGCGATCCGCTTTGCGAAGCCTTCATGGAAGGCGCGGTCTCGCTCGGCATTCCCCGCAACCCCGATTACAACGGCAAGACCCAGGAAGGCGTCTCCTACTGCCAGCGCACCATCAACAACGGCTTGCGCGTCTCCGGCGCGACCGCGTTCCTCAAGCCCGCGATGAAGCGACCCAATGTGCATGTGCACACCCACGCGCATGCGACCGAGATCATCTTCGAGGGCAAGCGCGCCGTCGGCGTGCGCTACATGAAGGGCGGCCGCGGCGGCCATCCCGTCGAAGTGCGCGCCAACAAGGAAGTGATCCTCTCCGGCGGCACCTATAATTCGCCGCAGCTGTTGCAGCTCTCCGGCATCGGCTCGCCGGATCTGCTGCAGCAGCACGGCATCGCCGTGCGTCACGCGCTGCCGGTCGGCGAGGGCCTGCAGGACCATTACGCCCCGCGCACGGTGGCCCGGGTCAAGGACATCAAGACCATCAACGAGCTTCGCCGCGGCTTCTCGCTGTGGATCGAGGCGCTGAAATGGGCCACCGCGCGCCGCGGTCTGCTCTCGCTGTCGCCGACCATGGTCTATTGCTTCTGGCACTCCGGCGAGAGCGCCGAGAGCTCCGACCTGCAGCTCACCTTCACGCCGGCGAGCTACAAGGAAGGCGTGCAGGGCCAGCTCGAGGACGAGCCCGGCATGACGGTAGCGTCCTGGCAGCAGCGCCCCGAGAGCCGCGGCTATGTCCGCATCCGCTCTTCTGATCCGTTCGCGCCGCCGATCATCCAGACCAACTACCTCGACGCCGAGCTCGACCGCCGCGTCATCGTCGGCGGCATGAAGCTCGCGCGCCGCTTGCTGAAATCTGCACCGCTGTCGCCCTATTACGCCTACGAGGATTTCCCCGGCCCCAACGTCAATACCGACGACGAATTCTTGCAGGCCGCCACCGAGCGCGGCACCACCACCTTCCACCCCGGCTGCACCTGCCGCATGGGCCCGGCGGACAGCACCTGGGCAGTGGTCGACGACCACCTCCGCGTCCACGGCCTCGAAGGTCTGCGCGTGATCGACGCCTCCGTGATGCCGCGCATGATCTCGGCAAACCTCAACGCCTCCACCATGATGATCGCCGACCGCGCCTCGGATCTCATCCGCGGCAAGCAGCCGATGGAAGCCGCAAGGATTCCGGACACGGCGGTGGCGTGAGGGCTTCGCCTCTCCCCGCTTGCGGGGAGAGGCCGGATCGCATCGAAGATGCGACCCGGGTGAGGGGGGACTCTCCGCGAGTCAGATTTTACTTGTTCATGGGACCAGCCAATGATCTTCGCCGCGATCGTCGAGCAACTGGAAGCCGAGTGGAATGCGGATGGCTTCTTCGATCGCGTCCGCAATGGCAATTACGATGCCGTTCGAGGACAAGCGGTGCTTGCGGTTTTGCGCGCGATCGAGATCGGCGATGAAGATCTGGTACCAAAGCGTTTGGTGTCCTTGCTCTGGTATTTGCCTTCCTTCCTGTCTTGGCAGACCGAGCGGATAGCCGAGAAAGGCGGAGATCATGCCGCCTACGAGCGGTTTGTGACCGAGGTCGAAAGTGCTTTGGAGGACGTCCTCGGTGTACCGTGAGACGATCTGGGTAGGGGTGGGGTTAGCTAGCAGGCGGCGCAAAGCGCAGTATCGTAGGGTGGGCAAAGCGGAGCGTGCCCACGCTTCTGTTGCAGTATTGTAGAGGTGGTGGGCACGGCGCAAATGCGCCTTTGCCCACCCTACGAAGCTTGCTGTTTCGCTTCCCGTCAATCCCTCTCCGCAAAAATATTCCACTTTACCGAAATTCGGAATTGCGGCATAGATCGACACAGCCCGGCCCGACGAAGAGGGGCGGTTCGCGAGTCGTTCGAAACGCGGGCCGGGTTGCGGTGGACGCGGCAGCGTCGGCACGAGATGGGGCGGGCAGGGCAGGTAGTCCCTGTGAGCCTGACACCCGCGTGCGGACGAGCGGCGCTGTTCAGTTCGTCTCGCCATGTTCTTCCGGCAACGTCGACAAGGCCGGGAGATAATGTGGTGACCAGCGAACGCGCGTACGGCAAAACCGTGTGGTCCTGGCCGTCGTTGCCACGGTCAAGCCGGATCGAAGATGCGCGCGAGCCCAACCGGGTGGACGGCATCGTCAATTCGAACGGCGAGGGAGGCCAGAAGGAAAGTTCGGCTCCCGGGAGAGCACGGCATAAGCCGTCCGACCATCGCGCAGGGAAGGCCGAGTGATCGGCACCACCTGTATGCTGCTGTGCGGTTCTT
>NZ_JADPKT010000029.1 GCF_023074075.1 Bradyrhizobium sp. 138 | reverse complement strand
CTCGAGGATCACGTCGGCCTCGATGCCGATCTCGGCGAGCTGCTCCAGCACCATGAAGCGATAGGACGCATTGGTGATGACGATCGGCCGGTCGAACAGCTGGGGATCGGACACGCGCAGCAGCGTGTCCTGGAAGGTCGAGCGCGTGCCGAACAGCGGCAGGAACTGCTTGGGCCGCACCTCGCGTGAAGCCGGCCACAGCCGCACGCCGGCACCGCCGCACATGATCAGGGGGATTATGCGTTTGTCCAAATCTAAAGCTCCGTATCAATTCCAGCTCAATAGAGGATGGACCAGCTATAGGCGACAAATCGACGGAAGGGACACCAAACTCGCAATAACCTTAGCAATGCAATCCATTGCCTATTCCGCGACCCCAAAAGCCGTTAATCTAAGCTTGCTTTTTTCATCCACCCCACCTCCCTATTCCCTCCGTTTTCGAGTACGAACGGTCTACCGAACCTAGAGATCATTATGACAAAGAAACGTGCACTTATTACTGGCGTGACGGGCCAGGACGGCGCCTATCTCGCTGAATTGCTTCTGGGAAAAGGATACGAAGTCCACGGCATCAAGCGCCGAACTTCTCTGTTCAATACCGATCGTATCGATCATCTCTACCTCGACCCTCACGAGCCGAATCCAGCGTTCCGCCTGCACTATGGCGACCTCACGGACTCTTCGAGCCTGATACGCATTGTCGGCCAGGTGCAGCCCGACGAAATCTACAATCTCGCGGCTCAGAGTCACGTGGCCGTCTCATTCGAGGAACCCGAGTATACGGCCAACTCCGACGGCCTCGGCACCCTTCGAATTCTCGAGGCCATGCGGATCGTTGGATTGGAAAAGACGACCCGGTTCTACCAGGCCTCCACATCCGAACTGTACGGCCTGGTCCAGGAGATCCCGCAAAAGGAGACTACGCCTTTCTACCCGCGTTCTCCGTACGCTGTCGCCAAGCTCTATGCATATTGGATCACGGTCAATTACCGCGAAGCCTACGGGATGTATGCCTGCAACGGCATCCTCTTTAACCACGAATCTCCGGTCCGCGGCGAAACCTTCGTAACCCGAAAGATCACGCGAGCCTTGGCGCGGATTCACTTGGGCCTCCAGGAGCGGCTATATCTCGGCAATCTCGATGCATTGCGAGATTGGGGACATGCGCGCGATTACGTCGAGATGCAGTGGCTCATGCTGCAACAAGAAAATCCGGAAGATTTCGTCATCGCAACCGGCGTTCAGCACTCGGTACGAGACTTCGTTGACGTGGCGGCGAGCGAAGTCGGCATGAAGATCCGGTGGGAAAGGTCCGGCGTCGACGAGAAGGGCTACAACGTCGCAAATGGAAAATGTGTGGTGTCAGTCGATCCGCGCTATTTCCGCCCGACCGAAGTGGCGACCTTGCTTGGCGATCCGTCGAAGGCGAAGGAAAAGCTTGGCTGGCAACCGCAGACTTCGTTCGAAAGCCTCGTGCGCGAAATGATGAAGGAAGATCTCGAATCTGCGAAGCGAGATGAGCTGATCAAGCAGCACGGCTTCAGATATTTCCCGCGCCACGAGTAGTCCTTGCAGAGCCGGCAAGGCTAGCGAGCCAAGCAAATGAGTGCTCATCGCAGCGCTCATTTTCGACGTCACCGCATTCAATTGAGATCGGATGCCTCAGGGCAACCGAACGGCATCCTCCACCGGAAGCCCAATATTGCCGGTAGCGTTTTTCAGCCCAGTGTTCTTCTGCCCTGTCGTATTGCCCTGCCCTGTCATGGCTTCCGACCAACGGCGCACGATCGTTTGCCGGTCCCAACGATCAAGGGCCCGCCTTCTTCCTTCTTCGCCGTAGTGCTCACGGAGGGCCCGCTCTTCACTGAGCTGGCAAATTGCTATCTCAAGCGCGGACGAGTCTCCGGGCGGAATGACAAGGCCTGCGTTCGTGACTTCCGCCGCGAGCCCCGTTCCTTCTTCAGCCATCGCAATGACCGGCCGAGCCGATGCGAAGATCGCGCCCAGTTTCGAGGGCAACACTAGATCGGCAGCTGCCGCTTTCTGCGGAATCAGATGAAAATCGGCCGTGGCCATCAATTCATTGAAGCTATCGTTGGGCTGAAGCCCTAGAAAATGGATATTGCCATGTCCGGCTGCGAGCTGCTCGAGCCTCATTTTATGAGGCCCCTCGCCTGCAAGGATGAAGTGGATATGTGGATGGCTTTTCTCTAACCCAATCGCGGCCTCGATCACGAGCTCAAGACCTTGCTTGTTGGACATCGTTCCGGAGTAGAGTGCAACGATATGGCCCCCGCCCAGCTTCAGCTCCTGACGGTATTTGGTTGCTCGCGAACCCGGGCAGATCGCGTTGGTATCAATCCAGTTTCTTACCTCGGCTGTTTTGTCAGGAGCCAGGCCCTTGATTCTCAACCGTTCCACCATTGCTAGGGAGATGCTTGAAACGTGGTCGAACGATTTGAGGATCGTCGCTTCGGCTCTCAGCATCCATTTCCGCAGAGAAGGATTGCGCAGCAGACCAAGATCGAATGCCGCGTCCACCTCGAAATCCTGCACATGAAGCCATGATTTGGCACCGACGCGACGAGCGACGAACGAGACGAAGGCAGCTGACATCAGCGATGGCGCCACAGCGATCATAACGTCGGGCCGCCAGGTCAGCGCCTCAAACAGGACCGGCGCGGCGCTCGTGAGCGCGAATGAAGCGTGATGGACCAGCCGTTTTGCACCCGAGGGATTTCCGGGCACATAAATCGGCGTACGTCTTACTCGAACGCCGTCGATATCTCTCGATCTGAAGTACGATGATTTGAACGCCGGGGGTATCTTCCAGGTCGGATAATAGGGAGGCGCCGTAATGACTTTAACTTCATGCCCTTCGGCGGCCAAGCTCTCGCAGAGTTCGGCGTTGTATTTCGCTACCCCGATCAGATCGGGGGCATAGTTGATGCCGATCAAGAGAACACGCATAAAGCCCCGCCCAACCCAAAATTCAGAATAAAAAAGTTTCTTGCAATCTAAGTTGTCTACTCAGCGCGTTGCGCTGACTTCCAGATGACGTCCGTAGCCTTCCAAAAAATCCGCGTAGGCGGCTGCGAGGCCAGCCTGCAGAGCGACGTTCGGCCGCCACCCGAGCTCGCGAACTCTCGAGCTATCGAGCAGCTTGCGCGGCGTTCCATCCGGCTTGGACGCATCGAAAATAAACTTGCCTTCGTAGCCCACGACGTTCGCCACGGCCGCCGCGAAGTCGGCAATCGACAACTCATCACCACTGCCGACGTTTATCGGCAGGTCGCTGGAATAATTCTTCAGGAGGAAAACGCAGGCATCCGCAAAATCCTCGACGTTGAGAAATTCGCGAAGCGGCGTGCCGGTGCCCCACACGGAGACGGAGGGCGCGTTGGCAATCTTGGCTTCGTGGAAGCGCCTGATCAGCGCGGCCGGTACATGACTATGGTCCGGATGATAGTTGTCGCCACGACCGTAGAGGTTGGTCGGCATTACTGAGATGAAATCATCGCCATATTGCCGACGATACGCCTGGCACATCTTGAGGCCGGCAATCTTCGCGATTGCATACCATTCGTTGGTTGGCTCGAGCGGCCCCGTCAGCAATTCGCTTTCGGGGATCGGCTGCTTGGCGTGCTTGGGATAGATACAGGACGAGCCTAGGAACAACAGGCGCCGCACGCCAATCGTGTGGCTTGCGCGGATGACATTCAATTCCACCGCAAGGTTATCGCAGAGAAAGTCGACGGGGAAATTGTTGTTGGCTGCGATACCCCCAACCTTTGCAGCGGCGTGAACCACGACCTCCGGCCGATTGGCCTCGAGCCATCTCAGCGTGGCCTCTTCCTTTGTGAGATCCAACTCGCGCCGATCGGTAACCAGCACGGTGCAATTCTCGGATGCAAGCCTTCGGACGACCGCTGATCCGACCATGCCGCGGTGCCCCGCGACAAAGACACGTTTGCCCGTAAGATCGTAGGTTGAAACCCCTGTCATCGTATCCTCTACAGCATCCGTTTGGCCGGATCACAACGCTCTCGCGAGATCCGACTACCGGCGCACTATGCAATCATGCTGCAATGCAGCCCCGCCGAACTGGTAACACAATCTTCACCATGCGACAGCCCATCCGGCTCGACAAAGATATTCATGATGAACCTGTGCTGCGCGCCCAAAAGAGCAGCACACAGCGAAACAAAAATGAGCAAGGCAGCCGCATGAGCTGTGCGGCTGCCTTGAAATATCCTTCGAAAAACGGCGGCCGCCGCTCGGTCAGCCGAATCTCAATATGCCCGACGCAGAACAGGACCGACAGGCGCACAAACGCGATCCATGTACCAGCCGTAGGGCGTCTCGACCCGCACCATGGGGCAACGGCGCCACGGCACGTAGCGATACGGGTACGGCTGCGCCCAGAACGTAACAGGCGTCGCTTGGCTCTCACCTGCGAGCAGGGCCGCCGGCGCGGGCATTTGCATCGCCGCGCTTGCCCCGCTCACTGCGCAGAAGGAAACGGTAGCGGCCAAAAGACCTGCTCTCATCAACGTTTTAAGCATCCCAAAAAGCTCCTCGCCCCTGCGGATTTGGCCCACTCCCTACCAGGGGCCGCGACCCGAAAACCACCGCGAACCAGCCCAGATAGTAAAGCCAACCTTACCAAGGCTGGCGGCAAAAAGGCAACCGACGCCGTGGTTTGAGGAGGGGCTTTGTGGCGATATGGCCGACGAGTGTGGCTTCTAGGTCCTATTTTCCCTCGCTCCAGGCGCCCGGGGCAGCAAGGTCGGGTGAACGGCGGTACACATCCCGCAGGAACTGGTAGTTGACGGTCTGAGCCAGAGGCACGTCTTCTTCGCCAAGCTTGGCGAAGAGAAGGATATCCCGGAGTGTCCGCCAGCGGCTTTCGTCGTAGTCGCCGATACGGCCGCCCGTCGGCAGCACCAGCGGGCGCTGCTGCTGCAGCTCGAATTTGAGCCGCTCAGGGTTCAGCCTAGCCGATCCGGCGCCAGTAAGAACGGGCACGCTCCGTGCATAGTCAGCGTAGGTGAATTGCCATCCTCGAATGAGGCCCTGAAGGATGTCGGCAATCATGGATGGCTGTTCATGGACGAGAGCATTGCTCGCGAAGTAGACCAAGCCTGGAACATGGATACCGTAGTCTTGCGGTTTGATGACAGTCAGCTGGGTGAAGGTCGAGCTGGAGGGATCCGGTTGCTCGTCGATTGCGGCGATGATGGCATCCACCTCACCGGCCCGCAGAGCTTCGAAGCTGTCGCGGTCTGGGACCTTGGTGATCTGACTTCGCGGAAGCCCGAGCTGCGCCATCATGGCATCGAAAACGACGTCGCCCTCACTCGCCCTGCGATATCCGATTCGTTTTCCGACCAGATCAGCCGGCCGCCGCAAGCCCGTGCTTTCGAGCGTGAAAATCGCGACGGAGGTATCGAGGAAGCTTGCTGCAAACGCCGTCACGGGAACGCCGCGCCAAGTCGCCAGCAGGAACTTCTGGCCGCTCGTCACGCCGATGGCATGTTGACGTGCGATCGTCTGGACAAAGTCAGGATGTTCGGGCTGGGCCGACACCTCAATGCGGGAGGAGAAGTATTCCTGTCTCGAGGCAGCGAGTTCGCCGGCAAACCGTGCGCTATACGGCCCGTCCAAGAGGAGCTTGACGGCGCCGGCCGTGGAGCCCGTCGGGACTCCGATGGGGGCCGCATCGGGGCGAAAGAGGAGAAGCACGATTCCCACCAATGCCAAGACAGCCAGGCCAATGGCGAGGTAACGCTTTCCTATCGGCTGACTCCGCCGCCGGGAATGGGTTCGAGGCAACGAGAGCTTCCTAACGGGTTGTGAAAATCAACATATCAGTCGGGGCGAGATGGGCTACAATGCAGCTTGCAAGGTAAGGTTAATTTTTCCTTCGCCTTGTTTTAACAGCGATTTTGACCGATAGCACGACGGCTTTGGATAATGAATTTTACGTCAATGGGTTTGGCAGGATGACAATTATTTCCCCTCGACCGGTCCCCGTCCCGGATTCTGAGACGGAAATTCGCGTAGTCGCGCAATCCGCAACAACATCTACAGGCTTTGCGCCGAGATGGCTACGCCCTGTGGTTGTCGAGCGTTTGACGGCTGTTGTCGATGCGGCGCTGATCGTGATCAGCGGGATCGGCTGCGCGGTCGGCTATCTCCTGGCGAGCGCGGGCGTCGTCGGCAAGGCTGAGGTCTACGCGGCGGCGAGCGTCCTGATTGCTATTAATTTCATCCTCCTCACTACCGTGCAACAGGGCTACCGCCTCAAGATCATCACCAACCTGCCGCGTACCTTCCGGATGACGCTAACGACGTGGACCGGCCTGTTCGGTGCGCTGCTGGCGATCGCCTTCACGATGAAGGTCAGCGGCGAATTCTCTCGCGGCACCACTATCTCGTTCTATCTGGTCGGCCTCGCTCTCCTTCTCGCCTGGAAAACGGTCGTCGCACGCTGGACTGCGCGGGCCCAGCGCACTGGCGCCTTCGCCAACGGCCGCGCGATCATGATCGCCGAGTTCGGACTTGCCACCTCCTCCAACGCGGTCGATGACCTCGGCCAGCACGGCTACCGCCTGATGCGGGTCATGGAGATCCCCGCCAAGGATCTCGCGTCGCCGCTGCTGCTGTCTTCGCAGGCACCGCGCTTCGAGGAGCTGATCGCTTATGCGCGCGAGAACCGGATCGAGCACGTCTTCCTCTTGATGAACTGGAGCCGGCAGCACGCGATCGACAGCATTCTGGACGCGCTGAAGATCCTCCCCGTCCCGGTGCATCTGGTGCCGGACGCCAACACGGCGCGCTTCCTGCGCTATCCGCTTCAAGGCACCGGCAACACCTTCACCGCCGAGCTGCGCCGCGCCCCGCTATCGTGGCGCGAACGCGCGCTCAAGCGCGCGCTGGACCTCGTCGGCGCGAGCCTTGCGCTCTTCGTGTTCGCGCCCGTGATGCTGGTGACCGCGATCCTGATCAAGCTGACCTCGAAGGGCCCGGTGTTCTTCCGCCAAACCCGCCACGGCTTTGGCGGGCGCGCGTTCAAGATCTTCAAGTTCCGCACCATGCGCGTGCTCGAGGACGGCCCGAACATCGTGCAGGCGAAGAAGGACGACCCGCGCGTCACGTCGATCGGCAAATGGCTGCGCAAGACCTCGATCGACGAGCTGCCGCAGCTCCTCAACGTGCTCAAGGGCGACATGTCGCTGGTCGGCCCCCGCCCGCACGCGGCCGCCCACAACACCGAATATGAGCAGATCATCGGCAACTACGCCTTCCGCCACCACGTCAAGCCCGGCATCACCGGCTGGGCCCAGGTTAATGGTTATCGCGGAGAAACCCACACGGTCGACCTGATGCAGAAGCGCGTGGAGCATGATCTGTGGTACATCAATAATTGGGATTTGTGGCTCGACTTCAAGATCATCTTGAAAACGATGACCATCGGTCTGCTACAAAACTCTGCCTATTGAACATCTGGCAGCTCTTGAGGATCTAAGAAATCGCAAGCCGCACCGACAAGTGCTTGGCTCTCGCGAGTGGAGTATCGAATGAAAAATCTGTTCTACTCGACCGGATATTATGACGGCATCTCCAACGTTTCAAAGCGGAGCGCCGAAGCAATGCTCCCAAAGATATTTGAATATGTGCAGCCAAAATCGTGGGTTGAGATCGGATCAGGAACGGGTAGTTGGACCAAGACAGCAATGGAGCTGGGCGTTTCCGATTGCGTGGCTGTTGATGGCCCTTGGGTCAAGGACAGCGAGTTGCTCATTCCGAGTAAGAATTTTGTGAAGCATGACCTTACGAAGCCTCTTACGCTGAACCGTAAGTTCGATCTGGCCCTCTCTCTTGAGGTCGCGGAGCATCTCGACGAGAGATTCGCCGATACGATCGTGCAGACGTTGACGTTACATGCCGACTCGATTGTCTTTGGAGCTGCCATCCCGATGCAGGGAGGCACCCAACATATTAACGAGCAATGGCCGAACTATTGGATATCTAAATTTGCCGACCATGGCTTTGAATGTATCGATTTCGTTCGCCCGTCGCTATGGCAAGACGACAGGGCGGCTCCTTTTTACATTCAGAACACATTCATATTCCTGAAGATCGGGAGTAAGCCGGAACTGGCCACTAAGCTGCGCGCAGCGGTCTCGCAGATGTTTTCAAATTCCTGCAATTTGGCGTTTGTACATCCACGGCAATATCTGGGAATTGCGACCATGGAAGCCATCAGCGCACGACTTATGCTGCGTCAAGGGCCCAAGGTTCTAGCGGCCCGTGTTCTAGGTAGGCTCGGCCTCCGGCTCTAAGTTCTCGTCCACGACAACTGCCCCTCGCCACTGGTAGTGAGTTCGATGCAAGAACGTTCAATAAGGTCGGAGTTCTTTTCCGGAGATCTCCGCTGGAGGTCTTGGCAGGGATGACGGAACAATCTCAAGAAGCCGTAGGTCCCTCACTGGCCTGAGGGCTACCGCCGAAGACCGCCAGCACGCGTGCCTGATTTTGCTCCTGGTGAACCCGCCGAACCTAAGCACGAAGGTGATTAACTCAGATTTCAAAATCCGGGCGAGCTGAGATTGAAGCTACCTTGCCCAATATTTCGCTTGGCGGCAAGCCGCCGGGCAATATCGATTGCAGGTTGCTCGATCGCTACGTGTGCCAGCCATGCTACGAGGACCGAGACAGCATAGGCCGCCAAAACGATTGCCAGAAAATTTGCTGGCACGTGAAGCTTCTGCAGGAGCGCTTGAGCAAGGTTGATCGCTAATGTCTGCAAAAGATATATCGCGTAGGTCAGCGTCCCGAGCCAAACCAGAGGAGCGCGTGCTAGAAAGCGAGCTAGTCCCTGCTCTCGGTCAAACCAGATACTCGCGATCAGAAGTGAGACACTAACCGAAAGTCCCATGTGCCAATATACGCTCGGCACCATGATGAGCCCAACGTACATGATCACCATCATCATAAGAGATAACCGCGGCTCAGCAAGGCGTCGATCGCGGCCAAGCGCATGGATCTTCTGTTCGCTATCGAGCGCGAGGGATCGACGGGGTTGCGCCGCAAGAGGTCTGCACGTGCGCCAGAAGCGTAGCCCTCCCTTACCGGTGATCCGGAGGCTTGGCTCCGTGATTAGCGCGTCAAGCTCTCAAAAAAAGGGACGACCGAGACGATCAATTACTGCCTGCTTCCTTCGGAGAAAATATGCAGCGCCAACTCAACACATAGACACAAGCCGATCCCTTCAAAGAGATCGTGAACCTTGCCCATCCCCGGCCGCTGCGCTCATCGCGCACTGACCAGATCCAGGTAAAAAATGTCACTGACGAGAACAGGTCGAACCGCAGTATTTGCGACTGAGCTCAAGGCGACCTGACTGCTCCGAGATTTCCATGGCTCCGTATGCCGTCTTTAGCCAAAATTGCCCTCCTCCCACCTCTAGAAAGGGCGAATTGAACCAGAGCTTGGTTGAGATCTGCAATGGCGCCCGTTCGAGTTCGACCTGTGGGACACTGCGGATCCAACCGTCATCTGCCGGCGATAGCCCGAAGGTCACTCGCAGCTGCCCGCGGCCCTCTGTATCAAATCTTACGGTCCGTGCACGAGGGTCAAATGTCACACTTCGAAAGGGAAACTGATGGACAAAGCTTTCCCACTCAACCTGATCCGACGTAGCTAGTTCAAAGTAGACGGCTGCGCTAGACGACAATACCTTCAGCACTCGAAAATCCACCAAAGAAGCATCAGCGGCCGCTTCGTCTAAAGACCAACTCGCTCCCACTATTTTGATGCCGACGAAGGTCCCCCGCCAATTGAGCATAATGGAATTAGGCGTCCTCACGAATGCAGTTTCACTCTTGGGTATACGACACTTGAGGACCTTTATCAGATCGAGAGCATGTTCCGCCCTAAGCCTCCCCCACCCGGCCTGGAGGTCTTTCGGCCATGGATCTGCTTGGGGAATGTCCGTAATGATCACAGCCTGACGACCTTGGTGCCACTGCTGTTGAAACGGCGAAGATCTATCTGACTTCCAAGCGTCCTCGCCGGAATTGCTGAACCAATATGGATGATAGCACTCGATCGCATTCTCCGGCTCAGTGCTCTTCAAGAAGACGCCAAAGAATTGGTTCGAGCCATTGTAGTCGGC
Organism: Bradyrhizobium sp. 138; assembly: GCF_023074075.1. Classification (GTDB taxonomy): domain Bacteria; phylum Pseudomonadota; class Alphaproteobacteria; order Rhizobiales; family Xanthobacteraceae; genus Bradyrhizobium. The sequence goes on along the minus strand of NZ_JADPKT010000029.1, from coordinate 180,744 downwards.
AGGCTTAACGTAACCATTCCCAACACCGATCGCATAGCGATCAGTGATATACGCAGATCCGTAGACGTAATCTCTCGTTGGAAGATTCCACTTGGAGAATGTCGGAGTTATTGTTGTGACATCATATGCGGGTGGGATTATCTTTCCGATAGTCAGCAGCTCCACCGGCGGACGCCACCTGGATAGCGCAAACATGATCGGAAAGAATGGCTCGACGCGGTCTTTCAAATCAGCTGACGTAACCCGCGGCTCTCCAAAATAGAACCAGAGCATAAACTGTATGGCTACGTGAGCACTCGAAGGTTTGGTGCTCAGACCGCTTCGTTGGCGAAAGTTCGCTCTCGTGAGAGGCGGTACGAACTGACCGTGAAATGAATCCCCGCGCATAGTGGCCAGCATCACTATGGCGGACTTTTCGGCCAGAGATCTAATCTCCTCATCCGCAGAAAATTCAACGAGATTTAGCACCGAGAAAAAATTTATCGCCTGATAGACGGGGCTAAATTGCTCCGCATTTCCATCTTCGAAGAACTTAAAAAAACGGCCAATCAATAACGGTCTCAGCTCCTTAATCATGTCGGCCGCAGGAATATGCCTTCCCGTCGAAATATCATTCCAAACAAGATCGGGATATTTCTCAGACAGGAGAAATATGGAGCTCGCCCTCATCGACCAATGGTTTATCGTTCCGTGATCCAACACGAGTCGCGGTAACCGCAGAGCGTCCTTTAGCTTATTGATATTGGGTTGACTAAGGCAGGCAGAAAACTGCAAGGCATACCGAGTTATCGGAGGAAGAGCGAACACCTGCTCAATCCGGGCACTATTGTCTCCGCTCCCCCAAGCAGCTTCGTCCAAGTCGCCGAGTAGCTTGTTAAACTCCTCTTGATTTAAGCACCCGCTGTGCGCAGCACGGCCCAAATAATCGTAGGTCCTGTACTTTGGATGATTGCGGGGCTCGCCGCTGAGCTGGCTAGATTCGATCACCATTCGCGCCCGAGCATTGATATCAGCTTCTGCGCCATCAGCTGAAAGCCCGCCCTCTGCGCTTATCCCGACCTCAGGCCCAACGACCAGCAGGCATCCGGCCAAGGCAGTCAACCTGGTCGCGCGCCTCACCAAGACAAATAATCTCATCGCACCTGGCCTCGATCGCCTTGAGTAACGACGAACTTGGTTGCGAGATAGATCACGACCAAAAACGGAATCTGTCGCAGCACAACAGCTGTGGCACTAATCGCTGTCGAAGTGAACATCATGTAGAAGGCCTGGTTGAAGGCAAACATGATCGCGACAGACTGGCTTCCCAAGAGCCGGATGAGCAGCTTGAGCTCGATGAAGAAGATTAGAAAGTTGATGACCGTAAAAGCGAACAAGACGAGATACCCGCCCATAGCAAAGAACTCACCCGCCGCGGTGATTAGCGGATGACCAACAATTCCGGCAGGCCGAAGACCGGTTCGCCATGTAAGGCGATCTCCAAAATTCTGATCTTTATCTTGACCAAAGGACGGCAGCAGCGTGAGAAGCGTATTAGAGATTTCGCCCCAATCAACTGTATCCGGCTCCGGCAAGACCCCCACTACTGCGTCCATCTGCGGCAAGAGCGTTGCACGCTCACTAATGCCACTTCGTCCCTCGAACATCGCGATTCGATAGTTGGAATATGGGCTGACGTAACTCTCTAGAGCCTCACGAATGTAAGTATCCGACGTCCCCAGAGGAGCAAGAAGGAACGAGGCCGAAAAAATACCTCCAACCACGAAATTCAAAAGCTCTGCAGGCCTCTCTCGCCCAACGAAAATTCTGGCATAGAGAAAGATGTCCGAAAAGCGAGCGAAGTAAACAGAACCAACTGCAGCCAAGAGTATACGTGGAGGCGAAAACGGATAAATCGAGGTCCGGAGATAAATCAGCACGAATGTAAAGCACAATTCAAACATCAACGCTCGACGGTTATCGACAACAGAAACAATGAGACAAAGCGCAACACCGGCAAGCAAGAGTGGATCGGCGAACCGAAAGCGTCCTCGTTCAAAACGAAGATAGAGGCCCAGCCAATACAGCTGCGTAAATGCAGCCGAGATAGCATACCAAAACGACTCTGATCCGAAGACAACTCGCGCTGGGATAAATAGAAGCCCTAAGTAGCACAGCGCGTGTGATACACGGCTCGAAGCCGGAGTACGCACAGCTGAGGAGGGAATAGGCACATGCCCCGACAATAGACGCGCGCAGATGCATCCACATAGATAGACCACAGTGATCAGCGAGGACCGTATCGGATCGATCAAATATCTGTCTGGTGGGACTTGATGCAGCACCGCGTACATCAAAAGCGAATAAGAGAAGAGCCAAAATGAATGCGTCGCGACAAAGAGGGTTAGAGAGTGGTCTTTGCATAAAGCGAAATAGACAACGACCATACAAAACAGTGCAGCGTGAAGTCCTACGAATTCCCAAGAACACCCACTCAACAGCGAAAAAGCGAGCAACACTGGATACGGAAATAGAGCGACAAGAAGAATTCGTCGGAAACGATAATCGAGCAAATCGGTGGTCGCAGAGGGCCTGCCAACCAGCAACATTTCAGGCTCGCGAAACATGCATAGCTCCGATCATATCACGAACGTCTGCTGAGCTATCACGCCATTCTGCTCGGAACGTTACCAGGCTCAATGAGCAGCAGCTACCCACCCCGCAGTACACTTCTCGACTTATCGAACAGGACGAATACGCTAGCCCCCAAAGTTGCAAGGCTCGCGGCGAGGACAAGGCTCGCGACTCCGGTTACTCCCAAAGTAGCGCCGAATACGTACGAAAGCGATACGGTTGCGATCGCGAACAAAGCGTAGCTTCCTGCAATAGGCCCGACTTTATTCGCAGCAGATTGCATTGAAATGATGCTGCTAAAAAGCATCTCGGCGCAGCCAGCGGCAACCAAAATCGAAAAGAGGCCCGGTTCGAAAGGGATCTTTCCTTTTGAGATAATCCGCAGAAACATTTCTCCAAGCATCATGACCAGAGCCAGATAAACGACAAGGGAGAAAAGAATAAGTCCCATATGCTCTTTAAAGAGCCGAAGGACGCCTGAGTTGCGCCCAATCGCGTACGAGTAGTAAGGCACGAATGAATTGTTTACCGTGTTGGCCAATTGGGTACCAAGCCGGGTTATCACCCTAATGGTATTGAAGGCAGCTGCCCCCGAAGGGCCAGAGAAGGAAGAGACAGCCAGCGTTGTTCCCTGAATTGCAATCGATTGAGCAACAGGCATCATCGCGTAACCGATCGAAGGACCCAGCAGGGACTTGATTCGGGTCCTGCTCACGAGTAGGGCACCAGGCCGCATCATTGGATACCGATATAATACGGCGATCCAAATCCCCACGGATAACAGCACTCGTGAGCAAGCCCAGGCGGCGGCTGCAGCAGCAAGCGATCCGCCCAATCTGGCCACTATCACCACAGCTAATATCTCACTTCCGCGACCAATCGCTGAAAGTGAACTTTCTAAGGCGGGCCGCCCCATAGCGCGGATGATCGTGGCCGAGAAGAGAAATGCTTGATAGAAAACAATCTGAACGAGCCCTAAACAGAGCACAACCTTCGCACTGTGCTCAGTGATACTGGAGCCAAGTGAAAGGATTCGCGTCCAATCTAACGCGAAGATGGCGGCGATGTATGCCAATCCAAATAGCACAATCATAACGATTGCGATCGCGAGCACGCTAGATAGCGTCTGCCTGGCACCACTAAGGTCACCTCTCGACACGCGCATGGCCATGTCAGATTTCGCGGAGATGCTCAATCCAAAGTCCGACAATCCCGCGTAAGTTGGCACAGCAGTAAGTACAATCCATGTTCCGAAGCCGGCCAGCCCCCAAGATGCAATTAGGATCGGCACCACCGCAATCTGCGAAAACACAACAACGGCCTGGTTGGCCAGATTCGCGAGCATCGTCGCCCCAAGCCGATCGGCAATAGAAGAGACTCTACTCGGCAAACTTTTAATCAAGTCGTCAAAGCTCAAGAACCAACATCCTTATTTCGACGCGACCGGCATGCTCCGGCTCGTACATCGCCGACACACGAATCCCTAGATTTTGAGACCGTGACGCTCTTCCATCATGGCCTTGAACGCAGCTACGCCATTCGATCTAATGAATGCTTTGGCCTCAGTTATTCGTATATCTACCAACAGTCTGTACCAAAGGCCTTGCATCAGATGAAACACTAGCCCCAATGTCCCGTCGAGAAATCCGAACCTCAAGAAATATCGATAGAAGAAATACCAGAAGGCGCGATAGAACAGAGGCAGTCGTGCATAGAAAGACTTCTTCGCAACCCGCTTTACTTTCGCTTCAGTCGAAAGATTGATTGAAGACGGCTCGTCAAAGAACTCGTGCTCCGAATTAAGGGTATCGATCATCTCACGAGATGCGTACCGATTGTGCTTATCGACCCAAAAGGCGAAACCCTTGAGGTTGTCGTCCGTTAGAATTCCCTGAAGCGTTGAAGTGCTTCCCTCGAATAAGATGGTATGCTCATCCATCCATCTGTTTTCCACCGCCCCCTTATCTCTTCTCCAGATTTTGAGTAGGCTCTGAGGGGACACACCGCCACCAAAGCGGATCGTTTTTCCGAGAAATGTAATCCGACGCTCTACAATGAAACCATTGATCTCCGGCCGCGCCGTCGGCAAGTTGGTGCTGATTTGGCGCCCCAATTCCGCGTCGATAAACTCATCTGCATCAATGCGCATTACCCACTCGGTCGTTATCGCACAGTTCTCGAGCCCCCAATTAAACTGGGTCGCATAATTCTTAAAGGGATGGCGATACACATCCGCTCCGCATCGCGTCGCACTCTCAACGGTTCCATCCGTAGATCCAGAATCGACCACTACGATTCTCTCTACATGCGCCCTTAAGCTACCAATGCAACGCTCGATATGAAGCTCTTCGTTATAGGTCAGAATGATCGCGGTTACGGAAGCTGGCATGTGGAGCGTCACTTTTGCGAACCAGAAGCACCGCCCTTGCTATTCACGAGCGACTGATATTCGTACTCTAGCTTAGATGCGATAGTCGACCAGTCATAGTTTTGTCTCGTAAAGTCGCGCGCGTTCTGCGAAAGCGCACCCCGCCGCTCGGCGCTCGAGAGCACTTCCCCGAGCGCATCGACCAGATCCTCAACCTTCGTATCAATCACAGCCGCTGCACCAGCTGCAGCTACCTCCGGCCAGCTGTTCACTCGATTTGAAATAACGCATGGCGTACCGCATGCCAAAGCCTCGAATAGCGCGTTGGCAAAATTCTCCGAGTATGAGGGCAATGCGAACACGTCGGCGTCCGCCAGCGCCTCGAATTTCTCTGGCGCCCCGAGGAAGCCGGTCACTGTACAGTCTTCCGCGATATCGTGTGCCTCTATCAGGGCCCGAACGGCCGATAAATGACCATCGTCATTGCCGGCTATCACGAGGTGAACGTCCGGAATCGATTTTCTTAGAGTCGCAAATGCGGGGATGAGAATTTCGAATCCCTTCTTGTAGTTAATTCTGCCCAGAAAGAGCACCAGCTTCTTCGAACCTGCTTTGCCCAATGTCTTCCGGAAACGACCTTTCTGAGACAATCTCTCTATTCCGGCGACGTCCAGACCATTTGGCACAACTATGCTCTTCCGAGCGTACGTACGAGGCTGCGAAATTTCCATCTCGACCTCGGTCGTAAAGTGAAACGCGGAAGCGTTTCGCAAGACTCGATTGTGAACGAGCCGGTCAAAAACCGCTTTTTTGAGGACCTTGCGACTCAGATGGTATGGATCAAGCGCTCCAGCCGGCCGCACAATGTACGGCACTCCGTGCCTTAAGGCGAGCTTTGCGGCCAGGACTGTGGGATAGAGGTAGAGCCCGTGAATGTGGACGACATCCGAAGCTGGAATGAGCGGCTTCAATTCCCGCGCCAAACCCGGAGCATACGCATACGGCGAGAATTTCTCCTTTACTACGCGAACCGAGACATTATCGAGCCAACGCAGATCCGGAACGCCCGCTCGATCAGTTGTGACGAGATGAACGTCATGCCCGCGATCCGCTAGGGCCTTTGTGAGATTCATTGCAACAAACGTCGGCCCACCGTGAAGCGGGGCGAGCGAAGGGATAACATGGACTATCTTCATTTGACTGCCCGTCTAGGTTCGAGCCGAACAAGCTCCGCAATACATCGGGCTTTGCTCAACGCTCTGCGCTTTATCAATTGATATATCCAACATTCCGACCAAAGTACTTCGCCTCTTCCGGCAGCTCGCCCACCTTCCTCGCGGGCACACCGCCGTAAATGCAGTAGCTTTCGGTGAACTTCTCCGTAAGGACACCTCCGGCCGCCAAGACTGAGTAATCGGGCAGTTCGGCCCCCTTTACCAAAATTGAACGACTGCCCACGAAGCAGTATTTGCCGATGCGGATCGGCTTCGCCGTCTGTCGAGCAATATTTAAGTCGATGGAATGCGTGATGAACTGGGAGTTCCAGCCAGCCACTGTCGAAAATTTTCCTATGACGACGCTATCTGAGCAATCCAAGAGATGCCGATGAGTTATCGCGGCATGCTCTTCGATGAGCAGTGCCGATCGGCGTCCACTGCCATCAGCTGATGAAGGAAATCCGGTTATCCAGTTCAGATTTCCGATACGGCTGTTTGTGCTGAGACGGAGTTCGTCCAAACCACGTATAACGGTAAGATGCCCTATGCGACTGCGGTCCTTGAGGACAACTTTTTTTGCCAGAACGATCGAAAAGCCGACACTGGATTGAGGATCGAGGTCGTAGCCGAAGCAAGCTTGCAAGACCAGTCGGCGCAGCCGCCACGGAAGGACTAGCAGCAGAAGGGCAAGGACGATTTTCATGATCTTCGATACTTCATCATGGACGCGATTACCCTACGAACCGATTGAGCGAACGTTGGAAACGAATATCTCGTTAGAAGCTCCTCTCGCGGCAGCGCGGATTGTGACGGATCATACCCATCGATGGCGCTGAGAATGCGCTGTGCATCGCGACCATCAAGCTCCATTACCGCGTTCACATTCGGCCCGAAGACTTCTTTAAAGAATGGATTGTTCGGCGTGATCACGCATTTCTCAAAGAATATCGCTTCCAATATTGGAATGCAGAATCCCTCGTGTGCGCTCGCCGTAATCACGCAAGAACAGTTTTCGTATAACCATCTTAGTTCGGCCTCTGTAACGTCATTCACGCACGTTATTCGATCTGGTAGCAGCTCTTCAAATTGCCTCTTGTTGCGTTCCGACGTGAATCCCGCGAACACCAACTTATATTCGCTTTTCCAGAGAGCATCGGATCTCCAGACATCCACCAAAAGGGCTTTTCGCTTCCGTCCGGCGTCTGACCCCACATAGAGCGCAAATTTCTCCAACTCAGTTATCTGGCGTGGCGGCATAGCCTTCTGATGAGTCAGCCGAGAAATGTCTACTGGGCAACCAATCACCTCGATATGACAACTGACCCCCAACTCTCGCAGTTCCTGACTTAGTGGCCCCGGATTGGCGAGGACCGCCTGCGATTTACGGAGAGAAAGAACGATCAACCGCTGCAGCATCGCTCCCAATCTTCCAACGCTGCGATCATAGTCTGGGATCTGGCCCAAACCACCGCGGATCGCAATGCTATCGTGAACCATTACAACGAGCTTCTTGGGAATAACAAGGAAGCCGGAGGGACCATTCGAATGGTCACCTATAATTATCGCATCGAACTTCAGTTGCCAGAAAAACAGGATGATAGGCAGAAGAACGAACTGGTCGAGGTAAAAGCAGTACTTGCTGATGCGGGACGAACTCGTCAGCCGCGTCAGGAATATAGCAGGCGCTTGGGAGCGCTTGACCACTGCGAATTCCTCAAGCGCATCGGCTAACCAACGAGAGTACAACCGCATGCTCGTTTGTCGCGCCAGCCTGTGTGGACCGACCACTAGGACGCGCGGCTTGCGTGTAACGGCAAGAGTGCCACTCTTTGCGGCGGAGGCTGAGGCGGAACGGTGCATTTTAAGTCGGAGGGTTTGACGGTGACTTACTTCTGAACGATGGAGTATCGAAAAAATTTCACGCCACGCATCGCTCCCAAAATCGTATCAACCCTGCTATAGCCTCGAACGACAACATCATTGCAATGATCACCATTGAAGTAACATACCTTTGCACGAATGATGCGCGAGCAATTGTTCTTAAGGCTAACAACGTGATCGAGCATATCGGGGTTAACCACTTCGGCCCGAGCCGCGGCCTCAATGTCTAGACACGGGCGCCCCAGTGCATCCCGCACGATGGGTGCCCCCCCTTGGTCAGCCGCGCCTTGCATCGTCAACCGGGATGCTGAACTCGCGTCACTGGATTGAGCCCTGACGGGCAATAGACAAGCCTGAAGAAGAGCAAATGTCACGAAAAACCGGCGCCAAACGCAAATTTCAGCGAGCGATTTCATCTCCAGGGCCTGTCATCAATCTCAACACCGGGTATCCTAAGCTTCACACGATCAGTAGCAAGCCGCTTGGCTAACCTTTCCCGGCTAATCAGGTCGACCTGCTCGAGGCCCGCGGCCAAACGCTCGCGAAAGGCCCATCCCACCGTCATCACATTGAGCGCAGCATCGTCAATGAAATCAGAATCGACCATTGCGGAAAATTCCGAAATCACACGCTTTTGCAGGACGCCAGGGAGGAAGGGAAACGCGGCTAACACCTCTCTGTTACGACGAAGTGCGATCCAGCCCTCATATGGACCAGTTGTATAAGATTGATCCAGGTAAGCGACATCGCTTGAACTCAATCCATTCTGCGAAATGTTAATCGAATAGAGCATCAGCCAGAGAAACGAGTCGCTTGGACTCATAAGTAGCGACGTCCTGAGTTGCATCTGAGCAATCTCGATCTCGCGGCCCCCATCCTCTGAAGCGCTCTTCTGATTGACTTCTTCGGCCGTACGCAGCGCAATCAACGCCATGGCTCTCAACAACTCGGGCTGCTGGATGAAGTGTTTCGACGCTTGCTGAGCACGAGTAAGTAGGCCCACCAGCAAACCACGCTTGAAGCGATCGTCAGCGATGATCCGCATGGCTATCTGCCGTGCCTGCAAACTCTGCTGAAGCGACGGCAGGACAGTTGCGGCCCAAAGGACAGCAACAGCGCCCATCAAAGGCATGACGCACAAAGATATTCGCCATCCCCGGCGGTGGCTATTCCACATACCCATAACGAGCGTAGTATTTCTGATAGTAATAGCGACCGTGATACGATTCGTAGCGCGCGAGGAGTCTCGTATCCGCCTTGTTTAGGACGACCCCGAGCAGCTTGTTCTGAACCTCCGGCGCGTTGCGAAGATTGTGTTTGACCACATCCATCTTCGTTTTGCCCCATTCGACTACGAACAGATAAGAGTCAACAAATGGCGACGTGACGCGGACGTCGACGACCGGCGCCATCGGCGGCATATCAATTACAACGTAGTCGAATCTCTCGCGTAACAAGCTAATAACAGTATGCATAGCTTTGGAGGCCAGAATTTCGTTCGTGTGTACTAGCTTTGAGATATGGGTCACGCCTGCGGGCAGGATGGCCAGCTTCGTTTCGGGATCGATGGTTAGTGCGTCCTCGAGCTGGACCTTCTGCGCCACGACATCCAGCAAACCCGTGGCAGCCTTTGGCACCAAAGCGCGTGAAAGCGACGGATTTCGTAGATCGGCATCGACCAAAATGACGCGCGCCCCGCTATGCGCAATGAGCTGTGCCAGATTAGTTGAAATTGTGCTCTTCCCCTCGTTCGGCAACGTAGAGGTTACTGCGACCACACGGTTCTCACGCACGATGGAACTCAGATCCACCGCCACCTTTATAGAACGCACGGCTTCCGTGAAACGAGACAGTGGGTTATCGACAATATAGCGCAAGAGATCCGGTTGATAGATATCCTTACGATTTGGCAACCAGCTGCCACCGGCCGGTGACGCTCGTCGTCCATTCGACAGGGCCGGCAGGATTGCAATGCAACTCGCTCCCAATGCCTCCTCGACTTGCCCGGTTGTCCTGAATGCTCTGTCGCCAAATTCTCGCGCGATTGCAACGCCGAAACTTACTAGCAGGCCGCCCAGCACGCTGACCAAAAGAACGATGAGCGTCTTGGGAGAACTCTTCGTTAATGGGGTTGTCGCCGCGCTAATCACGCGCGCTTCGGTAATAGGAAAAGATTGCTGCTGCACGGATTCCATGTAGCGCTGAAGAAAGTTGTCATACATGGCCTGATAGGACTGCGCGTTACTCTCAAGCTCGCGCAACTGGACTTGTGCCTGATTGGTCAGTTGGGATTGCGAGACAACGCTATTGAGGCTGGTTTTGATCGCTTCCTCGCGCGTGACCGCGATGTCGTGCTCGCTCTTGTAAGACTCTTGGATGCGTCTGAGTTCGTCTTGGATGTTCCTCTTGATCTCCGCCATTTGCTTGCGCAGATTGACCGCAGCGAGGTGGTCCGATCCGTACTTGGCCGACCAAATCGATTCCTTGGAGGCCATGTCGACATATTGCCCGCGCAGCTTGACGATGGTGTCGTTCTTCAGCGCGTCGGTGACGTTGGCGTCCGGAACGTCCTGCTTGAGGATGTCGTTGATGCGGTCCATCCGGGCCTTGGCCTCCGCGGTCGACGCATGCGCCATCACCAGCTGGCTGTTCACCTCGGCGAGCTGCTGCTCGTTCATCAGCCGCCCGCCGCTATCGACGATGTTGTTGGCGATCTTGAAATCGACCACCGCCTTCTGCGCGGCGGAGGCCTGGGTGCGCAGCTCCTTGATGCGGTCCTGCAGCCAGACACTGGCGCGACGCGTCGCCTGATATTTCGCCTCAAGCTGATCGACGATGTAGGCGTCAGCGATCGAATTGGCGATCTTGGCTGCCTTCTGAGGGTCCTTTGAGGTAAAGCCGATCTCCATGACGTAAGTCATACCTAGTCGCTTAATCGTGCGGCTTTTCTCAAATCGTTCGAGCGCCTTGCGAGTCAGCTCAAATTCCGATGGGGACGGCCCGCTCGAGATCAAACTGGATACGAACTGAATCAAAGAGCCTAATGCCCCACCACCGCCGCCCGTGAATTCTGGATCGTCGATGAGATGCAGATCACGAGTTACCGCGAGGCTGATATTCTCGGATTTTAGGATTTCAACCTGCGTTTCTACCGTCGGCGAGTCGACAGCGATGTCGCTCAGCATAGATTGTTGCTGAAAAAGCTGCACCTTACGCGTATCGATCACCATCGAAGCGGTCGAGGTGAATTGCGGTGCGGCGGTGAAGAGATAGAGCAGCGCCAGGATAACGCAGGCCGACACGATTGCGACCATGGTCGGGAACTGGCGGCGGACTATGTCGACATAGGAAGTCAGCGTCTGCGCCTGGGAGCCGTCGGCCTCGGCGAAATCACGGTTGATTTCCGAGGTCGGCTTGTTCACCTGCAACATCTAGCAATTCCTGAAAATGGATCGATGTGTCGTTTAAGGATGACGTTCGCCACAAGCCCACCTGCGCCCCGGAGGAAACCCGATGCCAAGCCCGCGCTGCGTGCAAGACTAGCACAATCCTGTCTGCAATTGAACGTGGTTGATGCAGCGCACAGCGCCGCTTACGCGAGACTTTGCATGAAGCTTAACGACGCAAAAGCAGAGCAGCGCTCGATGGCGCCGCTGCCCTGATGTCTCATGGGCCGGCTCCGATCAGCGCGGGCTGACGCTGTTCGTGCTGCCGCTGACGCCACCGCTGCCCCCGTTGGGAGCGCTATTCCCGGTCGTGTTGTTACCGAACACGACGATTCCGCCGCCACCGCCGCCGGTCGGGAAGCCGTTGCCGGTTGGACCGCCTGCGCCGGTGCCGCCGCCCGCGCCGCCGCCGGTCGCGGCGATCGCGACGTCGCCGGTCGCAGCCTGGTAGGCCGCGATCACGTCGGGATTGCCGGTGCCGGCGATCGCCGCCTGGATTTCATTGGCGTAGGCCTGATCCTGCTGCGCGGCCATGCGGGCGACCTGGGCGAGGCCGGCGACGATCGCGCGCATCTGCTCGGTGGTCGTCGCGGGATCCTTCAGCAGCGCGATCAGGCTCGGGAGCGTGGTCGGATCGGAGGCGCCGAGATCGCGCGCGCGCGATATCAGCTGCGGACCGCCGGTCGGATATTGCTGCAACAGACTGTTTGGAGAAGCCTTGAACTCTGAAATGACTGTGGCCGGCAGCTGGCGCTGCGGCGGGTAAATGGCGGCGCTGGCGGCTGAGGTGATCGTCGCGGCGAGGGCCGCGGCCGCAGCCATGCGAAGCGCAGTCTTGATAACGCTCATAAATCAACCTCCAAAAAATCAGCTGCCCCGATGTGCTTCCTCGGCCCGGGCAAATGGCTGTGCAGTGCAGGAAACTTATCCGAAGAGAAAAGGGCTGTCCATTTATTCTAAAGACTTCGTAAACGACGCAACTGCTTCAAATCTAGACACTTTTGTGAAGCTGGGGCGTTCGCCGCAGGGTTGTGTCCGCAGTTGTCGGAGGGCCCTCGCCTCGCCGACTGGCAGAGACTGCATCCGCTGGGATGCGGCCCTCTTTGGTGCGGAAGGATTGCGCCAGGCCCGCGCCGAAAAGCGCAAAGAATGGAATGCTGTAGCCGGGCACCTGGAGCGTGAAATCAAGGCAGGAATGCAACAGCGACAGCGTCGCGGTCGCCGCCGCGGACAGTGGGATAATGACATCGCGTCGGCGTCCGAACACGCCCCGCGCCAACACGAGCAGCATCACCGCCCAGCCCAGCGACACCAGGAGCGCCATGGGAATGCCCACCTCGGAGGCAAGCTCCAGCGGGGTCGAATGCGCGGCATCCCAGACGCCACGAATCGAGATGTTGGGGCTGCGGTACGGCGGGAAGGCCCATTGGAAGGTGCCCATGCCGGTGCCGAACCAGGGATTGTCGCCGATGATCCGCAATGTGGATTTCCAGGCCTCGATGCGGCCCTCGTCGACGAGGCCCTGGCTGTCGAACCGGCTGGAGACGCGGCCACCGAACAGCTGCAATAGGCCAAGCGCAATCGTTACGCCGGCACCCAGCGCAATCCAGATGCCGGTTCGTGGCGGCAAATCCTTTCTGAGAAAAATTGTCGTCGAGACGATCATCGCCAGCAGCGACAGGCCGACACCGGCGCGCGAGCCAGTCATGAACATCGCCATCAGGCACATCAGCAGGCAGCCAAGCTGCGGCAGGATCTCTTTTGGCGGGATCGCGCGCACATCGAGCGACAGGCGCCGCCACTCGATATGACGCTCGGGAAGGCGGCGGCGGACATCCTCCAAGATCAGCAGCATCCAGATCACCGCGCAGGAGCCGAAATAGGCCGCCGCCGTGTTGCGGTTGATGAAGGTGCCGGTGACGCTGCCGAGATAGGCGGTCTTGTCCCGCCAGAGGATCATGGTGGGCTCGATCAGGAACGAGAGTACGCCGTAGAGGGCATAGAGCGCGCCCGAGATCGCGATCACCCACAGCAACCGGCGTGCGCGCTCGCGATCGGCACCGACGGTGATGCCAAGGATGATGGCGAGGATGTTGGCGAGCGGCGCGCCGAGCGCGAAGAACGCCTCGTTCTTCACGATCGAAGCGGACGGGGCAATCGGCACGCCGAGCAGATCCGAGGCCTGCTTCCAGATCGGCTGGAAAGGCGCGACCCACGGATGGTCGGAGAGCTGCTCGTGCAGCACGAATGCATAACCGGCGACGATCACGCCGATGCCGGCGAGCAGCCAAAGACGTGACGCCCGCAGATCGCGCGTCGGCGCGAAGATCACCGCCATTCCGAGACACAGGCACCAGAACGCGATCGACAGATCATTGGTCGAGCCGAACGGGAACGGCGCGGCGGCGGCCACGAAGAACAGGATGAAGGTCGCAGGCAAGCTCCACGACCAACGAATCCTGGACCAGTCTATGTTGGGAGGCCAAAGGCGCATTGTCGTTCTTGCGAGCTCTGTTCGAGCCTATGGGAAGCAATCGATCGGATAGATCTTCAGATCCACGTTCAGGCGGCTGTTCCGGGTCTGCGCCCGGAAGGCGTAGAATAGCCCAAAGCTATCACTCCCCTGATCGAGTTTTATTCCGGGGGTTAATTCGTCGGGCGGGACCAGGACGCCGATGTGCCGGTTGATCGCGGAAATCTCAATCCGTCCCTCGCCTTCCGCAAAATGCCCGCCGAGCTGGGTCACGGTGACTTTCGGCAACCCGCGGCGCTGATGGCAGACGTCCTCCTCCCACAGCTTGGTCTGTTGGACCAGCGGTATGCCCGGACCATCGGGAACAACGACATTCGGGAACGACGGGCGCAGCATCCCGAAGAACTTGCTCTCCCTGGAGTTCGCCGACAGCCGAACCGTGAACGAAAGCTCGCCCCTGGCCCCCTTGAGGCGCGAGAAGATCGGGGCATCCGGCTCGGCGGAGATCATCACGTCGATGCGATGGCGGACGCCCAGCTCTGCGGCAGCGCCGACAGCCGTCCCGACCGGTGCAAACCCGAAGGCGGGCGGGACGAGAGCGAGAAGACGCCAGAATGTTCGAAAGCCCATGAAGCCCCTTGCAACACTGCGCGGTGCCCGATGACCGGCGTGCCGTGCTCAGCGGCGCCTTGATCCTATTCCGAACTCGTAGCCGCAGCAGAACCGCTTCGATCTAAACGAAAGTGGCACCGGGACAAAGCCCCGGTGCCACTACCTTTGGTCGATCAAGCCCGCGTCTTACGGCGCCAGCTTGATGTTGTTGCGGAGGATCAGCGCATCGTTGGTGAGGTTCACGGCATCGCCGCCCGTCGCCATGATCACCCGCAGGTAATTCAGGAACTTGGCAACTTCGACGTTGCGCGAGTTCGAGACGTAGATGATGTCCTGATTCTTCATCATGACCTTGGTGGCGAGGAAGAAGCCGCCGGGGTCGCGGAAGTTGACGTTGAAGATGACCGGGATCGTTTCTGACGTGTACTTGCTCACGTCGATGCCGAGTTGGGCAGCGACCTCACGTGGCTCGCGGCGATAGAGATACACGGAAGCTGGATCGGCCTGACCGTCGAGCAGACCACCAGCCTTGCCGACGGCTTCGCCGAGATTGATGCGCCAGGCATCGAAGTTGAACTCGCCGCTCTGACCGCTGGCGCCGAACGCCAGGAACTTCTGCTGCTCGCGATAGACGTAGATGCTGTCGTCCGGGCGCACATAGACGTTGTTCTCGGGCGCCATCACGAGATTTTCGAACGGCACAGTGGCCCGCCGTCCGCCACGCTCCAGCATGACCCAGGTCTCGAAGCCCTGGCCCTTGATGCCGCCGGCGCGGGTGATCGCGTCGAGCACCTTGTCCTTGGCGCCCGCCGCGCTCGCCGGATAACGCGCCGGCGAATTGACTTCGCCGAGCACGCTGATGAGCTGGGTCCGCTGCGAGGACATCGAAACCACCGCCTGCGGCTCGATGGCGCGGTTGCCGATCTTCTCGACGATCGCGCGCTGGATTTGGACTGCCGTCAGGCCCGCGGCCTTGATCTGGCCGGCATAAGGCACCGTGATGAAGCCATCATTGTCGACCGACTGATCCGGGATCGTCACATAGTTGCCCGGGCGGACGCCGGCTTCCGCCGGGATGAACAGACCGCCTGCCGCGGCTTCGAAGATGGTGACACTGACGACGTCGCCGATGCCAAATACGATGCTGGCCGGCGGCCGCTTGTCGGTGAACACGCCGGCGAGCCCCTTGGGCTCGTGGGTGTGCAGGATCTTCACCGTGGCCGGATTGAGCGGCACCAGTTCGTAGGCCGGCGCGTTTTCGGTTTGGATCTTGTTGTTGACGTCGTCCGTCAGCGGACCCGAGCCGGGATTGGTCGAACAGGCTCCGAGCGCCAAAGCGGCTGCCAGAAACGCTGGCTTCAAAACATAGATCTTGGAAATAGATGACATGAATCGCGCCCGTGGGTCCCCAGTTGACGTAAATTGGTACGGCCTAGGGGGTGGTGCGACAAGGGTTCCCGGTGGTTAACGGAGCAATCGGTCGGCTACTGTGGCGTGCCGGCCACTCTTTGGGGCTTGGTTTAACCCTTTGTGACCATTTGTTGTATTTCGTGTGCCCGGTTGCCCAGCAAACCGCCCAACTCAAGGGCTCCGTGTGTCGAGCTCGAGGCTTCTTGGCCTCGAGCCCGTCTGCTAAGAGCTGGAACCATTAAGATAGGACTCCCTGTGCCTGGCCTCCTTCTGTTCGCGTTCCTGGCAGGATCGCTTCTTGGCGGCGCCGACCGCCTGTTGGAGCGGGCCGCTTCCTGCGCTGGCGCGCGATCTTCGTGCCAGGGCGCAGCCATCGTTGCGGTGGCCACCCCAGCCCCCTCCTCCGTCTGGAAGTTCAGCCGCACGCAAGGGGCCAAGGACGGCGAAAGCTTCGCGGCCATCACCAAGACCGCGGATACGACCCAATCTGACCCGGACTTCGCCGGCCTGATCGTCCGCTGTGCGCCAAAAGGCAAGATCGACGTGCTGGTGGCCTTGATCCGGCCCTTCCCGCCGCGGAGCCGTCCCAAGGTCACCATTGCCGCGAGCGGCGGCGGCACCTTGACCTTTGACGCCAGCATGGCCGCCGCAGGGGCGGCGGTGCTGTTGCCCGATGAGGTCTCGGCCTTTGCCGCCGGCAAATGGCAGACGACGCCCTCGCTGTCCGTGGTGGTCAGGGAAAGCGACAGCGAGATCAAGGGTACGGTGGCGCTGAACGGCTTGCGGGAGGCCTATCATTCGCTGCTGGCAAATTGCAGCCAATAGGCCAAATTTAGCCATACAGCTTAAGGGTCTTTTTAAGGTCGGGAACCTAGGGTCCGAGGCACGGAGAGTGTTTCGGATGACCGCCTTTTTGATTTTCAGCTTTCTCGTGGGTGCCGTGCTGGGCCAACGCTTTCGCGTGCTGGTGCTGCTGCCACTGACCTTCGTCATGGTGCTCGCCGCCATCCCGGTCGGCTGGATGCTCGATCTCACGGTGCTCGACAGCCTGAAAGGCGTGGCGTTCGCAGCCATCGCCCTCCAGGGCGGCTATCTCTTCGGGTCAGGGGCGCGCTTTGGCCTTGCCGCCGCGCGTGCCGGCCGCGTCTTCGCTCGGCCGATCAAGGCCACCCGCTGATCGCGCTGATCAACCCTGCGACGAGCTCGCGCCTACCGCGCGGCTCACGGTCGAGCTGTTGGTCCGACGGAGACCTCTGTTTGAAAACCAATCGACGACTTGTATGGTGACCTGACCGTTTCAGGATTCCGTTCGAGCGCGCCGTTTGTCCCTCGCTTATTTTGCCCTCATCGTTTCAATCGTCTCAGCATCCGCTCTCGAAATCGCCGGCGCCAAGGTCGGCGCGCAGCTCGGGATGATGGCCGCAGCGCTGAGCTTGCTCGCGGCCGCTTCAGCTGCGCGCAAGGCCGATTACGAACACTATGTGCGCGCACTGGCCTGGGGTCGGTGGATTCTGATCGCGATTCCCCTTTGCATCGCTGTCCAGCTTGCCCCGCTTCCGCTGAGCTTGGCGCACCCGATCTGGCCGAGCACCCGTGAGGCCCTGGGCGGCCTGCCCATTGGGTCGATCTCTGCCGATGTCGGCCTGACGCTGAATGCGCTGTTCCAGGCGCTTGCGGCGATCGCGTTGCTCGGTGTCACCATCCTGGTGGTCCGCGACCGTGGCCGCGCCGAGCTGGTCCTCTTCGTCCTCGCTGGTGTCACTGCAGTGTCCGCCTTGACCTTGGATCTGCATCGGCTGTCGCCAACCGTCGCCGAGGCCACCGCAACGTCCGAGCTGGCAACAACCCTGGCCGGCTTCGGCCTCATCTTGAACCTGGCGGTCATGCAGCTCGCGGCCGAACGCGCCGAGACGCGTCATTCGCTGCTTCGCTCGATCGTGCTTGGTCTTTTGGGCCTGGTGGGCGCACTGGTCAGCGCGCTCGCGATCTTCGGCCTGTCCGGCACGAACAGCGCGATCGCAGCAAGCTTCGGCATCGTGCTGATCCTGCTGATCCTCGTCATCCGCAGGCTCGACCTGTCGCCATTGGCAGCCGGCGCGCTCTCGCTGGCAGCTCTGATCGGCGCGGCGATCGTCCTGACCTTTCTCTTTGAGAAGAGCTCCGGACCGGTCCTCTTGCGGCTGGTCCCGGAGATGGGGACCGAGACGAAGGCCGCCCTCGAGCGGATGCTGGCCGACACGCGCTGGTTCGGCGCCGGCGCCGGGACCTTTGCCGCGGTGGGCAGGATCTATCAGAGCGACGCTGGAGCTATTTTGACGGCGCCCTCCACGGCGACGGCCATCTTTGCAGAGATGGGATGGATCGGCTTGGCTGCCATGATCGCGGTGAGCCTGATCGCTCTGGTGCGCCTGTTCTTCGGCGCTTTGCAGCGCGGCCGCGACTCGTTCTTCCCCGCGGCAGCGGCGGCCTGCGCTCTCTTTGCGCTGGTTCAGAGCTTCGCGGGCCCCGGATTGCTGCGGCCCGCAGCAATCCTGTGTCTTTCGGTGATCGTGGGATTGGGGCTGTCGCAGAGCGTCAGCCAATCCTCATCACGCTAGAGCGCCGGGCATCAGACCGAGCGATCGCCCAGTGAGGCCCAGTAGTTCGGGTTCTTGGGCGACTGAATGCGAACCCAGCGATAGGGCTTCTTCGACCAGGGCATGATGTGGCCGGAGAGATTGTCCAGCACGAGATCGCCGGCGAAGGTGCGGACCACGACCACGAGATGATGCTCGCCCCAGGTGGTCACGACCTCGCTGAGCAGCACCGAGCGCGCCGGAAAGCCCTTGGCGATCAATTCGTGGCGTTTTGTCACAGCGTAATCGTTGCAGTCGCCGCTCGCCGGATGCAGCAGCCATTTCTCGCCGCGCAGCCCTTCCAGATTGGCCTCGGGACGGATCGCGGTATTGACGCGCTGGTTGACCTCCTGCATTTGCGCCAGCCGCTCGGCCGTGAGCTTCAGACGGCCGCCCCTGAACACGATCTGCTGCGGCCGCGGCTTGCATTCGTCCTTGTACTTCAAGCAGAAGATGGTGAAGGCCATCGGCGCCAGCGTCGGCTGGTCGAACTTGATGTACTGGATGGCACCGCGCAGCCCCAAGGGCGCACCGACGAAAGCGGCTTCAGCGCGCTGCTGCACCCCCGCAGCAACGACGATTGCGGCCACGGCCGCCAGGAACTTTACAACTTTGCGCATGTCGCGCTCCCCGTTCTTGTTGAGGAGACGCTACGCGAGACGTCTTGAAATACGGCTCAAAGGCCGCGCGATCCTTTAATCAAAATGCGAGCTCATCGGTCGGAAACAATTAAGAATACCGATGTGTGACTTGTTCTGCTAAGAGCGGTCACGACGTTCCGCGCGTGACGCCAGAAGCGATTCGACCGACCTGATGGGCCTTTCCCGACGCTTTCGAAAGAAGACCAAGCCGCGGCTTCCCGACGGCATTCGCGTCTATGCCATCGGCGACGTGCACGGACGCGCTGATCTGCTTCAATCGCTGTTAACCGTGATCGACGCTGATCTGGCCCGCTCCGCCCCCGAGCGCGCCATCCAGGTCTTTCTCGGCGACTATGTCGACCGCGGCCCGGACTCACGCGCCGTTCTTGATCTGTTGATCGAACGCTCGAAATCGCATGAGACGGTCTGCCTCAAGGGCAACCACGAGGTCTTCCTGCTCGAGGTGCTCAAGGACCCCGCCCGCCTGCAGGAGTGGCGCCACTATGGCGGCCTCTTGACGCTGGTCTCCTACGGCATCACGCCGACTATGAATCCATCGGCGGAGCAACAGGTCGAGCTGATCGACGGACTGAAGCGCGCGCTGCCGCCCGAGCACTTAGCCTTCCTGCAGCAGTTGCCCTCGTCCTTTACCTGCGGCGACTTCTTCTTCGTCCATGCCGGCATCAAGCCCGGCGTCGCGCTCGAGCGCCAGAAGGAGGAAGACCTGCTCTGGATCCGCGAGGAATTCCTGGCCTCCGAGGAGCGCTTCGGCAAATATATCGTCCACGGTCACACGCCGGTCAGCGTGCCCGATATTCGCCCGAACCGCATCAACATCGACACCGGCGCCTATGCGACCGGAAACTTGACGCTGTTGACGATCCAGGGCGATAGTCTGATGGCAATTTAAGTCCCTGCTTTCCTTTCAATCCCGCGTTCGCTCCGCCCTCACAGGCCTCGCCGATCCCACCATGAACCGCATGATCCTGCTTCGCACCATCGGCATCTCTACCGCGATCGTGCTGGCGCTTCATGCCGGCATGGAATTCTACGGCGATCTCATCCGACCGAATTTTCGCGCGAGTGATCTGTTCTCTGGCGCGATTCCACCCGACAAGGCCAAGCTGGCGGCCGGCGGTGTTCTGGCATCGTTGTCGCTGGAGGGGGATCTGCTCGCGAATTACGCGGCGGCAATGGCTGCTAACGTTCTTCACCGCCCTTCAGCCGATGCGGGCGGACGGGCCAGCGAGAACAAGGCCGCGCAAGCCGCCGTCGTCGCTGCCTTGAAAGTATCGCCGATCCGGCCCGCGCTGTGGCTCACGCTCGGCACGCTGCAGGCCCAGTCTGGCGAAGCGGCGACGCCTGCGGTGAAGATGTCCTACTTGACCGGATCGGTGCCGATCGACGTTGCTATGTCTCGCGTCCGGACCGTGACCTCGAGCGCAGCCGCAACGGATGAGGAGATCAGGCTGCTGGCGCCATCCGACATCCGCTCGGCGCTGGCCAATCGCTCTCGTTACGAGCCGCTGCTGATCGCGGCCTACGTGCAGGCAACGCCGCAAGGCAAATCGATGCTGCTTGACACCACGAAAGTGACCGATCCCAAATTCAACGAGATCTTGCGGCGGTACTGAACCTCAGCGCACCGATTTCGGATTGACCGGCACAAAGTCCTGATCGCGGCGCGGTTGGTCGGATCGGCCCTGGTAGACGAACATGCCCTTCTTGGTCGTGACGATGTCGCCCCGTTGCAGGCTATCGTCGCGGAGCAGACGTTCGGTCGCGACGAGGTCCGGATCCTCCGGAATCGGCTTGTAGAGCTCGGGGTGTTCGCGCCGCTCGCGCGAGGCCTCCTTGGCCCGACGCCGCGCATCATCGATCCGCTGCCGCCATTCGTCGCGCGTGATCTCCGGCTCGCTCGGTGGAAGATAGTCGCTCACCGAGGGCTCAGGCTCGCTCTGCGCGAGGCACAAGGACGGGTTGGCGAGACCAAGACCAAGCGCACCGGCAAGGGCTACGACTGCTCCAGCCAGTCGCCATAAGCCGGCGTCCGTCATCTGGCAATTGGTCGGGTCGAGCGGTTTGCATACTGATAATCCAAAGACACATCATAAGAACGACGATTGGCCGGAAATGCTCGGCGCAGGCTTCAGTCTATCCCTTTGCCAATTGCAAGGAAGCGAATTCGCGGGCAAGATTTCCTCTTTGGCTTTAAGGATTTTGGCCCGTGTTTCGCATTGTGGCTTTACTGCTTTTGATCATCCTTCTTGGCGTGCAGCCGGCAAGACCCGGTCAGATCGAATACCCGCAAGTCATCCATACGCAGTATGAAGCCGTCGATCAGAAGACCGGTGGGCACTTCGTATTGTGGTCGGAGCGCGAGAAGATCTTCTACGGCCTCGACCAGAAGCTGTTTCCTGGCGCTCGCTACGTCGACATCACGCAGGTGACCCCGAGTGTCGGCTCGATCACGTTGACTTACATCGAGGTCCGCACGGTTGGCAGCACCACCTCGGACTATCTGTATCTCGCCGGAAATGTCCGCTTCCGCGTCAGCGGCATGACCCTCAAGGCCAGCAATTTCCCCACCGGCGGTGGGATGACACCCAACGGGCAATAATCGGAGGCCTGCCTTGCGGCCTTCGGGAAGACCGCGCCATCAAAAATCGAAAAACAACCCCATGCACAGTAGCCGGCATCAGCGGGATCAATGGCTTACGGATTTTCCGGATTTGCGATTGACTCGCCGGGCAAAACGCCGAGGGATGATTTCGTGGACCCGAGATCGGCATCACGATTGGCCAAAGGCGACCAGCTCCGCCCTAAGACCTCATTAGATCATTGCTGCTAACTTTCGGCATCCCCTCGTGGAAACTGCCAAGCATGCGTACAAGAGCGATATTGCTGTTAGGTGCTGCCGTCGCGGCTTCTGCCGTGTCCGGCCTCGCGGCGCGCGCCAGCCCGCTCTGCATCAAGGAGCGGACGCCGTTTGCGCTGTCGCACGACACGGTGAAATGGACGATGTCGATCGCGCCTGGCGCGGAGTGCATCCAGGGCCTGCGCTGGTCCTACATGCAGATCTTCAACGTATCGATCGTCAGCGCACCCTCGCGCGGACAACTGGCCGTGGTCGGGTCCGGCTTCCGCTATTCGGCAGAAAGCCAGACGCGCACCGCCGACAAGTTCACGTTGCTGATCTCCGGCAAGAATCGTCATGACCCGGGAACCTCGACCCTGGAGGTCGAGGTCAACCCGCAATAGTCGAGTAAGCCCCGAAGGGTGAACGGCGCGGCTAGCGATGGACGCTGCCCCGGGTTCTGTTCCCGTAATACGGCCGGGCGCGCCCGGCACCGGTCGTTATCGGTGGCTCGATCCGGCTTGGGATATTGCGCGTCGCGTTGGGGGGCGCGGGCTGCGACGGATTGACGATGGTCACGTTGCGGTTGGGTGTCGATGCATCATTGACGCCCTGGCCCCAGGCGGCGGCAGGCATAAGCAACGCAATTGCGATCAGGACTGGTCGTTTCATACGGTATCTCCCGAGCAAGAACGTCGGGAAGGGCCCCCCGTTCCTTCACGGTCGCTTCACGGTTCGTTGCGTCGCCTCACCGAGGCACGGCAACCAGCTTGCCATCCCGCCAGACGCCTTGGGCCGACTTTCCGCCCGGAAGGTTCCCCACATGCCGGACCGCGGTCGGCCGGGACGCCGCTTGGGTGGTTTGCGCCTTTTTCGTCGGTGTCGTGATGATGCTGGAGCTGGTGGTGTTGGCCTGGTCCTTGATTCCTTGCGCAGATGCCGGCTGAACCAGGAAGGCCAAAAATGTGAATGCTGTCAAAACGCCGCGCATGGTCAAACACCGGAATGAGGAGCTTGGCGAAATGTCACAGGTTTCCGCCCAAAAGCAAGCTCTTCGAGACGATCGCGTAGGGGGCCTCTGCGGAGGCCAAGCGATCCGGGCCGAAAAAGCCTAGCGGAACAGCTGTATCCGGGCTAGTTGATCGCCCTTGATGACGGAGCCCGGCGACACAGCAGCCAACGCCTTGAAGGCGCAAGAGATCAAGGCGGGGCTTGTCCGTCTCTTATCCGGACGGATCCGCGAAATCTCGGACGATCCCCGGCAAATGCGGGAGGTCGTTTACGAACTGGCCCGCATCAAGCTCCTCGAGCAATTCACCCACGCCGATGTGCGCGAAGCGCGAGAGCTCCAGCAGGTCCTTGAACGCGCCGTCCGGGAGGTCGAACGGTCCTTTGAGCGAAGTGCGGCGTCTTCATCGGTGAAAGTTACTGCCACCGTTACGCCCAATTCTCCGCTGGTCGATGTCTCTCCTGCCCCGCCGGTTACTCCCCCGCCGCTTCCAACGTCGCCGGCTTTGGCTTCACCGGCCCCTCTCGAGGCGACGGAAACGCCGGGCCGTCCCGTGGCGCCGCAATCGACCGATCAGCCCAAACGGAGCGGCACCTTTGCTTTTTTGGTTCGACTGGCCGGCATTCTCTTGCTGATGGCCGGAGCCAGCGCCGCGGTGATCTATTGGCCGCGCGTGAAGACACAAATGGCCGCACTGTCACAATTGGCGCAGCCATCCGCGCGAGTGCCGACCAGCCCCGAGCCCCACGCCACCACCGCGCCCCCATCGGAGATCGCGACCGTCGAGCGACCGCCCGACAGCGCAAAGGAGCCGGCTGCTCAACCCTCGATACCTCTGCCGACGACCTTCGGCGTCTACGCGTTGAACGAGGGGCAACTCCAGGAGCTGAAGCAGGTCCCCGGAAAGATTCCAGACCGCCGCGTCGCAATCTCGGCGGCCATCAACACACCGAGTGCAACGACGCTGACGAGTGGAGACGTCCGATTCATCGTGTTCAGGCCTGACGGAAGCATCGACGCAAGCGTGACCGAAGTTCGCGTCGTCGCGAAGGTGTCCCGGTCGATGGGCGTCGATGCCTCCGGCAAAGCGGCCATGGTCAGTGCGGGCGATTCCTGGGTCATTCGCAGCATGTCCTACCCCTACAAGGTGGGGCCGGTCGACGATCAGCCGAGGATGCTGCTGCTGCAACCGGAGCAGGACGGCTTCACGTTGTCGCCCGGCCGCTACGTCGTCGTCGTCAAAGGCATGGGCTACGATTTCACCGTGGCCGGGACCGTCATCGATCCCAACCAATGCGTCGAACGCATCAATGCGGCGAACGGCGCGTTCTACTCGCCCTGTCCGCCACCGCGACGCTAACCGAGCCGTGGTCTCTTATTTGGCCGGCTTGCTGTCCTTTGGCGCGTCCGCCGGCATGTCGTCGACCTTGCCATTGTTGGCGACGCATTTTTGGAAGTATTCGCGCTGATCCTTGGCCGTCCCCTTGGCGCTACCCGCCGCCGGGTTGCCGATTTGCCTGGGCGGAAAGGCCTTCGCCACCGCCGCGTCGCATGCGCGCGCGACCTCGGCGGTGATGGCCGACGCCGTGGCCGGCGCGGCCAGTGTCAACACGCATGCCAATCCAACCAACCTTCGCATATTTCTGACCGGCACCTCGTTGCTCCTTCAATCCATAAATGCTTGTCGGGACCATAGCAAAAAGGACCGAAGCGCCAAACCGCAAAGCGGTGCCGAATTGCCGCGCGGTCTGCCCTTTGCCGCGTGGGTATCGCACTTGGCATTTGCGCGACCTGAGCGCGCGCCTCGTGCTTCGAGACGACCGCATTCAGCGGTCTCCTCAGCATGAGGCTAGGCGGCATCGATGCTCGTTGAAACTGTCGCAGCGCACTGCGTCCTCATCCTGAGGACCCGCCGACGGCGGGCGTCTCGAAGGATGGCCACAGCGCGTGCAGCCTATCCGCGATGTTAGCTGTTGAGCTGTGGCGGCTTGAAATCCGGGAAACGCGTGAGCATTGCGGTCCTGACGAACTTCAAGTGAGCAATGGAGCTTGCCAATTCCTTGAGCCGGCGCTGACCATTGGAGATGTCAGCCGCGAAGAGATCCTGGTGATGATTGTCGAGCGGCTCGCGCTCAAGATACTCGTCGGTGCCGTTTCCGAAGGTGACGGATGCACGCGCAAGTGCGTCATCGACACGCCGGTTGAGGCCGGCCTGCTCCCTCTCCGCCTCCTGCAATGCGGTTTCGATGGCCGCCAGGACGGCACCGATCCGCGTGCGGTCGGTCTCCGCGTCGCGCTCGATGGAGCGGGCTTTGAAGCCCTTGTCCTCTCGGCGGGAGCCGAGCAGGTTGTGTGCGCGCGCTCTCAGGAACAGCTGAAACATTTGGGCCATCCCCACATTCGAGATTTTAGGCGGCTACCATCGGTCAGACATAGTTAACAAAGCCTAAATCCTGCGTCCGCTCCGCCTGGCTCTGTGCGATCCACACCCGCCAAGCTCCTTCGTGCTTGGAATAGAGCTCTAGCCATCGAACGTCGTCAACAGCGGCGGCTCCCTTGTCCATGCCGGTTTCGGCCGTGATTTGCAGCGTCTCCGTCGCTGCGACATCCAGCGCTTCGAATTCCGCCGTCTCCTCCGGCGACAGGCCGATCAGAACGCGGTGCCCTTGTGCGTCAACGAAATACCTGCGGGGCGCGTTGGGCCGCTGATCAATCATTTGAATGACCCTCGTTCATGATCCAGGGACCTGGAAGATCCTTCAGATGCCGGCCATAGGAGCAAACAAACGCAATCAAAATGAGGGCGCAGATCGTCGCGCCTAGCAACGCAATGAGATACGTCATCTATGCCTACCTGCGCACCCCGGAAAAAATCGAGGCGGCTCAACGCTCGCAATAAACTGATCCGTCTTAGGCTGCCTTTCCAAAGCGCTCAAGGACGGCGACAAGTTAACCTAACCACACATGGTTATTTCGATTTTCGCCCCGACCATTGAGTTGGACCGCTCGCGGTGGTCTGCGATTACGACGGCTGCTGGGGCCGACCGGCCTCCATCGATGCGGGGGTATAAGGCGCGTAAAGACGATATCGCTCCGACCGCTTCCGCGAGCGCCACGCCCGTACACCATAGCCGCAGCCAAAGCCCGCTGCGAAAATCGAAACCAAAATCAAAGCAGCCAACATTTGAAATGTTCCCACGTTTGCCGGAACGTTCCTCCCGCACTCATTCTCATCTTTTCGTTGCGTCGACTTCAAGATCGGCAGCGCCGAAACTTTTGTCAGACGATGATGAAGTTTGTGCAACGTGGTGCTTGAAGATTGGTCGGCACCCGAGGACACGAAGTGCGGCGAAGTCCAGTTCTTTTTACCAGAACTCGACGCGCCGACACCATGAACCTTCGTTCATTGCGCTTCAAATGTTACCGGCGTGGCGGCTCGATGATCGGCGCAGCTTCATTGGCCGCGATCACCATCATCGACGGCGTGCACCTGACACCGGCGAGATCACCGTGGTTATACGGAGCATCGCGCGCCGATTTCATCGCGGTAAGGTTGAGCGGTTAGCTTAATCCGCGTTGTTTGTTGCGAAGTCTCACCGATCGCATATCCATCTTCGCACCGGGCTCCCCCAAGCTTGGCCCCACCCAAGCAAAGCCGTCGAGCGAACATGGGTCGCTTGGCGGCTTTGTCGTTGTGTCGACGAGAGGATCATTTCGGTTATGGCTCGCAAGCCCTGGTCGTTTAAGGAAGACCGCCGGCTCATGGAGCTGGCGAAGTCTTCGGCTTCGCTGGAAGAGGCGGCGAAAGCTCTCGGACGCTCGCCTGATGCGATCAAGCGCATGGCCTTGCGGCTCGGCCTTTCGCTAAAGTCGAAGACGGGCAAGAAGGGCTAGTCCCGCAAACAGCTCGTCGCGGACGGCAGCTTTCTGTTGTCCTTATCCCGCCATCGCGGCAACCCTTCTCTCCGAACTCCATGCAGCTTTTCGTCTTGCAGGACGGAACCAAAGCAATCACGACCGGTTGATCCAGACTTCGCCGCGAGGTCTGGCCGTGGTCCATTTTGTGATTTCCGCAATGTTGATTTGGCTGGCGATCAACATCGCCTTCGTGGTGCTTCGGCTGCGGGCCACCCGCCATCCCGCCGCACCCCGCCTCCATAGGCCCGGCCCACCATCTGCAGAGGCCATTCCCCTCCGCCACCGCCTCGGTCGGTGAGCATCGATCGAGCGTACTGCGGACGTCCGCTCGTTCAGCCTTAGAGCGCGATGCGATTCGGATGAATCCGTCATCGCGCAATAAGTTATTGTTCAAGCATAATCTTTTCGGAAGACCGCGACGCGCTTTTCCGGATCGTGCTTCAGTTGCGCGTCTTCTTCTGGGAGCCCATCCCGGGGCTGGTTCCGTAATTGGGGGTCCCCGTCCCCTTGAAAGCTCCGCCCATGCTGTCCGAGCCGGAATTCGTCGCCGTGCCGGTGCGAGAGGTGGGCTGGGTGCCCGCTGGCTGGTCTTTGGTTCCCTGCGCCCAGGCCGCGGAGCTTCCGAGGACCAACGACAGGAGAAGGCTTAACGTCCTGATCATACTGCTCAACTTTCCATGCTCGGGCCGCGCGACCATCGGTCAGGCAAACCACTCGGTCGCCCTTCCGGACCGGTCCGCCCGTTAAACCCTATCTTAGCCCCCGCTGGCTAGGATCATTTCCTGAGATCAATTCCCAAGATCAATTGCCAAGTTCAGACATCAAGCCTCTCCTGAATTCCGCCCGGACCGGATGAGACTAAAGCGATCGAACCTTCCGTTTGTGGCGCTCGTGCTTGCGAGCACGATGGCGTTCGCCATGGCGGGCCATTTCGCGGCAGAAGCCGTCATTCGCCACCAGCAGACGCACCAGCTGAACGAGTTGACCGAGGTCGTTCTGCGCCGCTCCGAATTCGCCGTCGATTTTGCCGCCGCCAGCCTCGACGAGCTTGCCAAGCGTGATCTTGCCAGCTGCGCGCCGGCCGCGCTGCAAGCCATCCGCCTCCACGTCTACCAGCGCTCGGCCATCAAGGACGTCCGTCTTGTCAATCCGGACGGATCGGTGATCTGCTCGGCCTATTCCGAGACGCTCGAGTTCGACAAGGGATGGGCAGGCCGCCACGACATGCTGGCCTCGCACGACAAGACACTGTCGCTGTTTCGCGTGGAGCAATTTGGCGGCGACGCATTGGGCGTGCTCAGGGACGTCAATCGCAGCTCCGCCCTGGTCGCCATTGTCGGCATCAATGCCAATTTGTTCGATCTCATGCCCGCCGAGCTGCGCGCGCACAGCGAGGTGATCCTCGCCTTGAGCAATGGCGAGAAGCTCGGCGATTTCCGGCTCGATGCCGACAGGCCTCTGCTCGGGCCGATCAGCTTCGACAGGCATTCCACGCGCTTCCCGCTTCACGCCACGATCCGGCTCGAGCACGCGGTCCTTTCGAACTGGAACAGCGAGGCTTATTGGCCGGCGCTCGCAGTGTCCCTCGGACTTGGTGCCCTCTTCGGCATCCTGCTGGCACGCAGCCGCCGGATGGAAGGGCCGGTCGCCGATCTCGATCGCGCCCTCGCCGCCGGCGAATTCAAGCCATACTACCAGCCCATCTTCGATCTCAGGACAGGCAAGATCACGGGCTGTGAGATTCTGGCGCGCTGGGTTCGTCGGGACGGCTCGGTGGTGCCGCCGATGAACTTCATTCCGCTGGCCGAATCCAGCGGGCGCATCCAGGCGATGACCTGGCAGATCCTGCGATCGGCGCTCTCCGACCTGCGTCCCGTCCTGAGGGCCGACAAGACCTTCAAGATGTCCCTGAACGTCGTGCCCAAGCACCTGCTGAGTGCCGGCTTCGTTGAAACGCTGCGTCGCACGGTTCTGACGGCCAGAGTCTCCGCACGCCAGATCGTGGTCGAAGTCACCGAGCGCGATGAGCTCGACGATCTCGCGCGCGCCGCGGCGATCGTGGCCGAGCTGCGTGACCATGGCTTCCGCGTCGCCATCGACGACGTCGGCGTTGGCCATAGCGGGCTGTCGCGGCTGAAAGGGCTCGGCGCCAACACGATCAAGATCGACAAGTTCTTCGTCGACACCATCACCCTGGACGCATCGACCACGACGATCGTCGAGATGCTGGTCGCGCTCGCCAAGGACTTCCGGATGACGGTCGTCGCGGAAGGGATCGAGACTGAGGAGCAGCGCCGCGCCCTGATCGCGTCCGGCGTCGAAGAAGGACAGGGCTATCTCGTCGCCGCACCGCTCGCGTTTGCGAAATTCAGCGAACTCCTCGAGTCACGCCGCAGCTCCGCATGTCCGACCGGCGATGTCCGGGTTGCCTGACCATCTCCGCCGGGCGAACGACAACGCGCTTTAACGATGTTCTCGTCTTTCGAAGCGGAACGGCACCCGAGCGGCTATGGTGGGCCATGCGTCGAAATCACCTCATCGCAGCCGCGGGAATCTGCCTCGCCCTCATCGCCTATGCCACTTTGGCAAGGCTGGCGGGAAGGCCGGCGCTGATGGGGCATCACGAGGCCTACTGGATCGTGGTGATCGAGCGCTTCAGCGCCTATGGCCTGCTGGGCTTCCTCCTGGCCTTTCTGTTGCCCGGCCGGCTCGCTTTGGCCTGCTCGCTCGTCGTGGCCGTCGCAATGGGGCTGGAAGTCCTGCAATCGCTGATCCCCGATCGCGACCCGGGCTTCCTCGACGTGCTGCAAAAGGCGGCGGGAGGCACCGTCGGTGTCATCCTCGCCCAGACGATCCTGGCCTTCTTGCCCCGGCCGCCAACCTGAAGCTCACGGCGCTGAAAATCTTTTCCAGCGCCACGGGACATCGCACTTACTTCATCATCTGCCCGCGCAGCTCGCCGCCTGGGTTCGCGGCGGTATGGATGTTCGCGTACCACTTCCCGGCCAACAGATCCGCCGCCTGAGCATCCGTGAGCGTGGCGCTGCCCTGGATGGGGCTTTGCACCGTCTTGAACGGCAAAGCGATGCCGGCGTTCTTGCCCGCTTCACCGGGACCATGGAAATGAGCCCCCATCGCCGGACCAGTCAGACCGGCAAACGTAATCGTATAGGTCAGGACTTTCGACTGGGTATCGAACGCAGCCTCGGCCTTGCCAGAACCGGATGAGCTGTTCGGAGGCACTTCGTTGCTGCCCTTGAGGTCGGCCTGCAGCTTGACGACCTCCGCACGTGACGGCGCGGCTGTGACGATCAGCAGCCCGCCGAGCATCGCCGCTCCCAACAGCGTCACGCCGACTCGACCCTCCCAACCCTTGGCTTTCCTCATGGCAATCCTCCTACGGGCTCTGGGACTCATTGCGGGTTGAAACCCCGGCCCCGGCTTGAAATTCCGCAAGGCAAGTCTATGCCTGATTCGCGAAAAGCGATCGGGATCCCAAAGTGCGGTGGCCGGAGCGGCGCCCGACAGGCGAAGCGGGCTAAGCTGCCCCGCGCTCGCGGAACCTGGTCGGTGCCAGCAGCTCGGCCATTTGCCTATGCGTGCTCTGGAGCGCGGCGATGGCGCCGTCGAGATCGAAATCCGCTTCGCGGATCGATGCGAAGAACTTGGCGGTCAGCGCGAGGTCAAGCTTGACGCGCGTCGCGCCGTCGCGGCTCTTGCGGCGGTCAAGCGACAGATGGAGGGCTCGCAGTCTGGCTTCTGCCGGCGTGCAGCCGCTGAGCGTCGCCAGTTCGTCGTATGTCATCCAGATCTGAGGCATGTTCGCGTCCGTCCTTTACAGCGGCCTCATTCTAGCTTTGTGCGCCTAAATACACCGTTGCCGCGCCACGGTCGCAGCCGGTTTCACCGCGATAGCGTCAACGCAAGACTAAGATAGGGGAGGCCTGGAAGGTGCAGGGAATTGACGCGGCCGCGAACGGCTGTCGAGGCCCTTGGGCAATTTGTCGTTGAGCTTCACGATAGCGCCTCGCGCTTCCGCAACCGGCGCATCCTCCTGGCTGTAGATCAGCGTCACCTCGAACATCACGTCGGGCGCTTCCCTCGCCGTTCCCGAGCAGGTCGCCATCGCACCGGTGCACACGCCCGCGAGATTGACCTCGACCTCGTCCAGACCGAACACCGTCGGCGGGCCGTCGGCATACCGCCGCGTGGTCAGGACGGCCGTGAAGCGCTGCTCGTCATCGAACCGGTACGAGCCGCCATAGGTGAAGAAGCTGTCGCTGCCGGAGATCCGTCCTTCCGCCAGATGCACGATGCCCGTGCCCTGTGCGCGCGGGGTCCTGAACCAGGCCGCGTATTTGCCGTCTCTCATCATGGAAGCATCCACCGTAAAATTCACCGGTATTTGCAACCAACTCTGGGGCGCGGCAATGACCTGCGCGGCGAGCATTCCGCCACGGTTAACGCCCTGCAAAATCAACCCGTCAAATTGCCGCCGCAGCACGAGGCGAGGCCGGCGGCGCCGTCAGAACAATTCTATGCCGTCGTCCGCGGTCCCCACCGCCTCGACCCGGCGCGTGGCGGCGGTCGACACCAGTCCCAGCGTTTGCAGAAATTCGCGATGAACGTCCCGCTCGCGCTCCATCGTGTAGCGCGCGAAGAGATCGTCGAGGATCGGGTGATCCTGCGCCTGCGGCTGTAGCCGCTGCGCCGCGCTCGCAGTCTCGAGCCGCATGGCGACCGCAGGCAAGGCCGCCGAGCTTTCGCCGAGCGTGGTCATCAGGCCCTGAGCCGAATTCATCAGCCGCTCGAATTCCGCGCCTTCGTTCACGAGCCGGCTCATCAGCTTGCCGAGCCGCTCATTGCCGGCCTCGACCTCGCGCAGCGCCAGAAGGATTTGCGGCTCGAGCTTGGCAAGCTGCGTGGGATCACCCTGCACGCGGAGCTGCTTCAGCTCATGGGCCGATCGCTCGATACCGTCGAACACGGGCCTCAGGCGACCCGCCCCCGCCGCGACCTGGTCCGCGGTCGCCTTGAGCTCGTTGGCGATGACGACGAAGGCGCTGCCGCGACTGCCGAGATGGCTCGCCTTGAGGCCGGCATTCATTCCGATCAGCGTGATGTCGACCGTCGCCTCGGCAAGCCCGGCGATCGCCTGGCGAAATTTCGCCAGCGTGTCCTCGACGATCGCGAGCGCCTCATCGACCGCGCGGCCCGCACTCTCGCAGGTTCCGATCAGGGCCGAGGCGTGCGCCAGCGTCTGCTTGATGCGTGTCAGGAACGACGAGCCATCCTCCTCGCCGCCGAACAGCGTACGGCCGTGGCCGGCGACGCTGCCCGCATCGCGCAGGATGGCGGTAAGCGCGCCGACGATCTGGCCGACGTCGCCGCCGAACTCGCGCTGGGCATCCCTCAGCTGCGCCGCCTGCAACTGGCAAATCGCACGCACGCCGTCATCGCTTGCGACAGGTTCGGGGACGAGGCTTGGCGCGGATTCCGAGGCAAGCTTGATGCCGTGGGATACGTGCTCGAGACGCTGACGCGTGCTGTCGCCAGCCTGCAGCGAGATGATCGCGCTGCCGACCGCCTCGGCGATCTTCCTGGTGCTGGAACTTGCGCGATCGGCCAGATGGCTGCTCTTGCTGCGCTGATCGCACAATCCGGAATAGGCCGCGCCGAGCTCGGCGCTCTCCGACATCAGTTGAGCCAGATAACGGCTCTCGAACTCTTTCTGGCGGCCAGAGGCGGTGGCGACCGCCTCGGACAGGCGCTGCTGGTCCCGCGCACAGCCTTCGATGGAGCGCTGCACGGCCCTGCCGAGATCATAGGCTTCCTGGGTGAAGGCGAGAAAGCCTTCGCGGTCGCCGTCGAGCGAGGCCGCCTCGATCCGCGCACTGCGCGCGATGATGGTGATCATCTGGATGTGCTTGAACAGCGGCTTGAGCAGCGAGGACGCTTCTGCCGTGCTCTTGCCGATCGTCTCCAAGAGGGCGCTCTCCGCCGGCAGCGCCTGCGCCAGCTCGGTCAGCCGCGCGGCGATCTCCTGAAGCGCCGTTGCCGCGCCCTCGATCTCGGCGCCGGACAGCTCGCCCGAGAGCGTCGCGAGGCCCTGGTTCAGCTCCTTGAAGATGAGGTGGCCGCGTCCGAGCTCGTGGCCGACGCGCGCGAAGACGTCCTCGATCCGCGAGGAGACGTCCTCGATCGCGGCGTTCGCCTCAGCGAGCGTGTCAGACGGAATGAGCGACATGGCCATCAACCTGCCACCGCGGCGTGCCCGGCTTGATACCAGAGCATGATCTCGCGCGGGATATGATGCAGCGAAACGACCTTCTCGACGCCGCCATGGGCGATGGCTTCCTTGGGCATGCCGAACACCACGCAGCTCTCCTCGTCCTGCGCCCGCGTCGAGGCGCCGAGCTTGCGCATTTCCAGCATCCCGCGCGCGCCATCGTCGCCCATGCCGGTCATGATGACGCCGAGGGCGTTGGCGCCGGCGTGCTGCGCCGCCGAGCGGAACAACACATCGACCGAGGGACGATGCCGCGACACCGGCGGACCGTCCTTGATCGCGATCTGGTAACGCAGGCCGATGCGCTGGAGCAGCATGTGACGGGCGCCGGGGGCGATATAGGCGCAGCCCGGCAGCACGGGCTCGCCGTCCTCGGCCTCCTTGACCCTGATCTGGCAGACGCCATCGAGGCGCCTGGCAAAGGCCGCGGTGAAGCCTGCCGGCATGTGCTGGACGATGACGATCGGCGGGCAGTGTGGCGGCAGCATCTCGAGGACGTCGTTGAGCGCTTCAGTCCCGCCCGTCGACGCGCCGATGCAAACGATGCGTTCCGTCGTCGGCCGGACCCTGCCCTGCACCGGCGGCGGGATGATGGCGTCGGCGGTCAGCTTCTTCTCGATCGCCCGTCGCTCGGAACGCGGACGAACCCGCGCGCGCGCAGCCGACCTCACGGCTTCGCGCAGCCGCGTCGAGCATTCGAGCAGCGCCTGCCGCGTGTCGATCTTCGGTTTCGGCACGATGTCGACCGCGCCGGCCTCGAACGCTTCGAACATCACGTTCGAACCCTCTTCGGTCAGCGAGGAGCAGATGATCACCGGGATTGGGCGCTGCGCCATGATTTTGCGCAGGAACGTCATGCCGTCCATCCGCGGCATTTCCAGGTCGAGGATCATGACGTCGGGGATTTCGTTCTGGAGGCGTCGCGCCGCAGCGAACGGATCGGAAGCCGCTCCCATCACCTCGATGTCGGGATCCTCACACAGGATCGTTTGCAGAATTTGGCGGACCGACGCCGAATCGTCCACGATCAGTACGCGAACTTTCTCCCTCGGCATCTCGCTGCGCTCCGGCTAGGCCTGGAAAATGGTTGGCTGAACTTGCTTCAGCCCGGGCACGGCACTGTGAATCATCGATTCCGAGTGTCCGACCAGCAGATAGCCGCCCGGACGCAAATGGCTGCACAATTGCTCGACCACTTTGCGCTGGGTCTCGCGCTCGAAATAGATCAGGACGTTACGGCAGAAGATGATATCGACGTTCCGATCGACGGGGTAGGATTTGTCCATGAGGTTCATCCTCATGAAATGTACCATGCGCCGCAATTCCGGCACGACCCGTACCTCACCGCGCGACTTGTCCCGCGACGAGGAAAAATATCGTTTCACGAATTGCTCCGGCACCGGAGCGAGCACGTCGCGGGTGTAGATCGCCGTCTTGGCGAGGCGCAGCACCGCGGTCGAGATGTCGGTCCCGAGAATGCGGTACTGGAAACGCGAGCCGTTCCGCGTCATGTCGTCCAGCACCATCGCGGTCGTGTATGCCTCCATGCCGGTGGAGCTCGCCGAGCTCCAGACCTTGAGGTTCGCACTCGTGCGGCCATGCGATTTGAGCAAAGCGGGGATCGCGACATCCCGCAGGAAAGTGAAGTGCTGCGGCTCGCGGAAGAAATCGGTCTTGTTGGTCGTCACCACATCGATGAGATGGGTGAGTTCGGTCTCGAAATGATCGGCGTCGAACAGGTTCTCGACATATTGGTTGAGGTCGGAGAAGTTCAGCGCGCGCACGCGCTTGTGCAGCCGCCCCTCCAGCATCAGCCGCTTGCCCTGCGGCAGCTTGATGCCGACCTGGCCCTCGATCAATTCGGCGATGGTCCGGAAGTGACGGTCCGACAGATGCACGGCGGTATCCTGCACGGCGGGCATCATGGCCGCCTGCTCCGGTCCGGGATGGCCGCCTGTACTGAATGTCGGGCCGTACCGGCCATCTTCGATCCTAAGCGTTTACGCAAACGTTGAAAGCGGACCGGTTCACCGTCGCAAGGCGAGCCGGTCCACAAGAGACTCTTAGCGCTGGAAATCGGCGTCCCGATCGTCCTCGCCCTCGTTCATGTCGAAAGCAAAGCCGCCACTGCCACCGGCCGCTTTCACAGCGCGCGCCGGCTTGGCCGGCATCACCTTCTTCGCCGGACGCTCGACGGCCGCCATGGTGGCCGCCTTGGCGCGCAACTGGCTCACCGCCCGGTCGATCGGCGCCGACGCCTGGCTCTTCGCGCCCTGCTCGATGCGGAAATAGGCGATCGTGGACTGGAGCTGCTCGGCCTGGGAGGCAAGCTCCTCCGAGGTCGATGACACCTGCTCGGAGGCGCTGGCGTTCTGCTGGCCGACCTTGTCGAGCTGCTGGATCGCCTGGTTGATCTGGGCCGATCCCACGTCCTGCTCGCGGCAGGCCGCGGTGATTTCCTCGACGAGCTCAGCAGTCTTCTTGATGTCGGGAACGAGCTTGGAGAGCATCGCACCAGCCTCCTGCGCCACCTTGACGGTGTCGGCCGAGAGCGTGCCGATCTCGGCCGCGGCCGCCTGGCTGCGTTCGGCGAGCTTGCGCACTTCGGAGGCGACCACCGCAAAGCCCTTGCCATGTTCGCCGGCGCGCGCGGCCTCGACCGCCGCGTTGAGCGCCAGCAGGTCGGTCTGGCGCGCGATCTCCTGCACGATCGTGATCTTCTCGGCGATGGTCTGCATCGCGTTGACAGCGCGGCCGACGGCAGCGCCTGAGGCTTCCGCATCCTTCGCCGATTGTGCGGCGATCTTCTCGGTCTGGTTGGCGTTGTCGGCGTTCTGCTTCACGTTGGAGGCCATCTCCTCCATCGAGGACGAGGCTTCCTCGGCGGACGAAGCCTGCTCGGTCGCGCCCTGCGAGAGCTGCTCTGCGCTGGCCGAGAGCTCCTGGCTGCCGGCCGAGACGTTCTGCGCCGCCGTCAGGGCTTCCGACACGATCTGGCGCAGCTTCTCGACCATGCGCTGAAGCGCAAGGCCCAGCGTGTCCTTGTCCGACAGCGGCTTAGCCTCGACCATCAGATTGCCTTGTGCGATCTCGTTGGCGACGGCAGCCGTCTGGTTGAGATTGGCGGTCATCGCGTTCAGGGATTTCACGAGATCGCCGATCTCGTCATTGCTGGAAGCATCGATCTTGTGGCTGAGATCGCCGATCGCGACCGCATCCGCCAGCCCGACGGCCTTGGCGAGCGATCGGCTGATATTGATCGAGATCCAGAATGCGCTAATCGCAGCAACGATGAGCGAGACGACGACCAGGACGATGAGAATCAGTTGCGCGCGATGACTCTCTTCGCTGGACTGCGCGGCCTGCTCGGCCATCTGTCGCTTGGCGTTCGAAACATAGGCTCCCATCGCCTCAGTAGCGTCTGCGACCACCTTGCGCCCGTCACCCATCGAGCGTTCCGTTGCCTTCGTCTTGTCCGTCTTTGCCAGCCTGATCGTCTCTTCCTGATAGACGTTCATTCTGGCGTAGGCACCCGCAAAGTTGTCGAGCAGCTTCCTGCCGCCCTCGCTGGCGAGCGCGTAGACCTCGTCCCTGATCTTGGTCGCCTCCTCGCGGAGCTTGGCGGCCTGCGCGGCGAATTCATCGGCTTCGCTCGGCGTGCCCAAAATTGCGTTCTTTTCCGCCCTGAGCTGCTGCCAGATGATCTTTTCGACCTCGGCGGCCTTCTCCATCCGCTTGGCGCGAAGCACCATGGACTCTGCGGTCGCGGCCATGTCGGCCAACTTCATGTAGCTTACGGCGCCTGCGACAATGAACAGAAGGATGACCAGGCCGAAGGCGCTGGCAAGCTTGGCTTTGACGGTGAATCTCATGTCAATCTCGTTGTTCGAATTTGATTTGGGATGATTACGCGCGTCCACGCTTCACTCTTGCAAACTCAGGCGGCGCGAGGCGCATCTGCGCCGGCGTCGCGTACTTCCGGAAACTTGTCGTTCGCCATCAGCTTGGCGAGATCGAAGATCACGACGAACTTCTCGCCCTTGCGGCCGATGCCGGCGGCATAATCGGATTGCCATCTGCCGCCGACCTCGGGGATGGGCTCGATCGCCTGCTCGTCGATGTCGGTGACCTCGAACACGCAATCGGCGACGAAGCCGACGCCGACCAGGCGATCCTTCATGGGCACGTCGAGGATGATGATGCGGGTCGCTTCGGTGGCCGGCACGCTCGGCAGGCCGAGCTTGGTCCTGAGATCGACGATCGGATAGCCGCTGCCGCGCACGTCGATCATGCCGAGCAGGAAGCTTGGGGCGTGCGGCAGCCGCGAGATCGGGCGCATATCGAGAATTTCGCGGACGTTGCGGATGCTGATGCCGAACGTCTCGCCGGCGAGCCCGAGCGTCAGATATTGCGAGGTTGCGGCCATGATGCGGTCCCGGGGGTCGATGGGTTGCGATGGGTGCGGTCCGGCACTTGGCCGGACCGGTTGATCAGCGTCGAAACTCTGCGTCGCGATCGTCCTCGCCAGCGTCCATATCGAAGGCGAAACCGCCGCCGCTGGCGACTTTCAACGCACGTGCCGGCTGGCGCGCAGGCGCAGGCTTCTTTTTGCCGCGATCGGCGGCCGTCATCTGCGCGGCCTTGGCACGGAGCTGGGTGACAGCCTGGTCGATCGGCGCGGCCGAGGCGTTCTCCTTGCGCTTGTCGTTCTCGATCCGGAAGAACGAGATGGTCGACTGCAGCTGTTCGGCCTGCGAAGCGAGCTCTTCCGAGGTCGAGGACACCTGCTCGGACGCACTGGCATTCTGCTGGCCTACCTTGTCGAGCTGCTGGATCGCCTGGTTGATCTGCGAGGAGCCGACGTCCTGTTCGCGGCAGGCGGCCGTGATTTCCTGCACCAGCTCTGCCGTCTTCTTGATGTCAGGGACGAGATTGGAGAGCATGCTTCCCGCCTCCTGAGCGACCTTCACGGTCTCGCTCGAGAGCGTGCCGATCTCTGCAGCGGCCGCCTGGCTGCGCTCGGCGAGCTTGCGCACCTCGGAGGCGACCACCGCAAAGCCCTTGCCGTGCTCGCCGGCGCGGGCGGCCTCGACCGCGGCGTTGAGGGCGAGAAGATCGGTCTGACGCGCGATCTCCTGCACGATGGTGATCTTCTCCGCAATCGTCTGCATCGCCTCAACGGCACGACCGACGGCGGCGCCGCTGGTTTCGGCATCCCTGGCGGACTGAGCCGCGATCTTCTCCGTCTGGCTGGCGTTGTCGGCGTTCTGCTTCACGTTGGAGGCCATCTCTTCCATCGAGGAGGAGGCTTCTTCGGCGGACGACGCCTGCTCGGTCGCCCCCTGCGATAGCTGCTCGGCGCTCGCCGAGAGTTCCTGGCTGCCGGCCGAGACATTACTCGCTGCGGTCAGAGCTTCCGACACGATCTGCCTGAGCCTTTCAACCATCGCGTTCAGAGATTTTACCAGATCACCAATCTCGTCATTGCTGGACATGTTGATGGTCTGGGTGAGGTCGCCATTGGAAACTGCGGCGGCGAGGCCTACGGCCCGAGCAAGGGCGCGGCTGATTCCAAGCGCGATCCACATTGCCGCACCAACGGCGACTATGAGCGATATACTGATGATGCTGAGCAGGATCGTCTGGGCGCGAGCTCCGTCTTCGTGAGCCTGCTCGGATCGATCAGCCACCTGTTTATTCACGTAAGCGATGTACTCGTCGCCAGCCGCAAGCGCCTCGCCTCCGGCCTTACGCACCTCCGTGGAAGAATGCGCGGCCGCTTTCGCCCGATCAATCTTGGCCAGCTTGAGCCCCTCATCCTGGGCGGCCATCATCTTGACCTGA
This sequence comes from Bradyrhizobium sp. 138, assembly GCF_023074075.1. GTDB lineage: Bacteria > Pseudomonadota > Alphaproteobacteria > Rhizobiales > Xanthobacteraceae > Bradyrhizobium. The sequence continues at coordinate 141,551 of NZ_JADPKT010000029.1, read as the reverse complement.
GCTGCAGAAAGCTTGTCAATCAGCTTTTTGCCATTTTCCGTAGCGATGGCATAGAGCTCGTCTCTCTTCCTTGTAAATGTGCTCCGAAGATTGCCGATCTCGCCTGCGATGCGGTCCGTCTCCGCGTCGGATGGTGCCAGGATCGCGTTCTTTTCGGCACGAATCTGCATCAGGATCTCCTTTTGCAGATCCGCCGCTTTCTGGATGCGCCCTGCCGCAGAGACCAGCGCGTCGCTCGCTCCGATCAGTTCGCTGAGCTTCACGTAGGCGACGCTACCGGCGATCATGGAAAGCACAATGACGACGCCGAATGCGCTGGCGAGTTTTGCTTTGACTGTAAATCTCATGAAATATTGCCCCTACCATTAGAGCCTCGACTGGAGACCCGATCAATTCAGAATTCGCTCCATATTCGGAACGATGACAAACTCTTCACGCCACTTGGTGATGAAGCGGATGAACTCAGGCTTCCAATGCATGCCGACGCGCGGCGTCTGCTGCACGTCGGTCTGCGAGATTTCCGTAACCTCGTAGACCTTGTCGGCGGTCACGCCGACCAGAACCGGTTCGTTGTCAATCTGGATCTCGATGACGACGATGCGTGTGTCGGCGGATGCGTCGGTCTGCGGCATGCCGAAGCGGATGCGCAGGTCAGCCAGGGGAATTACATTGCCGCGCACGTTGATCACGCTCGGAACGAAGGTACGCGCACCGGCGACTTTCGTGACCAGCACCGGATCGATGATCTCGCGCACGAGGCCCGCGTCGAGCGCAAACTTCTCCTCGCCGAGACCGATCATCACGACCTGCATCGCACCCGACTGTTGCACGCCCGCCAACCCGTCGTTCATCACGCTGCCTCGCTGATTTGTTTCTCGGTCTGCGCCTGCGCCAGCGCAACCAGCTGCGCCACGTCGAGGATCAGCGCCGCCGTGCCGTCGCCCAGTATGGTCGCGCCGGAGAACATTGTGACGTCCGAATGCAACTTGGAGAGCGACTTGATCACGGTCTGGTGGCTGCCGATGATCTGGTCGGCGACAAGCCCGACGTGGGTTTCGCCGGTCGAGATGATGATGGTCTTCTGGTGCCGGTCGGGCGTACCCGATGCGGACATGATCTCGCGCAGCCGGAGGAAGGGCACGAGATTGCCGCGCACGTTGAGGAAATTGCGGCCGCAGGAGCGTTCGTCCTCGGCGGTCAGCTCGATGCATTCCTCCACCGCGGACAGCGGAATGATGTAGCGGCCTTCGCCGACGCGGATCAGGAGGCCCTCGATGATCGCAAGCGTCAGCGGCAGGCGCAGCGTCACGGTGGTGCCCTGAGTCGGCTTGGTCGACAGGTCGATCGAGCCGCGCATGTTCTCGATGGTGCGCTTGACCACGTCCATGCCGACGCCGCGGCCGGACAGCGCCGAGATGGTCTGCGCGGTGGAGAAGCCGGGATGGAACAGGAACTGATGGACCTCGTGGTCGGATAGCGCAGCTCCGGTTGCGATCAGCCCCTGCTCTTCCGCCTTGGCGCGGATGCGCGCGGTATTGAGGCCGCCACCATTGTCCTTCACCGTGACCAGCACCTGCGCGCCGGAATGCACGGCGGCAAGCTCGATGCGGCCCTGCTCGGTCTTGCCATGGGCAGCGCGCGTGGCGGTGTCTTCGATGCCGTGGTCGATCGCATTGCGGATCAGGTGCACCAGCGGATCAGCCAGGCACTCGATCATGGTCTTGTCGAGCTCGGTGTCCTCGCCCGAGGTGACGAATTCGACCGGCTTGGACAGATCGCGCGACAGATCGTGCACGAGGCGGCGGAAGCGGCCAAACAAGGAGCCGATCGGGACCATGCGCGCGCCCATCGTGGTGTCGCGCAAGGAGGATGCGAGCCGCTCGATTTCCTCGGCGATCATCTTGATCGAAAGGTCCGAGCCGGCCGATGCGAGCTGGGTCAGACGCGCCTGGGCGATGACGAGCTCGCCAACGCGGGCCATCAGCTCGTCAAGGCGCTCGGCCTGGACGCGGACGGTGGCGATGCCCCGTTCCTGCTTGGCCTCCTCGCGGCGCGCGGGCGCCGTCTCGGACTTGATGTCGGACTTCGGTTCGCTTGCCACTTCAGCCTTGCGCTCGGGTTTTGCAGCAAGAGGCGGCGCGACGGCGGCAGCCGGCGCCATCATTTGCGCAACCGTCTCGACCGGCGGGGCCGGCTCTTCGTCGAGGAGTTGGAACAAAGGCGCCGGCGCACGCGCTTCGACCTGCTCGAGCGGCGAGAGCGTCAGCTTCATCTCGTCCTGGACGAACATGAAGACGTCGTCGATCGCGTCCTTGTCGCAGGTGGCATGCAGCTTGACGTCCCACTTCAGATAACAATCTTCCGGATCCATCTCGTCGAGGAACGGGACACCGTCGGTGACAGGCACGACGAAGCACGGACCGAGCTTGCAGAGATCTTCCAAGAGGTCGAGCGGATTCGAGCCGTTGCGCAGGATGTGGGATTCGAAGTCCAGGTACAGGTGCCAGCCGGCCTGCCTGCTCTCGCCGGGCGCCAGCGGCCGCGCCTCGGCAATCTCGGCCACGGGGGCGGAGGGCTGGTCCGACGACACGAAGCGCTTGAGATCGTCGAGAATGGCTTCGCCGATGATGTCGTCGGTCGATTGCGGGTCTTCGATCAACGCGCGGATGTAGTCCTTGGCGGCGAGCGCGACCGAGATCAGCTCCTGCGTCGGCTTGATCTCGCCCCTGCGGACGCGGTCGAAGGCGGTCTCGAATTCGTGAGTGAAGGAGGCGACCTTGTCGAAGCCGAACATGGCGCCCGAGCCCTTGATCGTGTGCAGGGCGCGAAAGGCGGAATCGACCAGCTCGCGATCATCGGGACACTGGCCGAGATCGAGCAAGGCTCCTTCGAGAACTTCGAAGAGCTCGCTGGCTTCCTGACGAAAAACCTCGGTCGGGTCCATCGCGGTCATGAGCGCACCAGTTTGGAGACGACGGCGAGCAACTGCTCGGGCTTGAACGGTTTGGTGATCCAGCCGGTGGCGCCGGCGCTCTTGGCTTCCTGCTTGACCGCGTCGTTGGATTCGGTGGTCAGGAACACGATGGGCATGCCGACCGCTGCCGGCAGCTTGCGCAGCGCCCGGATCAGCTCGAGGCCGTTCATGACAGGCATGTTGAGGTCGGTGATCACGAGGTCGAGCTTGGTGGCCTGGGCCTTGGCGAGCCCCTCAGCACCGTCGCCGGCCTCAATCACGTTGTGGCCAGCCGGCTCGAGGACCACCTTGATCATCTGCCGGATGCTGGGAGAGTCGTCGACGCTCAATATCGTGGCCATTAGACGCCATCTTTCTCTTGTCGGAAGTGCTGCTCGACCATAGCGTCGGTGGTGAAGCCGGCGCGGCGGAGGGTATTGCGCAGAGACTGGGAAAAATAGGTCAGGACCACCGGGCGGCCTTGGGCCTCGCCCGTCTTGGCGGTCGACAGCAGAAGCTGGATGGAGGTCACGTCGGCCTTGTCGACGATCGAGCAGTCGATTTCGAGCCGGTGCTGGCGGCCGAAAGCGTCTCGGATCAGATCGTAGACGCCGCGGATCGCCGCGATACTGCAATCGGCGGGCAGGCGCACGGACCACTTCGATTCGGTGGCTTCAGGTGGCATTCGTCCCCCAATCTGCTCGCGGTTTTCCCCACACACGCAACACGAGAATGTCGTGCGAGCACTATTGGCGCGGGTAGTGAGCAAATCCCTAATTCGACGGACCGTACAACTACGGGTTACAGCGCGCTGAAGGTTCGTGTGTGCACGCAAGCGTGCATAGCGGTTCTAAAATCTCATGCGCGGTATGCATATTCCTGCAGCATGAGCTCAGTCCGCGCATTTGCCTCGCGTTAAAGTTGATCGGGTTATGCCTAGGGTTCGTGACCTGCCAGCGAAGAGAGCCCCGGCCGCCGATGCTGACCCAAGCGCTTCTGGTTGACGACAGCCGCTCCGTCCTCAACTTTCTGAAACGTCACATCGAGGCCGAAGGTCTGGTGGAGGCCACCACCTTCCTCGATCCCGTGGAAGCGCTGGCCTGCGCGCGCGAGCGCGTTTTCGATCTCGTGCTGGTCGACTACGAGATGCCGCATATGGACGGCATCAGCTTCATCCGCACCTTCCGCAGGCTTCCTGGCTGCGCCGACATTCCGATCGCCATGATCACGTCGCGACAGACCGATGACGTCAAGATGGAAGCGCTGCAGGCTGGTGCAACCGATTTCTTGCCGAAACAGCCGCAGAGCGTCGAGATGACGGTGCGCCTACGGAATTTGATTCAATTCGGTGCAGCCGTGCGCAAGCTCAGCGATCGCGCCGCGCATCTGGCCAGCGAAGTCGCAGCAGCGACACGAAAGCTCGGTGAGCGCGAGGAGGAGATCATCCTGCGGCTCGCGCTTGCGGTGGAATATCGCGACAACGACACCGGCGAGCACGCGCTGCGGGTCGCCCGCTACAGCCGCATCATCGCCGAACAGCTCGGCCTGCCGGCCCGGCTCTGCCGCGACATCTATCTGGCCGCCCCCCTGCACGACGTCGGCAAGGTCGCCATTCCCGACAATATCCTGCTCAAGCCCGGCAAGCTGACCGACCAGGAGATGGCGGTGATCCGCACCCATGCGACGATCGGCAAGAAGATCTTGGCGGACTCGAGCTGCGAGCTGATCCAGCTCGGTGCGCAAATTGCCGCAGGCCATCATGAGCGCTGGGACGGCGCCGGCTATCCGAGCGGTCTCAAGGCGGACGAGATTCCAATGGCCGCACGCGTGGTCGCGGTCGCCGACGTCTTCGACGCGCTGACCACACGACGACCATATAAAGAGCCGATGCCGATCGAGGTGGCACGCAACTATTTGGTCGAGAACAAGGGGCGGCAATTCGATCCGGCCTGCGTCGAGGCCTTCTTGTCGCGTTGGGACGAGGTCCTCGATATCGCCGCCGGAGGGCAGGCGACGCCATTCCACAAGGTTGAGGCTCCTCTCACCCCGACCATGGAGTGTCCGGTCGAGGGACCTTCGCCCGAATTTGCCGCCACCACCTGATGTCGTCGTCCGGCCAACAGCTTGACGACCCTCTTTGTCGCCGATGGCCGGCTTGAACCAGTTCCTGCTAGAGTGCACCAATAGTCAAAGGGTGATTCTGGTCACACTTACCTGGGCGCTCCGCTGCTAGACATCGGGCCGGGACGGGGACCAGCAAAGTATCGGTCGAATTAAATGAGCATACCCATGAGAAGCCTGATCGGCGTCGTCGTCGGCGCATTCTGTGTTGCGGCCCCCGCCCTGGCGGAAACGCCAGCCGCGATCGTCGAGGATGTGCAAGGCAAGGTCGACGGCGTCGAGTTCATGGACTATGTCGCGCCCGGCAAGATCATCAAGCTCGGGCCCAAAGCGAGCATTACGCTCAGCTATCTCAAATCCTGCCTGCGCGAGACGATCAGCGAAGGCGTCGTGCTCGTCGGGGCCGAGCAAAGCACCGTGCAGCTCGGCGACGTGCAGCGCGCCAAGGTGCCCTGTGACACCAAGGCGGCACAGCTCTCCGAGCGCGAGGCCAACCAGAGTGCCGCGACCACGTTCCGGACCATGCGGTCCGATGCCAAGGGCACGCCATCCAAGCTGCCGACGATCTACGGCGTCGCGCCGCTGGTCCAGGCCAAGAGCGGGAGCACGCTGGTGATCGAGCGCACCGACGGCAAGGAACCCACGATCAGCATACCGCTCAAGAACGACATCATGATTCGCGGCAAGTTTTATGATTTCGCCAAGGCCGGGAAGTCGCTGACCCCGGGCGGCAGCTACCTCGCAAGCCTCGGCGGCAAGCGTTACACCTTCCTGGTCGACGCCAGCGCCACCTCGTCGCCGACCCCGATCATCGGCCGCCTGCTGCGGCTCGAATAAGCAGCCTAGCGACGGGGCGATGCGGCGGATCGGGGGACGGGACATCGTTGCAGCTATCCTGATTGCGCTCCTCGTGGGCGCAATTTTCACGTCTCCGCCGCTCCAGACGCTGCAAGGCCTCTCGCTCGACATCCTCACGGCACTGCGCGGCAAGCTCATTGGCGACCGCCGCGACCCCGCCAATGCGCCGGTCGTCGTCGTGGCCATCGATGGCGAGACCTACGACACGCCGCCCTTCAAGGGATCGCCGACGCAGACCTGGACGCGCGAGATCGGCCGCGTGCTCGGCAGCATCACCGACGGCGGCGCCAAGGTGATCGGCTTCGACGTCATCTTTCCGAGCTCGATCGAGCAGTCGGAGATTCCCTTTGGCGACACCTCGGTCGGCAGCCGCATGAAGGGCTTCGACCGGGATTATCTGATCGCGCTGCGGCAGATCTCCGACGGCGGCAAACTGGTGCTCGGCGATATCCTGCACAACGACCATCCGGAAGTCCCCTATCGCGCGCAGCAAGTCGCGGTGCGCAACAGCATTCGCGCGCTCAACGTGCATACCGACGCCGATGACGTGATCAGGCGAATGCCGCTGAGCTTCTCGATCGAGGGCAAACCGGTGCCCGCAATGGCGGTCGAGCTCGCGGCGCGTGCGCTCGGCGGAAAGCTCGAGATTGCCCCGTCCGGGGCGAGCGAATTGTTGGGCTATGCGATTCCGAGCGCAGTGCCGAATACAATGACGCTCAACTTTCGGGGACTTGGCCGCGACGTGCCGGCCTATTCCTTCGCCGATCTGCGCGCTTGCGTCGAAAAGGGCGACCGCGATTTCTTCCGCCGCGCCTTCGAGGGCAAGGTCGTTCTGCTCGGCACGGTCCTGAATTTCGAGGATCGCAAGCTCACATCGATGCGCCTGTCCGGCGGGTATGACGGCACGCCGGCGGCACGATGTGCTCTGCCCGCGCAGGAGCGCGCAACGAAACGCGCCCGCAGTGACGTCGCCGGCGTGTTCGTGCACGCCACCGCAGTCCGCAACCTGATCGAGCGCGATGCCGTGACCGAGCTCGGCTTCCCCGCGCGGAGCATTCTCACGATCGCGTTCACGCTCGTCATCGCTTGTGCGGCTTGCATGCTCGCGCCGAGCGGAGCGCTGATCGCCTGGTTCGCTCTCACCGCCATTTACGCTGCCATGGCCATCGGCGCGTTCATCCATGCCTTGGCACTGCCGCTGACGGAGCCGGCACTCGGCAGCCTCGCCGCACTCGCGATCATGATCGGCTATCGATTCGTGTTGGCCGATCGCGACGAGCGCTTCCTGCGCAAGAGTTTTGCGCTTTACCTCGCACCCGAGGTCATCGAGAGCATGGTCGCCTCCGGCAAGATGCCGGCGCTCGGCGGCGAGATGCGCAACGTCACCATGTTCTTCTCCGACCTCAGCGGCTTCTCGTCCATTGCCGAAACCATGACACCGGGCGAGCTGGTGACGTTGATGAACGAATATCTCTCCGCCATGACCGACATCATCGAAAGCCATGGCGGCTATGTCGACAAATACATCGGCGATTCCATCGTCGCCATGTTCGGCGCGCCGGCGGACGATCCCACACACGCACGCAACGCGGTTCGCGCCGCGCTGAAATGCCATGAGAAGCTGGCGGAGCTGAACGCCGGTAATGCCGCTTTCGCCGGCCACGGCCTGTCGCATCGCATCGGACTCAACAGCGGCGAAGCCGTGGTCGGCAATATCGGCTCGCGCCGCCGCTTCAATTACACCGTGATGAGCGACACCGTGAACGTCGCCTCCCGGCTCGAGAGCGCCAACAAATATTACGGCACCGCAATCATGGCCTCCGAAACGACGATGGTGCAGACCGGCGATAGTTTCGCCTGGCGCGAGCTGGACGCGATCAGGGTGCAAGGCCGCGGCGAGGTCATCAAGGTGTTTGAGCCATTGGCGGACAAGGGCGCGGAGAGCGCCAACCAGACGACGGTGACCGCGGCCTATGCGGAGGGCCTCGCCTGCTGGCGCGCGCGGGATTTTGCGAAGGCGTCTGATGCGTTCGGGCGTGTCGCAGAGATCGATCCGGCATCGGCGCGGTTTGCCGAACGCGCGCGAGCGCTGATCGCCAATCCGCCGCCGTCCGATTGGACACCCGTCAACACGCTGGAAGGGAAGTAGCGGCCACTTTACCCTAAAACGGCAGCCCCACATAATTCTCCGCGAGCAGGCGCTGCGCCGTCTCGGAGGAGAGCAGATAGTCCAGCTCGGTCTGCTGCAGCCGGTCCTCGTAGTCGAGCCGGTCGGGAAAACGGTGCAGCAGCATCGTCATCCACCAGGAAAAGCGCTGCGCTTTCCAGATCCGCGCGAGCGCCTTGGCGGAATAGCCTTTGAGGCCCGAATCATCGCCGCTCTGATAATGCGCGAGCAGGGCGTGATAGAGATAATAGATGTCGGATGCGGCGCTGTTCAGCCCGCGCGCGCCTGTCGGCGGCACGATGTGCGCGGCATCGCCCGCGAGGAACAGCCGGCCATAGCTCATCGGCTCGGCGACAAAGCTGCGCAGCGGCGCGATGCTCTTCTCGATCGACGGCCCCGTGATCAGGTTGCCGGCGACCTGGTCCGGAAGGCGACGCTTCAGCTCGGCCCAAAACGCATCGTCGCTCCAATCCTCGACCTTGTCGGTCAAGGGCACCTGGATGTAGTAGCGGCTGAGCACCTGGGAGCGCAGAGAACAGAGTGCAAAGCCACGCTCGTGCTTCACATAGATCAACTCGGGCGACACCGGTTTCGTGCGCGACAGCACGCCCAGCCAGCCGAACGGATAGACCTTCTCATATTCGCGCAGCACGTCCTTCGGGATCGACCTGCGGCTGACGCCGTGGAAACCATCGGCGCCGACAATGTAATCGCAATCGACGCGGATGATCTCGCCGTTCGATCGATAGGTCACGTAGGGCCGGTCCGACGTCAGATCATGCGGCGTCACGTCTTCCGCGTTGTGCACCACCTTGCCGCCGAGGCGGTCCCGCGCCTCGTAGAGGTCGCGCGTCAGCTCGGTCTGGCCGTAGACCAGCACCGAATTGCCGCCGGAATGCTTGTGCAGATCGATCTTGGAGAGCACACCGTCATGGGCGATCTCGAAGCCGTTATGGATTTCACCCTCGCGGTCCATCCGCTCGCCGCATTGCGCCTCGCGCATCAGTTTCGCAAAGCCATGCTCGAGCACGCCGGCGCGGATGCGGGCGAGCACATGGTCGCGGCTGTATTTCTCCAGCACGATTGTGTCGATGCCCAACGCGCGCGAGCGCTGATCGCCAATCCGCCGCCGTCCGATTGGACACCCGTCAACACGCTGGAAGGGAAGTAGCGGCCACTTTACCCTAAAACGGCAGCCCCACATAATTCTCCGCGAGCAGGCGCTGCGCCGTCTCGGAGGAGAGCAGATAGTCCAGCTCGGTCTGCTGCAGCCGGTCCTCGTAGTCGAGCCGGTCGGGAAAACGGTGCAGCAGCATCGTCATCCACCAGGAAAAGCGCTGCGCTTTCCAGATCCGCGCGAGCGCCTTGGCGGAATAGCCTTTGAGGCCCGAATCATCGCCGCTCTGATAATGCGCGAGCAGGGCGTGATAGAGATAATAGATGTCGGATGCGGCGCTGTTCAGCCCGCGCGCGCCTGTCGGCGGCACGATGTGCGCGGCATCGCCCGCGAGGAACAGCCGGCCATAGCTCATCGGCTCGGCGACAAAGCTGCGCAGCGGCGCGATGCTCTTCTCGATCGACGGCCCCGTGATCAGGTTGCCGGCGACCTGGTCCGGAAGGCGACGCTTCAGCTCGGCCCAAAACGCATCGTCGCTCCAATCCTCGACCTTGTCGGTCAAGGGCACCTGGATGTAGTAGCGGCTGAGCACCTGGGAGCGCAGAGAACAGAGTGCAAAGCCACGCTCGTGCTTCACATAGATCAACTCGGGCGACACCGGTTTCGTGCGCGACAGCACGCCCAGCCAGCCGAACGGATAGACCTTCTCATATTCGCGCAGCACGTCCTTCGGGATCGACCTGCGGCTGACGCCGTGGAAACCATCGGCGCCGACAATGTAATCGCAATCGACGCGGATGATCTCGCCGTTCGATCGATAGGTCACGTAGGGCCGGTCCGACGTCAGATCATGCGGCGTCACGTCTTCCGCGTTGTGCACCACCTTGCCGCCGAGGCGGTCCCGCGCCTCGTAGAGGTCGCGCGTCAGCTCGGTCTGGCCGTAGACCAGCACCGAATTGCCGCCGGAATGCTTGTGCAGATCGATCTTGGAGAGCACACCGTCATGGGCGATCTCGAAGCCGTTATGGATTTCACCCTCGCGGTCCATCCGCTCGCCGCATTGCGCCTCGCGCATCAGTTTCGCAAAGCCATGCTCGAGCACGCCGGCGCGGATGCGGGCGAGCACATGGTCGCGGCTGTATTTCTCCAGCACGATTGTGTCGATGCCCTTCAGATGCAGGAGCTGGGACAACAGCAGCCCGGACGGCCCGCCGCCGATGATACAGACCTGAACTTTCATTTTTGCGTCCTCCGGTCGCCACTTTTTTGCAGATTTTCCGCTGCGGACCGATGGAGGGTTTCGCCATTATCTTGTACTATTCGAACATGAGACCCACAGCCCCGACGATCCGCATCTACAATCTGTTCGGCGAGTCCGGCGATCTGCCCGACGTCGTGCATTGCGAGACCATCGCGTCCCGCTCGGTGCTGCACGACTGGACCCTGGCCGTACATCGCCACGCCCGGCTGCACCAGGTGCTGCTGATCGAGCGCGGCGGCGGCGAGGCGACGCTCGACGGACGGGTGGTGCCCCTAAAGCCGATGCAGATCGTCAACGTGCCCGTCGGTCACGTCCACGGCTTCCGCTTCGTGCCCGATACGCAAGGGTGGGTGCTGACCATCGCCGCGGAGATTCTGGACGAGGCGCTGCTCGCCGCCGAGGGCCTGCGCGGTGCACTGTCGCGCTCGGCCGTGGTGCGCGGCACACCGCAGATCCGCGCCATCATGAAGCAGATCTTCGCCGAACACGCCGGGCGCGATTTCGGCCGTGCGCATGTGCTGCGCGCGTTGTCATCCGCCATGATCGGGCTGGTGGCGCGCGCGCTCACGAGCGAGAGCGGCGGCAACGGCGCGGTCGAGTCCAGCCTGTTTCGCCGCTTCGAGGCGCTGCTGGAGCAGCATCATCTGGAGCGCTGGAGCGTCGCGGACTATGCCGAGGCGCTGGCCGTGACACCGACGCATCTCAACCGGATCACACGGGCGGCGACCGGCGACACCGCCTCGCACCTCATCCTCAACCGGCTGATCCGCGAGGCGCGGCGCAACCTCGTCTACACCAATTTGCCGGTCTCGACGATCGCCTACACGCTCGGCTTCGAGGACCCCGCCTATTTCAGCCGGGTCTACGCCGCAGCCACGGGAATATCACCGCGCGCGTTCCGCGCGCAGCTCCATGGCGACGAAGGCTGACGCATCGGAGGAAAGACCAAGAACGCTTGTGGTCGAAGCCACGCTGCGAACGGCTATGGCTCTCGTCGCCACTTACCTTCGTATAGAGGGTCCCATCCTTTGGATAGAGCCCCTTTACCTCCGTACAATTGAGCAGGGAATGGGTACGCCTTAGCGTGGCTGCATTCGGCGCCCTGGCGCTGGTGGCATGGAACCTCCCTAACCTTGGCGCAAGGCGGCCACCCCTGTCCGGTCGTCTGCGCCGCTTTTTCAGCAAGCGGCACCTTCCGTGCTTTCCGGCGGACACACCGCGCCATTTCGGCTGGACCGTCCGCCTTTCGTGCGGAACTGGGGATTTTTGCATAATGTCTTCGATTGAGAAGATCGCGCTCTTTATCGATGGCTCCAATCTCTATGCCACCTCCAAGGCGCTCGGTTTCGACATCGATTACAGGCGTCTGCTCGGTGAATTCCAGAGCCGGGGTAGCCTGTTGCGGGCCTTCTACTACACGACCATCATCGAGGATCAGGAGTATTCGTCAATCCGTCCCTTGATCGACTGGCTCGACTATAATGGATACACCGTCGTCACCAAGCTCACCAAAGAGTTCGTCGACGCCACCACCGGCCGCCGCAAGGTGAAGGGTCGCATGGATGTCGACCTCGCCGTAAGGGCGATGGAGCTCGCCGAGCATGTCGATCAGATCGTGTTGTTCTCGGGCGATGGGGATTTTCGTTCGCTGGTGGAATCCCTGCAGCGCCGCGGTGTCCGCGTGACGGTCGTCTCCACTCTCTCTACTCAGCCGCCCATGGTCGCCGACGACCTGCGCCGACAGGCGGACATCTTCATCGATTTAGCAGACCTGAAACAAAAAGTGGGGCGCGACCCGGTCGAACGACCGGGATCGCGCGAGATGCGTCAAACATCACAGTTCCTCGCACGCGGAGCGATCAGTCGCGGCGACCCGGTGGAGTGATCCTGGGACGGCCGCCGGCCCCTCACACGTCGAAGAACACCGTCTCCTCCGGCCCCTGCAAATTGATCGTGAAGGAATACACGACCTTGCCGGCGCGTTCGCTACGCGTGGCAACCAGCGTCTTGCGGCGCACCGGCGGCTCGATCAGGTTGAGCACGGGGTCGGTGGCGTTGGCGGCCTCTTCATCCGAGAAATAGACTCGCGTGTTAAGGCCGATATTGATGCCGCGCGCGACGATCCAGACATTGACATGCGGCGCGCATGTCCGGCCCGCTCTGTCGATGATCGCGCCCGGCTTGATGGTCTCGAACGTCACGAGGCCGCTCTCGAAATCGGAGCCGGCGCGGCCCCAGCCGCGAAACTCCTCACTCAGCGCGCCGGCCGAGCGATCGGCTGGATGGTTGTAGCGGCCGCTGGCATTGGCTTGCCAGATCTCCAGCAGCACGTCGCGCAGTGGCGTCCCGGCGCCGTCGAGCACCTTGCCTTCCAGCGTGATGCGCTCGCCCTGCGTATTCGGCGTTGTCAGGACATTCGAGAAGTTCTTCTCGAAAATGTCGAAGCCGGCCATCGCCGGGATCAGACCGATATGGACGTAGGGCCCGGCCGTCTGCGAGGCGGTTTCCTTGAGGTAGTTGAGCGGCTGCGGCATGGACTTAGTTCCCCGCGGTACGATTTTCAAAGTAGGTGGAGCGCTGGCCGCGCAGCACGATGTCGAAGCGGTAGGCGAGCGAATCGAACGGCGTCGAGGCGTTGAGGTCGAGCGGCGCCACGAGGCGGTCGAGCGCATCCTTGTCCGGAATCGTCGTCAGGATCGGACAGACCGGGATCAAGGGATCGCCCTCGAAATACATCTGCGTGATCAACCGCTGCGCAAAGCCCGAGCCGAACACCGAGAAATGGATGTGGGCGGGCCGCCAGCTGTTGACGTAGTTGCGCCAGGGATAGGGCCCTGGCTTCACGGTGCGGAAGTAGTAGTAGCCGGTGTCGTCGGTCAGCGCGCGGCCGCAGCCGCCAAAATTCGGATCGATCGGCGCCAGATAGGTGTCCTTCTTGTGCCGGTAGCGGCCACCGGCATTGGCCTGCCAGAACTCGACCAGCGTGTTCGGCACGCCGCGTCCGGTTTCGTCGAGCACGCGGCCGTGGACGATGATGCGCTCGCCGACGGGATCGCCCTCCTTGGCGTAGTTGCGGATCAGATCGTTGTCGAGCGGGCCGAGATCGTTATGGCCGAACACCGGCCCTGTGATCTCCGAGACGGAATTCTCCAGCGACAGCAGCGCCTGGCGCGGCGAGCGCAGCACCGAGGATTTGTAGCCCGGCGCATGCGCCGGCGGATGGATGGAACGGTCGCGCTGGAAGAAGCCGCCATCGCCGAGCGGCGGCGTAAAGGGCTCGGGACGGTTGAGGCGGGGATCCCGCAAGGCTGACGCCTTTGCATTCATCGTGTCTCTCCCTTGGGGCGCCCGGTCCGGACGCGCGGCTTATCGGGAGATCATGGGCGGGTCTATTCCCCGGATAAATAGATCGATTATAATATATTGCATGAAGAAAATCGATCATTTGGCCCTCGACGGCCACGCGCTCGAACTGTTCCTCGCCGTGCTGGAGGAAGGATCGGTCACCGCGGCGGCAACGCGGCTCGGTCTGACGCAATCGGCGGTCAGTCACGGGCTGAACAAGCTGCGGCGGATCGCAGGCGATCCGCTGTTCGCGAAATCCGGCCGCGGCATCGTCGCCACCGCGCATGCGCGGGCCCTCGCCGCGAAGGCGCGGGCTCTGATCGACGAGATGCGGAGCTTTGCCGGCGGCGTCACGTTCGAACCGGCTCGCGCGCAGCTTTCGCTGACGATCGCCGCCAACGACTTCCAGCGCGATCTGCTGCTGCCGCGGTTCTTCGATCACGTCGCCGCGCAAGTGAAGGGCCTGAATTTGCGGGTGATCCCCTCGCAGTCGCCCTCGCCCGCGATGCTGCGCGAAAACCGCTGCGATCTCCTGATCACGCCGCTGCCGCCGTCCGGCGTCGATATCGTGCAGAAGCGCCTCTTGAGCGATCACTACGTCTGCTACTTCGATCCCAAGGCGCGTACCGCTCCGGTCGGGCGCAGCGCCTATCTTGCGGCACGTCACGTCACGGTGGTCTATACCGACAATGAGCGGCTCGACTTCGACCGCCGGCTGGCGGCCAACGGCTTCCATCGCGACATCGCGATCTCGGTGCCGAGCTTCTCCGGCGTGCCGTCCTTTCTTCGCGGCTCGCAGATGCTGGCGAGCATGCCGAGCCTGCTGGCGTCCGGGGTCATGCGCGGGTTCGCGCAAGCGCGGATCCCGCTGGCGTCCCGCACGCGGACGCTGGCCGAGCTGCCGATGTTCATGGTCTGGCACCAGCGCTATCAGAAAGACCCGGCCCATCGTTGGGTCAGGAGCCAGCTCGAGAGTGTCGCAGCGACGGCCGCCAAGGCCTGATAGCCGATACCGTCTTTCGGAAGACCAGCCCTCGCCAAACCCACTGGTTGCGCAAAGGCAGCCACGCTAAAATGCCCCCATGACAGTGACCGACATTGCAAGCCGGACCTACAATCACAGCTGGCGGCTGGATCCCATCATCCGCAGCCTGCTTGATACCGACTTCTATAAACTATTGATGTTACAAATGATTCGGGAAGACTACCCGGATCAGCGGGTGACCTTCTCGGTCATCAACCGTTCGCGCCACGTCCGGCTCGCCGAGATCATCGATGAGGGCGAGTTGCGCGCCCAGCTCGACCACGCCCGCACCATCCGCTTCACCAAGAAGGAGCTGATCTGGCTTGCCGGTAACACCTTCTACGGCAAGACCCACATGTTCTCGGCGGACTTCATCCGCTGGCTGGCCGAATTCCGCCTTCCCGAGTATGAGCTGCGCAAGGTCGAGGGCCAGTACGAACTGCATTTTCACGGGCCGTGGACCCACACCACGATGTGGGAGATTCCGGCGCTCGCAATCCTCAACGAGCTGCGCTCCCGTGCTGCGATCAAGGGCCGCGGCCGCTTCGAGCTCGACGTGCTCTATGCGCGCGCCAAGGCCAAGCTCTGGACCAAGGTGGAACGGCTGCGCGAGCTGGAGAATTTGCGCCTGTCCGACTTCGGCACCCGCCGCCGTCACGGCTTCCTCTGGCAGCGCTGGTGCGTGGAGGCGGTGAAGGAAGGCCTGGGCTCGTCCTTCATCGGCACCTCCAACGTGCTGCTCGCGATGGACAACGATCTCGAGGCCATCGGCACCAATGCGCACGAGCTGCCGATGGTCGCGGCCGCGCTCGCCAGGGACGACGAGGAATTACGCTGGGCGCCCTATCGCATTCTCGACCAGTGGCGTCAGACCTATGGCGGCAACCTCCTGATCGCACTGCCCGATGCCTTCGGCACCAAGGCCTTCCTGCGCGATGCGCCGGAATGGGTCGCTGACTGGACCGGCTTCCGGCCCGACAGCGCGCCGCCGATCCAGGCCGGCGAGGAGATCGTCGCCTGGTGGCAGAAGAAGGGACGCAATCCCAAGGACAAGCTGCTCGTCTTTTCCGACGCAATGGACGTCGGCTCGATCGAGGAGACCTATCATCACTTTGCCGGCCGGGTGCGGCTCTCCTTCGGCTGGGGAACCAACCTCACCAACGATTTCGTCGGCTGCACGCCGGATGGCTCGTTCAATCTCGATCCGATCTCGCTGGTCTGCAAAGTGTCGTCGGTCGATGGCCGTCCCGCCGTCAAGCTCTCCGACAATCCGGAGAAGGCGACCGGCATGCCCTCGGAGATCGAGCGTTACCTGCGCGTGTTCGGCGACGCCGGCCGCGTGCGCAAACCGGTGCTGGTCTAGCAAACCGACCAGGCCTCTTTCGATCGGGTAAACCGCGCGCGACGAATCCGAGGCATTGGTCCGCCGATACAGCGCTAGATCCGATTTACGGCATTTGAAGCGATCTGCGCATATCCGCATCACGGTGCCTTCACCCTGCGACGCAGTCCCGCGGGCGTTTCAGGTCGATTTTAAGCAACCATCTGCTCTACTTCGCGTTGCAGGCGCGGCGCATCCGCTGGGGCCGTTGCGCGATTTGGGGAACGCAGGGTGTTTCGCAGAACAGCGACGTCGATGAAGGGACACAGCTTCCTTCACGTCATCAAGCTCGTCTCGCCTTTCGTGATGGTCGTCATGCTCCAGGCGGCGATCGCGGGATTCAGTCTCGAGGTGATGTCGTCGGTTCGCGCCTATGTCGCGGGCGAAGCGATGTGGTCCCGTTCGCAGAAGAACGCCGTCTATTTCCTCAATCTCTATCTGCATTCGGGTGACGCCAGCCAGTTCACGCAATACCAGGCCTCGCTCGCCGTTCCTATCGGCGACGAGTTCGCGCGCTGGGCACTCGAGCGCGATCCGGTCGACGTCGATGCCGCGCGCATCGGCTTCCTGCAGGGCGGCAATCATCCCGATGACGTTCCTGGATTGATCTGGCTGTTTCGCCATTTCAACCGCGTCAGCTTCCTGCAGGAAGCGATCCGCGAGTGGACCGCTACCGATCCGATGCTGCTGGAGCTGAGCGTCTTCGGCGAAGTCATCCGGTCCGAGTTGGAGAACGGCCCTGTTCGAGACCCAAACCGCCTGCAATTTCTGTCGTCGCGGCTGTCCGAGCTCAACACCCAGTTCACGGTGCATGCCAAGCGGTTCTCCACTGTTCTCGGCGAAGGCTCCCGCGCCATCAAGCTGACACTGACCGGCATCAACATCGTCACCGCTGTCACGCTGGTCCTGCTCCTGATCTGGCACACCAGGCGATTGGTGCTGCAACGGCAGGCATTCGAAGACGCCCTGCATTCCGAGAAGGAGCGCCTGGCCTGGCAGGCCTCGCACGACTGGCTGACCGGCCTGTCCAACCGCCGCGCCTTCGAGGCGCGGCTGCAACGCGAGCTGGACGTTGCCGCCGCGGGTTCGCTGGGCCTGATCCTGCTCGACCTCGACCAGTTCAAGAGCGTCAACGACACCTGCGGGCACCTTGCCGGCGACCGCCTGCTCGGCCGGGTCTCGCGCCTCCTGCAACAGGATCGGCGTCCGCGTGACCTGGTGGCCCGGCTCGGCGGCGACGAATTCGGGCTGATCCTGCCGCAGTGCCCGCCGGCGACTGCCGTCGACATCGCCGAGCGGCTGCGGCGGTCGCTGGAGCTGCTCAACTTCGCCTGGGACGATCGCTGCTTTGCGGTGACCGCCAGCATCGGTGTCGCCTGCATCGCCGACGGCAACGCCACGATCGAGGACGCCATGCGGCGCGCAGATGCCGCCTGCTATCGCGCCAAGGAAAAGGGACGCAACCGCGTTCAGGTCGATGGCGGCAGACTGGACGTCATCGCCGTTGCGGCCCGGCCACGCGAAGCCGTCGCAGCGCGAGGCTGACAGCTCGCGAGCCGCGTAAACGGCGCGTTGTGGTGCCCTGGCCACATTACTCCCGAAAACGTTGCGTCTTTCGCATTTCGACACTCCGTTTTGCGCGCTGGTCCAAGAAAGCCAAGGCCTCCATCACTAAGCATGGCAACTGCCCACCGTTGCGGCAGGATTCCGTTCGGGCCGCATCGTGAAAGGAGTTTGCAGGTGCCTTGGAATGATTGGAAAACCTCGCCGGATATTCGTCGTGCAAAGACGCGCCGGCGGCATGCGCTCCTCTTGAGCACCGCGATCAGCGCTCTTGCTACGGGCACGGCGCCGCCGTGGCTCATCGCGCCCGCGGCGGCGGCCTGTGTCGTTACCGGAAGCGGTTCGCAGACGTCGCTTCATTCGGGCGATTCAATCACCTGCACGGGGGCAGGCAATACACGAGTCAAGACGGCGCCTGTGGTCAGCGGTGTGACCGTCAATATCGGCGATGGCACCGCAACTTCCGTGAACGATCCCAGTTTTGCGAGCGTTACCTTCGAAGCGGCATCCAATGGCACGATCAACGTTTCCGGCAACGCGTCGATCGCGTCCGCGAACAGCGACGGCATTGCATTGGTCAGCGGCAGCAACAACAACGCCATCACGATAGATGCCGGTGCTGTGGTCGGATCATCGGCCTTCGGCTCGACAGGGGTCGTCCTTTCCAATTCCAACAACAACATCGTCGTCATCGGAGGTATCGTTGGAAGCCTCGCTCCCATAACCAGTGGGGTCGGCATCGGAGCCGGGGCGATGAACAATCAGGTGAACATCCTGTCGGGCGGCCTCGTCTTTTCCGGCAGTAGCGCGGCCATCGACCTCAACAGCGCCGGCGACGGCAACACCATCAACAACGCAGGCACGGTCTCAAGTGCTTCGGGCGGCGCAATCCTCGGTTCGGCCAATCAGGATATCGTCATCAATTCCGGCACGATCTTGACCGGCGCCAGCACGGCCGTCGATCTCAAGGACGGCAGCGACGTCTTCGAACTCCGCGCCGGATCGAACATCACGGGCTGGGTCCTGGGCGGCAACGGAACGGACACGCTGCGCTTGGGTGGAACGGCCAATGGCACGTTCGACCTCGACACATTCGGCGCGGGCTTGCAGTTCCGGGAATTCGAGGCCCTGGAAAAGACGGGAAGCTCGACCTGGACGCTGACCGGCACGACGCCAGATGCGGGGACCATGAATATCCAGGCCGGCAACCTCATCGTCAACGGCACGATGCCCAATGTTGCAACGACGGTCAGCGGCGGCACCCTCGGTGGCAACGGCGCCATCGGCGATCTCACCGTGCTGTCGGGCGGCAGGGTCGCACCCGGCAGCTTCGGTTCGCTCGTTGTCTACGGCAATACCACGTTCAACGCCGGCTCGACCTACGCGATCTCCGTCAACGCGGCAGGACAATCCGACAAGATTGCCGCCGTAAGCGCGACGTTGAACGGCGGCACCGTCGCCGTCACCACGCTTGCCGGCGCCTACAGCGCATCGACGCAATATACGATCCTCAGCACGACGACGGGCCTCACCGGATCCTTCGCAAGCGTAACGATCAGCGGATATAATCCGCAGTTCTTCACCTCCGCCCTCAGCTATGACGGGTTCTCTGTCTTCCTGACACTCAACTACAACACGGCTGCCTTCTCCACCGTCGCCCAGACGCAGAACCAGAAGGCTGTCGCCGGCGCGCTGAGCGCATTCGGCCCCAACCTGCCCTTCCTGTCCTCGTTCGCTGGCCAGAGCGATGCCCAGCTCCGTTACAATCTGGACCAGCTCTCGGGCGAAGCTGCCACCGGCGCGCAGCAGGGCGCCTTCCAGTTCACGAGCCAGTTCCTCGGCCTCATGCTCGATCCGTTCGTGAGCCGACGCGGCGGCCCAGGTACTGGGCCGGGCGACACGGCGCTCGGCTTCAACCCCGAGCGCACCGCGCTGCCTGCGGATATCGCCCTCGCCTACAACAAGGTGCTAGGTGCGCCGCCTGCGAAAGCACCGGCCTTTGCGGAGCGCTGGACGGCCTGGGGCGCGGCGTTCGGCGGCACCAACCGCACCAGCGGCGATCCGGTCGTGATCGGCAGCCACGACCTCAGCGCGCGCGCTGGCGGGGTCGCGGCCGGCGCCGACTATCATTTCAGCCGCGACGCGATCGTCGGCTTTGCGCTCTCCGGCGGCGGCACCAGATGGGACCTCGCGCAGGCGATCGGTGGCGGCAAGAGCGAGGCGATACAGGCCGGCGTCTATACCGCGGTCCGCACAGGCCCGGCCTATTTCGCCGCCTCGCTCGCCGTGGCCAATCATTGGATGTCGACAGACCGCTTCGCACCGTTCGGCAACCAGCTCACCGCGAAGTTCGACGCGCAAACCGTCGGCGGCCGCATCGAGGGCGGCTATCGCTTCGCGACGCCGATCGGTGGCCTCACGCCATACGCGGCAGCGCAGGCGCAGGCGCTTCGTACCCCGACTTATAGCGAGACGGATCTGGCCGGCAGCGGCTTCGGCCTGACCTATCGGGGACGCACGGCCTCCGACACCCGAAGCGAACTTGGCGCGCGCTTCGATCGGACGACGCTGGTCTCGCCGAATGCGGTCCTGACGTTACGCGGCCGCGCGGCCTGGGCACATGATTGGGTGAGCGACCCGGTGCTCAATGCCGCGTTCCAGGCGCTGCCCGGCGCGAGCTTCATCGTCAATGGCGCGACGCCGGCGAAAGACGCCGCGCTCGCATCTGCCGGCGCCGATCTGAAGTTTTCGAACGGCATTGCGCTGTCGGCCAAATTCGACAGCGAGTTCGCGGCCCGCAGCACCACTTATTCCGGCACCGCGAGCCTGCGATACGCCTGGTAGCGGCGGCACCTCATCGAGATGGCCGTGCGCCCCCCGGCAAAATGCCGAGGCCCGCGAGATGGGTGTCGACAAATTGTTCGACCTGCTGGCGCAGCATCTGCGGCGGCACCGCCACCATGCGCTCCTCGAGACCGAGCGAGATGATTCCGTGGACGGCAGAGAACAAGGTGCGCGACAGCAGCGCGATCTTCACGTCATCCGCGTCCGGCAATAGCCGCACCAGCGGCGCATGCATCAGCGCGAAGGCATCCATCACCATCTGCAGGATGTCATCGGGATAAGGACGGTCGTCCTCCATCCGATGCTCGAACAGCGAGCGCAGCAGATTGGCGTGCTCGGCGAAGAAGTCGAGATAGGTCGCGGCAAGCCCGTAGAGCTGGCGAACGGGGTCCTCGGCCGGAACCCCACCGAGTCGGGCCGTGAGGGCCTGAACGGTCTCGCGATTGACGGTCAGGATCACTCCGTCGAAGTCGCCGAACTCGTTATAGACGCTGCCGACGGAACAGCCTGCGGCTTCGGCAACATCACGAACCTTCAATGATTTCAGCCCTTTAGTCGCGATAATGCTGCGGGCGATCTCCAGGATCTGGAGTCGGCGCCGATTTTTTTTCCGGTCTCGCAACGATTCTTCTTGAACATTGTTCATTTTGGAGCTACTCATGTGAACATTGTTCAAATTAACCCGGAGATCTGCAAAATGCAAACCCTCGCTGTTAATATCGCCACCACCTTCGTCGATGACGCCGCTGCCCTCGTGACCGGCTTTAGCCGGGCCCTGCTGCGGTTCGCCATGGCCCCGATCGATCGCATCGCCAATGCCTGCGACATCGCCGGCGTGCTCACTGAGCGGCGCGCGACCTTCCGGATGTGGCGGGCGAGCCGCGCCCGTGCGCGTCAAGAGGGCCGCCGGTTCAGCCTGCTCGGCCGTCTCTCGCCCTTTCGCCACCTCGCCCATCTCACCTGAGGCGCGCATCCGGCGCGTTCCGATCGGCTCGAATGCAAGACCCGGTTGCAAGGAAGGAATTACCATCTCCCGACTTTCGCAGCCGATCTCGCGGGTCCTGGCGATGCGGTTCAGCTTTTCCTCATCGCCCCACGCGATATCCCGTTAACCGCGGCTATTCCGACCAAGAGACTGGCCGCGACCAGATATTTGCGAACCTAACGAGACCACTTGGAGACCAACAGGATCGGAGGGATCGAGGGGGACAAAGCAGGCCGGCGACCGTCCACCCTGCAATCGTTCGTCCGATACTCTTCCGGTCGTGACGCTTCACAGACAACGTAACGAACCTCAGGCTGCCTTTCCAAAACAGGACTAGTCATGATCAGGGAATTGATGTCGTCACGCCGCTTTGCGCCGCTGTTCTGGGCGCAATTTTTCTCGGCGCTCAATGACAACGTGCTCAAGAACGCGCTCGTCATCATCCTGCTTTACAGTGCCGCGACCGGCCACGGCGATGCCCTGGTGACGGTGGCCGGCGCTGTCTTCATTTTCCCCTATTTCATCCTGTCCGGGCTCGGCGGCCAGCTCGCCGACAAATACGTCAAATCCGTCGTCGCAAGGCGGCTCAAATTCGCCGAGATCTTCGCAGCCGGCTTTGCCGCCGCCGGCTTCTTCCTGCATTCGGTGCCGCTGCTGTTCGCAGCGCTCGCACTGTTCGGCACCATCGCCGCCCTGTTCGGCCCCGTGAAATACGCCATGTTGCCGGATCAGCTCGAGCTCGGCGAGCTCGCGACCGGCAACGCGCTGGTCGAAGGCGCAACCTTCATGGCCATCCTGCTCGGCACCGTCGCCGGCGGCCAGTTCGTGGCGGGGTCCGCGCATATGGGCTGGGTCGCATCCGCCGTGGTCGTGCTGGCGCTGTTGTCCTGGGCCTTCGCCGCCCGCATTCCGCAGACGACGCCGTCCGCGCCCGATCTGCCCGTCAACGCCAACCCCTGGACCTCGACGCTGAGCCTGCTCAGGACGCTGCATGCCGACCACCGGCTGTGGGACGGCACCGTCATCGTCTCCTGGTTCTGGCTGGTCGGCGCCATCGTGCTGTCGCTACTGCCGGCGCTGGTCAAGGATGTCGTCGGCGGCACCGAGGGCGTGGTGACGCTGTGCCTTGCGATCTTCGCGATCGGCATCGCCATCGGCTCGCTGTTCGCCGCCAGCCTGAGCCACGTTCGTCCGAACCTCGCGCTGGTCCCGATCGGCGCCATCATCATGGGGTTTTCCGGCCTCGATCTCGCCTGGGCCATCGGCGTGACCGCCAAGGGGCAGGACATCAGCGCGGCCGGTTTCGCGACGTCGTTCGCCGGCCTGCGCATGCTGATCGACTTCGTCGCCTTCGCCTTCGGTGGCGGCTTGTTTGTCGTGCCGTCCTTTGCGGCTGTCCAAGCCTGGTCGGCGCCATCGGAACGCGCCCGCATCATCGCCGCCGGCAATGTGCTGCAGGCCGCCTTCATGGTGGTTGGCTCGCTGTTCGTCGCGTTGCTGCAGGCGGCTGGCCTCCATATCGGCTGGATCTTCTTCGGCCTCGGCGTCGCCAGCTTCGGCGCAGTGTGGTTCGTGCTGACCAAGTGGGGCAAGGAAGGCGTGCGCGATTTCGGCGGGCTGCTGTTCCGTGCGCTGTTCCGCACCGAAATCCGCGGGCTTGAGAATCTGCCGCCTGCCGGCACCCGCATGCTGATCGCGCCGAACCATGTCAGCCTGATCGACGGTCCGCTGCTGCACGCCGTGCTGCCGATCGACGCCAGCTTCGCGGTCGATACGGGCATCGCCAAGGCCTGGTGGGCCAAGCCGTTCCTGCGCGTGGTCAAGCACTACACCATGGACCCGAGCAAGCCGCTGGCTGCACGCGACCTGATCAAGCTGGTCGCCGCGGGCGAACCCGTCGTGATCTTCCCGGAAGGGCGCATCACCGTCTCGGGATCGCTGATGAAGGTCTATGACGGCACCGCGATGATCGCGGACAAGGCCGATGCCGTGGTCGTGCCGGTCCGCATCGAGGGCGCGCAGCGCTCTCATCTCAGCTACCTCAACTCCAGCCAGATCAAGCGCTCGTGGTTTCCGCGGGTGACGGTCACGATCCTGCCGCCGGTCAAGCTGCCGGTCGATGCGGCCCTGAAAGGCAAGACACGCCGCAACGCCGCGGGCGCCGCGCTCCAGGACGTGATGATCGATGCGATGGTCAAGAACGCGATGCTCGATCACTCGCTGTTCGAGGCGCTCGGACATGCCTATCGCGACCGCGATACCGGCAAGGTCATCATCGAGGACGCGCTCGGCACCAAGCTGACTTATCGCAAGCTGATCCTCGGCGCGCAGGTCCTGAGCCGCAAGCTCGAGAGCGGCACCGCCGTCGGCGAGAATGTCGGCGTGCTGCTGCCGAACTCCGCAGGCGTCGCCGTCGTCTTCATGGCGCTGCAGAACATCGGCCGGGTGCCGGCGATGCTCAACTTCTCGGCCGGTCCGGTCAACGTCCTCGCCGCCATGAAGGCCGCGCAGGTCAAGACCGTGCTGACCTCGAAGGCCTTCATCGAGAAAGGCAAGCTCGACAAGCTGATGACCGCGATCTCCGCCGAGGCGCGTGTCGTCTATCTCGAGGACGTCCGCGCTTCGATCGGCATCGCCGACAAGATCAAGGGCCTGCTCGCAGGCACGACGCCGCGCGTCACCCGCCAAGCCAACGATCCGGCCGTGGTGCTGTTCACCTCGGGCTCGGAAGGCACGCCCAAGGGCGTGGTGCTGTCCCATCGCAACATCCTCGCCAACGCGGCGCAGGCGCTGGCGCGGGTCGACGCCAACGCCAACGACAAGGTGTTCAACGTGCTGCCGGTGTTCCATTCCTTCGGGCTCACCGGCGGAATGATGATGCCGCTGCTGGCGGGCATTCCGATCTACATGTATCCCTCCCCGCTGCACTACCGGATCGTGCCGGAGCTGATCTACCAGACCGGCGCGACGATCCTGTTCGGCACCGATACGTTCCTCACCGGCTACGCCCGCTCGGCGCATGCCTACGACTTCCGTACCCTGCGCCTGGTGATCGCCGGCGCCGAAGCGGTCAAGGACCGGACACGGCAGGTGTTCATGGAGCGCTACGGCATCCGCATCCTCGAAGGCTACGGCGTCACCGAGACCGCACCGGTGCTGGCGATGAACACGCCGATGGCCAATCGTCCCGGCACCGTCGGCCGCCTGTCGCCGCTGATGGAAAGCAGGCTCGATCCGGTCCCCGGCATCGAGGAAGGCGGACGCCTCTCGGTGCGCGGCCCGAACGTGATGCTCGGTTACCTCAGGGCTGAAAATCCCGGCGTGCTCGAGCCGCTCGCCGAGGGCTGGCACGACACCGGCGACATCGTCGCGATCGACGCAGCCGGCTTCATCACCATCAAGGGCCGCGCCAAGCGCTTTGCCAAGATCGCAGGCGAAATGGTCTCGCTGTCGGCGGTCGAGAGCATCGCGACGGCGCTGTGGCCCCAGGCCGCATCGGTCGCCGTCTCGATCCCGGACCCGCGCAAGGGCGAGCGCATCGTGCTGCTGACGACCGAGAAGAACGCCGAGCGCAGCGCCATGCAGGGTCAGGCCAAGACGATCGGCGCGTCCGAGCTGACCGTTCCCGCCGCGATCATGGTGGTCGACAAGGTGCCGCTGCTCGGCACCGGCAAGACCGACTATGTCACCGCAACGACGATGGCGCGCGAGCAGGCGGCCTCGCCGGAGCGCGAGGTGGCGTAGGAGGTTCACCGGGCCCGGAGACGGGGGGTGCGCGGGTCACGCCGCCGTCCGCCGCTCCTGCGCGTAACGCACCAGCGCCGCGAAGCGGTAGATGCCGTGCACGAACTTGCCGTAAGGCATGGTGACGAACAGCGCGAACACCGCGCCGAGATGCAGCGCCAGCAGAGGCCCCATTGCAGAGGTCTCGCGCAGGAGCAGAAGTGCCATGCCGGTGAGACCGGTCAGGAACAGCATGGCGATGAAGCCGACGTCCATGCCGTAGCTGAACTCATCGAGCAGCGCGGGATCGCGTCGCGTCCTGGCCATGAACAGGCCGATCGGCCCGACGATCAGACCGATGCCGCCGAGCGTGCCCAGCACCACCGGCAGGTCCCACCACGGATACGGCGCCTCGCGGCCGAGCAGATAGTGATACAGAGTTGCGACCGAGGTCGCGGCAAAGCAGAGCAGGAAGCCGTAGAACGTCAGGTGGTGATAGAGCTTGCGCCGGTCGGTCGGCTTGTCGTCCTCATTGTAGCAGCCCACACCGCCGCCATGGAGATAGCGCAGCTCGCCGGCATCGCGGATCGCCTGAAGGATCGAGCCGCCGTCGGCGCGGCCGCCGACGGCCGGACCGATATCGCGCCAGAAGGCGCGCACGCTCATGACCAGCGCAAGCACGGCATAGAGGAATGCAGCGCTGAACAATGTGGCCATCGCGTTGTGTGGCATCAGCTTGTAAAAGGCGCCGGGGCCGGTGTGCACGCCAAACAAAACGTCGCGGTCGTTCAAGACGGCGAAGCCGAGGATGAAGGCCGCCATGCTGAGCGCGGCGACGATGCTGATGACGAGACCGTTGCGTGCAAAGGCGCCGGACATCGCCTGCGGCCAGGCATAGGCCGCGTAGGATTCGGCGCGCGCTACTGCCAGCGTCTGCGGGACGTTGACGTTGAACTCATGCGGCGGCGAGAATTGGCAGTCGACGTAGCAGGCGCCGCAGGCATGGCAAAGATTGGCGAGATAGTTGAGGTCGCCGTCGGAGAAGGCGCGGCGCATCTCCATCGCCGGAAACACCGCGCACAATCCCTCGCAATAGCGACAGGAATTGCAGACCGTCATCAGCCGGTCGGCCTCGTCCAATATCCTAGTTCCGTGCATGTTTCGCCGCTTCCCGTCCTGCGATCCGCCCGAACACGCTGCCGATGGTCATACCCATGCCGGCCGCATAGCCCTTGCCGAGCACGTTGCCGGCCATGATCTCGCCGGCCGCGAACATGTTGGCCGACGGCTTCCCGTCAGCCATCAGCATCCGCGCCTCCCTGGTTACGCGCGTGCCGAGATAGGTGAAGGTGATGCCGGGCCGCACCGGATAAGCGAGATAAGGCGGCGTCTCGATTTTGCGCGCCCAATGCGTCTTGGGTGGCGTGATGCCCTCGGTGCGACAATCGTCCAGAATGGTGTGATCGAACGTGCCTGATAGCACCGCGGCATTGAATTCGGTGATGGTCTTTTCCAGTGCGGCCGGATCGAGCTCGAGCTTGCCGGCGAGCTCAGCCACGGTCTGCCCGGCGATCGGCGGGAACAGCGTCGGCATGAAGCTGGTGACAACGGTCGAGTCAAAGATGATGTAGGCGATCTGGTCGGGCTGCGCAGCAACCAGCCGGCCCCAGATCGCGTATCGCTTCGGCCAGATGTCCTCGCCCTCGTCATAGAAGCGCTGCGCGTGCTTGTTGACGACGATTCCGAACACCACCGAATCGTGGCGGGTGATGATGCCGCCGTCGAATTTCGGCGCGCGGGCGTCGATCGCGACCGCATGGCACTGGGTGGGATCGCCGACCTTCTGAACGCCCTTGTCGAGCAGCATCTTCAGGATCGAGCCGCGGTTATACGGCGTGCCGCGGATCAGGAAATTGTCGGCGGCCTCGCCCCAATATTGCTTGAGCCATTCGATGTTGGCCTCGAACCCGCCGGCCGCCGCGACCAGCGAGGTCGCTCGGATCTCGGTCTCTCCGTCGATCGGCCGCTTCAGGCGCGCGGCAAGGAACATGCCATCCTCGATCACGAGATCGGTGACCTCGGCATCGTATGCGACCTCGACGCCGAGCCGCTCGGCGGTGAGATAAAGTGCGTTCAGCATTGCGCGGCCGCCACCGAGGAAGAAGGAGTTGGTGCGGCCAAGGCTCAGCGTGCCGCCCAGCGATGGCTGCCAGCGCACACCCTGCTCCACGATCCAGTTCAGAATGTCCTTGGACTCGCGGATCATGTGGCGCGCCAGCACCTCGTCGGTCTGCCCGCCGGTGACGCGCAGCAGGTCCTCCCAGAATTCCTCCTCGGTGTAGGGACCGGTCAGGATTTCGGTGGCGGCGTCATGGGCGCAGCGCATGTTGCGGGTGTGCCGGGTGTTGCCGCCGCGATAGAATTTTGGCGCGCCCTCCAGCACCAGCACCGACGCTCCGCCGCGCCGCGCCGCGATCGCCGCGCACAGCGCCGCGTTGCCGCCGCCGATCACCAGGACATCGTACTTGCTACTCATGCCGTCCATCCGATGCGACGAAGTTGGAGGCATTCTGCTGCCGGCAGCCCCGATCAACCACGCCGTCATTGCGTACTTTTGTATACAAAGATATACAGAAGCTGTGCAAGCGTCATCTCTGCATGGGCAGGGATACGCATTGCTTCGAGGGAACATGGCCAGACGCCCGGCAAAGATAGGTGGATCGATCGCGCGTGGCGCCGGCTTAGCGCTCGGCGAGGCGGTGTTCCGCTCGCTGTGCGAAGCACTCCAGGCCGGCAGCTACCGCGCCGGCGACCGCCTGCGCGAGGAGGAGGTCGCGCAGCGGCTGAAGGTCAGCCGCACACCGGTTCGCGAAGCGCTGGGCCGCCTTGCAGCGCGCGGTTTCGTCGCCCCCGCCGGCGGCCGCGGGCTGATCGTGCGCAATCTCGACATCTCCGAGGTGCTCGAGCTCTACGCCATGCGCGAGATCATGGAAGGCGCCGCCGCGCGCCTTGCCGCCGAGCACGCGTCACCGCCGGAGATCGACGCTGTCAGGGATATCGAGCAGGCTTTTGTCGAGACGTCGGAAACCGACGCAGCCGAGATGGCAAGAGAGAGGGCAAGGCTCAACCGCGCCTTCCACGAGGCGATCTGCCGCGCCGCGCGCAACCGCTATCTCGACAACGCTTCGCGGGAATTGCAGGACTGGATCGCCCTGCTCGGCCCGACCACCTTCACCGTATCGGGCCGCCCCTCAACCAGCCACGACGAGCATCAGGCCATCATCGACGCCATCGCCGCACGCGACGGCGACAAGGCGGAGCAGCTCGCGCGCGCGCACATTCGCGAGGCGTTGCGCTGCCGGCTCAAGTTGTTGCAAAGACAGTAGGCTGCCGCTCAAGCCTCGAAGATGCGCGCGAGCAGCCAATAGCCGCCGAGCAGGCTGATGACCCCCGACACCATGTAGACCAAGCCCGCCGCCCTCACCGGCTCGGTCCGGTCCGTCGTGGTCAGCCGGTCCAGGAGGCCGAGCGCCGGCAGCGCGACCACGACGATCGCGACCTGCCCGATCTCCACGCCGATGTTGAAAGCGGCGAGCGCCGGCACCGCTGCGTTCGGCGGCAGGCCGATCTCGCGAAGCGCTCCGGCGAAGCCGAAGCCGTGGATCAGTCCGAACAGAAAGGCCACGCGCCAGCGCCTGTCGACATCGCGCGAGAAGAAGTTCTCCACGGCCACGAAGACGATCGAGGCCGCGATCGCAGGCTCCACAATGCGGCTCGGGATGACGAGGAGGTCCAGAGCGGCCAGCGACAAGGTCATCGAATGGGCGATGGTGAAGGCCGTCACGATCTTGACAACGGGAACGAGCCGTCTCGCCCACAGCACCACGGCAATCAGGAATGCGATATGATCGTAGCCGAGGAAGATGTGCTCGACGCCGGCGAGGAGATAGCGCTGCATCGTCGACCGCAGCGGCGGCGGCGCGGTTGAGAGCGTGACCGTCGTATTGCCGGCGTCGAGCAAGGCCTGCACCTCCGACCTGCCCTGTGCAATCAGCACGACTTGGCGCGCGGCCGGATCCTTCTCGGTCAGCACGGTGGAGCGATAGTTGATGTCGCCGGCGGTGCCGACGCAGGCAAAGCTGTTGCGATAGACGATGCCGTCGCCGTCGGCCAGGATCGCTGCATCTCCGGCCAGGCAGGCCCTGGCGCCGCCTGTTACGGCCAGGTGGGTGCTCATATAGGCGAGGAGTGCGGATCTGGCCGCTGCGACCGCCGCGGGATCGACCGCGTCCTGTCTCGCATCATAAGTTTTCGTGCCGATCAGGCGATCGACATCGCTGCCCTTCAATCCGAGCTCGACGCTCACCCTGCGATCGGGGCTTAGCGCCACGCGTGCCGTGACGAGGTTGACCTGATGCGCCTCAGCCGGAAAGCCGAGCCCGAGCAGAACCGCAAGCCACAGCAGCCGCGGCTGCCTCATGGTCTCACCCCATTGCCGTCACGCCAGCACATCCGCCACGACCGCCTTCAAGACGTCCTTCACATCAGCCGGCCTCAGCCGCACCTGCAATCCGCGCTGGCCGCCATTGAGATAGACGAGATCATGCGCGAGCACGCTCTGTTCGATCACGGTCGGTACCTGCTTGCGCTGCCCGAACGGGCTGATGCCGCCGACCTTGTAGCCTGTGACGCGCTCGGCCTCCGGCGGCTTCATCATCTGCGCCGACTTGCCGCTCGCGGCCGCCGCGAGCTTCTTCATCGACACTTCCTGGTCGGACGGCACGATCACACAGACTGACTTGCCGTCCACCAGCGCCATCAGTGTCTTGAGGACACGCGCCGGGTCCTCGCCGAGCGCGGCGGCGGCCTGCAGGCCGATGCTCTCGGCGTCAGGATCGTAGTCGTAGGCATGGACGGTGAAGGCAATACCGGCGGCTTCGAGCGCACGGGTGGCGGGGGTGACTTTGGACATGCGCGTATCTCTGCGCCGTCATTGCGAGGAGCGCAAGCGACAAGCAATCCAGAGTCCCTCCGCAGAGAAAGCCTGGATTGCTTCGCGGAGCCTGTCATCGGGCCGCGCTTTGCGCGGACCCGTTGGCTCGCAATGACGGTGCGGCACAGATGAGCGCCACAACCACAGGAACCCCTACTCCGCCGCGTCCCTCATTTCGGCGCGCTCGGCTCTGGCCGCGCAGAACTTGAATTCCGGGATCTTGCCGAACGGATCGAGCGCCGGATTGGTCAATAGATTCGCCGCCGCCTCCGCGTAGCAGAACGGCATGAACACCATGTTCTCCGGTACGTCGCGGTCGGAGCGAACCTTGACCTCGACCGCGCCGCGGCGGGTCTCCAGGCGAATGAAATCGCCGGGTGTGAGCTTCTTCTTGCGCATGTCCTTTGGCGACATGAACGCGACCGCCTCGGGTTCGATCTGGTCGAGCACCTGGGCGCGGCGGGTCATCGAGCCGGTGTGCCAGTGCTCCAGCACGCGGCCGGTCGAGAGCACCATCGGATATTCGGCGTCGGGAATCTCGTCCGGCGGGATGACCTTGGCCGGCACGATCTTGCCGCGGCCGCTCGCGGTCGGAAAGCCCGTGGTGAAGATGATCTCGTTGCCGGGCTTGTTCGGATCGTCGACGGGATAGGTCACCGCGCCTTCGCGCACCAGCCGCTCCCAAGTGATGTTCTTCAGCGACGGCATCAGCTCTGCCATCTCGGTGAAGACATCGCCGGGACCGGCATAATTCCACGGCAGGCCCATGCGCTTGCCGATCTCCTGGATGATCCAGAGATCCTGACGCGCATCGCCCGGCGGCTTGATCACCTGGCGCGCGAGCTGGACGCGGCGATCGGTGTTGGTGAAGGAGCCGTCCTTCTCGGCGAACGCCGAGGCCGGCAGGATCACGTCAGCGTGGAACGCGGTCTCGGTGACGAAGAGATCCTGCACCACGAGATGATCGAGCATCGCGAGCGCATGGCGCGCATGCTGGAGGTCGGGGTCCGACATCGCGGGATTCTCGCCCTCGATATACATGCCCTTGATCTCGCCGGCATGGATCGCGTTCATGATCTCGACCACGGTCAGGCCGCGGACGGGATCGAGATCCTGCTGCCAGAGCTTTTCGAAGCTGCCGCGCAGATCGTCGCGGCCGACCGGCTGATAGTCCGGCAGGAACATCGGGATCAGGCCGGCATCGGAGGCGCCTTGCACGTTGTTCTGGCCGCGCAGCGGATGCAGGCCGGTGCCGGGGCGGCCGACCTGACCGGTGATCAGCGCCAGCGCGATCAGGCAGCGCGCATTGTCGGTACCGTGGACGTGCTGGCTGATGCCCATGCCCCAGAAGATGATCGACGATTTTGCCCGCGCATAGGTTCGCGCCACTTCGCGCAGGGTCTGCGCCGGGACGCCGCAGATCGGCTCCATCTTCTCCGGCGTGAACTCCTTGATCTTCTCCTTGAGGTCCTCGAAGCCTTCGGTGTAGCCGGCGATGTACTGGTCGTCGGTCAGGCCCTCGGTGATGATCGTGTTGATCATCGCGTTCAGCATCGCGACGTCGGAGCCGGGCTTGAACTGCAGATGCTTGGTCGCATGACGCGACAGCGACTGCCGGCGCGGATCCATCACGAACAGTTTTGCGCCGTTCTGCTTGACCGCGTTCTTGATAAAGGTCGCGGCGACCGGATGGTTCACGGTCGGATTGGCGCCGATCACGACGATGACCTCGGCATCCATCGCCGCGGAGAACGGTGCCGACACGGCGCCCGAGCTCAGGCCCTCGAACAAGGCTGCGACCGAGGAGGCGTGGCACAGCCGGGTGCAATGGTCGACATTGTTCGAGCCGAATCCGGTGCGCACCAGCTTCTGGAACAGATAGGCCTCTTCGTTCGAGCCCTTGGCCGAGCCGAAGCCCGCCAGCGCCTTCACGCCCTTCTCGTCGCGGATCTTGACGAGGCCCTTGGCGGCGATGTCGAGCGCTTCTTCCCAGCTCGCTTCGCGGAAATGGGTGAACGGGTTGGCCGGATCGACCTGGTCGTTGGCATCCTTCTTTGCGTTCGGCAGCCGCACCAGCGGCTTGGTCAGGCGATGCGGATGGTGGATGTAGTCGAAACCGAAGCGGCCCTTGACGCAGAGACGATTGTGATTGGCGGGGCCGTCGCGGCCCTCGGCATAGATCACCTTCTCGTCCTTGACCTCATAGGTCACCTGGCAGCCGACGCCGCAGAATGGGCAGAGCGAATCGACCTTTTTGTCGGCGTAAGTGACGCGAGTCTGCTTGTCGTCGAGCATCACGGCCGGCATCAGCGCGCCGGTCGGGCAGGCCTGCACGCATTCACCGCAGGCGACGCAGGTGGACTCGCCCATGGGATCGTCGAAGTCGAACACGATCTTCGAGCCATGATTGCGATAGGCCATGCCGATGACGTCATTGACCTGGACCTCGCGGCAGGCGCGCACGCAGAGGCCGCACTGGATGCAGGCATCGAGATTGACGCGCATCGCCGGGTGGCTGGCGTCGGTCGCCCAGCGCTCGGCGGCGGGGAAGCGGCTCTCGGTAACGCCGGTCGTCTCAGCCCAGTGCCAGAATTTCGAATCCGGATCGTGGCTGGTCTCGCGCGCCGGCTGGTCGGCGACGAGCAGCTCCATCACCATCTTCTGCGCGGCAGTTGCGCGAGCCGACTCGGTCTTGACCTTCATGCCGACGGACGGCGTGCGCTTGCAGGACGCCGCGAGCACGCGCTCGCCCTCGATCTCGACCATACAGGCACGGCAATTGCCGTCGGGGCGATAGTCGGGCGCCGGCGAATAGCACAGATGCGGAATGTCGCGGCCCTGGCGCTTTGCAACTTGCCAGATGGTCTCG
The DNA here is from genome assembly GCF_023074075.1 of Bradyrhizobium sp. 138. Classification (GTDB taxonomy): domain Bacteria; phylum Pseudomonadota; class Alphaproteobacteria; order Rhizobiales; family Xanthobacteraceae; genus Bradyrhizobium. The sequence goes on along the minus strand of NZ_JADPKT010000029.1, from coordinate 108,347 downwards.
CCGGGTTTGGCCTCGACCTGCTTGCCGTCGAGTTCGAACGTAATCTTGGTCATTCCGCCGCTTCCTTGAACTCGTCAGGGAAATATTTAATCACGGAGCTGAGCGGATTCGATGCCGCCTGCCCGAGCCCGCAGATCGAGGCATCGCGCATCGCCTGGCTCAATTCTTCCAGCAAGGCCCGGTTCCAGACCGGCTTCTGCATCAGCTGCGCCGCCTTCTGGGTGCCGACGCGGCACGGCGTGCACTGGCCGCAGCTCTCGTCCTCGAAGAATTTCATCAGGTTCAGCGCCGCTGCGCGCACGCTGTCCTTTTGCGACAGGATCACGATCGCGGCCGAGCCGATGAAGCAGCCATATTTCTCCAGCGTGCCGAAATCGAGCGGGATGTCGTCCATCGACGCCGGCAAGATGCCGCCGGACGCCCCCCCCGGCAGGTACGCGTAGAACTGATGGCCATCGGCCATGCCGCCGCAATACTCATTGATCAGCTCGCGCACGGTGATGCCCGCGGCAGCGAGCTTCATGCCGGGTTTCTTGACGCGGCCCGAGACCGAGAAGCTGCGCAGGCCGTGGCGCTCATGACGGCCATGGCCTTTCCACCAGTCGGCGCCCTTCTCGACGATGTCGCGCACCCACCACAGCGTCTCGATGTTGTTGATCAGCGTCGGCAGGCCGAACAGGCCGACCTGGAACGGATATGGCGGCTTGTGCCGCGGCAGGCCGCGCTTGCCTTCGATGCTCTCCAGCAGCGAGGATTCCTCGCCGCAGATGTAAGCGCCGGCGCCACGGCGCATGTGCAGCGTCGGGCCGCCCGGCGGCAGCTTTGCGATCTCGCGCTCCAGGATCTCGCGCGAGGCCGGATATTCGTCGCGCAGATAGATGTAGACGTCGCTCGCCTGCACGACATGCGCGCCGATCAGCATGCCCTCGATGAAGCGGTGCGGATCCGTTTCCAGATAATAGCGATCCTTGAACGTGCCGGGCTCGCCCTCGTCGCCGTTGATCGCCATCAGCCGCGGGCCGGGCTCGCCGAGCACCGCGCGCCATTTGCGTCCTGTCGGGAAGCCGGCGCCGCCGAGGCCGCGCAGCGAAGCGTCGTCGAGCGACTTCAGAAGGTCATCCTTCGACAGCTCGCCGGAGCGCAGGCGACCTAGCAGCTTATAGCCGCCGCCGGCGACATAGGCCTCATAGCCGACATAGTCGGGCAGATGCGCATGGGTGTCGCCGGCCTTGGCGGCCGCCATCACATTGGCGACGGTGGCGTGGTCGACGAAATTGTGGCCGACCTCGGCAGCAGGCGCGGTATCACAACGACCGACGCAGGGCGCGCGCACCACGCGGATGCCGGGACCCGACGCGCTCTGCAGATCCTGGAGCAGCTTCTCGCCGCCGAGCATCGCGCAGGTCAGCGAATCGCAGACGCGGATCGTGAGCGGGGCGATGTCGGGCTCGCCCTCCTTCACCACGTCGAAATGCGCGTAAAAGGTCGCGGTCTCGAACACTTCGGCGAAGGCGAGCTTCATCTCGTCGGCAAGCGCAGCCAGATGCGCAGCCGAGATCTGATGATACTTGTCCTGGATCAGGTGCAGATATTCGATCAAGAAATCGCGCCGCCGCGGCCTGTCGCCGAGCAGCAGCTCGATCTCGTGCCCGGCGATCGGGTCGACCTGGCGCCCCTTGGGCGTCGCCTTGGCGCGCCGGCGCCCCTCGCCCGGATGCTCGAATGGGCGGACCTTGTGCACGTCGTGGCTCATCGATTCGTCTCGATCTCGTCTTTTAGAACGGCTCTGGTTCTAGCTCTTGGCATGCCAGATGCCAAGAGATTTATCATGCTCGCGGAAGCAGTTAAGGGCGGCCGTAGGCAAATCCTGGAGAATGCCGCCCGGACACGGCCATGCGTTCGTCCAACGCGCCGACCAATAGAACGAAGCCTGAATTGGTCTGGAGATCAATAAAGGCGTCCCATGCTGCGATAGCGAAGTCGTATTGAGGCAATCGCATGAGCGGCGGGAGCGCGGCCTTGATGCGCTCCCGCTCGCGATGAATGTGCGATTAGAAGATCTTGACCGCGCTCTCCAGCGTCTTCCACACACCCCAAGCCAGGGGAACGCCGACGAAGGCCCAGAACAGCGCCGCCTTGGCGTCGAGCCCGCCAAAGCCGATGCCGTAGGAGCCGTGCGGCCCCGCGGCTGCAGCGCTGGCGCTCGCCGCCTGCAACTTGGCGACATCGGCGTCCTTCATGTGCCACTTCGAATCCACCGGCTTGATCAAATAGTTGCAGATCAGGCCCGCGACCAGCATCGCACACAGGATGTACATGGTGGTGTTGTAGAGCTGGTCGCGCGGCACGCCGGCCGCGAGCTGGAACTCGCGGATGTAGTTGACCACGACGGGGCCGATGATGCCCGCTGTCGACCACGCCGTCAGCAGCCGGCCGTGGATGGCGCCGACGAATTGGGTGCCGAACATGTCGGCCAGATAAGCCGGCACCGTGGCGAACCCGCCGCCATACATCGACAGGATGATGCCGAAGCCCACCACGAACAGCAGCTTCGAGCCGATCGCGGCAAACGTCGGCGCCAGCGCGTAGAGCACGATGCCGAGGATGAAGAACGTGTAGTAGGTGTTCTTGCGTCCGATCTTGTCCGACAGCGAGGCCCAGAAGAAGCGGCCGCCGATGTTGAACAGCGACAACAATCCGGCAAAGCCCGCGGCGATCGCCGCGATCTGGGCCTTCTGCCCGGCATCGAGCGCGTTGAAGCCGACATCCGGCAGGCCGATCAGCTTGCCGCCGAAGATCTCCTGCAGCATGGGCGAGGCCATGCCGATCACGCCGATGCCGGCCGACACGTTCAGGCACAGCACCCACCAGATCAGCCAGAATTGCGGCGTCTTGTGCGCATCGTTGAGATGGACGTTGTTCTTCGAGATCATCGCGTTGGCCTTGGCCGGCGGGGTCCAGCCCTCGGGCTGCCAGCCGGGCGGCGGCAGACGATAGCGAAACGCGCCGATCATCATGAACACGAAGTAGATGACGCCCATCGCGACGAAGGTCTCCCAGACGCCGACCGAGCTCGGGCTCTTGAAGTGGTTCATCAGCAGGTTCGCCAGTGGCGCGCCGATCATGGCGCCGCCGCCGAAGCCCATGATGGCCATGCCGGTCGCCATGCCGCGGCGATCTGGGAACCATTTCACGAGCGTCGACACCGGCGAGATGTAGCCGAGGCCGAGGCCGATGCCGCCGATCACGCCCGAACCCAGCCACAACAGCCAGAGCTGATGGGTGTAAACTCCGATCGCACCGAGGAAGAGACCGCCGCACCAGCAGAGCGCCGAGACGAAGCCCGCCTTGCGCGGGCCGACGCGCTCCAGCCAGCCGCCCCAGACCGCAGCCGCGATACCGAGCAGCACGAAGAACAGGGTGTACATCCATCCCATGCTGGCGACCTTCCAGTCGCAGCTGGTCGTGAACAGCTCCTGCCACAGCGACATGTCCGGGCAGGCCTTCGGCGCCGTGATGCCGATCGCGCGCGACAGCGGCAGCCAGAACACCGAGAAGCCGTAGGCCATGCCGATGCACAGATGGATGCACAGCGCCGCCGGCGGCACCAGCCAGCGATTGAAACCGGCCGTCGCGATCGTGCGTTCACGATCGAGGAAGCCGGGAGCACCAACCGGTGCAAGAACAGTGTCAGCAGTCGACATAAGCATTACCTCCCAAGCGCGGCCTTGCCGGCACATCGGTTTGAGACCGGGCGTGCGTGCTTGGCAGCCGCGCATGACAGGTCGGACTTCATGTCGAAGTGGAATCGTCTGGCGCGCATCGCGTCATGCGCGCCAAGCAAGCAGCTGATCGCGTGTGATATCCCCTTCACTCCGCAAGCAGCATTGCAGCGACGGCTATCGCGCCCTCATCCCCCTCAACACCCTGTCTTGAGATGAGCAATGCGCGTGCCAGAAGTCGCATCGTGATGATTCAATGACTTCCCGCAGTGCAATGTGCCACGCCGGACAGAATGTCCTGAGCCCTTCGGACAAAATGTCCAATCAGGTCGCTTCCGGGAGCCACACCGTGAATGTACTGCCGGAACCGAGGTGGCTTTCGGCCGAGATCTGTCCGCCCTGGCGCTTGATCAGCGTCTGGCTGATGGAGAGGCCGAGCCCGGTCCCTTGCCGCCGTTTGGTGGTGTAGAAGGGATCGAATATCTTTTCGATCACCTCAGTGCTCATCCCGATGCCGGAATCAGTGACCTCGATGGCGACGCCCTGATGGCCGTCGCGCTCGGCATCGAAGGAGCGGAGCATCAGGGTTCCGCCGTCCGGCATGGCGTGGATCGCGTTGACGATGAGATTGACGAGCACCTGCTGCAGTTCGTTGCGGTTCATCAGCACGAGCCTGTCGGCGCGGTCGTCCCTGACGACGGCGATCTCGGTCTTGTTCAGAAGATGCTGCACCAGCGGCAGGCAGTCGGAGATGATGCTTGCCGGTGCATGGCGCTCGACATAGCCGGCATATTCCTCCGGCCTTGCAAACTGCAACAGCTTGGTCACGATCTGGCTGATGCGGTCAATCTGCTCGTCGAGCAGGCGAAACTCGACCTTCGCCTTGTCGGCATCGGCCCCGAACACGCTGCGGATGACGTCGAGATTGCCCTGCATCACCGCGATCGGATTGTTGATCTCGTGCGCTACGCCGGCGGTGATCTCGCCGATCGCAGCCAGCTTCTCGGACATGATGAGCTGCTTGGTGGTCGCCTCGAGCTTGAGATTGGCGTGCTCGAGGTCCCGCGTGCGCTCCCGCACGCGGACGTTCAGTTCCTCATTCCACTCCCGGAGCTGCCGGTCGCGTTCCTGGATCTGGTCGAGCAGGCTATCGAGATGGACTGCGACGCGGCCGATCTCGTCACCCAGCACCGGCATCTTGGTACGAGCGGAGAGGTTGCCGCGCTCCACTTCGGTGATGGTCGCCGTGACGCGCTCCAGCGGCATGAAAATGGAGCTCGCCCAGCGCAGGAAGATCGGTACGGTCGCGCCGGTGATGATGATGAAGGCCGCGACGATGATCACCAAAGTCTGGTATTTGGCTTCGCTGAACGGCTTCTCCAGAAAGCCGACATAGAGCATGCCGACCCGCTTGCCGTAACTGTCGACCAATGGCTCGTAGGCGGAGATGTACCAGTCATTGACCACGAAAGCGCGGTCGAGCCAGGTGCGCCCCTCGCCCAGCACGGCCGAGCGCACCGCCGCCGAGACGCGCGTGCCGAGCGCGCGGCGTCCCTCGAACAGACGGACGTTGGTCGATATCCGCACGTCGTCCAGGAACAGCGTCGCGGTGCCCTGGCTGCCTTCCGGCAGGCTCGCCGCGCGATAGACGAGATCGTTGATCGTATCGATGAATTCGAGATTCTGGTTGAGCAGCGTGCCGCCGACCAGCGCAGCGGCGCCGCCGTCAGGCAGCATCGCCCGGCTCGCCGCATGCACCACCATTCCGCGCGTCTCCGTGCTGCGGTCGGTCGGCAACGCGTTCGGCGTCTGCACGAGGTCCAGTCGCGCGCGCTCGGCCAGCGCCGGCGAAATTGCGGCGAGCTCGTCATTGCCGAAAATGTCGACGCCCGTTGCAGGGACCTCGCCCGACAGCGCCGACATGATGATCGGCCAGTCGTTTCTCGGTTGATGCTGCAGCGGCGGCGATGAGGCCAGGACATCGCCGCGATCGTTGGTCAGATACAGGAAATCCAGACCGATTTCCTTGCGGGTCTCGTCGAGCAGATCCCGCAAGGAGCCGCGCGCATCCTGTGCCAGCACCTCGTGGAATCGAGCCGACAGGCCGAGCGCCCTGAGCTGGACGCCGGTCTTCTCCAGGATGCGGGCGAGATATTGGTGGGCGATGGTGAGATCGCCGTTCACCTTGGAGATCAAGGTCGCGTCGAATTTCGCGTTCCAGCGGTAGATCGCAACGCCGAGCAGCAGCGGCAGGATGACCAGCATCGGCAGCAACGCGATCGCGAGCAGCCGGAAGCGGACGGAGCGTCTCCGCACGAGCTCGCCGCTGCGGCCCGCGGCATCAGACATCCCACAACGCGCATTTGCGGTCGATGGTCTTGCGCGAGATACCGAGGCGCCGAGCCGCCTCCTCGCGATTGCCGTTGACCTCCTTCAGCACGCCAAGAATGTGACGGCGCTCGAGCTCCGCGAGGCTGTCGGCAGGCGCCGACTGACCGTCGTTGCGGGGACCGGCGAAATCGTCGGGGAAGGCGCCGAGGATCAACGTGCGCTCGATCAAATTGCGCAGCTCGCGCACATTGCCCGGCCAGTCGTAGCTCGCGAGCGCCGCCCGCACCGAGGCGTCGATCGGCACCGGCGGCATGCCGAGCTGAACCGACAGCTTGCTCATGAAGATGGCGGCAAGCTCCTGCACGTCGTCGCCGCGATCCTTCAGGAGTGGCAGGCGAATCTGCATGACGTTGAGCCGGTAGAACAGATCGGCTCGGAAACGGCCCCTCTCGACCTCCTTCTGAAGCTCGGCATTGGTCGCGAAGATGAAGCGCAGGTCGACCGGAACTTCACGCTCGGAGCCAACGGGGCGGACGCGGCGGTCTTCGAGCACGCGGAGCAGCTTGCTCTGCATCGGCAACGGCAGCTCCCCGATCTCGTCGAGGAACAGCGTGCCGCCATGCGCATAAAGAAACAGACCCTCGCGCCCCGAATCGGCGCCGGTGAAGGCGCCCTTGATGTGCCCGAACAGCTCGGCCTCGATCATCTCGGGCGGGATCGCCGCGCAATTCACGGGCACGAACGGCTTGTCGGCGCGGTCGGACAGCGAGTGGATCGAGCGCGCGGCCACTTCCTTGCCGGTGCCGGATTCGCCGGTGAGCAGAACCGAGGTCGGCAGGCGCGCGACGCGTGCGATGGTCTCACGTACGCGCAGCGTCGCTGCCGACTGTCCAATCAGATTGTCGCGCAGAAAGGTGCGGTCGGACGAGGCACGCAAAGCATAGCGCAGGACATAGTTCTCGCGCTGGAGGCGGACACGATCGAGGCATCGCGCCACCGCGTTGAGGATCTGGTTGGAGCGGAACGGCTTGAGGACGAAATCGGCCGCACCGGCGCGCAGCGCCTGGATCGCGGTGTCGAGGTCTGCATAGGCTGTGATCAGGATGGCGTCGGCGAAAAAGCCGACGGCGCGCTGCTCGGCGAGCCAATCGACGCCATTCTTGCCGGGCATGATGTTATCGAGAATGACGACGTCGTAGCGGTTGGAATCGAGCTTGCGCGAGGCCTGATCGGTATCGGCCGCCTCGTCCACCAGCTTGCAGCGCGGCCCAAGCGTGCGCACCAGGAAGTTCCGCATGCCCGGCTCGTCGTCGACGATCAGGATGGAGGCCTGTGCCAGCGCGCTGAACTCCGGCCCTGCAGCCGTCTTGCCGGGCTTGACGGCAGGCTCGCGGCCCGCCGCGGGATTTGCGGCTGCGCTTGCCCTCGATGTTGAGAAAGTCATGCCCGATGTCTTAGGTTAGAGATCATCCACCGCAATAATCGGCGCCCTTCGCGTTGCAGCGAAACTCCGGCCGTCCCCGGCGCAACATAGTCAAACGTCGCCGCCGTGAATATTCGCCTTTCTACGGGGCGTCGCTCTTTTCGACCAAGAACACGATGCGCGCCTCGTTGCGCTCGGTGATCTCGACCTTGTCGCCGGTCTCGCGAATCAAGTTCGGAATGTCAATCACCGACAAGGGATCGGTGCAGTGAACTTCGAGCTGATCACCCGGCTGCAAAGGCTTCAGCGCCTTGCGCGTCTTGAGGGCGGGCAGCGGGCATTTCAGTCCGGTGAGATCGAGCGTCGTTCTGGTCATGGGCGCAACATGGCGGGACGAAGCGATGGCGTCAACGCAAGGCCCCTAGAGCAGATCGGCATAGGACAAGAAACCTACGCTCTGTCCCGGCTCGACGCCCGTGATGCTCTCACCGAGTTCGACCAGGCCGTCGGTCTCGACCAGCGAAGACAACAGCCCCGCTCCCTCGCGCGGAAACTTGATTGCCTCGAGCGCGCCGTCCTCTCCGCGTCGCAAGGAGACGCGCACATATTCACGCCGGCCCGCCTTCTTCTTGTAAGTAAACGCCGCGCGCAACGGGATCGGCGTCAGCGGCTCCGGCAAGCCACCCGCCAGCGCCAGCACCGTCGGCCGCACCACATGGACGAACGTGACGAAACTCGCGACGGGATTGCCGGGCAATCCGATCAGCGGCGTGCCGTCGATGATGCCCATCGCCACCGGCCGGCCGGGCTTGATCGCCATCCGCCACAGCACCAGCGAGCCGATGCTCTCGACCGCGGCCTTGACGTGGTCCTCCTCTCCGGTCGAGACGCCGCCGGTGGTGAGGATCAAATCGTGGCGACCTGCAACCTGCTTCAAGCCATTCGCGAGCGAGGCACGCTCGTCGCGCAGAATGCCGAGATCGCTGACCTCGCAGCCGAGGCGGCGCAGCATCGCCATCAGCATGAAGCGGTTGGAATCGAACAGCTGCGAGGGCGCGCGCGACTCGCCGGGGGAGGCCAGCTCGTCACCGGTCGAGAATACAGCGACGCGAATGCGCCTGACCACGTCGAGCCTTGTCAGGCCGAACGCGGCGGCAAGGGCGACATGCTGCGGCCGCAAGCGCTGGCCGCCGCGGAGCGCGACGTGACCTTGCGGAATGTCCTCGCCTGCGGGACGGACATTGGCGCCGGGCTTCAGCCCAGGCGGCAGCACGATCCTGCCGGCGGCGTCGATGCGGACATCTTCCTGCATGAAGACAGTCTCCGCACCCGGCGGCATCGGCGCGCCCGTGAAGATGCGCGCGGTATGGCCAGGCTTGATCGGCGCCTGCGCAAGCCCGCCGGCCTGGATGCGGCCGTCGAGCGGCAACGCCTGCTCCGCGCCATCAGGGAGATCGGCGCTGCGCACGGCGTAGCCGTCGACGGCCGAGTTGGTGAAGGGCGGCAGCGGCAGCGGCGCCGCCACGTCGCGCGCCAGCACGCGTCCGTCTGCATCGGTGAGCGCCACCGTTTCCAGATCCGCGATCGCGTTGACGCGCGTCGTGATGAGACCAACGGCCTCGTCGACCGTCATCATCGGGCCGCCGAAGGCAAAGCAATCGTCCGACAGTTGCGCCATGGTGCCTCGTCAGCGTATCGCGGCGCTCTTCGCCACCACTTCCTCGACCGGCATCGCCGCGTGCAGCAGCAGCGCCGCCGCGCCCTCGATATCGTCGAGATGGACAGTCGGCAGCCGAGTGTCAATGGCGGTGTCGGTCGCGATCCCGGCAATCCCGGGATCGTCGGGAAACAGCAGCGGCTTGCCGTTCGCCGCGCGATGCACCTCGATCTTGCGGTGCGGCTCGCGCTTGAAGCCCTCGACCACGACGAGATCGACTGCGGACAACTTACTCAATAGTTCCGGCAGACGCGGCTCCGCGGCGCCGCGCAGCTCGTGCATCAGGGCCCAGCGGTTTGACGACGCCACCAGCACCTCGGCCGCGCCGGCCTCGCGATGCCGCCAGGAATCCTTGCCGGGCACGTCAACGTCGAACTGGTGATGCGCATGCTTGATGACGGAGACGCGCAGGCCCTGCGCGTTGAAATACGGTATCAGCCGCGTCAACAGCGTGGTCTTGCCCGCACCGCTCCAGCCCGCAAGGCCGATGACTTTCATAAACGTTCGATCTCCGCCAATGGCTCGCTCGCCGATGGAACCTCCGGCCTCTCCCCGTCATTGCGAGCGCAGCGAAGCAATCCAGAACTATATCCGCAGTGGCAGACTGGATTGCTTCGCTGCGCTCGCAATGACGAACCGAGGCATTTCGTTCTCTCCAGCGCATGCTTATATCGGCTTGAGCCGAATGTCATGCTAACCTCGCGACCATGATGAAAATCGACAAGGCTTCCGTACCCCTGATCGTCCCAGACACGGACGACCCGCGCCTGACCGAGAGCGTGACCGGCACCGACCAGACCGGCGCCAGGGTCGAGATCAAGGTGCCGATGGAGCGGCCGCTGACGCTCTACCTGAATGCCCAGGAGATCGTCACCATGATGACGATCGGCGACTATCCGGAGTATCTGGCGCTCGGCTATCTGCTGAACCAGAACATGCTGAAATATAATGACGCGGTCACCGAGGTCGAATACGACGACGATCTCCAGGTGGTGGTGGTGCGCACCTCACACCACACCAATTTCGAAGCCAAGCTGAAGAAGCGCACGCAGACCTCCGGCTGCGCCCAGGGCACCGCCTTCGGCGACTTGCTGGAAGCCGTCGAGAGCGTCGCGCTGCCGAAGGCGGAGCTGCGCACGTCCTGGCTCTACCAGATGACGCAGACCATCAACACCATGCCCTCGCTCTATCTCGAGGCCGGCGCGATCCACGGCTGCGTGCTGTGCAAGGAGGGCACCCCGCTCTGCTACACCGAGGACGTCGGCCGCCACAACGCGGTCGACAAGATCGCGGGCTGGATGTACCGCCACGGCGTCGATGCCTCCGACAAGATTCTCTATACCACGGGGCGTCTCACCTCGGAGATGGTGATCAAGACGGTCCGCATGGGCATTCCGATCCTGGTGTCGCGCTCCGGCTTCACCGCCTGGGGCGTCGATCTCGCAAGGCAGGTCGGGCTGACGCTGGTTGGCCGCACCCGCGGCAAGCGCTTCATCGTCCTCGCGGGCGAGGAGCGCATCGTCTACGACCAGGACCTCGCCTACGTCGAGGAGGAATCGGCCAAGCATAAGCGCAAGGGTGAAGGTGGTGACGACTAGTTTTCCGGCCACGAGTATTCCGCCGACTCTTGGTGTGCTGCTCGCCGGCGGTCTCGCTCGCCGCATGGGCGGCGGCGACAAGCCGATGCGTACCATCGGCGGCCGCACCATTCTGGAGCGCGTCATCGCGCGCCTTTCGCCCCAGTGCAGCGGGCTGATCCTCAATGCGAACGGAGATCCCGCGCGTTTCGCTTCCTTCGGCCTGCAGGTCGTCCCCGACGATGTACCCGGCTTTCCCGGCCCGCTCGCCGGCATCCTCGCTGCGCTGGACTGGACTGCGGCGAACCGGCCAGAGATCGAGTGGGTGCTCAGCGCCGCCGGCGATTGCCCGTTTCTGCCGCGCGATCTGGTTGCCCGCCTGCATGATGCGCGGAGCCGCGAGAACGCGCAGCTCGCCGTCGCCGCATCAGGCCACCAGCCGCATCCGGTGATCGGCCTGTGGCGCGTCGCCTTGCGCAACGAGCTGCGCCACGCCCTGGTGGACGAGGACCTTCGCAAGATCGACCGCTGGACCGCACGCTATCCGCTCGAGACGGTGACGTGGCCGGCCGAACCGCTCGATCCGTTCTTCAATGCCAACACGGTCGAGGACATCGCCGAGGCCGAGCGGCTGGCGGCACTGGATGACGCGGCCCGAAGCGGGTTCAGGGGCCGTTGAACCGATCCGAGGAAAGGAGCGACCACAGGTCTAGACATTCCCGGATGAGCCATGACCGCCCCTCTCCTGAATACCATCTTCGAATTCGTCGATTGCGCATTCGATCTCTCTGAGACGATCGATTACACGAGACAACTCAGCAAGCCTGAGATCGTCGAAGTCCCGCCCGATCCGAAGCCGCTGCCGCCCGCCGCAAGGCGTGCGCTCGCCGAAGCCGAGGAGCGTGAGTGCGCCGCTCAAGTCGCCAGCGGCACCGATCAGGCGTCGCATCGATAGTCCAGCTGATATCTATGCGGGCCGGAAGCCTGCCCGCGCCAGCGCAGCCCGTGCCTCATCCGAGCCGAGCGCGTCGAGAAAAGCCTGCACCGCCGGCCGGTCCTTGCGCGCGGTCACCAGCGCGAAGTCATAATGCTCTTCCGCAAGCGGAATGAAGCCGAGGCCGGCCGCATCGGCGACCGGCGCAATGGTCATGCCCCAGTCGGCGCGGTGCTGCGCCACGGCGGCCGCCACCGCATTGTGCGAGCGCGGCTGGTTCCAATAGCCTTCCGGGCGCGCGCCATCGAGCAGCCGATCGATCAGGATACGCGTCCCGGCGCCCTGGTTGCGGTTGACCATGATGCAGGCGGGATCAGTGAGCGCCGCGGCAATTGCGTCCTTTGCATCGACGCTTTCGAAACGCTTGTCGCCCTTGCGGAACACGATGCCCTGCATCCGCCGCCAGCCCGGCACGAGTTCGAGGCCCTCGACGAGATAGGGCGTGTTGTAGGTCTCGGTTCTGTCGTCGAACAGATGAATCGGCGCGAGATCGCATTCACCGCGCTTTGCGGCTGCAAGTCCGCCGAGGCTGCCGACCGCAATCGAGCGCACGGTGAGGCCGGCATGCGCAAGTTTTGCGGTGACGAGATCGAGGCCGGTGCAATGGCTGCCGACGATGACAAGATCGGGCACGCGCACATACGGCGTGAACAGCGTCACCTCGGCTTCAGTCCCGGCCGGCATCTGATCCGCCAGCGCATCGATGCGCAGAAAACCGTCGGCCTGCGCAAATGACGTGATCGCGCCAGAACCCTTGCCGGTGGGATAGGCGATCAGGCCATCCCTGCCCTCGACCAGCGCGACCATCACGAATTCGGAGCGGCCGAGCTCGGAGGCAATGCGCACCGGCACGGTTGCGTTCACCTTGGCGTCGGAGCGCGGCGGCAGTCCGGCCATCCTGCGCAGCACCGGCACGATCATGTCGTGGAAGGTGAACATCGCCGAGGTGGGAAAGCCCGGCAGGATTACCACCGGCTTGCCGTCGCACACCGCAAGGCACAGCGGCTTGCCGGGCTTGAGCGCAACACCATGCGCGACGATGCCGGGCTGGCCGAGACGGCCGATGATGCGGTGGGACAGATCGCCCGCACCTTTCGATGTGCCGCCCGACAGCACCAGCATGTCGGCGTCCGCCAGCGCGCGGCGCATGGCGGCTTCGAGCTTGGCCTCATCGTCGGGAATGGCGCCGTGGAAAACCGCCTCGCCGCCATTCTCGTCGATCGCAGCAGTGACGATCGCACCATTGGTGTCGTGGATTTCCGCGGGCGCGAGCACCTCGCCCGGCTGCACCAATTCGTCGCCGGTGGAGATGATGGCTACAACCGGCTTGCGCGCCACAGTCACCTCGGCGATGCCGCAAGCGGCCAGCATGCCGATCTCGCGCGAGCCGATGATCGTGCCGGCGCGCAGCAGCGCTTCGCCGCGCGCGATGTCGGATCCGGCGTAGGAGACGAATTGCCCCGGAGACGTGGCACGACGGACCTCGATCGCATCCGACCCGGCCGGTTGGGTGTGCTCGACCATGACGACGGCATCGGCACCACGCGGCAGCGGGCCGCCGGTGGCGATCGCCGTTGCGGTTCCAGCTGCCACTTGCAGCGCTGGCGCGGTGCCGCAGTGGATGGTTTCGCAGTTCAGCCCGAGCCGAACAGGCTTGCCTTCGCCCGCCGCGACAACATCCGCCGAACGCACGGCAAAGCCGTCGACATTGGAGCGGTCGAACGGGGGAACATCGATCGGAGCCGTGACGTCTGCAGCGAGCGCCGCACCGAGTGCGTCGGCGAGCTTGCGCATCTCGGTCGGAAGCGCGCGCGGGAACAGCGCCGCCTCGAAGCGTGCCAGCGCTTCCTCCCGTGACAGGATCTTGAGGAATTGCTCCTGTTCGAGCGCGCTGCGCTCTTGCGATCGCGGAATCATCGTCATGCCGGAACCCATATCATTCCCGCACCAGATAAGCACCGACCGGCGTGCCCGCCGCGAATCCCTCGTGGCTGGCGGGGACGAGCAGCCATGCATCGGCACGGGCCATCGCCTGGAGCGGCCATTCGCCCACGGCAAGCGGCATCCACGCCTGATGTTCCAGTGACAGCAGGGCCATTTCGGCGATGCCGACACCGGATGCGATTTTACGCGCGAGAGGCAAGGTCACATGCCGGCGCGGCCAGCGCGCGGACAGGTGGTCGATGAGCGGCACCACGAGCGCGAGCCAGGCCGCAAGCGCATGATCGGGCGAGCCGGGCAAGGCAACCACGGGAATCCGCCCGAGCCGCCCGACCGCGGCGGTGCGTCCGGGCTGGAGCGCAAGGCCATGGGCCAGCACCTCGCCGCGCCGGGCCAGCGCCATGACGGCGGCATCCCGGCGGCCGACGCCGCTGCCCCCCACCGTCAGCAGCAGATCACAAGAGGAAGCATCGAGCATATCGGCGATCGATGCCTGATCGCGTGCACCGGCTTGGCGCGTTTCCACAGCCAGTCCCGCTGCATGCGCGATCCCGGCAATCATATCCATCGTTGCCGTTGCGCCCGGCACATTGACGATGCGCAGCCGGGGCCGCCGCACGCCGAGTTTATCCAGACCCGCGACACGCGCGAGCAGCAGATCAGCCGCACCGACCGGATCACCCTCGAGGCCGGCAGGCATGCGTTCCGCGATGTCGCTGCCGGCGCGCCTGACGCCCTGCCCTGGCACGCCCTCCGCCAGTACCTGCACGAGCGGCCCCGACATCTCAACGGCGTCGGCATCGAGCACACAATCGCATCCCGCCGGCATCGCTTCGCCGGCCTCGACCCAAGGCGGCGCTTTCGTCAAAGGCAGTGGCGAATAAGAGGAGGCGCCGACGAGGTCATTGGCGCAGACGGCCCAGCCGTCCGCGGTGGCAATGTCGTGCGGTGGATGGGCCGCAAGCAGCGGCGCGCCCGCCGCGATGCAACCGGCCGCGGCGGCCAGTGGCAACTCCACCGGTGCAAGCGGCTCTAGTCCGTTCAACAACGCGGCGAGCGCGATCTCGAGCGGCGTCAGCGATGGCGGCAGGCGCTGGGTCATGCGCCATGATGGACCATGCATCGCCCGCTTTGGCAACCGCCGGCGATGCGAGCCTCAACCGCCCGACCGGTCCGAATTCGGGAAGAACAGCTGCTGCCCGTCGACCTTGTAGCCGGCGATCGCCGCCTGCCCCTCCGGCGAGGTCAGCCAGTCGATGAAGCTCTGCGCGAGATCCTTCTTCACCTCCGGAAACTTCTCGGGGTTCACCAGCATCACGCCGTACTGATTGAGCAGCCGCCGGTCGCCTTCGACGACGATGTCGAGATCGCCGCGATCCCTGAACGCGATCCAGCTGCCGCGTTCCGACAGCACATAGGCATTGGCGGCACGCGCGGCGTCGAGCGCCGAGGTCACGCCCTGCCCTGCCTCGCGATACCAGGCGCCCTTGGCAGCGGCGATGTCGATGCCGGCGACGATCCAGAGCGCGAGCTCCGCGGCGTGGGTGCCCGACCGATCGCCGCGCGTCACGAACGGCGCGCCTTTGGCTTCGATCGCCTTCAGCGCCGTCACGATGTCCTTGCCCTTGACGCCCGCGGGATCGCTCTTCGGCCCGACCAGCACATAGTCGTTGTACATCACGTCGAAACGCTTCACGCCAAAGCCGTCGGCGACGAATTTCTCCTCCTGCGGCCGCGCGTGCATCAGCACGACGTCGGCTTCGCCCCGTCGCGGCCCGTTGAGCACCTCGTCGGCGCGCCGCGCGATCACGGTCACCTCGATGCCGGCCTTGTCCTTGAAGATCGGCAGCAGATAGTCGAGCAGGCCGGAATCCTGCGTCGATGTGGTCGACGCCAGCACGATCGCGCGGTCCTCCGCGGATGACGCCGCAACGCCAGCGGTGAGGCCGCAGAATAGCGCTAATGCAACGGACAGGCGGCCCATGATCAGGTTCCCATTGAATAAGGCGTGGTCATGATGGCGAGCGATTACGCCGCACTCGTGACGCATTTGCTGCGCTCCCGCTCCGCAATCGGGAAATTTCGGCAAAGCGCGCACGCTTGAGATCGTTCACCAAAGCAGAAATCGCGCATGCGGATGTGTTGCAAAGCAGCGAGATGTTCGGGCATGGTTCCCGCGGACAAAAATCTGAAATGCAGAATTCCACCTGCGTCGGACGTCAAAAAGAAGCAAGAATTTGCATAGGAATGCAGGATGGAATTCCTGACGACCAGCGAAGCCGCCGATTACCTTCGGCTCGGCGAACGCAAACTATACGAACTCGTCACCACCGGTGCGATCCCCTGCACCAAGGTGACCGGGAAGTGGCTCTTCCCGCGGCACGAGCTCGATCTCTGGGTGCTGTCGGGCCTCGCGCGTCCGGCCGGCATGCTGATCGCGGAGCCGCCGCCGGTCGTGGGCGGCAGCCAGGACGAACTGCTGAATTGGAGCCTGCGCGAGTCCGGCTCGGGCCTGGGATCGATGAATGAGGGCAGCGTGCGCGGGCTTGAGCGCTTGCAGCGTAACGAGGTGATGGCGGCGGCGGTGCACTTCCACGGCCTGGATGCTTCCGACGATCTCGCCGGCGATGCCAATGTCGAAGCGCTGCGCGCAGCTCCCGACCTGCATGATGCAGTGCTGGTGGCGTTCGTGCGCCGCGAGCAGGGTCTGGTGCTGCCGCAGGGCAATCCCAAGCAGCTGCACGGCCTGACCGACGTGCTCGCGCTCGGTGCCAGGATGGCGATGCGGCAACAGGGCACGGGCGCGCAGATGCTGCTCGACGTGCTGCTGAAGCGCGCGGGTGCTTCCACACGGGACTTGCGCCGGGCCGAGGCGCCGAGCCTGACCGGTCCGGACCTTGCCGAGATGGTCCGCGCCGGCCAGGCCGATTGCGGCATCGCGACCCGCGCCACGGCGCGCTCGGCCGGGCTCGATTTCGTGCCGCTGGTCTGGGAGAACTTTGACCTCGCGATGCGGCAGCGCAGCTATTTCCGCCCGGCCATGCAGGCCCTGCTCCGCTTCCTGGACGAACGGCGGCTGCGCCAGCGCGCCGAGGAGCTGACCGGCTATGATCCCTCAGGCGCAGGACAGATCCGCTTCGCAGCCTGACATTGACGCCCGCCCCAAAATAGTTGCAAAAGAAACCAATTCAGCCGGGCCAAACCCGGCAAAAAGCAACACCGGCCAACGCGCCGGATCAGGGGAGGACAAGCGTGAATCCAACCAGATTTGGACTACCGGTCGCAGCCGCCTTGACGGCGGCGCTGATGTCGGGCCCCGCAATGGGGCAGGTTTCCGACGACGTCGTCAAGATCGGCGTGCTCACCGACATGAACGGCCCGGCCTCCGCGCCGACCGGCCAGGGCTCGGTGACGGCGGCGCAGATGGCGATCGACGATTTCGGCGGCAAGGTGCTCGGCAAGCCGATCAGCGTCGTGATCGGCGACCATCAGCTCAAGGCCGACATCGGCGCCTCGCTCGCGCGGCGCTGGTTCGACGTCGACCAGGTCGATCTGATCGTCGACGTGCCGGTCTCGGCGGTCGGGCTCGCGGTGCAGAACATCGCCAACGAAAAGAAGCGGCTATTCATCACCCACTCCACCGGCACCGCGGATTTCCACGGCAAGTTCTGCTCGCCTTACGCGATCCAGTGGGTGTTCGACACCCGCGCCCTCGCCGTCGGCACCGCGGATGCGGTGGTCAAGCGCGGCGGCGACAGCTGGTTCTTCATCACCGACGACTATGCCTTCGGCCATTCGCTGGAGCGTGACGCTTCCGCGGTGGTCACCGCCAATGGTGGCAAGGTGCTGGGCTCGGTGCGGCCGCCGCTGGCAACGCCTGATCTCTCCTCCTTCGTGCTGCAGGCGCAGGCCTCCAAGGCCAAGATCATCGGCATCGCCGCCGGTCCCCCCAACAACATGAACGAGATCAAGACCGGCTCGGAGTTCGGCGTGTTCAAGGGCGGCCAGCAGATGGCGGCGCTGCTGGCGCTGATCACCGATATCCACGGCCTCGGCCTGCAGGCCGCGCAAGGCCTCTTGCTGACCACGTCGTTCTACTGGGACATGGACGACAAGACCCGCGAATGGTCGAAGCGCTACTTCGCCAAGATGAACAAGATGCCGTCGATGTGGCAGGCCGGCGTCTATTCCAGCGTCATGCACTATCTCAACGCCATCAAGGACAGCGGCACCGACGATCCGCTCAAGGTCGCCGCAAAAATGCGCGAGAAGCCGATCGAGGATTTCTTCGCCCGCAACGGCAAACTGCGCGAGGACAATCTGATGGTGCACGACCTCTGGCTGGTGCAGGTGAAGACGCCGGAGGAGAGCAAATATCCGTGGGACTATTACAAGATCCTCACCACGATCTCCGGCGACAAGGCGTTCGGTCCGCCGGACCAGGCGTGTCCGCTGGTGAAGAAGTGACGATGGCGAATGGCGAATAGGGAGTAGCGAATGGAGACGTTTCCATTCCCTACTCGCAACTCGCCATTGCTACTTCACCACACCGATCTCGCGAAAATACTTCATCACGCCGGGATGAATCAGCTCCGGCCGCGGCGCGGCCGCGACTGTGTTCGACGCCGTGGTCTCGCAGGCCTGGGCAAGCTTCTTGCAGAAATTCGCCTCAACGCCGTGCAGAGTCTTCGCCAGGCGATAGGCGACATCATCAGGCAGATCCTCGCGCGTCAGTACAAAGCTCCACGACCCCAGCGAGGCGATCGGCGCGTCCTGTTTTGGATAGCTGCCCGCCGGCACCAGCAGCGGCTTGAGGAACGCATGCTTGGCACGGATGCGCGCGATCTCTTCAACGCTGGGCGCGATGAAGCGTGCGCCGGACGCGCTCGAGGCGACCGCGGCAAAGCCGGGCCAGCCGATGCCGGCGCCCCAGAGCGCTGAGACGCGACCGTCCTCGACCATCGCGGGGCCGTCGCCGGCGCGGTCGAGATAGACGGCCTTGAAGTCCTCGTCCTGCTTCAGCCCGAGTCCATCCAGCACGTAGCGCGCCAGGATCGGCAGGCCCGAGCCCTTGGCGCCGAACGCGACCGGCTGGCCGACGAGATCGCGGATGGTCCTGTAGGGACTGTCCGCGCGCACCACGAACATGCCGGGGTTGGAATAGATCGCGGTGAGGATCTTCAGCCGCACAGGTGCGCGGCCGATGCCGGCAAAGGCCTCGTAGGCCGGCTCGCCCGCAACCAGCGCGAGATCGAGCTCGCCCTTCTCGAGCAGCGGGATGTTCTCGTTGCTGCCCTTGGTGTTGCGCGGCGCGATGGAGATTTGCGGATCGGCCGCGTTCATCACCTCCGCGAAGGCGTTGCCATAGAGCGGAAAGCCGCCGCCGGGCGTCGCGGTGCCCAAGCTGAGTGTGATGGTCGAAATGGCCGTGCCTCCGGTTTGCGCAGCGGCGGGACCTAGGAGCAGCGCCGCGCTGATGAGGATCAATGCGAATCTCATGGTCGTCCCTGACGGACCTGCCCAACACCGACTTGAGTGACGATGTAGGCAGCGGCCCGATTTTGTGAAAGCATGCCCTTCAACGACAATAGAACAATGGGAGGCGTCATGTTGCGAAATTTGCGGTGCGGTGTTTTCGGGCTCGCAATCCTCTTGGGTCTTTTCAGCACCACGCCTCCCGCTTCCGCCGCCTATCCCGACCGCCCCGTGCATTGGCTGATCGGCTTTTCCGCCGGCGGCCCGGTCGACATCGTGGCGCGGATCATGGCGCAGTGGCTGTCGGACCGGCTCGGCCAGCAGTTCATCGTCGAGAACCGCACCGGCTCCGGCGGCAACATCGCCGCTGCGGCTGCGATCAACTCGCCGGCCGACGGCTACACGCTGCTGTTCGTCGCACCCAACAACGCGATCTCGACCTCGCTCTACAAGAAGCTGCCGTTCGACTTTTTGCGCGACACCACGCCCGTGGCCAGCATCATGCAGCTCACCAACATGCTGGTCGTCTCCAACGCGTTCCCGGGAAGACGGTTCAGGAGTTCGTCGACTACTGCAAGGCCAATCCGGGAAAGATCTCCTTTGCCTCGTCCGGCAACGGCACCTCGGTGCACATGTCGGCGGAGCTGTTCAAGGTGCTGACCAAATGCGACATGGTGCACGTGCCCTATCGCGGATCTGCGATTGCCTTCCCCGACATCATCTCCAACAAGGTGCAGCTGATCTTCGACAACCTGCCCTCCGCGCTGGAGCAGGTGAAAGGCGGCAATGTCCGCGCGCTCGGCGTGACCTCGCCGCAGCGCTGGCCGAGCGTGCCCGACGTGCCCGCGATCGCCGAGACCGTGCCGGGCTTCGAATCGGTCGGCTTCTACGGCATCTCCGCGCCGAAGGGCACGCCGAGCGAGGTGATCGAGATCCTCAACAAGGCCGTCGGCGAAGCGCTCAAGGACCCGAAGCTGGTCGCGCGCCTCACCGAAGTCGGCGGCCTCCCCAAGCCGATGACGCCGGCCGAGTTCGGCAAGCTGGTCGCGGGCGAGACCGAGAAGTGGAAGAAGGTGGTGGAGTTCGCCGGGGTCTCGGTGGATTAGCGAAGGGCTCTACAGCTCGCACGCAAGGCATGGGGAGGGGCCCGGACGGCCCCCTTTCCTCAAAAGTCGCAAAACAACCCCATGCACAGTAGACGGGGTCAATAATTTCAATGGGTTAGTCACGCCGAAAAACGAGCCTGCGCAAGGCAGATTTGCTTCGTCGGGCAAAACAGGGGTTCACAGGCATGACCACCGATTTCGGTCCTTCGAAAGTGAGCCGCGGCGCCGCGCCGGCGTTCCCATCCGCCTGCGCCAGCATTGCACCCCCGCCCCCATCCCTGTAAACGAACCGCGCACCGTTGCCGGCCGCGTTCCCGCGAGCTGCCTCGCGGCGGGGCCTGTAGCTCAATGGTTAGAGCCGGCCGCTCATAACGGTCTGGTTGCAGGTTCGAGTCCTGCCGGGCCCACCAATGAAATCAGTGGCTTACAGAGTTCCCAATTGTTCGGTGCAATGATCGTCCCGCATGCCAATCGCTGTCTCTAACAGCCAAAGCTATTCTCTACTTCGCTGCTCGTAAGCGACGCTTCGGCGGGCTTATTCTCCCGGGGCCGCTTGTGAGGACTGCTTGCAGATTGGCTAGCGCAATCTCAGCCGCACCAGACCTTCATCGAAGTGCGTAGATCCACGTTATGAGCGGCCGAGGCGTTTTTTTGAAATCACTCGGCACCTCTCTCGCATTCGTGCGATCGCAGAGAGCGTGGTGAAGTGTTTGCCCGCGATGAGTTCGACTTCTAGACGCCCCTTTGCAACTCAAGTCGCCAACCCTCGTGATGCTGTTCCGATTGACGAAAGCACTCAATACGACTCCCAGCAGAATCTTGAAGCAACTCGAGGCTGATCTCGGAGCGGATTAGTGCGTCCGCCTAAACGATGCATTCGTTGTGGGATGTTGAGCGAACTTCGAAGCGTTGGGACTGCTCTGCAAATGACTGGACATTGCTAGCCGAGATCAAGATATCTCACTCTGCGAGGACGCACAGACTACCTACAACCATACCTGCGCGCCCCGGGAATCAACTTTGTGATAGGCTCTCTTCCTCGTCGGCCACCTTTTCAACCCCTACGGGTACTGATATCACTTTCGCCGTTTGGCTAAATATTCCGAAAGTTGAGCTGAAGACCTGAATAATGCATTCATGCAAGCCACCGAAGAAGGCGCTCAAGAAATGGCTAGAGGGCTACCCCACTGAAGAGGGCAACTACGGTCATTTGCTTCTAGAGCAGAAAACGCCTGCGAACCAAGCGCTCTACGACGAGTTAATCCCGTATTTCGAATCCGCTCATCTCGATGCAAGGCAATGCTTTCACAAGCTCGCGCGCATCAGCCTCCATCCAGACGACGGTGAGGTTGGCTGTGATGCGCAGTATCCCTGCGCGCTCCCTCTGACCGCGCGAAAGGGACTATTCGGGGAAGTTATGTCCGGCATGGCAACGGAAGCCTACGATTTTGTAGGAAAACATGAGTGGCTAGTGCCAGTATTCCTCTTTCGCAATCATGAAGATGCCGGACAGTACATATACACGCTGAACCGCGATCCCAGGCGAACAAGGGAGGTTCTCGGGCGCAAAGGAGACGACTTCATTGCGATCGTTATCAATGAGGAAGGTCGCGTAACGCGCTTTATCGCGGGCGAGGCCAAATGGCGTGGCATCTGGACGTCTTCGGTCGTGGATACGGTTATGCTGGGTCCGAAAGTGGATGACCCCGCCGGCAGCTCTAGGAAGGTCCACAACAACAAAGGCGTATGGTTTGAGATCAATCGCGCCCTTCCGGTGCCGCTGGGGCTGGAGCAGCTTCACGCCATATTGGAAGAGTGCGAACCTCAAAAGTATGCGTCAGTCATTGCTTCGCTTGACCGAATATTGGCGCACCGGAATCCCGACCCGGTGGAGCGCACCGATCTGATCCTCTTGGCAGGCGGGCCGGCCGCCACACGAGAGCCGCGTCATCCGTTAATCCCATGGGAGGAAATGCCCGAGGAATACACGGCGGGCCGGGACCTGCAGGTGGTCGAGTTGATCATCAAGGACGGCGATAGCCTAATCGACGCCATCTATGGCGGGCTCTGGGCGAAAGAGCCAGTGCATGCCTGAGTTCGATCAGCAACGAATTGAGTTGGCTCGCGCGATACAAGTTGATCTTGCTCAGGAGCGCACACTGAGCCGTTTGCAAGCTAGGTCGTTTGTCCGCTGCCTGCAAACCGACTGGGACGTAGAGGTCATACGGTGGACCGACGAGAACTCTTCTGTAGTGCTACAGCAGGCCCGCCAACTGATCCGTGCAGGGAAGGTGCTCTCCACGGTGGAAGGAGGGAGTATCGAGGAGGCAACGCTCGCGTTCCGAAGAGCCGGCGAATTGCTGGAATGGCTGGCGCGCGCAAGAGATTCTGTCGGCGCGGAGATTCCCACAGCGCTGATCGCTGCGGGGTGCTACCAGCTTGGTGGCTTGCCGGCGATGGCCTCCGGACTTCTCCGTCAGGTCAAGCCAGACGACCGAGGTTCGCGTTTGTTCGCTGACTTTTTCAAGGCGGACTTCGATTCAGTCCTGTGGCGCGTCGCACGCTTTTGGAAAGAACATCGCGACCTCACGGTCCGCGGGGCGGAACGCCTCTTTTTCGGCGAGGGAACATTTGAAAGTGTGGAGTGGTTCGGAACCGTTGAGCTTGTCCGGTGCATAGGCCTCGCCTCGCAAACCCTGCGTCGTGGAGAGGTCACGAGGTTTGAAGCCGCCCTGGATCGGCTTCGTGACGTAGAACGGCTACTTCTTAGGACGTCCCCCGACGACGTGGCCCTCCTCGCCTTCTTTCTGCGTTCGGCATGTGAGCGGTATGGAAAATCCTCTATCTATACTCCGCTCAGGCAACTTGGTCTTCTCAACATGGATCGACTGCGCGACGTCAATCAGTTCGCCAGGAAGCAGTATGCGAGGGGACGGGGCATTCTCTGGCAATCACAAAAGCAAGGTATCGATAGGCTGCTGAGTAACTCATCATTTGCGCTTTGCACCCCTACGGGTTCTGGCAAGACGCTTGTGGCAAATCTCGCCATCCTCAAAGAGCTGCTGATCCTCAGAAGCCAAGGCGATACGGCGCCCCTTGCTCTTTATCTGGTCCCTTCCCGCGCCCTCGCAGGCGAGGTAGAGGCCAAGCTTGCTGGCGAGCTTGGCCGCGAGTTCGTTGTGACTGGTCTTTATGGCGGCTCCGATTGGGGCATTACGGACGCTTGGCTGACATCCGACATGCCGACCGTGCTCATCGCTACGGTTGAAAAGGCCGACGCACTCATGCGCTATCTCGGCCCGATGCTTCTTGCTCGCCTCAAACTCCTGATCGTCGACGAAGCACATCAAGTCGTCTTGGAGGATAATGAACGCGAACGAAACGCTCTAGCCGAGCATATGAACCGGGCCATCAGACTGGAGAGCTTTATATCGCGCCTCTTGGTGAGAAAGCCGGAAATCGTTCGGGTTGCTCTCACTGCCGTAGCCGGCGGCGCCGCCCATCCCGTTGCGCGCTGGATCGAGCTGAATGCGGACGCCGAGCCTGTCGGATCACACTATCGAAGTACGCGGCAGGCCCTCGGCGTGCTCGAAGTCAGCAATGGCGCTCCACGTATCGAGTTGCACCGGCTAAATGACCATCGGCTGAGCGTCCGAGGCCAAGGGCAGGTGTACATTCCGTTAAAGATCTCCCCCATGCCGAAGGCGCCGGCGGCGATCCGCAACAGTCTCAATCATTTTACGCAAAACACCATACTTTGGACGGCTCTGCACTTAGCGGACGGAGACCGGCGCATTTTGATTTCGATATCGCAGATGCCAGAGCGCACGATGGGGTGGTTTGCCGATGCATTCGGTTTGAAGGGCTGGGAGAATATTCCTGCCTTCGATCCGCCGCAGGAGGGCGATGACGCCACGCTCTTTGCCGAAGCAAGATCCGTCTGCATCGACTATTGCGGAGAGACCTCCTATGAGCTTCGCCTCCTTGATCGCGGCATCGCGAGCAACCATGGCCAGATGCCGCAACGACTCCGTCGGTTGATGGTTGCTCTGATTGAGCGGTCTATCTGTCCGATCACAGTGGCCACAGCCACGCTGACCGAGGGCGTCAATCTGCCCTTTGATATGATAATTCTACCGTCGCTCACACGAGTTGTATTCGACGTCGCAACGCAGACGCAGACCGAATATCCCATGTCGACCGCCGAGTTCCGCAATCTTTCGGGTCGCGCAGGGCGTCCAGGTACCGCGAAGGGCATGGAAGGTTTCACGCTCATTGCCCTCCCGGTCATTGCGGCCACAACAGCACCGAAGACAATTCGGCTGCAGCGGCGTCAGGCCGGCGACCGAAGGAATGAATACAACAACCTTGTCCGTAGACTGCAGGCGGAGGCCGCAGGAGTAGGTGATGCAGGCAGCCCGCTTGCCGTGCTGCTCACGGCCATTCGTGAACAGGCGCTGAATCTGCCCGGCGTGGATGACGATGATGATTTTTTCAGGTGGCTTGAGCGCATTGCGCCAGAAGATATATCTAGAGATGCAGGCAAAGCGAACCCTGCGCCAGCCGCTCGCCTTGCCGACAGGCTGGATGAGCTTGACAGCATGATCTTGTCTGCAATCGAGGAGGCAAAGGCCATCAGTCTGGAGGAAACAACGCCTGCAAACACGGAGGCGATGCTCGCCCAGCTTTGGCAAAGAACATTCACCCAAGTGTCCGCGGCCAGCGAAGCCTGGATGGAAGCAGCTTTCGTAAAACGCGGAAACGGCGTTGTGCAAACCGTCTACCCCAGCTCCGAGGAGCGCAAGCGGCTCTACGACTACGGCTATTCACCACAAGTTGGGAGACGGTTCGAGCCTGTCGCCGCAACGATGCGCGAATTGTTGGGAGATACAGGCAATTACGGCACACTTTCGAACGACGAGCGGCTGACGATTTTCGTTAAGTTGGGTGAGATGGTGGCGGATGACGGTGGCTACGGCTTTTCCGTCCGCGATACAGAAATGGGAAGAACCCTTTATGCAAACTGGCATAAGGTGCTCGCATGGTGGATGGGGATGCCCGATCAGGAAGGGCCTGAGCCCAAGGATCTTCGCGCGTGGCAAACGTTTGTTTCCGACAACCTCGAGTTCCGACTCGGTGTTTCTATCGGGGCGGTTGTGGCACGAGCTTGGTCCGAAGGCACAGACAATCCGCTTGATACGCCCACACTCGATACATGGAAGGACGTGACCGGCCTCCCATGGTTTGCCTTCTGGGCGAAGGAACTTCTGCGGTGGGGCACTTTGGACCCGTTCGTTGCTTTTGCGCTTTCATTAGGACTCGCTAGGTCGAGACCCGAAGCCGCAGAACTGCGCGCGAACTATTGGGACTGGTTGTTGGAGGAGCTCGATAGCGACCCCCGTGGCGAGGACCAGATTGACCCGCGCAACCTCCTGAGATGGTCGAGAGCACGAAAAGCACCCGAAGCGGCGGCAGTAAGACGAACGCCGATAGCCGTTGAGCTGTCCGGCACAGACGGCCGTGCAGGGCGATATTCAGTGATACCCGTCAAGTCGAAAAGTCGAATCCGATGGCTCGATGCCTCTGGATACCGGCTCGCTAGTTCACCGATTCCGGAAGATTTCCTCCAAGGCGTTTCGCAGTTCAACGACTATGACCTAGTCGTAAAAGATGGTCAGGCATCGGTCGTGCGTGTGCTCTGAATCTCGCGTCGGGCCGTGCAATCCAGCGAATCTATTATTTGAAATGAAAATGCACGAAAACAAACGAAACGCGATGATTTGCATTCTTGTCGAAAAACAAACCATCAAACCATTGATTTAGTTACACTTTTAACCTGCGACCGAGGCCGCTCGTAACGGTCTGGTTGCAGGTTCGAGTCGTGCCGGGCCCACCAATATTTCCAAGGGCTCGGTCACGCACGATTCAAATTTTGTTTTTTGACCTTGAGGCAGCCAAATCTCCGCCCCCGCTGCCATCGCCACCATGCGCGGCGATGAACATGGCGACGGCCGACCGGCAATAGGATTCGATTTCCTCGTCATCCTCTGCTCTTGCCTGATCGAAGCGTGCGATCATCACGAGATCGGATCCTTTGAAAAGCGCGGCAAACAAGCGGGCGGACTGGAGAGGATCGGGCACGTTCAGAAGCGCCTTCGCGTGCAACTGACGCAACAGGGCCTCGATTTGAGCGATGATATGGGCGGGGCGGGCTTCGTAATGGAGCTTGCTCAGCGACTTTTGATTGGTCGTGTCGGCCATGACCATGGCTTCGACATTGCGCACGTCCGGCCTCAACAGCGTGCGAAGCAGAGATGATCCCACCGCCATGAGCTGATCTTCGGCCGAACCGTCGATGCCTTCAAAAAGGACCTGTGTAAACTGATGGCAGCCGGCCGCGATGGCCGCGCTGAACAGCGCCTCCTTGTTCTCGAAGTGCCGATAGATGCTCAGCTTGGATATTTTCGCCCGCTGGGCGACCTTGTCCAAGGTCGTCGCTTGAAAACCCAATTCCACGAAGAGTTCGCGCGCGGTGTCGATGATCGTTTGGCCAAGCGCCTCGTTGGCGGGCCGGCCGCGCCGGCCCAGTCTGTTTTCGGTCACGACAATTCCAGTACTTGACAGTATTCTAATTCTTGAATTACGATACCATGCAGTGTCGGAAATAAGCAAGCCAATGGGCAGGTTTCGACCTGTTCTCCAACGGAGCCCATCCCCATGGATGACGTCATCATCATCGGCGGCAGCTTTGCCGGTCTTGCCGGCGCCCTGCAGCTCGGCCGTGCCCGCCGCAAGGTCACCGTTCTCGATACCGGCCTGCCCCGCAACCTCTTCGCTGGCCATTCGCATGGCCTGCTCGGGCACGATCACAAGCCGCCGCTGGACATCCTGGCCGAGGCGCGGCAACAGCTGGCGCGTTATCCCACGATCAGGCTGGTCAGTGCCCGGGCCGACAGCGTCTCCGGCGCCATCGACGATTTCAACGTCGTCACGTCCGAGGGCGAAAGCTCTCGGGCGCGTCGTCTGATCCTGAGCTATGGCGTCGCCGACCAGATGCCTGATGTCCCGGGCTATGCCGAAAGCTGGGGCACCTCCATCGTGCCCTGCCCCTATTGCGACGGCTTCGAAGTCGCCGGCCGGCATTGGGGCCTCGTCTGGTCCGGCCCGCAGTCGCACAATCAGGTCAGGCTGTTCCTCGATTGGACCGACAAGTTGACTGTCTTTGCCGATGGTCACGACATTCCGCCTGAAATCCAGGCCGATCTGGCGCGCCGCAAGATACCTGTCGTCGATGGCCGGATCACCGAGATCGCCCATCACAAGGGCCATATCGCCGCCGTCAATCTCGATACCGGCCGCACTATCGCAGTCGACGTCCTGTTCGCCCATCCGCGCAACAAGCCGTCCGCAAGCCTGCATGAATCATTGGGCCTCGCCACGGTGGATACGCCCTCGGGCATCGCCCTCAAGGTCGACGAGCGCCGCCAAACCAGCATGCCCGGCATCTACGCCGCCGGAGACCTCACCACGGTCTTCTTGCCCTCGGTCACCCAGGCATCATCGCAGGGCGCGATGGCGGGCATCTTCGCCCAGCAGTCGATGCTGGCTTGAGCGCACAGATTGGAATGAGCATGGCCGTCGAACCGGACAGCGCGGGTGTGCGCTTCCCTCCGCCCTTCGTCTATCTGGGAGCGCTGCTGTTGGGGCTGGCGGCGGAGCGGTTCGTCACCCTGCGCACTTTCGGCATCGACTGGCGGTTGCTGGTCGCGACGGGCGCGCTGCTGTTCGTTGCCGGCGCGGCGATGATGCTTGCGGCGGCGGGGCTGTTCCGGCGGCTGGGCACCAACGTTCCGCCGTCGCAGCCAACGACCCTCATCGCAACGACCGGCCCTTATCGGTGGACCCGCAACCCCATGTATCTCGGCATGGCGCTTATCTATGCCGGCCTTGCGATCGGCTTCGACGGGCCGATCGCCTTCGCCCTGCTCCCGTTGGTGCTGATCGCGATCCAGACGCAGGTGATCGCCCGCGAGGAGCGCTATCTCGAAGCGAAGTTCGGCGACGACTACCGCCGCTACAAGGCCAAGGTTCGCCGCTGGCTCTGACTATTCCGCCGCCGCCGCCTGCGGGGCCTTCCCATAGACCAGCACCGGCTTCCTTGCCGCGAGCTATCACCGCAGACTCGACGCGCCCGCGCACCCGCAGCGAGTTGAGAGGCGTTACGCCAATCGAGCGGCCAACTGCGTTGCGGCTTGAACCGCCCCCGCAGATGCGGCTGCTCGACCCCGACGATCGATCTCCGAGATCGTGCAAGCCGCAAAGTTGTTCTGAAGGCGATGACTTTACGTCAGATCGGTATCGCCAGCTCCGTGATTGCGAGCGAAGCGAAGCACGGGGGAATTGCAAGTCTATTATGGTGAGTTCAAATTCCCCGGCCCGGTGCTGCCCATCATCGCCCTGCCGCTTGCAACTCAGTCAGCCGGAGGCAACCGTTCTCACGTCGGTGCCAATTGGGCCTGATCGGGCACAGGAGCGACCCCATAAGACAGCAAGGCGCCTTGCCAACGACTGCGTTTCAGGAATTGCTCCCAGGTCAGCGCCTGCGGATCGATTTTCCGGCTCCACGTCAGGTCGCGCTCGGGGGCAAAGTAGCCATATTCGACGGCGTATTCGACCATGCCCACCAACTCGCGCACGAGATGCTCGTCGGCGGCAAAACCCGGAAAGTGGCGCAACAAATCTTCGCGCGAATAAGCAGAGGCATAGCGCGCCCGCCGCCCGGTGACGCGCACAAACGTGTCCACCATGTCCTGCGCCGAGAGAAACTCGCCGATAACCGGGAGGGTCTGGCCAGCATATTGCGTCGGGTGATCGAAAATCTCGCGCACCGCCGGCCCGGTCGCAGTGAGTGGATCACAGAACGGCATGGGGACGTGCGGCGGCAGGTAGATGGCAAACGTGATGCCGTCCTTCCCTCGCTGCGGCACATAGTACTCCAGGAAGTTGGTGTAGAAGAATGCCAGGTACACGAACGAGCTACGAATGGGCAGGCTGCGAATATAGTCTGCCACCTTCGCCTTGTCGGTGAAGTGCGGCGCCCACTTGGTACCGGCGGTGCGCGCCTCGACATTTTCGAGCCCGCTGAAAACCACATGCTCGACGCCAGCGGCCATCGCCGCATCGGCCAATTCCTTGCCGAGGGTAAACTCAAGTTCAGCGGGCGGCACTTTGACAATGGGTGGCGTCAT
The DNA here is from genome assembly GCF_023074075.1 of Bradyrhizobium sp. 138. Taxonomy (GTDB): domain Bacteria; phylum Pseudomonadota; class Alphaproteobacteria; order Rhizobiales; family Xanthobacteraceae; genus Bradyrhizobium. The sequence continues at coordinate 78,813 of NZ_JADPKT010000029.1, read as the reverse complement.
CAGGAACGCTCCGGCCGAGCCTCTCATAGCCGCGGTCAGTTCAGCCTGCTTGCCGGCTTCAAGCGGCGCGACCACGACTTCGGCACCCTTCTGCGCCAGAATTTGTGCGGGCTGACTATCGCGGCGCCGAGTCAGGGCACGCACCCGGTAGCGCCCACTGTCGAGCAAGGCCTCGGCGACACTTCGACCTTGCTTGCTCGAGGCACCGACTACGGTGATCAAAGGTTTGGAGGTATCGGCCTGAATCATTCTGCTTCTCCCGTTCGCAACCGCTCCCGCCCGAATCCCACCATGCCTACAGGTGAGCGCGGCGAGGGTCCGCCTAGGCCACGAAGTCTCGACTGCTTCGAGCTATATTTGAAATCGTAGAAATGTTCGGCTACTATCCATCCAATGGATAGCAAGCGCCTCGATCTCAATCTGTTGGTCACTCTCGAGACGTTGCTGGTGGAGCAGAACGTCACGAAGGCGGCGGTCCGCCTTCATCTGAGTCAACCCGCGGTAAGCGCGCAGCTAAACCGTCTCCGGCATGAATTCGATGACTTGTTGCTCATTCCTGCACAGCGAGGAATGACGCCGACGGCCAAGGCAATCGAACTGCTCGACCCGTTGCGCGAGGCGCTCGACCAGGTTCGCGCCACCGTCGCCACGCACAGGAACTTCGATCCTGCCAAAGCCGAGCTGACCGTCGCCATCGCCTGCACAGACTATTTGCAGGCGGCGGTGATCAAGCCGCTCGTCGTGGAACTCAGAACACGGGCGCCCAGGGTGCGTGTGGCGCTGCGCAATCTGGATCCGCCGCAGCTGGAGGCGCAGATGGCGCGCGGTGAAGTCGACCTGGTGCTGATGACACCACAGGATGCGCCGCCCAGTCTCCGTACCCGGCATCTTTTCGACGAACGCTATGTGCTTATCGGCCGCCGCAAGCATCCGCGCCTACGGAAGGGAATCACGGTCGAAGAATTTGCCAAGCTGGAGCACGTAGTCGTGTCCCTTGGTGGCGGCGGCTTTGTGACGCCAGTGGATAGCGCTTTGGCCGCGCTCGGATACAAGCGCAATGCGGTGCTATCCGCAGCTTCGTTCTTGTTCGTTCCCGAGATCGTGTCTGACTCGGATTTCGTAGCTCTGGTGCCGGAAAGACTGGTGCGCGACCGTTCCGACACACTCAAGGTGATGAACTGTCCGTTCCCAGTGGATGGCTTCGCAGTCGGGATGGTGTGGCACGAGCGCAGCCACGGACACAGCGGGCAGCGCTGGATTCGAGAGGCAATCGTGTCACTGGTCAAGGCTTAGGCCAACAACCGTAGAAGCTACGGCAGCCTGAACGGACTGAAGGATGTCGATCGCTGCAAATCTGCCACTCGCCTCAAAAGCACGGAAAGCCTTCATTGGCCGCGGGCCTGACAGATGCAATGCGTCCGCGAGCGATACGTGCCTAACTAGGGCCTGATCGATTGGTACGAGCGTTATGAGCCGGTCGCTCATAACGGTCTGGTTGCAGGTTCGAGTCTTACCGGCCTCCACCATCTTGCCCTGCACCATGGGAACACACCTACCGCAGGATACTAGGGCCGCTCGCGAGCGGCCCCTTTTGCGCCCGTCACCGCAGTGACTAGAGCTTGTAGCCTCCACTGACCTCGATGACCTGTGCGGTCACCCCGAAACCAAAAAGGCTGCGACGGCGGCAATATCCTCGGTTTCACCAAAGCGCCCGAGCGCGGTATCGCGCTCAATGACCGTCACCGCCGTATTCGCACCGCGCCCGCGACCGCGCGAGCTGGAGATGCCAGGCGAATTGCTCATTCGACTGCGGCGATACGAATGGAACGTGTTCCGATCGGAGCGCCGGTCGCACGGTCGATGGTGAGGGGATCGATCTCCGTTCCGTTCTCGGCGTCGAAGAACCGCGTCACCTTGCCTCCGCTGCGATGCTTGCGTCCCCACGCGCCGATCGCAAACAGGACCGGCAAGAAGTCGCGCCCGGCTTCCGTCAGCACATATTCGTCCCGTGGCGGACGGTCTGAATAGCGGCGTTTCTCCAGCAGCCCTTCCTCGACTAGGGCTGAAAGCCGCCCTGTCAGCATCGTTGGCGCGATACCGAGACTCTTACGAAAGTCATCGAAGCGGGTCAGGCCCCCATGGGCGTCGCGCATGATCAACATGCTCCAAGCGTCCCCGACAATCGCCAGGCTCCGGGCGATCATACAGGGCTGGGTCGAAAGTTTTTTCATGTAAGTCTCGTTTTAGTAGTGACTTCGTACTAAATTGATAGTAACAAATTGTTCGTCGATATTCCAGAGCAAATTGAGAAGGCCGGAATGAGCAAGACAGAACAGGGAATTGCGCTGATTCCGGGTGCTTCCGGTGCCAGTCGAACGATGGAGCAAGTGATGTCAAACTATGTCAGCCACCCGGGATCGATCGTGCGCTATGTCGATGCGCCGAATCTCTCGATCAGTGCTGCAGGAACAACTTTTGCCTATCGCGACATCGGTCCACGCACTGGCGTTCCATTGATCCTTCTCAACCATTGGGGCGCGGTTCTCGACAATTTCGACCCACCGATCGTCGATGGGCTCGCCACCAGGCATCGCGTGATCGCGATCGACTACCGAGGTATCGGCGCTTCAAGCGGGAAAGCGCCTGTTTCCGTTGGCGAAATGGCGCAAGATACGATTGCTCTGATCGCCGCGCTGGGCTTTGAGAAAGTCGATCTGCTCGGTTTTTCCCTCGGCGGTTTCGTGGCGCAGGATATCGCGCTGAAGGCGCCTCATCTCGTGCGAAAGCTCATTCTGACCGGCACGGGCCCGGCAGGCGGCAAAGGCATCGAGAAGGTTGGGCCGGTGTCCTGGCCGCTGATGATCAAGGGCTTGCTGACACTGCGAGACCCGAAATTCTACCTGTTCTTCACCTCCACGGCCAATGGCCGCCGAGCCGCAAAGGCTTTTCTCGCAAGGCTGAAGGAGCGCAAGGCAGATCGGGACAAAGCAGCCACCCCAGTGGCCCTGCTGCGGCAACTCAAGGCGATCAAGAGCTGGGGCCAAGAGGCGCCTCAGGATCTCGGCAGCATCCGCATCCCGGTCCTGGTCGCGAATGGCGATAACGATATCATGGTGCCGACCGCAAACAGCACCGACATGGCACGGCGTATCCCGGGCGCACAATTGGTCATCTACGAAGATGCCGGGCATGGCGGCATTTTCCAGTACCACGCCGATTTCGTGCCGAAGGCGCTGTCCTTCCTCGACGCCTGACACCGCGACCAAATTTCAAATTGGAGATGGCATCATGAAGGCATTCGTCGTCGACAAATACAAGAAGAAGGGCACTCTGCGCTCGGCAACCATGCCAGAACCGGAGTTGCGGGACGATGATGTCCTGGTTCGGATTCACGCAACTGCTGTGAACGTTCTGGACTCCAAGCTCAGGGATGGAGAATTCAAACTCATCCTGCCATATCGTCCGCCTTTCATTCTGGGCCACGATGTTGCCGGGACGGTCGTCAGGGTTGGCCGCAATGTCAGGCGGTTCAAGGCAGGCGACGAGGTCTATGCACGGCCGCGCGATCATCGGATCGGAACATTCGCCGAATTCATTGCGATGAACGAAGCCGACGTGGCGCCGAAGCCTGCGAACATCAGCATGGAAGAGGCCGCGTCGATCCCGCTGGTGGGGCTGACCGCCTGGCAGGCGCTGGTCGAGGTGGGCAAGCTGAAGCCTGGCCAGAAGGTCTTCATCCAGGCCGGCTCCGGCGGGGTGGGGACTTTCGCGATCCAACTCGCCAAGCATCTCGGTGCGGTCGTTGCGACGACGACGAGCGCGAAAAATGCCGAGCTGGTCAAGAGCCTCGGCGCGGATTTGGTCATCGGCTACAAGACGCAGGATTTCGAGAAGGTTCTGTCGGGCTACGATCTGGTCCTGCACAGCCAGGACGCCAAGGCGCTCGATAAATCTCTGCGGGTGCTCAAGCCGGGCGGCCTGCTCATCTCGATCTCCGGGCCGCCCGATCCCGAATTCGCCAAGCAGCAGGGCATGAACTTCTTCCTGAAACTGGTGATGCGCTTGCTGAGCCGTGGTGTGCGGAAGAAAGCCGGAAAACTTGGTGTGCGCTTCTCATTCCTGTTCATGCGAGCGCAGGGACAGCAGCTCCGCGAAATCACGTCCCTGATCGAAGCCGGCGTAATCCGTCCGGTCGTGGACAAGGTTTTCCCGTTCGAGAAGACCGCGGACGCGCTGGCCTATGTCGAGACCGGGCGCGCAAAGGGCAAGGTCGTCATTGCAGTGAACCAATAGGTCGCCAATCGCATCCGAGGTGTAACATGGCTCAATCCGAACACGGCACCCAACCTTCAAACCAGGACGTTGCACTCATTGTCGGCGGTGGCCCGGGCATCAGCTCGAGTTGCGCCCGGCTGTTCGCGGAAAACGGCATGCGTGTCGGCGTCGCAGCCAGGAATCCCGAAAAAGCGGTTCTTCAGTCTCTCGAAAAGATGCATGGCGTGCGTCGATACGCCTGCGATGCAAGCGAACCGGCAGCCGTGGCAAAGCTGTTCGAGAACGTTGTGCAAGAGATCGGGACGCCGCGGCTCGTCGTGCACAACATCGACGGCCGGGTTCCCGGCATTTTCCGCAAGAACGTGATCGAGGCCGATCCGGTCATGGCGCTCGAGACACTTCGAAACTCGGCGTTCTCTGCGTTTCTGGTCGGTCAACAGGCAGCTCGGCTCATGCTCGGAAACGAACCCGACGCCAATGGTGCGAGAGGAACCATCATTTTCACGAACGCCAGCGCGGCGCTCAAGGGCTTTCCATCAAGTGGCGCATTTGCGATGGCATGTCATGCCAAGTCCGGACTCGCGCAAAGCATGGCAAGAGAACTGATGCCGCGGGGAATCCACGTGGCGAATGTACCGATCGACGCCGCGATCGGCTGGACTCAGGAGGATGGGACCCGGGCGCACCGGCTTGCAGGAACGACTGTCGACGACAACATGGCCGACCCTGCCCACATTGCGGAGACCTATCTGCAACTCCACCGTCAGCATCGGTCGACCTGGGCCTTCGAAGTCGTGCTCCGGCCGTGGGTCGAGAAATGGTGATTCCCACTGACTTCGGCGCGGACCTGCGTAGCGCCTGATCCCGGTTTCGGCCAGCCCATCGGAAGATTGGGCGACTTGACCTTTTTGCGGCACGAGGCCTCTCTCAACTCGCCTTCTTGATCCGCGATCCCTTGAGGAAATCCGAAAAGGCCTTGAGGCTCGCCTCCGACACATGGTGCTCGATGCCTTCGGCATCCGCTTCGGCGGCCTCCTTCGGCACGCCGAGCGCAAGCAGCACTTCGAGCACGAGACGGTGGCGCGCGCGCACTCGCCTTGCGAGCGCTTCGCCTTTCTCGGTCAGGAAAATGCCGCGATAAGGGCGCGCCGTGGCGAGATCCTCGCGCTTCAGCCGCGCGATCGTGTTGATCGCGGTGGGATGCGACACCCCAAGCCGTCGCGCGATGTCGGTGGCGCGCGCCTCACCCGTCGACTCGATCAGATCGGCGATCAGCTCGACATAGTCCTCCAGGATCGCCGTCGACCGCGCAGTACGAGCCTTCCCAAAGCGTCGCGCCTGTGCCTGTTCCGTCGGAAGAGCATGCGGCGAGGGCTTGCGGGCAGGTGAAGCCTTCCGGCTCATTGGAGAATCCGTAGTCATGGGATGACGGACCATGGGCTCCCGGGCAGGACATTGCAAGCCGGCGATTTGTCCGTCGCCTTCCTGCAACAGCTTCGCAATTGCAACAGCCTTGACATTATAGCCAACGCTCCTAAAACGTAGCTTAAGCTACATATTGGGGTCTTTACTAAGCATACTGGAAGCGCGTTGGAGGTCGTGGATGCGTGTTTGCGTTGCTCGTCGGGGCCTGTTGGGCACGACGTCGGTCGCCTTGATCTGGCTGCACGGGATCGCGGCGGCCCAGCAGGCCACCCCGCCCTCGACCGACAGCCCGTCCGGGTCACCCGCAATCCAGTCCCAGCCGCCCACAGCGCCGGATGCATCGAACGCGCGGCCGTCCGCAGCTCCCGCGCCGGCCCCCGCGACGTCAGCGTCCCCATCCCCCGCCCCTGCGGCGCAGCCGTCACCGCCCGCGCCATCGTCGCCGGCGCAGGCCAACAGTCCAGCAGAAATCGAAATCCCCCAGGTGACGGTCGAAAGCCGGCAGCCCAGGGCGACGCGCCGCACCACCCGCAACGCGTCGGCCGGCCGGCCGGCCGCATCACGCACCGCACCGGCGCCAGCCACGCCGCCCGCGGCCGCATCTGCAGCCGCGCCCTTCTCACCATCGGCACTGAGCGGCGACCAGATTCAGGCGAGCACGAGCCCGAGCTTCGGAAATCTGTTCTTCACCGCCCCGGGAGCGACCTCGGCCGGCCTGTCAAACCATTCATCGCGCCCCGTTCTACGCGGGCTGTCCGACGCCAAGGTCAGAATCCAGGAAAACGGCATCGGCAGCGTCGACGTCTCCGACATCGCGCAGGATCATGGCGTACCGCTCGATCCACTGGCGCTGCAGAAGACCGAAGTGTTTCGCGGGCCGGGTGCGCTGCGCTTCGGCTCGCAAGCGGTTGGCGGCGTCGTTGACGTCACCAACAATCGGATTCCCACTGCTGCGCCGGTCGGCGGGATGGCCGCGGAGCTGCGGTCGGCCGTCACCTCGGTCGACAGCGGCTGGGAGAGCGGCCTGCTGCTCGACGCCGGCGCCGGCAATGCGGCCGTGCACGCCGACGTCTATGGCCGCGGCGCCCAGGACTATCGCATCCCGAGCTACCCTTACTTGGTCCCACCGAGCCCGGCGCCGGCTTTCAACGGGCGGCAGCCGAACTCGGCGATGCGGAGCGCGGGCGCCGCGATCGGCGGCTCCTATCTGTTCGATGGCGGATATGCCGGCCTGTCGATCTCCCGCTTCACCAGCGACTACCACGTCCCCGGCATCGCGTCGGCCGACAGCCAGCAGCACAACGATCTCGAGCAGACCAAGATCATGAGCAAGGGCGAATACCGCCCCGATGCCGCCGCATTCGCTGCCGTGCGCTACTGGCTCGGCTACTCCGACTACCGCCACGACGAGATCGACGTCAACCAAACCGCTTTCAGGACTTTCCAGACCATCGGCGCGACGTTCAAGAACCGCGCGACCGAAGGCAAGGTCGAAGTGGAGAGCCAGCCCGTCGCGACGCCGCTCGGCGCGCTGACCAGCATCGTCGGCGTGCAGGGCGCATACCAACGCCTCGACACAATCGGCCAGGCGATCCTGCTGCCGGCGCAGACCACGACCGCCGCCGGATATTTCTTCGAGGAAATGAAGCACACCGATACGCTGCGAACCCAGTTCGCCGCCCGCATCGAATCCGTCGATGTCGCCGGCACCTCATTCGGATTCCCGTCGAACTATTTGCCGCCGCCGAACCTGCCGACAAGCTCGGCGTCCCGCTCCGACTTCCTGCCGACCAGCCTCAGCTTCGGCGTGATCAAGGATCTTCCGTCGTATCTTCAAGCGAGCCTGACGCTGCAGCGGATCCAGCGCGCGCCGCGCGCCCTCGAACTGTTCGCAAGCGGTCCTGACGACTCCGAGAAAACCTTCAAGATCGGTAATCCCGACCTCTCGCTCGAGACCGCCAACACCGCGGAGATCGGCCTGAAGCGAACCCGCGGCGATGTCAGGTTCGATGCCAACCTCTATTACACCCGCTACGATAAGTTCATCGTCGGCCAGGCGACCGGCAATTTCTGCGGGGCCACGTTTGCGACCTGCGTGGCCGGCGGCACCGGCGACTACATCCAGGTCGCCTACTCGCAACGCGACGCGATCTTTCGCGGCGGCGAATTGTCGTGGCAATGGGACGTGTCGCCGCTCTCCGGCGGCATCTTCGGACTGGAAGGCCAGTTCGACATGGTGCGCGCCACCTTCACCGACGGCACCAACGTGCCGCGCATCCCGCCGATGCGGCTCGGCGGCGGCGTCTACTGGCGAAGCGAGGCCTGGTATGCGCGGCTGAACCTGCTGCACGCCTTCAGGCAGAACGATTTTGCGCAATTCGACACGCCGACCGACGGCTACAATCTGCTCAAGCTCCAGATCGAGCACCGGCAGCGCTGGAAGGATTCTCCCTGGGGTGCGGTGGAAGTGGCAACCGGCCTGATCGGCGACAATCTTCTCAACGCCGACATCCGCAACTCCGTCCAGTTCCACAAGGACGAGATCCTGCAGCCGGGCCGGACCGTCAAGCTCTTCCTCAACGTCAAATACGGCGCCGATGCACCGGCCATCACGAGAATTGGCGCTGCAAGGGAGCAGGACGCGCCGTCGATCTTCCGCAAGGCGCCGTCGACGGCCTCGTGGGACTGGAGCGGGTTCTACGCCGGCGGCAACGCTGGCTACTCATGGGGTGCCGCAAAGACCTATGCGGGCTTCATCGACAATGCGAGCCAGACTCCGCTCGATGGCGAACGCCCGACTGCCGGGCTCGATCATGCAGGGCTCGGTGTCCAGGCCGGTTACAACTGGACAATGGGGCGGATGGTGGCAGGCATCGAAGGCGATTTCGTCTACGCCAACCAGCACGGCCAATCGTCGACCACGTGCCCGACAGCGGCCTGCAACGCAGCGCTGCTCCCGCTCGATGCCCCGATGACGGCCAGCATGAGCTACCGGCTCGACTGGATGGCCTCGCTGCGCGGCCGCGTCGGCGTCGCGGTGACGCCTGCGACCCTCGCCTATGTCACGGCCGGCGTGCCGTTCGGGACGGTGAACTCGTCGGGAACGGTGTCGGGCTTCACCACAACCGGTGCTGCGACGACGACGCCCTTCAATGTCGACACGTTCCGCTTCGGATGGGCCGTCGGCGCCGGACTGGAGAGCCGGCTGTTCGGCAACTGGACCGGACGGATCGAGTATCTCCACGCCGATCTCGGCTCATTCCGCGCCACGCCGAACATGGCCGCCGGCATGGCAACATCGTTCGATTCCGATGCCCAGGTCAGGACCGACACTGTCCGCCTCGGCGTGAACTACAAGTTCGGCGCGGCGATCGAAAGGGACTAAAGCGCGATGCGATTAGGATGAATCGTCATCGCGCTTTAGGTTGTTGTTTGAGCATGATCTTTTCGGAAAACCGCTGCGCACTTTTCCGGATCATGCTTTAGGGCGCAAGGGACGGCGATCCTACTTGACGGTGAAACGGATCGGCAATCTGACCACAACGACGTTGCCGGCAAGCGTATCGGGTGGCGCAGGAAACGGCTGCGCGCGCTTCAACAGGGCGACAGCTTCGCTGTCCAACGCGTCCGAGCCCGAACTCTGGATCACGTGTGCATCACCGACCATGCCGCCATGGTCCAGCGTGAATCGGACCTGCGTGATGCCCTGCTCACGCCGCGATCGCGCGGCTTCCGGATAGCGCTTGTTGCGTTCGACCAGAGCCAGGATCTGTGAACGCCAGGTCGCAAGCGCCTGCGAATCCTTTTGAGCGGGCTGTCCCTGCGTCGGCGCCACCGCCACCGGCGCAACGCGGTCCGACACGGCCGGCGGCGCCGACGCCGACGCCGCGGCCTGTTGCTCCGGTGCAGCGTCCGGCTGCGCCTTGGTTCGCGCATCGACGACGGCCTCCGGATTGGAAGCCGGCGGAAGCTCGGGCACATCGTCGGGCTGTGCGACCTCCGGCTTTGCCTCGGGGCGCGCCTCGGACATCGCCTGCTCCGGCCCGGGCGGAATGTCGGTCGGCGTGGTCGATGGGGCGGCCGGCAGCGGTGCAAGGTCGACCACCACGGCGCCGGCCGGCTCGGCCGGATCGAGATCGTCGGGCCGTTGCCACGTCGCGAGCGAAGCGGCGAGTGCACTGTACATGGTCAGGACGGCGAGGCTGCTGAACGTCCAGCGCTTCAGGTCCGACGCATCTTCGGCGGCGAGACGCTTCATGGTTCGGTCGTCTGCTCCAGTCCGACCAGCGCCACCTTCAGATAACCGGCCGTCCGCAGCCCGTTCATGACCCGCATGATCTCGCCGTATGGAACGGTCTTGTCGCCGCGGAGAAAAATTCGCGTGTCCTTCTGGCCATTGGTGGCGGCATCGAGCACGCCGGCGAGCGCGGCACGGCCAACCGTCTCGTCGCCGACCGACAGGGAGAGATCCGGCTTGACCGTCAGATAGACCGGCTTGTCCGGACGCGGGTGTGGCTGCGCATTGGATGCCGGCAGATCGACGGCGATGTCGACGGTTGCAAGCGGCGCGGCGACCATGAAGATGATGAGGAGCACAAGAATGACGTCGATGAACGGCGTCACGTTGATGTCATTGACCTCCGCGAGGTCGCCGCCGGCCTGATTGAGATCGATCGCCATCGGCCTACTCCGCCGCAGCGAGCCGCAGCCGCCTGGCGGAGACGGTGCCGCCATCGAGATCCCGGCCCGCCAGCCGCGCGATCTCCGCCGAGCTGTCGCCAAGCAGCGCGCGATACGCTGCGATCTGACGGGCAAACAGGTTGTAGATCACCACCGCCGGAATGGCGGCAACGAGCCCGAGCGCGGTTGCCAGCAGCGCTTCCGCGATGCCGGGCGCGACTACGGCGAGGTTGGTGGTCTGGGATTTCGAGATGCCGACGAAGCTATTCATGATGCCCCAGACGGTGCCGAACAGGCCCACAAAGGGACCGGTTGCTCCGATGGTCGCCAGCACGCCGGTGCCGAATGCGATGCGCCGGCTTGCGGCCGCCTCGATCTGCTGCAGCCGGGAAGCGATCCGTGCCTTGATTCCTTCCTTGTCCATCCGATCGGTGCTCAGATCGAGCTCGGCGACAGTGCCCTCGAGCAACCATGCTACGGGCCCCTCGCGGACGGCTCGCACCGCCTCGTCCAGGCTCCGCGCCACCGCAAGCTCGCGCAGGGCGCGCCTGACATTGCGGCGCGCACCGAACAGTTCGATCGTCTTGGACAGGCAAACCGTGCAGGTAACCAGCGTGGCGAAAGCAAGCCCGACCATGACGGCCTTCACGATGACGTCCGCCTGCATGAACATGCCCCAGGGACTGAGATCGCGAGGGAGTATCGCGGCAGCGACCGCCGTGCTCTCGGAACCCTGTTGCGCGAGCGCGGGCCCCATCGCGCCGATCAGGCAAAACGTGACCATTGCCGGGACGCGGGAGGCCGCCCGACCGGTGGAACCACAGCGACGGCCTGGAAGTGCATGAAATTGCATCGGATGCGTTCTTCTGATGTCGTTTCCTGTACTTCATTCTGTAGCATCACCTACGACTTGCTGCAAATGCTAAGACGCAACGGAGCGCGCGCCAACCAAGGCGCCTTCCATTCGGTCGGAAAGCCATGTGAATGCAAGGGGTTGGGCTTTCAGCCCTCTTAGGGCTCGTCTCGCAACGTCGGGTCTCGCTACGGCAAGCCGGTTTGGCTGCACCGACGGCTATTTTTACGTGCCTTCGAGATTGATGCCGGTCACGATATCCTCGCAGAGGCCGGCGAGCTCGTTTCCGAGCTCGGTCAACGCCGGCGAGCCATAGCGCGCGAAGGCCTTGCCCGGGTCGATCCATCGCAGTTCGGTTGCGCTGTCGGGAAAGCCGATCACCGCGAATTTCAGCGGCGCCTCCAGCAGCGCCTCACTATCGGCGGCCAGCAGCCGCGTCATCAGGCGTGGGTGGAAAAACAGCACCTGACGCGCGGGGCCGATCGCGAAGCCGCCACGGTTGAGCAGCATTTGCGGGTTGATCTCGTGCAGGATCCAGAGGTCTGCCGCAACGATCCCCTGCTTCAAGCGGGCAACCACCTCCTCGACCGCCAGCGAAGAGGTGACCGACCTTTGAAAGGAAGTCGCCGCCGAGCCGCATCTGGAGAAGGCCACAGGTTGCAGTGCCTGCGTCATGGGATCAGCCTCCACCCGGTTTTGAAGGCCTGCTCGCGTCGAACGCTTCGAGCGTCCGCGCCGAGTAGACCAACGAAGCGCCCGCACCGATCGCGATCGCAACGCCAAGGGCCTCCGCGAGCTCTTCGCGGCTCGCGCCGTAACGTGCGGCGGCATCGGCGTGAACCGCAATACATCCGTCGCAGCGGGCGGTCACGGCCGCCGCCAGTGCGATCAGCTCGCGCGTCTTGTCATCGAGCTTTCCTGTCTGGGCGCCAGCCGCGCCGAGTTGGCGATACCCCTTCAGCGTCTCCGGGCTTAGCGCACCAATGTCGCCGATCTGCGCCAGCAGGTCGCTGCGATAGGCTTTCCAATCCATCATCATTGTCTCTTTCCTCGATCGACGGGGTTGTCGAGCTCAAGAGGTAGATGTGCGACCTCAGCGAAGCCATCGGCTACGGTCGTATGGCCGCCATACAGTCTGCCGAACCATCAGGCGAATTGCCGGAATTCTCCTGCGATGAAGTCCACCAGGCCGCGAACCCGCGGGATCTTGCCGGTGTCGCGGTGAAATCCCAGCCACAGCTCGCGGCTCGGGACGGGAGCCGGCGTCTTGACCGGACGAAGCTCGGGATAGGCTGACGCGAGGCGCGTTGGTATGCAGACCAGGCCCGCGCCGGCGGCGGCGGCCGCGGCCTGGCCATCGCGGCTGTTGCTGCAGAATCCAACATGTGCCTGCGGCAAATGGCGACGCAGCCACTTCGTCTCCGCAACGCTATCGGCGAGCGCCGCGTTCATCGTGATGAGCGCAGCGCCGGCGCCACCGCGCGAAAAGTCAGGTGGTCCTTTTGCCCTGAGGTAGGCTGCAGCGGCACAAAGCTCGAACGGAATGTTGCCGATCTTCCGCTGCATCAGTCCGTCCTGCTGGAAGCGTCCGAAGCGCAGGGCGACATCGATCTCCCGTCGCGTGAGGCTCAGGGCCTCGGCGTCGGTCACCAGCTCGACGGTGACTGTCGGATGCGCCGCACAGAACTTCGCCAGCAATGGCGAGAGGATCCGTGCCCCCAGCCATTCGGCCGAAGTCACGCGCACCGTTCCCGTTAGTCCGGCGCTGCTGCCGACTGCGATCCGCTGCGCGGCGAGCGCTGCGTCTTCCATCCTCTCGGCATAGTCGAGGATTTGCCGTCCGGTATCCGAGAGCCGAAGGCCGGACGGAAGGCGGTCGAACAGGATCGCGCCGAGCTTCCTTTCGAACAGCTCGAGGCGCCGGCTCATCGTCGGCTGCGTGGTACCCAGCTTTCGTGCGGCACCCGAGAGGCTCTTTTCGCGAACCAGGTGCAGGAAATAGCGCAGATCTTCCCATTCGATCGCAGGCAAATCTGTGGGCTTATGGGGCATGGTCGCTCCTGCGTAGACGCTTGGAAACCGCTCCATCGTAGCGGCTGGCGCAGTTAGGCCCGAACAGCCTTGAAGATTGCCCGCTTGTTCTTTCGCTCTTCTGCAAAGGCATCGCTGAGCCGAGGCACGAGTTCATTTCGGCGCATCACCGCTCCGCAACTTTGGCATGCGGGACCTAAGCCCGGATCCTCCCCGCAAGGGATGTGGGTGTAGTGGATTGCGACCTCTTCTTCTTTGGACTTGAACCAGGTTTCACCCCAGGCACGCAACGCCAGGAGCACGGGATAAAATGCCAAACCCATTTCGGTCAGGAAGTACTCATGTCGAAGCGGACGTTCGCTGTACGGACGCCGTTCAATCAAGCCGTCAGCCTCGAGTTTTTTGAGTCGCGCCGCCAGCATCTGCGGGGTTGCCTGTGTCTGCGCTTGAACCTCCTCGAAGCGTTGATTGCCCATGAAGAGCTCCCGGAGAACGAGCACGGTCCAGCGGTCGCCCACGATCTCCTGGGCGCGGGCGACAGGACATTGGGTGCGGCGAACCACGGGCAATACGGCCCGTCCCCTAGTGGCTTTCTTTTTCATACCTACTTGACCCTATGAAAATCATATGCACTGATGTGCCCCTTCGCGGGGCCGATTGCAAGCGTCCCGGCGACCTTGGGGTACGCCTACCCTCCGCAGCCGCACTCAAACGAGAGGTCTCTATGTCAAAACCCAACCATCTGAACGTCGCGGCGATCGCCGAGCGCTATGCCCGTGCCTGGATGTCTCATGATCCTGACGCCATTCTCGCACTTCACGCGCCAAACTCGACGTTCCAAGCCCACGGCCGTAGCGGCGAGGTGCGCGGACACGATGCATTACACAAGGAATTCGCTGAGATCTTCGAGCGTTACCCTGGGTTTGGTGTCGAGACGCACCGTCTCCTGCTCGGGGAGAAGCATTGGACGCTCGACTGGACGCTTACATTCCAGCCGCCGGGTCAGGATCGGCGAGGATTTCATGCCCTCGACGTCGTGGAAGTGGATGCCGAGGGACAGGTCACGCGAAAGGACACGTTCTTCGACTACGCCCAGGTCAAGGCAGCGTTAGGAGCGGCATCGTGAATATCGCCGTGGCAGCGAAACCGCTTTTCGATTACCCGCCACTCGACAGCTTGCCGGTCGAGCACCTCTGCGATCTCAGCGTGGACCTGGAGTTACCGCCGATCATTTCGACACCTCGAGGCACATTGATGCCGTATATCGGCAAGGGTGGCCGGATCGACGGTCCGCGCCTGCACGGCAATTTCCTGCCCGGCAGTGTCGATTGGGTGCTGCTCGGCACGGACGGCATCAGCCGCCTGGACATCCGAGGGGCGATCCGGACTGACGATGGTGCGCTGATCTATTGCGAAGCACGAGGGATCGCGAAGCTTCCAGCCGACGGGCGAAAGCGCTTGGCAAACGGCGAGCGACTGCCGTTCGAAGAGACCTATCTGCGCACGACACCGACGCTCGAAACATCCGACCAGCGCTATTCATGGCTCAATGACCTGGTTCTGCTCGGCTACAACGAGTTTTCCGCCGGCCACATCGACTTCCGAATCTACCGAGTCCTGTGAGACACAGAGAAAAAACGGCGGCGCCAGATCTAAGACCGACCGGGCACGGAATCATTGATTTGGCCCTGTCCCCGAATATTCGCGGAAGCCTGCTCATGGCCGCCGCCATGGCGGCTCTCACCATGAACGACGCGATCACCAAGGCGGTGTCGGCCGAGTTGAATTTCGGCCAGGTCATGTTGGTACGAGGCCTGTTCGCGAGTGTGCTGATCGCCGCACTTGCATTGCATCAGCGGGTGCTGCGGCCGCTACGCACGCTGATGACGAAGGCGGTCGTGCTGCGGATGGCCGGCGAAGTCGGCGGAACGATGTTGTTGCTGGCGGCGATCGTGAACTTGCCTCTGGCGAATGCCACGGCGATCCTTCAGGTGCTGCCACTCGCCATCACACTCGGCGCAGCCTTGACGTTCGGCGAACCTGTCGGCTGGCGGCGCTGGCTGGCGATCGCAGCCGGCTTCATCGGCGTTCTCATCATCGTTCGCCCGGGCGTTGAGGGATTCAACCAATTTTCGCTGTTCGCGCTGATCTCGGTGATTTTCTCCGCTGTACGCGATCTGGCGACCAAGCGAATACCCGCGCCAATTCCAACGCTGTTCGTCACCCTGTTGACCACCGTTAGCGTCACGATCGCCGGAGCCGGCATCCTTGTTCCGCTCGGCGGGTGGACGCTGCCATCCGGCCGCGCGCTCGCTCTGTTGGCATTCGCCGCGGTTCTGCTCCTCATCGGCTATCAGTGCATCATCATGGCGCTGCGAACGGGCGATATCTCGGCGGTCGCACCGTTCCGCTATTCGGCGCTGCTGTGGGCCATGCTGTTCGGCTATCTGGTGTTCGGCGACAGGCCCGACGCCGTGATGGTGACGGGAGCGACGATCATCGTGCTGTCCGGTCTCTACGCGTTCTATCGCGAGCGCGTGCGCGCCCGGCCGGTGGCGGCAATCACAACCGGCCTGCCGCCCGATGGGTTGTGATCGCCTGACGCCGAGCGATGGAAATCTGAAGCATTGGACTTTCTACAGCTCATTCGATCATTGAAACGGCAAAGTCCAGGGGGGCGACCTGATCGTCATGGCCTCTCATGGACGCCGCGGCCTCAGGAAGCTGTTTCTGGGCAGCCAGACATCCGAGGTCCTGGTGGACGGAAGCGTGCCGGTGCTGGTGGTGCCGAAGCCGGCATGAGTGTAGGGCTTACGTCGCACCGCTCCGCTGTTTCGCCGAGCACCCGCACGAGACCGCCGTCTGGCGGCAGGAGACTTTCATGACCAGTGAAAAAGGCCCGAACATCAAGAAGAAGCAGAAATGCAAGAATTGTGAGGGCAAGGGTTTGCTCAAGAAGGGCGACAGGGTGGTGAAGTGCCAGCGCTGCAAAGGCACGGGCGTGCGGTGACGTTGATGACCGCTGTCGCATGCGGTTGCTCGGCAACTAGCTGCGCACTTCCGACGAGCCGGCGCCTGATGCGCGACGAAGCGGCTTTCTTGCCTGGCATACCATCCTCCTCCGACAGGAGGAGGCGAAGCACAGCAAACGTGCTATCCTCCCCGGGAGCAACAATGGAGGAAACCCAATGCCGACCAGCGTCAAGCAGATGCTCGAAGCCGCGAACGCGGCGGTCCCCAAGATCACGTCGGAACAGGCGGCCGAGATGATCAAGAGCGGCAACACGCTGGTCGTCGACGTTCGCGATGCGCCGGAGGTCGTCGCCAGCGGCAAGATCGCGGGGGCCTTGCATGTCTCGCGCGGGATGCTGGAGTTTCGCGCGGACCCGGAATCGCCCTATCACGACAAGGCGTTCGACAAGAGCAAGAGCGTCATTCTCTATTGCGCCTCCGGCGGCAGATCGGCGCTGGCCGGCAAGCTCCTGAAGGATATGGGTTACGAGAAGGTCTATAATGTCGGCGGCTTCAAGGACTGGACCGGGGCGGTCGAGAAATAGCGATTGCCGGACGGATCAGGCGGAACGCGGCATGGCGACGGGCTGCCCGCCTCGCTCGCCCAGCAGCTTGCCCGTGGTGCTGTTGACGAAGTGCAGCGACATGCAGGCCGGGCACCTCACGGCCACATAGCTGTCCGCCGGCCCGGAACTCTCAGGCCGCTCGTCATCGATCCGATGCTGGACGTTCATGCCGGTGCGCGGGCACCTGAAGAGGATCTGGCGCTGCATGTCCTACTTCATGCTCCCGAACCGCCACCGGCGAAATTGCGGACGATTCCTTAGGGGCCTTCCCGATGTTTGCGATGGGTCAAGGCGAACGGTTTGCCGACCCCTATGCTCTCATTGGCATCGGGCGCGTTGTCGCTCCGGTGCCGAACGAAGCGGAGCGCGGACTCCTAGGCACTCCGGGCGCCGCTTCGAAGACAGGGCGATCGCGATCAGGGAGCCGGCTCCAGACGGGCGGCTTCGCCGGCAGGTTCGATAGAACCGGCCCGACGGCGCCGCACGGTCGGCACGACCCGCCGCCGCGCACAGGCCACCATCGCGACTGCCTCGCTCAGGAGAGCAGCCATGATGTCCGCCAATTTCGATGATCTGACCGCGCTGGTGCGCTACGCGCTCGAGACAACGCGCGCCACCACGGTGTGCCCTTTCCACGATGACGTCATCATCCGCGTGGGCGACGACGCCGCCGAGAGCCATGCTTACGAACGCGCCAAGCGAATCCTGGGGAGCGATGGCACGGCTTTCGACTGCAACGCTCTGAAGGAAGAGATCGGCCGCCAACTCGCCATCGCCGCGGACGGGCGATGCCCGAAATGCGACAGCGATCCGGCCCGCTAAGTCGCGCTGCGCTCCTTCCGCAATCCCGCTCAATCCTCCACCCGGTACAGGCGCCATCGCGCCGGCACGCCCTTGAGCTGGTGCATGCCGTGGTCCCTGAAGCGGATCTCTGACCGCATCATCAGGTCCCTGACCGCGCTCGAGACCAGGACCTCGCCGGCACGCGCCTTGGCGGCGACGCGCGTGCCGATGTGAAAGGCGAGTCCGACCATCTCGCCCCCGCTCACACTATATTCGCCCGCATGCAGCCCGACCCTGATGTCGAGCCCCAGCGTGCGCACCGCCTTTTGGATCGCAGTCGCGCAACGGATGCCGGAGGCCGGCGCCTTGAATGTCGCCAGCACGCCGTCGCCGGTGGTCACGACTTCCTTGCCGCGCGAACTCTTCAGCTCCTTGCGCACAGCGGCGTAATAGTGGCCCATGATTTTGGTCCAACGCGCATCGCCGAGCTTTGCGGCTTTTGCGGTGGAGCCGACGATGTCGACGATCAGGATCGTGGCCAGCGCCTGCTTGAGCTCGACGCTGCGCTCGGCCGACCGGCGCTGCAGCGCGATCGGTCCGGCCAGCGGTTCATAGCGGTGACTGCGGCGCCGGGCGATCGCGGCCTTCGTATAATCTTGGGCCTTCTGCGCCGTGCCGCAGCGTATCGTCTTCTCCTGCGGCACCCGCGTCCAGTACACCTTTCGCCCATCGCCAGCGCCCTGAACCTCCACGGCGCCCCACTTCAGGAAAACCACCGCGCCAACCCGTCGGACACACCACGCCTTCGACGTGTAACCCGACACGTTCGACTGATGGACTCCGATGCGAAGGAATTTGGGCATGAACGCGCGGCCGATCGAACGACGTCTGGACTGACTGGGATAAAGCGTAGTCACCCAGTCCCGCGTTGGCAACTAGACAAGCCCCGGTTGGAAAGCTTCGCTACTTCCGCCGCCCGGCCTTCATGCACATCACCCCGGATAGGCAAACAGCTCGATCGGATCGCTGAAGCCGCGCACCTCGTGCTTGCCGACGTGCTCCAGCTCGAACTTCGGCTCCACCAGCTCCGCGAAGTCGCGGGACAGCAGCACTGTTCGCCCCAATTTCTTGGTGAGAGCTTCGAGGCGCGAGGCCATGTTGACGGCAGGCCCGATCACGGTGAAGTCGAGCCGGCTGGTTGATCCGATATTTCCGTACATGACGTCGCCGACATGGACGCCGATGCCATAGTTCAGCGGCGCCCGGCTGGTCGCCTTGTTCCTTTCGTTCAGGGCGGCCATGGCCTGACGGGCTTCTGTCACGGCGTGGAGAAGATTGGCGCAGGCGCCGGGCGCCTGAAGCGGAAAGATCGCGAGCAGGCCGTCGCCGATGAATTTCAGGATCTCGCCGCCGTGCCGCGCGATCGGCTCCGACATCGCGTCGAAATAATCGTTGAGGAGATCGATGACGTCGTCGCGCGGCCAGTTATCGGAAATCTTGGTGAAATCCCTGAGGTCGCAGATCATGATCGCGGCGCGCACCGTCGTGCCGGTGCCGCGCCGGGTCGCGCCCGCCAGGATGAGCTCGCCGGCATGGGAGCCGACATAGGTCTCCAGCAGGGTGCGCGCCAGGCGGTTCTTGATGCGGATTTCGCTGACCAGGGAAAGCACCGGCAAGACTTTCTTGAGGGCGGCGATATGCGCGTGATCGAAGCCGCCGGGCCGGTCGGTCGCGAAAGTGATGAGATGCCGCTTGCCGAGCGTATGGTAGAGCGGCCATGCCACATAGTCGGTCAGGCCCTTTTCGCGCATCTCGTCGTAGAGCGCATGCTTGCGGCCGAGCGAGGGATCACGTTCGAGATTCTCCCGCACCTCGGTCGCACCGTCCTGCATTTCGTTGGCGGGGCTGCCGATGTATTCGGACCGCTCGCGCACGTCATAGTCGACCCGCGCGATCTCCGCCTCGCGCATGCCGTCGGACCACATGAACCGGGCGCCAAGCCATTGCGGATGGTGGATCAGGACATGGAGCGTCGACCGCTTCAGCGGAATTCCCGCCTGCTGCAGGCGGATGCACATTTGCGCGAAGATGTCGTCGATGAAGCGCTGGTCGCGCGTGCCGTTGGTCAACCAGTCGACGACGCCGTCGGCTTGCGTGGGGGCATTGTTGTCCGGCGCGTTCATATCATGCCCCTTGAGCTGTGGCCTGCATCACGGCAGATATCGTGCCCCGGCTCCGCCGCGTCAACCTAGCCAGTTGCATGGATTGTGCGCATCGGCGACCGCCGCAGTTGCCGCCTAGCCGAGGAGCCGGATCGACGCCAGCACGGCCAGCCCCGAGACGAGCGTGATCCCTGAGGCCGTGGTGAGCTCGACCTTCAGCGTGTCTTCGTGCGAAAGTGAAAAATCCTTAAGCCCGAGGCGGATGCGGCAATCGCCGCGCGCGGCGTAAACCAGATGCGTGCCGGCGGCAAGCTGTCGCTCGCCGGGCTCGCGCAGCGCCGCAAGCGCGATCTCGGCAGCCCCGCGCCGCGCCATCAGATTCACGACCTCGACGGGCCCCGCCTCGAGCGCGGTCACGATCTCCGTCTCGCCGGTGAAGCGCACCGTCGTAAAAGGTTCACGCTCGTCAAAATCCTGCGCGGGCGACTTCAGCACCAGCCCGCGACCATTGATGACCATCTGGAGACGATCGATGCCGGGCATATGGGAGAACGGACCGGGCGCGACGATCGGCGTCGAGGCAAAGCGCCAGAGCAGGCTGCTCCAATCCCTCGCCGGCGCGTCTTCGCGCCAGGCCCCCGCAATGTCGGTGAAGATGCCGCCGCCGTTCTTCCAGGGCGAGCGGGTGTAGTCTTCAGGTTTGAGCAGCGTGGTCTTCATGTCGACATCATGGGCGGAATCGGCAGACTTTGCCAACCGGCTTCCGCATCAACGGCCGGCAGCCGCGCCTTGGGGTCTATGCCGCTATTTCGACGCCAACGCCGCCACAGGTCGCCAGGCGACATCGGGTGCATCTGCAGCGAGCTGCCGGCAGCGGTCGCACATCAGCTCCGCGGGCCGATCGTGGCCGCGCCGTTTCAATACCGTCTCGAAATCGGCCAGCGCGTCGGCGAACCGCCGCGCGCGATAGCGGGCAAGGCCGCGTTCGTAATCCGCGATCCAGCTCATCGCCTCGCCATCGGTGGCATCTCCGTCCACCATCCCGATCAGCTCGTGGACGGAGAGCCCCTCCTCCCGTCCGTAGACCGCGATGCTGTCGACCTCGCGCGTGACGACGGCGCCGCGCGCCAGGCGCTCGGTCGTCTCGCCGATCAGGATTTGCGTGCCGTAGGATTTGTTGGCGCCTTCGAGCCGGCTAGCGACATTCACGGCATCGCCGATCACGGTATAGCTCAGCCGCAGCTCCGAACCGATATTGCCGACCAGCATGCGGCCCGAATTGATGCCGATCCGGATCTGGAGCGGCTGACCGAGGTCGTCGGCAAGGCCAGATTCGTCCATCGCCTTGCGGCAGGCGAGCGCCGCGCGGCAGCATCGCGCGGCGTGATCGTCTTGCGGCTGCGGCGCACCCCAGAACGCCATCACGGCATCCCCAATGAACTTGTCGATGGTCCCGCCATTGGCGACGATGATCTCCGAGGTGACGTCGAGATAGCGCGACAGCAGCGGCACCACGCGATCGCCCAGCCGCTCGGACAGCCCGGTGAAGCCGGCAATGTCGATGAACATCACGCTGAGCTCCTGGACATGGCCGCCGGGCTTCGCCTCGACGCCCTGGCGCAGCAAGTCACGAACGAGATCGGCCGGGATGAATTTTCGGAATGCGGACAACCCGGCCGCCATCTCGGCGATCGCGCCCGACAGGCTCGCAATCTCCTTCAGCCGCGACGGATGGCGACGGACCTGCTCCAGCGCAAAGGCCTCGACATGCCGAAGCTCGCCGACGACGCGCGACAGCGGCGCGGCAATGACGGAACGCGCCAGCATCGCCGAGACGAGTGCCGCGAACACGGCACCGATGGCCAGCCCAAGGATCAGGCGCCGCAGCGTCGTCTCGACCGGCCCGAGAAATTCGGCCTCGGGGATCACCGTGGCGAGCGACCAGCCGGGAAACGGCAGCGGCGTCAACGCAACCTCGTAGGCTGCGCCGCCCGCCGTGAGCCGGCTCCGCCAAGCCTCCTTGCGGCCGGCCTCACCCGCCTTGTCGAGCGCCACGCGCGCGAGCGGCAGCAGCTTCATGTCGCCGCGCGCCGGATGGAGCTCGTCAGCCTCCTTGTCAGGCGCCGCGACGAGCTCGCCGTTACCATCGACGATGAAGGCGGTCCCCGTGCGCCCGACCTCGAGTTGCGACAGGAAGCGCGCAAGCCTCGTGTATTCGATGATGACGGCCAGAACGCCTTGCCGCTCCTGATAGACGTCGATCGGCCCCGCGAAGGCGATCGACGGCCGCTCGCCGGTCGCATGGTCCATCACCCTGAACCATTGCGGATCGTCCGCGCTCAGCCCGGCCTTGAACCAGGCCTGATCGGCGACACGGAATGAGGTCGGCTCGAAGCGGCGATTGGCGAATTCGATGTCGCCGGGCACCACATCATATTCATCGACGCGGCGCTGGCCTGGATGGTCGGTCAGCGAGATCTCCATCATTTCGAGGCGGCGATCGCCGAGCTTGTGCGCGGCGAAGAAGGAGCCATCGGGCCAACCGAAAGCAACCCAGGAAATCGTCGCCTGCGACTGCAATTGCGACAGAAACACGAACTCGCGCTTGTCGGCCTCGCGGGTGTCGAGCACGTTCTGCAGGAACAGGGTGCGGATCGCGGTGTGCGCGGCGCGCGCCTCGTCGACGATGGCCGACACCTCCTTGCGCACCGCCGCCACGATCTGCTCGTTGATGGTCGAGGCGAGCTGCCGGCTGGTGGCCTCCGCCGTGCGCCACCAGAGCAGGCTGGAGAGCGCGGCGGTCAGCAGGATCGCAGCCAGGACCAGGGCTGACACCGCGAGGCGGATGCTGACCGTCAACCTTGCGATCGCAGGAATCCGTCGTTCGGGATCAACCGTCATTGCTGTCTTCGCCCTGCCGGTCCACGCCAGCCACTGACATTGCTCTACGTTGCCGCCGCCCGCCCGTTACGTCTGGCAGGAACGGGCGAGCGCCGCCAATGCCCGGAGGCTACCGTCTCGATAGACCCTGGGCATTGGCGTTCAGCGGACGCTTGCCCGCTAATGCCGACCCAAGCGCACCGGCGGGTGCGCCCGATCCATCGGTCTCACGGTTTCGTGAGCAGCCCGCCCAGTAACGCGGGCGGGGCGCGGAACGAAGGAGATCATGCGCCGTCGCCTGCCAGGCGATGCCATTTCGAACAGGAGAATCTCGATGTCTGCCAAACATGCTGTCACCTCGCTCGTCCTCGCCGGCGCCGTATCGACCGCGCTCGCGACCCTGGCTGCCGCCGGCCCGCTGACCAAGGCCGAGGCCGATGCTGCGGTCGCCGCCAAGAAGGAGAAGTGCTTCGGCGTCGCGCTGAAGGGCCAGAACGACTGCGCCGCAGGACCGGGCACGACCTGTCAGGGTACCTCGACCGTCGATTACCAGGGCAACGCCTGGAAGTTCGTGCAGGGCGGCACCTGCACCAGCATCGATCTGCCGGGCGGCAAGAAGGGTTCGCTGAAGCCGGTTTAACGGCCGACGTCGCCAGGAAGCAGCAACGGAGCAGCAGGATGAGCACGGTGATCAAGCCGACCCCAGCAGCCAAGCCGCTCCGCTTCGCAACGCCCATCGGCGGCGTTGCCGGGACCAGCTTCAAGCCCGAGCATCTGCCTGCAATCCTCGAGGCAGGACCTCGGCGTGGCTTCTTCGAAGTCCACGCCGAGAATTACATGGGCGACGGAGGCCCGCCGCATCGCGCGCTGGAGGCGATCCGCCGCGATCATCCCCTGTCCCTGCATGGCGTCTGCATGTCGATCGGCGGACCTCGGCCGCTCGACAAGGCGCATCTGGCGCGCTTCCGCGGACTGCTCGCACGCTATCAGCCGGCGCTGGTGTCCGAGCATCTGGCCTGGTCGACCCATGAGACCAGCTTTTTCAACGATCTGTTGCCGTTGCCCTATACCGAAGCGACGCTGGCTTGTGTCTGCGACCACATCGACCAGGTGCAGGAGGCGATCCGCCGCCCGCTTCTGCTGGAGAATCCGTCGACCTATGTCGCCTTCCGCGAATCGTCGATGCGCGAGACCGAGTTCATCCGCGCTATTGCCGAGCGCACCGGCTGCGGGCTGCTGCTCGACGTCAACAATGTGTTCGTCTCCGCAAACAATCAGGGATACTCCGCGCTCGACTATCTCGCGGACTTCCCACTGTCGCTCGTCCAGGAAATTCATCTTGCGGGCCATGCCGCGCAGGCCGACGACGAAGGCGACCTGCTGTTGATCGACAGCCATGATGGCCCGGTCGCGGACGCCGTCTGGAAGCTCTATGAGATCGTGATCCGGCGCCGTGGCGCGGTGCCGACGCTGATCGAATGGGACAGCAACATTCCGGACTGGCCGGTCTTGCGAGCGGAGGCCGCTGCCGCCCAGGCGATCCTCGACCGTCACCAGTCTGCCGCGCCGAAAGGAGAGCGTCATGCTGCCTGATTCCGGCTCGTCCTTTGCCGCTTCGTTCGCGCAGGCATTGCTGGATCCGGCGCGCAGCACGCCCGCGAGCGTGATCGGCCCGAATGGCAAGGCCGCCGGCCGGCGCTACGACGTCTACCGCAACAACGTCACCGTCAGCCTGATCGACGCGCTCGCCGCGGTCTATCCGGCGGTGCAGCGCATCACCGGGACCGAGTACTTCCGTGCCATGGCGCGCTTCCATGTTCGTAGCAATCCGCCGACATCGCCGCTGCTGTTCGAGTATGGCCGCGGCTTTCCGGAGTTCATCGAAGCTTACGAGCATGCGCAAGATATGCCCTGGCTCGCCGACGTCGCGCGCATCGAGCGGGCCTGGCTCGACTGCTACCATGCGCGCGACGCCGCCCCGCTGTCGCCGGTCCCGCTCGCCTCGATTGCCCCGGATCGGCTGGCTGAAGTCGTGTTCACGCCGCATCCGGCGATGCGGATCGTCCGCTCGCCGTTTGCTGCCGTGACGATCTTCGCGGCCAACCGCGATGGCGCACCCAGCGCCCGCATCGACGCATCCATAGCCGAGGACGCGCTGATCACACGGCCTGATGTCGAGGTCGTGGTGCGGCATCTTCCGCCCGGCGGCGCCGTCTTTGCCCTCAGTCTGGCGTCCGGCCAACCGCTGGGCGAAGCCGCGAGCGCGGCGCTCGAGGCGGCCGCAGACTTCGACATCGCCACGAACATCGCCGGCCTGATCGCGGCCGGCGCATTCACCTCGCATGCTCTCGGAGATGCACGATGATCACGGACCAACGCATGACGACTGGCGGCAGTCTGCCCTCACTCGGGCTGCTCATGGACAAGGCCAATCAGCTCGTGCGGACGATCGCTGCTCCATCGCTCGTCCAGCTCGTGCTGCGCCTGGCGCTGGCGGTGCCGTTCTGGCGCTCGGGCATGCTCAAATGGGGCGGCTTCCTCAAGCTCAACGACACCGCCGTGACGTTGTTCAGCGACGAGTTCATGCTGCATCTGCCCGGTGGGCCCTATCACTTTCCGGCACCAGCCGTGATGGCCTTCCTGTCCGGTTGCGGCGAGATCATGTTTCCGATCCTGCTGGTGGTGGGCCTCGGCACCCGGTTTGCCGCGCTCGGACTTTTGTTCATGACTGTCATCGTCGAGCTCACCGTGCCCGACGGCTGGCCGATCCACCTCACCTGGGCGGCGATGGCACTTGCCCTCATGGCTTACGGACCCGGGCACATCTCGCTCGACCATCTCGTCTGTCGCGCGCGATCGCAGGCGCGATAGGTCCAAGGTTTTGCGTATCCACATACACCGCCGTCATCTTGAGGTGCGCGCCCTTGCGCGCCTCGAAGGATGGGCCGCAAGTGCCCGTTGCCCATCCTTCGAAGCTCACCTTGCGATGCGCGGTGAGGCCGGCATGTGCGCGAAAATGTGTGGTAACATGCATCCTGCATTTGAACCTGCAGCGAGGCAAACATGTCCGACACTGACAAGGTTTTCGCCGGCTCGATTCCGAAAATCTACGACGAGTATCTCGTTCCGATGATCTTCTCCGTCTATGCGGAGGACATCGCACGACGCGTCGCCGCCCGCGCTCCCGCCGTGCTGCTCGAGATCGCCGCGGGCACCGGCGCCGTGACGCGCGCCGTGGCGGCGGCGCTGCCGCGCCGCGTCCGTTATGTCGCGACCGATCTCAACGAGCCGATGCTCGCGGTCGCCGCGCAGCGCCAAGCGGATGACGATCGCATCACCTGGCGCCAGGCCGACGCAATGGCTCTGCCCTTCGGCGACGCCGAGTTCGACGTGGTCTGCTGCCAGTTCGGCGCCATGTTCTTTCCGGATCGCGTCAAGGCTTACGAAGAGGTGAAACGCGTCCTGAAGCGAGACGGCACGTTCGTGTTCAACGTCTGGGATCGGATCGAGGACAATGTGCTGACGCATGAAGCCACGATCGCGCTGGAAAAACTGTTTCCCGACGACCCGCCGCGATTCATGGTCCGCACGCCGCACGGCTACTACGACAAGACCGTCATCAGAACCGACCTCGAACGTGCCGGCTTTCGCGACATCTCGATCGAGACGCGATCTGAGATCAGTCGTGCACCGTCGGCCGATTACGTCGCGCGCGCCCTCTGCCAGGGCACGCCGCTGCGCAGCGAGATCGAGGCAAGGGATGCCAGCAAGCTTCAGGCTGCGACCGACATCGTCGCCGAGACGATCCGGACGCGTCATGGCGGCGGACCGGTGGAAGGCAAGATTCAGGCTGTGGTCATCGAAGCGCGCCGTAGTTGCAGGGCGCCGCGCGAGGCACCGTCCTGCGTGCTACCACCAGCTTCGCTGCATCGGCTGCGTCGACTGATAGTATTGGTACTGACCACGCTGGCGGCGCGGATTGGCCGGCTGCACGTAGGGATCGCGCTGCTGGAAGAAGAAGCCGAAGCCGTTGCCACCATTGTCCCAGCCGTCATCGCTCGCGATCATGGCAGGCGCGGTCGGCTTGCGCGTGATGAAGCCGCCCTGCGGCTGGTTGCTGAGCACCGCGACGAATTCGGTCCGATAATTGGTCTCGCTGCTCAGCGGCTCGTCGGAGATGATGATCGAGGAGCGCGGCAGCGCGGTCGGCCCGATGCGATCCCACACCTCCTGCGGGATGGTGATGCGGTCGAGCGCATTCCTGGCCTCGTCGCTGTTCTCGATCGTGACCGCGCTCCAGCGCAGGCCCGTATCGGTCTTTGCCATCGCGGTGAAGATATGCGTGCCGATCGGCTGGTCGGGATTATGGATGGTAACGGGAACCTCGATGCTGGTGTCGAACACCTCGCCGCCGCCGTCGGGCGCCGGCTTGTGCGTGTTGCGCCGGACGTAGAGCTTCTGTGTCGCGCGGCTGATGTAGACCGAGACCGGCTCGAGCGCGAGCTTGGCGTCGGTCGCGGCCTTCACGGCCTCGGCCTTCCTGGCTGCGGCGGCCTTCGCCGCCTCCTTCGTGGCGGCGACGGCATCGCGCTTCGGCTGCGCGGCGGCCTTGGCGGCATCGAGCTGCGTCGCGGCGTCGGCCGCCTTGGTCGCGGCCTTCTGCTTCAGCTCCTCGGCCTTGGCGCGGGCCTGATCGTTCTTGGCGTTCGCGAGCGTCTTGTCGGCGAAGGCGAGCTCGGCGTCTGCGCGGGCCTTCTGCTGTTCGAGCTTGCGCAGCGATGCGGGGAGCGAGGCAGCTTCCTTCGCGGCCGCTGATGCGGCCTTCTTGGTCTCGTCGGCGACCCGAATCGCCTCGTCGGCCTCGACGGAGAGCTTGTCGATGCGGCCCGGCGCCGCCGCGATGGATTCGCGCTTCGGCGTGAACAGCAGGGGATGAGCGATATCGATCGGGGCCGCGTCCTCGGGCGAGATGATCACCCGCATCCCGATGTTCGTCTTGTCGAACAGGTTCTCGGCAAAGCCGAAGGGCATGCGCACGCAGCCATGCGAAGCGGCATAGCCGGGCAGCGGTCCGCCATGCAGCGCGATGCCGTTCCAGGTGATGCGCTGCATGTTCGGCATCCAGGCATCGTCATACATGGTCGAGCGGTGGTCCTTGTCCTTCTCGATGATGGCGAAGATGCCGGCCGGCGTCTCGCGCCCCGAGGTGCCGGTCGAGACCGGCGCGCGCAGGATCCAACCCTCGGCATCGTAGAAGGTGACCTGCTGGCTCTTGATCGATACGATCGCCATGATCGGCTCGCCGGCCTGGCGCGGGGCCACCGCCTCGACCGGCTGGCGCGCCTGCTTGGCCGCGCTCGCCGGCGCGAGCGCCGCCAGGACCGCCATTGCCGCTAATGTCACCAGTCCGGGAGGCCCCCGACGCCGCATCGCCTTGGTGGGTTGCGCCGTCGTCAGTCGGTTTTTCATGCCATCCTCGGTCGAAATGCCGGCCCGCTCGTGCCGATCATGTATCAGATTGCGATCATTCAATTAAGAAATCGCAGCCGCCTTACGTTCCGTCTGTGGCGAGATTCGGCACGCCCGGGCGACAAATCCTCATATATGACGGCCCGAACCGGCGGAAGGTCGGTTGCCGCCGAGGCTGGTCCGAAGTTGGTGGCATTCACTGCGGCAGAATGTCCACCTCTGCCGACGAGGACGCCCGTTAGACGCCCAGGGCCTTGCGGTTGAAGGACCGCAGGAAACGCAGCGACAGCGTCCGGACATTGGCGACATTGAGGAGCCAGGCGGTCGCGGCATAAGCAAGGCCGCCGGCAAGGCTGACGATGACGACCGCCACGAGGCCGGTGCCGCCCACTTGCGACCGCGTCAACAGGATCGCAGCCGCCATCACGGCTGCGGAGACCCCAACGCCGGCGAGACGGCCGAGGTCGAACGGGACCGGATGGGCGCGATGCATCAGGACGACGGCAACGAGGAAGCCGATCGCCTCGGTCGCCAGCGTCGCCAGCGCCGCGCCGTAGATGTCGTAGCCGGCGACCAGGGCGAACATCAGGATCACGCTGACCACCAGCGTAAGAAAGGATTGCGCCGCCAGCATGAAGGGCCGCTCGGCGAGCTGGAAGCTGATCTGGACGTAGAACTGGTTGGCGATGCCGAAGAAGCGGGCAAGCACCAAAGTCGGCAGCAGCGCCGACACGCCGGCGCGGAAATCGACGCCGACGAGCGTGCCGGCGACCTGATCCGCGGCCAGCGCGAGCCAGACCGCAACGGGCGTGACGACGACGAGCAGGAGTTCGAGGCTCTCGGTCAGCCGCTCCCGCGTCGTCTCCTTGTTGTTCTCGGACAAGGACCTGAACACCAGCGGCACCGTGGCGGCAGCGACGCTGGAGGCAATCATGACCATGAACTGGCGGGGCAGGTCGGCGGCGACGCCGAAGATGCCGGCGGCGTCCTTGCCGAGCAGATAAGCGACGATGAGCCGGTCGCAGGCCGAATAGACCGCAACGGACAGTCCAGCCAGCGTCAGCGGCAGGCCGTAGCGGGCCAGCTGCATGAACTGACTGCGCTGGAAGCGCGCGATCTTGGTGCGATCGCCGACGAGGTTCAGGATGATTCCCGTGAGCGAGCCCAGGCCGAACGCGGCAAGCAAGCCCAATCCACCCCAGCCGAGCCAAATGCCGAGCAGACCGAAGCCGACACTTGAGACGCTGCGCACGATCGAGATCGCGGCAAACCGGTAGGGACGCAATTTGGCGCGCTCGAACTCCTGACCGACATCGACCGCATTGGCCATGATCGCGACGAACATGCTGGCGAGCAGCAGCTCGACACTGACGTCGCTGCGGAACAGGAACACCAGCGGGGTCGTGGCGCAGAGCACCGCGACGGTGAGGGCGAACGCGACCATCGCCGTGCCACGAAAATCCACCTCCGCCGACATCGCCTGATAGCGGGACACCGACAGCTTGATCCAGGCGAAGAAGATCGCGCCCAGAATGCCGGCCAAGCTAATGCCGACGACATAAACGCCGTATTCCGCCGGCGTCAGCAGCCGCGTATAGGCCGTGACAGCAAAGAAGCCCACCGCCGCAGGCAGGATGTAGGCGACGAGATAAATCGAGAAATGGCGGTTCAGCATGCGAGCACGGGACCGGCGGTCTTGCGAGTGTGACGGCCGTTCATCAATGGGACCATGGTGGGGCGGACGAACTGCGCCGCAGCATCGCGCAAGAGTGTCACATAAGTCTGCAGATCGGGCGGCGAATGAAGCATTGAAGTCGCTTTCGCGCGTTAGCGTTAAATTTGCCCTTCCGCGAAGGGCAAGGTGATCGGAAGGAACCGTGATTGGCAAACGGCAGAGGTTAACCGAACAAGGCAAAACCCCGGCTTCGCAAGGCGCCGCTTGGTACGATGGTGCGTTGGTTCGAAGAGGACTTGCCGTGACCAGGCTCGACAGACGCGAATTTCTTCTTGGCGGCGCCGCAGCACTCGCGGCGGGCGCATCCGCATCGGCGGTACCGGCCTCGAAGCTCGCGCAACGCCGTCAGGGTTTTGGCGCGGCCGCCACGCTCTGGGACCTGCAGGCCGATCCCCGGCTCGGCGAGGCCATCAGCACCTATTGCACGCAGGTTGTGCCGGTGCTCGAGCTGAAATGGCCGATGCTGCGGCCGAATGCGCACAGTTTCAATTTCGAGCGCGCGGACGCGATCCTTGATTTTGCGCAGGACAACGATCTGACGATGCGGGGCCACGCGCTGGCCTGGTATCACGACATTCCGGACTGGACCAAACAGATCAAGACGACCCGCGGGGTCGAGCGCGCCTATCTCGACCACATCGGCACCGTCGTCTCCTACTACAAGGACAAGCTGACGTCGTGGGACGTCGTCAACGAGCCGATCCCGGACAATCCCCGCAATCCAAAGGACCGGCGCGACACGTTCTGGACGCAGCATCTGGGTCCAAGCTGGATCCCACTGGCCTTCCGCACCGCGGCCGCGGCCGATCCCTTCGTCAAGCTCGCGATCAACGAATACGACATCGAGTCGGCCAAGGACTCGTTCATTGCCAAGCGCGCGGCCTACCGCAATTTGATCGTGGATCTGCTCGACCAGGGCGTCCCGCTGCACGCCGTCGGGTTGCAATCGCACCTGCATGCCGAGCTCGAGATCGACACGCATGGCCTCGCTGAATTCGTCACCGAGCTGCGCTCCTGGGGGTTAGATGTGCTCGTCACCGAGCTCGACGTCGATGACCAGAAGCTGACCGGCAATCCGGCGCAGCGCGATGCCATCGTCGCCAAGCGCGTGGATGATCTGCTGACGGCGATCTCGACCAGCGGACCGGTACGCTCGATCCTGACCTGGGGCCTCTCGGATCGCTACAGCTGGATCAACGGCACCTTCGCCCGCGCGGACAAGCAGCCCAACCGCCCCCTGCCGCTCGACGGTGAGTTCAAGCCGAAGCCGTTCATGGACGTGATCAGAAAGTTTACGAAAGACGCCTGAAGGCGCTGGATCTCAGCGCGTCTTCGGCACGACGAATTCGGCCGCGTCGTCCATGTGGTCCGGTGCAAGGCTCGGAGCCCGGCGGTCGCGCGAACTGAGACGGAACACGTCACGGATGTCGTCGACCGAGGTCGAGGAATAGGATTGGATGCAGAGCGCGACCTGCTCGGGCGAAGCGACGCGCATCAGCGCCTCGATGGCCGGGCGGTCGAGAGGCGTGTCGTCCCAATGCGAGACTGCGATGCTGTCCTCCGTGACCCGATGGGTCGCCAGATGCTTCGGCGAGTTCGCGACGAAGTTGCCGTAAAGCAGATATTCGGAGAATTTCTTCTTGCGGCACAATGCCAGCGTCCAGCTCAGGCCCGTCGCCGACTTGATCGCGTCGGTCATCGCACGCGCAGTGTCCTTGTCCCAGACCAGCGCGTTGCCGACATAGTCGTCGGCAGGGAACGAGCGGTCCTTGATGCCGAGGAGCTGGTCGACCGTCCGCAGCCACAGGCCATGCAACGGGTGGTCAGCGCCGATGTCCTTCGGAGTGACGAACAGCGGCGTCTGCTCTCCGCCGGCATATTGGCCGACGTCGAACTCGCGGAAGAACAGATTGTCCGAGTCCAGAATACAGACGCGCTGCTCGGGCGCATTGAGGACGCCGGCGATCTTCAGGATCTGCTGGATGTGCCAGCCGTGCACCGGCGACGACAGCAGCGACAGCCAGACGCGCCGCTTGCTGATGAATTGAAGCGCCGGCGGCAGCGCGAAGAGCCATTTCGGCAAATAGCGCGAGGCTGGAACGATGACGCGCTTGTCGGATGCGAAGCGCTCGAACAGCGGCACATCCTCATCGTTAACGAGAACATAATGCCGCGTATACCCCGTCAGCCAGGTGTCGATGCTTTCGCTGAGCAGCGAAAAGCGTTCGATATCCTTGGCATAGCTGGCAGTCAGCAGGGCAACGGAATGCATGATGCGTGCTCAAATGGCGATCAGGCTGCACTCATAGCCGCACTGCGAGATACAGGAAACTCACAAAACGGAATCAAGGTAAAATGGAACGAATTGTTAGCCGTCGGAGGTAGCTCCTGCGCCGGCAGCTACGACCTCATACGTGGCGGCAGATAACGCACATTCTCCATCTTCAAGCGCTGGTTCTTCAGCTCTTCGACGAGCCGGTCGCGAACACTGCGGAAGAAGCCTGGCGGCAGAAATCCGTACAGCCACTTTCTGGATCCCGGCACGCGTGACAAATCGTTCGGCCAGAACTGAACATTGCACTCCGAGATGACGATCCACGACTCGCCGGAGAGATCGAGGTGCCGACAAACCTGATCCGGAATCTTTACAGCAGTTTGGTCCGCACGGGGCGGCTTGGTGCTGACCGGTAGATAGATGACTTCCTCGAGAAGGGCCGATTCATCCGCTTCCCGTTGCGACCGGGGATCCGGCCGGACCTTGACGAGAACGACGCAGACCGGACGGTCCTTCCGAGGCTGCTTGCGATCAGCCCACTGATAATCGAAGCGAACAACCATGCCCGGTTCCGGCGCCGGAAGTTGCTCGCTCAAGCAGCCACCTAATCCAGCAGCTTGTCGAGATGGTCATGCCGTGAATCCATCTCGACGTTGGATAGATCCTCAGCCAGATCGGCCGGTAAATCACCGATCCTGTAAGCCCTCGCGCTGGCAGCTCGTTCGAGGCGCTTGAACTCGTCGATCGACATCATAACGTGCCGCCGCCGCCCCCGATGCGTGATTGCAATCGGAGCAACGAGAGCCGCGTCTTGAACCTCCCCTAGCCGTCTTTGGAGGTCCTGCGCGCTGAACTCCTTTATATCCCGCATAAGTCACCGAATACATCAATGCCGTGAATTATGTAATTCACGTCGCATACGTATTCAACTGTGAAACACGAGAGAGTAAAACGTATTAAATATCAATAACTTATATCTATGGATCCGACGGCAGCCCCTGCGCGATCCCACGAAACCGCAGCGGCTCCAGCGCCGAGGCGCGTTGCCACCAGTCGGCGACGCGGTCATCGAGCGCGGTGATGCCGCGTCCCTGGCCGGGATAGATCCTGATCTGCTGCACCGCCTCGGCTTCGAACCCCTTGCCCTTGCGCGTGATCTTGATGACCGCGCCTTCGCGGTCCCGCTGCGTCAGCGGCACCAGCAGGCGGCCGCGCGGGCGCAGCGCCTCGAGCCAGAGCGGATGCGGATACGAGAAGCCGGCGTGTATGATGATCACGTCGGCGGGTTCGCGGATTTCCTCACATCCATCGCCATGAAACACGACGACGTTGCGATAGGGGCGAAGATAGCCCGCAGCGCGGAACGCCAGACGCTCGTCGCAATCGACCGCCATCACGCGCCCTTTCGGGCCGACCATCTTCGCCAGGATCGCAGTGAAATAGCCGAGCCCGCAGCCGATCTGGACCACACGATCCTTCTCCTTGACGTCGAGCACGTCGATCAGATGCGCCCACAGGCTCGGCAGCCCCGTGTCGAGCTTGCGGCGGGCGTCGATCGCGACCAGCACGTTGTCATAGAGATGGACGGGATCGGCATCTGGCGTCAGCCGGTAGCCGCGGTCCGTCTCGCTCTTGATACGCCAACGCCCTCTGGGCAGAAAATCCTCGCGCGGAACGGCAGCAAGCGCTTCGAGCAGGCGTGGCGAGGCAATGCCCTCGCGCCTCGCAATCAACGCGACGTAACGCGCGCGCGCGGCGGCAAGATCGCTCATGTCACGGATCGGCCCGTTCGCGGACCAGCGCGTCCGCGCCGAGCTCGTTGACGAGCTGCATCGCCTGCTTCAGGTCCGGCGTGTAAAAACCCTCGCTGAACTTGGCGACAATAGGCGCGAGCAGGAGACGCGCGTGCTCACGCTTGCCGGCGTCGAGCGACAGCCGCGCCAGGCTGACGGTGGTGCGAAGCTCCCAGGACAGCGCGCCCTGCTTGCGCGCGAGCTCCAGCGACAGGGCGAACAGATCCGCAGCCTCCTGCACTGAGGCCGGATCATCGTCCGACATCGTGATCTCGCCCTGCAGGCGATAGACTTCGGCAAGATAGGAGTGATCGCCGGTGCGTCTGGCAGTCGCGAGCGCACCGTCAAGCGCGCGCAAGGCCGCCTCGCGCATCCCGACCTTGGCATAGGCTTCCGCGAGCAGACAGCGGAACCAGCAGCCGGCGAGCCAGGAATCCATCGCCTCGTACTCGTCGAGGCCGAAGCGCATCTGGCTGAGGCCTTCATCCGCCTCGCCGAGTTGAGTCAGCGCCCAGCCGCGCAGGATCGCAGCCTGCTGCTTCCAATGCAGGAAATTGTGTTCGGTGGCGATGATCATGGCGCGGTTGGCGTGGTCGCGCGTGCCTTCGACATCGCGCAAATGCTGGCAGAGATAGGCGCCGAACACGAGCGCGAAGGCGAGCGTGAAGGGATGGCGGATCTTCTCGGCATTCGCGATCGCCTGCTCGCTGTGCTGGCGCGCCGCGTCGGGCTGGCCGAGGAACCACAGGAGGTAGCCGAGATAGGACAGCGAGACGACGCCGGGATCGGTGCCGTGCCGCTCCATCAGATCGGAGTGCAGATCGGGGCTGTAGAGATTGATGCAGCGGTGCAAATGATGTTGGGAAGCGGCAAAGCGCCCGCGATAGAGCATGGTCATCGCGATCGAGCGGTGCGCCTCCATCAGATAGCCGGTCTGCTGCGCCGGCTGCGCCCGCTCGTTCAGCCGCTCGCGCTTGGCGAATTTCAACAGCTCGACGCTGAGATCGTGCGCGCGGCTGAGATCGGCGCGGATGAAATGGCAGACCCACAGGCCGCGGGTGGCGGCAAAGGCCTTTTCGTCGTCGTCGAGCTGCTGACCGAGCTCGAGCGCGCGGATGTAGTTCTCCTCGACCTCCTGCACCGCATAGCCCTTGGCGGAGATCAGCGCATTGCCGAGCGCGATGCGCAGCTCGAGCTCCATCTCGTCCGCGCCCTGCATGCGCGCATTGGCTTGCACGACGCTCAAGCCCCGGCGCAGGTGGCCGATCGCCTCCAGATTGGCGCCGCTCCTGGCCGCCTGCTTGCCGGCCTTGAGCCAGAAGCTGGCGGCGCCCTCGCTCTGGCCGGACTCGGTCAGGTGATGAGCGAGCAGCTCCGGTTCGCGCTCGGTCTTCTCCGGATACATCTCGGCGAGCACCTGGGCGATCCGCGAATGCAGCTTGCGCCGCTCGCTGTGCAAGAGGCTGTCATGCGCGGCGTTCTGGATCATCACGTGCTTGAAGGAATAGAGCGCGTCCGGCGGATGGCCGCGGCGCATGATCAGCCCTGCCTGCTCCAGATGATTGAGCGCGGCCTCGATCTGCTCGGCCGGTGTGTTGGCGACGGCATGCAGCGTCTCGTAGGAGAACTCACGGCCGATGGTGGCACCGATTTGGGCAATGCGCTTGAACGGGCCCATGCGGTCCAGCCGCGCCATCAGCGAGTCGGTCAGGGTTGCCGGGATCGCAAGCTGCCGCCACGGGCCCGACAGGACGTAGCGCCCGTTCCGCTCGGTCAAGAGGTTGGATTCGAGGACGGTTTTCGTGAGCTCTTCCAGGAACAGCGGCACACCGTCGGTCTTGACGATGATCTCCTCGACGACCTCCTTGGGAAGCTCGCGTCCCGCGACGCGCTCCACCAGCGTGGTACGCAACTGCCGGCTCAGGCGGTTGAGCACCAGCGTCGTGATGTGCGAATGCGCGTTCCAGCTCGGCTGGAATTCGGAACGCGCGGTGATGATGGCCAGGATCGGCCGGTTCTGCACCCGATCGACCAGGAGGTCGATCACCTCGCGCGAGGTCGGATCGATCCAATGCAGATCCTCGAACGCGATCACGAGCGGCATCTCGCGCGCAAGGCCCAGGAAGTGATTGACCAGCGCCGCGACGGTCGCATCCTTCTGCTGCTGCGGCGACAGCTCGAGCGGCGGGTAGCGGTCTGCCGTCGGTATCGACAGCAGCGCGGCAAACAGCGGCGTTACCTGCTCGATGTCGCCATGGGCGGCGGCAATCGCGGTCTCCAGGCTCGCCAGCGACAGCGCGGACGCATCCTCGCGGTCGAGGCCGAGGGAAAATTTGAGCTGCTCGGCGAACGGATAGAACGCCGTCGACGTGTGATAGGGCGAGCACTGGAACGAGACCTGGCCGTGGCGGTCGCCCGAGATCCGCTCGAAGATCTCCTGGATGATGCGCGACTTGCCGATGCCGGGCTCGCCGAACTTGACGACGACCTGGCCGTCGCCGTCCTTGGCTTGCTGCCAGCGGCCCAGCAGCAGCGCGATCTCTTCCTCGCGGTTGACGAGCGGCGTCAGCCGCGTGCCCATGGCGGCGGCGAAGCGGGTCTCCACCCGCGAAGCGCGCATCACGTGCCAGGCCTGCGCCTTCTCGGAGATGCCCTTCAGATCATGGACGCCGAGATTGCGAAACTCGAACTTCCCCTTCAGCAGCGACTGGGTCGAAGCGGAGATCACGACGCCATTCGGCGGCGCCAGCCCTTGCAGGCGCGCGGCGAGATTGACGGTCTCGCCGACGGCGGAGTCGCGCTCTTCGGTGCCCTGCCCGACGAGAT
Organism: Bradyrhizobium sp. 138; assembly: GCF_023074075.1. Classification (GTDB taxonomy): domain Bacteria; phylum Pseudomonadota; class Alphaproteobacteria; order Rhizobiales; family Xanthobacteraceae; genus Bradyrhizobium. The sequence continues at coordinate 42,048 of NZ_JADPKT010000029.1, read as the reverse complement.
CGCCGACCACGACGAGGCCGGTCGCGATCCCGATACGGACGGCGGGCGAGTGGCTGAGCGCGCCACGCGGCTCGACGGCGCGCGCGGTCGACAGCACCCGCACGATCTCGAGCCCGGCGCGCACCGCGCGCTCGGCATCGTCCTCATGTGCGGTCGGATAGCCGAAATAGACCAAAATGCCGTCGCCGACGAAACGGGCGGCAAAACCCTCGTAATGCTTGACCACGCGGACGCAGGTTTCGCGGAAGCTCGCGATCATGTCGCGGACGTCTTCCGGATCGAACTGCACGGAGAGCGAGGTGGAATCGACCATGTCGCAGAACATGGTGGTGAGCTGACGCCGTTCGGCACCGACCTCGGTGCGGGCTTGCGGTCGCTCTGTCGTCGCGGGCGCCTGCGCCGTTTCCGCCTCGAACAGCGCCGCCATCGCCCGTTGCAGCCGCTTGCGATCGCCGAGCGGCAATCCGAGCTCGACCAGATCCGATTCGGTCAGGTCGCCCATGACGTCGAGATCGAGGCGGTGCTGTGCGAAGAGATCGGAGTAATGGCCGAGGCCAATGCCCTCGAGCCAGCGCTTCAGCCCGCCTTCCGTTCCCGTGTCCGGCTCATTCTCCAGCATGGTGATTTCTGCCCGACCCTAATTCCGTCGAAGGGCTGCGGGGCCCCTCAACCACAGATTTTGGGCCCAAAACTTCACCTCAGACTGGACGCGTTCCCCAACTTCTTGGAAGAATAGCTCAATCGCATCAAAAGGGAACGGAATTGTCGGACGTCATACTCCCGGCCCCGGAGGAATCAGGCGGCACGGCGGCCGAAACGAAGATATTCGCCGATATCGGCGGCCTTCTCGATTTCTACGCCCGCAAGACGCCGATGGCGCCCGCCCTGCTCGCCCCGGGTCGGCCGATCCTCAACTACGGCGCGCTTGGCGAGGTGACGCAGGATCTTGTCCGTACGCTGCGCCGGCTCGGCATGACCCCTGCCGACCGGATCGCCGTTGCGCTGCCGCGCGGCGCCGACAGCGCGCTGGCGCTGATCGCGGTCGCATCGAGCTGCGCCTGCGTTCCCGTCAATCCCGATCTGACGACTGACGAGCTGCATCGCTATTTCAGCGAATTGAAGCTGACGGCGCTCGTGACGCGGGCCGATATGAACTCGTCGAGCCGCGAGGCCGCCAAGGCACTCGATCTCGCGGTGATCGATTTCGTTCCGGGGCCGCAAGACAATCTCGGCGGCTGCAAATTCATCGGTCCGACGATCGGGCCGGCAGCTACCGGCAGCACCTCGCGCGGCGACGACGATGCGTTCATCCTGTTGACGTCGGGCACGGCGGCGCGGCCGAAAATGGTGCCGCTGACGCATCGCAATGTGTGCCTGTCCGCCACCAACGCCGGCCGCGTGCTGTCGCTCACATCGCATGATCGTCTGCTCAACGTGCTGCCGCTGTTTCACGCCCATGGCTTGATCTCCGGCCTGCTGACGGCGCTGGCCGCCGGCTCCAGCGTGATCTGCACCGACGGCTTCGATGCAGCGTCTTTCTTCGGCTGGATGCGGGAGCTGCAGCCGACCTGGTACACGGCCGTACCGACCATTCATCGCGCGCTGCTGACGGCGGCGGAATCCGACCCGGACCGCGCCCGGTCGTCGTCGCTGCGCGTGATTCGCTCGGCCTCGGCCTCGCTCGCGCCGACGATCCTCCACGGGCTGGAGGCGATTTTCGGCGTTCCCGTGCTCGAAACCTATGGCATGACCGAAGCGGCCTCGCAGATCGCGGCCAATCCGTTCGAGCTGCGCAAGATCGGATCGGTCGGCCGCGCCGCCGGCCCGGAGATCGCGATCATGGACGAGACCGGCCGCGCGCTTGCGAGCGGCGCGCATGGTGAGATCATGCTGCGCGGACCGAACATGACCCGCGGCTATTGTAATGACGAGGCGGCGACAGAGGCCGCGTTCCGCGACGGCTGGTTCCGGACCGGCGACCTCGGCTATCTCGATAGCGACGGCTATCTTTTCATCGTCGGGCGCATCAAGGACGTCATCAACCGCGGCGGGCAGAAGATCTCACCTATCGAAGTGGAAGAGGTCCTGCTCAGCCATCCGGCGGTGCTGGAGGCCGGCGTGTTCGCCGTCCCGCACGAGAAGCTCGGCGAGAACGTTGCTGCCGTCGTGGTGCTGCGGCCGGATGCCGAGGCGAGTTCGGACCAGTTGCGCCAGTTCGCGCGAAAGCGGCTGGCAGCCTACAAGGTGCCGAGCCTGATCCGCAGCGTGGCAGCCCTGCCGAAGGGCGGCAGCGGCAAGGTCAAGCGCAACGCGCTGGCCGAGCTGATCGTCAAGGCCGAGGATAGCGACGAAGCGCGGCTGCCGCGCAACGCGCTGGAGACGCAGCTCGCCGCGATCTGGGCCGGTCTCTTGGAGCTGCCGCAGGTCGGCGTCGATCAAGACGTCTTCGCGCTCGGCGCGGATTCGCTCGCGGTGACGCAGATGCGCTCGCGCCTGCGCGAACGCTTCAACGTCGACTTCTCGTTCGAGGACATTTTCGATTGCGCCACCGTTGCCGCGCTTGCGGCGCGGCTCGAGAGCGCTGCGAGCCGCCGGGAGGCGACACTGCCGGCCTGGCGGCGAGCGGCGGAGGCAGAGGCGCCGCTCTCGTTCCAGCAGCAGCGGATGTACGTGCTCTCGCGGCTCGATCCGACCCGCTACAATTACAATGTCGTCGAAGTCGCAGTGCTCAAAGGCCTGATCGACGTCGCCGCGCTTCAGGCCGGTCTTGCCGCGATCTGCGCGCGCCACGAGGCGCTGCGCTCGGTCATCGTCGAGCGTCAGGGCGAGCCGGTGCAACTCGTGCTGCAATCGCCGCCGCTGTTCGAGCGGGTCAAGCTGAAGCCCTGTGCTGCGGACGAGCGGGCCGCAATGATCAGGCGCGAGGCGCTCAAGCTCGCGCAATATCCGTTCGACCTGGCGCGTGAGCCGCTGCTGAAGGTCACGCTGCTGTCATTCGACGAGACCAGCCATGCGCTGGTGGTCAACGTCCATCACCTCGTCACCGACGGCTGGTCGCAACGCCTGTTCTGGGAGGAGCTCGCCGCCCATTACGCCGCCGCACATGGGAAAAACGTGGGGGCACAGCCTTCGCCCACTTTCCAATATCGCGACTTTGCGCTCTGGCAGCAGGGCTGGGCGCAGACGCCGGCGGCCAAGGACCAGCTCGATTACTGGAAGACCCAGCTCAACGGCGTCACCACGCTGCCGCTGCGGACCGACCGGCCGAGGCCGGAGGTCTGGAGCGGTCACGGCGCCCGCCATTATCTCGAATTCTCCAGGACACAGTCGGCCGATCTGCGCGCACTGAGCCAGAACCAGGGCGTCACCCCCTTCATGACGCTGCTCGCCGCCTTCCAATGCCTATTGTTCCGCCACACCGCGCATGAGGACGTCGCGACGGGCTCGCTGATCGCCAACCGCAATCAGATCGAGAGCGAGCGCCTGATCGGACTGTTCGCCAACACGCTGATCCTGCGCAACGATTTTGGTGGCGACCCGAGCTTCGGCGAGATGTTGCGGCGGGTCCGGCAAGTCACGCTCGATGCCTACCGCAACCAGGACCTTGCGATCGAGGAGGTGCTGCGCGCGCTGCAGATCGCGCGGCGGAGCGACGGCAATCCGCTGTTCCGGATCATGTTCATCCTCCAGAACGCGTCGATCGAGGCGGCCCGCTTCCCGGGCCTGTCGACGCGGCGGCTGGAAGTCGATCCCAAGGTGGCGCGCTTCGACATCACGCTCGAGCTGGTCGAGGCCGACGGCCGCTTCACCGGCTTCTTCGAATACGCCACCGATCTGTTCGACGCCGCGACGATCGAGGCCATGGCGGGGCAATTCAAGTCCCTGCTGAAGGCCGTCATCGCCAATCCGGAGCAGCGCATCTCGCGCCTGCCGCTGCTCAACCAGGCCGAACGCCGACAATTGCTGGCGGCAGGCCGCGGCGTGCCGGTTAGTTTCTCCACCCGCGGCAATTTGAGCGAGCGCTTTGATCGCCAAGCCAGGAAGACGCCAAACGCGATTGCGGTGTCGGACGGGCGCACATCCCTGAGCTATCGCGAACTGGCCCGCCGCAGCCAGGCCATCGCGCGCTGGTTGGCGCGCGATGGCATCGGTGCCGAGAGCGTGGTGGCCTTGCTTGCGGATCGCGGGCCCGACCTGCTCGCCGCGATGATCGGCGTGCAGCGCGCAGGCGCGGCCTTCCTCAATCTCGATCCCGATCAGCCACCGGCGCGGCTCACGACCATTCTCGGATCGAGCTGCGCCCGCATGCTGCTGACCGGACGGGCCCAGTCCGCCATGGTCGAGGCGCTGCTCGATCCGCTGGTCGAGCGCATTCCGGTGGCTGAACTCGAAGACGCGATCGCGTCGGGATCGACCAAGCCAGCCCGCAGCCCGCGGCGCGCGGCTTCCAGCCTTGCCTATCTCATCTATACGTCCGGCTCCTCCGGCGCGCCGAAGGGTGTCATGATCGAGCAGCGCGGCCTGTCGAACCATCTGGCCTCGCTCATCTCCGAGCTCGGCCTCTCAGCCAGGGACGTGATCGCGCAGGCCGCGCCGCAGAGCTTTGTCATCTCGGTCTGGCAGTTTCTGGCGGGGCCGATGGTCGGCGCGCGCGTGCATGTCTGTGACAACGCGATCGTGCAGGACCCGATGCTGCTGGCACGGGAGATCGAGCGCGAAGGCATCACGGTGCTCGAGATCGTCCCGTCGCTTTTGCGCGTCATCGTCGAACGGATGAATGAGGCACAGGTCCGGCGCGCCTTCGCCGGATTGCGGCTGCTGATCTCGACCGGCGAGCCGTTGCCGGTCGACCTCTGCCGGGCCTGGTTCGCCCATTGCCCGAAAGTGCCGCTGATCAACGCCTATGGCGCCTCGGAATGTTCCGACGATGTCTCCTTGCATCGCCTCACCAAGGCGCCGGCGATCACGACCGGCAACGTTTCAGTCGGCGCGCCGCTGCCGAACACCCAGCTCTACGTGCTCGATGCTAGTCTGCAGCCGCAGCCGCTCGGCGTGGCCGGCGAGCTCTGCATCGGCGGCGCCGGTGTCGGCCGCGGCTATATCAACGATCCCGCGCAGAGCCGTCAGCGCTTCCTGCCCGATCCGTTCTCGCGCCGGGCAGGCAGCCGGCTTTACCGCACCGGCGACCTCGCCCGCCGCCGCGCCGACGGCTCGATCGAATGCCTCGGCCGCGCCGACCATCAGGTCAAGGTCCGCGGCTACCGTATCGAGCTCAAGGAGATCGAGAACGCGCTAGCCGATCATCCGGGCGTGCGGGCCGGCATCGTCGAGCCGCGCCGCGAGGCGAGCGGCGACGTCAGGCTGATCGCCCATATCGTCGCAAGGCCCGACAGCCGAAGCAGCGCCAGCGAGCTGCGCGAATTCCTGAAGAGCCGGCTGCCTGGTCACGCCATCCCGTCCGCATTCCTGTTCCTGGATCACGTTCCGCTCAATGCCCATGGCAAGGTCGACCGGTCCGCGCTGCTGGCGCCAATGCAGCAGGAGGCGCCCGGACCGGATGCAGCCGTGCCGGCGCGGCGCTTCACCGAAAAGGTGCTGTCCGACATCTGGATCGACCTGCTTAGGGTGGACAGCCTCGGCGTCACCGACAATTTCTTCGACCTCGGCGGCCATTCGCTGCTGGCAGGCCAGACGATGGCGCGTGTCGCCCGGGCGCTCGGCGTGTCGCTGCCGATCAAGACCATCTTCGAGGCGCCGACGATCGAAAGTCTTGCCCGGCGGGTCGACCAGGCCATCGCGGAGACGCCGCGCAAGCCTGCCGCAAGCGTGCCGGGCCTGGCCGATGCGGGGCCGGCCGACAGCGGCGGGCCGACGCTCTCGATTGCGCAGGACCAGATGCTGCGGATCGAGCAGAACCTTCCGGGTTTGCCATTGTTCAACCTGCCCTTCGCCTTCCGTCTCCAGGGCCCGCTCGATGCGACCGCCCTGGCGCGGGCGATCGATGATGTCGTGGGCCGCCACGAGTCGCTGCGGACCGCGTTCGGCTGGAACGGCGAGGAGCCCGTCCGTCACCTCGCCGCACCCGGCACGCTCGGCGGGGTCCTGACCATCGAGACGATTGGCGACGGCCGCCCGCACAACAACAAGCGGCGCAGAGCCCTGGAGCAGAGAAAGATCAATCTCCTGATCGAGCAGGAAACCTATGTCCCGATCGCCCCCACGCGCGCGCCGCTGCTGCGCGCGCGGCTGTTGCGGCTCCACGACGACGACCATGTCCTGCTGCTGACGCTGCATCACGCCGTTGTCGACGGCTGGTCGATCGGCCTGCTGTTCGAGGAGGTGTCGCGCCGCTATGCGGCGCTGGCCGGACATCCGTCGGAGCCGCCACCAAAGCCGCCCCCGGCCTTCTCGGACGTCGCACGCTGGCAGCGCTGGTGGTGCGGCACCGACGCCGCCCGCCGCCAGGCGGCCGACTGGACCGAGAATTTGCGCGGCGCGGTCCCCGTCTTCGACGGCACATCAGCCCCGGGCGCGTCCAGCGGGCACCATCCGGTCAGCCTCGAGCGTGAGCTGATCGGGCGGCTCAAGATTTTCGCCGGCCAGCACAACAGCACGCTGTTCATGTGCCTGCTCACCGGTCTGAAGGCGCTGCTGCTGGCGCGAACGGGCCGCACCGACATCGCGGTCGCCACCGCCATGGCCAATCGCGCCCAGCCGGACACCGACCGAATCATCGGCCCGTTCGAGAATACGGTGATCGTGCGCACCAAAATCACGCCCGAGCTGTCGTTCGCGCAAGCCTTGGCGCGGGTGCGCCAGAGCGTGCTCGACGCCCATACGCGGCAAGAGCTGCCGTTCAACCTCCTGGCCGACCACCTGGAGCGGGAAGGCATCGATCCTGCCTCGCTGCTCCAGGTCTATTTCACGCTGCAAAATCCGCTGCGCCAGCCGCTCGATCTGCCGGATCTTTCGACCGAATCGATCGGCAACATCGCACGCGAAGGCCAGCCGGTGCTGCCGATCGACCAGACGTGGCTGTCGCTGATGCTCAAGGAACGCCCGACAGGCATCACCGGCTCGTGCAATTACAAGCGCGAATTGCTGGACGGCCGTATGGTCGGCGCGTGGATGAAGGATCTCGTCGCGCTCTTGGTGGCTGCCGTCGCCCAACCCAACTTGCCGCTCGGCCGATTGCTCGCTCGCAAGGCGGCATGAGCGGCCGCGCCACTACGAGTTCACTCGCCAAAGCTGTGAATGAGTAAGTTGCAGCTTGATTATTTGGCGCCACCGCGCAAGATTGTTCCTGAGTTTTGATTTGGACGAATATTTTCAACCGGGGGAGTGTTATGGGTTTCATCAAATTTACCAAGGGTACCTCGTTGAGCGACAAGGACCGCAAGGCCCTCCAGAAACTGCTGGGTGCCGAGAAGAAAAAGCTCCAGTCCGCCCTGAAGGACGTCGATGCCAGCCTTTCGGTGCTGGGCGGCGCGAAGAAAGCCAAGAAGAAGAAGAAGACGTAAGATTCGTCGGCCGGGACGCCGTACGAATCTTCAGGCTTCACTTTTCGGACATGGGCCGCTCGCGTGTCGAGCTGGGGTCTCGCACAAGCTTGCGCCTGTAAAACCGGCCTGCAAATCGACAAGAATTCGCCCGGGTGGACCGCTAGAAGCGGTCTGCTTGGATGATTCTTGCTCAGTTGTTTCTTCCGTCGGGACCGGAGAATTTCCCTCTGCCTGACGCAAAAGGCCCAATTGATGGCTAACGACAGAATTGAACTCTTTGTCGGACTGATCGAGTCCATTGACGCGCCGGGCGCGATCGAGACGTGCCGGCGGTTGCTCTCGGTCGACGAACGGGTCCGGGCCGATCGCTTCATGTTCGAGCGGCATCGACGGCAGTATATTTTCGCGCACGCCATGCTGCGCCTGGCGCTGTCGCAGGTCGCCTCCAACGTCGCGCCGTCCGACTGGTCCTTTGGAGCCGGCCGCTACGGGCGGCCGTTTGTCGCAGCGCCCACGACCTCGACCGCGCTGCATTTCAGCCTGTCTCACGCCGACGGTTGCGTCGCCTGCGTGGTGTCGCGGCATGAGACCATCGGCATCGACGTCGAAACCGTGTCGCGGCGGGTGGCGCCGCTGTCCACCGCGCTTCGCTTCTTTGCGCCGGAGGAGGTCGAAACGCTGCGCGGACTGCCGGAGCCGGCCGCGATCGAACGCTTCTTCGACTACTGGACGCTCAAGGAGGCCTATCTGAAGGCCAGGGGTTTTGGGCTCAATCTGCCGCTCGACGCTTTTGCCATGCAGGTGTCACGCGAAGCGATCGAGATCAGCTTCAAGCCCGATATCGCCGACGATCCCGACGGTTGGCGCTTCTCGCTGTGCTCACCGTCGCCATCGCATCGGCTCGCGATCGCCGACGGCTCTCGCGCGAACGGTGGCCTCCCCATCAGCCGCAATGCCTGGCCACTCCAGGAAGCGGCTGAATGACGCCGCGGCGGCTGCGCGTCTTTCCAGCGATTTCGCGCAACCGTGACCCCGGGACATATGTCGGCGAGCTGATGCGGGTGGCGCAGTTCGCCGACGGCAACGCCTTCGAAGGCATCCTGCTGTTCGAAGGCAACGATGTGTTCGTCGAGCCCTGGGCGATGGCCCAGCACATCATGGCTGCGACGACGCGATCGTCGCCGCTGATTGCCGTCAATCCGGTCTACATGCACCCGTTCACGGCGGCGAAATTCGTCTCGTCCCTTGCGCAGCTCCACGGCCGCAAGATTTATCTCAACATGATCACGGGGACGGCGGTCAGCGACTTGCAGGGCCTCGGCGACGACCAGTCGCATGCCGACCGCTATATCAGGCTCGGCGAATTCGTGGAGCTGATGCGCCAGCTGCTCTCGAGCCCGCGACCGGTGAATTTCGAGGGGCGTTTCTACCGCGCGCACCATCTGCAACTTCGCCCGCGCCTGCCGCCGGAGCTGATGCCGGAATTCCTGATCGCAGGCCAGTCCGAGGCGGCCCAGCGCGTGGCCAAGGAGACCGGCTGCATCAAGATGCAAATGCTGCCGCCCGATCTCGATCGCGGGCTCGACTCGCCCGGCATGAATTTCGGCATCTTTGCCCGCGAGGGACGCGAGGAGGCACGGCGGGCCGCGAAGCTACGTTTCCGCGACAATTCTGATGATCGCGAGCTGCTCGTGTTCACCATGGAGAACACCGATTCGGTGTGGAAGCGGCACCTCTATGCCGGACAGAACGCCGAGCTTCGGGACAATGGCTACTGGCTGCTGCCGTTCCTGACCTTCCAGGCCGATTGCCCCTATCTCGTCGGCAGCTACGAGGAGATCGGCGCGAAGCTGAAGGCGTTCGCGGCGAAGGGCCTGACCACTGTTATGCTCGACATGGTCGCCGACGAGGCCGAGATGCAGCACGTCTGCAAAGCGCTGGCAGCGAGCGGGATGTTTTGAAGGGGGCGTACTTCTCCCTCTTCCCGCACCCGCCTTCGCCAAGGCTTCGGCGGGACAAGCGCGGGGAGAAGCGAAGGAGACTCACCTTGCCTCTTCGAATCCGGCCAGCACCGAGGTCAGGTTCGCACCCAGAATATCCGAGAGATAACCGCCCTCCTGCACGAACACGGTCGGAAGGCCCATTTTGGCGATGGCCTGGCCGATACGGCGGAAGCCCGGCGTGGTGACGGCCAGGCCCTTCAGCGGATCGTGCTCGGAGGCGTCGAGGCCGAGCGCGATGACGAGCGCGCCCGGCGCAAACGATTCGATCACCTTGCGCGCGACGTCCATCGCCCCGATGTAGCCGTCATCACCGGTGCCGATGGCCAGCGGGATGTTGAGATTGGTGCCGAGACCCGGTCCCTCCCCGCGCTCATGGGCATAGCCCCACACGAACGGATAATAGGCGGTCGGATCGGCATGGATCGAGATCGTGTAGACGTCGGGCCGGGCGTAGAAGATGCCTTGCGTGCCGTTGCCGTGATGGACGTCGACGTCGAGGATCACGACGCGCTCGTGCTTTTGCCGCAGATGCGCCGCGGCAATCGCGCTGTTGTTGAGGAAGCAGAAGCCGCCGGCCATATCGCGATAGGCGTGGTGACCGGGCGGACGGCAGAGCGCATAGGTCGCGTCCTCGCCGTCCATCACCATCTGCGCGGCGGTGACCGCAACGTCGGTCGCGGCACAAGCGGCCGCCCAAGTGCCCGGACCGATCGGCGCCGCGGTGTCGGCGGTGTGCCAGCCGAGCTTGCCGACGATGTGGGTCGGATAGGTCGCCGCATGCCGCACCGGGTGGATGTTGCCGATCATCTCCGGGCCGGAATCGCCGAGCGCGGTCCAGGCCTCCCAGGCTTCGCTCAGGAACGACAGATATTCCGGGCTGTGAATGCGCGCGCGAGGCCCCTGCCCGAACTTGGTCGGCTCGACCAGCTGGTGCTTGCCGTCCTTCAACCCCTTGAGCAGGCGGTCGGCGCGCTCCGGCTGCTCGGTGGTGCGCTTGACGACGCCGCGAACCAGGAAGAATTGCGGATCATGGCTGCGATGCAGTTCGGTATGGACGGCCTTCACTCAAACACTCCGTGGTCGCGTGCTCACAGCTGTCTTGATCGCTGCGGCGGACAGATGCAAGCAAGAAGAATGCCGTCTCGACTGCCCTGCGCCGGAAGCAGACTGTCTCCGGCGGCGGCTCAGCAGCGCCCGCGCTGGAGGCAGTGCTCGCGGCCCTGCTGATCGGTGCGGAAGGACTCGATGAAGCCACCCTGGCGCTGGGTGACGAAGACGGTCTTGCCGTCGCTGCCGCCGAAGGCGAGGTTGGTCGGCTCCTTGGCCTTGAGTGCGATCTCCCGCTCGACCGCGCCATTGGGCTTCATCAGCGCAACCGTCCCCTTGAGGATACGCGCGACATAGAGGCGGCCGGCAACATCGGTGCGCAAGCCATCGACGGTGTCGGGCTGAAATGCCTTGACCAGCTTTGCCGCCGTCAGCTCGGTGCCGTTGATCGCGTAGGACCAGATCTGGCCGCTGCTGGATTCCCCGACATAGAGCGTCTTTCCGTCGGGGCTGAGATCAATACCGTTGGTGGTGCCCATCGCGCGCGGCGCCGACATCACTTGTCCCTGCACGCTCCCGTCGGCGGCTTTCGCAATGCGCCAGATGTGGCCTTCCCTGCCCTTCCAGTTCGGATCGCTGGCATAAATCGTGCCGTCGCGGGCGATCGTGATGTCGTTGGGCTGGTTCATCTCGTCGGAGTGAAACCAGACGCCCGGCTCGGTCGCCCCCTTCGCAATCGCAAAGATGTTGTGCTTCTTGTAGTCGGCGATGAACATGGTGCCGCTCCCATCGAAGCGGATGGCGTTGCCGACACTGCCCTCAGGCAGCGCCGTGAAGGGCTCCGACGCCGCAGCGCCCGCAGGTAGCCTGCCGATGGTGCCGGGCTTGCCGAGATTGACCACGAACAGATTGCCGTCGAGGTCGGCTGCGGGCCCTTCGATGCCGAAGGTGTATTCGCCGGCGGGCGTCACCTGCGCGCTTTCGTACAGCTTCGTCTCCGCTCGCGCGGACGCCGTCGCAACGACCAGGAGGACGCTACTGCACAGGCACCAGAAATTCCTGCCGGATGTAATAGCCATCGCCGTCGCTGCACTCGCCATTCAGATAGGGGTCGGCCGGCCGGAAGAATCGGCTGAAACCGGGTTTGTCTACAGCGCTCCTTTGTGTCACGACCACGACCTTCCCAGCCGGTATTTCGCCGCATTCCTTGTTCGTCTTTCCAAAGAACTTGCGCTGCGGCGGGCCGGGCTTGATCCGCATCCGCGTCCCCGGAACCATTTTCGCGACGAGCAGGTCCATTGCGTCGAGCAGGCGCGTGTAGCCAGCCTCGGTCTTCGGCAGGCTCTCGCCGCCCGGCGGCATCAGCTTCTCCGCACCGATGCCGCGCAGGCGCGTGCGCAGCTTGCCGGCAGAGGGATCGCCCGGATAGATCCAGCCGTCCTGCGCAAGCATGAAGCGGAGCACGGCTCCGTCCTTCTCTGCGTCCGACTGACCCGGCTTCAGATCGAAATCGGAGTGACAGCCGAAACAATGCTTCTCGACCAGCCCTTTGCGCAGCGTGGTCAGCCGGGCGCTGTTCTGCGCATCCCTGGCGACAAAGGCCGCGAGCTGGTCGATCATCGCCTGGCTGCGCATGTCGCAGGGCAGCGGCGCCGGCGGATTACCCGCGGCGCGATCGATGCGGATCACGGTCTGGTTCTTGTCCTCGACCAGCCAGATCGCGCCGTCCTCCGCGACCGTCATGCCGACCGGCGCGCCTTGCGGCCGCGCGCCGTTGACGCGGTGCCAGCCGGCGATCAGCTCGTCGAACGGTGCGGCAGCCACCTCGCCGGCATCGGTCTGAAAGCTGCGCGTCGGCTCGGCCGCGCAACTGACGTGATAGCGCACCGGCGCCGGTGCAGGCTTGGGGAAGCCGTGGTCATCGACATCGTAGACCAGCAGGCGGCTGCCGGTCGGACGATAGCCATGCAGGCCGACCAGCAGCTTGCCCTCCAGCTCCGGGAATTTCGTGCCGTGATAATACAGCATCGCGAGCGGCGCACCGTGCGGCGGCAGCAGCGAGAGCGGCGGCTTGTAGAGCGCGCTGGCCGTGCAGAACGACTTGTAGACCCCGCCTTGCAGCACATTCCTGAATTCGGGGCTCGGCGTCGACACATCGTAGCAATAGGGCCAGCCATAATGTTTGCCCTGCTCGATCGCGTTGATCTCCTCGTTCGGCTTGAAAGTATCAGGCAAGTCGCGGGCGTTCTCGGCCTGCAGGAAGGCGTAGCCGGCATCGGGAAAATTCGGATGCAGCACCAGCGCCATCGAGTTGCGCAAGCCGCGCGCATAGACGGTGTGCGGCGGATCGGTATCGCCAGGCTTCAGCGCCGGGAACACGCCGCCCGCAGGCGGGGTGAACAGCCAGATCGAGGCCATGGCGGATGCGCCCTCGGCCGCCGCGCAGGGCCTTGTGATCGGCGCCGGCGTGATGCAATCGTCGCTGTGCGAGCCGACATTGACGAATAGCCGCCCGTTCCTGTCGAAGACAAACTGCTTGAGCGGATGCGCGCTCTCCTCGATCCGGGTGCCGTCGGGCAGCGTGATCCGGCGCCCGGGCATGTGACGGATGATGGTCTCGACCGTGCCGCGCGGATTTTCGGCGAGCGGATCGAACCGGAAGATCGTCTCGGCGGTCGAGGCGTAGAGCCTCTTGTCCGGACCGACCACAAGGCCGAACGGATATTCCAGTCCTGCCAGAATCTCCCTGAACCGTCCGCCCTCGGGCGCGCGCGGATCGAGCAGCAGCAGCCGTCCGTCGGTGTGGCCCCAGCCGCCCATATCGGCCACCACGAACAGGTCGCGGCCCGGCACCTGGACGATCGCGCGTGGAAATTTGAGGCGATCCGCTTCGCTGGCGACGAGCCCGGCGCAAAATCCAGCCTTCATGTCGATCCGGATCCTGGGAAAAGCGAGATCATTGTTGCCGCAGGTGTCCGCGCCGATCGCATAGTCGCTGCGGCGGAGCGGCTCCGATGACGCCACCGGGCTGAGCCCAAGCAGGGCCGCCAAAACCCCCGCACATGCGCGCAGCCTTCGCCGTTCGCGCTTCGATGTGAAATGGCTCACGGCAGCCTCCCAGACGTCCCGTGAAAGGTGTTTCACGCCGGGAAAACGCCGTCCAGCTGAACATCACCCGCCTGTGATTAAACCTGTAACGACCTTGGGGCCGACCAATACCCGTAAATTCCCTTACCGGGTTCGACCCGAATGTTTCGCGAAGGCTTCGGGTGGTATCGGTTTGCCATCAGTTGCTCCCACCAGGAGGCGCATATGGTCCAGGTCTATTTTCACTGCTCCAACACCGAGGGCACGCTGATCGACCGCTACGGCGCCGCCGTGTCCAATCTCACCGAGGCGCGCGACCGTGCCTCGCAGATCATGCGGTCGATGATCCAGACGCCGAGCAACGAGGACTGGCGCGACTGGGTGATCCATGTCAGCGACGATGCCGGCGAAGAGATTTTCGATCTGCCCTTCACCGCCATGCTCGGCAAGCCGCATTGAGGTGATGCCATGCTGATCGCTTCACTGAGCCTGTTCCGCCAGCCCCTGAACTTCGTCGCCACCAAATGGCAGACGCTGGTCAGGGTCGCGGGCGACCCTTACCGTCCCGAGCTCCATTATATGCGCGGGCCTGGCCCAAAATGGCGCGCCAAATATCAGGCCAGCCGGCTGAACCGCTCGCTCTGAGCGCGGCCTCGGCGCATTCCCACTGATCTCCGTCGTCATGGCCGGGCTTTGTCCCGGCCATCTGCGTTTTTGGGCTGGGCGACAATACGTGGATGCCTGGACAAGCCCCGGGCGAGTTTGGCAGGCGGTCGACCTCGCCCCATCCCGCGTCTGTCTCACACCAGCCATGTCGCTCCTTGCTTTCGATGTTCTCGTTGGCGGCAGTGTGCCATGGTCCACGCGCTTAGCCAGCAAGACAACCGAGCACACAAGACGACATCATGCCTCATCAGTTCAGCCTCAACCAAACCGTCCGCAAACCCGCCGTCACGTCCAAGGGCGGCATCGTCGCTTCGCAATCGCGGCGCGCGGCCGAGATCGGGGCGCAGGTGCTGGCGGCGGGCGGTGACTGCGTCGACGCGATCGTGGCAACGACGATGGCGCTGAACGTGCTGGAGCCCTGGAACAGCGGCATCGGTGGCGGCGGCGCGATGGTGCTCTACCGCGCCAAGGAAAATCGCTACGAGGTGATCGATTACGGCATGTGCGCGCCCCAAAGCCTGCGCGTCGCCGACTATCCACTCAGCGGCGAACGCGCCGCCGCTTCCGATCTCTTTCCCTGGCCGCGCGTGAAGGACGATCGCAACGTCCATGGCCCCGGTTCGATCGCCGTGCCCGGTGTCGTCGCAGGGATGGAAGAGGCGCATCGCCGTTACGCCAAAATGCCGTGGAAAGATCTGGTCGCGCCAGCAGCTCAGCTCGCCGGCGAAGGCCTGCTGGTCGATTGGTGGGCCACGGTGACGATCTCGGGCTCGGCCGCCGATCTCAGGCGCTATCCCGCCAGCGCGGCGGCGTTCCTGAAGGACGGGCTGCCACCGAGCGCGCCATGGGGCATCAAGGCCGAGACGCGGCTGCCGCAGGACACGCTGAAAGCGACGCTGTCGCATCTCGCCGAGGCTGGCCCGCGCGATTTCTACCAGGGCGATCTCGCCAGGAGCATCGCCTCCGACATCAAAGCGGACGGCGGCTCGCTGTCGGTCGAGGACCTCGCGGCCTTCCGCGCGCATTTGCGCGAGCCGCTGGCGATCCCGTATCGCGACGGCAAGGTGTATGCGACGCCCGAGCTCACGGCAGGGCCAACCATGGCGCACGCGCTGCGCCTGCTGCAGCAGAGTCTCAAGCCGGGAAGTACGCCGGACGCGGCCGCCTATGTCGAATATGCACTCGCTCTGCAGGCCGCCTTCCGCGAGCGGCTCAAGGACATGGGCGATGCCGACGGCAAACGCTCGCTCGGTGCCGAATATCTGGCGCCGGCCTGCACCACGCATTTCTCCGTGGTCGACCGGCACGGCAACATGGCGGCGGTGACGCAGACGCTGCTCTCGTCCTTTGGCTCGCGGTATGTGACGCCGCACACCGGGATCGCCATGAACAACGGCATCATGTGGTTCGACCCGACGCCCGGCACGACCAACTCGCTCGCACCCGGCAAGCGCTGTCTTTGCAACTACACGCCCGTCATCGCCGAGACCAAGGACGGCAAGCGCCTCGCCGTCGGCGCCTCCGGCGGCCGCCGCATTCTGCCGTCGGTGATGCAGCTGGTGTCATTCGCGATGGACTACGGCATGGACCTCGATGCCGCCATTCACCAGCCGCGCATCGACGCCAGCGAAGGCGCGGTGGTGATCGGCGATGCCCGTTTGCCGGAGGATGTGCGCAAGACGCTGGGCTCGCGCTTCGACTATGAAGAGACCCGCGTGCAGGCCGTGCCGCAAAAATTCGCCTGCCCGAGCGTGGTGATGCGCGATGTCGATACGAATTCGGGTGCAGTCGAGATCTTTCAACCCTGGGCCGAAGCGGTGGCCGAAGAGAGCGTCACGACTCCTCCACATTCGCAGGGAACTTAGCTTGGCAATGTCCGTTTCATCGTGCGGACAAATGCGTTCGCTCACGAGGAGGGACATCCCATGAAGAAACTCGCGCTCGCCGTGTCGCTGATCGTAGCGGCCGGATTTGCCAATGTGGCCTATGCCAAAGGCGGACATGGTCATGGCCACGGTCGCGGCCATCACTCATTCGCAATGTCGCATGGACACCATTACGCCTCACCGCCCGGATGGTCGCATGGGCGCAAGGTCGGCTGGCGCGGTCGTGGGTGCCCGCCCGGCCTGTGGAAGCAAGGCCGCTGCTGAAGCCCGATATCTGCCGATGAGCAAGGCGTCGCCTGAAACCGGGCGGCGCCTTTCTCAAATGCCGAGCCGATCGCGCACGCGGCCCGCGATCACGGCGGTCGTCACCCCGACCGGCCAGAACGGGTGCATCGGGATCGGCTTGATGCCGGTGATGGGCATGTCGATCTCGGCTGTGGCGCCGCCGATCAGCCGTCGGGCGAGCTGCGCGCCCATCGTGGTCGAGAGCGCAACACCGCGGCCGTTGCAGCCGAGCGAGATCAGGACACCCTCGGCCGGCTCATGCACATGGGGATAGTGGTCTTTGGTGATGGCGAGCCGGCTGTTCCAGCCATGGGTCCAAGCCACGCCTTTCAGCTGCGGCCATAGCCGCTCGGCATAGCGCATGAGATAGGCGACGTCATGCGGCGAGCTGATCCAGCGCATCGGGCCGCGGCCGCCCATCAACAGACGATTGTGCTGGTCGATGCGATAATAGACCGTGATGTGGCCGCTCTCGTAGAGCACGGGCCGCGTCGGCATGATCGAGCGCGCCACCGCATCCGAGAGCGGCGCGGTGGCGGCGATCGAGGAAAACACCGGCACGATGGTGCGGCGGAGCGCCGGCCAGAGATCGTCGGTGAAGCCGTTGGTGGCGAGCAGGACCTTGTCGGCATGAACCACCGCGCGCGGCGTCTCGATGCGCCAGCGCGCGCCGTCGCGGCGCAGGGACAATGCCGGCGTCTCGCCAAACACCTTCGCACCCGCCGAGATCGCGGCACGCGCGAGGCCACGGGCGTAGCTGAGGGGATGCAGATCGCCGCCGCGCGTGTCCAACATGGCGCCGATGTAGCGGTCGGTGCCGGTCATCTCGCGCAGCTGCTCGCGGTTCAGATATGTCACCGGCATGCCGCGGCGGATGCATTGCTGCGCGGTCTTTTCGATCGCGGCGGCGCTGGCTTCGTGATAGGCCGCGCGCAACGTGCCGTTCTGCCGTGCCTCGCAGGGAATCTGGTAGCGGCGGATCAGATCATGCGTGAAGTCAGTGGTGCCGTAGGAGAACGCGATCATGCGGCGGCCGAGCTCCGCGCCGAAGTCCGCCTCGATCTGATCAGGGTCGTGCTTCAGCCCGGGATTGGTGTGGCCGCCATTGTTGCCTGATGCGCCCCAGCCGGGCTCCTGCGCCTCCAGCACCAAAGCCTCGACACCCTGCTCCGCCAGATGCAATGCCGTGGAGAGGCCGGTGTAGCCGCCGCCGACGATCGCGACGGAGACATTCTTGTCGACATCGAGCGGCGGCGTCGCGACCGGCGCGACGGCGGTGTCGGCATAGACCGAGGGCGGCAAAGGCAGGCGCGTCGTCATGGCGAAGACCGTTCAGAGCGGATGCAGCACGCGGCGCAAGAAGTCCTGCGTGCGCGGATGCTGCGGCTGGTTGAGCAGCGCCTTGGCCGGTCCCTGCTCGACGATGACACCGCCGTCGATGAACAGCACACGGTCGGCGACGTCGCGGGCAAAGCCCATCTCGTGGGTGACGACGACCATGGTCATGCCATCGTCGGCGAGCTTGCGCATGACGCCGAGCACGTCGCCGACCAGTTCAGGATCGAGTGCCGAGGTCGGCTCGTCGAACAGGATGGCCTTGGGCTGCATCGCGAGCGCCCGCGCGATCGCAACGCGCTGCTGTTGGCCACCGGAAAGCTGCGGCGGATGCGCATCGGCCTTCTCGGCGAGGCCGACCTGGGCAAGCAGCGCGCGGCCGCGCTCCAGCGCAGCGGCTCGCGACTCCTTCTTCACATAGAGCGGCCCCTCGATCACGTTCTCCAGTGCGTTGCGATGCGGGAACAGGTTGAAGCGCTGGAACACCATCGAGACCTGGGTGCGGATGTTCACGATCGACGTCGCGTCGCGATCGACCTTCAATCCCTCCACGCTGATCTCGCCGCGATCGTAGCTTTCGAGGCCGTTGATGCAGCGCAGGATGGTGGACTTGCCGGAGCCGGAGGGACCGACGATGCAGACCACCTCGCCCTTTGCGACTGAAGCCGTGATGCCCTTGAGCACCTCGACCTTGCCAAAGCTCTTGTGGACGTCGTTCAGCTCGATCATCGCTTGCCGGCCCGCTTCTCGAAGTGACGGACCAGCAGGATCAATGGAATGCTCATGGTGAGATACATCAGCGCCACAAGCGTGAACACGCTGGTGTTCTTGAAGGTCGATGACGCGATCAGCTTGCCCTGCAGCGCGAGCTCGGCGACCGTGATGGTGGAGGCTTGCGAAGAGTCCTTCAGCATCATGATCATGACGTTGCCGTAGGGCGGCAGCACGATGCGCACGGCCTGCGGCAGCACCACGCGGCGCATGGTGAGCCACCAGCCCATGCCGATGGACTGTGCCGCCTCGATCTGCCCCTTGTCGATCGCCTCGATGCCGGCGCGGAAATTTTCCGCCTGGTAGGCCGAGTAGGCGATGCCGAGCCCGAGGATCGCGGCCTGCAAGGCCGACAGCGTGACGCCGAGATCGGGCATCACGAAATAGAGATAGAACAACAGCACGATGATCGGGATGCCGCGGATCACGTTGATCAGGCTGGCGCTGAGCATCGACAGCGCCTTGATGCCGGAGACCCGCATCATCGCCCAGAGGAGGCCCAGCACCGTCGAGAGCAGCAGCGAGCCGACCGTGACGATGATCGTCAGCGCGACACCGTTCAGCAGAATCGGGAAGAACTCGACGGCGTCGCGCCAGAAGCCTTTCATCGGGCAGCCTTCAGTCGTTTCGATCAGCCCTGTGCCTTCAGGCCCCATTTGTCGAGGATCTTGTCGATGGTGCCGTTGGCCTTCAGCTTGGCGAGCGAGGCGTTGATCTTGCCGAGCAGCGCGGTCTCGCCCTTGCGCACGCCGATGCCGACCGAGCCAACGGTGACGGGCTTGTAGCCGTCGACGAGGCGTACCTCGGGGAAGCCTCCCTGCTTCAGATTGTAGGCGAGGATCGGATAATCGGCGTAGCCGGCCTTGAGGCGACCGGTGTTCACGTCGCGCAGGATGTCCGGGATGGTGTCGTAAGCCTTCACGTCGGCGAACAGGCCGGTTTTCTTCAGCGCATCGACGAAGGCGGTGCCGACTTGCGCGCCGACGGTCTCGCCCTTCAGGTCCTCCTGCGTCGCGTAAGCCTTGGTGTCGCTCTTCGGCACCACCAGGCCTTCACCATAGCTGTAGATCGGGTCTGAGAAGTCGATGACCTCCTTGCGCGGCGCCGTGATGAACATCGCAGCAGCAATGATGTCGATCTTGCTCGAGGTCAGCGACGGGATCAGCGCCGAGAACGCCATCGGCTCGATCTGCACGTTGAAGCCGGCATCCTTGCCGATCTCGGTGATGAGATCGACCATGATGCCCTGGATGGTGTTGGTCTTGGTGTCGAGGAACGTGAAGGGAATGCCTGTCGGCGTCGAGCCGACCTTCAGCACCTGTTGCGCCGAAGCCGGCACGGCTGTGGCAATGGCGAGCGCCGCGATTGCGGCCTGAACAAAACGCTTCATCGCATCCCCCTTTGGGCCTGGCCGGCGGCGGCGTTCGCGCGTGTCGCGATCAGACGTTGCGGGCCAGGCCGTTTCGGCTTATTTTCACCAATATGAAAATTTGGTCACACTTTCGCGGACGATGCAAGCGGTTTTCATGCACATGAAGGAAGCGGTTTGACGTGAGCGGTGGCAAAAGAATGCGCAAACCGGCCGCCGCAAAGCCGGCGAAGCGGGCGAAGACCAAAGCCGTTGCCAAGCCGGCCGAGCCTGCGATGGACGTCGCGGTCGGCCGCCGCATCCGGGATCTCCGGCGCGTCAGGCAATTCTCGCTGGAGACGGTCGCGGCACGCACGGAGCTATCGATCGGCTTCCTCAGCCAGATCGAGCGCGGCCTGTCCTCGCCCTCGCTGCGCGTGCTGGCAACGCTCGCCGACGTGTTCGGCGTCGGCATCGCCGCGCTGTTCGGCGCGAGCCCGAACGCCGACGGCGGATCCGATCAGGTGGTGACGCGCGGGCTGCAAAGGCCCGAGCTGAAGCTCTGGCGAACCGGCGTGTCCAAGCAGCTGCTCAGCCCCGCGAGCAGCGACAACAAGCTCAATCTGTTCCTGGTGCATCTGGAGCCCGGCGGCTCCACCGGCGACGAGCTCTACACCCATGACGGCGAAGAGGCCGGCCTCGTGCTCGAAGGCGAGATGCTGCTGACGGTGGACAGCGACACCTGGTCGCTGAAGACGGG
Source organism: Bradyrhizobium sp. 138 (assembly GCF_023074075.1). Classification (GTDB taxonomy): domain Bacteria; phylum Pseudomonadota; class Alphaproteobacteria; order Rhizobiales; family Xanthobacteraceae; genus Bradyrhizobium. The sequence goes on along the minus strand of NZ_JADPKT010000029.1, from coordinate 21,358 downwards.
CGACAGCTTTCGGTTCGCCAGCCGCAGGCCGCACCGGTTTTCGAATCCGGCGCAGGATGCGAAGGCCGTGGTGCTGTGGGTGAATTGTGTGACGGGGACGTGAGCTTGCCTCCGTCACATCGATAGACGAAGGGCGCACTGACTCCGCAACGTCATTGCGAGGAGCCCTTGCGACGAAGCAATCCAGACTGCCTCCGCGGAAAGACTCTGGATTGCTTCGCTGCGCTCGCAATGACGGGCTGAGAGAGTCTACCCAAACCGGTGCTTGTACCGCTCCACCGTCAGCGCACTCACATCGATGTCCGGCTTCTTGCCGGACAGCATGTCGGCGAGCACGCGGCCCGAGCCGCAGGACATGGTCCAGCCCAGCGTGCCGTGGCCGGTGTTGAGGTGGAGATTGGCGTAGTGGGTCGGGCCGATCACGGGCGGGCCGTCCGGCGTCATCGGGCGCAGGCCGCTCCAGAACGTCGCCTTGGACAGATCGCCGCCGCGCGGGAACAGGTCGGTCAGCGAGTGATCCAGCGTGGCGCGGCGCGCATCGTAGAGCTTGTCCGAATAGCCGGAGATTTCGGCGGTGCCGCCGACGCGGATGCGATTGCCGAGCCGCGTGATCGCGACCTTGTAGCTCTCGTCCATCACGGTCGATTCCGGCGCGCCCGATGCGTCCTTGATCGGCACCGTGATCGAATAGCCCTTCACCGGATAGACCGGCAGCGAGATGCCGAGGGGCCCGACGAGGCGCGACGACCAGCTGCCGAGCGCGAGCACGTAAGCGTCTGCCTGCAACGTGCCGGCACCCGTCACGACGCCGCTGACGCGCGCCCCGTCGGTGACGATGCGATCGATCGAGGTGTTGAACATGAAGCGCACGCCGAGCGCTTGGGCATGCTTGGCCAGCGCCTGCGTGAACATGTGGCAGTCGCCGGTCTCGTCCTGCGGCAGGCGAAGCCCGCCGACGAATTTTTCCTTCACGCCTGATAGCGCCGGCTCCACCGCGATGCAGCCCTCGCGGCTCAGCACCTCGAAGGGCACGCCATACTGCTTGAGCACGGCGATGTCCTCGGCGGTGCCATCGAGCTGGGCCTGGTAGCGGAACAGCTGCAGCGTACCTTGCGACCGCTCGTCATACTGAATGCCGATGTCGCGGCGCAGATCGCGCAGGGAATCGCGGCTGTATTCCGCGATCGGGATCATCCGGCTCTTGTTGACCGCGTAGCGCGCGCTGGTGCAGTTGCGCAGCATCTTGAGCAACCAGACCCACATCACGGGATCGAGCTTCGGCCGGATCACCAGCGGACCGTGCTTCATCAACAGCCACTTGACCGCCTTCACCGGCACGCCGGGGCCGGCCCAGGGCGAGGAATAGCCGGGCGAGACCTCGCCGGCATTGGCGAAGGAGGTCTCAAGTGCCGGCTCCGGCTGACGGTCGACGACCGTCACCTCGTGACCTGCACGTGCGAGGTAGTAGGCAGAGGTGACACCGATGACACCGCTGCCGAGGATCAGAACTTTCACGCTTGGTCAAACTCCCGCGGCATCACGCTCGCCGCTGCAAGGACACAACTCGCAACGGCGAGAGCAATTATCAGGCCACCCGCTTGATGGCGTCGCCAAGAATCGAGACGATATCGTCGATGTGGCTCTTCTCGACGATCAGCGGCGGCGACAGCGCGAAGCTATCGCCGCTCATGCGGAAATACAGCCCGCGATTGAAGCAGTCGACCATGACGTCGTAGCCGCGCGCACCGACCGCACCGTCACGCGGCGACAGCTCGACCGCGCCCATCAGGCCGCAATTGCGGATGTCGACGACGTTCGGCAGGCCCTGCAGCGAATGCAGCGCATCGCGCCAGTACTCGGCGATCGAGGCACCGCGCGTCAGCAGGCCCTCGTCCTTGTAGATGTCGAGCGTCGCGATGCCGGCCGCGCAAGCGGTCGGATGCGCGGAATAAGTGTAGCCATGGAACAGCTCCATGACGTTTTCCGGGCCGATCATCATGGCGTCGTGCACCTTGCGGTGCGCGAACACCGCGCCGCAGGGAATGGTGCCGTTGGTGATGCCCTTGGCCGTCGTCATCATATCCGGCGTGACGCCGAAGAAATCGGCGGCGAACGGCGTGCCGAGGCGGCCAAAGCCGGTGATGACCTCGTCGAAGATCAGCAGGATGCCGTGCTTGTCGCAGATCTCGCGCAGGCGCTGCAGATAGCCCTTCGGCGGCGGCAGCACCGCGGTCGAACCCGGCACCGGCTCGACGATGACGGCGGCGATGGTCTCGGCACCGTGCAAGGCGACCAGCCGCTCGAGATCGTCGGCGAGCTCGGCGCCATGCTCGGGCTGATCCTTGGCGAAGGCGTTGCGGCTGAGATCATGGGTGTGGCGGATGTGGTCGACGCCCGGCAGCAGGGTCGCGAAGGCGCGGCGGTTGGCGACCATGCCGCCGACCGAGGTGCCGCCGAAGCCGACACCGTGATAACCGCGCTCGCGGCCGATCAGGCGGGTGCGGCTCGCCTGGCCGTTGGCCCGGTGATAGGCGAGCGCGATCTTCAGCGCGGTGTCGACCGACTCGGAGCCCGAGTTGGTGAAGAAGATGCGGTCGAGGCCCTTCGGCGCGATCTCGGCGAGACGCTCGGCGAAGTCGAACGCCAGCGGATGGCCCATCTGGAACGACGGCGCGAAGTCCAGCGTCATGAGCTGACGCTCGACCGCAGCCGCAATCTGCTTGCGGCCATGGCCGGCATTGACGCACCAGAGACCGGCGGAGCCGTCGATCACCTTGCGGCCGTCGACGGTGGTGTAGTGCATGCCCTCGGCCGAGGAGAACAGGCGCGGCGCCTTCTTGAACTGCCGGTTGGCCGTGAACGGCATCCAGAACGAGTCGGTCTTGATAGTGTTCGGAATCTGATGAAGGGTCACGGCCGCGCTCCTTTGCTGACCTGCTAGCAGAGCCACGGCTTGCAAAGCGCAACAAGTCCTTTTCTGCTCTGCCGCAACCCATTGATTTGCTTGGGGCAGCCGGTCCATATTTGCGCGATCCGCAACACTTGCAACACGGGACCTGGGCTATGAGCGTCGACATCGGTGGACGGCTGCGATTCATCCGGGCGCGCCACAAGCTGTCGCAGCGCGAGCTGGCCAAGCGCGCCGGGGTCACCAATTCGACGATCTCGCTGATCGAATCCAACCAGATGAACCCGTCGGTCGGCGCGCTCAAGCGCATCCTCGACGGCATCCCGATGGGGCTTGCCGAGTTCTTCGCGCTGGAGCCGGAGTCCAGGCGCAAGATCTTCTACCGCTCCGACGAGCTGACGGAAGTCGGCAAGAAGCCGATCTCGTACCGCCAGGTCGGCGACAATCTGTTCGGCCGCAGCCTGCAGATATTGAAAGAGCGCTACGAGCCCGGCAGCGACACCGGCCGCGTGCATCTCGTCCATGAGGGCGAGGAAGGCGGCATCGTGATCTCGGGCAAGCTCGAGGTCACTGTCGAGGACGAGCGCCGCATCCTCAATCCGGGCGACGCCTATTATTTCGAGAGCCGCCGTCCGCACCGCTTCCGCTGCGTCGGCGGCAAGGCGTGCGAAGTGATCTCGGCCTGCACGCCGCCGACGTTCTAGACTAACGCAGCGGAGCGAGAATATCTCGCCCCGCCCGCCGTCTCAACGCTGCGTCAACAATTCCTCGATCCGGATCGGAAACTTGCGAACACGCACGCCGGTCGCATGCCACACCGCGTTGGCGACAGCGCCGGCGCTGCCGGTGATACCGATCTCGCCGACGCCCTTGATGCCGAGCGCATTCACATGCGGATCGTGCTCCTCGACCGTGATCACGTCGAGCGGCGGCACGTCGGCATTCACGGGGACGTGGTACTCGCCGAGATTGGCGTTCATGATCCGGCCGGTACGGCGGTCGGTGATGGCCTCCTCATGCAGCGCAAAGGACAGCCCCCAGATCATGCCGCCGAACAGCTGGCTCTGCACCATAAGCGGATTGACGATGCGTCCCGCCGCGAAGGCGCCGACCATGCGGCTGACGCGGACCTGGCCGAGCTCGGGATCGACCTTCACCTCCGCGAACACCGCGCCATGAGCATGCATGGCATATTCCTCCATCGCCGCGGGATTCGGCGCACCGGTGCCGCGGGCCTCGATCTCGGCGAGACCGGCCCGCGCGAGGATCTCGGCGTAGCTCTCGCTGCGGCTCTCGTCGTCACGCCGGATCAGCCTTCCCTCGCGCGCGATCACGCCGGCATTGCCGGCGCCGAACAGCGGCGAGCGCTCGTCGTTGGTGGCGAGATCGGCGAGCTTTGCGATCACGGCCGCGCCGGCGCTGTGGATCGCAGCCCCCGCGGTTGCCGTGTGCGCGGAGCCGCCCGCGATGCCGGCATCGGGCAAATCGGACGTACCGGCCTTGAACGCGACACGGTCGATATCGAGACCGACGGCATCGGCCGCGATCTGCGCCAGCGCCGTCCAAGCGCCCTGCCCCATGTCGTGCGCACCGATCTCCATCACGCCGGAACCGTCGCGCCGGATCGCTGCGCGTGCGTCCGCCTGGAACATCAGCGCCGGAAAGGTCGCCGTGCCCAGGCCCCAGCCGACCAGAAGGCCGTCATCGTCGCGCATCCGCCGCGGTTGCAGCGAACGCTTGGCCCAGCCGAAGCGCGCCGCGCCCTGCTCATAACAGGCCCGCAGCGCTTTTGAAGAGAACGGCTTGCCGCTGATCGGCTCGCGCTCGGCATAGTTCTTGAGGCGGAAGGCCAGCGGATCCATGCCGCAGGCCCAGGCCATCTCGTCGATCGCGCTCTCCAGCGCGATCGAGCCGGTCGCCTCGCCGGGAGCCCGCATGAACAGTGGCGTTCCCGTGTTGACGCGCACAGCGTCGTGCGAGGTGCGGATCGCAGGCGCTGCATACAGCGTGTGCGAGGCATCGGCCGCAGGCTCGTAAAAATCGTCGAACGTGCTCGACACGGTCCGCGCATGGTGATCGAGCGCGGTCAGACGTCCCGCGCCGTCGGCGCCGATGCGCAGGCGCTGCCGCGTCGGCGCGCGATGGCCGACCGGCCCATACATCTGCTCACGGCGCAGCACCAGCTTGACCGGCCTGCCGACCAGCTTCGCCGCCATGATGCCGAGGACCGGCGGACCGCCCATGAGACCCTTCGAGCCGAAGCCGCCGCCGAGGAAAGGACTGCGGATGTGGATCTTGTCGTGCGCGATGCCGAACAGCTCGGCGATGCGCGCGAGCGACAGCTTCAGGCCCTGGGTCGGCATGTCCACCGAGAGGCTGTCGCCATCCCATTGCACCACGATCGCATGCGGCTCCATCGCGTTGTGATATTGCGGCGGCGTCTCGTAAGTCGCGTCGATCCGCTTCTCGGCCGAGGCGAGGCCCGCCTCGACATCGCCGCGGTGATGCTCGGAGGGATTGCCGACGCCGACAACGGGCGGCACGAAGCTCTCGCCGGCGTCGAGCCCGACAAGCGGAGGCAGCGTCTCGTAGCGCGGCGCCAGCAGCACCGCGCCTTCCGTCGCCGCCTCCAGCGTTTCCGCGATCACGACCGCGATGGGCTGGTTGGCGTAGCGGACCTCGTTGCTCTGCAACGCTTCCATCCGGAACACGAAGGGATTGGTCTTGATCTCCGGATCGATCGCGAGCTGCGGCTTGTGGTCCGGCGTCATGACGTCGACGACGCCGGGATGGCGCTTGGCGGCGGCGACATCGAGCGAGGTCACGCGGCCATGCGCGATTCTGGACACGGCGATCACCGCAAACAGCATGCCGGGTGGATGATTGTCGGCGGCATAGGTCGCGTGCCCCGTGACCTTGAGGATTCCGTCACGGCGGGTCAGCGGCTGGCCGATATTCGAGCCGTGGCGCAGATGGGCGGGTGCGCTGGTGAGATTGAGCTCAGGCATGGATGGCTCCGGACGTCGAGGCAAAGAGAGAGGCCGGCAGCGCCGGCAGCCGCGCCGGCGTGCCGGCGGCGGCGAGGCTCAGTGCGCGCGCGACAATGCGGCGCGCCAGCTCGATCTTGAAGGCGTTGTCGCCGGATGGTTTTGCGTCGGTGAGCGCACGCCAGGCGGCTTCCTGGAAGGCGTCGGCGGTGGGCGCAACGCCCCTCAGCACGTCTTCCGCGGCGCGGGCGCGCCAGGGTTTTGCGGCGACACCGCCCAGCGCGAGTCGCGCTTCCGCGATCCTGCCGCCCTCGATCCGCAACGCAGCGGCGGCGGACACTATTGCGAAGGCATAGGAGGTACGCTCACGAACCTTGAGGTAGCGCGCATGCGCGGCGAAGCCGCTCGCCGCCGGCGGCAGGCGCACCGCAACGATGAGATCGCCGGGTTCGAGCGCGGACTCGCGCTCGGGCGCATCGCCCGGCAAGCGATGCAATGCCTCCAGCGCGATCTCGCGCCGGCCGTTCCTGCCCTCGATCTCGACGACGGCATCGAGCGCGACCAGCGGCACGCAGAAATCCGAGGGATGCGTCGCGATGCAGTTTTCGCTCCAGCCGAGCACAGCATGGCCACGGTTCTCGTCGTCGCGGGCGTCGCAGCCGCTGCCGGCCTCACGCTTGTTGCAGCGGCTGGCGGTGTCGTAGAAATACGCACAGCGCGTCCGTTGCAGGAGATTGCCGCCGACGGTCGCGGCGTTGCGCAATTGCGCGGATGCACCGGAGAGCAGCGCTTCGGCGACCGCCGGATAGGACCGCGCGAAATCCGCGTCGTGCGCGAGATCGGCGTTGCTGACGAGCGCGCCGATGCGCAAGCCGCCGTCTGCGAGGCGCTCGATGCCGTCGAGCCCTTCGAGATGGGTGACATCGACGAGACGATCCGGACGGCTGATATTGCCCTTCATCAGATCGAGCAGATTGGTACCGGCGGCAAGATAGACAGCGCCCGGCTGGGCCGCGGCAGCAACGGCTTCGGTGACCGTGGCGGGCCTGACATAATCGAACTGTTTCATGCGGAGCGCCTCTGGTTGGTCTCGTCCATCTTTCCTTGCGCGTCGAGCACGGCATCGACGATGCCGGCATAGGCGCCGCAGCGGCAGAGATTGCCGCTCATGCATTCGCGGATGCGCTCGGGATCGTTGCCGGCCTGCGCCTCGCTCATCATGCCGATCGCGCTCATGATCTGGCCGGGGGTGCAGAAGCCGCACTGGAAGCCGTCATGGGCAATGAAGGCGGCCTGCATCGGGTGCAGCTGGTCGCCGCGCGCCACGCCCTCGATGGTGAGGATGTCGGCGCCGTCATGGCTGATGGCGAGCGCGAGGCAGGAGTTGATGCGCTTGCCGTCGACCAGAATGGTGCAGGCGCCGCACTGGCCGCGGTCGCATCCCTTCTTGGTTCCGGTGAGATGGAGGCGCTCACGCAGGAGATCAAGCAGCGTGACGCGTGGATCGTCGAGGACGAAGTCGCGCCGCGCACCGTTCACGGTGAGGCTGATGGAGTGGTTCATACAAGGCTCCGATCAGATAGGGACATGAGTCATCGCGCAGCGCGCCACCGCCGTGGCCGCTGTCGATATCGCGTCGGCCGGACGGAAGCCGGCCAACGTCAAGGCGAAGATACGGAGGCACCCTCCGCTTAACAAGGGCCACCGGAAAATATTTGGAATTGGTCAAAAGCCCATGCGCGTACAACGCGATGCAGCCAGCCAAGGACTCAACGAGGGTTCAATCTAACCAATTCGTGATCTACATTGCCTGACATGGACGATCACACCGACCCAATTCGAAAGCCCCGCGCCGACGCCGTGCGCAATCGCGAGCGCGTGCTCGAAGCGGCAAAGGCCGTGTTCAACGCGGGCGGCCCGGAGGCGAGCCTGGAGGCCGTGGCCAAGCGCGCCGGCGTCGGCATCGGCACGCTGTACCGGCATTTTCCGACGCGCGAGGCATTGTTCGAGGCGGTGTATCGGCGCGAGGTCGAGCAGCTCAGCGAGCTCGCCGAGCATCTGCGAACTGCCAAGGATCCGGTCGACGCGCTGCGCCGCTGGCTGCGCTCCGCGGTCGAATTCGTCGCCACGAAAAAAGGCATGTCGGCCGCGCTGGCGCTGACCTATCAGAGTTCGTCCGAGCTCGCCGCCTTCTCGATGGATCGGCTGACCAAGGCGATCGGCTCACTGCTCGCCCGCGCGGTGGAAGCCGGCCAGATGCGGGGCGATATCAGCCCGGAGGACCTGCTCAGGGCCCTGATCGGCATGTGCTACATGCACGATCAGCCCGGCTGGCAAGCCTCGGTGCTGCGCATGCTCGACGTGTTCGTGGATGGCCTGCGCGTGCAGCCGTCCGGCAAGGCCAAGCCAGGCGCCACCAAGGCGCCCGCCACAAGGCGCTCGAACCCCGCGGTGAAACGGAAGCGATAGCGCCCCGTATTTCGCTCTGGTCATGCTAGGATCGGCATCGCCGGGATTTCAACGCGGAGCCTGTCATGCGCATTGCCGCCTTGCTCGTCGCTATCAGCCTTGTCTTCAGCTCCGCCGCGGCTCTCGCCAACGATGTCGCCGCGGCGCAAGGCGTCATCCGCGCCCAGGAGCAGGCCTTCGTCCGGGATGATGCGAGCGCCGCCTATTCCCATGCCGCGCCGGCGATCAAGGAGATTTTCCCCGCGCCCGACATCTTCATGTCGATGGTACGAAACGGTTACGCGCCGGTCTATCGGCACAAGAGCTTCGAGTTCGGCGAGAGCAAGAGCGAGGGTGGCTGGATCGCGCAGCGCGTCCACATCATCGACGCTAATGGCGAGGCGTGGGAAGCCCTCTACACGCTCGAGCAGCAGCCGGACGGCAGCTACAAGATCACCGGCTGTTCGCTGCTGAAGGCAGGACAGTCGGTTTAGGTCGCAAAGCCCGGCCCGGTCTTGACCGAGCCCATCCGCGAGCGGATCAACAGCAACACGACGATGCCGATATTGAGCGCGTTCCAGGCGACGCCGTTGGCGAACGCCGCGGCATACGAGCCGGTGGCATCGAAGATGAGGCCCGACACCCAGCCGCCGAAGGACATGCCGAACACCGAGGCGAAGATCACGATGCCGACGCGGGTCGCGGCCTCGCTCGCCGGCATCGCCTCGCGCACGATGATGGCGTAGCTCGGCACGATGCCGCCCTGGAACAGGCCGAACATCGCGGAGATCAGATAGAGCGAGGCGAGGCTGTCGAAGAACAGATAGAACACCAGCGCAAAGCCCTGCGCCAGCGATCCCACCAGCAGCGTCCAGATGCCGCCGATCTTGTCGGCGAGATAGCCGGAGCCGATCCGGCTGACGATGCCGCAGCCCATCATCAGGGAGAGCATCTCGGCGCCGCGTGCCACGCCATAACCGAGATCGCCGCAATAGGCGACGATATGCACCTGCGGCATCGCCATGGCGACGCAGCAGGAGATGCTGGCGATCGACAGCAGCACGGTCAGCGCGTTGGTCGAGAGCTTGAGATCGACCCGCGGCGGCGCCGCATTGGCGTGATTGCGGATATTGTCGTCGCCCATCTGCGCGCGCAGGACGAGGACCAGAAGCGCCATCGTGCTGGCGCAGACGAGGCCGATGCCGATATGGGTGTAGCGCCAGCCGATCTCCTGCGTGCCCCAGCTCACGATCGGCGGCCACATCGTGCCGGCGACATAATTGCCGCTCGCGACGATGGTCACGGCCAATCCGCGATAGCGCTCGAACCAGTGTGAGGCCTCCGCCATCAGCGGCGCGAAGGTCGCGGACGTGCCGAGCCCGATCAGGAAATAGGCCGCCACGAACTGCCAGAGCTGGGTCGACAGCCCCGCGAGCACATTGGCGACACCGAGGAAGGCGATGCTGATCGCCATCGCCGGCACGATACCGAACCGGTCGGTGATCTTGCCGGCGATCACGCCGCCGAGCCCGAAGCCGAACATCATCAGCGTGAAGGCCAGCGACACCGCCCCGCGCGTGGCACCGAATTCCGTCTGCACCACGGGAATCACGACCACGACCGCCCACATGCCGACGGCGCCGATCGAGCCGATCACAAGCGCAATGAGCAGCCGCATCCAGGCCCGACGGGAATCAGGGCTAAATGAATCAGGGCTTTGTCCTGGATGAGTGGGGGCGTGCACGCGCGGAACATGTTCGCGGATCGCCTTGCGGTCAAGCATCGTGGCGCGATATTGGGCATGCGCGGTGCACAGCGGTAAGAAGCAGCTTGGCGAATGCGCGATTTGCCATTAGTTTGCAATCCGCGTGAGCAAATTGCCGCGCGGAACACATGTCGGCGGATGTTGCTGCGATTGACACGATCGATGCGGATCAAGGTGGGGCGGATCATCGCCCTCGCCTATCTGTTCTGCGTGCTCGCGCCGGCCGCAAGCCTGGCGTGGGGCAGCGGTCCGGCGCCGTGCCTCGATGAAGCCCTGCTGGCAGATGCCGCACCGGCCCATCATCAGATGGCGGCGGGTCATGCGCACCACGGCGCCTCACATGACCACGCGGCGCCACACGCGCATCACCAAGCCACGCAGGACGCGCCCACGTCGCATGATTATGGCGGCAAGGGAACTGTCGGCCCCTGCTGTGCAATGATGTGCGTCAGCGCGTTGCCGGCCGATCTGCCGGTCGTGGTGACGCCGGTCCAGCCGATGTCCATCTGCGCGATCGAGCTCGTGGCCAGCCTGCACAGCGCGGCACCGCCCCAGCACTACCGTCCCCCCATCACCTGATCTGACGCGACGATTTCGGGCCGAGCGCGCTTTTCCGCGCGCGCGAACCTGTGGTCTTTCAGATCAGGGATGATTCATGCTTACGCTTTCCGGAGCGAAATCCGCCGCCGCATCTGCGGTGGGTGGACCACACTTTCGATTCAATTGGCCGCTGTTCGCCCTTACTGCGCTGGCGCTGTCCGGCTGCATGCCGGCGACGACAGAGATCGCCAGCGCCGATCCTGCCGATCCCGCGGCGAAGGTGGCGCCCGTCAGCTATCGCTCGACCATCGCGCCCTATACCAGCCTGCGGCCTGCGGCGCCGGCACCATGGCGCGACCGCAACGACGCAGTCGCGCCGCGGCCGAAGCAAGACCGGTAGGAGCGCGCCATGACACGCCATTTTGCGCGGGGCCTGCTCGTCCTCGCTGCGCTCAGCGTCTCCGGCTGTGCCGCATTCTCGCCCGACGCCGGCATGAGCGCGGTCTCCGAGCTGACAAGCCAGACCATCAACAAGGACGTCGCCTTCGTGCGAACAGCCGACGGCGCCGCCGCGGTCGACGCCCGCGTTCACCAATTGCTGGCGCGCGCCCTGAGCGCCGAGAGCGCCGTGCAGATCGCGCTGCTCAACAACAAGGGACTGCAAGCCGCCTATAACGAGCTGGCGCTGGCCGAGACCGATCTGGTCGAGCAGAGCCTGCCGTCCAATCCGGTGTTCTCGATCTCGCGAATCACGGGGAACGGCGCCAGCGAGATCGAGCGCCAGGTGGTCGGCGACATCCTTGCACTCGCCACCCTGCCGTTCCGCTCCGACATCGCCCGCGACCGTTTTCGCGGAGCGCAGTTGCGCGCCGCACTGGCGACGTTGCGGCTCGCCGCCGAGGTGCGCCGCGCCTATGTCGGTGCCGTCGCCGGCAACGAGATGGTAGCGCTGCTGACGAATGCGAAGGCGACGGCGGAATCGACCGCGCAGCTCGCGGTCAAGCTCGGCGAGACCGGCTCGATCAACAAGCTCGATCAGGCCCGCGAGCAGGTGTTTTACGCCGAAACCACCGCCGACCTCGCCACCGCACGGCAGATCGCCGCGAGCGCCCGCGAAAGGCTCGCGCGCCTGATGGGATTGTGGGATGGCGGCCTCGACTTCCGTCTGCCCAACCAGTTGCCGCCGCTGCCGCGGCGACCGCAGGCACTGCCATCGATCGAAGCCGATGCCGTGGCCCATCGCATCGATTTGCAGATTGCGCGGCTGGAGCTGAATGCGCTGGCCAAGGCCTTGAACCTCACCGAGGCGACACGTTTCGTGACCCTGCTCGATCTCGCCGGCATCTCCCGCCGCACCCGGGATCCGGAAGGCCCACCGTTCCGCGAGCGCGGCTTCGACGTCCAGTTCCAGATCCCGATCTTCGACGGCGGCGAGGTTCGCGTGCGGCAGGCGGTGGAGACTTACAATTTCGCCTTCAACCGCCTCACCGAGCGCGCCGTCAACGTGCGCTCGGAGGCACGTGATGCTTATCGCGTCTACCGCTCGAGCTACGACATCGCCAGCCACTACCAGCGCGAGATCCTGCCCTTGCGCAAGATCATCACCGAGGAGATGCAGCTGCGCTTCTCCAGCATGCAGGTCGACATCTTTGCGCTGCTCACCGAAGCGCGGCAGCGCCTCGCATCGCTGCGCGGCGCGATCGATGCCAGGCAGAGATTCTTCCTCGCCCAGGCCGACTTGCAGACCGCCGTCAATGGCGGAGGCGCGCCTTCCGCCGGCGGCGACACGTCAACCACCATCGCCGCGGCAGCTCCTGCCGATAGCGGCGGCCACTGACATGGAGGCCGAGATGTTTTCCCGCCGAGGATTTTTAGGGACCGCCGCGCTCGTCGGCGCATCCGCGGTTCAAGGCCGCGTGCAGGCCGCGTCGATTCCGGAAGCTGCGCATATGGACAAGGTGGTGATGCAGCCGCCGCTGCATCCGATCAGCGGGCCTGATTATCACCCCGTGGTCACGCTGAACGGCTGGTCGCTGCCGTTCCGCATGAACGGCGACTGGAAGGAATTCCATCTCGTCGCCGAGCCCGTGGTGCGCGAATTCGCCGAAGGGATGAAGGTGAATCTGTGGGGCTATAACGGCCAGTCGCCGGGCCCGACCATCGAAGCGGTCGAGGGCGACAAGGTCCGCATCTTCGTCACCAACCGCCTGCCCGAATACACCACCGTGCACTGGCACGGCATGATCATCCCGAGTGGCATGGACGGCGTCGGCGGGCTGACCCAGCCGCACATCCAGCCGGGCAAGACCTTCGTCTACGAGTTCGAGATGAGGAAGAGCGGGACCTTCATGTACCACCCGCATTCCGATGAGATGGTGCAGATGGCGATGGGCATGATGGGCATGGTCGTCGTGCATCCGCGCGATCAAAGCTTCCGGCCGGTCGACCGCGACTTCGTGTTCGTGATGAGCACTTATCGCGTCGATCCCGGCACCTATCTGCCGCACGTCAACGAGATGACCGATTTCAACATGTGGACCTGGAATGCGCGGGTGTTTCCCGGCATCGATTCCCTCCCGGTCCGGCTCGGCGACAAGGTGCGCGTGCGCATCGGCAATCTCAGCATGACCAACCATCCGATCCATCTGCACGGCCACGCCTTTGCGGTGACCTGCACCGACGGCGGCTGGGTTCCGGAGAGCGCGCAATATCCGGAGACGACGACCGACGTGCCGGTCGGCGCTGTCAGGGTGTTCGACGTGCTCGCCGACAATCCCGGCGACTGGGCGTTCCATTGCCACAAGTCGCACCACACCATGAACGCGATGGGCCACGACGTGCGCAACCTGATCGGCGTGTCGCGCAAGGATCTCGCCAAGGCCGTCGGCAAGCTCGCGCCTGACGGCATGGCCATGGGCTCGACCGGCATGGCGATGGGCAACATGGAGATGCCGACGCCGGACAACACGCTGCCGATGATGACCGGCACCGGCCAGTTCGGGCCGATCGAGATGGGCGGCATGTTCACGGTGATGAAGATCCGCGAGGACCTCGCGCGCGACGATTACCGTGATCCCGGACCGTACAAATTCCCGCAAGGCACCGTCGCCTACGAGGTCGCGGCGCCGGCCGCAGAGCCGGCCCGGCAAACGCCCGGCAGCCCGCCGATGAAGCACAAGATGTGAGCGTTTCGATGAACCAGCAACTGGAGATGACGATGAAGACTACGATCAAGCTCGGCCTCGCGCTGGCCGCACTTTTGGCCGCGCCGGCCTTTGCGCACGACAAGCATGGGCACGGCAAGTTTTCGGCCGGCGAGCCCGGCGATCCCAACAAGCCGGCACGCACGATCGAGATCCTGCTGAACGAGATGGACTACACACCCGCCCGGATCGAGGTCAAGCGCGGCGAGCAGATCCGCTTCGTGCTGCGCAATGTCGGCAAGGAGGACCACGAATTCCTGCTCGCCACCACCAAAGAGAATCTCGCGCATGCGGTGGAGATGAAAAAGCATCCGCACATGGAGCATGACGAGCCCAACGGTGTGCGCCTCGCACCACACAAGACGGCCGAGGTCCTCTGGAAATTCAGCAAGCCCGGCACGTTCGAATATTCGTGCCTCATCCCCGACCATCGCGACAACGGCATGGTCGGCCACGTCACCGTCAAGTAACGCGAAGGGAGTCTCCCATGAACCACATCATCCGTATCACCGCTGCGCTGGCGCTGACGTTGGGCGTTGCCACTGCAGCGCTGGCCGCCGGGGCCTCGATCAGCGGCGAGGTCAAGAAGATCGACGAGGGCGCCGGCAAGATCACGCTCAAGCACGGACCGGCGAAGAGCCTCGGCATGGAGGACCCCATGACCATGGTCTATCGCGTCAAGGATCCCGCCATGCTCAAGCAGGTGAAGGTCGGCGACAAGGTGACCTTCGAGGCCGAGGAGGCGGCGTCGGGGTACACTGTGACCAAGATGGACAAGGCGAAGTAGGGAGGGCGCGCGCAGCGCGAGCCCGGAATCCATTCATCCACCAACTCTGCCGCCCGATGGATTCCGGGTTCGATGCTTCGCATCGCCCCGGAATGACACCTTTCGGGACCGAAACACTCCGGCCCGCCTCCTTCCTACCCCTCCGTTAACCCTTTGCTAACCATACACCCGGCAAGAATTGCCGGGTGAAGTCGAGTGTCGTCGGCCGCGTAGAACGGGAGGAACCCCGTGGACGCCAGTGCGGTGCCTCACTTTCGGAACGGCGGCCCATCGGCCGCCGCGCAGACGTTTGGGGCGCGCGGACGGCAGTCGCGCGGGGAGGCAGCTACCATGGTCGACGTCACGGCGGGACAGGGCGTAGGCACCGCAAGACCCGGGATCCCCTCCGTCAACGAGATCGTCACCATCCTCAAGCGCGGCGACATCGCGCTGGCGCTCGGCATCCTCACCATCCTGGTGGTGCTGATCCTGCCCTTGCCTGCGATCGTGCTGGACCTGTTCCTGGCGATCTCGATCACGCTGTCGATCCTGATCCTGATGACCTCGCTGTTCATCCAGACGCCGCTGGAATTCTCGGCGTTTCCGACCGTCCTCCTGATCTCGACCATGCTGCGCCTGTCGCTCAACATGGCCTCGACCCGCCTGATCCTGTCGCACGGACACGAGGGCACGGCGGCCGCCGGTCACGTCATCGAAGCCTTCGGCAGCTTCGTGATGGGCGGCAATTTCGTCATCGGCATCATCGTCTTCGCGATCCTGATCATCGTCAATTTCGTCGTCATCACCAAGGGTTCGGGCCGCATCGCCGAAGTCGCCGCCCGCTTCCACCTCGACGCCATGCCCGGCAAGCAGATGGCGATCGACGCCGATCTCTCCGCCGGCCTGATCGACGAAAAGGTCGCCAAGGAGCGGCGCAAGGAGTTGGAGGACGAGAGCGGCTTCTTCGGCGCCATGGACGGTGCCTCCAAATTCGTCCGCGGCGACGCCATCGCCGGCCTCCTGATCGTCTTCATCAACGTCGTCGGCGGCATGATCATCGGCGTAGCGCAGCAGGGCATGTCCTTTGCCGATGCGGGGCGCAGCTACACGCTGCTGACGGTCGGTGACGGCCTCGTCACCCAGGTGCCGGCGCTGATCGTCTCGACCGCGGCCGGCCTGCTCGTCTCCAAGGCCGGCGTCTCCGGCGCTGCCGACAAGGCGCTGATGAAGCAGTTCTCCGGCTATCCGCAGGCGCTCGCGATGTCCGCGGCCGTGATGCTGGTGCTGGCGGCGCTGCCGGGCATTCCGACCATCCCGTTCCTGGCGCTCGGCGCCGGCGCCGGCGCGCTGGCCTGGAACGCCCGCAACCGCAACCGCGTCACCGCCAGGGCCGAGGAGGCCGCCAAGGCCGCGCCCGCTGCCGGCCAGCCCGGCGCACCGGGCGCCGCCGCGGCCGAGGAGCCGATCTCGGCCGCGCTCAAGATCGACGATCTCAAGATCGAGCTCGGCTATGCGCTGCTGCCGCTGGTCAACGGCCCCGACGGCACTGACCGCCTCACCGAGCAGATCAAGGCGCTGCGCCGCTCGCTCGCGATCGAGATGGGCTTCGTCATGCCGGCGGTGCGCATCCTCGACAACGTCCAGCTCGAGGCCAACACCTACATCATCAAGATCAAGGAGGTTGACGCCGGCACCGGCAAGATCTGGCCGAACCAGTTCATGGTCATGGACCCCGGCGGCAGCCAGGTGCAGGTGCCCGGCATCCACACCACCGAGCCGACCTTCGGCCTGCCCGCGACCTGGGTCGATGCCAGCTTCAAGGAGGAGGCCTCGCTCAAGGGCTACACCGTGGTCGATGCGGCGACCGTGCTCTCGACCCACCTCACCGAGCTGCTCAAGGCCAACATGTCGGACCTGCTCTCCTATGGCGAGGTGCAGAAGCTGCTCAAGGAGCTGCCGAAGGAGCAGAGCGAGCTGGTCAAGGACATCGTGCCCGGTCAGGTCACGGTCTCCGGCATCCAGCGCGTGCTGCAGCTGCTGCTCGCCGAACGCATCTCGATCCGCGACCTCTCCACCATCCTCGAAGGTATCGCGGACTCGCTCGCCTTCTCGCGCAATCCCGCCACCATGGTCGAGCACGTCCGCGCACGCCTCGCGCGGCAGATCTGCGCCCAAAACACCTCCTATGCCGGCTATCTGCCGCTGATCGCGTTGTCGGCGAAATGGGAGCAGGCCTTTGCCGAATCCATCATCGGCCAGGGCGAGGAGCGGAGCCTCGCCATGCAGCCCTCGAAACTGTCGGAGTTCATGACCGCGGTGCGCGAGGCGTTCGAGCGCGCCGCGCGCGAAGGCGAGGCGCCGGTGCTGGTCACCTCCGCGGCCATCCGCCCCTTCGTGCGTTCCCTGGTGGAACGGTTCCGGGCCCAGACCACCGTGCTGTCGCAGGCCGAAATCCACCCCAGGGCGAGGCTGAAAACGGTCGGAAGCATCTGATTTGCCTTAAGAAGCCGTGTGTTTTTCAGCCACAGGCAAATGGTTTTTGAGTTCCTGGCGCCTTGTAGACCAACTGTCGAAAAGGCGCTTGGCAAGCACATTACAGCTTTGAAATAATTGCCAAAATGCACGATGAGGGGTCGCTTTTGATCGCGATCTTTCACGTCCTGTCACGCTCTTGTGATGGCCTCTTGGGAACGAATCCCGCCAATACTAGGTTGTTGGGCACCGGAAGCATGAACCTGCCTGAAACGGCGGGCGACTACTTCGGGTAGATGGCGGCAGGAGGCTTCCATGAACCACTCGATCTACAGCGCTGATCGCGCGACCCATTTGAAAGTCGTGGTCGTCGCCCTCGTCGCAGGGATCGCGGTGGCGGGCCTCGGCATCACGGCACGCACGGGTTCGGATGAAGGTCTGACCCAGACAGCCCGCGTTATCAAGGCCGACAAGCCGGTCGTTATCACCAGCGCGAATGCGTCCCTCGTTCGCTAAGGAGATCTGACGAGTTTTGTGAATTCACGCGGCTCTTTACCAGCCCCCCAAAGTCGCCACGTGGATATGTAGACGACCCCAACCCCAAGTCGACTACAGAAAGCGCCCGCCCCCCACGGGCGCTTTCTCATGTGTGGGGGTAGCGATCCCTTCGAGTTGCACATTCCCGGCCGGATCAACCTCGTCGTTGCGAGTTGTCGTAGCGAGTTGTCGTAGGATGGGTGGAGCGTAGCGATACCCATCATCTGCCGTATCGTCTTTCTCCGTAGTCGTGGCCCTCCCCCGAAAGATCGCCCGCCCAATCGGCCGGATAGTTTCCAAGCCTCACATGGCGGTGAAACGAGGACAATGCCCAGTCACGCACCCGCGGGACGAGCCCATGCTTGACCGGGTTGATGTGGACGTAGTCGACATGCCGAACGAAATCCTCTTCGTCGCGGATCGTGTGCTCCCAATAACGACGCTGCCAGATGCCACGCTCGCCCTTTGCGGCGCGGCTCGAGGATATCCGCTCGACGCGCGCGAGGCCGCGTGAAAACGCCGATTTGATCAACCGCCAGCGCGTTGCGAAATCGGCGTCGCTCTCCGGCAGCGTCCATACCGCGTGGATATGGTCGGGCAGAACAACGACAGCTTCGATCGTGAATGGATGACGCCGATGCGTCTCGCGAAAGGAGGTGCCCAATATCTCGACATGATCCGTCAGCAAGGAAAGCCTGCGCTCCGCCAAATTGACGGTGAAGAAGAAGCTGCCCCCTGGGACGAAATTGCGACGATATCCCGTCATGACGGATCCTGATTGGAGAGCGAAATGATGGGTTTCGCAAGAGCTCAACCCATCCTACGGGCTATCTTTAGGATGGGGACTTCCACGAATAATAGAGATCGCGTGCCGCCGTTATGATTTCACGCCAGCGCTGTATTTCCTCTTTTGGGAACACGACGAAGAAGGCCAAATTCTCGGAAACGAAATAAACGCGCCCGGAGCAAGAGAGGAAAATTCTTGAGCGACCTGGAACAAGACAGTCCAGCAGAACTTGCGGGTCGGCGCCTTCCTTATTCCGGTAGCTGATTGAATAGTCTGTGTTCAGTTCATCCGCAGGCCAAAACCTGACTAATCCGAACTCCTCTTCGCGCGAGAAGAATGAGGAGTTAGGTGGAAACCTGTTGCGGGTCTCATTCCTAAACGTTTGCTCAGGCGAAACATATCCGGGCTCGCTCCGCACGCTCGGCAGCACGTCCCAAACCCGGACAATGAACTCGTCCCGAGCAGGCTCCGCTCTCCCAGGCTCTTTTGGTCGAAAACTTGCGTTCGAAATTGGATTGACTTCAAGGTAACGCCGATCGGGCATCCAAAATTCGAACCGAAGGCTCCGTATATTGTTGACGCGATTTCTTGCCTCCGCGCGCGGCCACGGCGATAGGTACGCCGCAGGTACTTGCAGCCTTGTGGAGCCCAGCTTTACGGTAATGGGTTCACCTAACGGGAGTACGCCATCTGTTGCACTTCGCCGTTGGGTTGCAGATGGCAAAGGCGTCTCGCGCAGTTCCCCGGCAAGACTACCCTTTTCGGCCGCGCGACGGTCGGCACCATGAGCGAACCCAACTTCGCTGAACAGAACCAGCGAAGCTAGGCATAGACTCCAAGACCATGAAGCACGGCAATAAGCTCTCACGAGAACGGGCTCCACGCGACTCGCGCCAACTGGAAAGCGGTGCTATCCGACATTTATCTGCCCCCGCATCTCCGCCCCCCCCCGAACGGCGCAATCACATCAATGATCCGCCTGTTCACTCCGCTCTTCCACTCCGCCGGCGTCAGCCGCACATCCCCCGCATCGATCCGCTTCGCCACGATCTCGTCCGTCAACGCCCAAAACGCAACGCCGACCGGCTGCTCGCCCTTGTAGAAGATCCGGAACTGCTGCAGCAGGATCGCCGGCATCACCAGCCATTCGAGATCGCCGAGCGGGACCGCCTTGTGGCGCGGGCTCTGGGTCATCAGCCAGGTGATTTCGCCGAGCACCTGCGACACGGTCTTGGGCGGCGGGGCTGCTTGCGCGCCGGCGGCGGAGGCATCGGACTTGCTGGCGGCTTGCGCGCCGTTGGCGTGCGGAGCGCTGCCTGAACCGCCGGGCGCGGCATTCGCTTGTGCCGCGGCATCGGGCATCGGCTCTTCGATCCGCTTTGCGGCTCCGGTCTTCGTCATCCGCTTCACTCCACGTGTCTTCTTCCCGGTGCCCGGCATCGGCTTCTCCTCTTGCGAGAAAGGCCGAAGCTCGTAGGATGGGTAGAGCGAAGCGAAACCCATCGCGTTGCGTCAACGCAAGGGCATGATGGGTTTCGCAAGTGCTCTACCCATCCTACAGGCTGTCGTTGTGGAATGAATGGGAGCGGCGGCGGCGAAGCTCCGCCGCGATGATGCTCCCGGTCTATCGAAAGTCCGCCATTCCCAACCCCTGCGCGAGCAATTAATCGAAACAACCTGGACACTGCAAGCTAAAAATTAACGCCGGAGTTTGAGGCAGAGAGCGTGTGGATGGTCACGCCGGTGTCATTGGCGATGTTGCTGCTCGCCGCATCATGTCACATCACCGTCGTTGCGAGCGGCTTGTCCGCCATAGCTCGAGGAGCGACGGTGGACGCGAAGTAATCCAGACTTTCCCTGCGGGGCAGTCTGGATTGCTTCGTCGCAAGGGCTCCTCGCAATGACGGAGTGTGTGGGAGCGGCGCTCATCTCTCTCGTGTCCCGGACGCGCTGCAGCGTTCTTACGTTGCTGCGCAGAGCCGAGACCCAGGAGGCCGTGTATTTGCTGATGCATGGGCCCCGGCTCTGCAGCGCATCGTTCGCTGGACAATGCTTCGCATCGCCAGCGAGGCGCTGCGCTGCGTCCGGGGCACGAGAGCGGTGGTTGGGCCCCGCAACTGTTTCCACATCGTCATTGCGAGCGGAGCGAAGCAATCCAGAAATGCATCCGGGGAAAGATTCTGGATTGCTTCGTCGCAAGGGCTCCTCGCAATGACGGAGTGTGTGGGGCGGCGTCGTTCTTTCAATTCGCATGGTCATTGCAGACACACTTTCGCATCCTCGCGGCTTGTTTCACCCGAGCTTTGCTTGATCGCTTCGCCCACAATTGAAAGAGGGCGCAGGGAAGACCGGGTGCCGGCCGGGCACCCACGGTCCACTGTGCGAAAGGTGGCAACAAGAAGCTGCACAGCGGCATACAGGTGAAGCCCAACAACCGGCCTTCCCTGCGCAGTGGTTTGACGGCTTATGTCGTGCTCTCCCCGGGGAGCGTTGCACTATTGCCCCCGTCGCCTTGCGGATGAATGATGCGTGGGCCCGGTTGAGCCACACTCATCGCCGCAAGCCTTGACGCACAGACCCCGGGCGTCAGGACCACACGATTTTGCCGTACGCTGATCACACCGGTCGTATGCGCGATGCGTTTTGCTCACGGTTGCCCGCCCTGCAAAACCCTTCGCGCCGATGCCATCAGCGTCCACCGCCCCCCGGCCCGCGTTCGTGACGATCGCGATACGCCCCTCTTCCTTGGGCCGGGTTGCCGCGACGCATACGCGCTTTCCGAATTTCGGTAAAGTGGAATATTTTCGCGGCCACGCGTTGACCGACCCATAGCGTGTTTTGCCCGTCGAGGCTGAGCAAGAACTCGGCATTTTGGGGAGTTGATGTACGATTCTGTTCATGACGAATCGCACATTCAAGACGGGCGAGAGCCGAGAGCAACTCAG
>NZ_JADPKT010000047.1 GCF_023074075.1 Bradyrhizobium sp. 138 | reverse complement strand
CTACTGGATCGTCTATCCGGCCTGGCCGTTGGTCTCCAGCAATACCACCGGCATGTTCGGCTACTCCTCGCGCGCCGACGTCGCGGTCGAGCTCGCCAACCTCGAGAAAGTTCGTGGTGACAAGATGGTGGCGCTGGGCGCGGCCTCGCTCGCCGACATCGAGAAGGACCCGGCCTTGCTGGCGCTCGCCCGCGCCAAGGGCAAGACCGTGTTCGGTGACAATTGCGCGCCCTGCCATGGCTCTGGTGGCGCCGGCGCCAACGGCTATCCGAACCTGAACGACGACGACTGGCTGTGGGGCGGCACACTCGACCAGATCATGCAGACCATCCAGTTCGGCGCGCGTTCCGGTCATGCCAAGACCCATGAGGGCCAGATGCTCGCCTTCGGCAAGGACGGTGTGCTGAAGGGCGACGAGATCGTCACGGTCGCCAATTACGTGCGGTCGCTGGCGGGCCTTCCGACCCGCAACGGCTTCGATGCCGCCAAGGGCGAGAAGATCTT
>NZ_JADPKT010000073.1 GCF_023074075.1 Bradyrhizobium sp. 138 | reverse complement strand
GTCGACGGCGTCCGGCCGCCTTACGATGATACCCAGCGACTGTAGCAGCGCCACAAAGCCATCAAGCTCTCGCTGAGCCGGTTCGATCATGATCTTTGGGTAACGGAAGCCTGCGAACAGCGACTGGGCACGCGCCGCCATGCCCGGAATGTTGCAGGTGACAACCGGATGGTCAGACGGGATAACCGCACCCTCAAGCCTTCCGACGATCACTTCCTCCAGCATGCCCCATTCGTCGTGTGAGCTCACCGGAGAAACTTGGCCCGATGGGACGGCATCCGGACCGCGAACGCGTGTGACCATGTCCATGCAAGAGGCCCTCTGTGCGCTACAACAGCCGCAGGTCCAGGGAGTTCCAGAGGTCCGACCGCGGTCGCGGGGTCGAGTCGCAAATCCTTGGTGTCGCCTGTTGGCCCGATGGCGACTTGCATCATTGTTAGCTTGACGTTTCCCTCGGAGAGCAAAGCGGCCCGAGACAAATTTTGAGTGCACTCCCCTAGGCGAGGCCCGCATCGACCCGAAAACATTGGCCGGTGATGCGCTGGCTTTCGTCGGAGGCCAGGAACAGCGCCATGTTGGCGATGTCCTCGGGCGTTACCGCATCCGGAACGGCCTGACGCGAGCGCATCTCGGCGATGACCTGCTCGTCTGGATACCACAGCCGGCGCTGGCGCTCGGTGATCACCATGCCGGGCGCAATGGCGTTGACGCGGATGCGGTCGGGGCCGACCAGCCGGGCCAGTGAGTTGGTGAAGCCGACGATCGCAGCTTTCGCCGCGGCATAGGTCGGCAACGCCGGTGGGCCGCGCATCCACGCGATCGACGACATGTTGATGATCGAGCCGCCGCCGCGCGCTTGCATCTGCGGCACCACCGCTTGCGCGGCAAAGAAGACGTGCTTGAGATTGACGCCGATCATCCAGTCGAACTCGGCGGGCGTCACCTCGGCCAATACCTGGCGCTGGTCGTTGGCGGCGTTATTGACGAGCACCGCGACGTCACCGAGCGATCGCTGAACCTCTGCCATGGCGGCGCGCAAGGCGTCGATGTCGAGGAGATCGCAGGGCACGAACAGCGGTGCGGTGCCGGATGCTGCAGTCACCTCATCGACCAGCGCGCGGCCGGCCACCCGGTCGACATCCAGGAACGCGACGCGGGCGCCTTGCGCAGCGAAAGCACGCACGAAGGCGGCGCCGATGCCGCTGGCGCCACCGGTGACCAGCACCACGCGGTCCGCGAGGCCGGCATAGCTCGTCTGTGTCATGCAATCAGTCGCTCCGTCTCGGGGTCGAACAGGCAAATGCGGCGGGTGTCGAGCGCGAAGGGGGCAGAGGTGCCGGGCGTGGGGCGGACGTCCGGCGAGATGCGCGCCTGCGCCGGTTCGCCGCCGAGCCGGAGCAGGACGATGGTCTCGGCACCGGTGGGCTCGACCATCTCGACCGGCGCGGTGATGACAAGCGGCGCGCTTACGGCGCCAGAGAACGCGCGGTCCCCCTCGGCGATGCATTCCGGCCTGATCCCGAGCACCACCTCGCGGCCGAGATAGGGGATTGCCGCATCGTATCCCTGCAGGCGAAGGCGAACCTCGTCCGTCCGTCCCGCGCCGATCACGACCATCGGCCCGTCGCTACCTGCCTCGAGCCGCGCCGGCATTGTGTTCATCGGCGGCGATCCCATGAAGCGCGCCACGAACAGATTGGCAGGGTAGCGGTACACGGTGTCGGGGTCGGCGAATTGCTGCACGCAGCCCTGATGCATCACGGCGATCCGCGTCGCCATCGTCATCGCCTCGATCTGGTCGTGGGTGACGTAGACGATGGTGGCGCCAATGCGCTGGTGCAGGCGCTTGATCTCCATCCGCATCTCCACGCGCAGCTTGGCGTCGAGGTTGGAGAGCGGCTCGTCGAACAGGAAGAGCAGGGGATCACGCACCAGCGCGCGCCCCATCGCGACGCGCTGGCGCTGGCCACCGGACAATTGCGAGGGTTTGCGGCCGAGCAGCGACTCGATCTGGAGCAGCTTCGCCACGTTCGCAACCGCCTTCTCCTGCTCGGCCTTGGCTACACCTCGGCATTCCATGCCGAAGGTGATGTTCTGGCGTACAGTCATCGACGGATAGAGTGCGTAGGACTGGAACACCATGGCGATGTCGCGATCCTTGGGCGGGACGTCATTGACCACGCGTCCGCCGATTTCGACCGTCCCTGCGCTCGGATGATCGAGCCCGGCAACGATGTTGAGCAGCGTGGACTTGCCGCATCCGGATGGCCCGACCAGCACCGTGAACTCGCCGCTCTCGATGTCGAGCGCGATGTCCTTCAGCACCTCCAGATTGGCGTAACGCTTGGACAGGGCGCGAATGCTCAGTGCTGCCATGACAACTCCATCATTTCACGGCCCCGGCAGTCAGGCCGCGGACGAAGTACTTGCCGCCGAGAAGATAGATCAACAGCGTAGGCAGCGCGGCGATGATCACCGCTGCACTCTGCACGCCATGCTGCGGGATATCGGCGACCGCCGCGGACAGTGCGATGAGAGCTGCGGTGACGGGCTGCTGCTGGCCGGTGGTGAACGTCACGCCATAGAGGAATTCGTTCCAGATATGGGTGAACTGCCAGATCACCGTGACGATCAGGATCGGCGCGGAGAGCGGCAGGATGATGCGCCAGAAAATGCGAAAGAAGCCTGCTCCGTCGATCCGCGCGGCTCGGATCAATTCATGGGGAATGGCGACATAATAGTTACGGCAGAACAGCGTGGTGAAGGAGAGCCCCTGAATGGTGTGAATCAGCACGAGGCCCGTCAGCGTGTTGATCAGGCCGATGTCCCGCAGCACGATGGTCCAGGGCAACAGGCGCATCTGCTGGGGGAGGAAAAGGCCAAGCGTCACGATGCCGTAGATCCAGTTGTCGCCGCGAAAACGCCAAAGCGACACGGCGTAGCCGGCGATTGCGCCGAGCAGGGTCGAGATGATGGTCGCCGGAATCGTGACCAGCGCGGAATTCAGCATGTAAGGCCGGATGCCGGCGCAGGTCTCGGCAACGCAGAAACCGCTCCAGGCCCTTGCGTAGTTGCTCCAGGTCCATTGTTGCGGCCAGCCGATCATCGAGGCCTGCGCGATCTCCTCGTTGCTGCGGAGCGAGTTCAGGACGACGACAACCAGCGGTGCGAGATAGGCGGCCGCGACCAGCGACACGACGAGATAGATCAGAAGTCGGCTCGGTGCGAAGGTTCGCTCACGCATGGGTGGCCCGCCGTCGCCGGAGATATCGCCAAGCTGCATAGGGCAGCAGCACCGCGAGCAGAATGAGCAGCATGAGCACCGCCGCCGCCGCGCCGCGGCCGAGCTGGCTGCGTTGGAACATGAGATCGTAGACGACGAGAGCCGGCAGTTGGGTCGCGATTCCCGGCCCGCCATTGGTCAGCGCGCGGACGAGATCGAAAGCCGAGATCGCAAATTGCAGCTGGACCACGACCACGGTGATCGTGATCGGCCACAGGGTGGGCAAGACGACGCGACGGTAGATTCGAATCGGTCCGGCGCCGTCGATCTGCGCCGCCTTGATGATGTCGGCGTCGACGGATCTGAGACCGGCAAGGAAGAGCGCCATGGCGAAGCCCGAGGATTGCCAGATCGCGGCGATGACGATCGTCCAGATCGCCATGTCGCGGTCGACCAGCCAGTCGAACCTGAATGACGTCCAGCCGAGGTCGTGAACGAGCTTCTGGATGCCGATGCCGGGATTGAGCAGCCAACTCCAGACCGTGCCGGTGACGACGAACGACACCGCCAAAGGATAGAGGAAGATGGATCGCAGCACGTTCTCGCCGCGAATGCGCTGATCGAGCAGGATTGCGAGCAGGAGGCCGGTAATCAAGCTCAGCAGCACGAAAGCACTGCCGAACAGCAGCAGATTGTCGAAGGCGATCTGCCAGTTCCGACTCGCCAGGACCGAAGTGTAGTTGCGCAGTCCCACCCAGCCCGTAACAGGGACCAGGGTGGAGGGGGTGAACGAGATCCAGATCGTCCAGAGCGAAAACGTCACGAGATGCGCCGCGGACAGGAGCAGCGGCACCCAGATCATCAGATATTCGGGCAGCCGGCGCACCCAGTCGGGCGTCGCCGGCCGCGCTGCTGTTGCGACCACGTCGATCAACGCGCGCCCTCGACGGCGTCGGCGAGGCGCGTGACAGCCTGCTCGGGCTTGATCGTCTTGTTCTTCACGTACTCGGTGAGCACGTCGATCATTGCAGCGGTCAGGCCGTTTTGCTGCGCCATGTTGTGGGCGAGGCTGAGAACGGCCTGATTGTTGGCGACGGCGTCCTTCAGCGCGGCGGCGGTTCGCCGTTGCCCGTCCGACCAGCCTTCGCCGGAGAGGTTGACGTCGGTGCGCACCGGGATCGATCCGGTGATCTGCGAATACATCGTCTGGATCGCCGGATCCATGACGAGCTGGGCCATCAGCGTCTGACCGGCCTGCAGATCAGGCTCCTTGCGCTGCCAGAAGATAAATGCGTCAGCATTCAACAGGAACACCGGCTTGCCGTTGTCGCTGGGACCGGGCGCGATGATGAAGTCGTCGAACTTGAACCCGGCGTTGCGCAACACGCCCTGGGCCCATCCACCCTGGATCATCATGCCCATGTCGCCGTCGATGAAGCGCTTCAGATTGGTGGCATAAGGCTGTGCGCCGACATTGGGGTCACACCAGTCGGCGATCTTGCGCGTTTGTGCGAAGGCTGCCTTGATCTCGGGCCCCTCCAGCGCCTTCTTGTCGAGATTCATGATCGCCGCGCGATATGCGGTCGGGCTGATGCCGGCGAAGGAGGCCTCGAATTTTTGTCCGTCATCGGGACGAGTGCCGCCATTGGCGATGGGATAGTTCATTCCAGCCGACTTCATCTTCTCGGCAAGTTCGTTGAAGTCAGCCCAGGTGACGGGGATTTTGTCGGCCTTGGCTTTGTCCATTCCGCGCTTGGACAGGAACAGCATGTTGGTGCTGTAGATCTGGAGCGGCAGGGCGATCCATTTGCCCCCGGGCTTGTGCAATTTTGCCAGGTCCGGCGCGACCACCTTCTCATAGCCTGCGGCAGCGACAATGCTGTCGAGATCCACGGTCGGGGCAATCTTCGACCAGGCCGCAATCTCGGGACCCTTGAGTTGCGAGCAGGCCGGGGGATCGCCGGCCATGATCTGCGCGCGCAACTTGTTCATCATCTCGGTGGTGAATCCGGGGACGGGCGAGTGCTGCCAGACGCCGCCTTTCTCCTCGAACTTCTTGCCGAGCGCGGTGATGGCCGCCCCGTCGCTGCCCGCGGACCATTGCGAGATCGCGGTCAGGCGCGGCTTGACCGCGCCTTGCGCGCGGGCAAATGCCGGCAGTGCGAGCGTGGCAACGGATCCAGCGAGCAGACGACGCCTTGTTGTTGTGATCGGCATGGGCAGTTCCTCCCGGTGTGAAATCTTTCGCGCGTGTGGGCAGCGCAGTCCCAGCGCATGTCAGGCCGCCTCCGTCGACGCCGCGGGCATGCCGCCGCGGCTGGCGAGACAGAAGGCGGCAAAGGCGAGCGCGGCCTGCGGATCGTTGCCGGTCGAGGACGGCACGAAGGCGAGGGACACTTGCGCCAATTTGCGGCCGCCCAGCAGACAGGCATCGATTCCTTCGACCACGGCGTTGCGATCGTCCTCAGCGAGAAGCGACGGCCAGCCGCTGATCGCGACTCCACCGCACGGCTTCACGTTCAGCGTGTTGCCGATCGCAAGGCCAAGCCGGAACAGCCGTCGGCGCAGCTCCTGGCGCACGCGCGAGGTGAGCGGGATCGTGTTCACCCATTCGCTGCCGAGCTGGAGCAGCTCGGTTTCGGCAATGCCGAGAAGCTCCGCCAGCGCAGGAAGCGACGTGTACGCCTCGACGCAGCCGTGGTGGCCGCAGCGGCAATTTGGCCCCTCGGGACCGAACACCATGTGGCCGAGCTCGACCGGCTGGAGGGCATCGGCCTCGGTCGGATCGTCCATCCAGGCGCCGGCAACGCCCTGGCTGACAAAGACGAAGAGATGGGTGCCGCTGAACGGATAGTTTTCCGTGCGGCAGCGGTGAAAGGTGGCGTGCGCGACGACCGAATTGGTGAATTCGAGCGGCACGTCGGCGAACATCTCGCCGAACATGTCACTGATACGCCCGACGTCGCAGGGAATGATCGGATTGGCCGATATGCTGAGACGGCCGAGGCCGGGAATGGAGACGCCGATCTGCGAGAGCGTGATGCGGCGGCGGCGCGTCCAGTCGCGCAGCAAGGTCATCGCTTCGCGAAACACCCGGCCGACGGTCTCGACGGTGAGCGTCTTCGGTAGCTTCACACGCTCGGTGCAGTGCAGTTCGCCCGACAGGCCGCCGACGCCGACGCTGAGATGCTGAGCGGTCAGCTCGAAGGCTGCGAGCGCCACCGAGCCATCGAGCGACACGAGGCCGGTCGGACCGCCGACGTAAGGGGCAGGGCGCCGCACTTCCTCGATCAGGCCTTCGGCCTTCAGGTCAAACAGGATGCGCGACAGGCTCGCCTCGGACAGGCGCACGGCTTTGGCCAGCGGCGGACGGAACGAGCCGCCCGACTGTAGCAGGTGAGTCAAAATGGCAGCGCGCGTCTGCCGCCGACTTCTCGGCTGCTCCGGCATTTCCATCCCTGTCGTCATTCTTACTTAGTGTAAGAATGCGCGCGGAGCGTTTCGGCTGTCAAGCGTTCGGCGGCGCGGGGCCTGGACTTGTTGTTGTGCGCGGCAGCAACACGCGGACTTGGTAGGGTGGGTTAGCGCTGCGGATGCGCAAAGCGCATCGGCAGGGCGTAACCCACCATGCTTCCGCATTTGCCGACGAAGTTGGTGGGTTACGCCGCGCGGACCGCGCTTCGCGCAGCCGCGGGGCTGACCCACCCTCCAAGCGCCTGCACGAACGAAAACGGCGCCATCTTGCGATGGCGCCGTTTCGAGGAGGCCGATCTTACTTGCGGTCCTTGATCGCGACGTAGTCGCGGCGGGTGACGCCGGTGTAGAGCTGGCGCGGACGGCCGATCTTCTGCTGCGGGTCCTCGATCATCTCGCTCCACTGGCTGATCCAGCCGACGGTGCGGGCAACCGCGAACAGCACGGTGAACATCGAGACCGGGAAGCCCATCGCCTTCAGCGTGATGCCCGAATAGAAGTCGACGTTCGGGTAGAGCTTGCGGTCGATGAAGTACTGGTCGCTGAGCGCGATCTTCTCCAGCTCCATCGCCACCTTCAGCATCGGATCGTCGCCATGGCCGGTCTCCTTGAGCACGGCGTGACACATCTTCTGCATGATCTTGGCGCGCGGATCGTAGTTCTTGTAGACGCGGTGACCGAAGCCCATCAGGCGGACTTCAGAATTCTTGTCCTTCACCTTGGCGATGAACTCGGGGATCTTGTCCACCGAGCCGATCTCGGCGAGCATCGCGAGCGCGGCTTCGTTGGCGCCGCCATGCGCCGGGCCCCACAGGCAGGCGATGCCTGCGGCGATGCAGGCGAACGGATTGGCACCGGAAGAGCCGGCGATGCGCACCGTCGAGGTGGAGGCGTTCTGCTCGTGGTCGGCGTGCAGGATGAAGATCTTGTCCAGCGCGTCGGCCAGCACCGGGTTGATCTTGTAGTCCTCGCACGGCACGGCGAAGCACATGTTGAGGAAGTTCTCGGTGAACGAGAGCGAGTTCTTCGGATACACGAACGGCTGGCCGACCGTGTATTTGTAGGCCATCGCCGCCAGCGTCGGGATCTTCGCGATCATGCGCATGGAAGCGATCATGCGCTGCTTCGGATCGTTGATGTCGGTGCTATCGTGATAGAACGCGGCGAGGGCGCCAACGGCCGCCACCATGATCGCCATCGGATGGGCGTCGCGGCGGAAGCCCTGGAAGAAGCGCGCCATCTGCTCGTGCACCATCGTGTGATGGGTCACGCGGTAATCGAAATCCTTTTTCTGCGTGGCGGTCGGCAGGTTCCCGTAGAGCAGGAGATAGCAAGTCTCGAGGAAGTCACCGTTCTCGGCGAGCTGCTCGATCGGATAGCCGCGGTATTCCAGCACGCCCGCATCGCCGTCGATATAGGTGATCTTGGACTGGCAGCTCGCGGTGGAGGTGAAGCCGGGATCATAGGTGAACAGGCCGGACTGGCCGTAGAGCTTGCCGATATCGATGACATCAGGCCCGACGCTACCGCTGTGGATCGGGAGATCGTAGTTCTTGTTTCCGACCGTCAGCGTAGCGGTCTTATTGCTCGGTTTTGCGTCCATCGTAGGTCCCCGATGTGTGGTGAAACGGGCCGGAGCCGGAGGCCCCTATCGCGAGATGATGGGGCAGGCCGGAAGTTCCAGAAGGTACGGGGGAGATGGGTATATTATTGCTGTGTGCGCTGCAAGATCGCCGCACGCATGGTCGACTTACGTCGTAGACTGATCCCTGAGCCGGGCAAGGCTTTCCTGGCGCCCCAGAACGTCCAAAACCTCAAATATACCAGGCGACGTCGTTCGTCCGGTCAGGGCCGCCCGCAAGGGCTGAGCGACCGCGCCGAGCTTGAGACTATTTTCCTCGGCAAAAGCGCGCAACGCAGCTTCAGTGGCGGCGCCGCTCCAGGTCTCGACTTTCTCCAGCGCGGAATGAAGCTGGCCGATCAGCTTGCGGTTCTCTTGTGTCAGCAGCGCCTGCGCCTTGGGATCGAGCTCCAGCGGCCGGTCGGCGAAGATGAAATAGGCGCTGTCGATCAGCTCGATCAGCGTCTTGGCGCGCTCCTTCAGGGCCGGCATGGCTTTCACGAGCTGCGCACGTGTGGTGTCGTTTAACTTGGCCTTAAGCTCGTCGCGGCTGGGCACGAGATGGTCGAGCACGTCCTCGAACATCTTCACGAGTGATTGATCGTCGGCGTGGCGGATGTAGTGGCCGTTGAGATTTTCCAGCTTGGCAAAATCGAAGCGGGCAGCGGCGCGGCCGACGCTGGCGAGGTCGAACGCTGCGATCATCTCCTCGGTCGAGAAGATCTCCTGGTCGCCATGGCTCCAGCCGAGCCGGACCAGGTAATTGCGCAGCGCCGCCGGCAAATATCCCATGGCGCGGTAGGCATCGACGCCGAGCGCGCCGTGGCGCTTGGACAGTTTTGAGCCGTCCGGACCATGGATCAGCGGGATGTGGGACATGTTCGGCAACGCCCAGCCCATTGCATCGTAGATCTGCTTCTGGCGGGCCGCGTTGATCAGATGGTCGTCGCCGCGGATCACATGGGTGACGCCCATGTCGTGGTCATCCACCACCACGGCGAGCATATAGGTGGGGTTGCCATCGCCGCGCAGCAGGACGAGGTCGTCAAGGTTCTCGTTCTGCCAGACCACGCGGCCCTGGACCTGATCCTCGATCACGGTCTCGCCGGTCTGCGGCGCGCGCAGGCGGATGGTGGGCTTGATGTCGGAGGGGGCCGTCGCGGGATCGCGGTCGCGCCACATGCCGTCATAGAGGCGGGTGCGGCCCTCGCTGCGCGCCTTCTCGCGCATCGCGGCGAGCTCCTCGGCCGTGGCGTAGCAGCGATAGGCCTTGCCGTCGGCGAGCAGCTGCTCGGCGACCTCGCGGTGGCGCGCGGCGCGGCTGAACTGGTAGATGACCTCGCCGTCCCAGCCGAGCTCGAGCCATTTCAACCCGTCGAGAATGGCGCCGATCGCCGCCTCGGTGGAGCGCTCCCGGTCGGTGTCCTCGATCCGCAGCAGCATCTTGCCGCCATGCTTCTTCGCATAGAGCCAGTTGAACAGCGCCGTGCGCGCGCCCCCGATATGGAGGAAGCCGGTCGGCGAGGGGGCGAAGCGGGTGACGACGGAATCGGTCATTCTTGGCAGGGCCTATGCATGGGAAGCGGTGGTGTATAGCAGGACCGGAGCATAACTAAAGCCCGTCGGCGGACCTTGTAGGCCTTGGCGCGGCCACGCGAATTTGGCAGAAGGACCGCTGATTTCCCGATAGGATTTTCGTAATGACAGAACCGGTGGCAGCTGAGGTTGGGCGCGATTTCATTCGTGACATCATCCAGGCCGACCTCGATCAGGGCAAATACAGGGAGATCGTGACCCGGTTCCCGCCGGAGCCGAACGGCTATTTGCATATCGGCCACGCCAAGGCGATCGCACTCAATTTCGGCATTGCCCAGGAGTTTCCGGGCCGCTGCCACTTACGCTTCGACGACACCAATCCGGTCAAGGAAGAGCAGGAATATATCGATTCCATCCAGGCCGACGTGCGCTGGCTCGGTTTCGATTGGGGCAAGAATCTGTTCTTCGCGTCCGACTATTTCGACCGCCTGTACGAATGGGCCGAGCAGCTGATCCGCGACGGGCTCGCTTATGTCGACGACCAGACCCAGGAGGAAATCCGCACCTCCCGCGGCACGCTGACCGAGCCCGGCAAGAACTCGCCATTCCGCGACCGCAGCGTGGAGGAGAACCTCGACCTGTTTCGCCGCATGAAGGCCGGCGAATTCCCCAACGGCGCGCGCGTGCTGCGGGCCAAGATCGACATGGCCGCGGGCAACATCAATCTGCGCGACCCCGTGCTGTATCGCATCCTGCACGCGCACCATCCGCGCACCGGCACGAAGTGGCACATCTATCCGAGCTACGATTATGCCCACGGCCAGTCGGACGCGATCGAAGGCATCACGCATTCGATCTGCACGCTGGAATTCGAGGACCATCGGCCGCTCTACGACTGGTTCATCGAGAAGCTGCCGGTGCCGTCACAGCCGCATCAGTATGAGTTCGCACGGCTGAACCTGACCTACACGCTGCTGTCCAAGCGCGTGCTGACCCAGCTCGTCCGCGACGGCCATGTCGCAGGCTGGGATGATCCGCGGATGCCGACTATGGCCGGGATGCGCCGCCGCGGCGTGCCACCGGCGGCCTTGCGCGAATTCGTCAAGCGCATCGGCGTTGCAAAGGCCAACAGCGTGGTCGATGTCGGCATGCTCGAATTCTGCATCCGCGAGGAGCTGAATCGCACGTCGCAGCGCCGCATGGGCGTGTTGCGGCCGCTCAAGGTCGTGATCGAGAACTATCCGGAAGGTCAGACCGAGGAGCTCGAGGCGATCAATCACCCGGATGATCCCAACGCGGGCACGCGGAAAATTACGTTCGGCCGCGAGCTCTATATCGAGCAGGACGACTTCATGGAGAACCCGCCGAAGAAGTTCTTCCGCCTGTCGCCGGGCAACGAGGTGCGGCTGCGCTACGCCTATTTCGTCAAGTGCACCGGCGTGATCAAGAACGACAAGGGCGAGGTGGTGGAGCTGCGCTGCACCTATGATCCCGCGACCAAGGGCGGCAACGCGCCCGACGGCCGCAAGGTCAAGGCGACCATGCACTGGCTGCCGGCGGCGGCATCAGTGCCTGCGGAAATCCGCATCTACAACCAGCTGTTCTCTAATCCGAGCCCGGATGCCTCGAATTTCGCCGCCGATCTCAATCCGAATTCGCTGGAGATCCTCTCCGATGCGCGGATCGAGGCATCGGTTGCGGAGAGCAATTCGACAGAGCCGATGCAGTTCGAGCGCCAGGGCTATTTCGTGCGCGACAAGGACTCGATACCCGGCAAGCCGGTGTTTTCGCGCACCATCGGCCTGCGCGACACCTTCGCGAAGGAAGTCGCAAAAGGGGTGATGCACACATGAGCAAGGAAGCCGACGCCATCGTTTCTGCCATCATCGCGAAATGGTGCGCCGGTTTCGCGACCCTCGATGCCGCCGCGCTCTCGTCGCTGTATTCGAAGAACGCGTTCTTCTTCGGCTCCAACCCGAAGCTCTATCGCGGCAGGGACGGCGTCGCCGATTATTTCGACGGCCTGCCGCGCTGGCGCAAGCCGAGCGCTGTGTTCTCCGACGTCAACGCAGCGCACGCCGGCTCTGATCTGATCAACATGGCCGCGACCATCTCGTTCGACCTCGCCGGCGAGCGCCCCGATCTCATTGTCAAGATGAGCTGGGTCATCATCCGCGAGGACGGCGACTGGAAGATCGTCAATCACCACGCCTCGTCGCAGGCGCCGCTGATTTGACAGGCTTTGGCGCGTCCCCTCACCATGAGGGCCGACGTCTCACGCCCGAGGGCCGTCGCCTTCGACGGTCGGTCAGATGTCGTAGTAGAGGTGGAACTCATAGGGATGCGGCCGCAGCCGGATCGCATCGACCTCCTTTTTTCGCTTGTAGTCGAGCCAGGTCTCGATCAGGTCGGCCGTGAAGACGTTGCCGCGCAGCAGGAATGCGTGGTCGCGCTGGAGTGCGTCGAGCGCCTGATCTAGCGATCCCGGTGTCGACTTCACTTTCTTGGCTTCGGCCGGTGGCAGATCGTAAAGGTTCTTGTCGATGGGGCTGCCGGGGTCGATCCGGTTGTCGATCCCGTCGAGGCCCGCCATCAGCATTGCGGCAAAAGCCAGGTACGGATTGCAGGAGGGGTCGGGCGAACGAAACTCGACGCGCTTTGCGCGTGGATTCGGCGAGTACATTGGAATTCGGCAGCAGGCCGAGCGATTGCGTTGGGAGTAGACCAGGTTGATGGGAGCCTCATAGCCCGGCACCAGGCGCCGATAGGAGTTCGTCGTCGGGGCGCAAAGCCCGCACAACGCCCAGGCGTGGGTCAGGAGGCCGCCGATGTAGAAGCGGCCGAGCTGGCTCAATTCGGCATAGTCGCCCTGATCGTAGAACAGGTTGGTCTCGCCCTTCCATAGCGACTGGTGCACATGCATGCCCGAAGCGTTGTCCTCGAACAGCGGTTTCGGCATGAAGGTCGCAGTCTTGCCGTGCTCATGCGCGGTATTCTTCACCACGTATTTGTAGATCATCAAATTGTCGGCCATGCGGGTGAGGGTTGTGAAGCGCATGTCGATTTCGTTTTGGCCGCCGGTTGCGACCTCGTGGTGATGAGCTTCGATCTGGATTCCCAGCTGTTCCATGGTCAGCACCATTTCGGTGCGTAGCGCCTGCATGCTGTCGGTCGGAGGTACGGGAAAATATCCCTCCTTAGAGCGCGGCTTGTGTCCCAGATTCGGCGCTTCCTCCGCGCCGGTGTTCCAGCTGCCTTCGCTGGAATCGATCTCGTGCATGGCGTAGTTGATGCCCTGACCGTAGCGCACCTCGTCGAAGACGAAGAACTCCGCTTCCGGGCCGAAGTAACTCGTATCGGCGCGACCAGTGTTCTTGAGATAAGTTTCAGCCTTCTGGGCGACGTAGCGTGGATCGCGGCTATAGGATTGGCCGGTCACGGGGTCGCGGATGTTGCAGAAGAGGACTAGCGTCTTTGCCGGGCTATAGGGGTCGACGAAGGCCGTCGCCGGATCGGCGACGACCAGCATGTCGCTCTCCTGAATCTCCTGGAAGCCGCGGATCGATGAGCCGTCGAACCCGATGCCCTCCTCGAGCGCATCGACGCTCACCGCGCTCGGCGGGACGGAAAAATGTTGCCATACCCCCGGCAGGTCAGTGAACCGCAGATCGATCATCTGGACCTTCTCGTCCTCGATCGCCTTCACGAGATCTTCGGCCGTCGCACATTTTGGAAACATGGCTCGCTCCCAGCATCATTGAGATGCGCGTCTTGCGGGTCGCGTTGCCGTTCGGCCGCAGCCGAACGGCTTGCGACGGATTGTGGTCCATACTCTAGGCCGGCTTCTTCAGCTTTGGTGAGGCCCGCGCATCAGCTTCATGGCGCCTTCGATATGCCGCCAGGTCTTGGCGAGTTCGAGCTCGCCCTTTGACTCGAGATCGATGGCGTTCTGGGCTGCTTCCGCAATGGCCTTGGGGCCATGTGCTTCCAGCAACTGTCGCGCATAGTCGTGGATTTCGATTTCTCGCATGGCGTCACCTCCCTCTTGCCCCGGGCGCCACGCCAACTAGGCAGGCCCGGGAACGATAGACGTCGACACCTGTCAAGCGCAGCTAGTCTGCATCCTGGTGCAG
Source organism: Bradyrhizobium sp. 138 (assembly GCF_023074075.1). Lineage (GTDB taxonomy): Bacteria > Pseudomonadota > Alphaproteobacteria > Rhizobiales > Xanthobacteraceae > Bradyrhizobium. The sequence goes on along the minus strand of NZ_JADPKT010000073.1, from coordinate 199,619 downwards.
CGCACTCGCAAGGGCTCTTTCCGGGGCACGGGCTGCGGCTTCGGTCGCGGCAATACAGCGTAGATCGGAGGGATGCATTTTCTCGGCGGCGCCCCCATCTAAGCAGGAGAGAGGAGGTGAGCATCATGCGCATCCAACATTGGCAAGACGCTGCCAGTCTCCTGGTGGGCCTGTGGCTGGTCCTTTCGTCCTTTATCCTGGGCTTGTCCGGGGCGGCTGTCTGGGTCTCCATCGCGCTCGGGCTCGGCGTCGTGCTGTTTGCCATCGAGGCATTTTTCATCCCGTCCTATCTGGAAGAATGGGGAGAAATACTGCTGGGCCTGGCTCTGCTGCTGGCACCTTGGAGCATTGGTTATGAATCGGTATCGGCCACGGTGAGCAGCGTACTGTCCGGCATAGTGGTGATCCTGCTCGCTGTCTGGGAATTGATGACCGATCGCGACTTCAGCACCTGGTGGCACGATCGTTGGCATCGCCTGGCCGGCTGAGAAAAGATGTTAGCCGGGGGCTTTGCCGACCGCCATCTGCTGGCGGTCGAGAGTTCGAGGTCGGTTCGCTCGGGCGCGGTGCCGATAGGAGCGATCGTCACTGCGCCTCGATACGAACTCCGGTGCAGGGCCTTGCGGTCCTGCACCGGGGTCAACCCATCACAGTGCGGCTCTGGGCTCGATCGGTTGCCAGATGCTGATCTTGCGGGTCTCGGGCATCAGGAAGACGGCAAGCACGAAGCACACCGCGGGGACCGCGATCGGGTAAATCAGCGCGTAGCCGACGCTGCCGGTCGCGGCGAATGCCGCGGACGTGATGAACGGGACCAAGCCGCCGCCCCAGCCATTGCCGATGTGGTAGGGCACGGAGACTGACGTGTACCTGATCCTGGCGGGGAAGAATTCCGCCAGAAACGCGCCGACCGGCCCGTACACCATCCCGACATAGCAAACGAGGATGAAGATGATGAAAATCGCGATCGGATAGTTGATGTTTCCGGGCTGCGTGACCGATCCCAGCCACAGATACAGCGGATAGTAAGTGATCGCGGCGAGCAGCATGCCTCCGAGGATCACCGGCTTGCGGCCGATATGATCCGACAGCCAGCCAAAGAAGATCAGGCTCGGCGTTGCAATGAGCAGCGCGGCTCCCACGATGTAGGCCGAGGTCAGCGGGTCCACCTTGGAGACCTGCTGCAGAAAGTACAGCGCCCAGAACTGACCGCTGTACCAGACCACGCCCTGCCCGATCAGGACCACGATGGCGATCCCGATGTATTTGATGTTCGAACTGAGGAAGGCCTCCTTCCACGGATTTCTCGTCATCTGTCCGCGGGCTTTGATCTCCTGGAAGATCGGCGTCTCCTGGAGCTGGAGGCGGATATAGATCGCGATGGCCACCAGCAGGAAGGACAGCAGGAACGGAACGCGCCACGCCCATTCGTCGAAGGCCTGATTGCCGACATAGGTTCGGGTCAGGACGATCACGGCCAGCGACACCACGATCCCGAGAGTCGGAGAGGTCTGTAGCCAGCCGGTGTAGTAGCCGCGCTTGTCGTCCGGCACATGCTCGGCAACATAGGTGATGGCGCCACCATATTCGCCGCCGAGGCACAGCCCCTGGATCATGCGCAAGCCGAAGAGAAGGAATGCAGCCGCCAGCCCGATCGACTGGTAGGTTGGGATCAATCCGATCGCTCCCGTGCCCAGTCCCATTCCGCTGAGCGTGATGAGAAACGTATATTTGCGGCCGACCCGGTCACCCATCCATCCGAACAGGAATGCCCCCAGCGGACGGATCAGAAATCCTGCCGTGAACAGCGCGATCGTGCTGAGCAGGGCGGCGACGGGGTGGGACTGCTCAAAGAACTTGACAGATAGAACTGCGGCCAGGCTGCCAAAGATATAGAAATCATACCATTCGATGATGTTTCCCACCGACGCAGCGATGATCACGCGGCGAAAATCGCTCGGTACCTGCATGTGCGACTCCTATGGTTTCAAAACGTCTCCTCGCTTGTTTCAGCGATCGATCTTCTCGCGGAGAGCGTGATGGGCCGCGTTGCAGGCGCCAATTCAAAGAGTTGCGTCGGCAACGTCTGACCTCAGGCGCGTTGTGCCACCTGAGAAGAGCTCCGGCGGCCTTAGAACCGCGAGCCACCACTGCCTTGCCCGTCTGTCGGGGAGGCGGAGAACCGTAGTGTAATCCCACCTCGGGCCGGCAACTTATGAGACTTTCGGCTCAATCGATCTGACATGCGGCGATTTGCGAAAGAGATCGCGAGGGCTCGAATACTTCGCGACTTCTGGTCAGGGACGTCTAGGCGTAGCGAGGAATCAAGAAGAGATGCCAAGGCGGCGGTCGCCGTGATGGTAGGGGAAAAGTAGGGTCTCGCGGCGTTCGTTCCTGATTTGTGCCGCTATTCGGCCGCCTGCACGTTCCGGTAGCCTCTGCACCTGTCGCGTATTGTAAGGTGCAGGGGAATGGCGGAGCCGGGCCGGCCAGTGCGCTCCCAAGGAGTCGCCGGAACGTGGCCGATTGGCCGCGCCGCACCGGCTGGTGGCCTTGTGCCTGCAGGCTTCGGCGCTTGGCCCGCGATGGTCGAGACGCTGCGCGAATGGGTGCGCGCCGAGGCCGGCGCCGGGCGGCTGTTGCCGTGGGTGCCGGTCGCCTTCGGCGGCGGCATCGCGCTCTATTTCGCCGCAGATCATGAGCCGGTGCTGTGGGTTGTTGCGACGACGGCGGCCGCGCTCCTGCTCGGCGCGATCCTGTTGCGGCGGAGCCGGCTGTTCGCGTCCGCGATCATGATCGCGGCGGTCGCCGCGGGCTTTGCCGTAGCGACCTGGAAGACCGCGCGCATCGCGCACACCGTTTTGGCAAAGCCGCTCTATTCGGTGGCGCTGTCGGGCTTCGTCGAGACGCGCGACATCCGCGAGCGGACCGATCGCTTTGTGCTGCGCGTCACCGCGATGGAGGCGCAGCGCAGCGATGTCATGCTGGAGCGCGTCCGCCTCTCCGTACGCAAGGGCACAGCGCCCGAAGTCGGCAGCTTCGTGCAGCTCAAGGCGCGGCTGATGCCGCCACTCTCGCCGGTACGTCCCGGCAGCTACGATTTTTCGCGCGATATGTTCTTTCAGGGCATCGGCGCCTCCGGCTTCGTGATGGGCGCGATCACGGCTTCAGTTCCGCCCGATGCCGGCGGCCTGCGACTGCGCTATGCCGCCTTCATGCAGGGCCTGCGCGATGCGATCGACACCCGCATCCGCGCGACGCTCGAGGGCGACAACCGTGCGATCGCGACCGCGCTGCTCACCGGGCGGCGCGATGCGATTTCCACGCCCGTCAACGATGCGATGTTCATCTCGGGGCTCGGACACGTTCTCTCGATCTCCGGCTATCACATGGCGGTGGTCGCGGGCGTGGTCTTCTTTGCTGTGCGCGCGCTGCTGGCCTTGGTCCCGGGCCTGGCGGTCGGCTTCCCCATCAAGAAATGGTCGGCGGCCGCTGCGCTGGTGGCGGCCGCGTTCTACCTGTTGCTGTCAGGCGCGGAGGTGGCAACGCAACGCTCGTTCTTCATGACCGCAGTGGTGCTGATCGCTGTGATGGTCGATCGTCGCGCCATCACCTTCCACACGCTGGCCGTGGCGGCGCTGATCGTGCTCGCGGTTGCGCCGGAGGCGCTGGTGCATCCGAGCTTTCAAATGTCGTTTGCGGCAACGCTCGGGCTGGTGGCGCTGGTGCAGATCGGCATGCCGAACCTGTTTGCCTCACCCGATCATTCGGCGACGGCGCGCGTCGCGCTGTGGGGCGGCCGCGAGATCGCGATGTTGTTTCTGGCCTCGCTGATCGCGGGGCTTGCGACCACGCCCTATGCCGCCTTCCATTTCCACCGGGTCACGCCTTATGGCGTGCTCGCAAACCTCGGTGCGATGCCGGTGGTTTCAGTGCTGGTGATGCCGGCGGGGTTGCTGGGACTGCTCGCGGCCCCCTTCGGGCTCGACGGCGTGTTCTGGTGGCTGATGGGGATCGGCATCGACTGGATGGTTGCGGTCTCGCGCTGGGTGGCGGCATTGCCGGGGGCGGTCGGCCGCATCCCGGCGTTCGGTATCGCGCCGCTGATCGCCGCGAGCCTCGGGATCATCGTGATGGGCCTGTTGCGCACGCCCCTGCGCTGGTGCGGCGCCGTGGTGCTGCTGGCCTCCATCCTCTGGGGCCTGTCGGTGCGGCAGCCCGATATCCTGATTGCCGGGGACGGCGCGAGCGTTGCGGTGCGTGGCGGGGACGGACGTTTGCACCTGATCCGGGCGGGCAAGGATAATTTCCTGCTGAAGGAGTGGCTGGCGGCCGATGCCGATCCGCGCGATGCCGGCAGTAACGCGCTGGCAGAGGGCGTGTCGTGCGACGAATCCGGCTGCGTGACGCCGCTCGCCGACGGGCGGCTGGTCGCGCTGGCCTCGCGCATCGACGCGTTGGCGGACGATTGCAGCCGCGCCGCACTGGTGGTGACGTCACGGCCGGCGCCGCCCGATTGCGCGGCGATGGTGGTGGGCCGGCAGCGGCTCGTTCGCCAGGGTGCGCTGGCCCTGACGCGGCGCGGCGACGGTTTTTCGGTTCAGGCGGTGAGGGCGAGAGGCACGAATCGTCCCTGGTCGCCGGCGGCCGCCGGCGAGGGAGATTTCGAAGGGGCCCTCATGCCGAGGGCGGCGGCTCCGCGCAGCAAGGATGCGACCCCGTCGGAAGCCGATCTTCAGGCGGAGGACTGAGCCTCCGTCAGCCGATCGGCAGACGCGTGACCGTCGGCCCGCTGTCGGCGATGATCTGCGGCTTGTGCTCGCGCTCGCTGATGGGCTGGGTCACCGGCAGTTGCAGCACAGTCGCGCGCTGGCCTTCGACGAGCTGCGTCACCAGCACGTATTTGCCGTCAGGGAATTCGATCGCATCGTGATGGCGATCGGGAATGTGCGGATCGATCTTGCCGAACTTGCCGACGCGCGAATTGACGGTGCGCGTCCAGATCCAGCGATTGTCGTAACGGACGTTGTCGGCGAAAGCGAGCTCCGTTCCCGGCAGCAGGCAGACCGCAACGGAGAGATCGGCTTCCGAGGCGAAGCCGCGCGTCGAGGTGCCGCGGAACGTTGTCGTAACGATCGTCTCGCCGACTTCAGCGGGGCGTGTCGCGACGGCATGGAGGCTGTAGTCACACATCGGGTGCTCCTCTTGCGAAGATGGCGACCCGCACCTCTCTTGGAGGCACAGGCCTCTGTCAGAGTGTAAGCGCAACGCTGTGCTTGGTTGTAGGCGAATCTGCGGCTGGGGTCCGCAAGCTGCGATCACATTATCTTTTTCAAATCCACTAGGAACAAAGCTCACTTCAATGCATTCGGCGAACACGAGGGTCAGCGGCCCGCGGGCGCCGATGCATTGTTGTCTGCTCGAGGCACGAAGTGATCAGTGCTGGCGGCGACACGCCGAGTTGTCGCGCAGGAAAGGGGCCGGACAATCTGCGCAAGACCAGAAGACCGCCCAGCGGGAGCGGATCAGATCCGCTCCAATCGGAATCATTGGTATCGAATGACCGCCGAGGGGTCTCAATACTTCCGGTAAAGCCCGATCAGCTTGCCTTGAATCTTCACGCGGTTCGGCGGCAGGATACGCACCTCATAAGCGGCATTGGCCGGCTCGAGTGCGATCGAGGCGCCGCGGCGGCGGAAGCGCTTGAGCGTGGCCTCCTCGTCGTCGATCAGCGCCACCACGATGTCACCGGTATCGGCGCTCTCGTTGCGCTGGATCAGCGCCATGTCGCCGTCGAGGATACCGGCCTCGACCATGGAATCGCCGCGCACTTCGAGCGCGTAGTGCTCACCCGAGCCCAGCATGTCGGGAGGTACACTGATGGTGTGGCTGCGGGTCTGCAACGCCTCGATCGGCGTGCCGGCCGCGATGCGGCCCATCACGGGCACCGCAACGGGCCGCTCACCCTCGTCCACGGGCGGGGTGGAGCTCGCGCGGACCTTGCCGAGATTGCCTTCGATGACGCTCGGCGTGAAGCCGCGCCGGTTGCCGGCGGCAGCCTGAAGCTCCGGCAGCTTGATCACTTCGATGGCGCGGGCGCGGTTGGGCAGGCGGCGGATGAAGCCGCGCTCCTCGAGCGCAGTGATCAGGCGGTGGATGCCTGACTTCGAGCGCAGGTCGAGCGCATCCTTCATCTCGTCGAAGGATGGCGGCACGCCGCTTTCCTTCAAACGTTCACTGATGAACCGCAGAAGCTCGTATTGTTTGCGCGTTAACATCTCGACCAAAGTCCCCCGGTTGATGTCGTTCGATTCCGAGACGATGAGTTCAGCGATAAGCCGCTACATCCTCGAAACAAATCATGAACGGACACTATATGTTCGATATGTGTTCCGCAACTGCTTAATTTACCGTGAACAGAGCCAAGCTCGCGGAATGCGTGTGGCCGCGCCGTTCAGACGGGGAGCCGCAGCACCTCGCAAGGGCTGCCGGCCTCGGCCTTCGGCGCGAACGGTGCGCGCACGAGAAGTACCTGTGCTGCAGCAAGATTCGCAAGCAGAGAGGAGTCCTGATGGCTGACGGGAACGGCGACGAGCGTGCCGTCGTGGCGCGGTTCCAGGCGCGCGCGCAGATAATCCTCGCGCTGGTCGTTGGCGCCGAGATCGCGGCCCAGCACGGCGCGCTCGCGGCGATGATGAATCACGGAGCGGCCCGACAGCGCGCGAATCAGCGGCACCATGAACAGGAAGGCGCACACGTAGGAGGACACCGGATTGCCGGGCAGGCCGATCACGCGCATTGCGCCGAGCCGTCCGTGCATCATCGGCTTGCCGGGCCGAATCGCGATCTTCCAGAACGCCATCGCGATGCCTTCGTCCCTGAGCGCCTGCTGGACCAGATCGTGGTCGCCGACCGACGCGCCGCCGGTCGTGATCAGGATGTCGGCACCGCTCTCGCGGGCGCGGCGGATGCCGGCGGAGGTGGCTGCAAGCGTGTCGGCGGCTACACCGAGGTCGATGGTCTCGGCGCCCTCGCTGCGGGCGAGCGCATGCAGGGCGTAGCCGTTGGAATAGACGATCTGGCCGTGCCCGGGCGCGGTGCCCGGCATCACCAGTTCGTCGCCGGTGGCGAGGATCGCGACCTTCGGACGACGGCAGACGGCGAGATGCGGATGATTCATTGCGGCCGCGAGCGCGAGATCTCGCTCGGTGAGACGGGTGCCCTTGCGCAAGAGGACGTCGCCCTCGCGGAAGTCGACGCCCGGCGGGCGGATGTGCCGACCCACAATCGCGGCTTCCTTGATCGTGACGCACTTGCCGTCCGCGACAGTATCCTCCTGGATCACGACCGCGTCCGCACCGTCGGGAATGACGCCGCCAGTGAAGATTCGTACAGCCTCGCCGGCGCCGACCGTTCTCGCGAAAGGACGGCCCGCTGCGACCTCGCCGATCACCGTCAGTTTCGAATCGATCGTCGCCGCATCGGCCGCGCGTACGGCATAGCCGTCCATCGCCGACATCGCTTCCGGCGGCTGCGTGCGCCGCGCCGCGACGTCATGCGCGAGCACGCGATGATAGGCTGCGTCGAGCGAAACGATCTGTTCAGGTAGCGGCTCTGCACCTGCCAGCACCGCAGTAAGAGCGTCGGAAACCGGCATCAGGGCCACGGGCTAACTCCTGCTGAGCACATCGGTAAATGGCCGGCGAGAGTTCTATCCGAGTGCGGGCGCGAGGCAAAGCAGCACGCAGGGTGATTTATCCTGCGTGGCCTCAGCGGCGGAGGAGGCGACTCAGGTCCGTCGCGGCATGATCCGGAAGGCGAGACAGACCGGGACGAGGATGGCCATGGCGAGCACGAGAAGGACGAGCACCACGGCCAGCATCGGTCAACTCCCGCTCGGTCGGTCCGAGCCGCCGTCCAGTGCGACGTCGGGAGGTTTGGGGCCTTGATCCTTGTCGGGCAGCGGGTCAGCCAAGGACTTCAGGTCGGCGGCCTTGCTGATCAGCTTGGCGGAAAGGTCAGAATCCGAGGTGGTTCTTGCGAATTCAAGCAGGAGAGAGGCTTGCTTGGTGAGGTAGGTTTTGCCCAGCACGTCGATCAGTCCGATGTAGAAGTCCCAACGGACTCAAGAGTCCGAAGGGCGGTCTTCCGTTCCCGGAACTCTGTACAAAAATACACAAAGTGATTGGGTTCCTCATCTTCGGCAAATTTAGCCGGGAACCGGGCCCCTGACGCGCCCTCGCGGCCGGGGACCTCAGATGCCCAAGGCCTTCAATGCGTTCCCGACATCGCGCGGCGAGGTGACATGCACGGCGGTCAATCCTCGCGCCCGTGCCCCCTCGATGTTCTCTTCGAGGTCGTCGAAGAACACGATGCGCTCCGCAGGCACGCCGATCGCCGCGACGACATGGTCGAAAGCCTCCGCATCCGGTTTGCGCAGGCCGATGCTGGACGACAAATACAGCTCGCGGAAATGGCCGAGCAGATCGGCATATTCCCTAGAGAAATAGTCGACATGCGGCCGGTTGGTGTTGGAGAAGGCGTAGAGCGGCATCTGCTTCGCCGCGCGCGGCAACAGTTCGGCGATGTCAGGCATTTCGCCGGCGAAGATCGCGTTCCAGCCCTCCAGGAATTGCGCGTCCGAGATGCCGATTCCGAGCGAAGCCCGTAGCGAGGCGAAATAATCCTCGTCGCTGATCCGGCCGACCTCGTGCAGCCGGTAGGCCTCGTCACGCACATAGCGCCCGACGATGGTTTCGGGCTGGCAGCCGGCATGCCCCGCCCAGCAGGCGATCGCCTTGGAGAAGTCGATGTCGAGCACCACGCGCCCGAGATCGAACAGAAGCGCATCTGTGCTGCCGGGAGAGAGCGATGTCATTGCGTCCTTTTCACTCAGATCTGCCAATCAGTATCGATAAGGCTCGTGGTCGAACAGGGGGAACGCGCTGAACACGCCCGGCGCGTTGGTGGCGGTCGCCGGATGCAGGCAGGATTTGTCGACCTCGGCAAACGAGGTGGCGCCCAAGAGGCCAAGGCAGCGCAGCACCTCGTCCTCCAGGAGCTCCAGCATCCGCGTGATGCCGGCTTCGCCGGCCGCCGCCAGTGCCCAGCATTGCAGCCGGCCGATGCCGACGAGGTCTGCGCCCGCCGCGATCGCCTTGACGATGTCGGTGCCGCGACAGACGCCGCCGTCGACCATGATCTTGGCGCGACCCTTCACGGCCTCGACGATCTCGGGCAGCACATGCATGGCCCCGCGGCCATGGTCGAGCTGGCGTCCGCCATGATTGGAGACGTAGATCCATTCGACGCCGTGATCGACCGCGATCAGGGCGTCCTCGGCGGTGGCGATGCCCTTCAGGATCAGCGGGATCTTGAACTTGTCCTTGACCATCTTCACGGTTCGCCACTCCAGGCCCTTCTGGAAATCGCCGCCTGTGGCGCGCAGGCGGCTCTCGCGAACGTAGCGCTTGGCGATGTCACGTTCGCGACGGCTGTAATGGGCGGTGTCGACGGTCAGGCAGAAGGCGGCATAGGCGTTCTTCTCGGCACGGCTGACGACATCGGCAACGAAGGCATCGTCGCCGCGGACATAGAGCTGATAGAGCCGGAGCGCATCGGGGGCCGCCTCGGCGGTCTTCTCCAGGCCGGGCTCGGACACCGAGCTCAGCATGTGCGCCGCGCCGAAGGTGCCGGCACCGCGCGCGACGCTCGCCGCGCCACCCGGATCGAAGATCTCGAGCGCGCCGACGGGTGCGAGCACCACCGGCAGGCGCATCTTGCGGCCGAACTGCTGAACCGCACCGTCCACCTTGCGGACATCGCGCAGCACGCGCGGGCGAAAGGCGATCTCGTCCAGCGCCATGCGGTTGCGGCGCATCGTGGTTTCGGTCTCGGCGGCGCCGACGATGTAGTCCCAGGCGTTCTGGTTGAGGTTGGCCCGCGCTTTCCGGATGAATTCGTGCAGGTTCTGGAACGGCTCGTTGCTGGCACCGAGCTCGACATTCCGTTCCGGCCGGATGCGGGGCGCTTCGTTCATTGTTATCCTCCCGAGAATTTGAAGCCTTATGTCATCGCCTAACCCGTTCCGCCCTCCAAAACTATCCTAAAATCGCATAGCTGCGAGGCGTGACCGGCCCACGATTGCCCTTGCGGGCGCACCAGTCCTGCAACGTTGCCAAAAGTTTAGGTCCGAACGAAGTGAATTCCGCCGAGGACCCGTCGGCATGGCATCCCGGCCTTGAAGAAACCAGAATGGTATTGTGAGAAGCGGACTGGATCGCCAATTGCATGGCGCCCCAAAGCCCCAAGCGAAAAGGTCAGACTACATGCGGAAATCCCTGCTGTTCCCTCTGGGCGCGCTCACCGGAGCGTGTCTGACCCTTCTGGTAGCCAGCCCGCACGGCGGCGTTTGGGCGGCGCGGGCGGCAGTGAGCGCGAATGATGCCTATTCCCAGCTCAACCTGTTCGGCGAAGTGTTCGAGCGCGTGAAAGCGAGCTATGTCGAGAAGCCCGACAATGCCAAGCTGGTCGAGGGCGCGATCACGGGCATGGTGACCTCGCTCGATCCGCATTCGCGCTACATGAATGCGAAGGCCTGGACCGAGATGCAGGAGACCACCTCTGGCGAGTTCGGCGGCCTCGGCATCGAGGTCACGATGGAAGACGGCCTCGTCAAGGTCGTCTCGCCGATCGACGATACGCCCGCCTCGAAGGCCGGCCTGATGTCCGGCGATCTCATCAGCAAGATCGACGGCGAGGCCGTGCAGGGCATGACGCTCGAGCAGGCCGTCAACAAGATGAAGGGGCCGGTCGACACCCAGACCAAGCTCACCATCGTGCGCAAGGGCGCCGATGCCCCGCTCGATGTCGCGATCAAGCGCGAGATCATTCATGTGCGCCCGGTGCGCTTCCACGTCGAGAACGGCGACATCGGCTATATCCGCATCACCTCGTTCAACGAGCAGACCACCGACGGCCTGAAGAAGGCGATCGCCTCGATCACCAAGGACGTCTCGCAGGACAAGCTCGTCGGCTACGTGGTGGACCTGCGCAACAATCCGGGCGGACTGCTCGATCAGGCGGTGTCGGTGTCGAGCGCGTTCCTGCAACGCGGCGAGGTCGTTTCGACCCGTGGCCGCTCTCCCGAAGAGACCCAGCGCTTCACTGCGCATGGCGGCGACCTCACAAAGGGCAAGCCGCTGGTGGTCCTGGTCAATGGCGGCTCGGCCTCGGCCTCCGAGATCGTGGCCGGCGCGCTGCATGACCACAAGCGTGCCACCATTATCGGCACTCGCTCGTTCGGCAAGGGATCGGTGCAGACCATCATTCCGCTCGGCGCCGGCAACGGCGCGCTGGCGCTGACCACGGCGCGCTATTACACGCCGTCGGGCCGCTCGATCCAGGCTCAGGGCATCGCCCCCGACGTCGAGATCCTGCAGGACGTGCCGCCCGAGCTGAAGGGCCGGATGGACACCATGGCGGAGTCGCAGATGCGCGGGCATCTGTCGGCCGGCGAGGGCGGCGAGCAGACCGGGTCGCAATCCTACGTTCCGCCCAAGGCGGAGGACGACAAGGCCCTGCATGCGGCTTTCGACTTCCTGCACGGCGTCACCGTGAACGCAGCGGCAAAGCCGGCACCGAAGACTTCGGTGCCGAACTAGACCTTACGACTCTCCATCGACGAATCGCCCGGGAGTGGATGGCCGCTCCCGGGCGATTTCGCTTGGGGGGTCTCGCTGATCCGTATCCCGGACGATGCGACGCCCAATCCGGGCGACATGGCTGCGTTGGTGCCTAACCGGCCTCGCGCCTTCGGCTCTCGCTGCCTTCGCGCTGGGCCAGCCGGCTGCGATGCAGCGCGAACAGCTCCAGCACCTTGTCGGCCGGTTTTGCGGCACTGAACAGATAACCCTGCATCTCGGAACAGCCGAGCGCGCGCAGCAGGCGCTGCTGCTCCTCGGTCTCGACGCCCTCGGCCGTGGTGGTCATGCGGCGCGCGGCCGCGAGATTGACGACGGCCTGGACGATGCTGGCGGAGCCGTCGGGACCGGCGATGTCGTCGACGAAGCAGCGGTCGATCTTGATCTTGTCGAACGGGAAGCGGTGCAGATAGCTCAGCGAGGAGTAGCCGGTGCCGAAATCGTCGAGCGCGATGCGGACGCCGATGGCCCGGAGTTGGTGCAGGATCGTCAGCGCAGCATCGTCGTCGCGGATCAGCACGGCCTCGGTGATCTCGAGCTCCAGCCGGCTCGCCGGCAGGTTCGAAGCGGCGAGCGCCGCCATGATCTTCAGCGCCAGCGTGCCGCTCTTGAATTGCACCGGCGAGACGTTGACGGCGAGGCGGATGTCGTCGGGCCAGCTTGCCGCGTCCCGGCAGGCGGTCGCCAGCACCCATTCGCCGATCTCGTTGATCAGGCCGGTGTCTTCGGCGATCGGGATGAACTCCGCCGGTGAGACCATGCCGCGCTCGGGATGGCGCCAGCGCACCAGCGCCTCGCAGCCGGTGATGCGATCATCCTTCAGGCCGAGGCAGGGCTGGTAATAGACCTCGAGACCGCCTTCGAGACCCCCTTGGGCGATAGCGTGGCGCAGATCGATCTCGAGCTGCCGGCGTTCGCGGGCCTTGGCGTCCATCTCCGGTTCGAAGAAGCGATAGGTACGGCGCCCGGCGGACTTGGCGGCGTACATCGCCATGTCCGCGTTCTTGAGGATCTGGTCGAGCGCAGTGCCGTGTTCAGGTGCGAGCGCAATGCCGATGCTGGCATCGGTGTTGAGATGATGGCCCAGGCAGTCGAACGGCGCGCGGATGGCCTCGAAGACCCGCGCGACGAGCTCGTTGACCTGATCCAGCGACGTCACCGCGCTCTGTACGATGGCGAATTCGTCGCCGCCGAGCCGCGCCACGAAATCCGCCGGGCCCGCACAGCGGCGCAGGCTTGCGGCAACCGATTTCAACAGCTCATCTCCGACCAGGTGGCCGAGCGCGTCGTTGACGCCCTTGAACTCATCGATGTCGATGTAATGCACCGCGATCTCTTCGCCGTTGCCGACGGCGGCCAGCTCTTTGCGCAGATGATCGTGGAACATGGTGCGATTGGGCAGATCGGTCAGCGCGTCGTAATGGGCGAGGTGGGTGATGCGCTCCTCGATGCGGCGGCGCTCGGTGATGTCCTCATGGGTCGCCACCCAGCCGCCGTCCGCGAGCGGCTCGTTGAGGACGTGGATCGAGCGGCCATCGGAGGTATCGACCACCATCGAGTTGCGCTCATGGATGTCCTTCAGCACGCGCGCGACATAATCGTCGACGTCGCCTGTGAACGAGCCGGTCACCTTGCGGTGGGCGATGATGTCGTGGAAGCTGCAGCCGGGCTTCACGATCTCGGCCGACAATCCGTACATGTCGATGTAGCGCTGGTTGCAGACCACCATCCGCCGCTCCGCGTCGAACAGCAAAAGGCCCTGCGTCATGTTGTTGACGGCGCGGTCGAGCCGCTGCTTTTCCAGCGTCAAGCGTCCCCGCGAGAGGCGGTGCTGCTCCAGCAGCTTGCGTACGACCGCGATCAGCACGCCTGCGATCGCGAGCGCAGAGGAGGCAGCGACCGAGATCAGGATGCCGATCTGCTCGCGCCAGTCCGTCAGTGCAGCCGCGCGCGTCGTGGTGGCCATCATCAGGATCGGGAAATGGGGTAGGGCGCGCGAGGAGATCAGCCGGTCGTCGCCGTCGACCGGGCTTACAAAACGGCCGGTGAAGTGATCGAGGCCCAAAACCCTCTGGTGCGCAAACGAACCATTTTTGAAATTCCGCCCCATCAATTCGCTGGAATGCGGATACCGGGCGAGCAGCGTGCCGTCGCGATGCAGCATCGAGATCGTCGCGTCTTCGCCGAGCGCGACGGAGGCGAAGAACTTCTCGAACTTGGCGGGCTCGATGCCGCGTCCGACGACACCCAGGAACTCGCCGTTTGGCCCGACGATCTTGCGCACGATCAGAATGGTCCAGGCGCCGGAGATCCGACTGTGCAGGGGCTCGATCAGGACATCGGGAGAATAGGGATCGTATTTGAAGGTGCGAAAATAACCGCGATCGGCGACGTTCACTTTCGGAGCCGGCCAGGCCGTCGAGGAATTGATCAGATCACCGTCGGCATCGATGATGTTGACGCCGCCGATATAGGGCAGCGCCTCGATCTTCGAGCGCAACATCCGGTGGACGTCCTGGCCCGAGAGGCGCTTGCGATAGTCTGCGCATTGTTGATTCCGGTGGTGCGGACGTGGTCGACGAAATCCTTCTGGATGACCGCGAAATCCTGCAATTGCTGATCGAAATGATGGGCGAGCAGCAGCACCGTGTTGTTCAGCTCGCGGCTGGAGTTGCGCAGCGCCCGCTCGCGGAAATTCTGCGCCATCAGCACCGAGCCTATGGCAATCGCTGCGATCAGCAGCGTGCCGCCCACCACCAGCCAGCGGATCGGTCCGCCGCGCACGAAGGCCTGGTCAAAGAGGCGATTGCCGAATCTCGTCATCATGCTGGATCATTGCCGTGCACACGTCAGGATCAATTCTTGGCCCCTTAAACATCCGTTGGTTTACGGGAACGATGTGGAGGCGAAGTTAGGAAGCGCGGTTAACGCGATGTGAACGGCCGCGCGCAAATGCAATCGATGCGCGCGACGCAGGAGCCGAAATGAGCGCCCTCAGGCGCGATAGTGGCCGGACTTGCCGCCGAGCTTCTCGACCAGATGGATGCCTTCGATGCGCACGCCGCGCTCGACCGCCTTGATCATGTCGTAGATGGTGAGGCAGGCGACCGATACGGCCGTGAGGGCCTCCATCTCGACGCCGGTCGGGCCCGTCACCTTCACGCTGGCGCGAACGAGGCAGCCCGGCAATTTCACGTCGGGCTCGATGTCGAGCGTCACCTTCGACAGCGCGAGCGGATGGCAAAGCGGGATCAGCTCGGAGGTGCGCTTGGCGGCCATGATGCCGGCGATGCGGGCTGTGCCGAGCACGTCGCCCTTCTTGGCATTGCCTGACACGATCAGGTCGAGCGTCGTCTTGGTCATGATGACGCGGCCTTCCGCGACCGCAAGCCGCTCGGTCGCCGGCTTGTCGGACACGTCGACCATCCGCGCCTCGCCGGAGGCGCCGATATGGGTGAGGGCGGGGCCGGCCTTGGATTTGGTCGTCTTCGGGGGCCTGCGCGCCATGTCAGCGCGTGCCCGTCGCGCGCGCCGTGGTCTCGCGCGCGAGCAGCGTACGCGTCGCCGCGGTGACGTCGGCCTGCCGCATCAGGCTTTCACCGACCAGGAAGGTCGACATGCCGACGCGCTCGAGCCGGGCGAGATCGGCGGGCATGAAGATGCCGCTCTCGCCGACCATCAGCCGGTCCCGCGGGATCAACGGCGCCAGTGTTTCGCTGGTCGCGAGCGTAGTCTCGAAGGTGCGAAGATTGCGGTTGTTGACCCCGATCATCGGCGAACGGAGCTTGAGCGCCCGGTCGAGCTCGGCGTGGTCGTGGATCTCGATCAGCACATCCATCCCATGGGCGATGGCGGCGTTCTCGAGGTCCTCGGCGGCGGCATCGTCGAGCGCGGCCATGATGATCAGGATGCAATCGGCGCCATGCGCGCGGGCCTCGGCCACCTGATAGGTGTCGAACATGAAATCCTTGCGCAGCACCGGCAACGACGTCGCCGCACGCGCCGCCACCATGAAGTCGAGATGGCCCTGGAACGAGGGCGTGTCGGTCAGCACCGACAGACAGGCCGCGCCGCCGGCTTCATAGGCCTTGGCCAGCAACGGCGGATCGAAATCGGCGCGGATCAGCCCCTTCGACGGCGAGGCTTTCTTCACCTCCGCGATCAGTGCGTAATCGCCGTTGACGTGCTTGGCCTTGATCGCGTCCACGAAGCCGCGCGGCGCGGCTTGCGCTTTGGCCTTTGCCTCGATGAAAGACAGTGGCTGCGCGCGCTTGGCCGCGGCGATCTCCTCACGCTTGTAGGTTTCGATCTTGGTCAGGATATCCGACATGGGGCGCTCAGCCGTTCGAGACCGCGATCAGGTGCTTCAGCCGTGCGTTTGCCGCGCCGCTGTCGATCGACTTCGTTCCGATTGCGACGCCCTCCTTGAGGTCCTTGGCACGTCCGGCCACGACCAGCGCGGCTGCTGCGTTCATCAGGGCGACGTCGCGATAGGGGCTCGGCTTGCCGTCGAGCACACTTTGCAGTGCGACCGCATTGGCGTCGGCATCACCCCCCTTGAATGCGCCGGCCTCGCAGCGCGGCAGGCCGGCGTCCTCAGGCGTCACCTCGAAATTGCGAATCTCGCCGTTGTGGAGCGCGGAGACGAAGGTCGGGCCGGTGAGGGTGATCTCGTCGAGGCCGTCGGAGCCGTGCACCACCCAGGCGGATTCGGAGCCGAGGTTCTTGAGCACCTGTGCCAACGGCTGCACCCATTGCCGGGAGAAGACGCCAACCATCTGCCGCTTGACGCCGGCAGGGTTCGACAGGGGGCCGAGCAGATTGAAGATCGTGCGCGTCGCAAGCTCGACCCGGGTCGGGCCGACGTTCTTCATGGCCGGATGGTGGGCGGGGGCGAACATGAAGCCGATGCCGCATTCGCGCACGCAGTCTCCGACCTGCTCCGGCCTGAGGTCGATCCTGACGCCGAGCGAGGCCAGCACGTCGGCGGCGCCCGAGCGCGACGACAGCGCGCGGTTGCCATGCTTGGCCACCGGCACGCCGGCGCCGGAGACGATGAAGGAGGCGCAGGTCGAGACATTGACCGATCCGGAGCCGTCGCCACCGGTGCCGACGATGTCGACGGCGTCAGGCGGCGCCGTCACGGTCAGCATCTTCGAGCGCATCGCCGCAACCGCGCCGGTGATCTCGTCCACGGTCTCGCCGCGCACCCGCAGCGCCATCAACAGGCCACCCATTTGCGAGGGCGTGGCCTCGCCACTCATCATGGCGTCGAAGGCGGAAGCGGCTTCGTCACGCGACAGGCTGGCGCCGGTCGCCACTTTTCCAATGATCGATTTCAGGTCGTCCATCGCGTGCTTTCAACTCACTGGTTCGCGCCGGTCACCTGCGCGAAGGCGGCCTGATTAATGGTGGTCCCGATGTCGGTTTCAAGCTTGTTGACGTAGGACGCGACCTGCTCCTCGGTCTGGGCGCGGTCGAGGTTCTCCTTCAGCTTCTTGACCGCGTCGGAGGCGGCGTCGACCGCGGGTTCGACGATGTCGGTGACGCGGAAGACGACCACTTCGCTGCCGCCGCTGACAGCCGTCTGTCCGACGCCGTCCTTGGCGGTGCGGAAGGCGGCCGACACCACGGCTGCCGGCACGCCGGCCGGCGTATCGTCGCGCTTGAAGCCGGTCGCGGTCTCGACCCTGGCGCCGATCGCGGAAGCTTCATCGGCGAGCTTGCCGCCCGCTTCGAGCTTCTGCACCATCTCGGTCGCCTTGGCCTTCAGCTTGGCCGCGATCTGGTCCTGGCGCCAGCGCGCCTCGACCTGGTCACGGACCTCGTCGAGATTGCGGTCGCGCGACGGCGTGATGGCGAGCACGTCGTACCAGACATAGCCGCCCTTGAACGAGATCGAGTCGTTGTCGACGCCGACATCGGTGTTGAAGGCCTGCGACACCACGTCGAGGCCTTGCGGGACGTTGGCGACCGGCTGGCCGTTCGGAGCGCGGCCGGAGCGGTCGACGGCGTCGATGGTCACGGCGGTGAGGCCGAGCTTCTGCGCCGCGTCGATCACGCTGGCGCCGCCGCCACGCTCGTCTTCCATCTTGTCGCGGAGATCGGCGACCTTGACGCGCGCGCGCTCGGTGGCGATCTCGCGCTTGATGTCACCAGCAAGGCTGGCGTAGTCCGCCTCCTTGCCCGGCTCGATCTTGTCGACCTTGACGATCGCGACGCCAAGCCCGCCCTGGATCGGCTGGCTGATCTCGCCGGCCGGAAGCGAGAAGGCGGCATCGCCGACTGCGGCAGCGAGCGAAGACTTGGTCACGAGCCCGAGATCGACGTCGGAGGCGCTCAGCCCGCGCTCCTTGCCGAGGTCCTCGAACGATAGTCCGCCGACGAGGCGCTCGCGTGCGGCCTGCGCGTCGGCGACGTTCGGAAACACGATCTGCTGGATCTGGCGCTTCTCCGGCGTGCCGAGCCGGTCCTTGCGCTGTTCGAACATTTTCTTGGCGTCCTCGTCCGAGACCTCGCTCCATTTGCCGATCTCCTCCGGCGAGACCACGAGGAAGGCGATCTTGCGATATTCGGGCGCGCGGAACTGGACCTTGTGATCCTCGAAATAAGTGGCGAGCGTCTCGGGCGAGGGCGCGTCGATCTGGCCTGCCTGGGCGGCGTCGAGCTTGACGAACTCGAGGGCGCGCTGCTCGTTCTGGAAGCGCGCCAGCGCGTCGAGCATGGTCTTCGGCGGTTCGAGGCCGGCGCCGATCGTGCCGGTGATCTGCCGGCGCAGCGACACCTTGCGTTGCTCGGCGACGTAGCGCTGCTCGGTATAGCCGAAATTGCGGATCACGGCCTGGAACCGGTTCGCATCGAAATTGCCGCCGACGCCCTTGAAATTGGGGTCGTTCATGATGAGCTGGCGGATCTGCTCGTCGGACTGGCCGAGCCCGAGCCGCCGCGCCTCCTCGTCGAGGGCGGCTTCCGCGATGGTCTGCTGCAGCACCTGGCGGTCGAGGCCGAAGGCACGTGCCTGGTCGGGCGTCAGCGGACGGCCGAACTGGCGGCTGATCTGTTGCAGCCGATCCGTATAGATCTGGCGGAACTCGTTCAGCGATATCTCGGTGCTGCCGACCTTGGCCACCGTGGACTGCCCGAATCCTTTGAAGATGTCGGCGATGCCCCAAATGCCGAAACTGACGATCAACACGCCCATCACCACGGCCATAATGGTCTTGCCGAGCCAGTTTGATGAGGCCTTGCGCATTCCTCGAAGCATTTGGTCCAACTTGTTTGAGCAGGAGGGGAACGGGAGCGCGTCTTAATGCAGATTCAGCAAAAGCGCCTCACCAAATTGATCAATCATCATAAAGTGGTGGCTTTCCCCCCGCAACCTCACGTCAATCGACCGCTTGAGGGTGCGGTTGAAGGCCTCTGGTCTCTGGAACTGCCGCGGAAGCTCTGCTAGCGCATGCACAACTCTCATTTTGCTGGAAATCGACATGACCGACGCCATCCGCCCCCTGATCGCCGGCAATTGGAAAATGAACGGCCTGAAGGCCCAGGCTGCCGAGTTCGACGCCATGCTCAACGGTGCGGCAGACGTCGCCGGCAAGGCCGATCTGCTGGTCTGCCCGCCCGCGACCCTGATCGCCGCCTTCGCTGAGAAGGCGCGCGGCAAGAAGGTCGCGGTGGGGGCCCAGGACTGCCATCCCAAGGCCTCCGGCGCCCATACCGGCGATATTGCCGCCGAAATGCTGGTGGACGCGGGGGCGAGCGCGATCATCGTCGGCCATTCCGAGCGTAGGGCCGATCACGGCGAGGATGATGCCCTGATCCGCCAGAAGGCTGAAGCTGCCTGGCGCGCCGGGGCCACCGCGATCGTCTGCGTCGGCGAGACGCAAGCCCAGCGCGACGCCGGTCAGACCTTGGACATTCTGCGCGGGCAGCTCGCCGGCTCCCTGCCGGAAAGCTCGACCGCCGCGAATCTCATCGTAGCCTATGAGCCGGTCTGGGCAATCGGCACCGGCCTGACCCCCACAGCGCAGGATGTCGAGCAAATTCATGGGTTTATCCGGGAGCTCCTGACCTCCAGGTTCAAGGCTGACGGGGCCAAAATGCGCATCCTCTACGGCGGCTCGGTCAAGCCCTCGAACGCCGCTGAGCTGATGGCGGTCAAGAACGTCAATGGCGCGCTGGTCGGTGGTGCCAGCCTGAAGGCGGCCGATTTCCTTGCGATCGCGAAAGGCTGCCCCTAACTCATTCAAACCGTTGGTCCGGACCCGATCGGGGGTGGCAATAACCCCTCCGATCGTGTAACACCGCGCAACTTCAGGAAACCCGCGAAGCGCGATCGGCCGCCGTCAGGCGCCGCCCGCTTGTGACGGAAGGGCATTATGCAGACCGTTGTCATCGTCATCCACCTCATGATCGTCGCCGTCATGATCGGCGCCGTCCTGCTCCAGAAGTCGGAAGGCGGCGGCCTCGGCATGGGCGGCGGCGCGGGCTTCATGTCGAGCCGCGGCACCGCCAATCTTTTGACGCGGACCACCGCGATCTTGGCTGCGGGCTTCTTCCTCACCAGCATGTTCCTGTCCTGGCACGCAGGCTACAGCCGTGCGCCGTCGTCGATCATTGGCACGCCGGCGTCGCAGACCCAGCCGGCCGGCGGATCCCCGATCGCGCCGCCGACCTCGGGCGGCATCCTGGATTCGCTGAAAAAGGCCGACGAGCAGCAGCAGGCCCCGGCCCCAAGCGGCCCGCAGGTGCCGCGCTCGCAATAAAGCAGGGGGGCCATGCAGGGCGGCTTCTACCGTCCTGCATCAAAAATCCCCATCAAGGCACTGTCACCACTCTTAGTTCTGGATCACCCACAGGCCCGCAAAATCTTTGGGGCGGAATACGAATCGCTTTGGCGAATCGAATTCGAGGGATTAGAGGTTAAGTCCCATGGCGCGGTACATATTCATCACCGGCGGCGTGGTTTCTTCGCTCGGCAAGGGTCTGGCCTCAGCGGCACTCGGTGCGCTGTTGCAAGCCCGGGGCTACAAGGTCCGCCTCCGCAAGCTCGATCCCTATCTCAACCTCGATCCCGGAACGATGTCGCCGTATCAGCACGGCGAGGTGTTCGTGACCGATGACGGCGCGGAGACCGATCTCGATCTCGGTCACTACGAGCGCTTCACCGGCCGGCCTGCGACCAAGGCCGACAACATCACGACCGGGCGCATCTACCAGGACATCATCTCCAAGGAGCGTCGCGGCGATTATCTCGGCGCGACCATCCAGGTGGTTCCACACGTCACCAACGCCATCAAGGAATTCGTCCTCGACGGCAATGACGACTACGATTTCGTGCTGGTCGAGATCGGCGGCACCGTCGGCGACATCGAGGGCCTGCCGTTCTTCGAGGCGATCCGCCAGCTCAAGAACGAGCTGCCGCGCGATCACGCCGTCTACATCCATCTGACGCTGCTGCCCTACATTCCGAGCGCCGGCGAGCTGAAGACCAAGCCGACGCAGCACTCGGTGAAGGAGCTGCGCTCGATCGGCATCCAGCCGGACATCCTGCTCTGCCGCACCGACCGCGAGATCCCGAAGGAGGAACGGCGCAAGCTCGGCCTGTTCTGCAACGTGCGCGAAAGCGCCGTGATCGAGGCACGCGACGTCGACAATATCTACGCGGTGCCGGAGGCCTATCACAATGCCGGCCTCGACGACGAAGTGCTGGCCGCTTTCGGCATCGGTTCGCGGATTCCGCCGGAGCTGCGAAGCTGGCAGCAGATCAACGAGCGCGTGCGCAATCCCGAAGGCAATGTCACCATTGCCATCGTCGGCAAATATACCGGCATGAAGGATGCGTATAAGTCGCTGATCGAGGCGCTCTCGCATGGCGGCATCGCCAACAAGGTGAAGGTCAACCTCGACTGGATCGAGAGCGAGATCTTCGAGAAGGAAGATCCGGCGCCGTTCCTCGAGCACGTCAACGGCATCCTGGTGCCTGGCGGATTCGGCCAGCGCGGCGCGGAGGGCAAGATCCGTGCTGCGCAGTTCGCACGCGAGCGCGACGTGCCGTATTTCGGCATCTGCTTCGGCATGCAGATGGCGGTGATCGAGGCCGCGCGAAACCTCGTCGGCATCGAGGACGCCAACTCCACCGAGTTCGGCCCGACCAAGGAGCCGCTGGTCGGCCTGATGACGGAATGGCTGCGCGGCAACGAGCTCGAGAAGCGCTCGCAGGCCGGCGACCTCGGCGGCACGATGCGGCTAGGCGCCTATCCCGCCGCGCTCAATCGCGGCAGCCGCGTCTCGCAGGTCTATGGCGGCGCCACCGAAATCTCCGAGCGCCATCGCCATCGCTACGAGGTCAACACCGCCTACAAGGACCGCCTCGAGCAGCATGGTCTGAAATTCTCAGGCCTGTCGCCCGACGGCGTGCTGCCTGAGATCGTCGAGTACGAGGATCACCCCTGGTTCATCGGCGTCCAGTTCCACCCCGAGCTGAAGTCGCGGCCGTTCGAGCCGCACCCGCTGTTCGCCTCGTTCATTCAGGCGGCGATGGTGCAGTCGCGGCTGGTGTAGCGCTTTCTCTGCCTTTGACGCACACGCAATTTGTTGCGACAACTCGCTGCCGCAAGAACAACAATGCAGGAAGTGAGCTCCAATGATCTACGAGATGCGCATCTATCGCTGCGTGCCCGGCCGGCTGCCGGCGCTCCTGAAGCGGTTCGAGACCGCCACGCTGAAGATCTGGGAGAAGCACGGCATCAAGCAGGCCGGGTTCTTCACGACGCTGATCGGTGAATCCAACCAGGAGCTGACCTATTTCCTGGCGTGGGACTCGCTCGCCGAGCGCGAGAAGAAGTGGGGCGCGTTCATGACCGATCCGGACTGGATGAAAGCCCGCGCCGAGAGCGAGGCCGACGGCCAGATCGTTGGCAACATCGTCAGTCAGATCCTGACGCCGACCGCCTTCTCGGCGGTGAAGTAGCAATCCTTGCCGCAGCGGGGAACTCTGGCGCAACCCTGATATTCGAACGGCCCGGGCCGAATGGGGTTGATCCGACCCCCATGGCGGCTATGGTCGCGCCGAAACGAGGGATTTGCCTTGAGCTCTTCGCATTCAGCGGCGCCGGTCGTCAGCATCGGCAAGGTCAGATTCGGCAATGATCTGCCGATCGCTATCATTGCAGGACCCTGCCAGCTCGAAAGCCGCCAGCATGCGCTGGAGGTCGCTTCTGCGCTGAAGGAGATCGCTGCGCGGCTGAACATCGGCCTCGTCTACAAGACCTCCTTCGACAAGGCGAATCGCACCAGCGCGTCGGCAGCGCGCGGCCTTGGGCTTTCGCAGTCGCTGCCGATCTTCGCGGAGATTCGCTCCTCGCTCGGCCTGCCTGTTTTGACCGACGTGCACGAGGCCACGCAGTGCGCCGAGGTGGCGCAGGCCGTGGACATCCTCCAGATACCCGCGTTTCTATGCCGGCAGACTGATCTGCTGCTCGCTGCCGCCGCAACCGGTAAGGTCGTCAACGTCAAGAAGGGACAATTCCTGGCGCCGTGGGACATGGCGAATGTCGTCACGAAGATCACCGGCGCTGACAATCCCAACGTGCTCGTCACCGAGCGCGGCGCGTCCTTCGGCTACAACACGCTGGTCTCCGACATGCGCGCGCTGCCGATCCTGGCGCGCACCACCGGCGCGCCTGTCATCTTCGATGCCACCCATTCGGTGCAGCAGCCGGGCGGGAAGGGGACCTCCTCGGGCGGCGAGCGTGAATTCGTGCCGGTGCTGGCACGGGCGGCTGTTGCCGTGGGCGTTGCCGGCGTTTTCATCGAGACCCATCCCGATCCTGATCGCGCGCCCTCGGATGGCCCCAACATGGTGCCGCTGCGCGAGTTCGAGGGCCTGATCGCCAGGCTGATGGCGTTCGACGCGCTGGCAAAGAATCCGCGCTGATGCAGCAGAGCGAGGCGCGGCCGCAAGACCACGGCTTGCCGACAGCGCTCTACGTCATCTCAGGCGCAAGCTTTGCCGCAGCATTGTCGGCGCGCGCGCTGGATCCGGTGCTGCCGCACGTCGCCGAGGATTTTGGCGTCAGCATCGCGACCGCCGCCGGCTTTGCCGCGGTGTTCGCCTTCACCTTTTCGATCATCCAGCCCATCGTCGGCGCTGCCGCCGATCTGTTTGGCAAGACGCGGCTGATGATCTTCTGTCTCGCGCTGCTCGGCCTTGCCAATATCCTGGGCGCGCTCTCATCCTCGTTCTCGGTTCTGTTTGCGACCCGCATCCTCGCCGGCATCGGCTCCGGCGGCGTGTTTCCGGTGGCGCTCAGCCTGACCAGCGATCTCGTCGGGCCGGAGAAGCGCCAGGTCGCGATCAGCCGGACGCTGGCCGGCGCCATGACCGGCAATCTGCTCGGCGCATCCGCCTCCGGGTTGATCGGTGACTTCCTTGGCTGGCGCGGCGTGCTGGCGGTGCTCGGTGCGCTCGTGATCGTCGCCTCGATCGCGGTTGCGGCCGGCTTTCACGGCGCCAGGGTGCAGCATCCGCCAAAGACCAGCCTGTCGGCGCTGAAGGCCGGCTATCGCACCATCTTCACCAATCCGAACGCCTATGTCTGCTACTCCGCCGTGTTCATCGAGGGCTGCTGCGTGCTCGGCTTGTTTCCCTACATCGCCTCGTTCCTGTTCGACCTCGGGCAGACCTCGCTCTCGATCGCCGGCATGGTCATCGCGGGCTTTGCGGTCGGCGGGCTGTTCTACACGCTGACGGTGTCGCGCCTGCTGCCCTGGCTGGGCGTGAAAGGCATGATGATCTCCGGCATGACGCTGGTGGCCTCGCAGCTCGTCGCCGTGGCTTTCGGCCCGCGCTGGGAAGTGCAGGCCCTGAATCTCATCGTGATGGGATGGGGCTTCTACATCGCCCATGGCTGTCTGCAGGTCTTCGCCAGCGAGCTCTCGGTCGAGGCACGCGCCACCGCGCTGTCGCTGCATTCGTTCTTCTTCTTCATGGGGCAGACCGTGGGACCGCTCGCCTACGGCTTCGGCCTTCAGCATGCCGGCAAGATGCCGACCCTGTTCGCGAGCGCAGTGATCATGGTGGTGCTGGGCGTTGTCTGCGCCCGGCTGCTCAAGCAGCGCGCGCCGGCTGACGCGCGGGTCTGACGAAAGTCGCGCAGGAACCCTGCAACTAAATCGGACGCCCTGCCTTCGGCGTGTTACAGCCGGGAATGACAAAGTTCCTGATCGCCGCGCTGCTCGCCATGGGTCCAGTCGCCGCGCAGACCTCTCTTGCGCAGCCTAAGCCACCGGTGACGGATCGCGAACAGGTGCAAGCCGACCGCGCGAAAGCGGCTGCCGAGGAAAAGAACGCGCCGACCACGCGTCCATGGGACAGAGATGCCAACGGCAAACGTCCCTGGGAAAGATCATCCGTCCCCAAATAGCGCGTCGCTGCGTTCGCTTCGACTCCGACCACACGCGCCGCGATCATGGTCGTGCTTGGCCTCGTCTGTGCCCACTTGCTCACGCCGCGCGCGCCGCCCGACGCGCGCTGAGGTCACTCATCATCACACAATCGGAATCGTACACATGGCATGGGGATTGCTTCGAATTTGGGCAAATCGAGGTGTGAGACCGTGGACGCCCAGCTCAACCGTTTGCCCAGCCCGGCAGGCACGCCTGGATCGACCGGGTATCCTACCAGGCCACCGCTCCGGCATTTCCTGAGCGACTGCTATGAGAAGTTCAGGGCGGATCATTCCGGAGAGCTCGCCGACTACATCCCTGAGTTGAAGCGCGCCAACCCTGACCATTTCGGCATCGCCCTCGTCACCATCGACGGCCATGTCTACGAGGTCGGCGACAGCGCGGTGCCGTTCACGATCCAGTCGGTCTCGAAGGCCTTCGTGTTCGCGTTGGCCCTCGAGATGGTCGGTGAGGCGCGTGTTGCGGCCACCATCGGGGTCGAACCGAGCGGCGAGGCTTTCAACTCGATCCGGCTCACCAACGACAACCGCCCCTTCAACCCGATGGTCAATGCCGGCGCGATTGCCTGCTCGGGCCTGATCTACGAGGTGGACGGGAAGGGCGCCTTCGAACGCGTCCGCGCCAAGCTCAGCGAGTTTGCCGGCCGCGACCTCGGCGTCGACGAGGCCGTGCACGCCTCGGAGACCGCGACCGGCAATCGCAACCGGGCCATTGCCTGGCTGCTGCGGAATTACGCCGTGTTGCCGGATGACGTCGACGCCGTGCTCGACGTCTATTTCCGCCAATGCGCCATCTTGGTGACGGCACGCGATCTCGCGGTGATGGCGGCAACGCTCGCCAACCGGGGCATCAATCCGGTGACGGGCGTGCAAGTGATCACGCCGCACATCGTCGCGCGCACCCTGTCGGTGATGACGAGCTCGGGCATGTACGACTATGCCGGCGAGTGGACCTACCGCGTCGGCATTCCCGCCAAGAGCGGGGTGGGCGGCGGCATCGTCGCGGCGTTGCCTTCGCAACTGGGGCTCGGGACCTTCTCGCCGCGGCTCGACCATCATTTCAACAGCGCGCGCGGCCTGAAGGTCTGCGAGGCGCTGTCGGCACGCTTCGACCTGCACATGCTCAATCGCAACGCCGACGTCCGCACCAGCGTCATCGCGGATTACGACGTCTACGGCATCTCCTCGCGCCGCAGCCGCCAGCCGCAGGAGCAGCAGATTCTCGACGAGCGTCACAGCGACATCCGCGTGCTCGAGCTGGTCGGCGCGATGAATTTCGGCACCATCGACTACGTCACGCGAAAGCTCAGCGACGAGCCGCCGAGCGCGCCGTTGCTCATCATCGATTTCCGACGCGTTCCCGACATCACCGCGGCCGGCGCGGAGCTTCTGGGCGAAACGCTGACCGCTCTTGGCAATGCCGGCGTCACCGCCATTCTATCGGGTTTGGAGGAGGCGTCCGCGGTGTGGAACGCGATCGCCGCGCGCACGGCCGAGCCGCGTCGGCTGCGGCGCTTCGCGCTGCTCGATGATGCCATCGAGTGGGCCGAGGATCAGGTGATCTACCGCTTCGGCGGCTTCACCGACGTCAAGGAGAGCACGCATCTCGGCGAGCAGGCGCTGCTCGCCGAACTCGACGCGGAGGAGGTCGCCGCGATCGTCAAGCTCTCGACCACGCGGCACTATGCGGCGGGCCAGCGTATCGTTGCCGCCGGCGAACCCGCCAATTCGCTGTTCTTCCTCCAGAGCGGCATGGTCAGCGTGAAGCTGCCGAGTGGCGTGCGGCTGGCTGCGCTCGGTCCCGGCATGGCGTTCGGCGAGATGGCGATCCTGGAGCGGAGCCGCAGCGCTGATGTCTTTGCCGACACGCCCGTCACCTGCCTCGAACTGCCGCTGGACAGCTTTGCCGATTACCGCCACCTGCACCCCGAAACAGCGTTGAAGATCATGCGCAATCTCGCCGCGATCCTGGCGCGGCGGCTGGTGCTGGCGAATGCAAAGGTGGATCTGCTGAGCGCGTATTAGACGCATTGAGGGCAGCATGGTTGACCCGGCTCGGAGGGTGCCCGAGGATTGTGCAACCTTTTGTTGCCGCCCAGCCACACCGCCGTGGAATCGCCGATCGGCGCGGCTACGCAATCGATCGTCGATGGTTCGCAGGTGGCGAAGCAGCTAGATATTTCCCGTTTGAAGTACCTGGGAATCGAGGGCAGCGTAGGGCCCAGCGGAATTTTCCATGATCGGGGCAGGCGGGGTAGGGCCCACGCGTAGGGCACTCTTAATCAGGTCTCTGTTGGCCGGCACAGCTCTTGCGACGGTCGCGTTGTTGCCGTCCCTGGCGCGAGCGCAGGTCTGGCAGGATGGCGGCGTCGCCAACGGCAATTACAACGAGTCGACCAATTGGACGACAAACACCGTCCCCGACACCGCTGGCGAAACAGCGACCTTTTCCGCCACGGGCACGACGTCCGTCACAATTACCCTTGGCCCCATCTCACCCCAGTCCTGGATTTTCGACGCTACGTCCCAGGGCTACGCGATAAGCGGTCAGGCGGTGAATTTTGTCGCCGGCATCACCAACAATGCCGTCGGCGTCGGCACTTTCATCTCGATCAGCAACAACATGACGGGCGCTACGATCTCGCAGGCGGGGTCGAGCCGGTTGACGCTGTCCGGCACCAACTCGTTCACCACCACCAGTGTTACCGCCGGAACCTTCGTCAACAGCGGCACTCTGAACACGTCGTTGACCAACAGTGCGATCACGAGCAATCAAGGTACCCTGACCGGCGATATCACCAACACCGGCAATTTCTCCAACATTCCCGCCGGCGCCATCTCCGTGACCACGATTGCCAACAACGGTGGCACGATCTTCAACAACGGCTCGATCACGACGACCGGCGGCACGACCAATTCCGGCGCCTTCAACACGACGGGCACGGTCAACGGCGGGCTGACGAATTCGGGCACGGCCAACGCGAGGGGCGTGCTCAATGACGGCATCACCAACCAGGGCGGCGGCTCCTTCGCGCTGATCGACGATCTCACCACCAACGGTGCGGTCACCAACAACGCGACCTCGAGCCTGGCCGTGCAGTTCGGCAGCTTCACCGGCATCACGACGCTGACGAACAATTCGACGTCCGCCACCGCGGTCCGGGTCTCGGCGGGCCGGACGTTGAGCGCGGTCAGCATCATCAACAACGCCGGCACCTTCACCAACGGCGGTACGGTGACGACGGCTGCCGGGACGACGAACGCCGCCGGCGGTACCTTCACGACGACCGGAACGGTCAATGGCGGACTGACGAATTCCGGCACGGCGAACGCAGCCGGCACGATCAACGGCAACGTCGATCATCAAAACGGTACCTTCACGGTGACCGGTGCGCTCACCGTCAACGGGACCCTGACCACCGGTGCAACATCCGACCTTTTTGTCTCAGGTGGCGATCTCACCGTCACGACGCTGATCAACCAGTCCAATGCGATGATTCACGCCACCTGGATCGACGCTGGCCGGACGGTCAATGCGACGACGGTGACCAACGACGGCAATCTTGGAGTCACGGGAACGCTGAATGCGACAAACACCATCAGCAATGCTATCGGCGCCAATATCGTCGTCGACCCCACCGGGACGATCAATGGATCGATCAACGCCGCCGGCGGATACACGCAGCTATATGGGACGATCAACGGCAACGTGACACTGTCCGGCAGTCTCGCTTCGATGAACACCTATGGTGGCAGCGTCACGGGGCGGGTGGACATGACGGCTGCCGGCGCGAATGTCTACTCGACCTCCGGCGGCGCGACCTACGGCTCGCTCGCCGGCGTGGCGGGCACCCAGCTGAATACGGGCGCGTTTGTCTTCACCGTCGGGGGCGACAATTCGACGTCTCTGTTCGCCGGATCCATCGTTGGCACCGGTAGCTTCGTGAAGACCGGTTCCGGCGCCCTGATCCTGTCCGGCGATAGCAGCGGTTACACCGGCACCACCACGGTTGACGGGGGCACGCTCGTTGTGTCGGGGTCGATGGCGTCGTCGGCCCTCACCACCGTGAATACCAATGGATACCTGACCGGAGACGGTGCAGTCGGAGCCGCCCTGATCGCGGGAGGCTATTTCTCGCCGGGTGCGCCAGGTGGGCCGGGAACCTCCATGGCGCTGGCAAGCCTCGTGATGCAACCCGGGGCGTACTTCAATGTCTTCGTCAATCCCACAACCTCTACCTTTGCCAATGTTGCCGGCAATGCATCGCTTGGCGGCGCCACCGTTAGTGCAAATTTTGCGGCCGGCTCTTACGTCGCCAAGCAGTACACGATCCTGAATGCGGCCAGCATCACCGGCGCGTTCAGTCCTACGGTCACCAATCTTGGCCTGCCGTCGGGCTTCCATACGTCGCTGAGCTACGACGCCACCCATGCTTACCTGGACCTCGCGCTGAACTTCGTGCCTCCCTCCGGCAATCTCAACGCCAATCAACAGAACGTCGGCAACGCGATCATCAACTATTTCAACACCAACGGCACCATCCCGATCGCGTTCGGCGGTCTTGCGCCCGCCGGCCTGACCCAGCTCTCCGGCGAGGTCGGCAGCGCGCCGCAGCAGGCGACCTTCAACGCCATGAACCAGTTCATGGGCGTGATGACCGATCCGTTCATCGCGGGCCGCGGCGATCCCGCCAGTGCGGGCGGCACGCCGAACGCTTATGCCGACGAGAGCTTGGCTTATGCGGCAAAGAACGCCGGTCGCAACAAGAGCGAGCGTGATGCATATGCTGCGATCTACACCAAGGCACCGATCGCACCGTCGTTCGAGCAGCGCTGGAGCGTCTGGGCAGCCGGCTTCGGCGGTGCGCAACAGACTGACGGCAGCACGGCCGTCGGGTCCAACACCACCACGAGCAATCTCTATGGCACCGCCGTCGGTGCGGATTATCGCATCTCCCGCGATACGCTGGTCGGCTTTGCGCTTGCCGGCGGCGGCACCAACTTCACCGTGGCGAACGCGCTTGGCGGCGGCCGGTCCGACCTGTTCCAGGCCGGCGCTTTCTTCCGGCACATCGTCGGCCCTGCCTACATCACCGGCGCGCTGGCCTATGGCTGGCAGGACATCACCACAGATCGCACCGTGACCGTTGCCGGCGTCGACCGTCTGCGCGCCGAGTTCAATGCCAACACCTATTCCGGCCGGCTCGAAGGCGGCTACCGCTTCGTCACGCAAGGCGTCGGTCTCACGCCTTACGCTGCGGCTCAGTTCACGACCTTCGATATGCCGGCCTATGCCGAGCAGGCCATCGTCGGTAGCAACCAGTTCGCGCTGGCCTACGGCGCCAAGAGCGTCACCGACACCCGCACCGAGCTCGGCCTGCGCACCGACAAGGCCTTCGCCCAGGCCGACGGCATCGTCACGCTGCGCGGCCGGGTGGCCTGGGCCCACGACTTCAATCCAGATCGCGCCATCGGGGCGACGTTCCAGACGCTGCCCGGCGCCAGCTTCGTCGTAAACGGCGCGGCCATGGCCGCCGATTCCGCGCTGGTGACGGGATCGGTTGAAAAGAAGTGGCTGAACGGCTGGTCCGCCGCCGGCACGTTCGAGGGCGAATTCTCGAACGTCACACGCTCCTATGCCGGCAAGGGTGTGGTGCGGTACGCGTGGTGAGACGCAGGATGCGCGACTCAGCCGCGCCCGCGATAGGACGCGACGCCTTGCTCGGGCACCCATAGGCCCTTCGGCACGCGGCCGGTCTGCCAGAACACGTCGATCGGAATGCCGCCGCGCGGATACCAATAGCCGCCGATGCGCAGCCATTTCGGCTTGATCTCGCTGGCGATGCGCTTGCCAATCATCACGGTGCAGTCCTCGTGGAAGGCGCCGTGATTGCGGAAGCTCGCGATGTAGAGCTTGAGCGATTTCGACTCCAGCAGCCACGCCCCCGGAGCATAGTCGATCATCAGATGCGCGAAATCCGGCTGGCCTGTGACCGGGCAGAGCGAGGTGAATTCCGGCACGGTAAAGCGCACCAGATAGTCGGTGCCCTTTTGCGGATTGGGCACCCGGTCGAGCTGAGCGTCTTCCGGTGTATGCGGCCACTCGACCGCACGGCCGAGCTGGAGGGATTTTTTCGGCATCGTCGTCACATCCTGTTTCAATGCCGGGATGGACGCAAATGCCGCTGTCGTCAACCGGCGGCGATGGTCTGGATCATGACGATCCGGTCGTTACCGGACTCGCAGCCCCAGAGCTCGCCGGGCCTGCCGTCGAGCTGGCGCACGGCGGCATTGGCTTTATCGCTGGCGAACACGTTGAAGCGCTCGGTGGCGGGGTCGAAGCGCACGATGGCATTGGCGGAGAAGTCGGTCAGCCAGACCTTGTCCTTGTCGTCGACGAAGACCGCATAGGCGCGCGGGCGTTCGCCCGGCAGCTTCCAGGTCTTCCACGAGCCATCGGCGGGATCGTGCACCGAGACGTGGCCGCTATTCCATTCGCTGACCCAGATCCGGCTCTTCGAATCCGACCAGACCCGCCGCGAGCCCGCGCCGGGCGTCGGCGGATCGACCATTGCGGCATCCCCCGTCGCGCGATCAATCTTCGCGATGTAGCTGCCGGCGAGCGAGGCGTACCAGACATCGCCCTTGGGGGTGACAGTGATGCCGTAGGGACCGACGCCCTTCGGCGCCCTGAACACGTTCATGTCGCCGGAGTTCGGCGCGAGGCGGCCGTAATAGCCGGACTGGCCGGTGAACCAATAAGTGCCGTCCTTGTCGAACACACCGGTGTTGAGATTGGCGGAGGCGAACTTTTCCGGCAGGCGGAACAGGGTCACCTTGAGATCGCCGGGATCGACCCGCGCGATCGCATTCTGGCCGCCCTCGGTGATCCAGGGCGCGCCGTCGGGGCCGATGGTCACGCCATGCGGAGCGGCGCCCTGACCGAGGTTGACGGTCTTGAAACGGCCATCCCGGGGATCGAGTCTGCCGAGCAGGCCCTTGCCCTGCGCCGTGAACCAGACCGAACCGTCAGGGGCGGGCGCGAGATCGTGCAGGCCGATGCCGGCACTGATCCGGAAGTATTTCGTCCGGAACGGGCCCTCCTGGGCAAAACTTGGGCGGGCCACGAACAGGGCGGTACTCGAGGCGAGAAACTGGCGGCGATTCATGGCGTTACCCCGGCTGGTTCAGATTGAGGTTGGACGCGCAGATCAGTCGATTTCAAGCTTAGCTCCGGCCGCTTCACGCGTCAGTCGAAGCACGCCGTCCAAGCGTTCACATTTGCTTGCGGCCCGTGTAAGACCCGCGGCGAACCGATCAAACCTAACGAACGGAAGTGCACATCATGACCGCGATCATTGACATCATCGGCCGCGAAATCCTCGATAGCCGGGGCAATCCCACCGTCGAGGTCGATGTCGTGCTGGAGGATGGCGCGCTCGGTCGCGCTGCCGTGCCCTCCGGCGCGTCTACGGGCGCCCACGAGGCGGTGGAACTGCGCGACGGCGACAAGGCCCGTTATCTCGGCAAGGGCGTCACCAAGGCCGTCGGCGCCGTCAACGGCGAGATCTTCGAAGCCCTCAGCGGCCTCGATGTCGAGCAGCAGGCTCAGATCGACCAGATCATGATCGACCTCGACGGCACGGCGAACAAGAGCCGGTTAGGGGCCAACGCCATCCTCGGCGTCTCGCTCGCCTGCGCCAAGGCAGCCGCGAACTCGCTCGACATGCCGCTCTACCGTTACGTCGGCGGCACCTCGGCGCGGCTCCTGCCGGTGCCGATGATGAACATCATCAATGGCGGCGTGCATGCCGACAACCCGATCGACTTCCAGGAATTCATGATCCTCCCCGTCGGCGCCTCGTCCTTTGCCGAGGGGCTGCGCTTTGGTGCGGAAGTCTTCCACACGCTGAAGTCCGAGCTGAAGAAGGCCGGCCACAACACCAATGTCGGCGACGAGGGCGGCTTCGCCCCGAACCTGCCGTCGGCCGACGCCGCGCTCGACTTCGTCATGAACGCGATCGGCAAGGCCGGCTTCAAGGCGGGAAGCGACATTGTGCTCGGCCTCGACTGCGCCTCGACCGAATTCTTCAAGGACGGCAAATACGTCTATGAAGGCGAGGGCAAGTCTCGCTCGATCTCCGAGCAGGCCAAATACCTTGCCGACCTCGTCTCGCGCTATCCGATCGTCACCATCGAGGACGGCATGTCGGAAGACGACATGGACGGCTGGAAGGAGCTCACCGACCTCGTCGGCAAGAAGTGCCAGCTTGTCGGCGACGACCTCTTCGTCACCAACGTCAAGCGCCTCGCCGACGGCATCAAGGCCGGCCGCGCCAACTCGATCCTGATCAAGGTCAACCAGATCGGCACGCTGACCGAGACGCTCGCCGCCGTCGAGATGGCGCACAAGGCCGGCTACACCTCGGTGATGTCGCACCGCTCGGGCGAGACCGAGGATTCCACCATCGCCGACCTCGCGGTTGCCACCAATTGCGGTCAGATCAAGACCGGCTCCCTTGCGCGGTCCGACCGCACCGCCAAATACAACCAGCTCCTGCGCATCGAGCAGCAGCTCGGCAAGCAGGCGCTGTACGGCGGCAAGGCGGCACTGAAGGCGCTGGCATAAACCAGCGCTTCGGATAGCGAAAAAGACAGGGGAGGATCGACATGAGCGACGGCAAGACCGGACTGCAACTGCGTTCGCTACTGAAGAAGAGCGGCGAGCTGGAATTGTCCCTCGTGGATGTCCCGACGCCGGAGCCGGCCGACGACGAGGTCGTGGTGCGCGTCGAGGCGACCCCGATCAACCCGTCCGACCTCGGCCTCCTGATCGGGCCGGCCGACATGTCGGCCGCCAAGGCCTCCGGCACCAAGGAGAGGCCGGTCATCACCGCGACCATGCCTGAGGCTGCGATGCGGATGATGGGAGCCCGGCTCGATCAGTCGCTGCCAGTCGGCAACGAGGGCGCCGGCACGGTGGTCGGGGCCGGATCGTCGGACGCTGCGAAAGCCCTGATGGGCAAGACGGTGTCGATGATCGGCGGCGCGATGTACACGCAGTACCGCGTGCTGAAGGTCCGCGACGTCATGGAGCTGCCGGCGGGCACCACGGCTGCGGACGGTGCGTCCTGGTTCGTGAATCCGCTGACCGCGCTCGGCATGACCGAGACGATGCGGCGGGAGAACCACAAGGCGCTCGTGCACACTGCGGCTGCGTCCAATCTCGGCCAGATGCTCAACAAGATCTGCATCAAGGACGGTATCGGCCTCGTCAACATCGTCAGGAGCAAGGAGCAGGCCGATATCCTGCACAAGATAGGCGCCAAGCACGTCGTGGATTCCAGCGCACCTGATTTCACCGACGATCTCACCAATGCGCTGGTCGAGACCGGCGCCACCATCGCCTTCGATGCCATCGGCGGCGGCAAGCTGGCGAGCCAGATCCTGACCGCCATGGAAGTTGCGGCCAACAAGACCGCCAAGGAATACAGCCGTTACGGCTCCAACGTGTACAAGCAGGTCTATATCTACGGCAGCCTGGACAACCGTCCGACCGAATTGAGCCGGTCGTTCGGCCTGACCTGGGGCGTCGGCGGCTGGCTGCTGACGCCGTTCCTCCAGAACATCGGTCCGGCCGAGATCGGTCGCCTGCGCCAGCGCGTCGCGTCGGAGCTCAAGACCACCTTCGCCAGCCACTACACCAAGGTGGTGTCGCTGACCGAGGTGCTCGATCCCGCCAACATCGCGGTGTACGCCAAACGCGCTACCGGCGAAAAATTCCTCATCAACCCAAATAAATAATCGTGATCTGCGACGGCAGGTCACCGCAGGAAGGTCTTGCCTTCTGAGCGCGGCGGGAGATTATTCCGCCGCCATTGAATGCGGAAAACCGCAAGGGCTCAGAAGGGGACCTCTCCATGACCGATCTCAATCGTCGTCATCTGCTCGCAGGCGCAGCCGCTCTCGGTGCGGCGGCCGCAACCGGGCTTGGACCGACCACCGCCAAGGCTGCAGTGCCGCAGACGGGGACGCAGGCGCCGGGCTTCTATCGCTACAAGGTCGGCGCTTTCGAGTGCACCTCGATCAACGATGGTGCGCGCACCTTCCCGATGCCGGACAAGTTCGTCGCCAACATCCCGAAGGACGAGGCGCTGGCGGCGGGTGAGGCGGCCTACATGCCGAAGGGCATGGTCACGATTCCGTTCAACCCGCAGCTCATCAATACCGGCTCGAAGCTGGTGCTGATCGACACCGGCAACGGCATCGCCAATCTCGAGGCGAGCAAAGGCGCTGTCGGCCGCACATTGCAGAACCTCCAGGCTGCCGGCGTCGACCCCAAGAACGTCGACGTTGTGCTGCTGTCGCATATGCATGGCGACCACATCAACGGCGTTCGCCTGGCCGACGGCGCGTTGGCCTTTCCGAATGCGGAGATCATGGTGCCCGGCAAGGAGTGGGAGTTCTGGACCAGTGAGGAGAACGCAGCCAAGGCCGAGTCCAATCAGGGGCTGAAGAACAATTTCGCCAACGTGAAGAAGATCTTTGCTGGCCTCGAGTCCAAGGTCACCAAGTACGAATGGGGCAAGGAGGTCGCGCCGGGCATCACCTCGATCGCAACCCCGGGCCACACGCCCGGCCACACCTCGTTCGCGGTCGCCTCAGGCGATGCCAAGGTGCTGATCCAGTCCGACGTCACCAACATCCCGGAATTCTTCCTGCGCAATCCCGACTGGCACGTGATTTTCGACATGGACGCCGCGATAGCGCAGGCGACGCGCCACAAGTTCTACGACATGGCGGCGGCGGAGAAGGCGACGGTGGTCGGCTTCCACTTCACGTTCCCGTCGGTCGGTCATGTCGTGAAGGACGGTGCGAAATATCGCCTGATCCCGTCGGCGTGGAATCCGACGATCTGATCTGGACGACGGATTGGTGCGAAAGATCGGGCCGCCCGTTGGCGGCCCGATTGTTTTGGGGCAACCGTCTGCTTTCGCGAAACACAGGGTTTCCAAATCAGCCCAATTCATGCACTTGCATCCATTGGCCGGGACCGCTTAAGTGCCGCCGGCACTTCCCTCAAGGTTTCAAGGACAACCCATGGCCTACAACATCGTCACGATCGCCGGCAGCCTGCGCAAGGACGGCTTCTCGCTCAAGATCGCCAATGCGCTCGCCAAGCTTGCGCCAAGCTCGCTCAAGCTCGAGGTGATCACGCCTGCGGGGCTCTCGTTCTTCAACCAGGACCTCGAAGGCGCGCCGCCCGCGGACTGGCTGGCCTTCCGCGACAAGCTTCAGAAATCGAACGGCGTCCTGTTCGTCACCCCCGAATACAACCGCTCGATCCCGGGCGTTCTCAAGAACGCCATCGATGTGGCCTCGCGCCCCTATGGCAAGAGCTCACTGCTCGGCAAGCCGGTCGGCATCATCTCGAACTCGCCGGGCCCGCTCGGCGGCGTCAGCGCAGCCAAGCATCTGCAGAACATCCTGCCGGGCATTTCCGGTTCGCTGCTCCAGCAGCCTGAAATCTATCTCAACGCCGTCGGCGATGCGTTTGACGCGGACGGCAACCTGACCAAGGACTCCCTGAAGACGGTGCTGCAGCAATACATCGACGCCTTCGCCGCGCACGTAGCCAAGCACCAGGGCTGAGCACTCACTCTCTCCGTCATGGCCGGGCATAGCCGTCCGCAGGACGGCGTCGCTTCTGCTCGCCTATGTCCCGGCCATCCACGTCTGTACCCACGGCACCGAAGAACGTGGATGCCCGGGCCTTCGCCGCGCCGAAGCGGCTTCGGCCGCGCAGGCGGGACAAACCCGGGCATGACGACGGGTTGTGCGGTTGGTTAGCACTCCCTTAACCAACCTGTCCCATCTTCCCAGGATGGTCTCCCGCGCGCGCCTGAAATCGATCCTGACCGGCCTTGCCCTCTACGCGATGGCGGCGGCCATCGTCGGCTATTTCGGCGTCAACGCCTATACTGGCAAATATGGCCTCAACGCCCGCCAGGAACTCGACCAGGAAATCATCGCCCTGACCAGCGAACTGGCCCAGCTCAAGCGCGAGCGCACCAGGAGCGAGCAGCGGGTGTCGCTGCTGCGGTCGGAGAGGATCGACCCCGACATGCTGGACGAGCGGGCGCGGTTCCAGCTTGACTACGTCAATCCGCGCGATCTCGTTCGGATGATCCCGGCGAAGTAGCGTTTTCTGCAAGCTTCGAAACCGGCCCCGAAAGCCGCTGCCGAAATCCGACCACCGTGCTTTTTCCCTCCTGCGAAGGTCGTAAGTCCGGGACCGGGCGCGCGCCTTGACGGCAGCGCCGCAGCCGGTTCATGGCTTCTGTGGCGCTCGCTAGAGTTGACGCAGATCAAACGGGTGGCGCCGGCACGTTCTAGTCTGTCATCCGGAGGAAACAGTGATGAATGGGTCAATGCCCCGGCATCACGCGGCCCGTGTCGAGGCCGCTATCGCGTCAGGCCAGGCGGCACGATCCGCGCTCGTGGCCTCGTGGCGCCGTTCGTCCAGACTGCATCATCTCGATCCCGGTGGCCACAGCTCGCCGATGCGGCTGACCGAGGCCGAGCTGCACCAGGCGCGCGAGCGCATCGCGCCGCTTCTGGCCGCCGCGCAAGGCGCGATGGACCGCCTCTATCAGGCCGTGGGCGCCGCGGGCTGCTGCGTCCTGCTTGCCGACGGTGAAGGCGTGCCAGTCGATCGCCGCGGCACGGCGGCGGACGATGCGACGTTTCAATCCTGGGGCCTGTGGACCGGTGCGCTCTGGAGCGAGGAGCACGAAGGCACCAACGGCATCGGCACCTGCCTCGTCGAGCAGCGTCCGCTGACGATCGATCGCGACCAGCATTTCTTCACTCGCAACACGCTTCTGAGCTGCACCGCCGTTCCGATCTACGACCATGAGGCGGCGCTCGCAGGCGTGCTCGACGTGTCCTCCTGCCGCGCCGACCGGACCGATGCGTTTTCCGGTCTGATCGCGCTTGCGGCAGGCGAGGCGGCCAAGCGCATCGAGGCCGATCTGTTTCGCCGGGCCTTCGCCCATGCCCGCATCGTGCTGGTGCAAGCTGCGGACGGCCAATGCGGAGGCCTCGTCGCGGTCGATGCGGACGATCTCGTGATCGGCGCGACCCGCTCTGCCCGGGCGGCGCTCGGAATTGCCCCCGGCCGGGCCTTGCAGCCGGTGCCGGCGGCCGATCTGCTCGGCGGCGATACTGCGCGCGATCATCTTGCCGGCGGTCAACGCGCCGTCGTGCAGCGGGCGCTGCTCCGCGCCGGCGGCAACGTCTCGGCGGCCGCCAAGGCCCTCGGCGTCAGCCGTGCCACGCTGCACAGGAAGCTGAAGCGGTTCGAGCTGAACCACTGAGCCAGGCTGCTTTCCTCAAACTCCGATCTCGTGCACCGGACGCAGCGCAGCGCGTCGCTCTTGCGACGTGTTGCGCTGCTGCGCGTCCGGGACACGATGGTGATGGCCTCGCCCCATCAGTGTCGCAGAACTGCGACAGGTCCGCTCCACCATCGCTCTCGCCTGGGCTGACAGAAAACACCTCCCGCATCATCGTCCGCGCAAGTCGCGAGCACGCGACGAATTGCGCAAACAGCAAACATCGGGAGTGATCAATGAACAAGGTGGAATTCCTCAGCGTCACCAAGGTTCCCTTCGCCGAGCGCTACGACAATTTCATCGGCGGTAAATTCGTCGCGCCGATGTCAGGCAAATATTTCGACAACGCCTCGCCTGTGAACGGCCAGATCGTCTGCAAGATCGCGCGGTCCGACGCGCAGGACATCGAGGCAGCCCTCGATGCGGCGCATGCCGCCAAGGGCGCCTGGGGCCGCACCAGCGTCGCCGAGCGCGCTGCGATCCTGAACCGGATCGCCGATCGCATGGAAGACAATCTGGAGCGTCTCGCCATCGCCGAGACCTGGGACAACGGCAAGCCGATCCGTGAGACCCGCGCTGCCGACATCCCGCTCGCCATCGATCACTTCCGTTATTTCGCAGGCGTCGTCCGCGCCCAGGAAGGCTCAATCGGCGAGATCGACCACGACACCATCGCCTATCATTTCCACGAGCCGCTCGGCGTGGTCGGCCAGATCATTCCCTGGAACTTCCCGCTGCTGATGGCCTGCTGGAAGCTCGCGCCTGCGCTCGCCGCCGGCAACTGCGTCGTGCTCAAGCCCGCCGAGCAGACCCCGGCCTCGATCATGGTCTGGGCCGAGATCATCGCCGACATCCTGCCGCCCGGCGTCCTCAACATCGTCAACGGCTTTGGTCTGGAAGCCGGCAAGCCGCTGGCCTCCAGCCCGCGCATCGCCAAGATCGCCTTCACCGGCGAGACCACGACGGGCCGGCTGATCATGCAGTATGCCAGCCAGAACCTTATTCCCGTCACGCTGGAGCTGGGCGGCAAGTCGCCCAACATCTTCTTCAACGACGTCACCGCCGAGGACGATGATTTCTTCGACAAGGCGATCGAAGGCTTCGTCATGTTCGCGCTGAACCAGGGTGAAGTCTGCACCTGTCCGAGCCGCGCGCTGGTTCATGCCGACATCTATGACCGCTTCATGGAGCGGGCGCTCAAGCGCGTCGCGGCGATCAAGCAGGGCGACCCGCGTGATGCCACCACCATGATCGGCGCGCAGGCATCTAGCGAGCAACTGGCGAAAATCCTGTCCTACATCGACATCGGCAAGCAGGAGGGCGCCAAGGTGCTCGCCGGCGGCGGCCGTGCCGAGCTCGCCGGCGATCTCTCAGGCGGCTTCTACGTCAAGCCGACCGTGTTCGAGGGCCACAACAAGATGCGAATCTTCCAGGAGGAGATCTTCGGTCCCGTGGTCTCGGTCACGACCTTCAAGACCGACGAGGAAGCGCTCGAGATCGCCAACGACACGCTCTATGGCCTCGGGGCCGGCGTCTGGAGCCGCGACGCCAACCGCTGCTACCGCTTCGGCCGCGAGATCCAGGCCGGCCGGGTCTGGACCAACTGCTACCATGCCTATCCCGCGCATGCGGCGTTCGGCGGCTACAAGCAGTCGGGCGTCGGTCGCGAGACCCACAAGATGATGCTCGATCACTACCAGCAGACCAAGAACCTCCTGGTCAGCTACAGCCCGAAGAAGCTCGGCTTCTTCTGATCGGCGGTGCGGAGAGGGCGGCGCCATTTCGGCGCCGTCCGCGGGATTGGCGTGGCCTATAGTTCTTGATCCGGTCACGAATCTGCGCGCGCGCATGAGGTGCATCGATTTGTTGCCCGATCGGCGCCAAAGATTTTGCAATATTTCGACAACGTTGCACTGCGGCATAATGAAAGTCGTGCCATGTCGCCGCGGTGCTTTCCAAGGGCGTTTGACTTGGGCTAGAGAGGGCGAAAGTTTTCTCTGACCCGGAATTCCTATGGCCGCACCCAAGAAAGCCGCCGCAAGCACTGCACAGGACAAGCCCGACGGCGGTTCGCCCCCGGAATTCACCAGGGAGCAGGAGCTCAGGGCGCTCCGCGACATGCTCCTGATCCGGCGCTTCGAGGAAAAGGCCGGCCAGCTCTACGGCATGGGCGCGATCGGCGGCTTCTGCCACCTCTATATCGGCCAGGAGGCCGTGGTGGTCGGCATGCAGATGGCCCTGAAGCTGGGCGATCAG
The DNA here is from genome assembly GCF_023074075.1 of Bradyrhizobium sp. 138. GTDB lineage: Bacteria > Pseudomonadota > Alphaproteobacteria > Rhizobiales > Xanthobacteraceae > Bradyrhizobium. The sequence goes on along the minus strand of NZ_JADPKT010000073.1, from coordinate 158,792 downwards.
GTCATCACCGGCTATCGCGATCACGGCCACATGCTCGCCACCGGCATGGACGCCAATGGCGTCATGGCCGAGCTCACGGGCCGTCGCGGCGGCTATTCCAAGGGCAAGGGCGGCTCCATGCACATGTTCAGCAAGGAGAAGCACTTTTACGGCGGCCACGGCATCGTCGGCGCCCAGGTCTCGCTCGGCACCGGGCTTGCCTTCGCCAACCACTATCGCGGCAACGACAATGTCAGCGTCACCTATTTCGGCGACGGTGCGGCCAACCAGGGTCAGGTCTATGAGAGCTTCAACATGGCGGAACTCTGGAAGCTGCCGGTGATCTTCGTCATCGAGAACAACCGCTACGCCATGGGCACCTCGGTCTCGCGCGCCTCGGCGCAGCAGGATTTCTCCAAGCGCGGCGCGTCCTTCAACATTCCCGGCAAGCAGGTCGACGGCATGGACGTCCGCGCCGTGAAGGCTGCAGGCGAAGAGGCGGCGGCTTGGTGCCGCGCCGGCAAGGGCCCCTACATCCTGGAGATGCAGACCTACCGCTACCGCGGTCACTCGATGTCCGATCCTGCAAAATATCGCACGCGCGAGGAGGTCGAGAAGGTCCGCCACGACCAGGACCCGATCGAGCAGGTGCGTAACCGCCTGCTCGCAGCCAAGGTCAGCGAACAGGATCTGAAGGCGATCGACGCCGAGGTGCGCGACATCGTCAACGCGTCCGCTGATTTCGCCCAGCATGATCCCGAGCCGGATGCCGCCGAGCTCTGGACCGACGTTTACCGCTGAACGCGCGCAAGCTTTCTTTTGGAGCCGATATGCCAATTCAAGTGCTGATGCCCGCGTTGTCGCCCACGATGGAAAAGGGCAACCTCGCCAAATGGCTGAAGAAAGAGGGCGAGACGATCAAGTCCGGCGACGTCATCGCCGAGATCGAGACCGATAAGGCGACCATGGAGGTCGAGGCGACCGACGAGGGCACGCTCGGCAAGATCCTGATCCCTGAGGGCACCGCTGACGTTGCGGTGAACACGCCGATCGCGACCATCCTCGCCGACGGCGAGAGCGCCGCCGATCTTGCCAAGGCGCCGGCGCCGGCGAAGCAGGAGAAGGCCGCGGAGTCCGCAGCCCCAGCCGCTGCGAAGGCCGAAGCGCCGGCACCGAAGGCTGCTCGCGCACCGCAGGCCGTCGCCGAGCCCGATCCGGAAGTGCCTGAAGGCACCGAGATGGTGACGCAGACCATCCGCGAAGCCTTGCGCGATGCCATGGCCGAGGAAATGCGCCGCGATCCCGATGTCTTCGTGATGGGTGAGGAGGTCGCCGAATATCAGGGCGCCTACAAGGTCACGCAAGGGTTGCTCCAGGAGTTCGGCGCCAGGCGCGTCATCGATACCCCGATCACCGAGCACGGCTTTGCCGGTGTCGGCGTCGGCGCCGCGATGACGGGCCTCAAGCCGATCGTCGAGTTCATGACCTTCAACTTCGCCATGCAGGCGATCGACCAGATCATCAACTCCGCGGCCAAGACGCTTTATATGTCCGGCGGCCAGATGGGCTGCTCGATCGTATTCCGCGGCCCCAATGGCGCCGCTGCCCGCGTCGCCGCCCAGCACAGCCAGGACTATTCGGCCTGGTATTCGAACGTCCCGGGCCTCAAGGTGGTCGCGCCGTTCTCGGCCGCTGATTACAAGGGCCTGCTCAAGGCCGCGATCCGCGACCCCAATCCGGTGATCTTCCTCGAGAACGAGGTGCTCTACGGTCACACCGGCGAAGTGCCCAAGCTCGACGATTTCGTGATCCCGATCGGCAAGGCCCGCATCGTGCGTTCGGGCAGCCACGTCACCATCATCTCCTGGTCGAACGGCATGACCTATGCCCTGAAGGCGGCCGATGAGCTCGCCAAGGACGGCATCGAGGCCGAGGTGATCGACCTGCGCACGCTGCGCCCGATGGATACCGAGACCATCATCAACTCGGTCAAGAAGACGGGGCGCGCCGTCACGGTGGAAGAGGGCTGGGCCCAGAGCGGCGTCGGCGCCGAGATCGCCGCGCGCATCATGGAGAACGCCTTCGATTATCTGGACGCGCCGGTCGCTCGCGTCTCCGGCAAGGACGTGCCGATGCCCTATGCCGCCAATCTGGAGAAGCTCGCGCTGCCCTCGGCGGCTGAAGTCGTCGAGGCCGCCAAAGCCGTCTGCTACAGGTAGATCATGGCGGGTCCGAAGGAGCAGCCACTGCCGCCCGACGTCATGACCCGCGACGACGCGGTCGAGATCCTGCGCGTGTTCGTGCTGGACGGCGGGCTGTCGATGGCGTTCCAGCGCGCCTTCGAGGAGCCCGACATGTGGGGCCTCTTGCTCGTCGATCTCGCCCGCCACGCCGCGCGCGCTTATGCGCGCGAGAGCGAATACACCGAAGAGGACGCCCTGAACCGGATCCTGGAGATGTTCCAGGCCGAGATCGAGCGCCCTACGGATACCGGCACCACGACGCCGCGCGGCAAGGGACACTGACCTTGGCAGTCGAAGCGCACCATTTCGATTTCATGCTGGAGGCGATCCGCGAGGCGGAGGCTTCGATCGCGCAGGGCGGCCTGCCGATCGGCGCCGTGCTGACGCGCGAGAACAAGATCATCGCCCGCGGACACAACAACCGCGTGCAGGAGAACAACCCGATCCTGCATGGCGAGATGAGCTGCCTGCGCGAAGCCGGCGCGATCTCGTTCCACGATACCGTCATGTACACGACGCTGTCGCCATGCTCGATGTGCGCGGGCGCGCTGGGGCTGTTCAAGGTGAAGCTAGTGGTGATCGGAGAGTCCGTCACCTTCGAGGGATCCAAGGACATCCTCGACAAGTTCGGCATCCCCTGGATCGACCTTGCCGACGACCGCTCCATCACCATGATGAAGAATTGGCGTTCCATCCCTGCCAATGAGCGCCTTTGGCAGGGCGACATCGGCAACTAAACCTGGTCTGTTCGTCTTCGGCCGTCGGAGACGATGTTTTGCAAAGTTCTTCTTGAGGTCAGCATGCCCATCAACATCCTGATGCCCGCTCTTTCGCCGACGATGGAGAAGGGCAACCTCGCCAAGTGGCTGAAGAAGGAAGGCGACAAGGTCAAATCCGGCGACGTCATCGCCGAGATCGAGACCGACAAGGCCACCATGGAGGTCGAGGCCATCGACGAGGGCACGATCGCCAAGATCCTGGTGCCCGAGGGCACGCAGGACGTCCCGGTCAACGACGTGATCGCGGTGCTCGCTGGCGAAGGCGAGGACGTGAAGGCCGCGGGCGCTGCCAAGCCCAGCGCGTCGGCTGCTCCGCCCAAGGCCGAGAAGCCCGCTGAAGCGCCGGCTGCTGCAGCGGCTCCCGCGCCTGCAGCGCCGAAGGCTGCACCACCGCCTGCCGCGGCAGCCGCGCCGCAGGCCGCAGCTCCGGCTGCGCAGGCCAATGGCCATGGTGGTCGCGTCTTCTCGTCTCCGCTGGCACGGCGTCTTGCCAAGGAAGCCGGCATCGACGTTGGCATGGTCAACGGCACCGGCCCGCACGGCCGGGTGGTCGCGCGCGACGTCGAGCAGGCCAAATCCGGCAAGGGCCTCAAGGCACCCGCGGCGGCGCCATCCGGCGCGCCTGCGATCGCGCCGACCATGTCGGACAAGCAGATCCTGTCGCTGTTCGAGCCGGGTTCCTACGACATCGTCCCGCATGACGGCATGCGCCGCACTATCGCGCAGCGTTTGACCGCCTCGATCCAGAACGTCCCGCACTTCTATCTGACCATCGACTGCGACATCGGCAAGCTGCTCGCGGCCCGCGAGGAGATCAATGCCGCAGCTCCCAAGGACAAGGAGAAGAAGCCGCTCTACAAGATCTCGGTCAACGACTTCGTCATCAAGGCGATGGCGGTCGCGCTGCAGAAGATCCCGAACTGCAACGTGAGCTGGACCGAAAGCGGCATGGTCAAGCACCACCATTCCGACGTCGGCGTTGCCGTGGCGATGCCGGGCGGCCTGATCACGCCGATCATCCGCAAGGCCGAGACCAAGACGCTCTCGACCATCTCCAACGAGATGAAGGATTTTGCCGCGCGCGCGCGTTCCCGCAAATTGAAGCCCGAGGAATACCAGGGCGGCACCACCGCGGTCTCCAACCTCGGCATGTTCGGCATCAGCCACTTCACTGCCGTGATCAACCCGCCGCATGCGACCATTCTTGCGGTCGGCACCAGCGAGGAGCGTCCCGTCGTGCGCGGCGGCAAGATCGAGATCGCGAACATGATGAGCGTGACCCTGTCCTGCGATCACCGCGCGATCGACGGCGCGCTCGGCGCCGAACTGATCGGCGCCTTCAAGCAGCTGATCGAAAATCCTGTGATGATGATGGTCTGAGGCGGCGGCAGAGGGGGCAACTTTGCATGTCCATACCCGCTGGCCATGGATATCGCTGCTGCTCGGCGCCGTCGGCGTGCTCAACCCGGTTGGGCTCGATTTTCTTCACTCTGCGTTCTTTGCCGGTGAGCAATTGGCACGGAACATCGCTCAGCCTCTCGTGCTCACCGCGCTGGCCGTCATAGTCCTGGTGGTGTTGCTCGAATGGCTGGTGAGGTCTTTTCTGGTCAAGCGCCGCGCTCGCGGCGCAACGATCGCTTGAGTTGAACGGGAGCCGCCATGGCCGATACATCCTTCGACGTCATCATCATCGGCTCCGGCCCCGGCGGCTACGTCACCGCCATTCGCGCCGCCCAGCTCGGCTTCAAGGTCGCGATCGTGGAAAAATCCTATCTCGGCGGCATCTGTCTGAACTGGGGCTGTATCCCGACCAAGGCGCTGCTGCGCTCGGCCGAGATCTATCACTACATGCAGCACGCCAAGGATTACGGCCTGTCGGCGGAGAAGGTCTCGTTCGATCCGAAGGCCGTGGTGCAGCGCTCGCGCGGCGTCTCCAAGCGGCTGAATGACGGCGTCGGCTTCCTGATGAAGAAGAACAAGGTGAGCGTGATCTGGGGCGCCGCCTCGATCGACGCGCCCGGCAAGGTCACCGTGAAGAAGTCCGACGTCGAGGCGCCGAAGGGAGCGCTGGGCGAGGGGAGCTATCAGGCCAAGCACATCATCATCGCGACCGGCGCGCGGCCGCGCGTGCTGCCGGGGCTTGAGCCCGACAAGAAGCTGATCTGGACCTATTTCGAGGCGATGGTGCCGGAGCGAATGCCGAAGTCGCTGCTGGTGGTCGGCTCCGGCGCGATCGGCATCGAGTTCGCCTCGTTCTTCCACACCATGGGAAGTGACGTTACCGTGGTCGAGGTGTTGCCGCAGATCCTCCCCGTCGAGGACGCCGAGATCGCCGGCCTTGCGCGCAAGCGCCTGGAGAAGCAGGGCATCAAGATCATGTCCTCGACCAAGGTCACCAAGCTGGAGAAGAAGGCCGACAGCGTCCTCGCCACCATCGATGACGGCAAGGGCAAGCCGGTCACATCAGAGTTCGAGCGCGTGATCTCGGCGGTCGGCGTCGTCGGCAACATCGAGAATCTCGGCCTGGAAAAGGCCGGCGTGAAGACCGACCGCGGCATCATCGTCGTCGACGGTTACGGCAAGACCAACGTCCCCGGCATCTACGCCATCGGCGACGTCGCCGGCCCGCCCATGCTGGCGCACAAGGCCGAGCATGAGGGCGTGATCTGCGTCGAGGCCATCAAGGGGCTGCATCCGCACCCCATGGACAAGAACATGATCCCGGGCTGCACCTATTGTCAGCCGCAGGTCGCATCCGTCGGCCTCACGGAAGCCAAAGCCAAGGAGAGCGGCCGCGAGATCCGCGTCGGCCGATTCCCCTTCGTCGGCAACGGCAAGGCCATCGCGCTCGGCGAGGACCAGGGCCTGGTCAAGGTCATCTTCGACAAGAAGACCGGCCAGCTCCTCGGCGCCCATATGGTCGGCGCCGAAGTGACCGAGCTGATCCAGGGCTACGTCGTCGCCATGAATCTAGAGACCACGGAAGAAGAGCTGATGCACACGGTGTTCCCGCATCCGACCCTGTCGGAGATGATGAAGGAAGCGGTGCTGGATGCGTATGGGCGCGTGTTGAATATTTGATCGGAGGCGGACGGCGGCGTCCGCCGCCGTCATTGCGAGCGAAGCGAAGCAATCCAGAATGTCTTTGCGGAAATAGTCTGGATTGCTTCGTCGCAAGAGCTCCTCGCAATGACGCGTGGAAAGAGCGGTTTCAATAAGCAAGAAGAAAGCAGCACCATGCACGACAACGACAATCTCACCATCGAGCGCCCGACCTTCGTCACCCATCTCGAATGCGCGATGGAGGGCGACCATTACGCGGCGGACCAGGTCCATAACCTCTCCAAGGCCGGCAAGCCGCTGCTCGTCCGCTACGACCTCGCCGGCGTGAAGAAGGCGCTGACCAAGGATGCACTTAGCCAGCGTCCCGGCGACATGTGGCGCTACCGCGAGCTGCTGCCGGTGCGCAAATGCCAGGACATCGTCTCGCTCGGCGAAGTCACGACACCGCTGATCCGGCTGCCGAAGCTCGGCAAGAAGCTTGGCGGCGGCGAGATCATCGTCAAGGACGAGGGACGGCTGCCGACCGGCTCGTTCAAGGCGCGCGGCCTGGTGATGGCGGTGTCGATGGGCAAGGCGCTCGGCATCAAGCACATGGCGATGCCGACCAACGGCAATGCCGGCGCGGCGCTGGCGGCCTACGCCACGAGCTGCGGCATCAAGACCACGATCTTCTGCCCGGCCGATACGCCTGAGGTTAACGTGAGCGAGATCGAGCTGCAGGGCGCGACCGTTTACCGCGTCAACGGCTATATCGACGATTGCGGCAAGATCGTCGGCGAGGGAAAAGCAAAAGTCGGCTGGTTCGACACCTCGACCTTGAAGGAGCCCTACCGTATCGAAGGTAAGAAGACGATGGGCCTCGAGCTCGCCGAGCAGCTCGGCTGGGACGTGCCCGACGTGATCTTCTATCCGACCGGTGGTGGCACCGGCCTGATCGGCATGTGGAAGGCGTTCGACGAGCTCGAGAAGATCGGCTTCATCGGAAGTAAGCGCCCGCGCATGGTCGCGGTGCAGGCCTCCGGCTGCGCGCCGATGGTGCGGGCCTATGATGCCGGCACCGAGCATGCGACGCGATGGGAGGATGCCCACACCATTGCCTCCGGCATCCGCGTCCCTCAGGCGATCGGCGATTTCCTGATCCTGCGCGCGGTGCGTGAGAGCAAGGGCTTTGCGATTGCGGTCGACGACGACAAGATCTCGGCGGCGCTCAGCGAAGTCGCGCGCGAGGAGGGGCTCTTGCTGTGCCCCGAGGGCGCCGCCACCTATGCCGCCTACAAGGACAGCCTCGCCGATGGCCGCGTTTCGAAGGGTGACCGCGTGATGCTGTTCAACTGCGCCACCGGCCTGAAATACCCGCTGCCGCCGGTCACCCGCACGCTCGACCGCCACAAGCCGATCGACTATTCGCAGTTCTAGCGCGGCATTACGCGCCACGAATGACCCTCTTCCCGTACGCGGGAAGAGCAAAAATAATACGCGACACCGCTGGGGAGAAGACAATGACGAAGGCCGTCTGGGCTGCGCTGTTTGCTATTCTCGCTGTTTCAGGCGCCGCGCGCGCCGATGACTATCCCTCCCATCCCATCACCATCATCGTACCCTTCGCGGCTGGCGGGCCCTCGGACGCCATGGCGCGCGTGCTCGCCGAGCGGATGCGCACCTCGCTTGGCCAGGCCGTCGTGGTCGAGAACGTCACCGGCGCGGGCGGTTCGATCGGCGTTGGCCGCGCCGTGCAATCGCCGCCGGACGGTTACACCATCTCCTTCGGCCATCTCGGCACCCACGTTGCCAACGGCGCGGTCTACAAGCTCAAATACGACCTCGTCACCGACCTCGAGCCCGTGGTGCTGCTGCCGAGCAACCCGATGATCATCGTCAGCAAGAATGCGGTGCCCGCGACCTCGCTGAAAGACCTGATCGAATGGTTGAAGTCGCGCCCCTCGCCGCCGACGGCGGGCACCGCCGGCGCCGGCTCGGGCAGCCACATCGCCGGCGTCTATTTCGAAAGCGTCAGCGGCATCAAGCTGCAATATGTGCCGTATCGCGGCACCGCGCCCGCATTGAATGATCTCATCGCCAGTCAGATCGACCTCATCGTCGACCAGACCTCCAACTCGATCGGCCAGGTCCGCGCCGGCACCATCCGCGCCTACGCCATCACTGACAGCAAGCGCCTGTCCTCGGCGCCTGAGATCCCGACCGCGGAGGAGGCGGGCCTGAAGGGCTTCAACATGACGCTGTGGTCAGGCCTGTGGGTGCCGAAGGGTACGCCGAAAGAGATCGTGATAAAACTCAACGCCGCGGCGGTGGAGGCGCTGAACGATCCTGCGGTGAAGAAGCAGCTCGAAAACCAGGGGCTGGAGATGACACCGAAGGACCAGCTCACGCCCGAAGCGCTCGGCACCCGTCAGAAGGCCGAGATCGAAAAATGGTGGCCGATGATCAAGGCGGCGAACATCAAGGTGGATTGAGGCGGACGCCGCGTGCTGCGGCGGTATGCCGCCAGGCGACGTCACCGTCGCGGTTGCTGGCCGCCGTGCAATCACTCCGTGGCTTCGTCACCTTCTGCCAGCGCCCGGTCCAGGCATTGCATCAAATCCGAGGCGGCAAACGGCTTACCGAGGAAACAGGTCGCCCCGGCTTTGAGCGCACGCACACGCACGCTCTCCTCCGGGAAAGCTGTGATGAAGATGAACGGCGTTGCCGAACCGTGTGCGCGCATCTGCGTCAGCAGATCGATTCCTGTCATCATCGGCATCTGGACGTCGGCGATCACGCACGAGCTGTTGTTCGAATCGGTCGACCTCAAAAACTCCTCGGCGGAGGCGAATGTGTGGACGATGTATCCGCGCGATTCCAAGAGATTGTTGACCGCGGCCCGCACGAAAGGGTCATCGTCGAGCACGGAAATGACCGAAGCCACTGACAAGACGTCCGCTCCTCGCCCCGGATTGAGCTTGCCGTCGCTACGGCCAAACCTAAACACGCAAGGTGGACCTGCCAGTCATCATTGGAAACTCATACTTAGGTTTGCATGTCGGACTTGCTCGGCCCAATCCCGAGCGCCTCGCTCATTCTCACCAGATCGGCCAGCGACTTCGCGCCCATTTTCCGCATGATCTGGCCGCGATAGATTTTGACGGTGATTTCCGCCAATCCGAGCTTGGCGGCCACTTGCTTGTTCATCAGGCCGGACGTCACCAGCGACAATACGTCTCGCTCCCGCGAGGACAGAGTGTCGAACCGTGATTTGACGGACGAGACCGTCCTGTTCAGGTCGCGGCGCTTGCGGTCCCGCTCGATGGCGGCCTGGACTGCGTCCAGGATGTCCTGGTCGCGGACCGGCTTTGTGAGGAAGTCGATCGCGCCACTCTTCATGGCCCGAACGGTCATGGGAATATCGCCATGACCGGTAATAAAGATGATCGGCGTGTGGATATTTGCCTTGGCGAGGTCGGTCTGCAGGTCGAGGCCGCTCCCTCCGGGCAAGCGAATGTCGAGCACCAGGCAACTGGGGACTTCCGGCGGCTTGGTCTGGAGCAGTTGCGGTGCCGAGCCGAATGCTTCGACCTTGAGGCCGACCGACTCGAACAGATTGGTGAGCGCACGGCGCATGGACGCGTCGTCATCGACGATGAAGACGATTGGCTGATCGCCGTCCTCCTGCGGCGGCAAAGGCGTCGCACGCTCGCTCACGATGTTTCCTCTTGATGGAGGGGCAGGGTGATCTGAAAAGTTGCGCCGTGATGCTGGTTCGGTGCGGCGGACAGTCGTCCGCCATGGGCCTCGATGATGGAGCGGCAGATCGACAGCCCCATGCCCATGCCGGAAGCCTTTGTGGTAAAGAAGGGCATGAACAGGCGGTCCATCGCCTGTTCACAGATGCCGACGCCGCAGTCGGAAACGCTCACCAGCACCGCGCCATCGCCGCTCGCTGCTGAACGGATCGCCAGCTCGCGAGGGCGATCACGGACGCCTTCCATGGCCTCGATCCCGTTCATGACCAGGTTGATCAGGACCTGTTGCAATTGGATACGATCGCCAAAGATCCTGGGCACTCCCGACGACAGCTCCATCCGTACCGACACGGCGTGGCTGGCCATCTCGCGCTGAACGAGCGCGACCGCCTCGCGCACGACCATGTTGGGGTCGAGCGGAACCATTTCGATGTCGGACCGCTTGGCGAGTGCCCGAACGTGACGGATCACGTCGCTGGCACGCTTGCCATCCTCGATGATCCACTCCACGGAGCGGCGGGCCGCCTTGAGATCTGGCGGATTGCGCTGGAGCCAGGCGATGCAGGCGTCGGCATTTGCGATCACGGCGGCGAGGGGCTGGTTGATCTCGTGGGCGATTGAAGCCGTCAACTCGCCCAGCGTCGTGACGCGCGTCACATGGGCGAGCTCGGCTTGGGCCTTGCGCAGCGCGTTTTCGGCCTGATCGGCCCTGATAGCCGCAGTTACGTCGGTGCAAACGCCACGATAGCCCAGAAAGACGCCGTCGGCGCCGAAGAACGGCTTGCCGCTGGTCCGAACATAGATCTGCTGCCCATTGCGGTCTTTGCTGCGATACACCAGGTCGCGGAACGGGATGTGGGCGTCGAGCGCCGCGCGATGCTCTCGCCACTTCTCAGGCTCGAGATCGGCGTCCGGAGCGATGTCCCAACGCGTGAGTCCGATCAGGCCCGCGGGGGCGGTCGTGGTATCGGAGTGTTGCGAGACCAGGGTCACGCGATGGTCTGGCCCCGTTTCCCAGAACCAGTCAGACGCGGTTTCGGCGTAGTCCCGAAAGCGCTGCTCGCTCTCACGCAGCCTGCGCTCTGCCTCTTTCGTCGCCGTGATGTCGGTCACCGATCCGACGAACTCGACGTGACCGCTGGAATCTCGCATCGCCCGGGCCACCGCTCGGACGTACTTGATCGAGCCGTCGGGCATCACGAGTCGGTACTCGTGATCGTAATCTTTTCCCTCTCGGGCTGCCCGGCCCGTCGTCTTCTGCACCGCGAGGCGGTCCTCCGGATGGATCCGCTGGAGCATGAACCGGATCTCTGGCTTCGTTCCCTCCTCGCATTGGAAGATGCGATAAGTCTCCTTGGACCAGGTGATCTCGCCGGTTGCCGCCTTCCAGCCGAAACTACCAGTGTGGCTCAATTCCTGCGCCTGGGCGAGATAAGCCTCGCTCGCTCGCAGCGCATTCTCTGCTTCCTTGCGCTCGGTGATGTTCTCGCAGGCGACCAGCACGATCGGCCCGCCATCGGCCCGCAGCATGGTCTTGGCATTCTCGCGTACCCATAGCACCGAGCCGTCCTTTCGCACCTTCCGGATCTCCCAGGTGTGGGACTGATCGACGGTCTCAAGGCACAGCGCGACACACGCGCGGACGAAGTCGCGATCCTCCTCGAAGAAGACATCGAGCACCGATCGGCCGATCAACTCCGCGGCCGTATAGCCCAGTTGCGCGGCGCCGAACGTGTTCACGTTGATCACGGTTCCGGCCGGATCGACCATGAAGTACATGACCGGATTGTGCTCGAAGACTTGCTGCCACTGCTTGACCGCTTCCAGCAAATCGGCGTCACCGGGCCGAACGCGCTGCTTGGCGGTAACAGCTTGCCCGATCCAGCCGGCGAGGTATTGCGCGGCTGACTTCCCGAACGTGACGGCCCGGACAGGCTTCATCGCAGACGCTCCCGGCGCTCTCTGCGTGAAGACAAGTAGAGCACGTTGACGCCAGAGGAGCAATTCCGGCCAAAGTCGGATGGGTGGTCAGACGTCGCCTTATTGGCGGCTCGCCCTGTCCATTGCGGCGCATCAAGCGCCCCAGGCCGGCAAGAGAGCCGGCAAGGTTTTCACGGTGACCGTGCAACCGAAGCGTCGTGCGCCGTCTCGTTGAACGTGGGGCGGCACGAACGCCCCCGGGCGAGTACGGGACAAACCTAAGTATGGCTCCTCCAATCCTAGTCATGTCGGCCATTTACCTCCGTACAATTGGTCGCTTCGTGCCCGGCGAACTAACCTCATGGTCAACCGGAGCGTCGGCCCAACTCAATCAGCAAGCGCACGACGACAGGCTCGCAGCCGCGATCACGGCAATTTACGACCCGTATGAGGTCGGAGGGAACGAACTGGCAAACGCGCAAGCAACAGAGGGAGACAGCAATGTGTGATACATCGGAACTTCCTGAGCGTCGCCTACCCGAGTCCGAACGCTGCGCTTCAAACAACGGTTGTGCGGTGTGTAGCGGCAAGTTTGGTCTGATCCGCTATTATTCGTGGCGCACTGCGCTCTGCTCCAAGAAGTGCGTCGATCGCTTCCGCACACGCCGCGAACGCGACCGAAGCTGGTTGTTCCAGGCTCGGGCCGCATGAGGCTGAATTGGAGAGCTGACATCGTTCGGTAGGTCTGATCCCGGAGCCTATTGTGTTGAACCGCTCATGCAAGCTCTTCTGCTCGATGGTTCTCCTCGGCTCCGCTGCGACCGTCCAGGCGCAGGAGACTGGACATGGTGCCGTTCATCGCCAGCACCCACCCCAGGACCAGGGGCTGCACGAAAGATTCTATTCGACCTGGCACATGCCGGACAATCCGAGCCTCAGCTGCTGCAACAGCGCTGACTGCTATCCGACCGACATCAAGTACATCGATGGCCAGATCTATGCACGGCGCAGGGAGGACGGGAGATACATTCTGATCCCACCGCAAAAAGTGGAGCGAAACAGGGATAATCCCGACGGCCGAAACCATCTTTGCGCTCCACCACCCGCACTATCTCCGTTGGACAGCGTTTACTGCTTCGCTTTGGGAGGTGCCACATGAGATTCGCGTTCGTGCTGGTGAACGACCGGACCCCGTTCCGGCAGACCTGGTGCCTGCAGTGCTGCGAGCCGATCGGCGGCAGCTATCTCCGCGAGATCGCCACCCGTCTGCCTTACTGTGACTATCAGTGCTACGCGCTGTTCTGCGAGGCGCTCGCGGAAGATCGCGTGAGGGCGGCTTCATGAAGTTCGTGGTGGTCAATCACGAGCCCCCATCGCACGCCGCCACGTGCAGCACATGCTCGCGGTCACTCCGCTTCGGCTATGTCCGGCATGTGCGGACACAGCGCCGCTACTGTGACCACGATTGCTACCGGCGTGGCGAATTCGTGACGCTGTTGATGCAATGGTCGACGCCTGGGCGTCTAGGACCGGCCATTCCGAACGTCGAGCTCGCCGCTGGCAACATGATCGAGATGATGGCGGTCTTCAGTGCCGTCGCGTGCTGGAGCTGGACGATACACGCCTGGACCTTCGCAAGAGCCTTGACCGGCGCATATTTGGACGGTCGCGATCTGATCACGATGGAAGGAGGTGACACCTAGCTGCGCGACTGCACTCGCGTGGAAGCCGCAGCAACGTAATCTTGCAGGCGCCGGATCCAGTCCCCAGCGGCGCCGACTAGGGAGCGGGTGCTGCGGCCGCCACGGGCGCCGTTGCGCTGGCGTCCTTCGTCACCACGCGTGCGTCGCTCTTGCCGGCGATCATGCTGCTGTCCTCGAGCCGCGCGCGGTAGACCAGCACGTTCTCCATCACGCGCTGGACGTAATTGCGCGTCTCCGACAGCGGGATGCGCTCGACCCAGTCGACCGGATCAACGTTGGGGTCCCTGGGGTCGCCGCGCGCCTGCACCCATTCGCGCACGCGGCCGCGGCCGGCGTTGTAGCCGGCGAAGGTCATGATCTGGTTGCCGCGATATTCCGACAGCAGCGCGCTGAGCTCGGCCGCGCCCATCTGCGTGTTGTAGACGGGATCGGAGACCATCTTGTCCCAGTCGTAAGTCAGGCCGAAGCGCTTTGCGGTATCGCGGCCGGCTTCAGGTGTCACCTGCATCAGCCCGACCGCATTGGCGGGCGACTTGTCGCGCTGGTCGAACGAGCTCTCGGTGCGTGCCACCGAATAGATCACGCTGGTCTCGATCGCGGGCGCGACCTGCTGGTGCTCGGGGATGCCGATGGTGGGGAAGGCGTAATGGTCGAGCGCGAGCCCGCGCGCCAGCGCCGTCTTGCCCACCTCCAGCATCACGCGCGCATCGTTGCGCCGCCCGGCGAGCTCGCCGAGCGCTTCGAGCGCGGCGACATCGGTGCTCTCCTTGGCGAAATCCTCGGCGTAGTAAAACACCACGTCGCGCTCGCCGATGCCGTAGAGCATCTCGGCAGCACGCACGCGCTCGTCCGCGGGCGGTGTGTCGGCGGCGGCCAGCACGAGCGAGGGCGCTCGCAGCTCGATGCGGTCGAGGCCGAGCTTTGCACGGGCCAGCTGGCCGTAATAGGCGGTGGGATAGCGCGAGGCCGCCCGATAGCTCATGCGGGCATCGGCCACAGCACCCATCGCCTCGGCGGCACGGCCGCGCCAATAATGGGCGCGCGACAGCGCGATCGGATTGGCTGAACCTTCGTCGATGGCGGCGAAATGCACCATCGCCGCCTTGGGATCGTCGAGGAAGCGCAGCGCGATCCAGCCGCACATGAAATGGTAGTCGACGCGGTAGACTTCCTTCTCGGGCACCGCCGCGGTGCGCACCACGTCATACGCCGTTCTGGACTTGCCCTGGTCGAGCAGCTTGCGCGCGAGCAGGCGGCGCTCGCGCCACCAGGCATCGGTGTCCTGGGCGGCCATGGTGTCGGGCGCGGCGGCCAGGATCACCTCGGCCGCGTCGTCGATGCGGTCCTTCTGCAGGTGCCATTGCGCGCGGCACAGCACATAGCCAAGATCGCGGCGCGCGTCGCTTGGCACGTCCTCGAGATAATCCTTGGCCTTGCTGGCCTTGCCGGTGACGGCGGCGCAGGCTTTGACGATCGCGAGCGCATCCTCGCCGAGCCGTTTTGCGGCGCGCCGCGCACCCGCATAGTCCTTGGCGCCGAGCCGCTTGTCCATGCGGGCGCGATGATCGTCCGCGGTGAGGAGATCGCGGAACGCCTCGTAGGAATCCTCCTCGCTGCGCTCGGACAATTCGTCGGTGCGCCAGGCCTCGCGGACCAGCCGCGCGGCCCTGTCATTGTCGCCTTCGCCGAGCAGTACGCGGGCGAGCGCGAACTTGCCCTTGGCGCTGGTCGGCCGGTCCATGGTGAATTTGTGCACAATGGCCGGCTCGCTCTTCTCCTGCCACAGCCGCGCCTCGGCGCGCCGGCGCAGCAGCGCGCTGCTCGGCCAATCCGGATTGGCGGCGAGGAAGGCGGCGTAACGCCTGAAATTCGCGGTGCTATCGGAGTGGCGCAGCATGAACCAGTCGGCAAGCTTCTGCCCGGCGGGATCGGCAATGCGGTCGCGCGCCGCGTTCGCGTCCTCGGTCTTGCCCTTGCGCGCGAGATCGATCGCGTCCTTCAGCGCGGCGAGGTCACTGGTCAGCGGCGGGGTTGCGGGCTTGTCAGACGGGGCGTCGTCGCCCTTCTTCGACTTGCGCCGGGCCTCGGCATGCTTGCCGTGGCGCGATTTTGCCGCGGCATGACGCTGCTTGCCGGCTTTCGCCTCATGCGTCTTCTTCGGCGCGGACGATTTGTGATTGCTCTTGGCCGCGAGCTCGGTGGGAAGGAGGGCCATTGCGGCCACGGCAACGACACACGCGAGCGAGCGTAGGCACTGGTTCATTCGATGGTCCCCCCTGCGAAACCACTACAAACCAAGGTCCGCGACGACATGCGGCTTGAGAATCAAAGCACCGACACGATGCATCAGCATCGTGTCGCATCCTCACGCTGTCGCAACAATGCGGCAAAATACGGATGTGACGCGGGAACTTTCCGCGCTGGGAAGCAAAGGGAAAGTCCTTAACCTTTTGTTGACGATCTCGGGCCTGCGCGACGGCGCGGCCCGGTCTAGGGCGTCAGGAGGAACCAGATTGCGCGTGTTCCCGCAGCCGGATCGGTGTATGGAGTTCCCTCGCTTCGTCCTTTTTAGCCTTTGCCCCGGACCAATGCCGATTTTCAACCAGTCGATCCGGCGCAAGATCGTCGGCATCGCCCTCGGATTGATCGTCCTGATGCTGGTCACCTCGATCCTGTCGATGGTGATGTCGAGCCAGGTCGGCGTCCTGCTCGACGAGCTGACCAACCGCTACATCCCGGCCTATAGCCATCTGGCCCGCGCCAACATCCGCTCGCTGGAGCGGGGGCTGGCGCTGCGGCGGATGGTCATGACCAGGATGGAGGCGCCGTCGGATGAGGCGGCCTACGCGGCGCGCCTTCGCGACTTCGAGCAATCGGACCGCAAGATCGAGGAGGAGGCCGAGGCCGCGCGTACGCTCATCAACGCGATCATCGAAGACCCCAGGACGTATTCCGACAATGCCGCGCTGGCGCGGATCGAGATCCGCATCGAGACTGCGGTCAGCGAGCTGCGGCGCGACCTCAACGAGGACCATGCGAGGCTGCTCAAGCAGGTCGATGGCAAGCAGATGGCGGAGGCCCGCGGCACGCTGGAGCACATCGACGTGCTGCGCGATCAGTTCAACCGCAAGATCGATGCGATCCGCGCCGACATGCTGACGCAGGTCTTCTTCTCGACGTCGCAGGTGATCAGCCGCCAGCATCAGGCGATCGTCGTTTCGGGCGTCGTGACATTGCTGGCGGCGATCGTCGGATTTGCCTTTGCGCTGCTTGTGTCCAGCGGCATCACACGACCGGTGCGGCTGCTGCTCGCCGGCACCCGCGAGGTCGAGGCGGGCCGCTTCGACAAGACCATCACCGTCTCCACGCAGGACGAGATCGGCGAGCTCGCCGCGGCCTTCAACCGCATGACCGAGCAGCTCAGGCACAACGAGCGCATCCGCGAGACCTTCGGCCGCTACATCGATCCCAAGGTGGTGCAGGGGCTGATCGACCGGCCGGAGGTCGCGATCGACGGCGAGCGCCGGGTCATGACCATCATGTTCTGCGACATGAGCGGCTTCACTGCGATGAGCGAGGGCATGACCCCGCGTGGCCTCGTCAGGGTGATGAACCACTATTTCACGGTGATGTCCGCACCCATCAGAGGCAATCGCGGCATCATCGACAAATATATCGGCGATGCCATCATGTCCTATTGGGGCCCGCCCTTCATCGAGGAGGACGAGCAGGCGCTGCTCGCGGGACTTGCCGCCATCGAGATGACCGACCAGGTGCCGGCGCTCCAGAAGCAGTTGCCCGACCTGCTCGGCATCCGTGCCATGCCGGCGCCGTGCGATTTGCGGATCGGCATCGCCACCGGCGAGGTCCTGACCGGTAGCATCGGCTCCGAATTGATGATGAGCTTTACGGTGATGGGCGATGCCGTGAACCTCGCCTCGCGGCTGGAGGCCGTCAACAAGGCCTACGGCACCCGCATCCTGATCTCTCTGGCAACGGCGGACGCGATCGGCTCGCGGTTAGAGCTGCGCGAGATCGATCGTTTGGCCGTCGCGGGCCAGAGCGCGCCGCAGGCGATCTTCGAGGTGATGGCGAGGGCAGGCGCACTCACCGGCGCGCAAGCGAGTTTGCGCACGCACTATGCCGAAGCGCTCGCCGCCTATCGCGCCAGTCGGTTCGATGAGGCGCGCGCGGCCTTCAACGCGGCGCTCGAAGCCGTCCCCGGTGACGGTCCCTCGCGCACGATGCTCGGCCGCATCGCGCAGTTCGAGGCGAGCCCCCCGGACGCCGGCTGGGACGGCGCCTGGCGGCTCGACAGCAAATAGGCTGCCGCACCGGAAAAATTGATTCTACTCGATAACGATGTTCGCCGTGACCTATTTCCCGGGCCTAGGTTGGATGTCCTTGAGGCGTTTGACGGGGACACGCCGATGACAGAACTTCAGGACAGGCTGGAACGGTTCGAGACGCTCACTGCCGAATGCGAGCTGATTGCCAAGCTCGCCACCGACAGCACCAAGCGCGAGTTCTATCTGAAGCTTTCCGAGCAGTATCGTCAGTTGGCGGTCGACATGCGGCAGGCGATCGCGACCCAGGCCGCGGCCTGAAGGCGGCTGCAATCCGTTCTTAAGGTTTGGCGCGCATCCTTGAAACACGCGAGCGAGTGCTCGTGCTTGGGAAGGCCGGGGTTCGCTGCAATGCAGCGTATCTCGCGAGTGTCATTTGCCATTGCTTGACAGGGCAATCACATGCGCCTCGTTGCCGTGATCCTATTCGCGCTCATGACGGCCGCCTGCAACCAGGAGCAGGACATCACCGGCTCGACCTCGGTCTGCGCAATGCGGAACTATAGCTCGTACAATCCCCGTGACATGAACCAGTGCGTTGCCGCCTGCAAATCGTGCGACCGCGGCAACACGGTGACCTGCACGACATCCTGCACCCTCAAGGGCGCGCACTGAGATCCTCATCCCTGCGGACGCCGGGAACGATGAGCCCGGGATCGCCGGGGCAAAACCAGCGGTGCTAGGGCACCGGAACGATTCACTTGGATTAATCATTGAAGGAGGCGGCAGGACGCGGAGTCCGATGGAATGGGTATGCTCGATCCCGGTCGATTTCTGGTGTCGTGCTCGCATTGCGATGCCTGGCCGATGGCGGCCAATGTGAAGCGGTCGAGCTGGTGGGCGTCCCCGCACGAGGTCCGCTTTGTCTGCACGCGCTGCCGCCGCGAGGAAACCGCGATCGTCTCGGCCTCCGGCGAATTGACCCCGATCAAGCGCGTCGATGTTCCGCCACGCGATGTCGCGGCTGCCTGGGCCCAGGCCCAGCGTTTGCGAGGGCGGACCTGAGCGGCGGTGACAACAGCCACCGGTCGTCCGGCCTGTCGGAAGGGCGCGATGTCGGCTTCTCTGCCCGACGGGCGAAACACCTGACCATTTCCGCGCCGGTCGGAGTCAACCCATCCTGTCAAAAATATTCCGCTTTACCGAAATTCGGTTTTGTCGTATGTGTCGCCCATCCCGGCTCACCAAGAGGGGCGATCTCGAGGTCGTCTTGATCGCGAGCCGGGCTTGCGGTGGACGCGGCAGCGTCGGCACGAGAGGCGCGGGCAGGGCGGGTAGTCCCTGTGAGCCCGAGGCTTCGTGCAGACGAGCGGCGCTGTCAGGTTCGTCTCGCCTGTAAGTTTTCGGCTCCGTCGACAGGGCTGGAAAGACTGCGGGTGAAATGGCGGCCGTGCGTACGGCAAAACCGTGTGGTCCTGGCCGTCGTTGCCACGGTCAAGCCTTTCGAAGATGCGCGCGAGCCCAACCGGGTGGACGGCATCGTCAATTCGAACGGCGAGGGAGGCCAGAAGGAAAGTTCGGCTCCCGGGAGATCACGGCATAAGCCGTCCAACCACTGCGCAGGGAAGGCCGAGTGATCGGCACCACCTGTATGCTGCTGTGCGGTTCTTTCTGCGTGTGCATTTCGCGCAGCGGACCGCGGGTGCGAGGTCAGCACCCGGCCTTCCCTGCGCCCTCTTGGATTTGAGGGTGGAGCGATCAAGCAAAGCTCGGGTGAATCAAGCCGCGAGAACGGGAAGGTATGCCTGCAACTACACACGCGGTGTCATCGCCCGGTTCAACCGGGCGATCCAGTATTCCAGAGACGCCAGCGATTGAACCGAGAAGCCGCGGCGTACTGGATTCCCCGCTCCAGTGCGCAATTGCGCACAAGGCGGGGAATGACAGCGTTACTTGGAGAACTAGCTATCGCCTCATACACCGTCATTGCGAGGAGCCCTTGCGACGAAGCAATCCAGAGTCCCTCCGCGGAAACGCTCTGGATTGCTTCGCTGCGCTCGCAATGACGGCGTGGAGAGAGCGGTGCGTCCCACTCCAGTCTCGTGCCCCGGACGCAGCGCAGCGTCCCTTCGACGGTGCGCTGCTGAGCCGGGGCCCACCTCTCTGCGCGCTACCGTGTCGCCTCTGGGTCTCGGCTCTGCGCCGCAACGCTTCTCGCGTTGCGGCTTGTCCGGGACATGAGAGTGCGTGGATGGCCGACTCACTTGTGTGCACCTCGTCAGCGAGCGTGCGTCCTTCATCGCAAAAATCTGAGGTTGTGAGCGGTCCTTTTCGCGAGGGTATCACTGTACGCAAACCCGTGTCTTCCCGGTAACGATTGTGCTATCCTCGCAACACTCATTCCGGATTTAACCCTCATCACCGGCGGTTCGCATCACCGCCGCTTTTTGGCCACACCCAAACATGAATAAAATCGCTCTAATGTTTTAAGGGCAGCGGGCAGCCTCAAGGGCGACGAGAAATCCCAAGGTCGATTCAAATCTTGGCTCTGATTTTTCGGGTCTGAAAGGGTTGACCGGGGAAACTGGTTTGCGATGAGCGCGAAGATTGACAAGCAGAGGCTGCCGAGCCGTCACGTGACGGAAGGCCCTGCGCGCGCGCCGCATCGGTCCTATTTCTACGCCATGGGTCTGACCACCGATCAGATCCACCAGCCCTTCGTCGGCGTGGCCTCGTGCTGGAATGAAGCCGCTCCCTGCAACATCGCGCTGATGCGCCAGGCCCAGGCGGTGAAGAAGGGCGTGGCGTCGGCCGGCGGCACCCCGCGCGAATTCTGCACCATCACCGTGACCGACGGCATCGCCATGGGCCATGACGGCATGCGCTCATCGTTGCCGTCGCGCGAATGCATCGCCGATTCGGTCGAGCTGACCGTCCGCGGCCATGCCTACGACGCCCTCGTCGGGCTCGCCGGTTGCGACAAGTCGCTGCCGGGCATGATGATGGCGATGGTCCGCCTCAACGTGCCCTCGATCTTCATCTATGGCGGCTCGATCCTGCCCGGCAATTTCCGCGGGCAGCAGGTCACCGTGCAGGACATGTTCGAGGCGGTCGGCAAGCACTCGGTCGGCGCCATGTCGGACGAGGACCTCGACGAGATCGAGCGCGTGGCGTGCCCCTCGGCGGGCGCCTGCGGCGCGCAGTTCACCGCCAACACCATGGCGACCGTCTCCGAGGCGATTGGCCTCGCACTGCCTTACTCGGCCGGTGCGCCGGCACCGTATGAAATCCGCGACGCCTTCTGCATGACCGCGGGCGAGAAGGTCATGGACTTGATCGCGTCCAACATCCGGCCGCGCGACATCGTCACTCGCAGGGCGCTGGAGAACGCGGCGGCCGTGGTCGCGGCGTCCGGCGGCTCAACCAATGCTGCGCTGCACCTGCCGGCGATCGCGCATGAATGCGGCATCAAGTTCGACTTGTTCGACGTCGCCGAAATCTTCAAAAAGACACCATATGTCGCGGATTTGAAGCCAGGCGGCCGTTATGTCGCCAAAGACATGTTTGAAGTAGGTGGCATACCGCTTCTGATGAAGACGCTGCTCGACAACGGCTTCCTGCACGGTGATTGCCTTACCGTCACGGGCCGCACGATCGCCGAAAACCTCAAGAGCGTGAAGTGGAATCCGCACCAGGACGTGGTGCACCCGGCAGACAAGCCCATCACCGTGACAGGCGGTGTGGTCGGCCTGAAGGGCAATTTGGCGCCAGAAGGTGCGATCGTGAAAGTCGCGGGAATGTCCAACCTCAGGTTTACCGGTCCGGCCAGGTGCTTCGACCGTGAGGAGGATGCTTTCGAGGCGGTCCAGAAGCGCACCTATCGCGAAGGCGAAGTCATCGTGATCCGCTACGAGGGGCCGAAGGGCGGCCCCGGCATGCGGGAAATGCTCCAGACCACCGCGGCGCTGACCGGCCAGGGCATGGGCGGCAAGATCGCGCTCATCACCGACGGCCGCTTCTCCGGCGCCACCCGCGGCTTCTGCATCGGCCATGTCGGCCCCGAGGCCGCCATCGGCGGGCCGATCGGGCTGCTCGAGGACGGCGACATCATCGAGATCGACGCGGTCGCCGGTACCCTTGACGTAAAATTGAGCGACGCCGAGCTCGCCCAGCGCAAAACCAAATGGAGCGCTCGCGCGACTAACCACACGTCGGGTGCGCTCTGGAAATATGCTCAGCAGGTTGGACCAGCGGTCGGGGGGGCAGTGACCCATCCGGGCGGCGCGCACGAGAAACAGTGCTATGCGGACATCTAGGCGTGCCACAGTTGCGTTTGTGTTGGGGGCCATCGCGCTGGCCGCGCCGGCGCTCGCCTTCGACGGCGCTCCGGTCAACCCGAAGGACGCGACCATCCCGGTCGTGACCACCTTGCCGGGGACCGCCACGGCCGTGCGCGGCAAGGTCGCGCCGGCGGCTGTGCCCCAGGAGACCTCGCTCAGTGCGCTGCAATATGCGGCCGAGGGCGGTCACCCCATCGCGCAGTGGAAGCTCGGCCGCATGTACGCCAATGGCGACGGCGTCGCCCAGGACGACCTGCGCGCCTTCGAATATTTCAGCCGGATCGCCAACGCGCATGCCGAGGACAGCCCGTCGGCGCCGCAGGCGCAGATCGTGGCCAATGCCTTCGTCGCGCTCGGCCGCTACTATCTCAGCGGCATCCCGAACTCGAAGATCAAGTCGGACCCCGAGCGGGCGCGGGAGATGTTCTCCTATGCGGCGTCCTATTTCGGCAATGCCGACGCGCAATACGATCTGGCCCGGCTTTACCTGAAGACGCCGGACGCCTCGCGCGAGGATTTCCGCTATGGCGCGCGCTGGCTCGGCCTCGCCGCCCAGAAGGGCCAGCACGAGGCCCAGGCGCTGCTCGGCCAGATGCTGTTTAACGGCGACCGCCTGCCGCGGCAGGCCGCGCGCGGCCTGATGTGGCTGACCCTGGCGCGTGACAGCGCCGGTGCCGAAGAGAGCTGGATCAAGGAAAGCTACAACCGCGCCTTCGCCAAGGCCTCCGACGACGATCGTGCCATGGCCCTGCAAATGCTGGAGCAGTGGGTGCAGGGCCGCCGGGAGTAGGCGGGATCCCGTAGGGCGGGCAAAGCGAAGCGTGCCCACAGTCCGATCGACGGTTACGCCGCCTCCAGATCCAGATCCGCCCACACCGGCACGTGGTCCGACGGCTTCTCCCAGCTGCGCACATAGCTGTCGATGCCGACATTGGCGAGCTTGTCGCTGGCCTGCGGCGACAGCAGCAGATGGTCGATCCGCAGGCCCTGGTTCTTCTGCCAGGCCCCGGCCTGGTAGTCCCAGAAGGTATACAGGCCCGGCTCGTCGGTGACGGCCCGCAAGGCGTCGGTGAGGCCAAGGCCGAGCAGGGATTGAAAGCTCTCCCGCGTCTCGGTCTTGAACAGCGCGTCCTCGGTCCAGGCGGCGGGATTGTGCACGTCGCGGGCGTGGGGGATGACGTTGAAATCGCCAGCGAGGATCAGCGGCTCCTCGGTCTTGAGACGCTCCTTCGAATAGTCAAGAAGCCGCGACATCCATTTGAGCTTGTAGGGATATTTCTCGGTCCCGACCGGGTTGCCGTTGGGCAGGTAAAGGCAGGCGATGCGCAGCACCCCGCGCTTGAGCGTCACCACGCCTTCGATGAAGCGGGCATGGGCGTCCTCGTCGTCGCCGGCGAGGCCCGACTTGGTCTCGTCGAACCGGAGCTTGGAGAGCAGGGCGACGCCGTTGAAGGTTTTCTGTCCGTGCGTGACCACGTTGTAGCCGAGCGCCTCGATCTCCAGCCGCGGGAAGGCGTCGTCGACGCATTTGATCTCCTGGAGGCAGACGATGTCCGGCTGGCATTCCCTCAGCCAGGTCAGCAGAAGGTCGATCCGCTGCCGGACCGAGTTCACGTTCCAGGTAGCAACTCTGATGGTCATGTCGGCGGGCTCCGGGCAGGGGCCATGGTTAGAACAAACTGCAAACGCGCCCGTCAAGGACGCCGCAAAATCTCCCACAAAATTAACCCGGCTTAAGCAGGCGGCAGGCCATTGATCGTTAAAAGGTTCCTCGGATGGGATGGCCGGACAAGTCGATGAAGCGAACTGAGCCGCGTGACGGCCTGATCGGCGCGTTCCTGTATTGGCTCGGCGGCTTCGAGATCGAGGATGGCCTCACCGCCGGTCTCAGCGAGCGCGAGATCCGCCGCATCCGCGCCAAGCAGATCGACGCGGTGACGCAGCTGATCCCGGTGACGATGGCGGTGACGATGCTGAACGTCGCCATCGTGCTGATCCTGTTCTGGGGCCGGGGCTGGAACGACTTCCTCGCGATCTGGGGCCTGACGCTGGCCACCACCGCCTCGCTCGCGGTCCGTGCATGGCGCCGTTCACGTCAGAACCCGCCGCAGGAGGCCTCGCCCCGCGCCGCGCGGCAGATGCTGCGGCAGGCAGTCTTCGTCGCCGCGATCTGGGGCGCGCTGCCGCTCGCTTTGTTCAGCCGCATCGAGCCGACCAGCCAGCTGCTGCTGGCGTGCCTGATGGTCGGCATGATGTCGGGCGGCGCCTTTACGCTCTCGACGTTCCCGCGTGCCGGCCTCGTCTATCTCGCCACCATGACAATCGCCTGCGCCGGCGCGCTGCTGCTGTGCGGCGCCGGGCCTTATCTGATGACGGCGGTGTTCCTGCTGTTGTTCGCATTTTTCATGGCGCGCAACATCGTCTCGCAGGGCAATCTCTTCCTCGGCAATCTCAAGGCCCAGCTCGAGCTCGAACGCCAGACCGAGATCATCTCGCTGCTGCTGAAG
Source organism: Bradyrhizobium sp. 138 (assembly GCF_023074075.1). GTDB lineage: Bacteria > Pseudomonadota > Alphaproteobacteria > Rhizobiales > Xanthobacteraceae > Bradyrhizobium. The sequence goes on along the minus strand of NZ_JADPKT010000073.1, from coordinate 134,235 downwards.
GATTTTCAGGAGAACGCCAGCGACTGGCTGTGGCAGACCGATGCCGAGGGGCATCTGGTCGACGTGCCCCAGCGCTTTGCCGATGTCGCGCAACTGCCGCTGCCGCTGCTGAAGGGATCGCATTTCGCCGATTTGCTCGACATGTTGTGCCCCGAGGATAAGAGCGCCGCCTACAACGTCGTCGGCTTGATGGAGCAGAACGAGCCACTGCACGAGATGAACCTCAAGGTCGTCGCAGGCGGCGAGGCGCGGCTGTGGTCGCTGACGGCGAAGCCGGCCTATGACGGCGAGGGCCACTTCCTCGGCTATCGCGGCTTCGGGCGCGACGTCACCGAGCGCTGGCGCGCGGAAAAGGCCGAGGCCGAGAGCCGCGCCAAGTCGGACTTCCTCGCGGTGATGAGCCACGAGATCCGCACGCCGATGAACGGCGTGCTCGGGCTCGCCAGCATGCTGCTGGAGACAAAGCTCGATCTGGAGCAGCGCGAGGCCGTCACCACGATCCGCGAGTCCGGCGACAATCTCCAGCGCATCCTCAACGACATCCTCGACCTGTCCAAGCTCGAGGCCGGCCGCTTCGCGTTCGAGGCGATCGACTTCACCCCGCAGACGCTGGTCGAGACCGTCGCAAATGTCGCGCGCGCAAGCGCCAAGAGCAAGGGGCTGGCGGTCAAGGTCGAGCTCGATCCGAACCTGCCGCCGACGCTGCGCGGCGACGTCGCGCGCATCCGTCAGGTGCTGCTCAACCTCGCGTCCAACGCGGTGAAGTTCACCGACCAAGGCGAAGTGACGATCTCAGCCACCTGCCAGGCGCGGCGCGACCTGCTGGCGACCGTCGAATGGACGGTGGCCGACAGCGGCATCGGCATTGCTTCCGAAAAGCTCGGCCAACTCTTCAGCGACTTCGCCCAGGCCGATGCCTCGATCAGCCGCCGCTTCGGCGGCACCGGCCTCGGCCTTGCGATCAGCAGGCGCATCATCGAGCAGATGGGCGGCACCATCGGCGTCACCTCGACGCCGGGGCAGGGCTCGACCTTCCGTTTCACGCTGGTGCTGCCCTGGAGCCAGGCGCAGGCCTCCGACCAGGCGCCCGGCAGCGACGAGGCTGACGAGCTCAAGACCCGCATCGCCGGCCTCGATCGGCCGCTGAAGGTGCTGGCCGCGGAGGACGATGCGGTCAACCGCATGGTCGTGAGCAAGATGCTGGGGGCCTTCGACGTCGAGCTGCAGATCGTCACCGATGGCACTGAAGCCGTCGCGGCAACCTCCGAGGGCCATTACGATGTCGTGCTGATGGATGTGCGCATGCCTGACATGGACGGGCTTGCCGCCACCCGCGCGATCCGCGCGCAAGGCGGGCGCTTCGAGGCCTTGCCGATCATCGCGCTGACGGCCAATGCCTTCCAGGAAGACGTCAGGATCTGCCGCGAGGCCGGCATGTCGGACTTCCTCGCCAAGCCGCTGCGCAAGCCGGCGCTGGTCGCGGCGTTGCTGCGTGCGCTTGACGGCCACGTGATGTCCGAGGACGCGCCACTCCAGCCGGAACCGATGCCGGTCGAGATGGAGTGGACGGACGAGGAAAGGCAGGCGACCGGGGCTTGAGCGGTTAGACCGAAAAGCTGGTCCCGCAGCCGCAGGACGCGGTGGCATTGGGATTGTTGACGCGGAACGAGGCGCCGATCAGATCGTCGACGAAATCGACCTGGGACCCCTCCAGAAACGGCTGCGAGGCGGAATCGACCAGCACCACCGCATTGTCCTGCTCGATGACGAGATCGTCGTCGGTTCGCGCGCGGTCGATGTCGAACTTGTATTGGAAACCCGAGCAGCCGCCGCCCTCGACCGAGATGCGCAGCATCGCGCCAGAGCCTTCGCCCTTGAGGATCTCTCCAATCCGGCGTGCGGCCCGGTCACTGATGGTCACGGCAGTCGTCATCGTTGGTCTCCGATCGTCCAGTGCGTCATACCCATTTCATTTGGTATCCCGCGCCCGACATAGTTAAGTGCCACCATACGCAGAATCAAATGGATAGGGACTAAATTCGCCGTGTCCGTCGGAATGGCAGCCCCCCGCGCGCCCTATGCCTGCGACCCCGATCGCAGCCGCGGCCGGCTGGTCGCCGAGCCGCCGAGCCGGACCCGCAGCCCGTTCCGCCGGGATTGCGACCGGGTGATCCATTCCACCGCGTTCCGCCGCCTGAAGTACAAGACCCAGGTATTCGTGTTCCACGAGGGGGATCACTACCGCACAAGGCTGACCCATTCGCTGGAGGTGGCCCAAATCGCCCGCGCGCTGGCCCGGCAGCTTGGCCTCGACGAGGACCTCACCGAAACGCTGGCACTGGCCCACGATCTTGGTCATCCCCCGTTCGGTCATGCTGGTGAGCGGGCGCTGGACGCCTGCCTCAAGGCGTTTGGCGGCTTCGACCACAATGCCCAGACGCTGCGCGTCGTCGCTTCGCTCGAGCACCGCTACCCTGAATTCGACGGGCTGAACCTGACCTGGGAGTCGCTGGAGGGCATCGTCAAGCACAACGGTCCGCTGACCGACCGCAGTGGCGCGCCGGTCGGGCGCTATCGTGAGCACGGCATTCCCATCGGGATTGCCGACTACATCAAGACCTACGACCTCGAATTGTGGAGCTTCGCTTCACTGGAGGCGCAGGTCGCCGCCATCGCCGACGACATCGCCTATGACGCCCACGATATCGACGATGGCCTGCGCGCCGGCCTGTTCCATCTCGACGATCTCAAGGTGATGCCGCTCACAGCCGAGATCATCGCCGAGACCTCGGCGCATTATCCTGATCTCGAAGAGCTCAGGCGCGGTGCCGAGCTGGTGCGCGAGCTGATCTCGCATCTGATCGGCGCGGTGTTCGCGGAGGCGCAGACGAACCTCGCCGCCGTCAAGCCGCAATCGGCCCGGGACGTCCGGCAGCAGAGCAGGGCGCTGATCGCGTTCCCGGCCGAGGTCGCGGAGGAAGAGGCCGCGATCAAGCGCTTCCTGTACCAGCACATGTACCGCCACAAGCGGGTGATGCGGGTGATGGGGGAGGCGGAGCAGATCCTGTTCGACCTGTTCGCGAAATACCTGCAATCCCCTGGCGAGCTGCCGCCGGAATGGCTGCTCGGGGCGGAGGCGGACAATGAGGGCGACCGGGCGCGCCGGATCGGCAATTTCATTGCCGGAATGACCGACCGTTTCGCCCTGACCGAGCACCAACGGCTTTTTGACTCGACCCCGGATTTGCGTTAGGCGGCGGCCATGCCCGACACATCCTCAGCACTGCATTTGTTCGCCGACGTGCTCGCACGCGTGCACGCCGCCTGCCGCACGCTTGCGGCGGAAGCCAACTGGCCCGAGGGCATCGATTTCTCCCGCGTGGTGGTCGAGCCACCGCGCGACGCCACCCATGGCGACATGGCGACCAACGCCGCGATGGTGCTGGCGAAAGAGGCAAAGGCAAAGCCGCGCGATCTCGCCGAGCAGATCGCCGAGCGGCTGCGCGCGGACGCGCTGATCGCCAAGGTCGATGTCGCCGGTCCCGGCTTCATCAATCTGACGCTGAAGCCCGCCGCCTGGGCCGAGGCGCTGCGCACCGTGCTGCGCGAGGGCGCCGATTACGGCCGCGTCCGCGGCGGCTCCAGGGTCAATGTCGAGTACGTCTCGGCCAATCCGACCGGGCCGATGCATGTCGGCCATTGTCGCGGCGCCGTGTTCGGCGATGCGCTGTCGAGCCTGCTCCAATTCGCCGGCCACGAGGTCACCCGCGAATATTACATCAATGACGCCGGCGCCCAGGTCGACGTGCTCGCCCGCTCCGCCTTCCTTAGGTATCGCGAGGCCCTCGGCGAGGATATTGGTGCCATCCCGGAAGGGCTCTATCCCGGCGACTACCTCAAGCCAGTCGGCGCGGCGCTGGCGAAAGAGCACGGCGACAAGCTCCTCGCCATGAGCGAGGCCGGATGGCTGCCGACGGTGCGCGCCAAGGCGATCGCGATGATGATGGACGAGATCAAGGACGATCTCGCCGCCCTCAACATCCGCCACGATGTGTTCTTCTCGGAGCGCTCGCTGATCGAGACCGGCAACAACAAGGTTGCCGAGACGATCGATTTCCTGAAGGCCAAGGGCGACATCTATGAAGGCCGCCTGCCGCCGCCGAAAGGCGCGCCGGTTGAGGATTGGGAAGACCGCGAGCAACTGCTGTTCAGGGCGACCGCCTACGGCGACGACGTCGATCGTCCGCTGATCAAGTCGGACAATTCCTACACCTACTTCGCCTCCGACATCGCCTACCACAAGAACAAGTTCGACCGCGGTTTCGCCGAGATGATCGACGTCTGGGGCGCCGACCATGGCGGCTACATCAAGCGCATGCAGGCGGCGGTGAAGGCCACGACATCGGGCAAGGGCGCGCTCGACGTCAAGATCGTCCAGCTCGTGAAGTTGCTCCGCAATGGCGAGCCGGTGAAAATGTCCAAGCGGAGCGGGGACTTCGTCACCTTGCGTGAGGTGGTGGATGAGGTCGGCCAGGACGCCGTCCGCTTCATGATGCTCTACCGCAAGAACGACGCGGTGCTAGACTTCGACCTCGCCAAGGTCATGGAACAGTCGCGCGACAACCCGGTGTTTTACGTCCAGTACGGCCACGCCCGCGGCCACTCGATCTTCCGCAACGCAAGGGCTGAGGTGTTCCCGGAACTGCCGGAGGACGCCGACCAGCGGATCGCCTGGCTCAGTGAGTCGGCGGTGGAACGGTTGTCAGACCCGGTCGAGCTTGAACTTCTCAAGCGCCTCGCAATATATCCGCGTATGCTCGAAGCCGCCGCCGCGGCCCATGAGCCGCACCGAATTGCCTTTTATCTCTATGATTTAGCCAGCGAATTTCATGCACTTTGGACGAAGGGGCGCGATTTGCCCTATTTACGCTTCATTATCAATAATGATGCAGATCTAACAAAGGCGCGGCTGGCAATGGTCCAGGGCGTCGTCTCGGTTCTGGCATCGGGCCTCGCCATCCTCGGCGTCCATGCACCGAACGAGATGCGGTAGTTTGGGGCGAACTACTTAAGGGGAATTCGGGGGTAACCGGCAGAAGCCGGATCGCTTAGACTTGGTTGAAAGCCTTGTGGGTCGAAAGCCGTGCCTTGGTCGAGGGGCGCGCGGCTTTCCCGAAGGGACGCATCATCACGATGGCCGAACGATATCAGGACAGACCGTTTCCTTCCGATGACTATGGTCGCGGTGGCGATCAGCATGGGAAGACGGAAAGCGATCCCTTGGCTGAACTCGCCCGCCTGATCGGACAGACCGATCCTTTCGCCGCGCAGTCGCGGCAAGGCGCGCGTTCGCCGGCAGCACCGCCTGCACAGAGCTATCAGGACGACGACCGGCAGAACGATTATCAGCAGGACGATGCCGAGCCGACACCGCCCGGGCCGCCCTCGTGGATGCGACGCGCCAATGTGCAGCCGCAGCCTGCTCAGGAGCCCGACTATCCCGTCTCCGTGAACCCGGTCCATCCGCTGCATCGCTATTCAGCCCAGCCCGCCGCGCCCGAGCCTGATCATCATCAGCCGCAGGCCTATCAGGATCACGCCTATCAGGGGCAGGCTTACCAGCAGCAGGATCACGCCTACCAGCCGCAAGCCTATCAGGAGCCGCATCAGCGGCCCGATCCGTCGCGTTACGACGATGCGCTCTATGGTCGGCTCGAGGCAGGCGAGCAGGACTACCAGCGTGAGCCGGCCTACCCGGACGATCCCTACGCCTACCAGAGCGATTATCCCGAGGCCGAAGTCGAGGAGCCGAAGAAACAGCGCGGCGGCATGATGACGGTCGCGGCGATCCTGGCGCTCGCCGTGGTCGGCACCGGCGCGGCCTTCGCCTACAAGACCTATGTCGGCTCGCCCCGCAGCGGTGAGCCGCCGATCATCAAGGCCGACAACACCCCGACCAAGATTGTGCCCGCGCCGGCGGATTCCGCGGCCAAGGTGCCGGATCGCATGGTGAGCGGCGATGGCACCGAGAAGATCGTGCCGCGCGAAGAGGCTCCCGTCGACGTCAACGCCAAGGCGGGCGGTCCCCGCGTGGTGTTCCCGCCGCTGAACCAGAATGCGAACCCGCCGTCGGTCGCGAGCGTCTCGCCGTCCGCGGTGCCGCCGCCGGGCGCGGGAGCGGCCGCGAGCAACGGCACGCTGCCGAACAATTCGCCGCGCGCGATCCGGACTGTCGCCGTGAAGGGCGATCAGACCGATAGCGCCACGCCGCAGTCGGCCGCTGCCGCCAAGCCCACGACGGCCGCACCGAAGCCCGTTGCGGCGCCCGTTGCACCCGCCGCGCCGCGCAATCCGCCGACCTCGGCCAATGCCAGCGACAATCAGCCGATGTCGCTGACACCGCAATCAGCACCGGCGGCCGAGCCGCCGCAGCGGATGGCTGCGACCACCCCGACGCAGATCGCACCTGCCAGCAACGGCGGTGGCGGCTACATCGTGCAGGTCTCCTCGCAGCAGACCGAGGATAGCGCCGCCGCGTCGTACCGCGTGCTTCAGAGCAAATATGGCAGCGTGCTTGGCTCGCGTTCGCCGGTGATCAAGCGTGTCGACCTCACCGACAAGGGCAAGGGAGTTGTCTACCGCGCCTTCGCTGGGCCCTATGGTTCGGCGGAGGAGGCGACGCACGCCTGCAACAACCTGAAGTCTGCCGGCTTGTCCGCCTGCTTCGTCCAGAGGAATTAACGGCCGTTTCCTTGACCCTCTCGCGGGTCAGGGTTAATCGGCCGTTATGAGCACGCGGGCCTTCATTACCGGTGTATCCGGAACCGAACTGACCGCCGTCGAGCGGGAGTTTATCCGCGACCAGCGCCCATGGGGCTTCATCCTCTTCAAGCGCAATGTCGCAACGCCGGCTCAAGTCGCTGCACTGGTTGCAGAATTGCGGACGGCTGCAAGCGCGCCTGATGCCCCCATCCTGATCGACCAGGAAGGCGGACGGGTGCAGCGGCTGGGGCCGCCGCATTGGCCGGTCTATCCGCCGGGCGCCGTTTTCGCCGGCCTGTACGACACTGATTCGGCGCTCGGGCTCACCGCGGCGCGCCTGTCCGCCCGCCTGATCGCCGCCGATCTCGCCGATCTCGGCATTACCGTGGATTGCCTGCCGCTGGCCGACGTGCCGGTGCAGGGCGCCGATGCCGTCATTGGGAACCGGGCCTACGGCACCGAGCCGGCCAAGGTCGCGGCGATCGCGCGCGCGGTCACGGAGGGGCTGGAACAGGGCGGCGTGCTGCCGGTGCTCAAACACATTCCCGGCCATGGCCGGGCCACCGCGGACACCCATTTCAAGCTGCCGACGGTCGATACGCCGAGGGATGAGCTGGAACGGACCGACTTCGCCGCGTTCAAGCCGCTGGCGGATCTGCCGATGGCCATGACTGCACATGTTGTGTTTAGCGCGGTCGACCCCGCCCATCCGGCGACGACATCTGCGACAATGATTGCTGACGTGATTCGCGGCGCAATCGGGTTCCAGGGTTTGTTAATGAGTGATGACGTGTCGATGAACGCGCTGTCGGGGAATATCGCCGAGCGGACCCGCGCCATCTTCGCGGCCGGCTGCGACGTGGCCCTGCATTGCAACGGCAACATCGAGGAGATGCGCGAGGTCGCGGGACAGACACCCGAACTGTCCGGCAGGGCACTGGAGCGGGCGAACGCCGCGCTCGCCGCACGCAGGCCGCCGCAGCCATTCGACCGGGCGGCTGCACGAGCGGAACTGGACGCATTGATCGCACGGGCAAATACGGCATCCGCATGACCGCAGAAATTCTATCCTTCGAAACCGGGCGGCCCGCAGAGCTTGCCGAGGGTGAGCCGGCGTTGGTGGTGGACGTCGAGGGCTATGAGGGCCCGCTGGACCTGCTGCTCGCGCTGGCGCGGCAACAGAAGGTCGATCTCGCCAAGATCTCGATCCTGGCGCTGGCCGACCAATATCTCCACTTCATCGAAGCCGCGCGAAAAATCCGGCTGGAGCTTGCGGCCGACTACCTCGTCATGGCGGCCTGGCTCGCCTTCCTGAAGTCGCGCCTGTTGCTGCCGGAGCCGCCGAGCGCGGAAGGCCCGAGCGCCGAGCAGATGGCGACGGCGCTCGCCAACCGCCTGCGCCGGCTGGAGGCCATTCGCGAAGCCGCAAACCGGCTGATGAACAGGCCGCAATTGCAGCGCGACATCTTCCCGCGCGGCGAGCCCGAGCGGATCGCGGAGATCAAGCATCCGAAGTACACGGCGACGCTGTACGATTTGCTCACCGCCTATGCCTCGCAGCGCCAGTCGCGCGTGCTGGCGAGCGTGCATCTGGCCAAGCGCACGGTGTGGTCGCTCGCCGAGGCGCGCGCCACGCTGGAGCGGCTGGTCGGCAGCATCAGCGAGCAGGATGACTGGGGCGTGCTCGACGACTTCCTGATCCGCCACGTCGCCGATCCGACGCAGCGCGCGACGGTGTTCGCCTCCAGCTTTGCCGCCGCGCTCGAACTGGTGCGCGAAGGTCAGCTGGAACTGAACCAGAAAGAGGCGTTTGCGCCGATCTATTTCCGGAAGGGGCGCCCGAAGCCGGTGCCGGACGCAGTTCCTGCGCCCGATGCGCCGGTCGGTTAAGTGCAAGAAGGAGAAGCTGCCATGGCAAGCCTGGCTGAAGTGCGGGTAGAAGAGGCCGAGCCGATGGAGAACGAAACCCAGGCACGTCCCGAGGAACTGCGGCTGCTGGAAGCGCTGCTGTTCGCTTCGAGTGAACCGCTGGATACCGCGACGCTGGCCAAGCGCATGCCTGAGGGCGTCGACGTCAAGGCCGCGCTCGAGCAGCTCCAGGCCGACTATTCCTTGCGTGGGGTCAATCTCGTGCGCGTCGCTAACAAATGGACCTTCCGCACCGCCGGCGATCTCGCCTGGCTGATGACGCGGGAGAGCACCGAGACCCGCCGCCTGTCGCGCGCGGCGATCGAGGTGCTGGCGATCATTGCCTATCACCAGCCGGTGACGCGCGCCGAGATCGAGGAGATCCGCGGCGTCGTCACCTCGAAGGGCACGCTCGACGTGCTGCTGGAGACCGGCTGGATCAAGCCGCGTGGCCGGCGCAAGACGCCGGGCCGTCCGCTGACGTTCGGAACCACTGAGGACTTCTTGTCGCAGTTCACCCTCGAACAGCTCGGCGATCTGCCGGGTCTGGAAGAGCTGAAAGGCACGGGCCTGTTGGATTCGCGCCTGCCGACCGGATTCAGCGTGCCGACACCGTCGGACGACCCGCAGCTCCGCGAGGACGAGGATCCGCTGGAACCGGGCGACGAACTCGATCTGGCGCTGGCGCCTGCGGTCGAGCCCGAAACGCCGGAAGAGACGCCGGACGGCGGCAAAGGGGGCGGCGGCGAGGGTGGCACCGAGGAGTGACACCCCGGCTGTTTGCGGGCTCCTGCGACCAGTTAACACTAGCAAGATTACGTAGTGCCGACAGCGAATTGGCACTACCTTGGTCCTTGTTTTTGAGCCCTGCCAAGCCTACGTTCCGGTGAAGATCGGCCGGGTCCCCGGCCATGCGTGTTTGGAGGGTTGCAGGATGGGTTCACTCAGCATTTGGCACTGGATCCTGGTGATCGCAGTGGTCCTGCTGCTGTTCGGCCGCGGCAAGATTTCGGATCTGATGGGCGACGTGGCGCAGGGCATCAAGGCCTTCAAGAAGGGCATGCAGGACGACGACAAGTCCGGTGACAAGCCCGAGCCGGCCAAGTCCATCGAGCACAACAATGCCGCGCCGACCGCGGCACGGTCCGACGTCGGCAGCAAGGCCGTCTGAGCCGAAAGAAGCACGCGAGATGCGGCCAGCGCCCCGATCCTGCGCGCGAGGGTTGGGCCGGCTGCGGCTTCGTGTGAACGGAAGACCTCATGTTCGACATCGGGTGGAGTGAACTGGTCCTCATCGGGGTCGTGGCCCTGATCGCCATCGGCCCGAAAGAGCTGCCGGGCGTGCTGCGCATGGTCGGACAGTGGATGGGCAAAGCGCGCAAGATGGCCGCCGAATTCCAGGGCCAGTTCCAGGAAGCGATGCGCGAGGCCGAAATGGCCGACCTCAAGAAGAGTTTTGACGAGGTCAAGGAGGCCGCCACCGGCTTCAATCCGCTGACCTCGCTGCAGAAGGACGTCAGCGACGCGCTGCGCGTCGATGTGCTCGACAAGCCGGCCGAGACGTCCACGACGACTGCCGTTGAACCGCCGACGACTTCAACTGAACCCCCGACGACACCCACCACGCCGGAAGCCCCGACGCCCGCGACCTTCATGGAAGCCGAGGCGCATGCGGCCGCGAACGAGCCGCTTGCGATCACCCGTGAGGTCGAGCAGGCAAAGGTTGCGCAGGACACCGCGCCCTCCGAAGCGATCAAGGACGCCAAAGCGTCATGACCGACGCCGATATCGAGGCCAGCAAAGCCCCGCTGATGGACCATCTGATCGAGCTGCGTTCGCGGCTGATCAAGGCGCTGCTCGGCTTCGGCATTGCCTTCATCTTCTGCTTCTTCTTCGCCAAGCAGATCTACAACGTGCTGGTCTGGCCGTTCGTGTGGATCGCTGGCCCCGAGAATTCGAAATTCATCTACACGGCGCTGCTGGAATATTTCATCACCCAGCTCAAGCTCGCGCTGTTCGGCGCCGGCTTCATCTCGTTCCCGATCGTGGCGACGCAGATCTACAAATTCGTCGCGCCGGGGCTGTACAAGCACGAGAAGCAGGCCTTCCTGCCGTATCTGGTCGCGACCCCGTTCTTCTTCGTGCTGGGCGCCGCGCTGGTCTATTTCGTCGTGTTGCCGATGCTGGTCCGCTTCTCGCTCGGCATGCAGCAGGCCGGCGGCGACGAGACCGCGCAGATCCAGCTCTTGCCCAAGGTCGGCGAATATTTGTCGCTGATGATGTCGCTGATCTTCGCCTTCGGCATAGCCTTCCAGCTTCCGGTGATCCTGACGCTGCTCGGCCGGATCGGCATCGTCAGCTCGAAGATGCTGCGTGAGAAGCGCCGCTATTTCATCGTCATCGCCTTCGTGATCGCGGCCGTGCTGACGCCGCCCGACGTGCTCAGCCAGTGCTCGCTCGCGATCCCCTTGCTGGCGCTCTACGAGGGCTCGATCATCGCGGTCGGGATGGTGGAGAAGAAGGCGGCAGCTTCCCAGGCCGCCACCGGCACCGACGTCTCGACGCCGGCCAAACCGGCGGAGTAGGGCGCTTTCGCTTTATCATAGCGGCTACAGCCCATGATTCGTCATGCCCGGGCTTGACCCGGGCATCCACGACTTGATCTAAGGCGACAGACACGTGGATGGCCGGGATAAACCCGGCCATGACGGGAAGACAGCCATGCACGACATCAAATCGATCCGCGACAATCCGCAAGCCTTCGACGCCGGCCTCGCACGGCGGGGCCTGAAGCCGTTGTCGGCCGCGCTGCTCGCGATCGACGAGAAGCGGCGCTCCGCGATCCTGGCTTCCGAGCAGGCGCAGGCGCGGCGCAACGCGGCCTCCAAGGAAATCGGCGACGCCAAGAAGGCGAAGGATGAAGCGCGCGCCGCCAAGCTGATGGCCGAGGTTGCCGAGCTCAAGACCACGATGCCGGAGCTCGAGGCGGCCGCGAAAGCGGCCGACGAGGAGTTGACGAAAGAGCTGTCCGCGATCCCGAACATTCCGTTCGACGAAGTGCCCGACGGTGTCGACGAGCACGGCAATGTGCAGCACCACGTGTTCGGCAACAAGCGCAACTACAGCTTTGCTCCGAAGCTGCATGACGATCTCGGCACCGCGCTCGGTGACATGGACTTCGAGGCGGCGGCAAAACTCTCCGGCGCGCGTTTCGTTGTGCTCAAGAAAGGACTGGCGCGGCTCGAACGCGCGCTTGGCCAGTTCATGCTGAATCTGCACGTCGATGAGCACGGCTATACCGAGATCAATCCACCGCTGCTGGTGCGCAACGAGATTATGTTCGGCACCGGGCAATTGCCGAAATTCGAGGACGACCAGTTCTGGGCGATCAAGGGCGAGCTGCTCGCCGCGCCCGACCATGAGCTGCTGAAGACCGAGCGTCTCGGCCTCATCCCGACCGCCGAAGTGTCGCTTACCAATCTCGCGCGCGAATCCATCCTCGACGAGAAGCAGCTGCCCATGCGCCTCACCGCGCTGACGCCGTGCTTCCGCGCCGAAGCCGGAGCTGCAGGGCGGGATACTCGCGGCATGATCCGCCAGCACCAGTTCACCAAGGTCGAGCTGGTCTCGATCACGACGCCCGAGACCAGCAAGGACGAGCACGAGCGCATGCTCGCCTGCGCCGAGGAAGTGCTGCGTCAGCTCGACCTGCATTACCGCGTGATGACGCTCTGCACCGGAGATATGGGTTTCTCGTCGCAAAAAACCTATGACATCGAGGTCTGGATGCCCGGGCAGGGCGAGGGCGGTGCATTCCGCGAGATCTCGAGCTGCTCGGTCTGCGGCGACTTTCAGGCGCGCCGCATGGATGCGCGTTCGCGCGGCCCCGACGGCAAGCCGCGCTTCGTGCATACGCTGAATGGCTCGGGCACGGCTCTTGGCCGCGCGCTGATCGCCGTGATGGAGACTTATCAGCAGGAAGACGGCTCGATCGCGGTCCCCGACGTGCTGCAGCCCTATATGGGTGGGCTGAAGGTGATTGCGCGCGAGTAGGGTTGCGAAGATCGGGCGGCCGGCTATCCTGCCGGCGCCGTTAACGCGAACCCCAATGTTCATGGCCTTGCACCGCGACATCTTCTGGGTCGGCAGACAATGGGCGGTGACGGCCGCCGGCATCCAGGCGGTGGACCAGCGCCTGCGCGGCGTGCTCGACATCGAGATCGCGCGGCTCTGGGACGACGATCTCGTGCAGAGCCGGCGGGCCAAGCCCGGTGTGAATGCCGCAGACTTCGACAAGGCGCTGGCGGTGGCGCGCGAACGCTTTCCGCAGGCGCCGGAGATGAACCCGTTCGTTGTGCAATTGAAAGCGCTCGGCGTGATCGAAGCTCCCGTGGTGAGCCCGCTCGTGCCGGCGATGCAGCTCCGTGCGGAGGGCCGGCTCGCGCGCTTCCTGCCGCAATGGCGCATCCGCCGGTAACAGGATTGAGCCGGAACCTGGGACCCGAGCGTCCGGTTTGCCTGATCGGCCGGAGCCGGATAAGACGGCTCAGACCCCCCTTACTGGAATCGACCCTTCGCATGCGCATTCTCTGCACCAATGACGACGGCATTCACGCCCCCGGCCTCAAGGTCGTGGAGGAGATCGCACGCGCTCTGTCCGACGATGTCTGGGTGGTCGCACCCGAGCTCGACCAATCCGGCGTATCGCATTCGCTGTCGCTGAACGATCCCTTGCGCCTGCGCGAGGTCGGGCCACGGCACTTTGCCGTGCGCGGCACACCGACCGACTGCGTCATCATGGGCGCGCGCCATATCCTTGGGCCCAAGCTGCCCGACATCGTGCTGTCCGGGGTCAACAAGGGCCGTAACGTTGCCGAGGACGTGGTCTATTCCGGCACCATCGCCGGCGCGCTCGAGGGCACCATCCTGGGGTTGCCGTCGTTCGCGTTGTCGCAGGAGTTCAGCGTCGAGACCCGCGAGCGTCCGCCGTGGGACACCGCGCGCAAGTTCGGGCCAGACATCCTGCGCAAGGTGATCGCCGCGGGCATCCCGAAGGACACCGTCATCAACGTCAACTTCCCGTCCTGCGCTCCGGAGGATGTGCTGGGCGTCCGCGTCACGCGCCAGGGCAAGCGCAATCTCGGCTTCTTGCGGATCGACGAGCGCAAGGACGGTCGGGGCAATCCCTATTTCTGGATCGGCTTCGAGCGCACGGCGATGATGGACACGCCGGCCGACGGCACCGATCTCGCGGCGCTTCGCGAGCGCTATGTCTCGGTCACGCCGCTCAGGCTCGACCGCACCAACGAAGCGTTTTCGGAAGAGCTCAGCGCGACGCTGAAATAGCAGCTAACCGCCGCGGAGCGCGGCTTCGATGGTCTTGCCGAGTGCGTCGAGCTGAAACGGCTTTTGAAGCGCCGGCCGGTCGCGGTACTGCTCGGGCAGGCCGGAGGAGCCGTAGCCGGTGGCAAAGATGAACGGGCAGCCCTTGGCCTTGATCACGTCGGCGACCGGCGAGATGACCTTGCCGTTGACGTTGACGTCGAGGATGGCAATGTCGAACTCGGTCGCCTGGGCGAGCCGCATGGCCTCGGTGATGTCGCCCGCCTCGGCGGCCACCTTGTAGCCGAGCTCTTCAAGCATGTCCGCAACCATCATCCTGATCATCACCTCGTCCTCGACGAGGAATACAGAGCGGCCCGAAAGCCCTGTCGCGGTCATGGTTGAGTCCTTGCCCATTGCCAAAAACGTTCGCAGATAACACGATTTGACGCAATGCGCGTTTCGCCCAGTGGATGCCTGAAAATGGTGATCGCGGCTCGTCCGTGGCAAGCCAATTTGTGGTCAATGCTTCAGTCGAAGCGTATCATGAGTTCCTGGGCAGGAACACAGTTCTCGCGTTCGGGCTTAACGCCCATTGGCCCCGGCAAGACAGCGTAATCAGGCAATGACCTCCAATCAGCACCCGACGGAAAAGATGATGTTTCAGCTCACGCTGAGGCGTCGGGGCATCAGCGATCAGGCGGTGCTGCGAACCATGGAGGAGGTGCCGCGCGAGCTTTTCGTCGACGAGGCCGATCGCGACGGCGCCTACCGCGACAGCGCGCTGCCGATCGCCTGTGGGCAGACCATCAGCCAGCCCTTCGTCGTGGCCTATATGACCGAGCAGCTCCAGCTCCGGAAGCAGCACCGCGTGCTTGAGATCGGGGCAGGTTCCGGCTATCAGGCGGCCGTGCTGTCGCGGCTCGCCGGCCAGGTCCTGACGGTCGAACGCTATCGCAAGCTCGCTGACACCGCACGCGCCAGGCTCGAAAAGCTCGGCTGTCACAATGTCGAGGTGATGCTTGGCGACGGCCTCAACCTGCCGCCCAATATCGGCCCGTTCGATCGCATCATCGTCACCGCCGCGATGGAGCAGATTCCGGAGAATTTGCTCGAGCGGCTCGAGGTTGGCGGCATCCTGATCGCGCCGGTCGGCCCGCATCAGGGCGTGCAGACATTGATCCGCCTGACCCGCAGCGAAGCCGGGATCGAGCGCAAGGAACTCGTCGAGGTCCGCTTCGTGCCGGCACTGCCCGGAGTGGCGCGGGAGCTGTAGATTTCCGTAGCGGCTGTGCCGCCAACATCTTATTGGGAGGGTTAAGCCGTTATTTACTCGGCGCGTGTTTACTTAAAACACCAGTTCTGTTGCGTACGAGTGAGTAACCATGTCCGTCGTCGCCGAGTTGCTTTACTCGCGCCGCGTACCGCAGGTCGCGGTGCTGGCGCTGATCTCCTTCAGTTTCGCAGGATGCAGCGCCGACATGTCGTCGCGGCTGTCCCAGTCAAACTTCTCCAATCCCTTTGCCTCAGACCAGACCGGTTCGGTGCAGCAGGCACCGCCGCCGCAGCGTGAGCTGCCGCAATATTCGCGGCCGCAGACCCAGCCCGGTTATTATCAGTCGCAGCCCTTGCCGCCGCCGGCAGTGTCCGCGCCGCAATCCGTTGCGGCAGGCGGCGGGGTGTCCGGAGGCGGGCGCGGCGTCGGCTCCTACGCGCCCCCGGCGCAGCCGCATCTGGAGACCACGGCCACCGTGCCGCCGCGCTCCGTTGCCGCGGCTCAGCCGGCTGGCGGGACCAAGATCATCGTCGGCACCAGCGACACGCTCGATGTGCTCGCCAAGCGTTATCGCGTCACGCCGCAGGCGATCCTTGCCGCCAATGGCTACAAGGGCCCGCGCGCACTCTCGCCCGGCCAGCAGATCATCATCCCGCATCCGGCCACGGCCGCTGCACCCGCGCCTGCACTGGCTCCGGTTGCGGCAGCTCCCGCTGCGAAGCCGGTTGCGGCCATGGCTGCGCCGTCGAGCACTCACTTCGTCAATCATGGCGACACGCTCGCCAGCATTGCCCGCAAGAACCATATCTCGTCCGCCGAACTGGCCCGTGCCAACGGTCTCGATCCCTCTGCCAAACTCAAGCTCGGCACCAAGCTGACCGTGCCCGGCGCCAAGACCGCCGCCGTTGCAGCTCCGGTTGCTGCGGCGCCGGTCGGGGCCGCTCCGGTTGCGGGGACGCTGCAGCCCGTTGCGGCTGCTCCGGCGCCCGCCACCAAGATGGCCGCGACGGCGCCCGTGCAGAGCGCACGCCTGGCCCAGGCGACGACCAATGTCGAAGAGAAGCCCGCCGAGACCCCGGCGAAGGCCGCGGAGACCACCAGCGCGCTGCCGACCTTCCGCTGGCCGGTGCGCGGCAAGGTGGTCACGAGCTACGGCGCCAAAACCAACGGCAAGTCCAATGACGGCATCAATCTCGCGGTGCCCGAGGGGACCCCGGTCAAGGCGGCCGAAGACGGTGTCGTCGCCTATTCCGGCAACGAGCTGAAGGGTTACGGCAATCTTGTCCTGGTTCGGCACTCCAACGGCTACGTCACCGCATATGCCCATGCGAGTGAGCTGTTGGTGAAGCGCGGCGATCCCATCAAGCGCGGCCAGGTCATTGCCAAGTCGGGTCAATCCGGGGAGGTGGCGTCGCCGCAGCTCCACTTCGAGATCCGCAAGGGATCAAGCCCGGTTGATCCGCTTCAATTTTTGAACGGGGCGTGAGGCGCCGTCAGGCTGTCGCCCTCACAAGAACGCATTGATCGCCCGCCCTGCGCCATTGCGCACTGGAGCGGGCGATCTGGTTTTTGGCTGACCGCTTCCGCTACGTCGCCGTCAGCTTCACGCCCAGCCGGCCCGCCAGTTCCTGCACGAACTGCCAGGCGACGCGGCCCGAGCGCGAGCCGCGGGTGGTCGACCATTCCAGCGCCTCGCGCTCCAGCGCTTCATCGTCGACCTCAATGCCGAAATGGCCGCAATAGCCGCGCACCATGGCGAGATATTCGTCCTGGCTGCAGCGGTGGAAGCCGAGCCAGAGCCCGAAACGATCCGACAGCGAGACCTTCTCCTCGACCGCTTCGCCGGGATTGATCGCGGTCGAGCGCTCGTTCTCGATCATCTCGCGCGCCAGCAGATGGCGGCGGTTCGAGGTCGCGTAGAGGATGACGTTGTCGGGCCGGCCCTCGATGCCGCCTTCGAGCACCGCCTTGAGCGATTTGTAGGATGCGTCATTGCCGTCGAAGGAGAGGTCGTCGATGAACACGATGAAGCGGAAGCTGGCGTCGCGAAGCTTCTCCATCAGCATCGGCAGCGTTTCGATGTCCTCGCGATGGATCTCGATCAGCTTCAGCTTCTCGGCCGGTTTGCGCTCCGCGTTGATGCTGGCATGAGCGGCCTTTACCAGCGATGATTTGCCCATGCCGCGTGCGCCCCAGAGCAGGGCGTTGTTGGCGGGCAGGCCGCCCGCGAACCGCTCGGTGTTCTCCATCAGGATGTCGCGCATCCGGTCGACGCCCTTCAGCAGGAACAGCTCGACGCGGCTGACCCGCGGCACCGCCGAAAGGCGGCCGTCGGGGTGCCAGACATAGGCATCCACCCGTTCGAACGACTCGGCGGAGACGGCCGGCTTGCCCTGGGCGGAAAGGTGCGCCGCAATGGTTTCGAGCGCGCGGACGATGCGCTCCTGGGCGAGGTCCCGGACCGGCTGAGAAGGGGCCCTGGAGGCCGTCGTGGGGCGTTTTGCCGCGACGCGGGCAGGCTTCCTGGCAGGTGTGCGGGGGCCTTGGCCGGCCGGGCTTTTGTTTGGTTTTTTGGGCATGTCCGAAGTTCCTGAGAACGCAGCCTTTATCGGGCCTGAGGGCGCGCCGCAAGGTGGCCAAAAGGGCGGTCTGGCAGCGTTGCAATTGGGGCAATGGCCGCTATAGTCCGCGCGAATTTGACCGAACCGGTCGCCCTTGAGGGCCTGACCGGCTTTCCCCCGTTCTCACGAGGATCGTCCGAATGCTGATTACTCCTGCGTATGCCCAGGCCGCGGGCGCCGGCGACACCAACAGCATGTTGATGTCGCTGCTGCCGTTCGCCCTGATCTTCGTGATCATGTACTTCCTGATTCTGCGCCCGCAGCAGAAGAAGGTCCGCGACCACGCCGACCTCGTGAAGAACATCCGCCGCGGCGACACCGTCGTGACCTCGGGCGGCCTCGTCGGCAAGGTCACCAAGGTCGTCGACGACGACCAGATCGAGTTCGAGATTTCCGACGGCGTGCGGGTGCGGCAGATGCGCCAGATGATCTCCGGCGTGCGCGCCAAGGGCGAGCCGGCCAAGGAAAGCGCGAAGGAAGCCGCCAAGGACGACGCTGCGTCGAAGTGAGCGCGTCCGCGAGCATCTCAAGTCTCCTGATCTGACAGGTCCAGTCGATGTTGTATTTCACGCGGTGGAAGGCGCTCGGGATTATCCTGACGGCGCTGATCGTGTGCCTCTGCGCGGTCCCGAACTTCTTCCCCGAGGCCCAGGTCAAGACCTGGCCCGCCTGGGCGCAGCGCCGACTGGTGTTGGGTCTCGACTTGCAGGGCGGCTCCTATCTGCTGCTCGAGGTCGATTCCAACTACGTGAAGAAGGAGCGGCTCGACCAGATTCGCGACGACGTTCGCCGCACGCTGCGTGATGCCAAGATCGGCTTCACCGGCGGTGTCACCGTGCGCAACGACGCGGCCGAGGTGCGCATCACCAAGGAATCCGACGTTCAGGCGGCGCTCGCCAAGCTCCGCGACTTGTCCCAGCCGTTGGGCGGCCTGATGGGATCCAGCGGTCAGCGTGACCTCGAGGTGGCCGATGCCGGCGGCGGCGTGATCCGCCTGAGCGTCCCGCAGGCTGCAATGCTCGATCGCCTGCGCAAGACCATCGAGCAGTCGATCCAGATCGTCGAGCGCCGCGTCAACGAGCTCGGCACCGTCGAGCCCGTGATCCAGCGCCAGGGCAATGACCGTATCCTGGTGCAGGTCCCCGGCCTTCAGGACCCGACCCGCCTGAAGGAATTGCTGGGCAAGACCGCCAAGATGGAATTCCGCATGGTCGACACCTCCGTACCGCCGGATCAGGCGCAAGCGGGCAGGTTGCCGCCGGAATCCGAGCTGCTGATGAGTGCCTCGCCGCCGCCCACACCCTATGTGGTTAAGAAGCAGGTGCTGGTCGCCGGCGGCGACCTGACCGACGCCCAGGCGAGCTTCGACCAGCGCACGGGCGAACCGGTCGTCAGCTTCAAGTTCAACACCTCGGGCGCGCGCAAGTTCTCGCAGGCGACGCAGGAGAACGTCGGGCTGCCCTTCGCGATCGTTCTGGACAACAAGGTGATCTCGGCGCCGGTCATCCGCGAGCCCATCACCGGCGGCCAAGGCCAGATCTCCGGCAGCTTCACCGTGCAATCGGCCAACGATCTGGCGATCCTCTTGCGCGCCGGCGCGCTGCCGGCGCCGCTGACCGTGGTCGAGGAGCGCACCGTGGGTCCGGGCCTCGGCCAGGACTCGATCGAGAAGGGCGAGCTGGCGGCTTACGTCGGCTCGATCCTCGTCATCGTCTTCATGCTGCTGACGTACCGGCTGTTCGGGGTGTTCGCCAATATCGCGGTGGCCATCAACGTCGCCATGATCTTCGGCCTGCTGTCGCTGCTCAATGCCACGCTGACGCTGCCCGGCATCGCCGGCATCGTGCTCACTGTCGGCATCGCGGTCGACTCCAACGTGCTGATCTACGAGCGCATCCGTGAGGAGCTGCGTGGCGGCCGCAACGCGATTTCGGCGATCGACGCCGGCTTCAAGCGGGCGCTGGCGACCATTCTCGATTCCAACATCACCACCTTCATTGCCGCTGCGGTGCTGTTCTACATCGGCACCGGCCCGGTGCGCGGCTTTGCCGTGACGCTCGGCATCGGCATCATCACCACGGTGTTCACCGCCTTCACCATGACCCGGCTGATCGTCGCCTGGTGGGTGCGGTGGAAGCGGCCGCAGAGCGTGCCGATCTAGGAGCTAAGACCGTGACGCATTACGTTCTCATCGGGCTTGGCATCTTGATTGCCGTCCTCACCGTGGTCGCAGCCCTCGGCCTGCTGCCGTCGCTGCGTATCGTCCCGGACGATACGCACTTCGATTTCACGCGCTTCCGCCGCATCAGCTTCCCGATCTCGGCGGCGCTGTCGATCGTCGCCATCACGCTGTTCTTCACCCATGGCTTGAATTTCGGCATCGACTTCCGCGGCGGTACGCTGCTGGAAGTCAGGGCGAAGTCGGGCGCTGCGGACATCGCCGCGATGCGCACGACGCTGGATTCCTTGCGTCTCGGCGAAGTGCAGTTGCAGCAATTCGGCGACGCCGCGAACGTCCTGATCCGGGTAGCCGAGCAGCCGGGCGGCGACGCCGCGCAGCAGGCTGCGGTGCAGAAGGTTCGCTCCGCCCTCGGTGATTCCGTCGAGTATCGCCGCGTCGAAGTGGTCGGCCCGCGCGTTTCCGGCGAGCTGCTCGCCTACGGCATGCTCGGCCTGATGCTCGCGATCGTCTCGATCCTGATCTATCTCTGGTTCCGGTTCGAATGGCAGTTCGCGCTGGGCGCCATGATCGCCAACGTGCACGACATCGTGCTGACGATCGGCTTCATGTCGATCAGCCAGGTCGATTTCGACCTGACCAGCATCGCCGCGCTGCTGACGATTCTCGGCTATTCGCTCAACGACACCGTCGTCATCTACGACCGCATCCGTGAAATGCTGCGCCGCTACAAGAAGATGCCGATGCCGCAGCTTCTCAACGAGTCCATCAATTCGACGCTGTCGCGCTCGATCATCACCCACTTCACCGTGACACTGGCGCTGCTCGCGCTGCTGTTGTTCGGCGGTCACGCGATCCACAGCTTCACCGCGGTGATGATGTTCGGCGTGGTGCTGGTCGGCACCTATACGTCGATCTTCATCGCGGCGCCGATCCTGATCTATCTCGGCGTCGGCGAGCATCGCGAAGATGCGCCCGATACGGCACCGCCCGCGAAGAAAAGCAAGGCATGATCCGAACCGCATGCCCTCGCACGAGTTGGCGAGGGCAGTAAGCTCATTCGGACCCAGCTCATGGCCGGCGATCCCAACGCTCCCCATTTCCCGCGCTCGGCGCCGATCGAGGCCTATGGCAAGGGCGGCTTCGCCTTCGCCGGCATGTCGCATCGGGGGTCGCTGCTGTGCCTGCCGGACGCGATCTGGGCCTGGGACGTGACCGACCCCCAGAAGATCGACCGCTATTCGCTGGACCGGGTGTTCACGGCCGCCAACAGCATCGACACACTCCTGGTCGGCACTGGAACCGGGGTCTGGCTGCCGCCGCCGGAGCTGCGCCAGGCGCTCAAAGCGGTGAGGGTGGTGCTGGACACGATGCAGACCGGTCCTGCCGTGCGCACCTACAACATCATGATCGGCGAGCGGCGGCGGGTCGCCGCTGCGCTGATCGCGGTGCCATGAACAGCACATGAGCAGCGCCGCTCGGCCGCCCGATTCCGTCGCCTTCTGCGCCGATCTCGTGCGCAGCCATGACTTTCCGCGCTACGCCGCGACGCTGTTCGCGCCCGCCGCCGAGCGCCGCGCGCTGCTGGCGCTCTACGCCTTCAACGTCGAGATCGTCCGCGTCCGCGACCAGGTGAGCCAGCCCTTGCCCGGCGAGATCCGCTTTCAGTGGTGGACCGACCTGTTTTCGGGCCTGGTCCACGGCAGCGCCGAAGGTAATCCGGTCGCAGCCGAGCTGCTGCGTGCGATCCGTGATTTCGACCTGCCAGTCGAGCCGCTGTCACTGCTCGTCGACGAGCACCAGTTCGACCTCTACAACGACCCGATGCCGACGCTGACGGCGCTGGAGGGCTATCTCGACGCGACCTGTTCGGCGTTGTTTGGTTTGGTGGCGCAGGTTCTGGGCCCGCCATCGGAGGCGGCCCAGCATCTCGCCCGTCATGCGGGGTTGGCGCAGGGCATCGTGCAGGTCATTACGAACCTGCCGCGCGATGCATCGCACCGGCAACTGTTCCTGCCGCAGCAGGTGCTGGCGAGCCATGGCTGCCAGATGGAGGACGTGTTTGCCGGCAAGGACACGCCGAGCCTGCGTGCCGTGCTGGAGCAGCTCGTGGGCGAGGCGCAGCAGCATTTGACCACGGCCTTGTCGCTGCTGGCGCAAGTGCCGGTCGCGGTGCGTCCGGCGTTTCTGCCGCTGAGCCAAGTCAAGGCCGACCTCAAGCGCCTGTCGCACCCCGGCCGCAATCCGTTCGCGCCGCAGCCGACGTCGCGGCTGAGCACGCTCTGGACGCTGTGGCGGGCTTCACGTTCCCGGGAATTTACCAAATAGCGGCTGGCATATCGCCTCGAACCGCCGGATGCTCTATGCTGTCCCATGGCTGAGTTGTCCCAAAGCACGTCGTCCGATCTAAGCGGTTTTCCGGTCGCGCCGGGCGACATTCACGCCGCCGCCGATACCATCCGGGGTGCGGTCGTCGAGACGCCCTGCAGCTATAGCCGCACGCTGAGCAGCATCTGCGGCTGCGAGATCTGGCTCAAATTCGAGAACCTTCAGTTCACCTCGTCCTTCAAGGAGCGCGGCGCGCTCAACCGCCTCACCGCGCTGACGCCGGAAGAGCGCGTGCGCGGCGTCATCGCCATGTCGGCCGGAAACCACGCGCAGGGCGTTGCCTACCACGCCAAGCGGCTCGGCATTCCCGCCACCATCGTGATGCCGATCGGCACGCCGATGGTGAAGATCGAGAACACAAGGCATCACGGCGCGGAAGTGGTCGTCACGGGCGCGACGCTGGAGGAGGCGGCCGCCTTCGCGCGCAGCCACGGTGAAGCGCGGGGCATGATTTTCGTCCACCCTTACGACGATCCGCTTGTCATCGCGGGGCAGGGCACCGTCGGGCTGGAGATGATGAGAGCCGTGCCGGAGCTCGACACACTGGTCGTCCCGATCGGCGGCGGCGGGCTGATCAGCGGGATTGCCATTGCCGCAAAGTCGATCAAGCCGTCGGTGCGCATCCTGGGTGTCGAGGCCTGGCTCTATCCCTCGATGTACAACGCCATCCATGACGGCAATCTGCCGGCGCGCGGCGATACGCTGGCCGAAGGCATCGCTGTGAAATCGCCCGGCAAGATCACCACCGAAATCGTCCGCCGCCTCGTCGACGACATCGCACTGGTCAACGAAGCCGAGCTCGAGCGCGCGGTGGCGACCCTGATCTCGATCGAGAAGACGGTGGTCGAGGGCGCCGGCGCCGCCGGCCTCGCCGCGCTGATGTCGGACCCGACCCGCTTTGCCGGCCAGAAGGTCGGTCTCGTCCTGAGCGGCGGCAATATCGACACGCGACTGATCGCCTCGGTCCTGACACGCGAGCTCGCGCGCGAGGGGCGGTTGACGCAGCTCTCGCTCGATATTCCTGATCGCCCCGGGCAGCTGGCCGCCGTTGCGGCGCTGCTGGCCGAAGCCGGCGCCAACATCATCGAGGTCTCGCACCAGCGGACGTTCTCCGACCTGCCGGCCAAGGCGACGCTGCTGCAGCTCGTCATCGAGACCCGCGATGCCGCCCATCTCGACGAGGTGATGGCGAGGCTCAGCGCATCCGGCTTGAGCGCGCGCTGCACCTGAGCGAGCGCCGCTATCGCCGAGGCAATCCCGCGAGGTGGTCGATCAGGCGGTCGATCTCGGCTTCCGTGTTGTAATAGTGCGGGGAAGCGCGCGCGAGCGGCGGCAGCGCGCGGACTTCGGCATCGATGCGGGTGCTCGACGGATGTGAAGCGCCGATCGTGATGCCCGCCGCGGCGGCGCTGCCGACGATGGCGTCCGCCTCATGTCCTCGCATCGTGAAGCTGACGATCGCGCTGGGCGTGCGCCCAAGATCGCGAATGGCGATGCCGGGAATGGAGGCGAGGCCGCCGCGAAGACGGCCTGCAAGCAGGCGGCAGCGTTGTTCGATGGGGCCAAGGCCGATCGCGAGGGCATAGTCGACAGCGGCGCCGAGACCCAATCGCGCCGCGTAATTGTTCTCCCAGGTCTCGAAACGGCGCGCATCGTCGCGAAGCCGATACTCATTGCGCGAGACCCAGGGCGCGGCGAAGTGATCGATCATCGGCGGCTCGAGCCGCTGCAGCATCCCCCGGCGGACATAGAGGAAACCGGTGCCGCGCGGGCCGCGGAGGAATTTGCGCCCCGTGGCCGACAGCATGTCGCAGCCGATGGCTTCCACGTCGACCGCCATCTGACCGACGGCCTGGCAGGCGTCGAGCAGATAAGGAATGCCGTGGCTCCGGGCGATCTTGCCGATCTCCGCTGCGGGATTGGCCAACCCGCCATTGGTCGGAACCCAGGTGATGGCAATCAGTTTGACGCGCTCATCGATCATGCGTTCGAGCGCGTGGACGTCGAGCTCGCCGGTGGCATTGCTTGACACCACATCGATGACCGCGCCGGTACGTTTGGCGACCTGAAGGAACGCCACGTAGTTGGCGGCATATTCCGCCTCGGCAGTCAGGATGCGATCGCCCGCGCGAAACGGAAGCGCGTAGAACGCCATCTGCCAGGCCACCGTCGCATTCTCCACGAGCGCGATCTCGTCGGGCGCAGCATTCAACAGGCGCGCCACGGAGCCGTAGACGGCTTCGAGCCGGGCTGCCTCCCGACCGGCCGCGGCATAACCGCCGATCTCGCTTTCCAGATCGATATGCTGCTTCATCGCCGCGACAACGGGGGTCGGCATGAGTGCCGCGCCGGCGTTGTGGAGATATGCCAGCCGGGAGGCGGCAAGCGTATCGGCGCGAATTCGGTCGATGTCGATCACGTGGGAGCCTCTGCCGTTGGATTGCCGGAACTAGACACAATGACGCACGAGAGCGCGACCGGCAAACGGAAGGTGCTCCTGGGGCATTGATTCCGGTACCTAGGCTGATAGAGCGTGATGCTGGGGAATGGAAAGGACTCGCAAATGGCGAAGAACACGATTTGCCTCTGGTTCGACAAGGACGCCGAGGCGGCTGCCCGCTTCTACGCTGAGACGTTCCCCGGCAGCGCAGTGAGCGCCGTGCACCGAGCGCCCAGCGACTACCCGTCCGGCAAGGCCGGTGACGTGCTCACCGTCGAATTCACCGTCGCCGGCGTTGCCTGTCTCGGTCTCAATGGCGGTCCGATCTTCAAGCACAACGAGGCCTTCTCGTTCCAGATCGCGACCGACGATCAGGAGGAGACCGACCGTTATTGGAGCGCCATCGTCGGCAATGGCGGGCAGGAAAGCGCCTGCGGCTGGTGCAAGGACAAATGGGGCATTTCCTGGCAGATCATCCCGCGCGTGCTGACCGAGGCGCTGGCGGCTGGCGGCACTGAAGCCAAGCGCGCTTTTGATGCCATGATGGGGATGACGAAGATCGATGTCGCCGCGATCGAGGCGGCACGGCGCGGCTGAAACTGTCCTGCCTCAGATGCAAAGGCTGAGCAGCTTGATGTGACAGCTGCTGGACTTTGGCTTGCTTGCCGGCGCGGCCTCGCGTTTCACGGCAACGACGGGCTCCTTGTCCTTGTCCTTCTTCTTGCCTTTGCCCTTCGGCTCGTAATCGCCCGCGATCACCATGGCCCAATAGGTGCGCTTGCCGCTGGCGTTCCTGGCGCTGGCGATGCCGACGCGGGAGGCGTTGTGCAGCAACAGGTTCTTGCGGTGCCCGGACGAGTCGATCCACTGTCCGAGCGTCTTCTCGAAATTATCGTAGCCGTAGGCGATGTTCTCGGCGGCGCGGCCAGCGCCGGCCGGCGCGACACGGCGGTTGAACGGGCCGAGCGCATCGTGGCTGAGATCGTCCTTGGCGGCCATCGCCTTGGCCTGGTCCATGGCGATGCGGTCGAGCGTGGCATCGCGGACGACCCGGACTTCACCGTGCTTGAGGCGGAAGCTCGAGATCAGCTCGGCCGGGGAGTCAGCCCTTGCGGGCGCGGCTACTAGCAGAAGGCCGGCGATCAGACCGCCCACCACACGATAAATCAGCGTCCCCCGAGCGCCCATGACCCCACCGCGTCTGCCTTGTTCGACCGCTTCTCTTTCGCCAATGTGGACGCTTCAAGGCGCTAGCTTGCCGGTAGATCCGCCTCGAAGTTGAAGCGGTCGCGCAGATTCTTCCGCTGTTCAAGGATGTCCTTGAGGAATGCGCGATCCTGGTCGTTCTTCATCATCGGCTCGATCAGGTCGAGCTGGTTCATGGCGACCAGCTGCAGGATCTCGGTGCGCGGCTTGCCGCTGGTGTCGCGCGGCAGCGCGTGCACGACCTGGATGTGTTCCGGCGGCTTCGGCCCCTTCGCTGCCGTGAGCTCGTTCCGCAACTGGCCTTCGAGCATGGCTTGATCCGCCTCGACGAAGGCATAGAGCCCGACGCCCGAGCGGCGGTCGGCAAACGCGACGATAGCGGTGTCGCGTACGGCCGGGTTCTTGCGGATCAACTCGGTCAGGACCGGCGCATCATTGACCAGCCGGCGGCCGCCGCCCTCGCGGTCGGTGAAGTTGAACAGGCCGCGCGTGATGGCGCGATAGACTTTTTTGCCGGTGGCGAGCCACAGGCTGGCCGCGAACGACTTCTTGGCGAGAATCTTTCGCTCGCGCGGCGTCAGCGCTTCCGGCGCGTAGGAGCGCTTGTGCTTGAGCAGGTGCCGTAGGTCTTCGTAGGCGAGGATGCGATAGAGCCGCCCGCGCCGCGCAAAGCAGGCCGCGAGCTGGAAGTCGGTGACATAGGCGTGGCCGTCGCGGCCGACCAGCCAGTTCTGCTCCTTGGCAAGATCGTTGTGGCAGATGCCGGCGCGGCGCAGCCGGCGCAGGGCGGCCTTGGCCGAACGGAAATAGGCGAGGTCGCCATGCGGCTTTGCCAGATGCAGAGCGACACCGTCGACGAAACCACGCACCAGCGCGCGGCGGCCGGCCCAGAGCAGCTCGGGACCGACATCGAGGCCCTTGGCGAGCGCGAGCGCACGCTTCTCGCGGGCGAACAGATGGCGCGCCAGCAGGAATGACCACCACGGCACTTCGTCCAGCCGCCGCAGCACCGCGTCGACCTCGCCGCTCTCGCCGCGGAAGCGGCCGCGCTCGACGGTCGAGAACACGTCGCGCTTGAGCAGCACGCCCTCGGTCCAGCGCGCCGAGAGCTCTGCGGCGTCGTCTTTGGGGAGGCTCATTGCAAGCTCACGCGGCTGCAGCAATGCGCAAATGATCGGCGATCCAGCGATCGAGATCGGCGAGCGCCCGTGCGCTCATCGCCTGCTTTTTGGCCACCGTCTTCTCGTTGCCGCGCAGGCGCGTGCCGTCGGGCTTCTTGGTCGGCGCGGTCGCAAGCGGCGGGAACAGGCCGAAATTGATGTTCATCGGCTGGAACGACCGTGTGCCGGGCTCGATGGTCTCGATATGGCCGCCGGTGATGTGGCCGAGCAGAGATCCCAGCGCGGTCGTGCCCGGTGGACCGACAAGCGTCTCGCCGCGCGCGTTTGCCGCCGCATAGAGACCGGCGATCAGACCGACGCTGGCCGATTCAACATAGCCCTCGCAGCCCGTCATCTGGCCGGCAAAGCGCAGCCGTGGCAGCGCGCGCAGGCGCAACTGACTGTCGAGCAGCTTCGGCGAGTTCAGGAAGGTGTTGCGATGCAGGCCGCCGAGGCGGGCGAACTCAGCCTTCTCCAGACCGGGAATGGTTCGGAAGATGCGCTGCTGCTCGCCGTATTTCAATTTCGTCTGGAAGCCGACGATGTTGTAGAGCGTGCCGAGCTTGTTGTCCTGACGCAGCTGCACGATGGCATAGGCCTTCGTGGTGGGATCGTGCGGGTTGGTGAGGCCGACCGGCTTCATCGGGCCGTGGCGCAGCGTCTCGGGGCCGCGCTCCGCCATCACCTCGATCGGCAGGCAGCCGTCGAAATAGGGCGTGTTGGTCTCCCACTCCTTGAACTCGGTCTTCTCGCCTGACATCAGCGCGGCGACGAAGCCGTCATACTGCTCCTTGGTCATCGGGCAGTTGATGTAGTCGGCGCCGTTGCCGCCGGGGCCGACCTTGTCGTAGCGCGACTGGAACCAGGCCACCGACATGTCGATGGATTCGCGGTGGACGATCGGCGCGATTGCGTCGAAGAAGGCGAGCGCGTTCTCGTCGGTCAGCTCGCGGATGGCATCGGCCAGCGGGGCGGAGGTGAGGGGGCCGGTGGCAACGATGACGTTGCTCCAGTCTTCCGGCGGCAGGCCTGCGACTTCGCCGCGGGCGATCTCGATCAGGGGATGGTCGTGCAGCGCCTTGGTGACGGCCGCGGAGAAACCATCGCGGTCGACCGCAAGGGCGCCGCCGGCGGGCACCTGGTTAGCATCGGCCGCGCGCATGACCAGCGAGTCGAGCCGGCGCATCTCCGCGTGCAAGAGGCCGACGGCGTTGTTGGCGGCATCATCCGAGCGGAATGAATTGGAGCAGACGAGCTCGGCGAGCCCGTCGGTGCGGTGCGCCTCGGTCATGCGGGTGGGCCGCATCTCGTGCAGCACCACGGGGACGCCGGCTTTCGCGACCTGCCAGGCGGCCTCGGAGCCGGCAAGGCCTGCGCCGATCACGTGCACAATGTTGGATAGGGATCCTGTCATGGGCGGACAGGTAGCGCTTTTCGGCGGTCAGTGGAATCGCCGAGATCGAGTTTTCTGCCACCAGATACGACAACGCCCGCACGAGGCGGGCGCTATCGGTCGGTCCGGTGAAGGGCTGAACGATATCAGCCCTGATACTGACCGGCGGCAACGCGCGGGATGTCCGAGCGATCGAGGCCGATGTCGGCCAGTTCGCGATCGCTGAGCTGGGACAGCTCGGCAACATTGCGCTGATAGTCCCGGAAGGCCTGGATCATGCGGATGAGCGAGAGCAGCATTGGTAGTCTCCTGTAGTTCGATTCAGCCCTTGCCCGGGCCTCATCGTTGAAGTGAATATAGATGAGAGTGGTGCAGTGCGAAAGTTCCTATGTTGCGATGCAGCTAGGCGCTGGGTGCATAGCCTAGGTAAGACACGCTTAACGCTTTGGCAGTCCGCCGCGATGTGCGCGCAAAATCAGCAGGTCCAAGACATAACCTCCGTGAAATCACGGTGTTAATAGCAAGCCCGGGATCTTGTCATAAGCGAATATGGTGCCGATGGATGATCGGGCAGCCAATTCAGCAGCTTCTAAACTCAAGTCTTGCCTGCATGATTCGCATAAGGCAGAAGACATTAGAAATGAATCTTTATTCATTATTGTGCAAAGAGCAGCGTCCGTTGCCGACGTGGCAATGCGGGCAAGTAGGGCAATGCGTCTGAGAGGCTGGCCGCCGAGCAAGCCGGACCTGCGTGTAGCCCAGGGAACCTAGGGGGCGCGGGCCAGCTGGGTGGCGAAATAGGCGACGGTCTTGGAATAGACCTCGCTCTTGTTCCACTGCTTGAGCACCTCGAAGTTCGGACTGCCGGGCTGCCAATCCTTGCCCTTCTGCCAGCCATAGCCGGCGAGATAGTTGGCGGTGGAGGCCAGCACGTCGGGGGCGTTGTGCAGGAGATCGCGCTTGCCGTTGCCGTCGAAATCGACGGCGTATTTCATCCAGGACGACGGCATGAACTGGGTCTGGCCGAGCTCACCGGCCCAGGCACCCTTCATGTCGGCGGGCGCGAGATCGCCGCGCTGGACGATGCGCAGCGCATCCATCAGCTCGGCGCGGAACTGCTCGGCGCGCCGGCAATCATAGGCCAGCGTTGCGAGCGAGCGGATGGTGGCGAACTTGCCGGTGTTGACGCCGAAATCGGTCTCCAGGCCCCAGATCGCGACCAGCACTTCGCCGGGAACGCCATAGGTCTGCTCGATGCGCGACAGCACGGAGCCGTATTGCTTCATCCTGTTGGAGCCGCGCTCCAGGCGCGGCGGCACCATGCGGCCGGAAAATTCCTCGAAGGTCTGGCTGAAGACCTTTTGCGAACGGTCGCGGTTGAGCACGCTCTGATCCAGCGTCACGCCGGCGAGCCCCGATGCAATGGCTTGCTGCGAGATGCCCTTGGCCGCAGCGTCGGTTTTGAAGTCGGCAAGCCAGGCATCGAAATTACCCGAACCGCAGGCAACCGCGGCGAGCGCTGGCTGGGCGGACAGGATTGACGCGGAGAGGGCGAAAGCTGCGAGAGCGAGACGAGAAATCGTCGAGGTCATTCGAATAAATGGATTCCGTGAAGCGATCTGACCGGCGGCGCAATCTCGGTCGGAACCGCGGCCAAAGCAAGGCGTGCGGCCCTGTCCGCGCCGGGCAGGGCCGCACGTCACGAGATTGTCAGGCGTCCGTCCGGTTGCGCCAGGGGAAGAGGTTGGCCGGGAAGTCGGCAGCCGGCTTGCGCGGACGAGGCGGCGGGGGCGGCACCGGACGTGCACCGGGCTCCGACACGATCACCTTGCGGTAGAGATGCCAGGTGGCATGACCGAGCAGGGGGATCACCACGGCAAGCCCGAGGAAGGCCGGGAGCGTGCCGAGCGCGAGCAGCACCGCCACGATCAGGCCCCAGGCCGCCATCGGCACCGGGTTCTTCGCGACGACGCGCAGCGACGTGCTCATCGCCTCGAACGCACCGGCATGGCGGTCCAGCATCAAGGGGAACGACACGGCGCTGATGCAAAGTGCGGCGAGCGCGAACAGGAAGCCGGTGCCACAGCCGACCACGATCAGCCACCAGCCCTGCTGTGTCGTCAGCACGCGCGTCACGAAGTCCGAGATTCCGGTCACGCCCTCATAGCCGAACGCGGCGACATAGATGGCCTGCGCGGTTGCAACCCAAGTCACGAACAGAGCGAGCAGCAAAGTGCCGAGACCGAGCATCGCCCCGAACGAGGGCGAGCGCAGCACCTCCATGGCATCCCAGGCGCTGGCCTCTTCATAGCGTTCGCGCCGGCTCGAGAGCTCGTAGAGACCGAGCGCCGCGAAGGGGCCGATCAGCGCGAAGCCGGCGGCGAGCGGAAACAACAATGGCAGCACCGAATAGCCCATCACCACGCGGGCGAGCACGAGGCCGAGCACCGGATAGATCACGCAGAGAACGATGGCGTGGCTCGGAACGGCCTTGAAATCGTCCCAGCCGCGCCGGAGCACATCATGCAGATCGGACAGCTGGATGGTTCGAATGACAGGTCCAGCCGCATCCGCGGTCCGGGCCGTTGTAGGCACATTGCCCTGGTAGAATGTGGCCATGGTCGCTAGCTCCCTTGCCGAGCGGCCGAAATCCGGCGCCGGCAAACGGCGCGAGCGGCCGCCATTTCTTGAGTTTCACGATTCCGACCAGACGCGAATTCCGGACGGCATCGCGAGCTGAACGTGAAGCGTACGCCCATTTCCGAGTCCTGTCCCTCACGCGTGGGTGAGATTTGATGCCGCAGCGCAACCTCGACGGCGTCATTCGGTCGTCATTTCGCCGCAGATAAGCTGATGCTGCGCGTTGGTTCGCAGAACTCCGCGGGCGCAACGCAGTGACTTGGTCTATAAGTGCCACTCAAGGCCCTTCCAACGGATCCTTTTCGGGGAGCAGATATGAGCATTTTCGGGAAAATCATGAGCGCGATCTTTGGTGGCCAGCCGGCTTCCGCCGCGCCCGCCGGTGGCGCAGCTTCGCCCGCCGGAGCCGCGCCGGAAGCATCGGCGCCGGCCACAGCACCCATGGCCGCGGTCGACGTCGCGGCGATCGTCGACAAGGCGGTGGCCGCGCACAAGGGCGAGAAGCTGGAATGGCGCACCTCGATCGTCGACCTCATGAAGGCGCTCGACATCGATTCCAGCCTTGCAGCCCGCAAGGACCTCGCCAAGGAGCTCGGCTACAGCGGCGATATGAACGACTCGGCGAGCATGAACGTCTGGCTGCACAAGCAGGTGATGTCCAAGCTCGCCGCCAATGGCGGCAAGCTGCCGCCGGAGATCAAGCACTGACCCACCGCCGGCCGTGCCGCAGGGGCCCGCCATCGCGCGGGCCCTTTTGCTCTCAGGCGACCAGATCCGCATCCTCCGGATGTCTGTCGAGATAGTCGGCGACGAAGCCGCAGCCGGCAATCACCTTCCTGCCGTCGCGCCGGATCAAGTCCAGCGCGCCTTTGACCAACTCGGAGCCGATGCCACGGCCGCGGAGCGCGCGCGGCGTTTCGGTGTGGGTGATGATGACCGCCGTCGGCGTCAGCCGGTAGTTGGCGAAGGCTATACCGCTGCCGATATCGAGTTCGAAGCGGCTCCTGTCCTTGTTGTCCCGTACCGGTGCGGCCATGCAAGATCCTTCCGACGTGCGCCTTACGCGTTGATCTAGGGGCCCGTCCCCGTCCTTGGCAAGGCGCGGCCAGGGGAGCTTGCCGCACGGCAGATATCTGCAAACGCACGTGCCTGTAGCTGCAGCGCAGTATGAGAAGTCATTTCTGGCGAACACCACGCCGGCTCCAATAATTGCCGGCGCCGCTCTTGCAAGTTCCACGGCGGCTCCCACGTCTTCTTGAGGACATACGCCCGAATGCGGCCGGCAGGGTCGCTAGACATTCGGAGTGTCATGATTGCCAGCCGCAGACGTATGCCTCTTTGGAGGAGGTTACGATGTCGGACTTTGGTTTCTTGAATACTCATCGAACATGGGAAGATTGGTGCGGGATGCTGCTCGGCGCGCTCATCGTGGCTTCGCCGTGGTTTCCCATCCAGGATCCGGCGATTGCCGCACACCAGACGATGATTCTGAATACGGTGGCGATCGGCCTGGTGGTGTTTGGCCTCAGCCAGCTCGAATATGTCGCCTTGCAGCGCTGGCAAGAGGTGACGACAATCCTCGTCGGACTCTGGCTCATCGCCTCGCCATACGTCATCGGCTATTCCGCTGACGGCTTTCTCCGCATCTATCACACGAGCCTCGGCGCAGTGGTGGTGCTGCTCGGCATACTCCAGCTGTGGCAGGACTGGGATCTGAACGATCAGGACATGCTCAAGCACGGACAATAGGCCGTAGATGTTGGCAGGCCCGTCGGCTAGAGGCGGCGGGCCTGCTCCTTATCTCGTCACGAGATCTGCATAGTCCGGGTGCTTCTCGATCCACGCCTTCACGAACGGGCATTGCGGGATCAGCTTCAATCCGTCGGCGCGGACCTGGTCGAGCGCGCCTTGCACCAGCTTCGAGCCGACGCCCTTGCCGCCGAGCTCCTTCGGCACGTCCGTGTGCTCGAACGTGATGACGCCGCCGTCGAGCTTGTAGTGCTCGGTTGCGAGATGGCCCTCGACCTCGAGCTCGTAGCGGCAATGGTCCTTGTTGTTGATGACGCTGCTCATGTTGTCGATCTTCCAGCTGCCAGCCTCGCGCACCGAGTCATAACGCACGGTCGCGCCGGCCGGTTTCCGATATTGAGGCCGTTCGGTTCAATCGGCCGCTTTGGCGAGCCTGGAATCCTCTAGCTGCTGCTGCGGGCGCAGGCATCCCTGGCAGATGACCAGGGAGCGGTTGACCCTGGCATCCTGCTCGGCCTCGCTTGCATCCTGCGCCTGCCACCATTCCTTCGAATGGGGCTGAAGCCCGGCTTGCGAGCTGCTTCGCTCGGATCGGGTCGCGGTCCGTGTTGGTGGTGAGGCAGCACGTGGCCGATTGGGATCCTCGCCGGCGCCATCCCAGGCATAACGGGCTGGCTTGAAGGCGGGATCGGACGCCAGATGCGCCTGCGGCGCCACGGCACATCCGGCCAGCGCCAGCGACAACAGGAGGAAGGCAGGCGCTTTGACCATGATGCGGCACTCTGTACGCGAGGACTGAGCGAGGGTGCGCCGATCATGTTTAAAATTCCCTGAACGATCGCGGCTGTAGCGGCGACCAACCCGCATGCGTTATCTGATGCTCATGCTTGCTCTGTTCACCTCTGCCGCGCGCGCCGAGGATGCAAAGCCGTTCAATCCTTCCGACTATCCGCCCGGCGTGCAGAAGGCGCTGCGCTACGCCAATGAGGAATGCACCGGCCAGGACGGCGGCGAGGTGACCTTCGCGCCCGATACGGTGCGCAGGATCGACCTCACCGGCGACGGTCGCGAGGACTATATCGTCGATTTCCAGGACACCAAATGCGGCGATCGCGAGACGACCTATTGCGGAACCGGCGGCTGTGTCATGAAGATCCTGGTGACGTTGCCGGATGGCAGCGTGCGCGAGGTGTTTGACGGCAATGTCCGCCGCTACAAGCTTATGGCGCGGCCGATGAAGCGCGGCGCCGCGCGCACCGTGCGCTTCGATCTGCATGGCGGCTACTGCGGCGGCTTTGGTCCGCAGACCTGCTTCAAGCAGAAGGCCATCACGGCGACGCCGTTTACGTTCAAGCAGCCGTAGGGCAGGTCCGCGGCCGCTGGCCTTGCAGGGGCGCCGGTCATGGCGATAAATGGGCTGCAATGAGCGGCTGGCCAGCGTGCCGTCCGCCCTCGAAGAGGAAGCCCGATGCAGCCCCTGCGCATGTCCCGCCGCGTCATGAATCTCGCTTACATGCTGACCCAGAATGCGCGGCGGCATGGAACGCGTCCCGGCTTCGTCTGGGGTGACAAATCCTGGACCTGGCGCCAGATCGACGCGCAGGTCTCGGCGCTGGCGGCGGCGCTCGCCGCACGCGGCATCACCAAGGGCGACCGCATCCTGGTCCACTCCAAGAACGGCGACGAGATGTTCTTGTCGATGTTCGCGGCATTCCGGCTCGGCGCGGTCTGGGTGCCCACCAATTTCCGCCTGATGCCGGATGAGGTCACCTATCTCGCGCAGGCCTCCGGCGCCAAGGCGTTTCTGTGCCATGTCGATTTTCCCGAGCATGCCGCAGCCGTGAAGGGTGGGGCGCTCGAGTTCACCTGGAGCATCGACGGCAAGGCCGCGTTCGGCGAGCGCTCGGTTGCCGAGGCCATTGCCGCGCAGGCTGGCGCCAGCATCGCGAATGCCGACGTCGAGCACGACGATCCCTGCTGGTTCTTCTTCACCTCCGGCACCACCGGACGCTCCAAGGCGGCGGTGCTGACCCACGGCCAGATGGGATTTGTCGTCACCAACCATCTCGCCGATCTGACACCTGGCGTCACCGAGGACGACGCCTCGCTGGTGGTCGCGCCGCTGTCGCACGGCGCCGGCGTACATCAGCTGGTGCAGACCGCGCGCGGCGTCTGCACCGTCTTGTTGCCGACCGAGAAGTTCGACATCGACGAGGCGTTCCGCCTGATCGAAAAGCATCGGGTCGCCAATCTCTTCACCGTGCCGACGATCCTGAAGATGATGGTCGAGCACCCCGCCGTCGACAAATACGACCACACCTCGCTGCGCCACGTGATCTATGCCGGCGCGCCAATGTATCGCGAGGACCAGAAGACCGCGTTGAAGAAGCTCGGCAAGGTCATCGTGCAATATTTCGGCCTTGGCGAGGTCACCGGCAACATCACCGTGCTGCCAGCGGCGCTGCACGATCCCGAGGACGGGCCGCATGCCAAGATCGGCACCTGCGGCTTCGAACGCACCGGCATGCAGGTCTCGATCCAGGACGACGAGGGCCGCGAGCTCGCGGCCAACCAGAGCGGCGAGATCTGCGTGATCGGCCCTGCCGTTCTCGCCGGCTATTACGACAACCCCGAGGCCAATGCGAAGGCATTCCGCAACGGCTGGTTCCGCACCGGCGATCTCGGCCACATGGACGAGGAGGGGTTTGTCTACATCACCGGCCGCGCCTCCGACATGTACATCTCGGGCGGCTCCAACATCTATCCGCGCGAGATCGAGGAGAAGATTTTGACGCATCCCGCGGTCGGCGAGGTCGCCGTGCTCGGCGTGCCCGATGCGACCTGGGGCGAGGTCGGCGTCGCCGTCTGCGTTGCGCGCGAAGGCGTAAAGCCGGTAAGCGAAGCCGAGATGGCGGCGTTCCTCTCGCCTAAGGTGCCGCGCTACAAGATGCCGAAACGGTTCTTCTTCTGGGAGGCGCTCCCGAAATCCGGCTATGGCAAGATCCCGAAACGCATGGTGCGCGACGAGCTCGAGGCGCGTGGGCTGCTCGATCTCGACAAGACGAAAGTCGGCTGAGCGTAGGCGATGCGGAGTATCAAGCAGCCGGGCGCGGCGCACGCAGAACGCATCCAATGGGTGGAGGCGAGGGGGCGTGCCTTCTCGTTCACGCTTCCGGCAGGACTGCCGCTGCTGGAAGCCGCGCGGCGCGCCTTTGCGGCCGAGGGATTTGCCGGCGGCGTTCTGAACTTCCGGCACGGTGTGCTCGGGCCGTTCGGCTATGTGATGCCGGCGCTGTCGAAGACCGGCGAGAACGCCGCGTTCTACAGCGACACGTTTCGGCCCCGCGGTGTGACGCGTTTGAGGCTCGGCAGCATGACGCTCGGCACGCGCGACGGCGCACCGTTCTTTCATTGCCATGGGCTGTGGACGGAGGCCGACGGCAAGGCCAGCGGTGGCCACATGCTGCCGGACGAGACGGTCGTCGCCGAACCGTTCGAGGTCGAGGCCTTCGGTATCGACGGCGCGATGTTCACCGCCGAGCCCGATCCCGAGACCAATTTCAAGCTGTTCGGGCCGGTGGCGGCGGAGCGCACGGGCGCGCGCACGACGAGCCGCGCGTATCCGCTCCGCCTGCGCCCGAACCAGGATTTTGCTGGCTCGCTCGAAGAGTTCTGCCGTGCGCATGGCGTGACGCGTGCGAAGATCCACGGCGGCGTGGGTTCGACCATCGGCGCGCGCTTCACCCATGGCGGCGTGACCGAGCCATTTGCGACTGAGCTTGCGGTGACGGCCGGGCTGATTGCCCTCGGGCACTCCGGCGCGCTCGAAGCTGCGCTCGACGTCGCGCTGGTCGATTACACCGGCGGCCTCGCGGAGGGGCGCCTGGTCCGCGGCGACAATCCCGTGCTGATGACGATGGAGTTGGTGCTGGAGGCGCTGGATTAGGCTGCCCTCTAGGCTTGCGCCGGGCAGATTCTGCCGGTTGCGCAACTTGGTCGTTCCCGTTACGTTCTTGCTGGGAAATGTCCTTTGGCGGAACGGACAGAGAGGCGGCTATGAGCCGGAGAGGTCACCGCACCATCAACTTGCCGGCGCCGTATCTGAAGCGGGTCTGGCTCGACCCGCTTCAAGTGGGTGATCGCAAGGCCTATCCGTTTTGCCTGCCTATCTTCCCCGATGATTTCGAGCTCAAGTTCGACAGCGCCATCACGATCATCGTCGGGGAGAACGGCACCGGGAAGTCGACGATCCTCGAAGGCATTGCAGCGCTTGCCGGCTACGACGATGCCGGAGGCGGCAAGGGTTACATGCCGGTCGATCATTCTGAAGCGCGCGAGAAGATGGGCGGGCAACTCTCCAAGGCGCTGCGTGCAAGCTGGTTGCCGAAGATCACCAATGGCTGGTTTTTCCGTGCCGAGAGTTTCTTCTCGGTGGCGCGGTATCTGGACAAGGCCGCGCGTGATGCCGGCCAATCTGGTCCCGATTTCCTGTCGCACTCTCATGGCGAAGGCTTTCTGCGCTTCTTCGAGGAGCGCTGTCAGCGCCAAGGCATCTTCATCTTCGACGAGCCGGAATCGGCACTGTCGCCGGCGCGGCAGATCGAATTCCTGAAGCTGCTGCGGCGCATGGAGGAGTCCCGGATCTGCCAGGTCATCATGGCGACGCACGCGCCGATGCTGATGGCCTATCCCAACGCGCGGCTGCTGCGGCTCGGGAAATACGGCCTGGAGCCTGTGACGGTGGAAGAGACGGATCATTATCGGGTGATGCGGGAGTTCTGCACGGACCCGCGCGGATTTGTTGAGACTACGTTGGGGCAGTGATCGAAAGACGGGACCGGTTCTCGCTCTCCTCGTCGTCATTGCGAGCGCAGCGAAGCAATCCAGAATCGTTCCGCGGGTATGCCATCCTCCGCTCTCGTGTCCCGGACAAGCCGCAACGCGCAAGCGATGCGGCGCAGAGCCGGGACCCAGGAGGCTGCACGGCGCGCGTTTGCATGGGCCCCGGCTCTGCAGCGCACCGCACCGGACGATGCTTCGCATCGCCGGGGCGTTGCGCTGCGTCCGGGGCACGAGAGCGGTATTCGTCTTCATGTTCGAAACTCAATCGCACGCGCGGCGTCCCGTTCTCGCGACACATCGTGCCCGAGCTTTGCGGCCGTTACCGCCCTTGGGAGTGCCGAGGGCGCAGGGAAGGCCGGGTGCTGACCTAGCACCCGCGGTCCACTGTGCGAAGCGTGTGCTAAAAATAGCTGCACAGCGGCATACAGGTGAAGCCAAACATCCGGCCTTCCCTGCGCAGTGGTTTTACGGCTTATGTCGTGCTCTCCCCGGGGAGCGATGCACTATTGCCCCCGTTGTCTTGCGGATGGCTGATGCTGCGAACCCGGTTGGGCCGCCACATCACCGCCAAGACTTGACGCCAGAACCTCGGGCGCCAGGACCACACGATTTTGCCGTACGCGGGCTGCACCTGTCGTATGCGCGCGTTGCCTGCTCACGGTGTGACCCGCCCTGCAAAACCGACTGCGCGCGACGCGGCCCGCGTCCACCACCTCCCATCCCGCGTTCGTGACGATCGCGATCCGCCCCTCGGCCCGGGATGAGGTGGCAGAAACATGCGACATTTCCGAATTCTAGTAAAGCGAATTATTGTGGCCTGGCAGCATTGACCCTCCCATGGGGTGTTTTGCCCGACAGGCAGCGCAACGGGTTGTGGGTTGTGCCGACCTCTGCCGCAACGGTGCCACGAACCGGTCTCCCCTCGGCCTCAAAATACGCTAGGATGACCGCAGCGCGCCTGAAGTCGCGCGTAATCAACTGGACGTATGAGGAAGCGAGATGAGGGTGACGATTGGACGGCGCACGGCCGTGGTGGCGGCGCTGGCTGTCATGGGGGCGGCAGGCTTGGCAGCGACCTTTGGTCCGGCCTGGGCACACGGGCCGACCCGGCAGAAGGTGCGGGAATCCATCGAGATCAGTGCGCCGCCGGCGAAGGTCTGGGCCGCGATTTCCAATTTCCAGGACATGAGCTGGCTCCCGATCGTCACCAAGACCACGGGCGAGAAGGGCAACGAGATCGGCGCGACGCGCCAACTGACGCTCACGGGCGGAGCGACTGTCGACGAGGAGCTCTACAAATACGAACCGGACATGCTGAGCTATTCGTACCGGATCACCAAGGTCGACGTGAAGGCGCTGCCGGTGACCAATTATTCCTCGACCTTGACGGTATCGCCCGCGCCCGACGGCAAGGCGAAGCTGGAATGGGCCGGCGCGTTCTATCGCGGCTTTCCCAACAACGATCCGCCGCCGGAGCTGAGCGACGAGGCCGCGATGAAGGCGGTGAGCGGGCTCTACAGGACCGGCCTCGAGTCGCTCAAGAAGAAGATCGAGAGCGGTAGCTGATCGTGCGGGCACCGGTCTTGCGGACGCTGGTCCTGGCGGCGCTCGCCGCCGGCCTTTGCCGGGCTGGTCTCGGCAGCGCGTGCGCCGAAGAGGCGTTCGTGACCAACCAGCTCAGCGACGATCTGATGGTCGTGGACCTCGCGACCTCGCGCAGCGTCGCAACCATTTCCGTCGGCGGCAAGCCGGCGGGCGTGGCCGTCAGCGCCGACGGCCGCTTTGCCTATGTCACGAGCCCCGACGCCAAGGCGGTAACCGTGGTGGACGCGGCAACGCGGCAGGTGGCGGGGCGGATCGAGGTCGGTGGCGGGCCGCTCGGCATTGCGGTGGCGCCCGATGGGAGGACGGTCTATGTCGCCGACTGGTATGCTGCGGCGGTGCGGGTGATCGATACGGCCGCGCGCACCGTCACTGCCAGCATCGCGGTCGGCGCTTCACCCTCAGGGCTGGCGGTGACGCCGGACGGCAAGCTGCTGCTCTCGGCAGACCGCGACGACGACAGCGTCTCGGTGGTGGACACGACGACGCGCCAGCGCAAGGCGGCGATCAAGGTCGGCACCCGTCCGTTCGGCGTCACCATCGATGCCGACGGCAAGCGCGCCTACACCGCCAATGTCGGCTCCGACGACGTCTCGGTGATCGACATCGCGCAAGGCCGCGAGATCGCGCGCGTGCCGGTCGGGATGCGGCCCTATGCGGTGGCGCTGACGCAAGGCCGCGGCTTCGTCAGCGATCAATATGGCGGCACCGTCAGCGTGTTCGACCTGGCGAGCCTGAAGCCGATCAAGCGGATCAATGTCGGCGACTATCCCGAAGGCATTAACGCGACCGCCGACGGCAAGCGCGTCATCGTCGCCTGCTGGGAGAGCAATACGCTTGACATCATCGACGCGGCCGAGTTGAAGGTCGTCGGTGAGATCAAGACCGGCGACGGCCCAAGGGCGTTCGGAATGTTTTTGCGGAGGTCGGAGTAGGGATGAGTAGGGACGCGTAGGGCGGATTAGCGAAGCGTAATCCGCCATCTAGCAACGACGATCGATCGGCGGATTACGCTCCGCTAATCCGCCCTACGGCACCGGGGCACAGCGTCAACACAATCTCATCCATCCGCGCGAACACATGATCCGGCCCGAGCGCCCGCAGCGCTGCCGGCGCGGCGTAGCCCCAGCATACAGCGCCGCAAGCAATCCCGACGGCCCGCGCCGCCTCGATGTCACGGACCTCGTCGCCGATCGCAATGACCTTGTCTGGCTCGACACCGGCACGGCCGATGACACGGCGGAATTTCGCGGGCTTGCCGAACAGCGATGCGGCGCAGTCGAAATGGGAGAACAGCGCCGCGGCGTCCCCGAGCTTCTCGCGTGCATTGGCCTCACTGTCAGAGGTCACCAGCGCGAGCCGCACGCCGTTTTCGCTCAGCGTCCGCAGCATCGCCTCGACGCCGGCAAATAGCGGAATCTCGGCTGCCGCCTCCGCCTTCAGCCGCCGCGCGTGTCGCGCGATCGCCGGCAGCTTCCACAAGGGCACCTCGAGCCGGGTGAGGATCTCGCGGCTCGACGCATGCCTGAGCTCTTCGATCTCCTCATCCGCGACGCGGCGAAAATTGAAGCGATCGGCGACATCGTTGATGGTGCGCAGGAACCACGGGAAGCTGTCGGCGAGGGTGCCGTCGAGATCGAAGATGGCGAGGGCGTAGGGCATGGAGGCGAAAGTGGCGGGAGGACAGGCAACGGGATCGTTGGCGAGGCGCTGACAGATGCGATTGGAGGTGCTATATTGACTTCCTCTGAGGTGACAGATGTCGGAGCTACTGGCAAGGATTACAGTCGATCCGCAGCGTATGCATGGGCGTCCGTGCATTCGCGATCTGCGCATCACGGTCGCCGATGTCCTGGGACTGCTGTCCGCTGGACAGTCGCGCGAAAGCATCCTCGAAGATTATCCGTATCTGGAAGAGGCCGACATCGACGCGGTGCTCGCCTATGCCGCCCGTCAGGTCGATCACCCGATCATAGCGGCGAAATAGCTTGCTATACCTGATCGATGCTCAGCTTCCACCGGCACTCGCGGAAGCCATGCGTCGAGCTGGATATGATGCGGCGCATGTCGCCGAGTTCGGGATGGCGAACGCGACCGACGGGGTGATCTGGAGCGAATCCATTTCCCGGTCGGCCGTTCTCGTTACCAAGGACCGCGACTTCTCGTTGCTCCGCGCTGCCAAGAGACAGGGACCGGTCGTGCTTTGGGTGCGCGTCGGCAACATCGACAATCGCGCGCTGATCCGTCAGCTTCTAGACGCCATGCCGCAAATTGCCGAAGCCGTTGCGCGGGGCGAAGCGTCATTGAATTCGTCGGTGGTTAGTGTGGCGAGTGGAATCGAACCACCCTTCCAATTTCATTGGGAAGATTCGTCGGTCAACGTGGCTGCTCGCGCCAGCCTCCCCGTGAACATCCCCGACAAGATGTCGCTTCTTGGCTTGATCGCAAAACAACTTAGTTTTCCCGACCATTTCGGTATGAATTGGGACGCGCTCGAGGAGTGCATGCGGGATCTATCATGGCTGCCGTTGGGCAACGTCATCCTGGAGCATGCGGAGGTGCCGCTGATGCGTGATGTTGCGAGCGCGAAAACGTATGTCGCGATACTTGCTGACGCGACGCGCAAAACGTCGAAATCGGATCATCCACTCCACATCCGATTTCCAATTGGTTGTATTGATCAGATAACCTGGCTCTCAGGCTCGCAGAGGTAAAATAATCTCACTCCGCCGCCTCGCTCGTGCTCCTTCGCTTCGGCTTCCGCGCCTTCTTCAGCACCGGCTCCAGGAATTTGCCGGTGTAGCTCCGCGG
The DNA here is from genome assembly GCF_023074075.1 of Bradyrhizobium sp. 138. Classification (GTDB taxonomy): domain Bacteria; phylum Pseudomonadota; class Alphaproteobacteria; order Rhizobiales; family Xanthobacteraceae; genus Bradyrhizobium. The sequence goes on along the minus strand of NZ_JADPKT010000073.1, from coordinate 91,936 downwards.
TGCTTTCGCAATGTCTTCCGGCGGGCCCCAGGCGACGATCTCGCCGCCGCCGTCGCCGCCTTCGGGGCCGAGGTCGATGACCCAGTCGGCGGTCTTGATGACTTCGAGATTGTGCTCGATGACGACGACGGTGTTGCCCTGCGCCACCAGCTCGTGCAGCACCTCAAGCAGCTTCTTGACGTCGTGGAAGTGCAGGCCGGTGGTCGGCTCGTCCAGGATGTAGAGCGTGCGGCCGGTGGCGCGTTTCGAAAGTTCTTTCGCGAGCTTGACGCGCTGGGCTTCGCCGCCCGAGAGCGTCGTCGCCTGCTGGCCGACGTGGATGTAATCGAGGCCGACGCGGTGCAAGGTCTTGAAGGTCTCGCGCACCCGCGGCACCGCCTTGAAGAACTCGGCGGCCTCTTCGACGGTCATGTCGAGCACGTCGGCGATGCTCTTGCCCTTGAACAGCACCTCGAGCGTCTCGCGGTTGTAGCGCTTGCCCTTGCAGACGTCGCAGGTGACGTAGACGTCGGGCAGGAAGTGCATCTCGATCTTGATGACGCCGTCGCCCTGGCAGGCCTCGCAGCGGCCGCCCTTGACGTTGAAGGAGAAGCGGCCGGGCTCGTAGCCGCGTGCCTTGGCTTCGGGCAGGCCGGCGAACCATTCGCGGATCGGCGTGAAGGCACCGGTATAGGTCGCCGGATTCGAGCGCGGAGTGCGGCCGATCGGCGACTGATCGATGTCGATGATCTTGTCGATGTGCTCGAGGCCCTCGATGCGGTCGTGCGGCGCTGCGCCCTCGCTGGCGTTGTTCAGCTTGCGGGCGATGGCGCGGTAGAGCGTGTCGATCAGAAGCGTCGACTTGCCGCCGCCGGAGACGCCGGTGACGCAGGTGAACAGGCCGAGCGGAATTTCGGCGGTGACGTTCTTGAGGTTATTGCCGCGCGCGTTGACCACCTTGATGGTGCGGCGATGGTTCGGCGGCCGCCGCTCCGGCACCTCGACCTCGAGCTCGCCGGTCAGGTACTTGCCGGTCAGCGATTTCGGGTTGCGCATGATCTCGGCGGGCGTGCCTTCGGCGACGATGTGGCCGCCATGCATGCCGGCGCCGGGGCCGATGTCGAGCACGTAGTCGGCGAGCCGGATGGCGTCCTCGTCATGCTCGACCACGACCACGGTGTTGCCGAGGTCGCGAAGTCGCTTGAGAGTATCGAGCAGGCGGGCATTGTCGCGCTGGTGCAGGCCGATCGACGGCTCGTCCAGCACGTAGAGCACGCCTGTGAGCCCCGAGCCGATCTGTGACGCCAGGCGGATGCGCTGGCTCTCGCCGCCGGACAGCGTGCCGGAGGAGCGGGACAAAGTGAGGTAGTTGAGGCCGACGTCGAGCAGGAAGGTGAGGCGCTCGCGGATCTCCTTCAGGATGCGGCCGGCGATCTCGTTCTGCTGTGCGTTGAGCGCGTCGGGCACGGTCTCGAACCATTCGCCGGCCTTCCTGACCGACAGCTCCGAGATCTCGCCGATATGCTTAGCCCCGATCTTGACGCAGAGTGCCTCGGGCTTGAGCCGAAAACCCTTGCAGGCCTCGCAGGGCACGTCGTGGAAGTACTTTGCCAGCTCCTCGCGGGCCCACTCGCTTTCGGTTTCGCGGTAGCGGCGGTTGATGTTGGTGATGACGCCTTCGAACGGCTTCTTGGTGTCGTAGGAACGCACCCCGTCCTCGTAGGAGAACTTGATCTCGTCCTCGCCGGAGCCATGGAGGATCGCGTTCTGCGTCTTCTTGGGCAGGTCCTTCCACTTGGTGGTCAGCGTGAATTTGTAGTGCTTGCCGAGCGCGGTCAGCGTCTGCACGTAATAAGGGGAGGACGATTTCGCCCAGGGCGCGATCGCGCCCTTGCCGATGGCGAGCTCCTTGTCGGGAATGACGAGATCCTCGTCGACATGCTGCTCGACGCCGAGTCCGCCGCAGGCGGGGCACGCGCCGTAGGGATTGTTGAAGGAAAAGAGCCTGGGCTCGACCTCGGGAATGGTGAAGCCGGAGACCGGGCAGGCGAACTTTTCCGAGAACAGCATGCGCTCGGGTCCGCTCTTGTCGTGGATCTTGGCGGTCTTCTTTTTCTCCTCAGTGGGAGCCGCCGCCGGCGCGTCGGCGAATTCGACGACGGCGAGGCCTTCGGCGAGCTTCAGCGCGGTCTCGAAACTCTCGGCGAGGCGCTGGCCGATGTCGGCGCGTACCACGATGCGGTCGACGACGACGTCGATGTCGTGCGGAAATTTCTTGTCGAGCGTCGGCGCTTCCGCCAGCTCATGGAAGGTGCCGTCGATCTTGACGCGCTGAAAGCCCTTCTTGAGCCATTCGGCGAGCTCCTTGCGGTACTCGCCCTTGCGGCCGCGCACGACGGGCGCGAGCAGATAGAGGCGCGTGCCCTCGGGCAGCGCCAGCACGCGATCGACCATCTGCGAGACGGTCTGACTCTCGATCGGCAGGCCCGTGGCCGGCGAATAGGGCACGCCGACGCGCGCCCAGAGCAGGCGCATGTAGTCGTAGATCTCGGTGACGGTGCCGACAGTGGAGCGCGGGTTCTTCGAGGTCGTCTTCTGCTCGATCGAGATCGCCGGCGACAGGCCGTCGATCTGGTCGACGTCAGGCTTCTGCATCATCTCCAGGAACTGGCGCGCATAGGCCGACAGCGATTCGACGTAGCGGCGCTGGCCCTCGGCGTAGATCGTGTCGAAGGCGAGCGAGGATTTTCCGGAGCCTGATAGCCCCGTGAATACCACTAGCTTGTCGCGGGGAATCTCGACATCGATGTTCTTGAGGTTGTGCTCGCGCGCGCCGCGGATCGTAATTGCGCGCAGGCTGGAGCCCGCGTTCTGTTGTTGGCGCTTCGCCTTGATCACTTCATCCATCCGAGTTGCCCTCAAGGAATCCCATGGGTGCGCGACCGCGCCAGCAAAAGAGGCGCGCTGCGCCCGGAACCGGGATCGGCGCCGATGGGGTTGGCAGCGAACGTAGGAAGAACGGAGACGGATTTCCAGAGGGAGTTGCGAATCGTCAACGGAATGTTGGCGCGCTGGCGGCATCTGGCAGCAGGCGGGACCTCGTGGAAGTGCCGACCAAACAAAAAGGCCGGCGCGAGGCCGGCCTTTCGTGACGATGTGACGTCGGAAGTGATCAGTACTTCACATCAGTACTTGGCGACCACCGGGGCGCCGAAGTGATAGTTCACGCCGACCTGCACGGTGTGGAAGTTGAGCGTGCCGGTGGGCACAGCGCCCGAGAAGTAGGTCTCGCCGCCGAGGCTGCGATAGAGGTACTCGCCCTTGACCGACCACTGCGGAGCGAAGAACGCCTCGACGCCGGCGCCGACGGTCCAGCCCGAGTGGAACTTACTGTCGGAGGCCGAGAGGCCGCCCAGGGTCGCGGTGATCTTGTTGTCGATCCAGGCGTAACCACCGGTGCCGTAGAACAGCACGTTGTTGACGGCCCAGCCGATGCGGCCACGCACGGTGCCCATCGCGTCAGTCTTGGAGGTCACCGAGGCGGGGATGCCACCGACGCCCGGAACGAAAACCACGCCAGCGGCCGAAGCGCTGACATCAGCCCAGGCGGCGTCCGCCTCAAGGCCGAACACGACGTTGCCGGTCTGCCAGTTGTAGCCGGCGGTGCCGCCGACGAAGCCACCCTTCATCTTCGGGTCGCCCGAAGCGTTTTCCCAGGCGCCGCCACCGACGATACCGAGGTAGAAACCGGTCCAGTTGTAGACCGAGGCCACAGCCACCGGTGCCTTGGTGTAGGGGCGGGCTGCGAGATCGGCAGCCGAAGCGGGGGCCGCCAGAGCGAACAAACAGGCCGAAGCCAACAAAACCTTCTTCATTTTCAACTTAATCCCAGTCCCAGTTTCTGTTGTTGCCTTCCGCGAAGGAAGGGCAGCGGACGCTGTGTCCAACTGAGGCCGTGCTTACACCAGCAAAGCTGCAAGTTGTGTCTCCGAAAAGTCACACGGCTGCCAAAACGTAAGGGTGATTGACTCATCTGGCTTGCCGCGAAACGAAAAAGGCCGGCGCGAGGCCGGCCTTAGACGTCAATGATATCAGATGGATATCAGTATCTGGTGGTGCCCAGCCCGCCCCAGTTGAAGTGATAGTTCACACCTGCCTTGACCGTGTGAACGGTGTCGGTCCACTCGGAGCGGTCAGCTGGCACCCCGGAGTACTGGATCGTGCTGCGGCCGAAGTCGATGTAGTTGTACTCGACCTTGGCCGACCAGTTCGGAGCGAACATATATTCCGCGCCGGCGCCGACGGTCCAACCCCAGCGGGTGTTGTTCTGGATGAAGACGTTTCCGGGAATACCATCATAGCGGTGCTGAATGTCGCCGACTGCGGCGCCGCCGCTGACGAACAAGAGAGCGGGGCCGGTCGAGTAGCCGAGGCGGCCCTTGATGTCACCGAAGCCGCGGATTCTCGTGAAATAGCTGTCGCCGAGGCCGGCATTGATCTCTGCAGAACGACCGTTGATGTCAGCCCAATGATAGTCACCCTCGATGCCGAACACGACCGGACCCGACTGCCAATTGTAGCCGAACACGCCACCGACAAAGCCGCCGGTGGTGTCGTAATCCTGAGATCCAGCAAAGATCGCCGTATTCGGAGCGCCAAAGAAGGTCTCGTCGCTGCGGCCCCAGCCGCCGCCGCCCTGCACACCGACGTAGAAGCCGGTCCAGGTATAGATCGGAGCGGGGGGCGCGACCGGCGCCGCCTTGGTATAGGGACGGGCTCCGAGGTCCGCAGCACCGGCCGGAGCCGAGAGGGTCAGCGCAACTGCTCCGGCGAAGCCGATCAGGATCTTCTTCATTGTAATCTCCCCAGTCATATCCGCCTCTTGAGAGTACCCCGAGGCGGACTATCAGGCGCGAGGCCCATTCGCATCAATTCGAGGCACAACGATAGTCCGATCGGGCGGCAAAGTCCGTGCCCGGAGCGCAACAGTCCGATGCAATCGACCTGCTCTTAACTTAATGAATGTTAAGTAGTTTTTGCCATTCATGGGAACCCGATTTGGTTCCATTTCGGCTGCCATCGCGGTGCCTTTTTTGCGCCATCCGGCCTCCACATTTGGCGGCGATTTCTGCAGGAACAAATCTGGAACAAATCGGCGGTCGGTGCTATATGTGGGGATAACCTTGGGGTGACGGGCTGAGCTGCGCCTGCAAGCGTATAGGGTCGCCTCAACAGGGGCGCAGAGGAACGCGGGTGACGCGCTCGGCCTTTTTCAAATGAGTGGCATTCGGAGTGGAGAGCGGCGATGGCGGGAAGCGTCAATAAGGTCATTCTGGTTGGAAATCTCGGCAAGGATCCTGAAATCCGCCGCACCCAGGACGGGCGGCCGATCGCGAATCTGAGCATCGCCACCTCCGAGACCTGGCGCGACAAGAATTCCGGCGAGCGCAAGGAGAAGACCGAGTGGCATCGCGTCGTGATCTTCTCTGAGCCGCTTTGCAAGATCGTCGAACAGTATCTGAAGAAGGGCGCAAAGGTTTACATCGAGGGCGCGCTCCAGACCCGCAAATGGACCGATCAGAGCGGCGTCGAGAAGTACTCGACGGAGGTGGTGCTCCAGGGCTTCAACTCGACGCTCACGATGCTCGACGGCCGCGGCGGCGGCGGTGGAGGCGGCAGCTTCGGCGATGAGCCGGGCGGCGATTTCGGCTCCTCCGGCCCCGTCAGCAGCGCGCCGCGCCGTCCCGTTGCCGCCGGCGGCGGTGGCCGCAACAGCGACATGGACGACGACATTCCGTTCTGAGGAGGATCGGACGATCAGGGGGGCGCCGGCCGATTGAGCCGCGCCTTCCACGTCATGTCAGCAAACCACGCTAATGGACAGGAAGGGCTCGGGATTTTCCGGGCCCGCTTCATATTCGGGTTGAGCTCGGACAGCGTCAGCGCAAGCCGGCCGACGAAGGGCGCTCGCCGCGCGATTGACGAGGTGTCAGCGGCGAATTCGGAGGGTCTGTTCCAGGCCCGTTCGAGATGCTCCCCGTAAGGCCGTAAGTTATTGGAAAAATGAGCGGAAAAAGCGCTTCCCTGGAGCCCGCAAGGGTGGTTATCAGGGGCTCGATGCGCTATATGATTCCCAGATAAAATCTCATCGGATTTCCCCTTGGCTGACGACGACAAGCCCGGCGACCAGCCGGCGCAACCCTCGGATATTCGCCCCGTCTCCATCTTCGAGGAGATGAAGAAGTCCTATCTCGACTACGCCATGAGCGTGATCGTGGCGCGGGCGCTGCCTGACGCCCGCGACGGTCTGAAGCCGGTGCACCGCCGCATCCTGTTCTCGATGAACGAGCAGGGGCACACGCCCGACAAGAAGTACGTCAAGTCCGCCCGCGTGGTCGGTGACGTCATCGGTAAGTATCATCCGCATGGCGACCAGTCGATCTACGACGCCATGGTCCGGATGGCGCAAGACTTCTCCATGCGCGTGCCGCTGATCGACGGCCAGGGCAATTTCGGCTCGGTCGACGGCGATCCCCCGGCCGCCTATCGTTATACCGAAGCCCGCCTGACCAAGGCGGCGCTGGCCCTGCTGGCCGACATCGACAAGGACACCGTCGACTTCCAGCCGAACTACGACAACAACGAGACCGAACCATCGGTCTTGCCGGCCAAGTTCCCGAACCTTCTCGTCAACGGTGCCGGCGGTATCGCGGTCGGCATGGCGACCAACATCCCGCCGCACAATCTCGGCGAGGTCATCGACGCCTGCGTCGCGCTGATCGACAACCCCGCGCTCACCATCGACGAGCTCATCAACATCGTGCCGGGACCGGATTTCCCGACCGGCGGTGTCATCCTCGGACGGCAGGGCATCCGTTCGGCCTATCACCTTGGCCGAGGCTCGATCGTGATGCGCGGCAAGGTCGCGATCGAGACCATCCGCAAGGAGCGCGAGGCGATCATCATCACCGAGATTCCCTACCAGGTGAACAAGGCGACGATGGTCGAGCGCATCGCCGAGCTGGTCAAGGAGAAGAAGGTCGAGGGCATCGGCGACCTGCGCGATGAATCGGACCGCGATGGCTACCGCGTCGTCATCGAGTTGAAGCGCGACGCCGTGCCGGATGTGGTGCTGAACCAGCTGTACAGATTCACGCCGCTGCAGACCAGCTTCGGCGTCAACATGGTGGCGCTCGACAGCGGCCGTCCGCGGATCATGCATCTGAAGGACCTGCTGGCCATCTTCGTCGACTTTCGCGAGCGGGTCGTCACGCGGCGCACCAAGTACCTTTTGGCCAAGGCGCGCGATCGCGCCCATATCCTCGTGGGTCTCGCGATCGCGGTCGCCAATATCGACGAGATGATCCGGGTGATCCGGACCTCGCCTGACCCGACCACCGCCCGCGACACCCTGATGTCGCGCGACTGGCCCGCACGGGACGTCGAGGACATGCTGACGCTGATCGACGATCCGCGCCATCGCATCAGCGCCGACGGCACGATCCGGCTGTCGATGGAGCAGGCGAGAGCCATCCTCGACCTGCGCCTGCAACGCCTCACCGCACTCGGCCGCGACGAGATCCGTGAGGAACTCGACAAGCTCGCCGGCGAGATCGCCGACTATCTCGACATCCTGCGCTCGCGCGACCGCGTGCTTGATATCATCAAGACCGAGCTCGCCGAGGTGAAGGCCGAGTTCGCCACGCCGCGCAAGACCCTGATCATGGAGCAGGAAGGCGAGGTCGAGGACGAGGACCTGATCCAGCGCGAGGACATGGTCGTCACCGTGTCCCACGCCGGCTACGTCAAGCGCGTGCCGCTGTCGGCCTACCGGGCGCAGCGCCGCGGCGGCAAGGGCCGTGCCGGCATGCAGACCCGCGACGAGGATTTCGTCTCGCGCCTGTTCGTGGCATCCACGCACACGCCGGTGCTGTTCTTCTCCTCGCGCGGCCAGGTCTACAAGGAGAAGGTCTGGCGCCTGCCGATGGCTGCGCCGAACGCGCGCGGCAAGGCGCTGATCAACATCCTGCCGCTGGAGCAGGGCGAGCGCATCACCACCATCATGCCGCTGCCGGAGGATGAATCGACCTGGGGCAACCTCGACGTGATGTTCGCCACCACAGGCGGCAACGTCCGGCGCAACAAACTGTCCGACTTCGTCGACGTCCGCCGCTCCGGCATCATCGCGATGAAGCTCGACGACAACGAGGCAATCGTCGACGTGCAGATCTGCACCGAGCGCGACGACGTGCTTTTGACCGGCGCCGGCGGCCAGTGCATCCGCTTCCCCGTCACCGACGTGCGCGTGTTCACCGGGCGCACCTCGATGGGCGTGCGCGGCATCGCGCTTGGCGAGGGCGACAAGGTGATCTCGCTGGCGATCCTGCGCCATGTCGAGACCTCATCGGACGAACGCTCGGCGTACTTGAAGATGCGCCGCGCCGTCGCCGGGGAGGCTGCGGCCGAGGAAGCACCAGTGGACGCCGAGGCCGAAGAGACCTCCGGCAGCTTCCAGCTTCCGCAGGAGCGCTATGTCGAGATGTCGGCGGCCGAGCAGGTCGTGCTCACCGTCTCCGTCAACGGCTACGGCAAGCGGACCTCGTCCTACGAGTACCGCACCACGGGCCGCGGCGGCAAAGGAATCGTCGCCATGAGCGTCAACAACCGCAACGGCAACCTGGTGGCGTCCTTCCCCGTGGAGGAGGCAGATCAGATCATGCTGGTCACCGACAAGGGCCAGCTGATCCGCTGTCCGGTCGAAGGCATCCGCATCGCCGGCCGCTCGACCCAGGGCGTGATCGTGTTCGACACCGCCGAGGACGAGCACGTGGTGTCGGTCGAGCACATCACGGAAGAGGCGGAGAGCGGGAACGGCGAGAACGGGTCGTAGGACCGACCCGTAGCCCGGATGGAGCGGCCGGCCGGCGCGAAGCGCCGACCGAGAGCGCAATCCGGCACCGCATGTTGCCGAACGTTTGGAATCCCGGATTACGCCTGAAATCGAGCTAGGCTGTGTACTCATAAAGGGAATGTCGGCTCCTGAGGGCCGAGCGGAAATCTTCTGATCGGCCAGAGCATTACTGCTTTTGACCCTCAGCTGACCTAACGGCGGTCCCGGCCGAGGACCGCCTCTGACGCGGAGCGGTCTCTGTCTAGGCGGCCGGACTGGTGCTGGCCCCAAAAGGGCCGCGCTCCCAGCGAACGCTCCAAAGATAAATCAGTCCGGCAATAGTCAGCTTGATCAGATAGCCAAGGATCAACATCAGCGGAAGTGATCTGAGAATCCATTCAGTCGAAAGAAGGTGACTAAATCGGGCATACACAATCGCAACAGCAATCGGCAAGAGATAAAAAACTAGGAACGCGGCAATCACCCGCAACCATTTATAGGAAACATGCCAAAAGGCAGCCGTAGCAAAACCAGCAAATGCGAGCCAGGAGGCGATATCCAAAGAGCCGGCGTAATGAATGAGTGAGATATTGAATCCACCAAATGCGAGAGCAATCACAACGGAATGAACTATTTCTATTGAGGCATAGACAACCCCGGTTATCTCTCGTACTCCTTTCATTTCGTTCCCCTGCAAGACCGCCGGCTGGCGTCTCTCCATATCAGACCAAACTTGCAATGTCCCCTATTGGCCCATCGGCGACCTTCAACGATGTCTGCTGTTTGTGCGGCTGCTGAGGGATGAGCGGACCATCTGGAGCACCCAAACTAAGCGCGTGATTTATGAGTACACGCCCTAGATCTCGAGCTCCGTCCCAAATTCCACCACCTGCCTGGTCGGCACGCCGAAGAACGCGGCGGAGCGTTCGGCGTTGCGCTGGAGGAAGGCGAACACGCCTTCGCGCCAGACCCACATGCCCGGAATGTCCTCGCTGGGGATGATGGTCTCGCGTCCCACGTAATAGGTGATGTCGGAGAGATCGACGCCGGGCAACTTGCTCTGGCGGCAGACGAGCTTCAGTCCCCCGTAGATCGTCGGGTTCTGCATGAAGCCGTAATGCAGGATCACGCGGGTGATGCCGGGAATGATCTCGATGATCTCGGCGCGTTCCTCGTCGGGAATATGCGGCGACTCTTCGATCAGCACGGTGACCAGCAGCACGCGTTCGTGCAGCACGCGGTTGTGCTTGACGAACTGGGTGAGCGCGAGCGGCACGCCGCGCGGTGCGGATGCCAGGAATACGGCGGTCCCGGGCAGCCTCGCACGGCACTTGTTGACTGCGGTCTCGATCAGGTCCTCCTCGGGCTGGCGCAGCTTGCCGCGCGCGGCTTCGACCAGCTTCACGCCGGAGCGCCAGGTCAGCATCAGGAAGGCGACGAGGCCGGCGAGCAGCAGTGGAAACCAGCCGCCCTCGAACAGCTTGACCGAGTTGGCCGAGAAGAAGATCACGTCGATCACGAAGAAGGCCCCGTTCACGGCCACCACCAGCCAGGGCGAATAGCCCCACTGGATCGCGACGAGAGCCGCCAGCAGCGTCGTGATCGCCATCAGCAGCGACACCGCGATACCATAGGCGCCGGCCAGCGCGTCCGACGTGCCGAAGCTCAGGACCGCCCCCAGCGTGGCGGCGGCGAGCAGCCAGTTCACCAGGGGCACGTAGATCTGCCCGATCGCGTTGCTCGTGTGGCGGATCTGCATGCGCGGCAGGAAGCCGAGCTGGATCGATTGCTGGGTCAGCGAGAACACGCCGGAGATAATCGCCTGCGAGGCGATCACGGTGGCAACCGCCGAGAACGCGACAAGCGGGTAGTGCAGGGCGTCGGGACAGAGCTGGAAGAACGGGTTCTCGATCATCGCGGGATCGGTAATCAAGAGGGCGGCCTGGCCGAAATAGTTCAGCACCAGCGCCGGCAGGCAGACAGCGAACCAGGCAAGGCGGATCGGGAAGCGGCCGAAATGCCCCATGTCGGCATACATGGCTTCGCCCCCGGTCACTGCGAGAAAGGCCGCGCCGAGAATTCCGAACGAGACGTGAAAATCCTGGTGGATCAGGAATTCGAAGGCATAGAGCGGGCTGAGCGCCGCCAGCACCGCCGGCGCCTTGATGATGCCGTGGATGCCGAGCGCGGCGAGCACGACGAACCAGGCCAGCATTACCGGTCCGAAGATGCGGCCGATGAAGCCGGTGCCCTGCTTCTGCATCATGAACAGGCCGATCAGGATGGCGACGGTCACGGGCACCACGGCGGGCGCGAGCGAGGGGGCATCGACCTTGAGGCCTTCGATGGCGCTGAGCACGGAGATTGCCGGCGTGATCGCGCCATCGCCGTAGAGCAGGGCGGCGCCGACGAGGCCGACCACTAGGAGATGGGCGCGCCATGTGCCTGGCTGGGCATGGCGGGCGTGGAGCAGGGCGAGCAGCGCGACGATGCCGCCTTCGCCGCGATTGTCCGCGCGCAGGATCAACAGGGCATATTTCAGCGAGATGATCAGCAGCAGGGCCCAGAGGATCAGCGAGGCAACCCCGAGGACCGCATCGTGACTGAGCGTGCCGCCGTGGGCGGCCGCCTTGGCGGCTTCCTTCAGGGCGTAGAGGGGGCTGGTGCCGATATCGCCGTAGACGACGCCGAGGGCGCCCATGGTCATGGCAAGCGACAGCGGATCAGGATGGTGGCCGGAGGCGACTGCGGGCGTACTGGACAAGGGCGGCCCCCCCAATGGGATCGCGCCCGACGGGCCATTCCGACGGGCGCGATCATCACTCAGTCTGCGACGAGACGCCGCAAAACTCCATCGGGATTATATGACGCGAAGCTGACAGGCCGACTACGGCATGCGGTTGGCGGTCACCAGGCGCGCCTCGCGGACATTCGCCTTGGTGCCGGCGCGGCGCAGGCAGGAGGCCTCGAAGTTCGGCCAGGCCTGCTGCGAGCAGTCCTTGCCGATGGCGCGGATATCAAGCCGGTCGCTCTTGGCCAGCGGCTGCGGCACGCTCGCCTCGACGGTCGGGGCAAAGCCGGGCAGCAGGGTAAGGGCTGCGGCAACACACGCAGAGAGTGCGATCGCTGAGAGAGCCTTGATCATTGACAGTCCCCTGTGATGCGGCCGCCTACGCCCAGTGTGCGGCCCGTCATTCGTTGGCAGGATTAGTAACCATGGCCAGTTTCCGGACGTCTTCGCCGATGCTGGAAATGGTTTCGTTCGCGCTCCGTTTTGTTTCGTGGCTGCCCCGAGGACGAAACAAAAAGCCCATTGCCGACATGGCCGGCGGAGATTTTGCCTGAAACGGCCGGGGAACCGGTCCGGCTTGCCGGGCCGGGCCGGGCGCGGTAGGAGGGGAGCCATGCCGCGTATCGCCTTCTATCCCGGTTCCTTCGACCCCATCACCAACGGCCATCTGGACGTGGTCCGGCACAGTGCCTCGCTATGCGATCGGCTCGTGGTCGCGGTCGGGGTCCACCCCGGCAAGAAGCCGCTGTTCTCGACCGAGGAGCGGTTGAAGATGCTCCTTGACGTCTGCGGGCCGGTGGCGGCGCAGGCCGGCTGCGTCCTCGAAGCCGTGACGTTTGACGACCTGTCAGTGACCGCGGCGCGCAAGCACGGTGCGACCATCATGATTCGGGGCCTGCGCGACGGCAGCGACCTCGATTACGAAATGCAGCTCGCCGGCATGAACGAGGCGATGGCTCCCGAGGTGCATACGGTCTTCCTGCCGGCCTCTCCCATGGTTCGCCCGATCACCGCCACTTTGGTGCGCCAGATCGCCGGCATGGGCGGCGATGTCTCGGCCTTCGTCCCGCCGCAGGTTGCGGCACAGCTCAAGGCAAAATTCGCCTGATAAGTGCGCGCTTCCCCTCTTAATCTCTGATCCGGAGTTGTCATGATCCGAATTCTCGCAATTCTTGCCGCGCTCCTGTTCGCGGTGCCGGCGGTGGCGCAGCAATTGCCGGCGGGCCTCGACAAGGCCAACGCCATCGTCATCGACAGCACCAAGGGCCGTATCGTCATCAAGCTGCGCACCGATATCGCGCCCCAGCATGCCGAGCGCATCAAGCAGCTCGCGCGCGAGGGCTACTATAACAACGTGCCGTTCCATCGCGTCATGGACGGCTTCATGGCGCAGACCGGCGACGGCGAGAAGTTCAACGGCACCGGCGGCTCGAAATATCCGAACCTGAAGCAGGAATTCTCCAAGGTGCATTTTGCGCGCGGCATCGTCGGCATGGCCCGGCGCGGCGACAGCGTCGACAGCGCCAACTCGCAGTTCTTCATCATGTTCGCCGACGGCGGCAGCCTCGACGGCCAGTACACCGTGATCGGCGAGGTCGTGCAGGGCATGGACGTCGTCGACAAGCTGAAGAAGGCACCGGCCGGCTCCCCCGGCGGCGCCGTGACCGATCCCGACAAGATGGTGAAGGTGCAGGTCGCATCCGACATCAAATAGGAGTGGCGATGGCGCGCTGTGGCGACAAGCTCCTGCTGGTTGCCGCGGTGCTGCTGCTGCTCGGCACCTCGGGCGCGGCCGCCGGGGATGGGCAGGTCAACACCATCCAGGACATCTTCCGGCACCTGCGCACCTGCTGGAGGCCGCCGTCGCCGGCCAAGGCGCGCCCCCTCGACATCACGGTCGTCGTGAGCTTTAACCGGGCCGGAAACATTCTGGGCCATCCGAGGATTACCTATGAATCCGCGGAGGCCTCCGACAATGACCGGCTGCGATACCGGATCGCGGTGATGGAGGCGTTGCAACGCTGCACGCCGGTGCCATTTACCGATGCAATGGCCGGCGCCGCCGCGGGGCGACCATTCGCGATCCAGTTCCGCAGCCGCAAAACGTCACCTGACAAGACTTCACCCCCAACGCAAGAGAGACGAGCATGAGCGTCACCGAAAACACCCTGATCCTCGAGACCACGCAGGGCCCCGTCACCATCGAGATGCGCCCGGACCTCGCGCCCGGCCACGTCGCGCGCATCAAGGAGCTCGTGCGCGAGGGCTTCTATGACGGCATCGTATTCCACCGCGTGATCGACGGTTTCATGGCGCAGACCGGCTGCCCGCAGGGCACCGGCACCGGCGGCTCCGGCAAGAAGCTGAAGGCCGAGTTCAACAAGGAGCCGCATGTGCGCGGCACCACCTCGATGGCGCGCGCCGCCAGCCCCGATTCCGGCGACAGCCAGTTCTTCATCTGCTTCGACGACGCCCGCTTCCTCGACAACCAGTACACGGTGTGGGGCAAGGTCACCGAGGGCATGGAGAATGTCGACAAGATCAAGCGCGGCGAGCCCGTGATGAATCCGGACAAGATCGTCAAGGCGCGGATGGCCGCGGACGCTGAGTGACAACTGGCGTCGTGCTCCGCGCAGGCGAGGCATGACGAGGTACCAGACGTGCGCACCGACCTGTTCGATTTCGACCTGCCCGCCGAGCGCATTGCACTGCGCCCGGCGATCCCGCGTGACTCCGCGAGGATGCTGGTCGTGGAGAACGGTGCGCTGCGCGACCAGATCATCGCCGACCTGCCGCAATGGCTGAAGGCGGGCGACCTGCTCGTCGTCAACGACACCAAGGTGATCGCAGCGCAATTGAAAGGCCGCCGCATCGGCCGCGAGACCGAGCCCAGGATCGAGGCGACGTTGATCAAGCGGCTCGATGGTTCACGCTGGCAGGCGCTGGTCAAGCCCGCGAAGAAGCTTGTCGCCGGCGACCGCATCCGCTTCGGCAATGAAGGCAAGGTCTGCCTGCTCGGCCATCTCGACGCCGAGGTCGAAGCCAAGGGCCTTGAGGGCGAGGTGACGCTGTCATTCTCGTTCCACGGCCCAGCACTGGATCAGGCCATCGCCGATCTCGGCAGCCCGCCGCTGCCGCCCTACATCGCCTCCAAGCGCACGCCCGACGATCAGGACCTCGCCGACTACCAGACCATGTTCGCCGCAAACGAAGGCGCGGTCGCAGCTCCGACCGCGGGACTGCATTTCACGCCGGAGCTGGAGCGGGCGCTACGCGGCTGCGGCGTCGGCATCGTCAGCGTCACGCTTCATGTCGGGGCAGGGACGTTCCTGCCGGTGAAGGTGGACGACACCGAAGGCCACAAGATGCACGCCGAGTGGGGCATGATCTCGGCCGAGACGGCGGCGCGCCTCGACACCGTGCGGAAGAACGGCGGCCGCATCATTGCCGTCGGCACCACGTCGTTGCGGTTGCTCGAGAGCGCAGCAAGCGAAGACGGCACCATCCGGCCGTTCGCGGCCGAGACGGCGATCTTCATCACCCCCGGCTATCGCTTCCGCGCCGTCGATATCCTGATGACGAACTTCCATCTGCCGAAGTCGACGCTGTTCATGCTGGTCTCGGCATTCTCGGGGCTGGAGACGATGAAGCGGGCCTATGCGCACGCGATCGCGAGCGGCTACCGGTTCTATTCGTATGGGGACGCGTGCTTGCTGTTCAGGGCGCGGGAGTGACCTCCGGGCATCTTCGTGCTATAGTGCGGCGTCATTTGCATAGATCGAGTGGCCGATGAACATCCGTTCCACGAAAGTTGATGAGCTTGCCCAGCGCCTCGCTCGACTGACGGGGGAAGATATCGAGACTGCGCTGGAGCGTGCCATCGAGGAGCGCTTGTCGCGCGTCGTCCCGTCGGCGGAAGATAGAAAAGCCGCCCTGACGACGTTCTTCGAACGAACCGCTGCCTTGCCTGTACTGGATTCCCGACCTGCCGACGAAATCCTTGGCTACGACCGTTTCGGGCTGCCTTCCTGATGGTGCTGGATACGTCTGCGATCGTCGCGACCGTAACCAACGAGCCGGATGGGCATCGCTATCGGACCGCCATGCTGGAAGCCGACAGCCTGTCGATGCCGGCGGTCGCCGTGCTGGAAACCAAGATCGTTCTTTCTTCTCGCTTCGGGGCGTCGGCAGTCGAATTCTTTGGCGAGTTGCTGGAGACGGCCGGCATCGCAGTCGTGCCGTTCGATGCAGAGATGGCGAAAGGCGCGTTCGAGGCATTTCGGCGCTTCGGCAAGGGCGAGGGCCATCCGGCACAGCTGAATATGTCGATTGCGCGGTCTACGCCTTGGCGAAGGCGCGCTCAGAGCCGCTCCTTTTCAAGGGAGCCGATTTTGCCAAGACAGATGTCGTGGCTGTCCTGACCTAACTGCGCAGTCAGTCGATGGTAGGGTGGACACGCTTCGCCTTGCCCACCCCACGCAGCTTCCGTTACGCCATCACCCGCTGCGGCAAGAGCTCCGCGATCTGCACCGCGTTCAACGCCGCGCCCTTGAGCAGCTGATCGGCCGCCACGAACATCGAGATCGAATGCCCTGAGGGGTCGCTGAGGTCCTTGCGGATGCGGCCGACCAGGACGTCGTCCTGGCCCGAGGCGTCGATCGGCATCGGGAAGTAGTTCTTGGCGCGGTCGTCGACCACCTTCACCCCGGGGGCCTGCGCCATGATGGCGCGGACCTGGTCCTCGCTGATCGGCTTCTCGCATTCGAAGGTGATGGCCTCGCAATGGGCGCGCAGCACCGGCACGCGCACGCAGGTGACGCCGATGGCGATGTTCTCGTCCGCGAAGATCTTGCGGGTCTCCTTGATGACCTTGGTCTCTTCGTCGTTGTAGCCGGTCTCAGGGTCGACCGCCGTGTTGTGGTTGAAGAGGTTGAAGGCGTAGGGGTGCGGCATCACCTTGGGCGTATAGACCTGCCCGTTGAGATTGGCGCGGGTGGATTCGACCAGCTCCTCCATCGCGGCCGCGCCGGCGCCGCTCGCCGCCTGGTAGGTCGAGATGATCACGCGCTTGATGCGGTTCTTCTGATGGATCGGCCACAGCGGCACCAGCGCGGTGATCGCCGCGCAGTTCGGATTGGCAATGATGCCCTTGTGGTCGCGGATGCGGCCAGCGTTGATCTCGGGGATCACCAGCGGCACGTTCGGATCCATGCGGAAGGCGGAGGAGTTGTCGACCACGACCGCGCCGGCCTTGACCGCGATTGGCGCGTACTTCTTCGAGATGCTGCCGCCGGCCGAGAACAAGGCGATGTCGACATCTTCGAACGACCGCTCTGTCAGCTCCTCGATTACGACTGGCTGGCCGCGGAACGATACCATCTTGCCGGCGGAGCGGGCGCTGGCTAGCGCCTTGAGCTTGCCGACGCGAAAGCCGCGCTTGTCCATGGTGGCGATGAATTCGGCGCCCACCGCACCGGTGACGCCGACAATCGCGACGACGGGATCGTTACTCACTTTGTCCTCCATTGAATTGAAAATTTAGACAACAAAAAAGCCCCGGACCATCGATGGCGGGGCTTCGGTAGAGTGGATTGCGTTCTAGTCGACGACTACGCGCGCACGCCTCCCCGGGCCCCTGAGGCCGTGGTGGTTTTGGTCGTGCGTTTGGTGGTCGTGAACATGGCGGCGACTTATGCGGGAGAGTCTTGCCCCCGTCAATGGCTTTTCGCCCCCGGCTGATGCCGGGGCCGCAGCTATTTGGCAGGTCGCTATTTCGTCCTGGCGCCCGGCGGCTCCAGGATGACCTCCTTGAGGTCGTCGCCGCTGATCACGACGATCGCAAAATTGAGCCGGCCGCGTTCGCGGACCAGCCCGCCGCTGATCGCCTTGCCCGAGGCGGCGCGTTCAGCGACCCGCACGGCATCGGCGAGGCGGTGCCTGATCGCACCGAGTGCTGCGAGGTTGTCGCGATCCTCGTGGTCGAGCTCGGCGAGGGGAAGGGCGGCTTCCCCGCCGACCAGCTCGCCGGTCGAAGCATTGATGGTGTGGCGCCAGATCCGGTCGTTGTGCAGGGTCTTCACGCGGTAGACCGGTACACCGGAGGCTCCGTCGAAACTCACATCCGCCGTTGTGGCGCCGGCGTGGCGGCGTTCCGCAATCGCCATGGCCTGGCTGATCGAGATCGACGAGCCGCGAAAGCGCTCGATTTCGCGGCTGACCGCCTGGCGGTCGGCTTCGGCGTCACTATCTGTGTCGCTGTGAAGGGCGGTCGGCGTGCCCGCGGTGACGATCGCCCGCGCAGGTGCTGCAAGAAGGAGCGCGGACACAGTGATCGCAAGCAATCGCGAGATATGTCGTTCAGTTGGCTTCATGCTCGAAACCTCTGGCCGGCGAGCGGGCCTGATCATCCGAAAGAAGACGCGGCCGACCTTGGGCATCGGTCGGCCGCGGAGCGTCGTGGCGGGCTGTACCCGTCGCGGCGATCGAAGCGATACGGACCTCTTTGGGGCTGATGAAAAAGCGGTCCGTATCGCTTTATAACTAAACCATACCGTATCGTTTTATTTTGGTCAATGGCGCCGCCCTGATCCCGATGGGGATTTCACGGAATTGTCAGCGGGTGGGACGGCGACGTTGCGTGCCCTTGGCGTCCTGGACGCGGTCGGCAGGTCCCAGCGCGCCGGCCAGGAACAGTTTGATCGCCGCGCGCATGCGCTTTTCGGCGGGCTTCAGCTCGAGGGCCGTTCCGAAGGTCGCCATGCGGTGGGTGTGGCCGACGACCACGTCGAGAAACACCTCGGCCGCAATGGTGGTGTCCTCGACGTCGAGCGCGCCTTGCGCCACCAGATGGTCGAAGAAGCGTGCCGTGGTGGCAACGGCCTTGAGCCAACCTTCTTCCTTGCCGAGCTTGGCGACGTCAGGGAAATTGATGGCCTGCGACGTCATCATGCGGCTGAAGGCGACGGCATCGGGGCCGCAGGTGAATGTCAGCATTTCGCGTCCGATCTCGACCAGCCGTTGCTCGACCGAGATGTCCGCAAGGCTGCTGAGCTGGGTCTCCGCCGCGGCCGAAAGGGGTGCAAGCCAGCGCGCGATCTCGCGCCTCAGCACCGCGGCAAACAGGCCGCGCTTGTCGCCATAGCGGGCATAGACGGTGGGCTTGCTGACCCGGGCCGCTTCCGCGACCGCGTCGAGCGAGGTGGCGTCGAAGCCGCGGTCCAGGAACAGGCGGGTGGCGACCTCGATCAGCCGCTGGTCGCGCTCGATGGCGGCTGACTTCGTCGGCCGGCCGCCGCGCGATTTCGGCACCTCGCGGCGCGGCGCTGCCGATCTCGTCTTGGTCGCAGTCAATCCCATGCCCAATGATTCCTGCGCGTTTCTGACAGTGGTCATTCGCTCTATATCGCGCAGGAGCGGAGGCGTCATCGCGAATCTGGCCGAATTGGCCGTATCGTCAACGGTTTCAGCAAGGCCTCGTTCCGTCACCGGAGCTCACGGCACCGTCGAGCTCCAGGCCTGACCGGACGCGGCCTTGTCGTACCCGTATTGATAGAGCGCCCGCATATAGGCGGTGTCGAACCCTTCCGACGGCGGCGCCGGATAGTCGCGTGCGATGTAGGAGAGATGAAAGCCGAGACGGTTGCGCTTGGCGAAATCAAAGGTCGAGAAGATGATCGAGCGCGTCTGTGACTGGGTGATCGCCGACAGGCTGCGCGAGGCGACGTCGATGGTGCCGTTGGAGACCAGCTCGAAATTGCGTTCGATCTTCTTGTTGACGAGGATGTAGATGTCCATCTTCGCGTTGCCCGGCAGTCGGCTGCCGTGGAAGAGCAGGGCTTCCGGCAGCGTCAGCACCGGGGCGGTCACGCCGCCGTCGACATGCATCTCTTGAAACTTGCGGCCCTGGCCCTCGGCGTCGATCATGATCGGCGGAAACACCAGCGGAATGCTGGCGGAGGCCGCCATCACGTCGCGAAACAGCTTGAGCGCCTCGGGCGTGCCGACCGCGGCGATCCTGCCCATGTCCCAGATCGCGGTGCGCTGGGTGTCGAGGTCGGTCGTCACCACCAACAGCTTCCGCCCCTTGGCATTCTCGCGTGCGACTTGCGCCATGATCTCGGGGCCGACATAGCGGGCCACGAGCTCGCGCAGCCTTGTGTTGCCGAACAGACCCGATCCGAACAGCACGCGCATGATGCTGGGATCGTTCAACAGGCTCTCCGCGATGCCGCTGGTGTAGACCTCCCTCAGCGTGTCGTCATATTGCGAGCCGAGAAAGGCGAAGGGTGCGATCAGGCCGCCGGTGCTCACGCCGGAGACGACCGAGAAGGTGGGACGGGTCCTGGCCGCGGTCCACCCGTTGAGCACCCCGACGCCATAGGCGCCATCGGCGCCGCCGCCTGACAGCGCCAGATAGGTTTTCGGTGCGGTGCTGGTATCCTTGTCGAAGCTGAATTTCGTGACGGGTTCGTCGGCGTAGCGCCTGAGGCCGTCGATATCGAGCACGCGCGATGTACTGGCCTCCGCGGCGGTATAGGGCGTGCGGGGCAGGGAGGTGCAGCCGGCGAGCGCCAGGCTGCACGTGAGCAGGAGACCGGTCAGACGGGCAGCTGTCTGCCTGATCCAGCCGTGCGAGCGGCTGGAGACGTCAGTCGAACATGAAGGGAGCGGCATTGTCGGTGGCTGTCGATCACGCATTGACCGCCGCCGGCAAAGTCGCCCACGGCATCTCGTTCAGCCCACGATAAAACTACACGGTATCGTTTTGTTTAACAAGAGGTGACGGCGGCAATATCCGCTTTGATTGTGTCCCAGTCTGAGGCACAGGCCGGCCGGGACGTGGGTTGGACGGGTTGATCGGCTTGCTCCGACACGCAATAAGCACCGCCATGAATCCCGACAATGACCTTCCCAATCACTTTGAATTGCTCGCGACCGATGGTGCCGCGCGCACCGGACGCCTGACCACACCCCACGGCGTGGTGCGGACGCCGGCCTTCATGCCGGTCGGCACCGCCGGTGCCATGAAGGGCATGCACTGGCGGGAGGTGCGCGATGCCGGCGCCGACATCGTGCTCGGCAACACCTATCACCTGATGCTGCGTCCAAGCGCCGAGCGGATCGCGGCGCTCGGCGGCTTGCAGCGGTTCACGGGGTGGAACGGGCCGATGCTGACGGATTCCGGCGGCTTCCAGGTGATGTCGCTGTCCGACCTGCGCAAGGTCAGCGAGCACGCCGTGACCTTCCGCTCGCATATCGACGGCGCCAAGGTCGAGCTGTCGCCGGAGCGCTCGATCGAGGTGCAGCGCTTGCTCGGCTCCGACATCGCCATGCAGATGGACGAGTGCGTGCGGCTGCCGGCCGAGCACGCCGACATCGACCGCGCGATGCAATTGTCGCTGCGCTGGGCCGAGCGAAGCAAGCGCGCCTTCGAAAGCGCGCCCGACGGCTACATGCTGTTCGGCATCGTGCAGGGCGGCGACGTCCCCCAGCTTCGTCATGCGAGTGCGGAAGGGCTGGTCGCGATCGGCTTCCACGGCTATGCGATCGGCGGCCTTGCCGTCGGCGAGCCGCAGGAGGTGATGCTGGCGATGATCGACGAGACCGCGCCGGTGTTGCCGAAAGACCGGCCGCGCTATTTGATGGGCGTCGGCACGCCCGACGACATAATCGAAGCCGTGAAGCGCGGCATCGACATGTTCGATTGCGTGATGCCGACGCGCAATGGCCGGCACGGCGTCGCCTTCACGCGCTTTGGTCAGGTGAATTTGCGTAATGCGCGTCACGCCGACGATCCGCGTCCGCTGGACGAGGAGAGTTCGTGGCCGTCGACGCGCAACTGCGCGCGCGCCTATCTGCACCATCTCGTCAAGGCGGGCGAGACGTTAGGCGCGATGCTGCTGTCCGAAATCAATATCGCCTACTACCAGTTCCTGATGCAGGGGATCAGAGACGCGATCGCACAGGGAAAATTCGAGGAGTTTTATCACCGTACGCGCGCGGACTGGGCGAGGGGCGACATCGCCCCGCGCTAGATCAGTTGCACAGGAAGCGTTGCTTCACGGCGTGCTTGGTGACGAAGCCATAGCCGCAATTGTCGCAGGTCCAGAGATAGCTGATCATGTGGTCAGAGACGTAGGCGGATGCTTCGGCGGCGACCATGGAGTCGGCGCAGACGGGACAGGTAGGCAACTCGCTGCAACGCGGATCGCGGTTCGGCGCGACGGTCGGCAACACTTCAGCAACTGCTGACATCGTGGTGACCTCCCTGCTTTAAGACGTAAGTCTAACATAAGCAGAAGGAGTTGACGAGGTCGCAACACAAATGCGTCGGTTCTTGTAAAATTAGCCTCACCTCGATGTGTCCTGCCGATTTGGCGGTCGCAACTATCGCAGCGCAAACAATCCGTGTGCATTGCGATAGGTCGCCGCACTGCTTCGCGCGTCGTGACGTTCGATTACTGCGCCGCACCCTGCCGGCTGAGAGCCGGCTCGATAGCGACCGGCGTGTCGCGGTCTGAACGGAGCCTGCGCCCAAACGAGATCGAGGGGACCTCGACGAGGGAATATGTCATCCAGCTGACAAGGATCGACGACGTCACGACCTCGGCGACGAAGACGAACCATGCCAGCGGTCCGTCGCCCGGCCAGGAGTAGTGGTGAATCCAGTCCATTGCGAACGGCGACATCAGGTAGACCGAGTAACTGATGACGCCGACGAACGCGATCGGGCGCCAGGCCATCCGTTCACCGAATGCGGCAAACACGATGAAGACGAGGGCCGCGCAGACATAGGCTGCCCCGATCGAATAGCTGTAGAAGAAATCGTCCTGGTAGATCCCGCCATAGCGTTTGCCGGACAGCGTGACGGCGAACAGCACGTAGAGCGTCATGCAGAGGGCCACATGCCGCCATCGCAGCTTGCCGCCGATGACGGTGTCGCGAATGATCTTGCCGAGGAACATCGCCGACAGGTTCAGGCCGGTCTCCATCACCACCCACGCAGCCCTGTCCTCAACCAGGACCGCCACCGCCGTCCCGACGAGAGCGGTTGCAACGACGATCGCGACGGCCGTGAGGCGCCGGTGCACCAGTCCTGCCGCGAAGAGAACGATGCAGACAAGATAGAACAGCAGCTCGATTGCCAGCGTCCAGTAGAAGTCCCAGAGGTGAGGGACCTCCATGAAGGACTGGAGCATCGTGAGGTTCGCAGCGATCTGCGACAAGGGGTAAGTCCGGGACGTGACCGCCTGCATCGTGACCAGCCCGATCGCGATCGAGGTCCAGTAGGCCGGGTAGAGGCGGAAGAAGCGACTGATCGCGAAGTCGTTCACGGGGGATGCGCTGGCCGGAAAACTGAAGGGAATGACGAAGCCGCTGACGAAGAAGAACAGCACGACACCGAACCGGCCGAAATTCATGTAGTAGCCGATCGCGTCGTGAAGAAACGCATGATAGGCGCCGGTCGGGTGTTCCCGCACGATCACCTCGAGCGCATGCTGGACCACCACCGCCAGGACGGCGATGCCGCGCAAGGTATCGATGAATGCGAGCCGTCTATGCATCAGGCCTTCTCTGCGCTCCCGCCGCCCCTGACCGGCGGCTCGCAACAGACGTCGCCTGCCGGGACGGCATCTGGCTGGGGCACGAGCGATGATCGGAAGGCTGCACGCCGGCGCGGCAGTTCAGCACGGCAATCGTGAACGGATTGACAACGAAATCGGTCGGGCGGCGGGCCTTGGCCTGCCGCAGATGGCCAGACAGCCGGCCTGCCCACGCAATTTTGTCATGCGGCGCATTCCGGGCCGACGGGATTGCCGCTTGCGCGTCGCCGCAAGCTGTCGGTAACTGCGCAACGGTCGACAGAAGCATTGTCGCCACAGGGAGTTCATCATGGACGCATCGTCCACCACGGGTGCAGCGCACCAACCCGGCCGCGGCCGGATCTATGACTCGATCGTCGAGGCCTTCGGCGATACGCCCATCGTGCGCTTGCGCCGGCTGCCCGGCATGCACGACGTGAATGCGACCATTTTGGCAAAACTTGAATATTTCAATCCGGCCGCAAGCGTGAAGGACCGCATCGGCGCGGCCATGATCATCGCGATGGAGAAGGCGGGCATCGTCAAGCCCGACACCGTGCTGATCGAGCCGACCTCCGGCAATACCGGCATAGCGCTCGCCTTCGTGGCGGCTTCGCGCGGCTACCGCCTCAAGCTGGTGATGCCGGAATCGATGTCGATCGAGCGGCGCAAGATGCTGGCTTTTCTCGGTGCCGAACTGGTGCTGACGCCGGCGGCGCAGGGCATGAAGGGTGCGATCGCTGCCGCCGAGGAGCTGTTGAAGACGACGCCGAACTCGGTGATGCCGCAGCAGTTCAAGAACCTCGCCAATCCCGAGGTGCACCGCCGCACCACCGCGGAGGAGATCTGGAACGACACCGGCGGCAATATCGATTTCTTCGTGGCCGGCGTTGGTACCGGCGGCACCATCACCGGCGTCGGCCAGGTGCTCAAGCCGCGCAAGGCCTCACTTCGCGTCGTCGCGGTCGAGCCGGAGGAGAGCCCGGTGCTGTCAGGCGGACAGCATACGCCGCACAAGATTCAGGGCATCGGCGCCGGCTTCGTCCCTGACATCCTCGACCGCGCCGTCATCGATGAGATCGTGAAGATCAACTCGACGACCGCGATCGAGACCGCGCGCGCGCTGGCGCGGCATGAGGGCATTCCGGGCGGCATCTCCTCGGGTGCGGCGATCGCGGCAGCGCTTGAGATCGGCAAGCGGCCGGAGACCGCGGGAAAAACCATCCTGGCTATCGTGCCGTCCTTCTCCGAGCGGTATCTTTCGACGGCTCTGTTTGAGGGAATCTAGGACATGGCGGACCAACCACCGAGACGGCCGCGCACGCTGGGCGATGCCAGGACCGAAGCGGAGGCAGCGTTCAAGAAGGTGACGGCCAAGGTCGCCGCGGCGCCGCCCAAGCAAAACGCCGTTCCCGGCATCAAGGAGCAGGTCACGCTGCGCATCGACCAGGACGTGCTGGCGTTCTTCCAGGAGGGCGGCCCCGGCTGGCAGGACCGCATCAACGAGGCGCTGCGAAAGGCCGCGGGGAAGTAGGTCCTGGCCTGATGGGGCGGGGCGTCTGGTTGGATTCTGAGATGGTCGTATAAGGCCCATCTCTACCCGCGTCATTGCGAGGAGCTCGCGATAAAATTGCGTAGCAATTTTGCGCGGATTCGACGAAGCAATCCAGAGTCTCACCGCGGAGGGATTCTGGATTGCTTCGCTGCGCTCGCAATGACGGAGTACGCGGTAAGCAGCATCTTCCAAAAAAAGAGCCCGGCGTGAGCCGGGCTTTTTGTCTTCAATCTGGCATCGTCTCAGCGACGGAACATGCCGCCCATCATGCCGCCGACGACACCGCCGACGAAGGCCGCGCCGGCAGCATCGCCGGAATTGCTGCGATGGGGAGCCGGTGCCGGCGCGCTGCTCTGAGCCGGGGTGCTGGCGGCGCGTCGGGCCGCCTTCTGGCTGTTGTCGCTCGCGGTCGCCGGGGCAGCCACGATCTCCGAGAGCAGGGCCTTGTGCTGGTTCTTGTTGAGGTAGCCTGACGAGGGATAACCGCGCGCCGTCTGCCAGCGCTTGAGCACCGATCGCGTCTCGTCGTTGAATGCGCCGGTCTGCTGGGTGTCGAAGCCGAGCGCCGTGAGCCGACGCTGCACGTCGCGGCGCTTGCTCTTGTCGAGGCCGATCTGATCCTCGGTGACCTGAGTAGCCTCATCGGTGAAGGTTGCGGGATCGACGCCGGCGTTGAGAGCGCGGGTCGCGGTCGAGGGGCCGCTCTTGATCGCCGCGAGGCGTGCCAGCGCCAGCGCCTTGAACTGACCGTTCGGATAGGCGGAGAGATAGGCGTTGAGCTCTTCCGGCTTGTTGGACTCCTTCACCGAGCGCCAGTATTCGAGCTCGACACCGTCCGAGCCGCCGCTCGCAGCCGGCACCATGCCGGAAGCGGTCGGCGCTGCATTGGCGACCTGCGTCGTCGGGGCCTGGTTGAGGTAGACGGAGCCGGTCAGGTTGGTGTGGCCCCAGGGCAGCTGACCCTTGCGGGTCTCTTCATTGACCTGGGCGCGTACCGACGTCATGGCCTGCTGGATCTCGATGCCGGGCTTGGTGATGTTGTCGATCAGGGCGCGGGTGAACGGGCTGTTGTTGCCCTCCTGACCATCGAGCGCGGTCTGGCCGGGGCCGGTGGCGAACGCGATGAGGGTGCCTTCACCAGACTTCATCTCGGCGAGACCACTCTGCACGTTGACGCTGCGCGTCGCGGCGTTCGACTTGATCTTGGCGGCGAACGGATTGTCGCGGCAGGCATCGAGGAAGACGAGCTTGACCTTGGCATCGCCCATGGTCTGCTCGAGCGTCAGGTCGATGTTGATGGCGGCCCCCAGCTTGACGTCCATCTCCGACTTGATGTCGGCGTCGACGGGCAGCAGGTAATTGGTGCCGCTGACGGCGATGCCGTGGCCGGCATAATAGAACAGCGCGATGTCGGAGCCCTGCGCCTTGCGGCCGAAGTCGAGCAGCTTCTCCGTCATCTGGTCGCGGCTGAGATTGGAGCCTTCGATCACCTCGAAGCCGACATTGCGCAGCGTCGACGCCATCGCCTTGGCGTCGATCGGCGGGTTCGGCAATTGCGCGACGTTCTTGTAGTTGCCGTTGCCGACAACGAAGGCGACGCGGCGGTCGGCCTTCGCGGCACCGACCGACAGGGCCATGCACATCAGCGAAGCGAGGAGGGTGAGATAGCGCATCTGAAGATCCCCAACAGAATCGAATTGCAGGCAGCAACAAATTGGCAACGAACCTACACGAAATGCCCGACTTCGCGCCACCAAAACGGCAGTCCGTCTCGCTCAACCCGCTGCTGTGTGGCCGAATGTGCACGATGGAGTGTTGCTCCAACGTGATCCAAATCACACGGCCACTTTGTTTTGTCGCGCGAGGCGGCGTGAGGTTCACTGCGCGCGGGCAGGAACCGCCGGCGCCGGCTTCAAATTCAGGAGGTTGCCGCACAGGATCAACGCCGCGCCGAGCACGGTCCAGCCGTCGAGCCGCTCGGAATAGAGCAGCCAGCCGGCCGTCGCAGTCAGTGGAACCCGCAGGAAGTCCATGGGAACCACGATCGTCGCGTCGGCATAACGCATCGCGCTGGCGAGGCAGTAATGCGAAAACGTGCCGCAGACGGCGATCACGCCGACCCAGGCCCAGACATAGGCCGACGGCCAGCTCCAGACGAACAGCGTTGGAACGAAGCCTGCGACCGATTGCACCACCAGCATCCAGAACAGGATCGACAGCGCACTTTCGGTGCGGGTCAGCGATTTGACCAGCGCCATCGATACGCCAAATCCCATGGCGGCGCCGAGCGCGATGAGCTGGCCCGGATTGATCTCGCCGGTGGCGGGACGGACGATGACGACCACGCCGACGAGGCCGAGTACGATGGCCGCGATCTTCCACGGCGTCATACGCTCGGAGAGAAAGCTCGCCGCGAGGATCGCGGTCCAGATCGGCATGGTGAACTCGATCGCGACCACTTGGCCGATCGGGATCAGCGTCAGCGCGAAGAACCAGCCGAGCTGGGCGACATAGTGCACCAGGTTGCGCCCGATGTGCTGCGGCAGGCGCGATGTCCGGAGCATCTTGAAGCCGCCGGCGCGGTAGATCATCGGCGAGAGCAATACGAAGCCGATCACCGAGCGGACTTCCATAATTTGGAAAACGTTCAGCTCGCGCGTGGTCTCGCGCCCGGCAATCGCCATGACCAGCATCAGCGACAGCCAGCCGGCCATCCACAAGGCAGCCATCGTTTTGGACGGTGTCGTGGTCATTGGGCAAATGCCGGAGGATCGAAGCCTGAAAGGACGGCCGGTATCGGCGACATCGCCGCCGTTTGCAACGGTCAATCTGTGGATGCAGCGATGCAGCGTGTCGTGCTAGGCATCATCGAACAACGAGAAAATCGGGAGGGCTCCGCTCATGCACATCTTGCAGCCGGCCGAATGGAAAAAACCGCGCGGCTTTTCCCATGGCGTCGTGGTCGAGGGACCGGGACGCTGGGTGGTTCTGGCCGGCCAGACCGGCGGCGACGAAGTCGGCAATTACGCACCCGACTTGGCCGCGCAGGTTGCGACCGCCTTGAAGCGGATCATCAAGCTCCTGGGCGAGGCCGGCGCCGGCCCCGAGCACATCGTCCGCCTGACCTGGTACCTGACCAGCCGCAGCGAGTATGAGGGGGCAGGCGCCGGCATCGGTGCCGCCTGGAAGGATACGCTCGGACGCAATTTCCCGCCTTCGACGCTGCTCTACATCGGCGGCCTCGTCGACGAACGGGCCAAGGTCGAGATCGAGGTCACGGCGTTCGTGCCGGGCGCATGAAAAAATCGACCCGGCGCGGTCGCTGGGTCGATTGTCGTGCTGCGTGCTGACGTCTTATTTCGAAAGCGAGACGTTGGCGCCGCGGAACTGGCTATCCGCGCGTATCGACACGCTCTGCTTGTTGCCGCTCGTCTTCAGCGAGATGTTGGCATTGAAGCCGGCGGTGGAGGCAACCAGCTCGTAATTGCCGCCGGCGCCGCGGCCCTGGAGCGAGCCAGAGATATTGCGGCTGGTCTCGGACCAACTGCCGGCGATGGCGCCGCCTTCAGACTTCACGTTGGCGCCGAGGATGAACTTGTAGGCGTCGCTGGCACAGGTCAGCGACATCTCCAGGGTCGGGCCGATCGGGGCGTATTTGGCCCGGCAGCGGATCCGTTCGGTCGAGCCGTCGTCCAGGATCACGGTGCCAGCGCCGCTCCAGCTGCCCGCCAGCGGGGCGAACGGGCCGGCCTGCGCGTTACTTTCAGTGTTCGCGAACGCCGCCACAAACAAAACGGCGGCCGCAAACAGCAGCCGCCGGTTCCGGGCGCGAGCCTCAATTGGTTTATTGGCGCGATGCTTCCCATCGCCCGCTGCACGGTATGCCTGCAGATGCTCCATTCCACTTCCCCGATCCGGCGTTGCCGCTGAGTTGACCGTTAGCATATGCACCATTGATCGAAACTTTCACAAGTCCCCCGCTGCCGATGGTGCCGGAAACGTTAGCGCCGGGCGCAGTGATCTTGCCGTCGGCAACCGTCAGCATGGAGCTCGCGGTGGGCTCGCAGGAGCCGCTCTTGGTTACGATCGTGACGTGCCAGTTGCCGTCATAAGGGGTCTGGGCAAAGGCGGAAGCGGCGAGGGTGCCGGTGAAAACTGAGGCGGCACAGAACACCGCGATGCGAGCAAAACGCATAAATTCCGTCCTTGAATCTGTCTGATATGCTGTCGCTTATCTGGATCAAATGTGACGGAAATTTGTTGCGGCGCCAAATCGAAAATTGTTCCTGTGGGAACAATGGTTTATTTGCGTTTCCGGCGCCAATTTTGGAAGCAGAATCAATGCAGCTTCACATTAAGGGTAAACGTCAGGAGAGGGGCTTTAAGACAGGCTTGGCGCGGAGGTCGCGAACTGCTCGTCCTGAGTCTTGGCGGGCAGCGCCTTGTGGACCTTGGCGTAGTCGATCACGTCGGCCAGCAATTTGAGACCGAGGGGCGCTAGCGCGCGTTCCCACAGCTCCCGCGCCGTCTCGCCCTTCTTGACGAAGCACCAGTCCTGGGCGGCGATCGCGCCGGCGTCCATGCGGTCGGCGAGGTGGTAGATCGTGCCGCCGGCGATCGGATCGCCTTCCTTGATGGTCCATTCCACGGCGGCCTTGCCGCGATGGCGCGGCAGCAGCGAGGGGTGATAACCGATGCCGCCGAGCTGGGCGGCGGCGAGCGCGTCCTTGCCGATCCGAGCGTGGCTGTGCGCCGTGATGATCAGATCGGTATCGGGGCCAATCTCGGAGGCCACCACCAGCTTCGGATTGGCCTGGACCGCGACCTCGATGCCGGCCGCCGTTGCGGTCGCGGCGAGGCGATCCTCGGCATCGGCCACCACGACCCGGACGATCGAGACGCTGTGCTCCCGGAGCATGTTCAGGGTGGTCACGCCGAAATGGCGGGAGCCGACGAGGGTAATGCGCATGGGTCTTCCGATCCGGTCTCGCAACTGCGTCATCCCCCCGATAACACGTCCCGACGCCCTGTCACCACCCGCACGGCGTTTGCGCGGGTTATCAACAATGCGCCGAGGCGCTGGCTGCGATGAACGCCATGATTGCGCTGCCGGCCCTTGAGGTGCTTCCATGGCGGCACTGCACCGGCTCGGGAGCGAGCGCATGCGAAGCGCCTGGTTTTTCCTTTTCGCGACACTGTATGCAGCCAATTCGGCCCATGCGGGCGGGCCGTACCCGACCGTGCCGCCCGAAACCGGGATCGCGCCGTTCGTGGGGCCGACCTGGGATAGCTATCGTTGCGCCCGTGGG
Organism: Bradyrhizobium sp. 138; assembly: GCF_023074075.1. Lineage (GTDB taxonomy): Bacteria > Pseudomonadota > Alphaproteobacteria > Rhizobiales > Xanthobacteraceae > Bradyrhizobium. Next base: position 61,830 of record NZ_JADPKT010000073.1, on the reverse strand, counting down.
TCGGTGACCAATTTCTATCACCGTGCCTATTACGGCGAGGAGCCGCCGGCGCTCTATCGCGGCTACGCTTACCGGCCGTATTACCGTTACAGCGCCTATCGCAGATGGCCGCGCACTTACTTCTGCGTCACCGACTAGCGTTGCCGCACCGCCACGGTCGGATGGCAAGCGGCCGACAGACCGGTTCTGGCGCAATCGTCAGCGGCTTTTCATGCCGCGCGTCACGAAATCATCGAATGGTAACACGATCTCAACCAGCCTGGCGTATCGACGAATCCGTCGCGGATTTGTATTGCGTACCGCGACACCGAAATGTCCCGCCGGCGTGGGTGCGCCGCGCGGGCCTTTTCGCCGGGACACATTCATGCCGAGCGCCATTGAGCAGATCGTCGACAGCTATGTGCGGCTGAAGAACCGCCGCGGGCTCGACGAGCTGATGATGCACAGGCAGCGGCTCGCGGTCGATCTGAAGAGCAGGTCCGGCTATGATTTCAGCCTGCCGATCGGCCAGATCGACCAGGAGATCGCGATCATCGAGGCAGGCCTCAGCCGGCTCAAGGCGGAGAATTCCACGGCGATCTAGCGGGGGCCGCGAGGCAGGCTCTTGCGTGGCTTGGGGAACGGCGGATCGTCGCAGTCCGGGACCGGTTCATGCATGGTTCAGGCCGGCCATGGCTCAATCCGGGGGTCGTTTCGTGGGACACGAATCCTGCTAGGCTTGTCCCCGTGATTTGGAGGAGATGTCATGATAGAGCTTGCGCTGGCTGGCCTGCTTGCATTTGCAACCGTGCCGGCGGCATCGCCGGAGCCCATGGTGGAGCAAGTTCAGTTCAGAGGTGGTCCGGGCGGGCAATGTCCGCACGGCTATGATTTCAACCACTCGAACGGCCGCTGCTACCCCAACGACTATCATGCGCCGGGTGTCTATACCCGCGATCAAGGACCAGGCTATGGGCGCCGCGGCGGCCTTTGTCCGCACGGTTACGACTACAATTACTCGAATGGCAGTTGCTATCCGAACACGGCGCGCGCACCCGGCGCCTACGGGCGGCCCGATTATTACGGCCGACGCGGCGGGCTCTGTCCGGACGGCTACGATTACAATTATTCGCAGGGACAGTGCTATCCGAACGGCGCACGCGCGCCCGGAATGTACGGGCGATAACCGATCGCCGTGGGGCGGGCGCGCTCAGTCGCGCCGGCCGCCGTCGATCACCGTGAATAGCGGCCGAGCCGGGGTCGGCTCGACCAGCAATTCCTCCACCAGTGCGGTGGCTGCATCGACATATTTGCGCGTCGGCTTGTCGAGTTCGCGCCTGGCCTCGTCGTCGAGCGCGACCTTTGCTGCTTCGACCAGCTTGCGCATGCGCGCCGCATGGTCGTCGCCCGCCGTCAGGGTGGCGCGCGCCAGCGAGCGCAGCACGAACAGCTCGCCTTCGAGGCGGAGCAGGCGGTCGTTGAGCCTGGTGAGGACGGCGTTGAGGTCGGCCATGTCTGCTGTTCGGCGCGAAGGATCCGCCCTGATCTAGCGGCGATCGGTGAACGGAGTGCAAACGGCGCCGGTGCAATTGGGCCGATCCCCCGATCGGGTCTCGCGTCACCGCAGCGTCATCAGAGGTCTGCGCGTGGTGGAACAAGCCTACCACTCGACGTCTGCCCAGCGCCTTCCGAACACGGGCGGCCTCGTCTTCACGGCTTGCCAGCCGAAGAAATGATGTTTGCCGGACCAGGCGTGCACCACACCGTTGCAGATGCTGCATTTGAAGCTGCCGGCGTGGGCTTCGCTGTGCTCCTCCCTGGTCGCGGTGTAGTTCATGCCGCAACCCGCACAGGTGAATTGTTCGATCGTCCAGATGGTGTTGGCCATTGCGCCGACTGTTTTTGGTGACTTCGATCCACGGTAGTCACGGGCGTTTGCAGCGGCGTAAACCGGCGCGGGGAAATCCGGTTAACGGGCGTTAGCCAAGCCCTGCCGCGTTGCGGGCCCGTCCCGGAATGCGGAATGGTCCGAAGTCTTCCTAATCGTGGCCCCGGCGGTTCCAGTCGCCTTGACGCCGGATGCGTTGCTGGCAATAACGGCTAGGCCTCGCAAGCACCGGAAGTTGCGTTCATGCCGCAAGGGAAGCAGTGCCCGTGAAAAGTCTCCGTCAGCTCCTGACGGGAGAGGACGTCATCCAGCTCGTGATCCGGCTCGGCCTGCTGGCCCTGCTGATCATCTGGACCTTCCTGATCATCCGCCCGTTCGTGCCGATCCTGGCCTGGAGCGGCGTGCTCGCCGTTGCGTTCTATCCGGTCTTCAGCTGGGTCGCCAAAGCCCTCGGCGGCAGGCCGAAGACCGCAGCAGCGATCCTGACCCTGGTCACGCTCGGCATCGTCATTGGCCCGGCCACCTGGCTCGGCATCAGCGCGGTGGACGGCGTGCGCGAGCTGGCGCATCAGCTCGGCACCGGCGACCTGGCGCTTCAGTCAGCGCCCGAGCAGCTGAAGACGTGGCCGCTCGTCGGCCCCTGGCTCTACGAGCTCTGGGACCAAGCCTACACCAACATCCGTACGGTGGTGCGCGAGGTGGCGCCGTATCTCCAGCCGCTGGCGGGCCCGCTGCTTTCGCTCGCGGGCGATGCCGGCGTCGGCACGCTCCAGTTTCTGGTCTCAGTGTTCGTGGCTGGCTTCTTGTTTCCGCATGGGCCGAGGCTGGTCGCGGCCGGCCGCGGCTTCCTGTTTCGTATCGTGCCCGAGCAGAGCGAGCATTTCCTTTCACTTGCGGGCGCGACCATCCGCGCGGTGGCCCAGGGCGTGATCGGCGTCGCGATCGTGCAGGCATTGCTCGCCGGCATTGGCTTCAAGCTCGCGGCGGTGCCGAGCGCCGGCCTTCTCGCCTTCATCGTGCTGCTGCTTTCGATCGTGCAGATCGGCGCCTTCCTCGTGCTGCTGCCTGTGATCATCTGGATCTGGACCGCCAAGGACGTCACCACGGCGCTGCTGCTCACCATATTTCTCGTCCTCGTCGGCTTCATCGACACCATGTTGAAGCCGCTCGTCATGGGGCGGGGCCTGACCACGCCGACCATCGTGATCTTCGTGGGCGTGATCGGTGGCACGCTCGCCCACGGCATCGTCGGCCTGTTCATCGGACCGATCATCCTGTCGGTGGCCTGGGAGATGATGATGGCCTGGATCAGGACGGAGGATCGGGCAGGGGCGGGCGAGGGCTGATCTCGCCTCGATCGGTGCGATTCCGCCCGCGATGTCTCATCAGGTCCCGGCGGCGTGCGGCCTGTGACCAAAGCGCGCCGTGAACTTGTCTGTTCCACTAGACAAGTTACGATTGGAACGATTCTGTTTCAATGACGGCAGCGATGGCGAAGTCTTCCAAGCTGGTTGCCGCGAGGCGCGGCAAAGTATTGTTGGTCAGACGACGGTCGGACGGCCTGTGGATGTTCCCGGGCGGCCGCAAGCGCTCGCGCGAGTCCGACAAGGACTGCCTGCGGCGGGAGATCCGGGAGGAGCTGCCCAAGCTGAAGCTCGGCAGGATCAGCCTCTGGAAGGAAGTGAAGGCGAGGAACAAGCGCTCCGGCCGCAAGATGAGCGACGCGATCTTCATTGCCAAGACAGCCAAGGGCAGGCTGGCGATCGGCGACAAGAAGGAGATCGACCGCGCCGCCTGGCAGAAACCACGCGGCATCCGTCTGACGGCGACCTCGCGCTACATCCGCGACCGCCTGTTTCCGAGGAAACAAAAGCGCAGATGAGCTAGTCCTCGCGTCCCGCCGATCGCGTCCGTCCAGCGAACCTTCGCGACTGCGTCGCCTGCGGTTCGGGTGCAGCAAGCCTCGCGGCCTCGAGCGCCCGCATCTGCTTGCGGACCGTGCGTGCACTGCGCATCGCGCGCTTGATGAAGGGATGCTGGGAGTCCTCGGCGAAAAACAGCACAACCTCGCAACTCGGACATTGCCTGGAATAGCCGTCCTGCAACCGCCCCGCGCGATCGCGAAACACGTTCTTGCACCGCGTGCACTGAATCTGGACCGAACTCATGCGCGGACAACAATGATCTTCTGGAAATGGATCGTCAGCTGATCGCAAATGTCTGAAGAAAGCTTGAATGCCTTCGCGGCGCGTTATTGCTTGGCCACCATCGTCTCCAGGCAATGGTTCAGAAAAGCGGTGCGATCCCTGGGCAGCACCTTCTCGAGATCTGCCTTCAGCGCGCATTCGCGCTGGCGCAACTGCTCGGCCCGGCGCTTCTCGGCCGCCTCGCGGTATTCGGGAGCGACCTTGTTGGGATCGACCAGCGGCTGTGAGCGGGCGGGAGCCGTCGCAAGCAGTGCGCTGGCGGCGATGACAATGAATGATTTCAAATGAGCCTCCGTAAAAGGGCCATCGTAGCGCGCGGCGCGTGCGCACTCAAACCGGTGCGACGCGGTATCCCGCTCCGGTCCGGAACGGGCCGGCGGGTTTTCGTGCGGCAGGTTTGGAACGATGGTGCGTGGCAGGCGTCGAATCCTGGCTCTCGGCCCATCCCCCAAGCCCCCAAAGCCCCCGGGCCGGGAGAAAACCTTCCCCACAAAGGTTGGCGACCTCGGTCCCCGAGGTCGTTTGTTTGTTGCAAGACATGTGAACCAGTTCACAAGCGCGCGGCGAATCCGCTGCTATGAAGACGTCATTGCTTAACTGATTTATTTTGAACGAAACGCCCCAGCGTGGCTCCAAGCGCTGGGGCTTTTTCGTGGCTCCCTGTGCGCAAGTCGTTTACAATCCGCCAGGCGTCGCATCGAGCGACGCAGATCCCGCGCCGCGCCAGTTCCGATCCATAGCTTGATCAAACAGCCCATGCGTCGGGATCGCAGCGCCGCGCCGAACGTTGCCACGAGGGGTGCGTTCGCGGGGCAAATCCCATATGCAGGGCGAAAGTTGCCGAATCGAAAATGAGGGCGGCTGGCGTTCAGTTGACGACAGTTTGCGACCAGAAACGGATCCAAGTGAGGCTGACCAAAAAGGCGCGGGTGGCCAAAGCGCTCCCGAAGAAGCCGCTCCCGAAGAAGACGCCGCCGCAGAAGGCGTTGCCAAACAGGACGTCGTCAAGGAAGAGCAAAGCGGCGCAGCGCGCAACGATCTCGTCATCGTCGCCGCTCGGCGTGCTGGCCCTCCACCTGCTTGCCCAATGGAAACAGTCTGGACGCAGCGGCATCGTTTTTCTCGCCGAGAGCGAGAACAGGGCGGAGCGGCTGGGCAGTGTCATTCACGCGCTCGACCCTGCTTGCGAGGTCCTGGTGTTTCCGCGATTGAACACTCTGCCGTTCGATCAGCTGGAGCCGTCGCACGAGCTCGCAGGGCGTAGAGCTTCGGTGCTGCGACGCCTCGCAAAATCCAAGAAGCCGCTGTTTCTCGTCTCGACCGCGGAAGCGGTGATGGAGCGCCTGCCGCCGCCGGCAAGTCTGGCGCGCCTGAGCCTGAGCTTGAAGGTGGGCGGCACGTTCTCAGAAAGCGACCTCGAGGCGCGCCTCGAATCGCTCGGATACGATCTCGACGACGAGCCGGACTATCCGGGCGGGGCGCTGTTCCACGGGCAGACCTTCGAGATATTCCCCGCGGGCGCGCTGGGGCCGTTCCGGATCGAGCATTCGGATCGCGCGATCAAGCGGATCGTGGCGTTCGATCCGAACGAGCACAGGATCATCTTCGAGACCAAGGAGCTTCTGGTCGATCCCATGTCGGAGCGGCTTGGCCTTGCCGGCAAAGGCAGCAAGCGCGCGAGCCTGTTCGACTATTGCGGGCGCGCCAAATGGATCGCCGATGCGGGCGTCCCGGTGCACGCCGAGGGCTGGCTCGATACGATCGAGGAGGCCGCGCCGCGCGCCGAGCGTGAGCGCGAATATCTCGGTCGGCGCGACTGGAAGCAGCTCTCCAGGGGCATGAAGGTGCTGCCGCGCGCTTCGTCCTTCCAGAGCATCCCGGAGTTTTCGAAGCTGACATCCGCCAGGAAGGCGCTGCGTGGCTTCGTCGAGGAGACGCGCCGGGCCGGATCGCGACTGATCCTCTTCGCCGCGCAGGAAGACGATCTGCGCGTGATGGAGCGGATGAGCGGCCTCAAGGCGCAGCGCTGTGACGATTGGGACGAGGCGGCGCGCGGGCGGAACGGCGAAGCGGCGCTGCTGGCCGATCTCGATGCGGGCTTCGTCGTGCCGGGGAAAAAGCCTCTCGTCGTCGTGACGGCCTCCGACGTGCTCGGCAGCAGGGCGCATCATCCGCAACCGATGGCGCGCGCCTGGAGCGCGGCCTTCGACCATCCCGATGTGCCCGAGCAGGGCACGGTGGTGATCCATCTCCAGCGCGGCCTCGGCGTGCTCGACGGCTTGCAGACCGTGAACACGGGCGGCGGCGCTCTGCGGGAGATGATCCGCCTGAAGTTCGCCGGCGACAACGCGGTGCTGGTGCCGCCGCCTGATCTTGCGTTGATGTGGCCCTACGCGGCAGAGCTCGGCAAGCTGGCGCTCGACAAGGCGGATGGCAGCACATGGTGGGCCCGCCGAACGTCGGCCGAGCGCGAGATCCAGGCCGCCGGCAGGATGCTTGCCAAGCACATCAGCCAGCGCCGCCGGCGGCGCGGCGAAAAGCTGGTTCCGCCGGGATCGGCCTACGAGAAGTTCGTCGCGCGTTTCCCTTACTTCACTACCAGTGACCAGGCCAAGGCGATCGCCGACGTGCTCGACGATCTTGCCTCGGGTCACCCCATGGACCGGGTGATCTGTGGCGATGTCGGCTTCGGCAAGACCGAGGTGGCGCTGCGGGCGGCGGCGGCCGTGGTGCTGTCGGGCAAGCAGGTGGCGATCGCGGTGCCGACGACGGTGCTGGCACGCCAGCATGTCGCAACGTTCCAGAAACGCTTTGCGCCGTTCGGCATCGAGGTCGGCAATTTGTCGCGGGCGACTTCGGGCGCACAGCTGCGCGAGACAAGGGAAGGACTGCGCAGCGGCCGGATCAAGGTCGTGATCGGCACCCAGGCGCTCACGGGCAAGGACGTCAAGTTCGACGATCTCGGCCTCGTCATCATCGACGAGGAGCAGCATTTTGGCGCGGCCGAGAAAGCGAAGCTGTCCGGCCTCGCCAAGAACGTCCACGTGCTGATGATGAGCGCGACGCCGATCCCGCGCACCCTCGCCGCGGGCCTTGCCGGCTTCCGCGACCTCAGCGTGATCGCATCGCCCCCGGTGCACCGGCTGCCGGTCGCGACCCGGATCGCGCCGCTGTCGGATGCGGCGATTGCCTCGGCGCTGCTGCGCGAGCAGCGGCGTCACGGCCAGAGCTTTCTGATCTGCCCGCGCATCCAGGATCTCGATCCGATGCTGGCGCGGGTGCAGGCGGTGGCGCCTGACTTAGGCATCGTCTGCCTGCACGGCAGATTGGCGGCCGACGAGATCGACGACCGCATGATGAGCTTCGTCGAGGGCAGGGCCGACGTCCTGCTCGCGACCAACATCGTCGAGAGCGGGCTCGATATTCCCCGTGCGAATACCATCGTGGTGTGCTGGCCGGAGAAATTCGGCCTCGCCCAGCTGCATCAGCTGCGTGGGCGCGTCGGGCGTGGCGGCATCCGCGCCTTCGCGCATCTGTTGACCGAGACGGCATCCGGGCAATCCGAGAAGCGCCTGGCCGTGCTCGAAGAGTTCAGCCGGCCCGGCGCGGGCTTTGCCATCAGCGAGCGCGACCTCGATCTGCGCGGCGCCGGCGATCTGTTTTCGGAGCAGCAATCCGGCCATGTCCAGGTGTTCGGGCCCGTGCTCTACAGCCACCTCCTGAAAATGGCGTCGGAGAAGCTCGACGAGGGGCAGGCGGTGTGGGTGCCCGACCTCAACCTGCCGGTCGCGGACATGCTGCCCGAGACCTACGTGCAGTCCGAGCCGGTACGTCTCGAATTCTATGCGCGCGCCGCAAGATGCACGGACGAGGACGACCTCGAAGATCTCGAGGAGGAAACCTCCCGCCGCTTCGGACCTTTGCCGAAGGTCGCGCGCGACTTCTTTGCCGCGGCCAGGCTCAGGCTCGAATGCAAGCGACGCGGCATCGTCCGCCTCGACGTCGGCCCTGAGGCTGCGGCCGCGACGTTCCTGCCGGGACGCTTGCGGAAGTCGCGGGGCAAGTCACTGCAGCGCGACGGTGACCGCGTGGTCTACCACGCCAAGATGCAGGACGCGCCGTTCGAGCGGGTGGAGGAGCTGTTCGAGCTGCTGGACGAGGGGTAGGTCTCGCGCTTCGTCAGCACGGATACATCGTTTGGCAGATCTAGAACTCTTGCAGCGGCGGACTTCTGCAACCGCGAATTCATGGCGGGAAGGCGGCCTCATCATTATATTTAATGAAGTTTGGCGATGGAGATTGTCCGATGTCCCGTGCCATCCCTCCGATCATTGTCGCGATTATCGCAAGCTCGTTTCTGTTGGTTCTGGCGCAAGCAGGCGGTGCAATTGCCGGATCCGGAGGAGCGGGCATGGGGACGGGGCCGGGTAGCGCTGGCGGGTCGGCACCTTCCGGAACAGGGACGAGCGCAGGCAATGCGCGTCCCTCAGCGCCTCCAGGGATGGGGACGAAAGACACCGCCCCCGGTGGAAATCTGGGCGCCGACAGCCAACCGATCAATCCGAACGTTCAGTCCGCGACGCCCGCGAGGTCGCGGGCGGCAGCCCAGGCGGCGAAAAATGCCGGGGTCGGTCACGCTCCAAATGGTCTGCCGATCGGCGCAATTGGGAGCGGCACGAGCAATGAGGATCAATTGGCCACGGTCCCCTCGCGAAACAGCTTCCGGCCGGCAACACAGGCCCAAGGAAACACCAAGTCTGGCTCAGTAGGTCTGCCGGGAAGAGGCCCAAGTCTTTCGGACCAGATCAGAGGGCCACGAGCCGCACGGGCTGGGGACAAGGTGCTGGACGCCAAAGCGCAGGTCGAGCGACGAACAACTGTGTCGCCCAGACGCGTTCCGAGCCCGATACCGTCAGGTTTGTAGCCTGCGAGCGAAGGGGCGACGAGACAGAACCGGCGCAATGCGTCATCGCTCTCGACCACAGCCCGATGCGGGACGCGCCGCTGGGTCGGTGGAGAAAGCTGTTCGAGCTGCCGGTTGAGGGGGAGAGCGCATCAAAAAGGCGAAAACAACCCCATGCACAGTAGCTAAGTGCTACTGGCGCAAGGACTTTTGAATCCGGCGGAATGGGCGCGTTTGCGGCGTCGGGCAAAACAGGGATGTTCGCCCGCTTTGGATAATCCGTCCTTCGAAATGTTGAGCCTGCAACGGCTGCCGTAGAATGGGCAAAGGCGCGAAGCGTCGTGCCTATGATCTTTCCGATCCGGCCACAGGCGCGTGGGCACGCTTCCGCCTTCGCTCTCCGAGCTTCGCCGCACAAGTCGCTTTGCCCACGGGAATGTCAGCGTAAAGCCTCTGCTCTTCGCTCCGCCCCCGTAATCGGCCGGGGTCGCCCGGCCCTTGGGCCGGCCCGGCCGCTAACGTGGAATTAATTCAGAATGCTCACAATTTTAGGCAGTTGTGTATGGGTGCTGCGTAAACGGTACGTCGCGAGGGCGTTCCAGGGGCGGCTTCCTTTTGCTCGCTCATTGGGGTCAACGCAGATGACCGCGACTTTCGAAACGGCAAGCTTCGCAGAAGAGCTCGACGCTGTCGCACTGGCAGACGCCGCGGCAGCGCATGAATCCGAAACTCCCCAAGCTCCGGAGCCGGTCAAGCGGTCCAGGCGCAAATCAATCCTGGCCTTTTCGGTGTGTGCCCTGGCCATCAACGGCGCGGCGGCCATCTATACCTCGCCATCTGATTTTTCGTCGCTGAACGTCAGCCGCCTGGCCGAACTGCTCCCGCGCCTCGAAGCGTCCGAGCCAAAGCCGGATCCCGTTTTCGCTGCGTTGAAGGACATTCAGGCTGCCCAGCAGCAACACACCGCGTTGCTGCAGCAGAACAACCAGGCCGCGGATCAGAACTCGGTTTTGCTGCAGCAGGATTCAATGCTGCTGCTGTCCCTGCGACAGAGCATCACCGACGAACGGGTCGATGTGAAGAAGATTTCCTCGCAGCTGTCGACGCTGATCGCGAAGGTCGATACGCTGCAAAGCACGATGGCGATGTCGGACGTCACGTCCTCCATTCGAAGGGCGCATGCGCGCTATGGACTGTCCGCCGCGATGCGCAAGCGGATCGTTCGGGAGACCAAACCTCTTGGGCCTCTGGGGCCGGTTTCGGTTGGTGGCGCTCCGCTGAGCGTGCCGGCGGCCGTGTCGGCGCCAGAGAGCTAGCGCGTAGGATGGGTTGAGCTCTTGCGAAACCCATCGCCAGAATTTCGGTCGCTACCTCGCGGCTGTTCGGACTGCTCCAGCAATCGTCGGGACAGCGATAGCGCTCATCGCAACGCGTAGATGGGTTTCGCAAGAGCTCAACCCATCCTACGAGCTGTCATGGTCGTCCGGTCACTTCAAGGCGTGATCGATTTTGTGTCCCAAATGCCCGGTGTCGTGATCGCGGCGCAACTGGCTGAGCGACGTCTCGTTCAGCTGGGCCAGGACCTCGCTGAGTGGCGTCGCATCGGGATACCCGGCCGCAAAACCCTTTCCGTAGATCTTGCGCAATGTGCCGACCAGCGTGTTGCCGTGCTTCTTGCTGATCCCGCCGTCCTTGTCGCGGTGGCGGCCATCCAGGCCCTGTTCCTTCATGTGTCTCTCCCGTGCGGCGTCTTGAAGCGCCTTGAGGGAGCCTGCTCCCAAACCACTGGACTGGCAACTCAACGCGCGTCTGCCGACGGTCGGCTAGTGTGATGGGAAGAGTGCGCACTAATCTCGGCAGCTTGTGAAGCCGCAAAGCAACACGGGGCTGGCTGAGCAATGCCTCGTCGAAGGCCGGCCGAGGCGGATGGCGCAAAGTTATCGTTCGGAGCTAGGCGGCCTGCTCTTCAAACGAGGTGTAGACGCGGCCGCTGGGATCAACGACCCGAACGTCCCAGCACCCGTCCTCGACAAGCTCTTTGGCCTTCTTGAGGGCGGCGGCGAGTGAAGCCCGCTTGAGGCTGACGACGCCCGCCGTGTCGAAACCGTTGATTTCAAACATGCCGCTCCTCCGGTTTTGGTGAATCCTACACGTTTCGGGCCGGTTGTCTTCCGGCTTTTTGAGGCCAGGCTGCCTAGAGCAGCCGCGGATGCCAAGCAATGGCAGGGTGCGGCAGTTGAGAGCACGGTCTACCGCAGCGGGCGCTAGCTCGGCAATTCCGGCCTCAATCCAGCGGGATGGTATCCACCCGCCGACAGGGACGGCACAGGTAAGCATGCTCGGCGGGAAGCGTGAGGATTGCTGGTAGCGTCGCCAAAAACGTCATCGGCCGTCCGCACTTGGAGCAGATCAGAACGGGCGGACTGTCTTTCGCTACGCAAACCATCGCCGAAATGCCCAAGTGGGGAGGGCACAGTAGGCGCATGCTGCGTGCGGTTCATCTCGGGGCGACTACTGGACTCTATCGGAATTTGGCGCGCTTTTGAGGCGAAGGAGGCGTTGCACGCGTCGACGAAGTCGGCGCCGCATGAACGGCGCGTAGGATGGTTGAGCTCTTGCGAATCCCATCGCGGGCAATTCGGTCGGTCACTTGGCGGCCTTTGAGGATTATTTCGTAGGCTATTTGGGTGACAATGCACTTAGTACGTGGAGTCGTGCACTCATCCGAATAACCGCAGCCCGCAAGAGTCGCGAACGAGTTTAGTGGACTTTCGGGCGCTCTAATGCAGGACGCGCGAGGCTTCGGCGGCCTGGACCCTTTCTTTCAGGTCTTCGAGCTCATCGATCGCGTCCAGCAATCTAACCAGCTTGCGCGCGATATGCTTCAAACTGGGCCTTGGGCGTCTAGGAACACGAACTCGTTGTGCCATCGGTGCACGCCTCCATGCTTGGGAGGTCTCTATGGCAAGACGCGCGCCAAGGCGCCCGGGAGCGCGGAAACGACTTTTGAGTAATTGATCCGGCTTTGGTGAGCGCGCTGGGGCTCGAACCCAGGACCCCGTGATTAAAAGTCACGTGCTCTACCGGCTGAGCTACGCGCTCCCATGGCCGCTGATGGCTTGAGGAGATTGCCATCGTGTTCGGACATTCGAGAAGCATGTCTTGCCGCTGCGCTAAAGGGCGTCGCGGGGAAAACCGGCTGTTTCCGGATCATGCTTTCGGCCTGCGCTGTGTAGGGGCAGTGGCTGCGCAGGTCAATAGTGCGGGGGGCTGCTGAAAGTCTCGGCAGGGGCGGGGATTTGCTCGCGGTCTCCGCGGCTTAGGCCGGAATTCTCAACCCGATTGGCGGGCCATCATCCACGTCGAAGAGCATGTGACTTTCGATGACGAGGCCCCAACTGGCTGGGAGCTCGTCAGTTCATCTCCCGCCGAACCTCGTTCGGCACCGGCTGCGGCGCTCCCACCGGCGGCAGCGCAACCGGGCGAAGGCCGATCAGCTCGGCAGTGCGGATGGCGCTGTCGCGCCAGAACTGGAACGAGTTGATGCGGCTGAGCTCGAGGATGGCGATGGCGACGGCGGCCAGGAACGGCAGGCTCTGCAGCACCAGCACGCCGGCGAAGATGTAGATCTCGGTGATCTGGCGGTAGCTGTTGGAGGCGATCAGGACGCCGGCGCCGACCACGAGCAGGGTGCCGATCACGGCCTCCCAGAACGCCTGGAACTCGATCGACATTCGGCTGAGGCCGCCCTTGGAGGTGCGGGCGAAGGCGATGTGCTCGGTGATGAGGCCCTGCGCCACCGCGCGCGACACCGTCCACTGCACGCTCATCGCGGCGATCATGGCGCCCAGCATCTGGCCGGGCTTGATCGCGACGCGGGCGCGGTACATCGACAGGAAGTGCGCCAGCGAGACGATGAAGGCACCGATGATCGGCAGCGTCAGGATCTTGTCGGGAATGGCGATGTCGGCGAAGGCGACGATCGGCACCCAGACGAGGTTGAGCAGCGCCACCACCACGCCGAGGCTCTCGGCGCCCAGCCAGTTCAGCCAGCCGAGGCCATATTCGCGCTTTTGGTCGGATGTCAGCCGGCTCGCGCCGGGCAGGAAGCGGCGCCAGTGCTTCTTGACGATCTGCAGGCCGCCATAGGCCCAGCGGTGACGCTGCTTCTTGAAGGCCTCATAGGTGTCAGGCAGCAGGCCCGCGCCGTAGCGGGTGTTGGTGTAGTGCGTGGTCCAGCCGAGCTCCTGGATCGCAAGGCCGAGATCCGAATCCTCGCAGATCGTATCGGACGACCAGCCGCCGGCCATGTCCATCGCAGAGCGGCGGATCAGGCACATCGTGCCGTGCACGATGACGGCGTTGAGCTCGTTGCGCTGGACCATGCCGATGTCGAAGAAGCCGGCATATTCGCCGTTCATGATGTAGTGCATGATCGACAGGTCGCCGTCGCGGTGCTCCTGCGGCGCCTGCACGAGGCCAACGCGCGGATCGGCGAAAGCGGGCACGAGATCTCTAAGCCAGTCGGGCTCGACGACATAGTCGGCATCGAGAATGCCGATGATCTCGGCATCCGCGGCGGTGCGGTCCATCGCAATCCGAAGCGCGCCGGCCTTGAAGCCTTGCACCTTCTCGGCGTTGATGAACTTGAAGCGTTCCCCGAGCGCGCGGCAATGGTCCTGGATCGGCTGCCAGAAGGCGGGATCCGGCGTGTTGTTGATGATGACGACGCATTCGTAGTTCGGATAGTTCAACCGCGACAACGCATCCAGCGTCTGCTTGAGCATGTCGACCGGCTCGAAATAGGCGGGGATGTGGATCGAGACCTTCGGATAGTAATCCTCGGGCACGTTCTCGACCGGCTTGTCCTTCGTGATCAGCCGCTGCGGCGGCCGGCCGAAGGCGACCGCGGCGATCTCGTCGATGCGCGCCATCGCGATGAGGACGAGGGGAACAAGCAGGATCATGCCGAGCGTCAGCGCGAAGGCCGAGCCGAACAGGAAGTAGTGTCCGTTCCAATAGGCGAACACGGTCGCGGCCCAGGCGCCGACGCCGTTGGCGGTGACCGAGAGCAGGAACGCCTGCGGTGCAGTCGGCTGCGACAGTCGCATGATCGGCAACGACAGGAGGATGCCGACCAGGAGCGCGACCGTCATCAGCTTCCAGTGGTCGGGGTTCTCGACGGGGCCGGTCCAGGCGAATTTCGGCTCGCGGCTGGCGTTGAGGATTCCCCAGTACGGGCCGACACCACCTTCGAAGAACTTCCAGGGCTGATCGATCGCCTCGACGATGTTGTATTCCATGCCGAGAGCCTCGGCGCGGCTGACGAAGTTGCGCAGCGTCAGCGCCTGCTGGAACTGGCCGGGGTCGGCATTGCGCAGATTGTAGCCGGCGCTCGGCCAGCCGAACTCGGCGATCACAATGCGCTTCCCGGGGAACAAATTGCGCAAGAGGTTATAGCGGTCGACGGCCTGGTCGACCGCCTGGTCCGAGCGGAAGTTTTCCCAGTAGGGCAGGACGTGGGCGGCAATGAAATCCACGCTGGAAGCGAGGTCCGGAAAATCGCGCCAGATGTTCCAGATTTCACCCGTTGTGACGGGAACACGGACCGCGCTCTTGACCTTCTTGATCTTGCCGACGAGGTCCTCGGCCTTCTGCTCGCCGCGGAAGATCACCTCGTTGCCGACGACGATGCCGATCACGTTGCTGTTCTTGCGGGCAAGCTCGATGGCGGCCTTGATCTCACGCTCGTTGCGGTCTTCGTCCTTGTCGATCCAGGCGCCGACCGTGACCTTGATGCCGAATTCGGCGGCGATTGGCGGCACCAGCTCGTTGCCTTCCGTCGCAGAGTAGGAGCGGATGGCGCGCGTGACGGTGGAGAGCTTTTTCATGTCGGCGCGAATCTTGTCGGGATCGACGTTGTTGTCGACGACATGGCCGGGTTCGAACGGGGTGTAGGAGAGGCTCGGCAGCAAGCCCTTGAAGTCGGGCGCGGGTTCCTTGTCGCGCAGGACTCCCCAAAGCCCTGCGTGAAGCGCAGACACGAGCAATAGAACGGCGGCGACAACGCGCATCGCGGCTAAACCAAAAGGGGCTGAGGGGGCAGGGAAGCGGATCCGACCCCGAGATCCGACCAAGTCCGCGGCAAAGGGAGCATACCTCTGCCGCGCGGTTTCTCAACTGTCATGGCCTCATGTCCTTATGAGGGCATGGCCTTTTCCAGAAAACGCGTGGCAGTGCCAACCGCGTCTATGGCCGATCGTTCCTGAACGAGAGCTGAAACGACCCGCGATTATTTCTGGGGCGCCGGCGTCGGACTTGCCGCAGGCGAGGGGCTCGCGGCCGGCTGGGGCTGTGCATTGTTGGCAGCGGGTGCGGCCGGCTGGGCGGCACTCGCGGCCGCCTGCTGCGGCTGGGCTGCCGGGTTGATCCAGCAGGCGTGCACGCGGCTGTCCAGGGTCTCGGCGACCTTCGGATCGATCTGGGCGCCGAACCGGGTCAGGCAGCGGAACGCGGCCTGGATGTGGCCGCCGGGGCAGCCGAAGCGGTCGTAGAGGTCGAGATGGCGGAACGCGGTATCGAGATCATCCCGCCACATCAGCCGCACCACGCGCCGGCCGAGCCAGACGCATTCGGGGTTGCCGGCCGGGCCGTTGATGACCTGGGCGGCTTCGGCGAACTCGTCGGTGCGGCGCTGGTTCTGGGCGGCGTCCTTGGCGGCGTCGGCGGGCTGGGCGGTAGCCTTGCCCTGGTCCGGGGCGGGGGTGCCGCTCTGGGCGGAGGCGCCACCGAGACCGGCGAGAGCGAGAAGGCAGGAGACGGCCAAGGTGGCGGCGAACTGCCGCAGGACCGCATTTCGTGACTCGAACACCCGTTGCCGCATGAATTCCCCAATGTATCCGCTGGCCGTCCGCGTCAGGATCCCGCGGACGCGCCGGTGATGGCGTCCAAATGGGTCTCCAATGCGGCGGAAAAGTCTTTCGGAGTCCATGACCTGTATTTGGAATTTTGTCCAGCAAAGTCACGATGCTAGACCCCGGTCGAACCGCCGCAGCCGGTTTTCCCTGGGGGAGGAACGGATCCGCACCGGAGCACCCCCTTGGCAGACGGCGTGCAAGCAGGTAATCGACGGACCCTTCGCGGAGGACGGAACCGATTTCTCTTCGTACGCCACTGGCGCTTCTGCTCGTTTCACTGGGTGCGATTGCTGCCGTGTGGTGGTGGTTGGCGACGCCGATCACGCTCGCGCGCGCCCCGATCGATCCCGCCGAGAAGGTCCAATGCGTCTCCTACGCGCCGTTCCGCGGCGAGCAGACGCCGCTGGAGGCGTGGACCCATATCGATGCCGAGCAGATCGAGCAGGATCTGCGCCAGCTCAAGCAGATCACCGACTGCGTCCGCACCTATTCGATGGAGAACGGGCTCGACCAGGTGCCGGCGATCGCCGCCAAGGTCGGCGGGCTGAAAGTGCTGCAGGGCATCTGGCTCTCCAGCAACCGCACGAAGAATTTCGAGCAGGTCGCACTCGCCGTCCGCCTCACCAAGGAATTCCCCTCCATCATCACCACGCTCATCGTCGGCAACGAGGTGATGCTGCGCGGCGAGATGACGACGGCCGACCTCGTCTCCATCATCCGCTCGGTGAAGGCGCAGGTCAGCGTGCCCGTCACCTATGCCGACGTCTGGGAATATTGGCTGAAGAACCGCGAGGTCTATGACGTCGTCGATTTCGTCACGATCCACATCCTGCCCTATTGGGAGGATTTCCCGGTCAAGGCGAAATTCGCCTCCGCCCATGTCGAGGCGATCCGCGAGCGTATGGCGGTGGCGTTCCCCGGCAAGGAGATCCTGATCGGCGAAACCGGCTGGCCGAGCGAAGGGCGCATGCGCGACGGCTCGTTGCCCTCGCGCACCAACCAGGCGCGCGTCGTCTCGGAAATCCTGAGCCTGGCGAAGGCACAGAAGTTCCGCGTCAATCTGATCGAGTCCTACGACCAGCCGTGGAAGCGCAAGCTGGAAGGCACCGTCGGCGGCTATTGGGGCCTGTACGATTCGGTGCGCCGCAGCCTGAAATATCCGCCGGGCGAGCCGATCAGCAATTTCCCGTACTGGAAATGGTACATGGGCGCCGGCATGGGCCTGTCGGTGCTGGTGTTCGCGGTGGCGCTGATCACGCTGCGCCGGCGGCCTTGGACGCCGCGCTTTTCGGCCTGGCTCGGTGTCGCCATCTCGGCGACGACGGCGGGGAGCCTGCTCGGGATCGGCGCCGACAAGATGTATTACGAGAGCTACGGCATCGGCGGCTGGCTGCTGTGGGGCGCACTGCTGCTTTCCGGCATCCTGTCGCCGATCTTCTGCGCGCAGGCGATGGTGATCGGCCGTAGCCTTCCGACCTTCCTCGACCTGCTCGGCCCGCGCGAGGGGCGCAAATGGTCGAAGCTCACCGCCGTGCTCGGCCTCACGCTCGCGGTGACGGCGGTGATCGCGGCTGCGACCGCGCTCGGCTTCGTGTTCGACCCACGCTACAAGGATTTCCCCTATGCCGCGCTGACGATGGCGGTGGTGCCGTTTGCGCTTCTGATGCTGAACCGGCCGCAGATCGGCCAGCGTCCGATCGCCGAAGCGGTGTTCGCAGCTGTGCTGGCGCTGTCGGCCGTCTTCGTGCTCTTCAACGAGGGCCGCGACAATTGGCAGTCGCTGTGGACCTGCGCGATCTATCTGTTGTTCGCGCTCACGCTGTGGCGGGCGCGGGCCGAGCAAAGCCAAGAATGAACAGGCCGATCGCCAGGCCCGACAGCACGACATTGTAGAGCACGATGCCGAGGCCGGCGGCGATGATGCCGACCGTGAGCAGCACGACCGAGGGGCGCATCAGGTTCAGCGTCGCAACGACCAGCGCAACGATCCCGAACACCGAATTCTTGAACAGCACGGTCGAGACCGACCGCGCCTTGCAGACCAGCGTCTGAAGCCCGGCGTCGCAGGCGAGGGCGACCTGCGAGAACTCGATCGCGAGATAGCGCACGTAGAGCGCACAGCCGACGGTGACGAAACCGACGACGAGCAGGAACTGCACCTGGTAGGGCGTGAGGCGGAAGGGCTTTTTTGTCATGGCGGCAATATGGTCGGGATGGCGCGGGCAGGCAACAGGGCAGGCGGAAGTTTCTGTACGGCGCGCGAGCTACAAATATTCCTTTGAACGATCATCGACCGTCCTGCGGGGCGCGCCGCGCCGCCTGACAAAGCAACGGCGCCGACCGGGTCGGCGCCGACTGCCATTGTCGAGCGAGCTCGACCGCGCCCTACTACTTCTTCTTGGTGCTCGAGCCGGTGGTGTTGTGCATCTTCTGTCCGGGCGCGCTCTCCGAGTGACCCGGTCCCGCGGTGGTATTGGTCTGGTGACCGGGCGCATATTCGGAAGCGCCGGGCGCCGTCGAAGGCTTCGTCGTATTCTGCATCTGCTGACCCGGCGCGTTGCTCGAAGCGCCCGGCGATTTTGTCGTTTGGGCAAACGCCGAGGATGTCGCCAGAAGCGCGGCCGTCGCGATGATCAATGTCTTCACGTCTGTCTCTCCCGTGGTCATGGAGGCGGCGCAAGCGATGTCGCAGGTCGGCCGCTCCGGTTCAGGACCGGGACAACTTGGCAATCAGCGGGTGGTTTCTCTGGCGGACCGAAATTTAGGCGCATTGCCGCGTGCATAAACACGCCGGCATTCACCGTACGTTCAGGTCGACGCGGCTTCCGCCCTGGAGAGGCGCAAGACTCACCGCCTGAAGAATGACGATAGCGTCGATCCCGCGGAGGCAGACGCGGCCTCCGGCTTCGCCGGCGCCGGCGAAGCCGGAGGGGCGGGCGCGGGCTCCTCGCGCTTGGTGCGTTTCGAGGAGTAGCTGCGGCGGCGCTGCGGCTTCTCGGGCTTGGCGCTGGGTGCAGGCGCGGTTTCGGCTTGCGGGACCGCGTCCTGAGTTTTCTCCGCGTTCTTCTCTTGAACCCTGTCTTGAGACTTCTCTTGTCCCTTGTCTTGCGTCTTTTCCGAGCCACGCATCGACAGGCGCTGGCCGTCGAAGACGGTGGTCTCGCAGTGACGATCGTTCTCGGCGAGACTCGCGCAGAATTTTGCGGCGGCGGCAGCGTTGACGAGGGGGCCGGCACCGAGGCGGAGCTGCATGCCGAGCCCAGTGGTGCCTTCCTTGATCATGATGATCGGTCGCAGCGCTGCGACTTCCGGATTGGACTTGGTCACGCCGCGCCAGAGCGCGCGCAGGCCGTCGATCGAATTGGCACCGCCGAGATCGATCGCGAAACGCGTCTGCTGAACCGCGATCGCGGGGGATTCGTTCTCGGCTGTTTCCGGTGGCTTTGCGGCGGTCGCGACGACTTCGGTTGGAGCGGGCGCCGGCTCGGCCTTCTTCTCGGTGGCCTTCTCGTTTGTCTCAGGCTGAATCAATTTCGACGCAGCCGGATCGGGTGGCGCCATGATCGATTTGGACGGCACGAGCGGAATGGTCGGCAACGCCGAATTCATGGAAGGCGATTGCTGCACGAGCGAGGCGGCGGCCGCGGTCTGCGGTGGCGGGCTCGGCGGCTCCTTTGCAGTGTCCTTGGACGCTTCCTTCGTTTCCTTGGGCGCGTCCTTGGCGGCCTCGGTGCGCGGCTTGTCGCCAGCGGACGCGGGCGTCGAGGCGACCGGCGCGACGCTGGGGGCGGCAGGCACAGCATCCTGCGGCTTGCCGGCCTGAGGCGGCGGGGTCGTCTGCTTGGCGATGGCGCCGGTGACGGAATCGAGCCCTTGCTCCAGCACGGTGACGCGCGAATAGAGCCGGTCGCGGTCGCCGTTCAGCGTGTCGATGGCGGCGGCGAGGCGGCGGGCCTCGTTCTGGCTGTCCTTGGTCAGCAGCTGGAGCCGGTCGGCCTGGCGCGCGAGATCGGCGGAGGCAAGCTGGTCGCGCCGCCAGCCGAGCCCGGCCTGGTTGGCGATCACCGCGATGGTGACGGCGCTCACGGCCGCCACGCCCCACGAGCCCAGCCGCCACATCATGCGGCGGTCGAACGCGCTTTCCTCGGCTACAAGTCCGGAGAACAGGCCGCCGGTCTCCTTGGTGCCGAAGGCATCCGCCAGTGGGTCGGAATCCTTTGCCATGAACCTTAAGTGCCCAACCCCGAAGCTTCCCCGAATCAATCAGGGAACATTAACAGGAAAACCCCGTCGCACTTGAATTCCGGGCGTTTGCGGGGGTAGCAAGGCGAGAGCATTTCAGGATGACCCGCCGCCCGTCGCGCCAATTGATTCGGCAATATCTGACAGGATTTCGATGACCGCCCGTTCCAGCCTCACGATCGTGCTCGCCGCCGGCGAAGGCACGCGCATGCGATCGAGCCTGCCGAAAGTGCTGCATCCGGTCGCTCAGCAAACGCTGCTTGCCCACGTGCTCGCTGCGACACCCAAGGGAACCGGCACCGCGCTCGCGGTCGTGATCGGTCCCGACCACCAGGCGGTCGCGGACGAGGCGAAGCGCATCAGGCCCGACGCGCTCACCTTCGTGCAGGCCGAGCGGCTCGGCACCGCGCATGCGGTGCTGGCGGCGCGCGAGGCGATCGGACGCGGAGTCGATGATCTCCTGATTGCCTTCGGCGATACGCCGCTGATCTCGGCCGAGACCTTTGCGCGGCTGCGCGCGCCGCTCGCCAAGGGCGCTGCGATCGCCGCGCTCGGCTTCCGCGCCGCCGATCCCACCGGCTATGGCCGCTTCATCGTCGAGGGCGAACGCCTGGTCGCGATCCGCGAGCAGGCCGATGCGAGCCCTGAGGAGCGCAAGATCGATCTGTGCAATGCCGGCGTGATGGCGATCGACGGGCGCCGGGCGCTTCAAATCCTCGGGCAAATCGGCAATGCCAATTCCAAGGGCGAATATTATCTGACGGACGCGGTCGAGATCGTCCGCAAGCAAGGATGGGAGTCCGTGGTGATCGAGACCAGCGAGGACGAGGTGCGCGGCATCAACACCAAGGCACAACTCGCCGAGGCGGAGGCCGTGATGCAGGCGCGCTTGCGGAAAGCGGCAATGGAGGCCGGCGTCACGCTGATCGCGCCTGAAACCGTTTATCTCGCCGCCGACACCGTGTTCGGCAAGGATGTGACCATCGAGCCGTTCGTGGTGATCGGCCCCGGCGTGTCGATCGCCGACGGCACCGTGATCCATTCCTTCTCGCACATCGTCCAGACGACGCTCGGCAAGAACGTTTCGATCGGTCCCTATGCGCGGCTGCGGCCCGGTACCTCGCTCGGCGACGGCGCGCGGATCGGCAATTTCGTGGAGACCAAGGCCGCGACGCTGGAGGCCGGCGTCAAGGTCAATCATCTCTCCTACATCGGCGATGCCACCGTCGGCGCCAACTCCAACATCGGCGCCGGCACCATCACCTGCAACTACGACGGCTTCAGCAAGCACAAGACGATGATCGGGAAGGGCGCCTTCGTCGGCACCAACTCCTCGCTGGTCGCGCCGGTCAGAATCGGCAACGGCGCCTATATCGGCTCCGGTTCGGTAATCACCCGTGACGTGCCCGACGACGCCATGGCGCTCGAGCGCAACCAGCAGACCATCCGGGAAGGCGGCGCGGCGCGCTACCGCGAGATGAAGACGGGCGGCAAGAAGCCGGAGAAATGAGCGGCGCTAGTCGTCCTCGTCGGTCTTCGAAAACATCGCCCGCTGCAGACGCCATCCGCGCGGCCCGGCGCGCTTTGCCGGTTCGCTGGCAGTCTGGCTGACGAGGACAGGCTTGGAGTCCTTGCCCCGCTCCTTGGCACGGAGGGGCGGCGGCCAGTGCGAGAGATGCGTGCTGGTGGTCTCGCTGGCTTGCAGGTGGATCGGTGACAGACCTTTGCGGTCGGACGAGCCTTTCATGGCCATGCTCTCCTGGACCGGAATCGTTGGCCAAACATATTGACAGCAAGTTAACGCGTGCGGTTTAAGGCCGGCCAATTCGACGCAGGCGAAGCTCAGGTTGCGGTCCATGCTGTCTCAATCCGCAATAATTATTGAGTATATGGTTCCCTCCGAATTTCGCTAAAAACCGGGCGCGTCGTTTAGGCGATTTTTCGACGATTTGGGGGATAGTGATCCGCATGTGCGGGATTGTCGGCATTCTCGGGCGCGAACCGGTAGCAGAGCAACTGGTGGATTCGCTCAAACGTCTTGAATATCGCGGCTACGACTCGGCCGGCGTTGCCACGCTGGAAGGCAAGCATATCGAGCGCCGTCGCGCCGAAGGCAAGCTGAAGAATCTGGAGAAGCGGCTGGAAGCCGAGCCGCTCAAGGGCGCGACCGGCATCGGCCACACCCGCTGGGCCACCCACGGCAAGCCGACCGTCAACAACGCCCATCCGCACGCGACCGAGCGCGTCGCCGTGGTCCATAACGGCATCATCGAGAACTTCCGCGAGCTGCGCGAGGAGCTCGAGAAGAACGGCGCGGTGTTCCACACCGAGACCGACACCGAGATCGTGCTGCATCTCGTCGACGATTTGCTCGCGCGGGGCAACAAGCCGGTCGAAGCCGTCAAGCTGGCGCTGGCGCGCTTGCGCGGCGCCTTCGCCCTCGGTTTCATCTTCGCCGGCGACGACGATCTCATGATTGGTGCCCGCAACGGCCCGCCGCTCGCGATCGGCTATGGCGACGGCGAGATGTATCTCGGCTCGGACGCCATCGCGCTCGGCCCGTTCACCGACACGATCAGCTATCTCGAAGACGGCGACTGGGTCGTGCTGACGCGCAAGAGCGCAACGATCTTCGACAAGGACGGCCATGCCGTCCAGCGCGACAAGATCAGGCACGCCGCCTCGACCTCGCTGGTCGACAAGGCCAATTACCGCCACTTCATGGCCAAGGAGATCCACGAGCAGCCTGAAGTGGTCGGCCACACGCTGGCGCGGTATGTCGACATGGCGACCGAGCGCGTCGCGTTGCCCGTCAAGCTGCCCTTCGACTTCAAGAATATCCAGCGTATCAACATCACCGCCTGCGGCACCGCGAGCTATGCCGGCTACGTCGCAAAATACTGGTTCGAGCGCTTTGCGCGCCTGCCGGTCGAGGTCGATGTCGCCTCCGAGTTCCGCTACCGCGAAGCGCCCTTGCGCAAGGGCGATCTCGCCATCTTCATCTCGCAGTCAGGCGAGACCGCCGACACGCTGGCGGCACTGCGCTATGCCAAGGCCGAGGGCGTGCACACGGTCGCCGTCGTCAACGTGCCGACCTCGACGATCGCGCGCGAGAGCGAGACCGTGCTGCAGACGCTGGCCGGCCCCGAGATCGGCGTCGCCTCGACCAAGGCCTTCACCTGTCAGCTCATGGTGCTGGCAAACCTTGCGATCGCGGCCGGCAAGGCGCGCGGCGAATTGTCCGACGAGGACGAGACCAAGCTGGTTCACGGCCTGGTCGAGATCCCGCGCCTGATGGCGGATGCGCTCACCACCGAGCTGCAGATCGAAAAGCTCGCGCACCGGATCGCCAAGTCCCGCGACGTGCTCTATCTCGGCCGCGGCACCAGCTTTCCGCTCGCGCTCGAAGGCGCGCTGAAGCTGAAGGAGATCTCCTACATTCACGCCGAGGGCTATGCCGCCGGTGAGCTCAAGCACGGGCCGATCGCGCTGATCGACGAGACCATGCCGGTCGTCGTCATCGCCCCTTACGACCGGGTGTTCGAAAAGACGGTCTCCAACATGCAGGAGGTCGCCGCCCGCGGCGGCAACATCATCCTGATGACGGACGCCAAGGGCGCGGAAGAGGCGACGGTGGATTCCCTCGTCACCATCGTCATGCCCGACATGGCCGCGGCCTTCACCCCGATGGTCTATGCCGTCCCCGTGCAGCTGCTCGCCTATCACACGGCGGTCGTGATGGGCACCGACGTCGACCAGCCGCGCAACCTCGCGAAATCGGTGACCGTGGAATAGGCAGAAGGGATATCAACCGGTCGCGGTCTTCCAAAACCTGCTAGAAGACCCTAGCTTGTGTGCTGCGACCGACTTGGAACCCGAATGACCCCCCGCGACGACGCGCCTGCGCCTCTTGATCCCCTGCCGGAACCTCATACCGGCCTGATGGGCCGCTTCCGCAATTATTTCCTGACCGGCCTCATCGTCACAGGGCCGATCGCCATCACGCTGTATCTGGTCTGGTGGTTCGTCACCTGGGTCGACGGCGTGGTGCGGCCGTTCGTGCCGCTCGCGTACCGGCCGGAAACCTATCTGCCGTATGTCATTCCCGGCTGGGGGCTGGTTGTCGCGTTCTTCACGCTGACTCTGGTCGGCTTCCTCGCGGCCAATCTGATCGGCCGGACGCTGGTCGACGTCGGCGAAACTTTCCTCGGCCGGATCCCGGCGGTGCGCGCGATCTATCGCGGCTTGAAGCAGGTGTTCGAGACGCTGTTCTCGGGCAAGGGCTCTAGCTTTCGCAAGGTCGGCCTCGTCGAGTTTCCCTCGCCGGGTATGTGGTCGATCGTGCTGATTTCGCAGTCTCCGAACGAGGACATTGCGCGCAACCTGCCGGGGCAGGAGGAGCACGTCTCGGTGTTCCTGCCGTGCTCGCCGAACCCGACCACCGGCTTCTTCTTCTATGTTCCGAAGAGCAAGATCATCGAGGTCGATCTCACCGCCGAGGACGCGGCGACGCTGATCATGTCGGCCGGCGTGGTGCAGCCGGGCTCGGCGCCCGATCCGAAGAAAGCCGCGGCGCTCGCCGGCGTGGCGAATGCCGCGCGTATCGCCAACGCGTCGGCGCTTCAGCCCGAGCCTGCGAAGGTGGAGTAGGGCCATTCCCTTGCGGGATGGCGTCGGTCACGCGCGCGCTGACATCCTCTGCTAGTCTCCTGTCGAGCCGGGCGCCTCGCTCGGCGTTCGATCTGGAGTGCATCATGTCCAAAACCATTGCGATCCTCGCGCCCGGCGCCATGGGCAGCGCCGTCGCCCGCCGCCTCAGCGAGCACGGCGCGCGCGTGCTGACGTCCTTGAAGGGGCGCAGCGAGGCAACATTGAAGCGCGCAGCCGACGCCGGCATGGTCGGTGCCGATGACGACGCGATCGCAGGTGCCGACATCATTCTTTCGATCGTGCCGCCGGGCGAAGCCGTCGCACTGGCGGAGCGGCTGGCGGGGCTGATCGTCAGGCGGGAGAAGAAGCCGATCGTGGTCGATTGCAACGCCGTCAACGTCGATACCGTGTTGCGGATCGAGGAGATCATCGGCTCGGCGCAGGCCCCGTTCGTCGATGGCGGCATCATCGGCTTCCCACCGCAGCCCGGGGCCAAGAGCCCGGCCTTCTACATGTCCGGCGAATACGCCAAGGATGTCGCCGTGCTGAAGGATCTCGGCCTCGACGTGCGGATCGTCGCAGGCCCGGTCGGCGCGGCCTCCGCGCTGAAAATGTCCTACGCCGGCATCGTGAAAGGCCTCGCCGGCATCGGCTCGGCCATGGTGATCGCGGCAACGAAAGCGGGCGCGGCGGACGCGCTGCGCGACGAGCTTGCGCTGAGCCAGCCCGCGATCCTGGCCCGGCTCGAAGTCGCGCTGCCGGACATGATCCCGAAAGCCTATCGCTGGGTCGCGGAGATGCGGGAGATTTCAGGTTTCCTTGGGCCTGATCATCCCGCGAGCCAGATCTACGAGGGTTTTGCGCGATGGTTCGAGCATCTGGCGGAGGATGCGAAGGGCGAGGCGGTGGATGCGGGGCTACTGAAGGCGTTCGCGGCGAGCATCGCGCGGAAGAAGGCTTAGGTCGGTCGCTCAACAATCAGGCGTTGCCGCAGCCAGTTTGAGCATCTTTCAAGTCCACGGCGCCGCAAAAGGGACACACGCAAGACCAACTCTCGACCGTCGTGGGAAATGGTCGCGGAGAAACCTGACATGCGGACGTGGGGCAGTGTTGTTGCGGCGTTGTGTGTCTTCACCCTGAGTCCCCTCGGGGCTCAATTTGTGTTCGGGGCCGAAGCCCCATCCGACTGCGGCATTCCGGCGGACGTCCATGACGGATGGACGATGACCTCGCCGGAAAAGCAGGGGGTGAATGCGACGCTGCTTTGCGCGATGGGCGACGGCATCAGCGGTGGCAAGCTCGCCAACGTGGACGGCGTTGTCATCGTTCGTCACGGCGTGCTCGTCTACGAGCGCCACTACTCGCGTTTCGACGCGGCCACGCGGCACAACGGCTATTCCATGACCAAGAGTGTCGTCTCGTTGCTGGTCGGCATCGCCATGGATCGCGGCTTGATCAGCGATCTGGATGTTCCCGTTGTTTCGTACTTTCCGGAAAATGCCGATCTCCGTATGCCCGGCAAGGATCCGATTACCCTGCGCCACCTGCTGACGATGTCAGCGGGACTGGGCTCGAGCGGAGCTCCCGGTATTGCTTTCGCATACAGCGATGGGGAAACGGAGCTTATTGGAGCCATCCTGAAAAAAGTCACAGGCAAGGCTGTCGATGTGCTTGCTCAAGAGGACCTGTTCGCTCCGCTCGGCATCAAGGATGTGAGTTGGTCCCGGGATCCGCTTAGCGGTCTTCCGACCTCGGCTCACGGGCTGAGCCTGCGCCCCCGCGACTGGGCGAAAATCGGCCAGCTCGTTCTCAACCGTGGCGTTTGGGAGGGGCAGCAGATCGTTTCCGCATCCTGGGTGGCTCAATCGACGGCCGAGCAAATCAAGACGGATGAGCCGCTCTCTGCTGGCTATGGGTATCAGTGGTGGCTTGGTCGATCACTGGACAAGGGCCGTGACGTGCAATGGGTTGCCGCGAAGGGCTTCAACTCCCAGAAGATCATCGTAATCCCCGCGCTCGACATGGTTGTCGTCTTCAACGCGTCCCGGCAGTCCAAAAACATGGTCGCGCCGGAGCTGGACTTGTTAGATCGATACATCTTGCCTGCGGCTGCAAATGATGGATCAGGCACGGTCTCTGCGCTGCGCTGAAACCGAGCCCAGAAAGCCCTGGATGTCCCGGTCGCATCTCAGGCGTACGACCGGGACGTCAGGGCTATATTGGATGCGCTCGGCCTCGATGACCGGCACGCGCTCGGTGTCGTAGCGCCATGCTTCGCGCATCAACTTCCAGTCGAACCGTTCCGCTACTCTGGGAGCCAACGACGATGATCCGGCGCATGGTGGGAGGATTTCATGAAGTTGGCCGCGGGGAAAGGGTAGGACTTCTGCAACGACTCCATCCGCGTCATTGCGAGCGCAGCGAAGCAATCCAGAATCTTTCCGCGGAGGCACTCTGGATTGCTTCGCTGCGCTCGCAATGACGAGGAGGAAACTCTGCGAGTCCCTCTCGTGCCACCTTCGCGGAAGCCCTCAACCCGCCCCGATCAGAGGGATCGCCTCGTCGCGCTCGTAGAGATACAGCAGGCAGCGTAGCGCCTCGCCGCGCTCGCCCTTGAGCTTCGGATCGTCCTTCAGGATCCGCAGCGCTTCGTCTCTCGCCTGGGCGATGAGCTGACCATGCACCTCCGGGCGCGCGATGCGGTAGCCGGGCAGGCCGCTCTGGCGCACGCCTAACACGTCGCCTTCGCCGCGCAGCTTGAGATCCTCCTCGGCGATGCGAAAGCCGTCGGTGGTTTCGCGGATCACCTTCAGCCGGGCCTTCGACATCTCGCCGAGCGGCTCGCTATAGAGCAGGATGCAGGTCGAGGCTTCCGAGCCGCGCCCGATGCGGCCGCGCAGCTGATGCAGCTGGGCGAGACCGAAGCGCTCGGCGTTTTCGATCACCATGATTGTCGCCGCCGGCACGTCGACGCCGACCTCGACGACTGTGGTCGCAACCAGCAGCCCTATCTCGTGGGCGGCGAACTGGCCCATCACGCGGTCTTTTTCCGCGCCCTTCATCTGGCCGTGAACGAGACCGACGCGATCGCCGAAACGCTTTTGCAGGCTTTCGAAACGCTTGGTCGCGTTGGTGAGATGCTCGGTGCCCTCCGCCTCGGATTCGTCGACCAGTGGGCAGATCCAGTAGACCAGCTTGCCGGCCTCGAGCGCTCGGCCGACGCCCTCCATGACCTCGCTGATCCGGCTCATCGGCACCGCGCGGGTGTCGATCGGCTGGCGGCCCGCCGGCTTTTCGCGCAGCTCGGAGATGTCCATGTCGCCGAAATAGGTCAGCACAAGCGTGCGCGGGATCGGTGTGGCGCTCAGAACCAGCACGTCGACGGCTTCGCCCTTGGACGTGAGCGCGAGACGCTCGCGCACGCCGAAGCGATGCTGCTCGTCGACGATCGCGAGCGCGAGATCGTGGAAGATCACGTCGTCCTGAATCAGCGCATGAGTGCCGACGAGCAGGTCGATCTCGCCGGCTTCAAGCTGCGCCAGCAGCTCGCGCCGCTCCTTGCCTTTTTCGCGCCCGGTGAGGATGGCGACGCGCATGCCGGCGCGCTCGGCGAGCGGGGCGATGGTCTTGATGTGCTGGCGCGCCAGGATCTCGGTCGGGGCCATCAGCGCCGCCTGCTTGCCGACCTCGGCGACGGCGGCGGCAGCAAGCAGCGCCACGACTGTTTTACCGGAGCCGACGTCGCCCTGGAGCAGACGCAGCATGCGCACGGGTTGTTGCAGGTCCTCGGCGATGGCGGCGGCGGCGCTGCGCTGGGACGGCGTGAGGGCGTAAGGCAGGGCGTCGATGATCTTGTTGCGCAGATGTCCGTCGCCGGCATTGCGGACGCCGGCGGGACGGCGCAGTTGCGCGCGGATCAAAGCGAGCGCGAGCTGGCCGGCCAGGAGCTCGTCAAAGGCGAGGCGCGACCAGAACGGCTGGTCGGGCAGGATGTCCGAGAGCTCGACCGGCTGGTGCACGCGGGTGAGCGCTTCGGCGACCGGCGGAAAGTTACAGCGGCGCATCACCTCCGGGCTGATCCATTCCGGCAGTGCCGGCAGCTTCTGCAGCGCCTGCCCGATCGCGCGGCGGAGCGAGCCGAGCGCGAGGCCCTCCGTCAGCGGATAGACCGGATCGATGCCGGAGAGTTTCGAGACCGCTTCCTCATCCAGCACCCGGTCGGGATGCACGATCTGCGGAATGCCGTCGTACATCTGCAGCGTGCCGGAGACGTAGCGCTTCTCGCCGACAGGCAGCAGTTTTTCGACATAGCCCGGCTTGGCGCGAAAGAAGGTCAGCACGACGTCGCCGGTGTCGTCGCTGGCGTAGACCAGATACGGCGCGCGCGAATTGCGCGGCGGAGGCGGGCGGTGGCGGTCGACCGTCACCTCCAGCGTCACCATGGTTCCCTGCACGGCGTCGCGGATTTTTGGCCGCGCGCGGCGGTCGATCACCTGGCTCGGCAAATGCAGCAAGAGATCGACCAGCCGCGGCGTCTCGCTGCGGCTGAGCAGGTACTGCAGCAGCTTGTCCTGCTTCGGACCGACGCCGGGCAGGCTGGTCACGGCAGCAAACAGCGGATTGAGCAGGCTGGGGCGCATGGATGCGAATCTAGGATCGTTTCGGCTCGTCTTGCCCGGCTTTATGCCGGGCATCCACGTCTTTTTTCGGAGCCCTCGTCCGGGCATCAGGCTATGCCAAATCGAGGGCTGACACGGCCACCCCGAGTGGCTATATCACCCCCGCCCGGCACGTCCGGGCTTTCTGCGTTTGACTGGATTTGAGACATGACGGGAACGACACGATCGAGCAGCGGGCTGGACGATCGCCGCAAGCGGCTTTTGTTCCGCTGCTGGCACCGCGGCACGCGCGAGATGGATCTGATCCTCGGCCGCTTCGCGGATGCCCAGATCGGCAATCTGTCGGATGACGAGCTGACGCAGCTCGAGACGCTGCTCGAGGTCAACGATCCCGATCTCTATGCCGCCATCACCGGCGATAAGGTGCTGCCGGCTGATGTCACCGGCGCTCTGTTTGCCCGCATCAAGGCCTATCCGATCGCGGACGGCGGCGTATGAAACAGGGCATGAAATCCCCGGCCGAGCTGCTAGCGCCCGGCCGTGCGCTGACGCTTGCCAATGTCGCGGAGGGCGCCGAAGGCCTCGTCGTCTCCGATCTCGCCCGGGCCATCGCGGCGCGGCCGAAGAGGCCGGCCGTCAGCCTTGCGGTGGTCTGCCGCGACGGCCCGCGCATGCGGCAACTCGAACGCGCGCTGCAGTTCTTCGCCCCCGATCTGCCGGTGCTGACCTTCCCGGCCTGGGATTGCCAGCCCTATGACCGCGTCTCGCCACATGGCGGCATCCTGGCGCAACGCCTGACCACGCTGGCACGGCTTGCGTCCCTGACCGGCAGCGACAAGCCGCTGATCGTGCTGACGACGGTGAACGCCGTCGTGCAGCGTGTGCCCGCGCGCGAGCTGGTCGCGGCGCAGGCGCTGTCGGTGGCGCCCGGCAACGTCGTGCCGATGGACACCATCGTCGCCTGGCTCGAGCACAATGGCTACAACCGCTCCTCGACCGTGCGCGAGCCGGGCGAATATGCCGTGCGTGGCGGCATTCTGGACCTGTTCCCGGCCGGCCTCGAACAGCCCGTCCGCTTCGATTTCTTCGGCGACAGCCTGGAATCGATCCGCTCGTTTGATGCCGAGACCCAGCGCACGCTGCTCGACATGCGCTCGCTCGATTTGGTGCCGATCTCGGAATTCCAGCTCGTCACCGACACCATCCGTCGTTTCCGCATGGGCTATGTAGCCGAGTTCGGTGCGCCCGAGCGCGACGATGCGTTGTATGAGGCCGTCAGCGAAGGCCGCCGTCATCCCGGCATGGAGCACTGGCTGCCGCTGTTCCAGGACCGGATGGACACGCTGTTCGACTATCTCCAAGGCGCG
Organism: Bradyrhizobium sp. 138; assembly: GCF_023074075.1. Lineage (GTDB taxonomy): Bacteria > Pseudomonadota > Alphaproteobacteria > Rhizobiales > Xanthobacteraceae > Bradyrhizobium. Next base: position 31,058 of record NZ_JADPKT010000073.1, on the reverse strand, counting down.
GCAATCGCGATCGAGCCGCAGGCCGAGGATGCAATCCGCGAGCGCTTCAAGCAGATCCTGGACTATTACGAGGCTCGCCGCGATGCCATGGAGCATCCGGGCGGCGGCGCGATCTACAAGCCGCTGCCGCCGGATCGGCTTTATTTCACCGACGAGGAGTGGACCAAGCGCGAGCGCGACATGCCGCTGGTGCGGTTGACGCAGTTCTCGGTTCCGGCCGATGGCACAAGTGTCGTCGACGCCGGCGCGCGCAAGGGCCGCGACTTCGCACCGGAGCGCAACGACACCACGGTCAACGTGTTCGAATCCGTGGTCAGCCATGTGATGGCGCTGCAGGCCCAGCGCAAGAAGGTCGTGATCGCGCTCTGGAGCGAAGGCTCGCGCGACCGCATGACCTCGATGCTGCGCGACCACAAGCTGACCCATACCACCAGCGTCAACTCCTGGCGCACGGTGCAGGCCACCCCGCGCAACGAGACCATGCTTGCCGTGCTCGGCCTCGAGAGCGGTTTCGAGACCGACGAGATCGCGCTCATCAGCGAGCAGGACATTTTGGGCGACCGCCTGGTGCGGCCGCGCAAGGCCAGCCGCAAGCTCGACAATTTCATCTCGGAGGTGACGAGCCTTGCCGCCGGCGACATCGTCGTCCATGTCGACCATGGCATCGGCCGCTTCGTCGGCCTGCAAACGCTGGATGTCGCCGGCGCGCCGCATGACTGTCTCGAGCTGCATTATGCCGCCGAGACAAAACTGTTCCTGCCGGTCGAGAACATCGAGCTCTTGTCGCGCTACGGCTCCGACCAGACCCCGGTCGAGCTTGACCGGCTCGGCGGCGGCGGCTGGCAGACCCGCAAGGCGAAGCTCAAGAATCGCATCCGCGAGATCGCGGGCGAATTGATCAAGATCGCGGCCGCGCGCCATCTGCACGAGGCGCCCAAGCTTCTGGTGCAGCCCGGCCTCTACGACGAGTTCTGCGCACGCTTCCCCTATGACGAAACCGAGGATCAGTTAGGGGCCATCGAATCCACGCTGAAGGACCTCGAACTCGGCCGCCCGATGGACCGGCTGATCTGCGGCGACGTCGGTTTTGGCAAGACCGAGGTGGCCTTGCGCGCCGCCTTTGCCGTCGCGCTCGAGGGCAAGCAGGTTGCGGTCGTGGTGCCGACCACGCTGCTCGCGCGCCAGCACGCACGAACCTTCACCGAGCGCTTCAAGGGCTTTCCGGTGAATGTGGCGCAGGCTTCGCGCCTGATCGCGACCAAGGAACTCAATCTGGTCAAGAAGGGCATTGCCGACGGCGCGGTCGACATCGTCGTCGGCACCCATGCACTGCTCGGCAAGGCGATCAAATTCCGCGATCTCGGCCTCGTCATCGTCGACGAGGAGCAGCACTTTGGTGTGACTCACAAGGAGCGGCTGAAAGCGCTTCGATCCGAGGTGCACGTGCTGACGCTGTCGGCGACGCCGATCCCACGCACGCTGCAACTCGCGCTCACCGGCGTCCGCGAGCTCTCGATCATCGCCTCGCCCCCGGTCGATCGCCTGGCGGTGCGCACCTTCGTCGCCCCGCATGATCCCCTGATGATCCGCGAGGCATTGTTGCGCGAGCGCTATCGCGGCGGGCAGGCGTTCTACGTGGTGCCGCGCATCGACGACCTCGCCGAGGTCAAGGATTTCCTCGACAAGAACGTCCCGGAGATGAAGGTCGCGGTCGCGCACGGCCAGATGCCGCCCGCTGTGATCGAGGACATCATGACCGCGTTCTACGACGGCAAGTTCGACATCCTCTTGTCGACCACGATCGTGGAATCCGGTCTCGACATTCCCAACGCCAACACGCTGATCGTGCATCGCGCCGACATGTTCGGCCTCGCCCAGCTCTATCAGCTCCGCGGCCGCGTCGGCCGTGCCAAGCTGCGGGCCTATGCGCTGTTCACGCTGCCGGCGCAGCAGAAGATCACGGCACAGGCCGAGCGCCGGCTCACCGTGCTGCAATCGCTGGAGACGTTGGGCGCGGGCTTCCAGCTCGCCTCGCACGACCTCGACATCCGCGGCGCGGGCAATCTGCTCGGCGAGGAGCAGTCAGGCCACATCAAGGAGGTCGGCTTCGAGCTCTATCAATCGATGCTGGAGGAGGCGATCGTCAACCTCAAGGCCGGCGTCTCCGAGCCCGCCGCCGACCGCTGGTCGCCGTCGATCACGATCGGCATGCCCGTGCTCATTCCGGAGGATTACGTCAGCGACCTCTCGGTCCGGCTGTCGCTGTACCGGCGCCTCGCCGACCTCGACACCGAGGAGGAGATCGAGAACTTTGGCGCCGAGATGCGCGACCGCTTCGGCGTGCTGCCGGACGAGGTGCGGTACCTGTTCAAGGTCGCCGCGATCAAGGCGTTCTGCCGCAGAGCCAATGTCGGGAAGATCGATGCCGGCCCGAAGGGCGCCGTCATCGCCTTCCGCGACAATTCGTTCGCCCATCCCGATCGCCTGGTCTCATTCATCCGCAGCCACGGCCAGGCCGCCAAGGTGCGGCCCGACATGAAGGTGGTGTTCCTGCAGGACTGGGAGACCCCGGAAGAGCGTCTCGCCGGCACGACGGAGATCATGCGGCAACTGGCGCAGCTCGCGGAGAGCAAGAAGGCGGCGTAAGGTGAGGCGAGGTGCCGTAGGGTGGATTAGCCGAAGGCGTAATCCACCAGCTTTGTCGTGGAAAGAGAAGGTGGGTTACGCCCCGCGCCTGCGCTTCGCGCAGTCGCAAGGCTAACCCACCCTACGAGACCTTACGACGCCGCCCTTGACGCATCAGCCGACAGCCGCGCCAGCAACGACCTGGCCGTATCCGACGGCGACAGCGAGTCAACGCTGACGACGGGCTCGCTGCGCATCTCGTGCTTGCCGTTGGAGGTGTGCCGCATCACTGCCGACAAACGCCGCGCGATCATATGGGCGGTGCGGAAGTCGGTCTCCGCGAACACCACGATGACCGAGCCGTCCTTCTGCGCCGCGCCAAAATCCATCTGCCGCATCAGGCGGCTGAGGATGCGGGCAGCGTCTAACTGGGCGCGGGAATTGCCGGGGTCGAAGGCGAAGCGTGCGACCGACAGGCCGCCGCCGTGGGCCAGCGTCTGCTCGACCGCCTTGGCGAAATCGCGGGCGAAGGCTTCCACCGTGAGCAGGCCGCTGCGTGGGTCGAGCCAGCCGCCGGCATCGATCGAGCGCAGCGTGCGGCTCAATTGCGCTTCCATCGCGTGCTGGCGGATCAAGGGCAGCGCATTGGCCGCGACCTTGGCCGGCTCGCCCGGGATCAGCTCGAGATTGGGCAGGTCGTAAGTCTGCGTCAACTGGTGCGCGGTGACGACCACGGGCAGGCTGCGGAAGCGGGTGTCCTCGGCGAGCACCGTGAGGAAGGCGTCGGTGACGCGCGCCGTAAACCCCTCGGCGAGCACGACGCCGTCGAGATCGCGGGTGTTGAGATGTTTCGCAGCGGCCTCGATCGAGAGCGCGCCGATCACGCCGACGCGTTCACCGAGCGCCACGGAGAGCGCGGGATAGGCTGCGCCCCTGCCGATCAGGAGCACGGTGGCATCGCGTGCGGGATCGCCTTCCGGCGCCGCGACCTTCACTTCCGGCAGCCGGCGCAGCACCGTGGCATGGAGCGTGCGTACGCGCAGAGCGGCGCGAAGCCGCGCGATCAGGCGGTCGGGATTGCCGCCGCGCGAGGAGAAGGGAAGGGCGTTGTGAGGCAGCATGCCCGCCGCATCCACGGCGACGAAGGGAAGGTAGGGCGATTGGTCGGCGATCTTCCTTGAGAGCGCGGCCATGTGCGGCTCGTGTCCGCCATGCATCGCAGCGAGAATCGCGGCTGGCTGCACCTCTTCGACCGCGCGTGCCGCGCTGGCCCAGTCGGTGTCGACCACAGGAAACAGCCGGGCCTCGTCCAGCGCCCCGACGAAGGGCGGCCGTTCGGCATTCGACACAAACAGGATCGGGCCCGCCTGGGACATTCGACAAACTCTGATCACGCGACAGTTGCCGCGCAATCTAGTTTGGCCGCATTAATGCAGCGTCAACGTAGCAGGTGAAACTGCGCCTAGACCTGACCGGAGCGGTCGCGAAAAGCCTCGACCATCAGGGGGTTAAGGCCGAGTTCGCTGAGTGCCTCGCGGGCGCGGGCATTGTCCTGGGCGCGGCCGGCCAGCCTGTGGCCGGAGAGGCGGTCGGGCAGCGCGGTGAGGAGGGCGCCCTGGCCAAGCCGGCGGGCCCATTCCTGCAGGTCGTTGGAGAGGAAGCGGTAGCCGCCGACGGCCATGATGCCGGAGGGCGGCGCGGTGATGCAGATCGCGCCGCTCGGGCGGTCGAGCCGCGCGGCATAGCCGGTGTCGACATAGTCGCGCGGCGGCTGCGCCGTCAGGCTGTCGCCGACGGGCTGCGGCGGGGCATAGGCCGCGATCGGCACCATCGCGCCGCGCAGGCCGAGCGTGCCCTTCGGCGTCAGCAGGATCTCGCCGGCAATGGAGGAGCCCGCCTGCTCGCGCGGGGCGCCGTGCGGCCCCGGCATCACTGCGACCGGCATGCCGTCCTCGCCGCGGCGGGCGCCGAACAGGCCGGCCTCGCCGAACAGATAGACGTCGGTCAATGGCGCATGCGGAGCGATCCAGGCATCGCTTGCGGCCACCTGCTCGGGTGCGCGCCACAGGCCGATGACGTTGCGCAAGCTGGGCATCCGCGCCGCCAGGTCGGAATCGCCAAGGCGCAAGGCAAGCTGCGCCGGCGCGATCAGCACCTCGCATTCATGCTCGTTGATCTGCTGCTCGAGCACTTCGTTCTCGAACGGATGATGCAGCGCCAGCACCCCGCCGCACAGCAGCCACACTGCCAGCGAGGAGGCGAGGCCTGCGAACGACATTGGCGCGAACGCCGCCATCAATGTCGCGCCCTGCCTGATGTCGGCTTCCAGCGACATCGCCAGCCCGCCGGCGATCAGGCTGAAATGCGGCCGCGGCACCGGCCGAAAGCCTTCCGCCGTGACGTCGAAGGAGATCATCGCCGCCTTGCGGCCGTCCTGGATCACGGCCCGCGTGGTGCCGGGCGGGCGGGCCAGCACCTCGTCCAGCGAAGCCATGCCCTCGGGCAGATCGGTGCCGAAGCCGCAGACGTGACGGATCGAGAAGGCTTCGGCGGCCGCATGCATCGCGAGGTCGGCATAGCTGACGCCGTCGACCGTGCTCATGGTGACGATGGCACGCGCCGCGGTGCGATTGAGCGCCGCGGTCAGTTCCGCATGCCGCCACAGCAGCGGCAGCACCGCGACGACAAGCCCGGCGCGATGGGCGGCGAGCACGGTGAGCACGAACTCGACCGTGGCAGGCAATTGGATCGCAATGACGGAATTGGCCGGCAGGCCCGATTCGACGAAATAGGCCGACAGCGCCTCGATGGCCGTGTCGGCCTCGGTATAGGTCATCCGTCGCGGCTGGTGCCCGGTCACGCGCGCCTTGTTGAGGGGATCGAGCAGTGCGGTCGCGTGCGGTTGCCGGATCAGCGTGCGCTGAAACAACGTGTCGAGCGTCGGCGATACGGCTGGCTGGTTCACGGCGTCACTTTGCTTGATGAGCTTGCGGCTGCCCCTTCGACCACCAGGTCTCCGGCAAATAGCCTGAGAGCGAGGTGGCCTTGGGCCGTTCTATCCGATTCCAGCGCGCGATCCATTGCTCGGATACGTTAAACAGGGGGATTGTGTAGAAGCCCGCGATCAAGGCGCGATCGAGCGCCCGTACCGACGCGACGAAATCCGTATGTTCACGGGCCTCGAGCAGGGCGGCGATCATGGCATCGACCGCGCCATCCCTGGCGCCCATGTAGTTGCGGGTCCCTTGATTGTCCGCGGCGGCGCTGCCCCAGTAGAAATATTGCTCGTTGCCGGGTGATAGCGACTGATCCCAGCGGTTCTGGATCATGTCGAATTCGAATGCGAGCCGGCGCTGGTCGAACTGCACGGGATCGACCGACCGTACACTCGGCTCGATGCCGGCGCGCTTGAGGTCGCGCTGGAACGCGAGTGCGACGCGCTCCTGGTCGCGGGTCGTGACCAGGATCTCGAAGGTGAAGGGCGCCCTTGTCGCGCGATTGCGCAGCACGGTTCCGTCGAGATCGTAGCCGGCCTCGGACAAGAGTTTCAGCGCGGCGCGCAGCGTGGTGCGGTCGCGCCCCGAGCCGTCGGTCACCGGCAGGCGGTAGCTGCCGTCCATGATGTCAGGCGGAATTTGAGCCGCGAACGGCTTGAGCAGCTCGCGCTCGCGCGCATCCGCAGGCCGGCCATAGGCCGACAGCTCAGAGCCGGCGAAATAGCCGGCAACGCGCGAATAGAGCCCGAAGAAGTAGTTGCGGTTGACCAGCTCGAAGTCGAACAGCAGCGTCAGCGCCCGGCGCACGCGGATGTCGGCGAAGATCGGCCGGCGGGTGTTGAACACCAGGAACTCGGATGGCTGCGGCAGGCCCGGCTTGACGGTGTCGCGGATCACCTCGCCGCTTTTCGCGGCCGGAAAATCATAGCCGTCGTGCCAGCGCAGCGGCTCATGCTCGACACGGAAATCGTAGAGGCCGCGCTTGAAGGCTTCGAACTGGCCGTTGGCCTCGCGAAAATAATCGAGCCTGATCTCGTCGAAATTGTAGAGCCCGCGGTTGATGGCCAGGTCGCGGCCCCAATAGTCGGGATTGCGGGTGAGCGTCACGCTGGCGCCGGGCTTCACCGCCGTGACCCGATAGGGACCGGAGCCGATCGGGCTCGTCAGCGTCGTCTCCTCGAAGGTCGCGACGTCGATGGCATGCTTGGGCAGGATCGGCATCAGGCCGAGGATCAGCGGCAGCTCGCGGTCGTTGGCGCCTGCGAGGTCGAATCGGACGGTGAGGGGATCGGTCGCCTCGGCCTTGGCGACCTTGGCGTAGTATTGCCGGTGGTTCGGCCGGCCGTGGTCGCGCAGCAGCTGCCAGGAGAACAGCACGTCCTCGGCCGCCACCTGCTTGCCATCGGAGAAACGGGCGCGGGGATCGAGGCGGAACGTGACGAAGCTTCGCTCGTCGTCGGTCTCAATGCTCCTGGCGAGCAGGCCATAGAGCGTGAACGGCTCGTCATTGCCGCGCGCGAGCAGGCTCTCGACCACGTAGCTCCGCAACTGCTGCACGGCCAGCCCCTTCACGATGAAGGGATTGAGGCTGTCGAAGGTTCCGAGAACACCCCAGGTCAACCGGCCGCCCTTGGGAGCATCGGGATTGGCATAGGGCATGCGGGTGAAATCGGCGGGCATCGCCGGCTTGCCGTGCATGGCGATGGCATGAGCCTCCTCGGCCCGTGCAGCGCCGGTCGAGAGTCCCCCGCAGAGGGGCAAGACGAGGACTGAGGCCAAGACGCAAAGGCGGACACCGGGGCCCTCGAAAAGGCGTTGGAACATGAACATCAGCACACGTTGATTCGAGGGCCGGCTAGTCTTGAATCCTATCACAGGGAATTTCACCGGGTGGAGCTGCGGGTGTGGCCAAAGGCGCTTGTCGGCATTGATCTTTTCGTCGGCCACGTTAAGAAGGCGGGCAATCGCGCAAGAGCGCCGAGCCCGTCACTTATCCGCCTCAATTGACGGGGAGAGAGCCGCGCCCAACGCGGCTAGGTTCGGTGCTTCGGAGCGGTTCGGGCACTTCCCGTTCAGAAAGGGTTTTCCGCAATGAATTTCCGTTACTTGGCCGCGTCCGTACGGCCGCGCGGGCGACTTCTCGCCCTGTTGACGGCGACGGCGTTGGTCGTCCCGTTTGCCGCCGAGGCTCAGACCCCGGCGCCGGCTCCGGGTGCGCCCGCACCCAAGGCGACTCCAGCCCCGAAGGCCGCGCCGAAAGCCGCCCCCAAGGCTCCAGCGCCCGCAGCGTCTCCGCAGGCCCAACCGGCTCCCGCCCAGGGCGCTCCGGCGCAGCAGGGCGCGGCCCAGCCGGCCGACCAGCAGATCCAGCTGATCTACGCCCCCTGGACCAAGTTCTGCCTCAAGGGCCAGGACGCCAACGCCAAGCAGGTCTGCTTCACCGGCAAGGACGGCCGCATCGAGTCGGGCCAGCCGGTTATCGCAGCCGTCATCATCGAGCCGGAAGGCGAGCCCAAGAAGATCCTGCGCGTGACGCTGCCGCTCGGCATGCAGCTGGTGCACGGCACCCGCATCATCGTCGACAACAACGCGCCGCTGCAGAGCCCGTATGTGATCTGCTTCCAGAACGGCTGCATGTCGGACTACGAGGCGACGCCCGAGCTCATCAACAACATGAAGAAGGGCCAGAACCTCGTTGTCCAGGCGATCAACGCCAACGGCGCGCCGCTGACCCTGCCGCTGCCGCTCACCGGCGAATTCCAGAAGGCCTATGACGGTCCGCCGACCGATCCGAAGGTGTTCGAGGAAACCCAGAAGAAGCTCCAGGAAGAGCTTCAGAAGAAGGCCGAGGAACAGCGCAAGAAGCTCGAGCAGCAGGGTGCTGCCCCTGGCGCGGCGCCGACTGGCCAGAAGTAATCGAGGCCAAATCCCCGATATGAAAAAGGCGCTCGGTTTGAGCGCCTTTTTTGCTGGCCGTTGGCAGGCAGCGAATTTCAGTTCAGCGAAGGATTGCGCGGGCGGTAGCCGCCGTCCTTGTTCTTGATGAAGATCTCGGCCACCTGGGAATGCCGGATCGGTTCGCCCGACTCGTCCGGCAACAGGTTCTGCTCGGAGACGTAGGCGACGTATTCGGACTCAGCGTTCTCCGCGAGCAGGTGGTAGAACGGCTGATCCTTGTGGGGCCGTACCTCCTCGGGGATCGACAGCCACCACTCCTCGGTGTTGTTGAATTCCGGATCGATGTCGAAGATCACGCCCCGGAACGAGAAGATCCGGTGGCGCACGACCTGTCCGATCTGGAATTTGGCGGTCCTCGCTTTAATCATCCCCCGTCGATAGACCAGGATTGTGGCCGATGCTAGTGGCCTCATCTGGAATTGGCGTTCACTTCAGGGGCGGATAGCCCCCAAGTCTTCAGAAAACACTTCATCAATGCTCGATATCCTCAATCTCGCGCTACCTTATTTTGGCTTGATCTTCGTCGGTTTCGCGTGCGGCAAGGTCAAATCCCTGCCGGAATCGGGCCTCGCCTGGATGAACTTCTTCCTGCTCTACGTGTCGCTTCCGGCACTGCTGTTTGCGATCATGTCGAAGACGCCGTTCTCGGAATTGAACAACCCGCCGTTCCTGGTCGCGACCACGCTGTCCACCGTCGCCGCGTTCACCCTGGCGCTGGTCGTGGGCAAGGTTTTTGGCCGGCTGACATTGCGCGAGGCGACGCTCGCCGGTCTCTCCGGCGGTTACGGCAATATCGGCTATATGGGGCCCGGACTGGCGCTGGCCGTGCTCGGGACCAAGGCTGCGGCGCCGACCGCGCTGATCTTCTGCTGCGACAGCATCTTCCTGTTCACCATCGTGCCACTGCTGATCGAGCTCTCCGACCGGGACCATCCCTCGATCGTGCACGCCTTCGGCGTCGTGCTGAAGCAGATCGTGCTCAACCCGCTGATCATGTCGGCATGTTTCGGCGCGGGTTTCGCATCGCTGCATATCGAGATGCCGGTCGCGCTCGATCGCACCATCACCTTCCTGCAGAACGCCGCGGCTCCGACCGCGCTGTTCGTGCTCGGCGTCACCGTGGCGCTGCGGCCGTTCGACCGCGTGCCCTGGGAGGTGCCGGGCGTGATCGCGGTCAAGCTGCTGTTCCATCCGCTCGCAGCGTTCGGCCTGATGCTTGCATTCGGGCCGTTCGCGCAGCCCTGGGCCGCGACCGCCGTGCTGATGGCCTCGCTGCCACCGGCGCTGAACGTGTTCGTGATCGCCCGGCAGAACGATGCCTGGATCGAATCCGCCTCCGTCGCGGTGCTGCTCGGGACCTTCGCGTCCGTGGTCACGCTGACCAGTGTGATGTGGGCGATCCAGACCGGACGGCTCGCGTTCCCTTAAGAGGGGCTACCTTCGCCAGGTCGGCGTCAGGCCCTCGCGCATGGCAAAACGCCGGAGCGGGCCGATGGCGCCGAGCAGGTGCATGCCGACGGCGCGGACCGGCTGCAGCGGCAGGAAATCATTGAGCAGGGCGCGGTTGGCAATGTCGATTGCAAAGGTCCGGCTCAGAATGTCCGGACGCCGCGCCCGGTCGTAGCGCTTGAGCACCTCGTCCGCCCCGGAATCCTGGCCCGCCGCGATGGCCTCGCCGGCGAGCCGTGCAATGTCGGCAGCATCGCGCAGGCCAAGGTTGAGACCCTGGGCGCCGATCGGGGGAACCACATGGGCGGCTTCGCCGACCAGCGCGATGCGATCGCTGCCGAAGGATTTTGGACGTTCGATCGCCAGCGGGAACAGGTTGCGGCCGGGCTCGACCGTCATCCGTCCGAGGATCGAGTGCGACTGCTTCTCGATCGCGGCGGAGAGGTCCTCATCGCTCAGGCCGCGCAGGCGTTCGGCTTCCGCGGGTGCCGAAACCCAGACGATGCTGGAGCGGTCGCCGGGCAGGGGCACGAACACGCAGGGGCCGTGCGGCGTGTGGAACTCGGTCGAGACATTGCGATGAGGCCGCGTGTGGCTGACGTTGAAGGTCAGCGCGGTCTGGTTCAGCTCGCGCCGCGTCACCGCAATGCCGGCGGCCTCGCGGCACAGCGAATGCCGGCCGTCGGCGCCGACCACGAGCCGTGCCGAGAGAAACTGTGTGGAGGCCGTGCGGATCGCGACGTCGTCGGCCTCGATGACGACGCTTTCGGCCTCGTCGTCGAAACGGTCGAGATGGGGCAGCTCGGCCGCACGCGCTTCCAGCGCCAGCATCAGCGAGCGGTTGTCGATGTTGTAGCCGAAGGCGTCTAGCGCGATTTCGTGACAGGAGAAGCGGACCTCGGGGCTGCGGAACAGCCGGCCGGTGTCGTCGACGAGGCGCATGACCTCGAGCGCAGCCGCCTTGTCCTTGCAGCGCGACCAGACGTCGAGGGTCTCCAGTAGATCGACGGAGGCTCCTAACAGTGCGGTGGTGCGATTGTCGGCATACGGCACGCGCCGCGCCACCAGTGCGGTCCGCGCACCCGCCTGCGCCAGTGCGATGGCTGCCGCAAGTCCGGCCGGTCCACCGCCGATCACGGCGGCGTCATGGAGTGTCGATGCGTCTGTCATGGAACGACAAATGACACGCCCGGCGGCAAATTCAAGTCCACTGATTTTGCCTGATTTTTCGACGAATTGTGCGACCGCGCGGCGCCATGGCGGATGTGCAAGCCGGCCTCATTCTGATAGCAGAAGCCATGGACAGCCAAGAGGATTCCCTGAAGCCCACGCCCGCGATCCGCGCCGCGGCCTTCTCGGTGCACGTCTTCACCGCGTTCGGCGCGGCGATCGCGCTGCTCGCGATGCTGGAGGCCGTGCGCGAGCACTGGGCGGCGATGTTTCAGTGGCTGGGCGTCGCCCTGATCATCGACGCGATCGACGGTCCGATCGCGCGCCGGCTCGACGTCAAGAACGTGCAGCCGAACTGGTCGGGCGACGTGCTCGATCTCGTGGTCGACTTCGTCACCTATGTCTTCGTGCCGGCCTATGCGATCGTGGCCAGCGGCTTGCTGCTGCCGGTCGCAGCTCCCTTGCTCGGCATCGCCATCATCGTCACCAGCGCACTATATTTCGCCGATCTGCGCATGAAGGCGGACGACAATCATTTCCGCGGTTTTCCGGCGCTGTGGAATGCGGCGGCGTTCTATTTGTTCCTGCTGCACTGGCCGCCGCTATGGTCGACGCTGCTGGTGACCGCACTGGTCGTGCTGACCTTCGTGCCGTTCCACGTGCTGCATCCGGTCCGCGTCGTGCGGCTGCGGTGGCTGACGATGTCGCTGATCGCGATCTGGGCGTTGCTCGGCCTCTACACGCTGGAGATGGATTTTCGCGTTGGCACCGGGGTCACCATCGTGCTCTGCGCCATCGCACTTTGGATCAGCTTCAGCGACGCCTTGATCCGCCTGGTGAGATCCTTCGCGTGATGCACCTGCTGACCAGCCCCGAAGCCTGGGCGGCGCTGCTGACATTGACGGCGCTCGAGATCGTGCTCGGTATCGACAACGTCATCTTCCTGTCGGTGATCGTCTCGCGCATCCCCGAGAAGCAGGCGCATCGCGCCCGCCAGATCGGGCTCGCGCTGGCGCTGATCTTCCGCATCATCCTGCTCAGCCTGCTGGTCTGGCTGATCGGTCTGACCGCGCCGGTGTTTTCGTTCTCAGGCTACGATCTCTCCTGGCGCGACCTCATCCTGATCGGCGGCGGCCTGTTCCTGATCGCCAAGGCAACGCATGAGATTCACGGCGAGGTCGAAGCCGATGAAGGCGAGGGCGGTCAGGCCTCGGCTCGCAGCGCGTTCTTCTGGGTGATCGTGCAGATCGTGATCATCGACATCGTGTTCTCGCTGGACTCGATCATCACCGCGATCGGCATGGCGCAGGACATCGAGATCATGGTCGCGGCCGTCGTGATCGCCTGCCTGATCATGTACATTTCGTCGGGACCGGTCTCGCGTTTCGTCGCGGAGCATCCAACCACCAAGATGCTGGCGCTGGCCTTCCTGGTGTTGATCGGCGTCGCGCTGGTCGCGGACGGATTGCACTTCCACATTCCGCGCGGTTACATTTATTTCGCAATTGCGTTCTCGGCGGCGGTCGAATTCTTCAACGTGCTGGCCAAGCGCAATCGCAGGAAAATCGGCAATCGGTCCGCTTAGCTGTTCCAGGCAGCGTCGAGTTGACAAGGCGGGCGCGATGTCTTTCGCTCAGTCTTGCGAGCAGAGGAGGTCAGGTGATGACCAAAGCCATCCGTGTGCACAAGGTCGGAGGCCCCGAAGCCCTGGTCTATGAGAGCGTCGAGGTGCCGGCGCCCGGGCCCGGCGAGGTGCGCGTCCGCCAGCACGCGGTCGGCCTCAACTTCATTGACGTCTATTACCGCACCGGTCTCTACAAGGCGCCGGGGCTGCCCTTCATCGCCGGCAACGAGGCCTCGGGCGAGGTTGTCGCGGTCGGGCCCGGGGTGACGCATTTCCATCCCGGCGACCGTGTCGCCTACTACCACAATCTCGGCGCCTATACCGGCGAGCGCAACATCCCCTGGGAGAAGCTGGTCAAGCTGCCCGACCACATCACCCACGAGCAGGGCGCCGTGCTGATGCTGAAGGGGCTGACGGTCTGGTATCTCCTGCACAAGACCTTCAAGGTCGAGCCGCATCACCGCGTGCTGGTCCACGCCGCCGCCGGAGGCATCGGCTTGCTCGCCTGCCAATGGGCGCGGGCGCTCGGCGCGCACGTCATCGGTACCGTCGGCTCGCGCGAGAAGGCCGAGCTCGCCGAGGCCAATGGCTGCGACCACGTCATCCTCTACAACGAGGAAGACTTCGTCGCGCGCGTCAAGCAGATCAGCCGCAACGAAGGCTGCGACGTCGTCTATGACGGCGTCGGCAAGGCGACCTTCCCGGGCTCGCTGTCCTGCCTGAAGCCGCGCGGCATGTTCGTCTCGTTCGGCAATGCCTCGGGTCCCGTGCCGCCGTTCGCGATCGCCGAGCTCAACAATCACGGCTCGCTGTTCGCGACGCGGCCGAAGCTCAACGACTACGTCGGCACGCGCAAGGAGCTGCTGGAAGGCGCCGACACGCTGTTCGCCGCCGTCATCAACGGTAAGCTGCACGTGCCGATCAACCACGCCTACGCGCTCAAGGACGCCGCGAAAGCGCATATCGATCTCGAGAGCCGCAAGACCACGGGCGCGTCGATCTTGAAGCCGTAACTCGCCGTCACGGTCGAGATCTCGTAGGGTGGGCAAAGGCGCAAAGCGCCGTGCCCACCATTTCTGAATGGTGGGCACGCTTCGTTTTGCCCACCCTACGGCACCTGTTCTTACGCCACGCGCCGTGCCGCGCCGGCCTTGGTCAAAATCCCGTCGAGACAATCGATCATCTCGGCGATCTCTGCCTTCGCGACGTTCAGTGCCGGCATGAAGCGCAGCGTGTCGACCTGCGGTGCGTTGAGGAGCACGCCGGCCTCGAAGGCCTGCGCGACGATGCCGGGCGCGATCGGTAGCTTGAGGTCTAGCGCGAGCAATAGGCCGCGTCCCCGCACGCCGCCAAGACCATGCCGAGCCGAGACCTTCTGCAACTCGCTTTCGAGCAAGAGGCCAGTCTCGGTGACCTGTTTCAGGAAGTCCGGCTTGCTGACCTCCTCGAGCACCGCAAGCCCTGCCGCGCACATGATCGGATTGCCGTTGAACGTGCCGCCCTGGTCGCCATGCGCGAAGCAGGAGGCACGTTCGGTCGCGAGCAGGGCGGCGAGCGGCACGCCGCCGCCGATGCCCTTGCCGAGCGTCATGATGTCGGGCGCAATGCCGGTGTGCTCATAGTGGAAGAGTTTTCCGGTCCGGCCCATGCCGGTCTGGATCTCGTCGAAGATCAGCAACAGGCCATGCGCCTCAGTGAGTGCGCGCAGCTCTTGCAGGAACTGATCGCTCGCCGGCCACACGCCGGATTCGCCCTGGATCGGCTCGAGCATGACTGCGACGGTGTTGTCGTTGATCAGCGCTTCGACCGAGGCGATGTCGTTGAGCTTCGCCTTCTTGAAGCCGGCGACCTTCGGCTCGAATAGCGGCTCGAAAGCCTTTTTGCCCGAGGCCGACATCGTCGCCAACGTCCTGCCGTGGAAGCCGCCTTCGAAGCTGATGATCTCGAACGCGCCGCCCTTGTGCAGGCTGCCATATTTGCGCGCGAGCTTGATCGCGCCCTCGTTGGCTTCCGCACCGGAATTGGCGAAGAACACCTGGTCGAACGCACTGTTGTCGACGAGCGACTGCGCAAGCTTCAGGCTCGGCTCGTTGTAGAAGGCCGGGCTCGGCGTCAGCAGCCGCCTGGCCTGCGCGGTCAGCGCGTCGGCAACCGCCGGCGGCGAATGGCCGAGACAATTCACGGCCCAGCCCTGCACGAAATCGAGATAGCGCTTGCGACCGTCGTCCCAGAGGTAGGAGCCGGCGCCGCGGACGAACACGGCCTTGGGCCGTGCGGTGATGTCCATCAGCGCGTCATACGGATGGGTGACGGTGGTCATGTCGAACTCCTCTGGAGGCGGGTGGAAAACGGGCGCAAAAAGCAGAAAGGCCGCACCTGGGTGCGGCCTTCTCGAAGACTTCAGCTGAATTTTAGTAGTTCAGCGGCGTCGTCGGACATGGCGCACCCTCTCATCGTCGCGGGAGCGACGACGGAGCATTTCGGTGCGCAGGTGGATCCGAGCGTTGATCATGGGGCGCGTCCGTACAGCCGAATGACAGGACTTGTCAAGCGGACAGTTGCGAAACACTCGTTCGGCGTGTGCCGGAGGCGGCGGCGTGATGGGCGGATGTCATTCGCAACGTGATGAACGTCCGGTCGGAAACCATCGCGCCTCTGGCGCGTTTGTGATCTAAGGACGCGAAATGGTTCGAACCGAACGCATGACGGTTCAGACCAAGAGGGGCGGGACCAACCAAAACAGTTTGCAGCCTTGTCCGACACGCCGTACCCGATCGACCTCGACAGCATTCGTGGCGCGTTTCCGCCGGGTGTCGACGCGCCGCCGCTGCTGGTCGACTTTGCCGCCTGGCTCAAGGGGCGGCCCTGGGGCAGCGTCGGCTGCTTCTCCTTGCAGGGCCAGTTCTCCGATCACGCGCCGATCATCGACGGCAGTCCCTTGCGGGACAGGTTTTCGCTGTTCATGCGGCTGCCGGATGGCTCGGCCGTCGGCGGCTGGTACGGCGCAGGCCTCGACCGCGACAATCCACCGATCGTGGGGCTGGGCTCCGAGGGTGATTACGAATTGCTGGCGCCGAGCCTCGATGGTCTGCTCGCCAAGCTGACGTCGCAACAATTCGACAATGCCTGGAGCGATCTCAAGCCGCATGACGAGGTCGAGTGCCAGACGGTCGAGCTCGCGCAGTGGCTCGCTGGACGGCCGCATGGAGAGCCGACGATGCTCGAGGAAACTTCGTCGGAGCTGCCCGACTTCCGCGGCTTCGTGGAAAAATGGAGCCGGGATCGCGAGGACTACTGGGCCAATCACCGGCTGATGGCCGAGCTCGGCTGGCGGTTGGCCGCGCATCTGCCCAGGGGCAAGAAACCCTGGGACCAGACCCGCTTCGAGGTCGCGATCGTCGGCAAGCAGTACGAGGCGTGCGTGCTCTCGCGCGGGCCCCAGCCGTTCGAGGAAGCCGCTTCGATCGAATCCCTGCTGCGCGATCTACGCGAGGAGATGCGCAAAGCGCAGCCCGAACTTGGACTGTGGTACGCGATGCATTTCGGGCTCCATGCGGACGGCCGAATCATGCCGAACTTCGAATATGATGTACGCCCGACCATCGACGGCGAGCCGGCGTTGCTAGCCGAGGCGACAGCCGATCTTGCCCGTGCCCCGCGCCCGGAGCGCTGGGTGCCGAAATGGCTGGCCTAGCTGCATCCACACCGTCATTGCGAGCGTAGCGAAGCAATCCAGACTGCCACTAAGGAGGCATTCTGGATTGCTTCGTCGCATCAGCGCAAAATTGCTTCGCAATTTTGTCGCGAGCTACTCGCAACGACGGGGCCTCAGAACCCCGCGACGCTGCCGTGCAGGTCGTACTGGTCTGCGCGCTCGATCTTCGCGGTGACGATCTCGCCGACGCGCAAGGGACGGCGGCTGGAGAGATAGACCGCGCCGTCGATCTCCGGCGCATCGGCCTTGGAGCGACCTTTTGCTACGGTCGGGCCGACCTCGTCGATGATGATCTGCTGGCGCGTGCCGACCTTGCGCTTGAGTCGTCGTACGGAGATCTTCTGCTGGCGGGCCATCAGCGCGTTGTAGCGCTCCTGCTTGACCTCTTCCGGCACGGGGTTCTCGATCGCATTCGATGTGGCGCCGGCCACCGGCTCGTATTTGAAGCAGCCGAGGCGGTCGATCTCGGCTTCGTCCAGCCAGTCGAGCAGATAAGCGAAGTCGGCGTCGGTCTCGCCGGGGAAGCCGACGATGAAAGTGGAACGCAAAGCGAGATCCGGACATTCCTCGCGCCAGCGCTTGATCCGCGCCAGCGTCTTGTCCTGCGCCGCCGGACGCTTCATCGCCTTCAGCACCTCGGGGCTCGCATGCTGGAACGGGATGTCGAGATAGGGCAGCACCGTGCCTTGCGTCATCAGTGCGATGACCTCGTCGACATGCGGGTAGGGGTAGACATATTGCAGCCGCACCCAGGCGCCGAGCTCGCCGAGCTCGCGCGCGAGATCGAGGAATTTGGCGCGGACCTGGCGGTCCTTCCAGGGGCTCTCGGCATATTTGAGATCGACGCCGTAGGCCGAGGTGTCCTGCGAGATCACCAGCAATTCCTTGACGCCGGCACCGACCAGGCGTTCAGCTTCGCGCAGCACGTCGTTGGCCGGACGCGAGACCAGGTCGCCGCGCAGCTTCGGGATGATGCAGAAAGTGCAGCGGTTGTTGCAGCCCTCGGAGATCTTCAAGTACGCGTAGTGGCGCGGCGTCAGCTTGATGCCCTGCGGCGGCACCAGGTCCACGTGCGGATTGTGGGCGGGCGGCAATGCGCGGTGCACGGCGTCGAGCACGCTCTCATATTGCTGCGGGCCGGTGATGGAGAGCACGCCGGGATAGGCCTGCTCGATCTGCTCGGGTTCCGCGCCCATGCAGCCCGTTACGATCACCTTGCCGTTCTCGGCCATGGCCTCGCCGATCGCCGAGAGCGATTCCTGCTTGGCGCTGTCGAGGAAGCCGCAGGTGTTGACGATGACGATGTCGGCCCCGTCATGCTTGCGGGCGAGCTCGTAGCCCTCGGCGCGCAGGCGCGTGATGATACGCTCGGAATCCACCAATGCCTTGGGACACCCGAGCGACACGAAGCTGACCTTGGGCGCAGCCGTCTGATCCATATCTGATCTGCCTGATTGACCGGCCTGAGCTAGTCCCAATTGCTCACAATTACAACCCTTTGCAGGGCGTTCGGGCGTGCTATGGATGAATCACCTGCCGTGAGTGAGCCATGAGCGCCGAACAGTCGCCCAAAATCGTAATCGTCGACGAAAGCCCTATCCGGGCTGCGATCCTGGAGGAGGGATTGCGGGAGGCCGGATTCACGCAGGTCGTCCATATTCGCGAGATGCAGAGCCTGCTTGCCCGTATTTACGCGGTGGACCCCGACATCATCCTGATCGATCTTGAGAACCCCAGCCGCGACGTGCTGGAGGCGATGTTCCAGGTCAGCCGCGCCGTGAAACGGCCGATCGCCATGTTCGTCGACCAGAGCGATTCCGCCTCGATCCAGGCCTCGGTCGAGGCGGGGGTATCGGCCTATATCGTCGATGGGTTGAAGAAGGAGCGTATCAAGCCGATCCTCGACCTCTGCGTGTCCCGCTTCAATGCCTTTGCCAAGCTCCAGGAGGAACTGGAGCGCACCAAATCGCAGCTCGAGGACCGCAAGATCATCGAACGCGCCAAGGGCATCCTGATGAAGGTGAAGGGCCTGACCGAGGACGAGGCCTATGTGCTGCTGCGCTCCACCGCGATGCGCGAGAAGAAGAAAATCGGCGAGATCGCGCAGTCGATCATCACCGCGTCGGAGATGCTGAAATGACTGCTCCCCTCCGTATCGGGTTCATTCCGCTGGTCGATGCCGCAGCCCTCATCGTTGCCGTCGACAAGGGGTTCACCGCCGCCGAGGGGCTCGAGGTCGAGCTGGTGCGCGAAGTTTCCTGGTCCAACGTCCGCGACAAGCTCAATATCGGCCTGTTCGACGCGGCGCATCTCTTGGCGCCCGTCGCGATCGCGTCCTCACTCGGGCTCGGCCACGTCAAGGTGCCGATCGCCGCGCCCTTCAATCTCGGCATCAACGGCAACGCGATCACGGTGTCGCCGGCGCTCCATGCGTCGCTGATGGAGGAGATCGAGGGCGACCGTTTTGATCCGCTCGCCACGGCGAAAGCGTTGGCGAAGGTCGTTGCCAAGCGCCGCAAGGCCGGCGCCGAGCCGCTGACCTTCGGCATGACCTTCCCGTTCTCGACCCACAATTACCAACTGAGGTTCTGGATGGCCGCGGCCGGCGTCGATCCCGACGAGGACGTGCGCCTCGTGGTGTTGCCGCCGCCCTACATGGTCGACAGCCTCGCCAATGGCCATGTCGATGCATTCTGCGTCGGCGCGCCCTGGAACTCGATCGCGGTCGATCTCGGCATCGGCCATATCCTGCATTTCGTCTCCGACATTCTGGACCGCGCAGCGGAGAAGGTGCTGGCAGTCCGCCAGGTCTGGGCCGACAAGAATCCGGATGTGGTCGCCCGCCTCGTGCGCGCGGCCGTGAAGGCCGCCGAGTTCATTGAGCATCCGGACAACCGGACCGAGGCGGCGCATATCCTGGCGCAGCCCGAGCGGATCGGCGTCGACGCCGAAGTGATCCAGCGCACCCTGACCGGACGCCTGAAGATTTCCCCTGATGGCACCTTCCGCGAAAGCGGCCGCTACCTCCTGGTAGGACGGGAGGAGGCAGGGCGCCCGGATCCGGTCCAGGCCGCCTGGCTCTATGCGCAGATGGTGCGTTGGGGGCAGACCGCGCTTACTCCGGAGGGCGTCAAGACAGCGATGGCCGTGTTCAGGCCCGACCTTTACGATGCGGCCCTGGGCCGCCGGCCGCCCGAGCAGGCGCCCGCGGCGTTCGGGGCATTCGCCGGTCCCGCATTCGATCCCGGCAACATTTTGGGGCATCTTGAGGCCTTCGACGTCGGACGCTGGAAGGTCTGATTCGTTGCTGCGTAATTTGTGAGCAGTTCCGATCATCGGCTAAATTTTGGGCTGTCTGCTCGAATTTCATGAGCCTTGGCAGGACCGGAACTTTCCGGAGGTGCTGCTAATATATTGAAATCGCGACATCTTTTATTTCATGGAAGCTGGCACGCAACTTGAATGTTGCAGTGCGGCCAGCTTGTCACAGGTGCCTGCTGAGCCAAGTCCCGCAGCAACGAAGCTGATCGGACCGTCGGGTAGCGAAGCCGGCTCTCAGGGGCCAGCCCAGTTCCTCGCGGGTCTCGCCAATTCCGTCGATGCCACCCCGGTGGCCGCAGGAGCTTCGTTACCGATCATGAAAATCGATACGCTCGCAGTCGACTTTACCGACGAGCAGAAACGCTATCTCGAAGGTTTTACGACCGGTCTGCAGATCAGCAAGGTCGGACGCGGCCTCGGCAGCGGTGGCGGCGGCAAGGCGAACGCCGAGCCTGTTGGTCCCGACGCCGTGCACATCAAGGCGCAGGACAAGGTGATCGCGTCCGGCAAGAAGCTCGCCGACCAGGAGAAGTTCAAGCGCGACGAGCATCCCTTCGATGCCTATCCGCGGCTGCGCCAGCAGGCGCTCGACAACACGCCGCCGAGTCCGGCGGACAATTTCCGCTGGCGCTATTACGGCATCTTCTATGTCGCCCCGACGCAGGACTCCTATATGAGCCGCCTGCGGATTCCGAACGGCATCATGAAGCACTGGCAGCTGTCAGGCCTTGCCGATCTCGCCGATGAACTCTGCGGCCCGTACAGCCACGTCACGACGCGCGCCAATCTCCAGCTGCGCGAGATCCCGCCGAAGCACGCGATCAAACTGCTCGAGGGTATCCAGGAACTCGGCCTGTGCTCGCGCGGCTCCGGCGCCGACAACATTCGCAACGTGACGGGAACGCCGACGGCGGGCATCGATCCGCAGGAAATCATCGACACGCGGCCCTATGCGCGCGAATGGCACTACCACATCCTCAACGACCGCTCGCTCTACGGTCTGCCGCGCAAGTTCAACGTCGCCTTCGACGGCGCCGGCAAGATCGCGGTGCTGGAGGAGACCAACGACATCGCGTTCACGGCGTATGAGGTGAAGGACGGTTTCGGCGTCGAGCCGGGCGTCTGGTTCCGCCTCGGCCTCGGCGGCATCACCGGCCACAAGGACTTTGCCAAATATTCCGGCATCATCGTCAAACCGGAGCAGGCGACCGCCGTTGCCGACGCCATCGTGCGCGTGTTCATCGACCATGGCGACCGCACCAACCGCAACAAGGCGCGGTTGAAATACGTGCTCGACGCCATGAGCCATGACGGCTTCCTCAAGCTGGTCGAGGAGCGGCTGAAGACGCCTTTCACGCGTGTGCCGGAGGAGGCGTTCGCGCCGCGTCCCGCGGCGGACCGCATGGCTCATGTCGGCGTGCACAAGCAGAAGCAGGACGACCTCAACTGGATCGGCGTGTCGCTGACGCTGGGCAAGCTTACCAGCGAGCAGATGCGGGGCCTGGCCAAAGTCTCGCGTGATCTTGGCGACGGCGAGATCCGGCTGACGGTCTGGCAGAACCTGTTGATTTCAGGCGTGCGCGACGAGAACGTCGAGCTTGCGATCGCGGCGATCAAGCAGATCGGGCTCGCGGTCGAGGCCTCGCACATCCGCGCCGGCCTGATCGCCTGCACCGGCAATGCCGGCTGCCGCTTCGCCGCGGCGAATACCAAGCGCCATGCCGCCGAGATCGGCGACTGGTGCGAGCCGCGCGTCGCGATGGACAAGCCGGTCAACATCCACGTCACCGGCTGCCACCATTCCTGCGCGCAGCACTACATCAGCGACATCGGTCTGATCGGTGCGCGCGTGCCTGTCAACGAAGACGACACGGTCGAGGGTTATCACCTCTTCACCGGCGGCGGCTTCGGCCCCGATGCCGACGTCGGTCAGGAGGTCTATCACGACCTCAAGGCCGAGGATGCGCCGAAAACGGTCGAAGGACTGCTCAAGGCCTACATCGCCCATCGCGCGTCTGCCGACGAAACCTTCCTCTCCTTCGCGCGCCGCCATGACGGCGAAACGCTGCGCAAGCTTGCCGATGCACAGGTGTCCGCATGAACCAGATCACCCCTCCGCCCAGGCTCGACATCATCCCCGCCAGCGCACCGTTCTCCGATGCGCAGCGCTCCTGGCTGAATGGATTCTTTGCCGGGTTGCTGTCGCCTGACGTCGCCGCGCCGCTGTCGGCGGAGCAGGGCGCCGCGGTCATGCAAGGCGCAGCCGGCGACGGTGACGACGGCGAAGCGCCCTGGCACGACCAGACCATGCCGATCACTGAGCGGATGAAGCTCGCCGAGGGCCGTCCCGTGCGCCGCAAGATGATGGCGGCGATGGCGCAGCAGGATTGCGGCCAGTGCGGCTACAATTGCCACGACTATTCGGAGGCGATCGCAGGCCGTAGCGAAGCGCGGCTCAATCTGTGCGTTCCCGGCGGCAAGGAAACTGCGCGGATGCTGAAGGCGCTGTATGAGGAGCTCGACAAGACGCCGGCGGCCAAGGCGGCTGACAAGCCGGACGCGCCGGCGCCGGCCGTGACGGTGACGATCGCAGAGCCCGGCCGCTCCCGCGACAACCCTGTTGCAGCGACGTTCCTGTCGCGCCGTCTGCTCAACAAGGGAAAGTCGGAGAAGGAAACCTATCACGTCGAGTTCGACCTCTCCGAGAGCAAGCTCGACTACGTCGTCGGCGACTCTTTTGGCGTGTTCGCGCGCAACGATGTCGGCCTCGTCGACCAGATCATCGCGCTGCTCGGCGCCTCCCACACCACCAAGGTCAACGGCAAGACGCTGCGCGAGGTGCTGATCGACGACGTCTCGTTGTCGCCGGCGCCCGACACGCTGTTCGAGCTGATCTCCTTCATCACCGGTGGCGCGGCGCGCGAGAAGGCGCGGGCGCTGGCCCAGGGGGAGGATCCCGATGGCGATGCCGCCACCCTCGACGTGATGGCGGCGTTGCAGAAGTTTTCCGGCACGCGGCCGCATCCGGAGGCCTTCGTCGAGGCGCTGGAGCCGCTCCAGCCGCGGCTCTATTCGATCTCGTCCTCGCACAATGCAA
Source organism: Bradyrhizobium sp. 138 (assembly GCF_023074075.1). Taxonomy (GTDB): domain Bacteria; phylum Pseudomonadota; class Alphaproteobacteria; order Rhizobiales; family Xanthobacteraceae; genus Bradyrhizobium. The sequence goes on along the minus strand of NZ_JADPKT010000073.1, from coordinate 8,103 downwards.
CGCCCGGAAAGTTGTCGCTGACGGTCGATTCGGTGCGTTACGTCGTCGGCAAACGCAAGCGTCTCGGTGTCGCCTCGACCTTCCTCGGCGAGCGCATCAATGAGGGCGAAAATCTCAAGGTCTATGTGCAGAAGGCGCACGGCTTCGGCCTGCCGCAGGATCCGAAGACGCCGATCATCATGATCGGTCCCGGCACCGGCATCGCGCCGTTTCGTGCTTTCCTTCTCGATCGCAAGGCGACAGGTGCGCCCGGCAAGAACTGGCTGTTCTTCGGCCATCAGCGCAGCGACTGCGACTTCTTCTATCAGGATGAGCTCAATGCGATGAAGACCTCGGGCCTGCTCACGCGCATGTCGCTGGCCTGGTCGCGCGACGGCGAGAAGAAGTTTTACGTGCAGGACCGCATGCGCGAGGTCGGCCGCGAGGTCTGGACCTGGCTCGCCGAAGGCGCTCATCTCTACATCTGCGGCGATGCCAAGCGCATGGCCAAGGACGTCGAGCGCGCGCTGGTCGACATCGTCGCCCAGTTCGGCGCGCGCTCGACCGATGAGGCCGTCAGCTTTGTCGCCGAGCTCAAGAAGACGGGCCGTTTCCAGGCTGACGTGTACTAAGGCGCGATGCGGATCAGGGGCAGGAAACCCATTTCGATTAGCTCGGTGCTGTAGGGTGGGCAAAGGCGCGCCCTTCGCGCGCCGTGCCCACCATCTCGTCATGATTGAGACAGGTGGTGGGCACGCTTCGCTTTGCCCACCTACGAGAGTTGTCATTCCGGTGTCATCCGAGCCGGTTCCAACTGGCTCGGATTTGAACGAATAAGATTCTCGGAACCTGGACCCCGGGAGAAATTACATCTGCGATGCCGCCACTTCGAAGGAGGCGCATCGCTATTTTCACCGCCGTCTTGCCACCCGCCCTGGTTGATCCCTCATAATCCCGCAAATGGGGCGTTGGAGATCGACCATGCGCGAACTATCGGCGGAAGCCAGACTGCACTTTTACGCGCGCTCGCTCTCGCGACAGACCCGGGCAAGCGCCCATCATCTGGCGCTCTACAGCGCGTTTGCGGTTATTGCGGCCATCGTGTTTGGCACGCTGTCGGTGCATCCGTTCTGATGATCTCGTAGGGTGGGCAAAGCGAAGCGTGCCCACCACCTGTCTCAATCATGACGAGATGGTGGGCACGGCGCGTTGCGCCTTTGCCCACCCTACGGCACCGAGCGTTTCTCACGCCCCGCGTTTGAATGGCGCGACCTCGATCCCCGCAGCCTTCAGTGCCTGACGCAAAGTCCGCGCGATGTCGACCGCGCCGGGCGTATCGCCATGGATACACACCGTATCCGTGCGCATCTTAATCACCTTGCCGGTGACCGACACCACCGCGCCATCTTGCACCATCCGCACCACGCGATCGGCGATCACCTTGGCATCATGCAGCACCGCGCCGGGCTTCTTGCGCGAGACGAGATTGCCGTCGTCCTCATAGGCGCGGTCGGCGAACACCTCGTGCACCATCGGCAGTTTGGCGGCTTCGCCGGCCTTCACCAGCTTCGAATTGGCGAGCACGACGAAGATCAGGCCGGGATCGACCGCTTTGATGCCGGCGGCGATTGCCTTCGCCGTCATGTCGTCCTCGCACGCGACATTGGAGAGCGCGCCATGCGCCTTCACATGCGTCACCTTGTGGCCCGCGGCCGTCGCGATCGCCTGCAGCGCGCCGATCTGATATGCGACGAGGTTTTCGATCTCGGACGCCTTCAGCCCCGCGATCGGATGCCGGCCGAAGCCGTGCAGGTCGCGATATCCAGGATGGGCGCCGACCGAGACGCCGCGCGCCTTCGCCAGTTCCACCGTCCGGCGCATGATGTCGGGGTCGCCGGCATGGAAGCCGCAGGCGACGTTGACCGAACTCGCCAGCTCGATCATCGCGGCGTCGTTGCCCATTTCCCACGCGCCAAAACCTTCGCCGAGGTCGCAATTGAGGTCGACTGTCTTCATGGGTGCTCTCCGCCTCTGGGTCTTGTTGTTGCGTTTAAGGCTCCGCGGTGACCTGCCAGGTGCCGGCATCGACGGCGCTCACGGCATAGCCCGCGACGTTGGCATCGCTAAGCGCTTCGATGTTGAGTGCGACGGTGTCTGCAGAACGCAGGCGATCGGGCAGGGTCCGGATCAATTGCGCGAATTTGCGGGCCTCGTCCTGGGCCTCGGCCATGCTGACGGCCTTGAAGCGGAACGCCGTTCCTGCCGAAGTCTGGGCGAGGCGGCCGACATCGGCCGTGATGATGGTTGCGATCTTCGGATAGCCGCCGGAGGTGCCGCGGTCCATCATCAGCGCGATCGGCGCGCCGTTGCCGGGCACCTGGATGCTGCCGTTGACGGTGCCGTCGGAGACGATGTTGTGGCCGTGGAGATGCTTGATGGCGGGGCCCTCGAGCCGATAGCCCATGCGATCGGACGTCGCCGAGATCTTCCACTCGCTGTCCAGGAACAGCGCCTTGTTGGCGTCGTCGAACTCGTCGTCCTGCGGTCCCAGCACGACGCGGATCGGGCCGCTTGCGGGCTTCGGCAGTTCGATCCGCAACTCCGCCACGCCGCTCGCGGTATCGACGCTGAACTCGTCGCCGGCCTGGAGCGTGCGCGGGTAGGGGCTGCCGAGCCCCGCGCGGGCATTGACTGCGAGACTGCCGAACACCTTCTCGCCCTTGATGGCGCCTTCGATCGCCAGATAAGTGAAGGCGCCGCCGCGGGCAAAGCCCAGCGTCAGCGTCTCGCCGTCCTTCAGCGTCACCGACGAGTCCAAGGCGAGCGGACTTCCGGCGACGTCCGCATTGCGCGGCGCGCCTGCAATCGCGACGCGCACGGCGCCGTCACGCGCGGTGAAGGAGGCGCCGAACGGCCCGATCTCGACAGCGGCCGCGAAAGGCGCGTTGCCGACCAGCGTATTCGCCGCGGCCAAGGATACCCGGTCCATCGCCCCGCTGACCGTCAGGCCGTAGCGCTGCGCGCCGAGGCGCCCGCCATCCTGGACGGAGCTTGCAGGGCCGATGCTGGCGACGACGAGCCGGCTCATGCGTCCACCTGCTCGGCGATGATCTCGCCGGCTTCCGCCGCGCGGTCCAATTCGTCGAACGTCTTGTGGTCGATGGCGAAGAACGTCACGCGATCACCGGGCTCGGTGAGGAAGGTCGGGCTGCGGTGGAGCTGATAGGTTCTGACAGGCGTGCGGCCGAGCAGGTGCCAGCCGCTCGGCGCGGCGAGGCACTGGATCCCGGCCTGGATGCCGCCGATCGAGATTGTGCCCGCGGGCGTCAGCAGCCGCGGATTTTGCCGCCGCGACATGTGCAGGGATTTGTCGAGGCCGCTGAGATAGGACCAGCCCGGCGTGAAGCCGATCATGGCGACCTTGTAGTCGCCGCCGACATGCCGGGCGACGATGTCGTCGGGCGTCGTGTTCAGCGCCTTGGCGACATCCTCGAGATCAATGCCGTGCTCACCGCCATAGGCGACGGGAATGCGCCAGCGGCGTGCCTTCGTCGCGGGCGGCAGCGGTTGGCTGGCGAGGGAGAGCAGCTTCTCGCCGAGCGCGTCGAAGCCGATCGTGCCGGGATCGTAATGCACCAGCAGCGACCGATAGGTAGGCACGGTCTCGGTGATGCCGTCGATGGGGCTTGCCGCGAGCGCCTTGTCCAGCGCCAGCACGCGCTGGTTGGCGTCGTCATCGATGGTGCGGCTGAACTCGACCGTGACGGCGCTGTCGCCACTGGGCAGAAGGCGGGGCGGGGGAAGCGTCGCGGCCATGAGCTGTCGAAGAGCTGTCGAAATCGGGCTTCGGAGGAATGCGGCCCCCAACGTGAGAGTTCCGCTTCGTCCTGCTTCGCGTAAATGCGCCCGCAAGTCCAATGAATTAATGCAAGGGGGCACGATAAGACCTTGTTATCGCGTCGCATAACGGCTCAGCCGCCCTGCGTTATTGGTGGTCTCTAAGGCCTTGACGCAAGAGCTGTGGCTCGCAAGATGCGCGCGTTCCTTCCCGCACCTCGGAGCTCGTTGTCGTCCATGTCGCTGTCCCCCGAAGCCCGCAAGACCCTCGCCGGCATCACCACCGCCACCATCACCACGGTCCTGCTCAAGAAGGGCCTGCGCAATGTTTGGATGCGGGGTGCGCGGCCGCTGCGCCCGGGCTTGCCGCGCCTGGTGGGACCGGCCTTCACGCTGCGCTTCGTGCCGGCGCGCGAGGATCTGGCGACACCGGAATCCTGGTCGTCGCCGATCTCGACCCGCACCGCGATCGAGGCGATGCCGGAGGGATGCATCGCCGTGGTCGATGCCATGGGCATCACCGATGCCGGCATCTTCGGCGATATTCTCTGCGCCCGCATGATGAAGCGCGGCGTCACCGCGCTCGTCACCGACGGCGTCGTCCGTGACGTCGAAGGCGTGCTCGGCACCAATCTTCCGGTGTGGTGCGACGGCTATGCCGCGCCGCCGTCCGTTGCCGGCCTCACCTTCGTCGGCTGGGGCGAGCCGATCGGCTGCGGCGGGGTTGCCGTGTTTCCGAACGACATCGTGGTCGCCGACCAGGACGGCTGCGTGCTGATCCCGCAGGCGATGCTCGATCACGTGCTCCACGAGGGCGTCGAACAGGAGCGCATGGAAGCCTGGATCGTCAACGAGGTGAACAACGGCGCGGTGCTGCCGGGCCTCTATCCGATGAACGCCGAGACCAAGGCGCGCTACGCCGCCAGCAAGAAGTAACAGGAGCGAGGACCCCATGGAGATCACCGTTGCAGGCACGCGGCCGACCCGCCGCGCGCCCAAGGAAAACTTCACCGGCACCGTGTGGCAGGACCCCGTCATCATGGCGCCCGCGCCGGCACGGCTGAACTGCTCGCGCGTTGCCTTCGAGCCGGGCGCTCGCACCAACTGGCATCACCATCCGCTCGGGCAGACGCTCTACGTCATCTCCGGCGTCGGGCGGGTGCAGACCAAGGGCGGCCCTGTCAGGGAGATCCGTCCTGGCGACACCGTCTGGATTCCGCCGGGCGAATTGCACTGGCACGGGGCATCGCCGACCAACGGCATGTGCCACATCGCCATGCAGGAAGCGCTCGACGGCGTCTACTCGACCTGGCTGGAGCCGGTCACTGACGCGGAGTATGGCGCGGCGTTGGGCTAGCTCTCCTGCTCCGGATATAATGCAACGTGCAGTGGTGCGTTGCTGATCCGGGGCACAAGACTGGCGAGTCGAGAATCGGCTCTGCGGTGTACCGCGTCGTGGAGCTCATGACGAAGAGCGCTCGCGGCCCCAGGCGGGCTACGAGCGCACTCGCGTCAATTGATTTTCGATGCGGCGATCGTCGCTGGCTGGATACCGAGCTTCGGTGCGATCTGGTTGGCTATTTGCGCGCCGAGCCAAACGCCGCCGGTATGTCCGAGTCTATCGGGTGTTGGAATTCCAAACTCGTCATCGGTACCTGCCGCGTTGCGCCTGGTGATACCATCAAACTGCCAGTGAACACCAAGATAGACGCGACTGATCGAGTTAGCGGCAATCGCCTGCCACAGGCTGTCGTAACTCAGCGTGACGTGATCACGAGGCAGCATGGTCCGGGGATCGACGTTGCGGCCATTGAATTCGTCGGAGACGAAATCCAGCCTGAATTTGTCGACGCCATTGGGATGGAACGAGGTGACGCCCTTCTGGACGAAGAACAACCGCAACAGCTGAAAAGCGGCTGCACCAAAGGTGGCATGTCCTGACGGATAGGCTGGGAAGTCGGGCGTCAAAGCGACGCCGTTGCCGTTGGTATCCGGCCGCCCGAGCGGCAACCAGCCCGGGATCGCAGTCCCATTTCCCGCCTCAGCTTTCTGAATACCGGCGATTGGTCGCCACATCATATGCGTTGGAGCATATTTGTAGTACCAAGCGTCGATACCGGCATCAGCCATGGCAATGCCAACACCGGCAACGATGGTCAATTCTTCCGCCGTGCTCAGCTTGCCCGGCGTCCGCGCTTCGATGGCGTCAAGTGCGGCGAGAACGACCTGAAGATAAAGCCGGGGCGGCGTACCGATTTCTGGAGGACCGTCATAGCCCCATGCGATTCCGGTGACCTCCTCCTGCAGGCTGCGCGTACCCGCCGTGCGCTGGAAGACTCCCTTGTCGACGACCTTTGCAAAGTCGGCAGCATAGTGAGCCGTGTGGTTCACCACGGTGGCGGAAATGCGCCCTGGAGGTGGTGGGAAATTCATGACCCGGGTCGCAAGCAAAGGTGTTGCGTCGCCCCATTTGCCCCCGGAGTAGTGCTGCATTGGCTGGTTGGGTGCCGCGACATGAGTATAGGGAGCGCCTGTAGGGACGTATTGGTCCGCAGCAGCGTTGGCCATGTCGGTCGAGCCGAACGCATGGATGGCGTCTCCAAAGCTCCGTCCGGCGTGCTCGGCCGCGCTCCCTGCCTGACCTAGTTCGAAATATTCGAGCCAATGTGCCCAGGCCGGATCCAAGAAACGAAATTGGCTCGGATATCTTCGGAGCAGGACCTGCGAGCAGGCCGCGGCCGCGGCGATTTCGGCATTGGCTCCGCTCAGGCCGGGCGTGCCGGCGATGTTCAGGAGAGGAGAACCACTAGAGGCGTGCGCATGGGCATCGTTGAGTGCCGCCAATGCCATGCCAAGGGCACGCGCGGTCAAGAACGGACCTCTTTGATCGCCAGGGCTGAGCGTCTGGGTGTGATCCCGGCGAATACACTCAATCGCCATGTCGACCCAAACGAAGTTTCGCTGAAGTCGCTGTCATTGCAATTGCTCCTTGCTGCCGCCTAGGCGGTTTGCAAAATTTGACGAAATAGCAAGACATCAAATGCTTGTTGTAGGGCTGAAGCGACGCTGGCTCAGGTCCAGTGCAGTGGAGCTCTACGCGTCTTGCCAGTTATCTACCTTAGAGCGAGTAATCGAGGATGGATGTGATCTGGTTTACAGGCACGCAAAGAATTGGAGTGGAAGTTCAGCCCGTCAGTTCCCATGCGAGACGACTCACCGCGGTCTGGCCCAGTGAGTGAAGAACGTTCTCGATCGCGCGAACCGAGCGTCGTGAATCTATAAGTGGGGGACCGACGCGAAAGCACACGAGCGCGCACCTAACGATGTGAAAACACACGAATTCATTTGGCTGGTCAGGATCGCTAAATCTTCTCTGCCGTCCACGTTCCCGTGCACAACGCGCCGCGCCAGGTGCCGGAGCCGGAGCTGCCGCTGAGCCGGCCGAAGCCGACGGCGCGCTTGATGCCGGTGCTCAAGATGACATTGATGCCACCGGCATTCGCCACGCGGCCGGACGCCGTCACGGCGGTGCTGCTCGAGGCTATCTGCCCGTTGTTGATGCCGATCGCGACGGTCGCGCCGTTGCCGCAGGTCTCGCTTGAGGACGAGATGCGGACATTCCATGTGCCGTCGAAAGTGCTGGTCGCAGCATCAGCCTGCGCGAGCGGGAAGGCGATGGCGATGAGGGTGGCGAAGAGTCCTTTGCGAAAGCCGTTCATGACATGCCCCTATGGGTGACCATGCGGGGAACGTGGCACGGGCGCGGAACCGGCGATGTGAGGGCTGTCACGCGAGCAGCAGGCTCTGTGAGGTGGCGCACGTCACGACGATGCCGCGACCAACAAGCAAAGGGGCCCGGATCACGGGCCCCTTGTCTCGGTCAAGACGTTTGGCCTCAGTTCACGCGCGTCCAGGTCTGCCCACCGCAGAACATGCCGCCGAAGGCGCAGCCCTGCACGCGCAAGCGGTCGGTGCCCTTCATCGCGATCGTGGAATCATAGGTCGAGCCGGAGTTCGGATCGAGGATGCGGCCGGACCATTTCTGGTCCTTGCTCGGCTTCATGTTGATCAGAACCTGCTCGCCATTCTGGTTCGATTTGCTGTCGACCGAATAGCCGCACAGATTGCTGCCGCACTGTTCGATGCGGACCTTGCCTTCCTTCTCCTCGGTGAGCCAGACGCCGAGCGGTGAGTTGAGATCGCGCGTGGGCGCGGCTGCCGGAGCCGGCGGCGCGACGGCGGCGGCCTGAACGGGGGCAGGGGCTGCGGGTGCGGGCGGCGGAGGCG
>NZ_JADPKT010000035.1 GCF_023074075.1 Bradyrhizobium sp. 138 | reverse complement strand
CGGGCGCTCCAGGGTCTGGTCGATCAGCGTGCCCGTGGTCATGTCTTTGGCGGGCGCGGACGCGGCGGCAACAGGGGCTTCCGGCACCAGCGGCGGAGACTCGGCAACGGGAGCAGCGGCGCCTGCCGCCATACCGGCCATGCCCTGCTCGACCATCGCTTCCAGCTTGTCGATGAGGTCGCGGTCGTTGCCCTCAGGCTCGGCCTCGGTCGCTTCCAGGCCGGCCAAAATCTCCTTGATGCGGTCGATCGAGGACAGGATCACCGTCACCGCCTGCCCGGTCACCGGCATGCCGTCACGGAATTTGCCCATCAGCGTCTCGCCGGCATGGGCCAGCGCTTCGAGCCTGGGCAGGCCGAGGAAGCCGCAGGTGCCCTTGATGGTGTGAACGAGGCGGAAGATGTTATCCAGGATCTTGGCGTTGTTCGGCTCCTGCTCGAACTTCACCAGCTGATTGTCGACGGTGTCCAGGCTCTCGCTGGTCTCCGTCAAAAACTCCCGCAACAGATCATCCATGA
>NZ_JADPKT010000079.1 GCF_023074075.1 Bradyrhizobium sp. 138 | reverse complement strand
CACGGCATAAGCCGTCCGACCATCGCGCAGGGAAGGCCGAGTGATCGGCACCACCTGTATGCTGCTGTGCGGTTCTTCCTGCGTGTGCATTTCGCGCAGCGGACCGCGGGTGCGAGGTCGGCACCCGGCCTTCCCTGCGCCCTCTTGGATTTGAGGGCGGAGTGATCAAGCAAAGCTCGGGCGATTTCAGCCGCGAGGCTGCGAAGCCGTGTCTGCGGGTAACATGCGAGTTAAAGAGTTGCGATGCCGCTCCTTGTTCCGTCATTGCGAGCGCAGCGAAGCAATCCAGAATCCCTCCGCGGAAAGACTCTGGATTGCTTCGTCGCAAGGGCTCCTCGCAATGACGGTGTGGAGGCGGACGTGCGTTACACTCACCTCTCGTGCCCCGGACGCAGTCGTAGGGTGGGCAAAGGCGCTCTTGCGCCGTGCCCACGATCTCTCTCGGCCGCGAAAGATACGTGGGCACGCTTCCGCCGTCGCTCTTCGAGCTATGGCGGACAAGTCGCTTTGCCCACCCTACGG
>NZ_JADPKT010000026.1 GCF_023074075.1 Bradyrhizobium sp. 138 | reverse complement strand
ATCTGCCTGACCACGGATGGTGTTGAGAAGCCCTATCGTCAGTTCAAGGCCACTTTTTTTGGCTTCTCCTTCCAGGCCGCCACCATCCGCTCGTACGCTTGCTCGACGCGTGCGACATAGCCAACTTCCCGCTCACGCAGTTCCTTGATCCAGTAGTCCCGACCCGGGCCAGCCTTGCCATAGGCACGAGGCGCTCCAGCCTTGAGTGCCACCTTCCGGAGTTTCATCGCTGTGAACGCCGGTCGTGCGTAAGCATAATCTTTCCCGGTCGTCAGGACGTGCCAGATCATCACTGCGAGCTTACGTGCCGTTGCGACGGCCGCGACTCCAGGCCCATGCTTCTTCTGCATGCGATTGAAGAAGGCCCGCAGCGGCCCCGGCGCCGTCTTGGCCGACCAGGCCGCTTCAACCAGCATCTTGCGGGCGTCACGATTACCCTGTTTCGAGATACGCCCATGCCTTGCCGGATGCTCTCCCGATTGCCGAACTCGAGGGGTCAAACCGAAGTAGCTGCTGAGCTTATGCGGTGACTGGAAGCGTGCGATGTCGCCGATGGAGGCCAGTACACTCGATGCGACGACCGAACTCACGCCGGGGATCGTCATCAGCTTGAGAGCCCGTGGATCGTCCAGAGCCTGTCGGGCCACGACTTTGTCGATTTCGGACAGTTGCTTCGTCACGCGTTCGAGTTCCGTGATAAGACGTTGGAGCATCGCACGCTCCTCCGATGGAAGAGGCAGACTGTCCAGCCAATGCTGTCCGCGCTTGCCGAAGAGATAGCCTTTGTAGGGAGGGATGAGGTTGGCATGCAGGATAGCCTTCATGCGTCCTTTAATCCGGATGATCTGCGCCAAGACGCCAGCGCGCTCGGCCATCTGGCGCCGGCGGCTGTAGGTGTCCTCGTCAGCAACCCAGACCTCCGGCAAGAAGCCAGCAGCATGCAACTTTGCCAGGGTCCCAGCATCGACCTTGTCCGTTTTGACTCGCGCATAGGCGATCGCCCGAACGAGCCTCGGATTGGCGACCGCGACGCGCTTAACGTGCGGGCGCAGAATACGTTCGACCGCCGCGCTGTTGCCCGTTACCTCGATGACCACCTCATCCTCGAGGCTGAGTGTCTTGGCAAAGGCGACAAGCCGATCGTGGACGAGATCAACGCGGAGCTGTCGGATTATTGTTCCGTCCTCCAGGATCGCCACTTGGGCGAAGGATCGGTGGATGTCCATGCCGACGATTTGCATGCTTGGTTCTCCTTTGTCTCAGGAGCCAGTGGCTTGCACGACATCTACGGATCCGCGCTCGCAGCGCAGCCGGGCAAGTCGTAGGGGCGGCCAAGTAACAAAGCGAGCTCACAGCTCATGGTCATGGCGGCCTGCCACCGTTTCGTGCTCCAGCGCCCCTATCCCGGCTTGGATAGACTAATCCGGACGACCGGTCCTCTCCACCGGGTTTGAGCGCTGAAAACATCATGCCCTTTAACAATGC